>JBOEGF010000043.1:0-319122 GCA_050633305.1 Nannocystales bacterium
CGTGACCGAGATCATCGAGTAGGCTCTGCCTACACCGCTACCTGAAAAGACGACGAAAGGACCAACACCGTGCAGGACCTGAAAATCCGCATTCGGCTGAAAGCCTACGACCACAAGCTTCTTGACCAATCGGCGCGCGAGATCGCTGAGACCGCTCGCCGTACGGGAGCTCAAGTCGCAGGCCCCATCCCGCTGCCGACCAAGATCAACAAGTACACGGTCCTCCGAGGTCCTTTCGTCGACAAAAAGTCGCGCGAGCAGTTCGAGATTCGGACGCACAAGCGGCTTCTCGACATCCTCGAGCCGAACAAGCAGACCCTCGACGCCCTGATGAAGCTGGACCTGTCCGCCGGCGTGGACGTCGAAATCAAGACCTGAGACGCCTGGATCCAAGCCGCACCAAGAAGAGGCAGACCAAAATGGCCAAACTCAACGTCATCGATCTCAGCGGAGCTGCTGCCGGCGAACTCGAAGTCGCCGATGAAGTGTTCGCGACCGAGGTCAACGAGCATCTCCTTTGGGAGGTCGTCCGTTCGCAACGCGCAGCCAAGCGCACGAACACGGCCCACACCAAGACCCGCGCCGAGGTGTCCTACACCAAGGCGAAGGTCTACCGTCAAAAGGGCACCGGCAACGCCCGTCACGGCTCGCGCCGCGCCAACATCTTCAAAGGTGGCGGCGTCGTGCACGGTCCCCGCAACGCGGTGAACCACACCATCCGGGTCAACCGGAAGGCCATCGCCGGCGCGCTCAAGTCCGTGCTCTCCCTTCGTGCCGCGGCCGGGAACCTGGTCGTCATCAAGGAGTTCAAGGGCGAGGGCGACAAGAAAGCCAACACCAAAGAGCTCAACACCGCACTCGGCAAGCTCGAGGCTGGGAAGGCGCTCCTCGTGGACGACGCTGGCAACAACTGGCTGAAGATGAGCGCTCGCAACCTTGCGGACGCCGACTTCCTCGCCGACGCCGGCCTCAACGTCTACGACATCCTCAACCACCCCAAGCTGCTGATCAGCGAGACGAGCCTTCGGAAAGTCGAAGCCCGCCTCACCGGCAAGGCAGCTGACGACCAGGCCGCACAGCCGGCTGCAGAGTAGGAGTCGCACCGATGACCCCGCATCAGATTCTCGTTCGTCCCGTCGTGACTGAGAAGTCCACGGACCTGATGACCGAGCAGAACCAATACGTCTTCCAGGTCGCCAAACAGGCCAACAAGATCGAGGTCCGCAAGGCCGTCGAGATGGTCTTCGGCGTCCGCGTCTCCGACGTGCGCACCCAGGTCGTTCGTGGCGACCTCCGACGGGTCGGCCAGAACACCGGCCGCAAGCCCTCCTGGAAGAAGGCCATCGTCACCTTGCACCCCGAGGACACCATCGATCTCTACGGAGAGGAATAAGCGGTCATGGGCATCAAGAAGTACAAGCCGACCAGCCCCGGTCGCCGAAACATGTCAGTGAACGACAAAGAAGTCGTCACTGCTGACAAGCCGCACAAGCGCCTCGTCGGGTTCCGGCACCGCAAGCAGGGCCGTAACAACAACGGCCGTATCACCTCCCGCTTCCGCGGCGGTGGCCACAAGCGCCTCTACCGAAGCATCGACTTCAAGCGCGACAAGTTTGGCGTCCCCGCCAAGATCGCCACGATCGAGTACGACCCCAACCGGACGACGTACATCGCTCTGCTGCACTACGCCGACGGCGAGAAGCGCTACATCCTGGCGCCGCAGGGGCTCAAGGTTGGCGACCCGGTCATCTCCTCGGCCAAGGCCGACATCATCCCCGGCAACTCGTTGCCGCTGCGGGCGATGCCTCCCGGTACGGTCATCCACAACGTCGAGCTCAAGATCGGCCGGGGCGGACAGCTCGTCCGCACCGCTGGCGGTTCCGCTCAGTTGATGGCGCGAGAAGGCAACTGGGCCACCATCCGACTTCCCTCCGGGGAGATGCGGAAAGTCCACGCCGACTGTCGCGCGACCGTCGGGTCGCTCTCGAACCCCGAGCACGCAAACATGCGCATCGGCAAGGCCGGTCGCAAACGCTGGCTCGGCCGGCGCCCGCACCAGCGAGGCACCGTCATGAACCCGGTCGACCACCCCATGGGTGGTGGAGAAGGCCGCAACGCGGGTGGTGGTCACCCCCGCTCGCCATGGGGCTGGGTCACCAAAGGTGGTCGCACCCGCACAAACAAGCGAACCGACGTCTTCATCGTCACTCGGCGCAAGCGAAAGTAGGAGGAAGCAGAGATGCCACGTTCCGTCAAAAAAGGTCCGTTCATCGACGACCACCTCGCTCTCAAGGTCGAGGCGGCTGCCGAAGAAACTGGTCGACGCGCCATCAAGACCTGGTCGCGCCGCTCGGTCATCATCCCCGACTTCGTCGGCTCCAACATCATGGTGCACAACGGGAACAAGTTCATTCCCGTGTACATCACGGAGAACATGGTCGGTCACAAGCTGGGCGAGTTCTCGCCGACCCGAACCTTCCGTGGTCACGCTGCTGACCGCAAAGGCAAGAAAGGTTGAGCTCGATGACTGAAGCCAACGAAACCTCCGCCGCCGCAACGGCCAAGCTTCACTACGTGCGCATCGCACCGCGTAAGCTCCGCGTCATCGCCAACATGGTCCGCGGGCAACCGGTCGCCCAGGCCATCAACCACCTTCGGTTCCTCAACCGAGCCGGCTCCCGCGAGTTCTTCAAGCTTCTCGTGTCCGCTGTGGCCAACGCCGAGGACCAAGGCGACATCGATGTCGATGGACTCGTCGTTCGCACCGTGATGGTCGACCAAGGTCCCGCTCTCCGTCGCTGGCGTCCCCGGGCCCACGGCCGAGCCACCCAGGTCAAGAAGTTCACCAGCCACGTCTTCGTGGAAATCGCCCCCGCCGCAGCCAACTAGGCCGGCGTCACCCCACGAGCAAAGACAAGCAGGATAGTTATGGGCCAGAAAACGCATCCAGTCGGCTTCCGACTCAAGATCGTCAAGACTTGGAACTCGAAGTGGTTCGAGAGCACCCGCTACCGCGAGTGGCTCCACCAGGACCTCCGCCTTCGACGGTTCCTCAAGAAGAAGCTCTACGGCGCCAGCATCTCGGAGATCACGATCGAGCGTGCCGCCAACAAGGTGAAGGTCAACATCTTCTCCGCCCGCCCCGGAATCATCATCGGCAAGCGTGGCGCCGGCGTCGAAGCCCTCAAAAAAGAGGTGCAGAAGATGACGGACTCCGATGTCTACCTCAACATCCAAGAGGTCCGGAAAGCCGAAGTCAACGCGCAGCTGGTGGCTGAGAACATCGCCCAGCAGCTCGAGCGTCGCATCGCCTTCCGCCGCGCGCTGAAGCGTGCGGTCCAGACCGCGGTCAAGTTCGGAGCCAAGGGCATTCGCGTCAACGCGGCCGGCCGTTTGGGCAACTCCGAGATGGGGCGCCGCGAGTGGTACCTCGAGGGCCGAATCCCACTTCACACCCTTCGGGCCGACATCGACTACGGCTTCGCGATCGCGAAGACCTCGGGCGGCACCGCTGGCGTCAAAGCTTGGATCTTCAAGGGCGAGGTCTTCGACCACCGCGAGAAGGGCCAGCAGGACGCTCGTTTCCCCACTCCTCAACAGCGAGGCGGCTGAATCATGCTTTCTCCTTCCAGGGTCAAGTATCGCAAGGTCCAAAAGGGCCGTATGAGGGGCAACGCCAAGGGCGGCACGCAAGTCAGCTTCGGCGACTTCGGCCTCCAGGCCACCACCTGCGGGTGGTTGACGTCGCGGCAAATCGAAGCCGCTCGTATTGCCATCAACCGGACCGTGAAGCGTGGTGGCAAGTTGTTCATCCGCATCTTCCCGGACAAGCCCATCTCCAAGAAGCCCGCCGAGACTCGGATGGGTAAAGGTAAGGGCGGAGCCGAGTACTGGGTCGCCGTGATCAAGCCCGGCCGCGTCCTGTACGAAATCTCCGGAGTCTCCGAGGAGCTCGCGCGTAAGGCATTCCTTCGCGCTCACCACAAACTGCCTGTAGGAACGAAGTTCCTGGCCCGGGAGTCGGACCTGTGAAAACGTCTGAAATGCGCGACAAGAACGCCGAGGAACTGCTGGAGCTCGAGACTGAGCTTCGCGACCAGCTGGTGAAGCTCTCCGTGGCCAAGGCCACCCAGCGAGCCAACAACACCGCTGCGTTCCAACGGATCAAGAAAGACATCGCCCGCGTCCTCACCATTCAGCGCGAGCGCGCTGCCGGTCTGGATGGGGCCCTGGACGCAGCCCAAGCAACCGAAGCAAAGGCGGAGTAACGAGCCATGTCCGAGCAAACCGAAAAGACCCAAGCTGGGGACGCGACCGGCACTGGCCACCTCGAGCGGCACCGTCGCTTCATGCAGGGCACCGTGGTGTCGGACAAGATGGACAAGACCATCGTCGTCCAGGTCACCCGTCGCTACCGTCACCCCAAGTACAAGAAGTACGTGAACGAGCGCGTGCGCTACAAGGCGCACGATGAGACCAACGACGCCAAGATGGGCGACAAGGTCCGTATCATCGAGTCTCGTCCGCTTTCCCGCGACAAGCGCTGGCGCCTGACGTCCGTGCTGGAAAGGGCGCCCACGCTGTGATCCAGGTTCAATCCGTTATCGACGTCGCCGACAACTCCGGCGCGCGCAAGCTCTTCTGCATCAAGGTCCTTGGCGGCTCCAAGCGCCGCTACGCTTCGGTCGGCGACATCATCGTCTGCTCCGTCCGCGATGCCCTTCCCAACTCGAAGGTCAAAAAGGGCTCGGTCATGAAGGCCGTCGTCGTTCGCACCCGCCAGGGGCTGCGTCGCTCAGACGGCAGTGTCATCCGCTTCGACACCAACAGCGCCGTGCTCGTTGACGCTCAGAAGCAGCCCATTGGAACGCGTATCTTCGGACCCGTCGCTCGCGAGCTCCGGGCCAAGAAGTTCCTCAAGATCATCAGCCTGGCGCCGGAGGTCCTCTAATGGAACGCATCAAGAAGGGCGACAACGTCGTCGTCACCGCGGGCAAGAACAAGGGAAGCAAGGGCGAAGTCCTCGCTGTCTACCCCTCTGCGGACAAAGTGCTGGTCGCTGGCGTCAACGTCATCACCAAGCACATCAAGCCCAGCCAAACTAACCCCCAGGGTGGCCGCGTCCGCAAAGAGGCCCCCATTCACGTTTCCAACGTCATGATGGCTGACCCGAAGACGGGCGGTCCCACTCGGGTCCGCATCAACACGCTCGCTGATGGCAAGCGCGTTCGGGTGGCCGTCAAGTCGGGCGAGCAGATCGACACCTAGAGGGCCTCGCAATGTCCGATCCTACCCAGAAGAAGAAAGCGGAGCGCGGGTTTCCGTACAAGTTCCGCGCAGTCATGGACGAGCCTGGCGCTCGCCCCGATGGCTACAAGTCCGACCTCCAGCAGAAGTACGAAGGGCCCGTTCGCAAGGCGCTCATCGAGGAGTTCTCCTACAAGAACCCGCTGGAAGTCCCTCGGCTCACCAAGGTGACGCTCAACATCGGTATGGGCGAGTCGCTCAAGACGCCGAAGTTGCTCGAGCAGGCGTTTGAAGGCCTCGGTCTCATCGCCGGTCAGCGTCCGGTCGTCACCCGGGCCAAGAAGTCCATCGCAGGCTTCAAGCTTCGCGAAGGCATGAAGATCGGCTGCATGCTGACGCTTCGCCGACACAACATGTGGGAGTTCCTCGGACGTCTTCTGACGGTCGCTCTCCCCCGAACCCGCGACTTCCGTGGCGTCAGCCGCCGTGCCTTTGACGGGCGCGGCAACTACACCCTCGGTGTTCGTGAGCTGCTCATCTTCACTGAAATCGACATCGAGCGTCTCGACAAGGTTCCAGGGATGAACATCTGCATCCACACTTCCGCCAAGACCGACGACGAAGGTCGTGCGCTGCTGGCTCAACTCGGGATGCCCTTCCGGGCGAACTGATCCGCGCCACGAAAGACGAAAGGAACCGTTCATGTCCATGACCGATCCCATCGCCGACCTCCTGACCCGTATTCGCAATGCGATCTCGGCGGGCCACAAGGAGCTTGAGCTTCCCGCGTCCAAGGCTAAGCACCGTATCGCCGAGATTCTCGTGCGTGAGGGCTTCATCGCCAGCTGTGATTTCCGTGAAGAGGGCCCGCAGGGCAAGATTCACATCGATCTCAAATGGCAAGGTGAGCAGGCCGCAATCGAAGGTCTCAAGCGCGTCAGCCGTCCCGGCCAACGTCGCTACGCCAAGAGCACCGACATCCCCAAGGTCCGCAACGGCCTGGGAATCATGATCATCAGCACGTCGCAGGGCATGATGACCGACCGCGCCGCCCGTAAAGCTGGCGTCGGTGGCGAGCTCATCTGCAGCGTCTGGTAGCCAAACCCAAAGGGAGAACGAACCATGTCTCGTATTGGAAATGCACCCATCGCCATCCCCAACGGCGTGACGATCAAGACCTCCGGTCAGGTCATCTCGGCCAAGGGCCCGAAGGGCGAACTCAGCTTCGAGGTGCACCACCGCATTTCGTTCAAGGTTGAGGACAACACGCTCACGTTCGAGCGGCCCACCAACAACCGGTTGGATCGTTCGCTCCACGGCACCGCGCGTGCCCGTACGGCGAACATCGTCCACGGGGTTCACGAGGGTTGGTCCAAGACGCTCGAGATCAACGGTGTCGGTTACCGCGCTGCGGCCAAGGGCAAGACCCTCGACCTCACGCTCGGTTTCTCCCACCCGATCAGCTACGTGCTGCCCGAGGGCGTGAAGGCCGAAGTCGCAAAAGACGGCAAGGTCACCGTGTCCGGACCGGACAAAATTGCCGTCGGCAAGGCGGCTGCGGATATCCGCGGCTACCGTCCGCCAGAGCCCTACAAGGGCAAAGGTGTCAAATACGTCGGCGAGCACATCATCCGTAAAGAGGGTAAGCGCGGTAAGAAGTAGCGCCCGCTCCTTCCGCGGCCGGTACCAAAGCCCGGCCGCACGCTCCACTCGTGGAGGAAGAGTTCGAACATGGCCAATCAACGTCAAAAAACCCGCCTTCGTCGCAAGAAGCGAATCCGCAAGAAGGTGACCGGCACCGCCGAGCGTCCGCGCCTGACGGTGTTCCGCAGCAACAAGCACATCTACGCCCAGGTCATCGACGACGCGACCGCGTCTTCGCTTGCCGCCGCTTCCTGCCTCAAGGTTGTTGGCGACGAGCTCGACAAGACCGCCAAGGCCAAATCCGTCGGCGCTGCAATCGCCTCGGCTTGTCTGGACAAGGGCATCAAACAGGTCGTGTTCGACCGCAACGGTTACGCCTACCACGGCCGCATCAGCGCGCTTGCGGCTGCTGCCCGGGAAGCTGGGCTCGAGTTCTAAGCGAGCCCTCGGAAGGAAGTTCTACTCATGGCAGTCGATATCGATTCCCTTGGCGATCTCGTAGACCGAGTCGTCTACATCAACCGCGTGGCCAAAGTGGTCAAAGGCGGTCGTAACTTCTCGTTCACAGCCGTCGTCGTCGTCGGCAACGAGCATGGCTGGGTTGGCATGGGCCACGGCAAGGCTCGCGAAGTCCCGGAGGCCATTCGTAAGGCCAACGAGTACGCGCGGCACAACTTGTTCGAGGTCCCGCTTTCGGGCACGACCATTCCGCACGAGGCACTTGGGCACCACGGCGCCGGTCGAGTGCTCCTCCGCCCCGCCAGCGCCGGTACCGGCGTCATCGCAGGTGGTCCCGTTCGCGCGGTCGTTGAGTGCGCTGGCATTCACGACGTGTTGAGCAAGTGCATCGGCACGAACAACCACCTCAACGTCATTCACGCGACGATGGACGCGCTCAAGCAGCTTCGCAGCCCCGAAATGGTGGCTCGTCGTCGTGGGCTCACCGTCGAGCAGATCATGACCGCCTAAGGCGGCCACCAGACGCCAACCGCAACTAGGTAGCGAGGACTTCGTCATGGCTCAAAAGCTCAAGGTCAAGCTGGTTCGCAGCACGATCGACCGCAACTTCAAGCAGAAAGAGACCGTTCGCGGGTTGGGCCTTCGTCGCCTCAACCACAGCGTCGAGCTCGAAGACACCCACGCCGTTCGCGGCATGATTCGCAAGGTTCAGCACCTCCTCGAGGTCGAGCCTGTGCAGGAAGGCTAGCCGTAACATGGGTACCGAACTTCACGATCTTCAGCCCGCTCCGGGCGCCCGTCAGCGCAAGCAGCGAGTCGGTCGCGGCATTGGCTCTCGTCGAGGCAAGACCTCGACCCGCGGAATGAAGGGCCAGCTGGCTCGCCGCACTTCGATGAAGGCAAGCTTCGAGGGCGGTCAGCTCCCGATTCACCGCCGGGTTCCGAAGCGCGGCTTCATCAACATTCATCGCGTCGAGTACTACGGACTCAACGTTGAAGTGCTCGAGAGCAACTTCGACAAGGGTGCCGAGGTGACGATCGAGCTCCTCCACGAGAAGGGCCTGATCCCCAAGAAGACCACGCACATCAAGCTGCTTGGCAATGGCGAGTTCAAGACCTCGCTCACCGTCAAGGTGCATCGCGCCAGCAAGTCGGCCATCTCCAAGGTGGAAGCAGCGGGCGGCACGATCGAGTACATCAGCGCCAAGCCTGCCAAGGCTGAAGCCGCTGCCGAAGCCTAGGGCTCCGCTCGGTTGAGAAAGGCCGTCCCATTGGGGCGGCCTTTTTTCGTGGTTCGTTCTCGGTCTCAGCGCTGCCAACGTCGGCGCCGAGCGGGGCAAGTGCCAGTAGGTCTGGGTCTGGAGTGCGCCGTCATTGGTGAGGTTTCAGGGTCTGGGTCGGACGATGCTTGGTTGTTCCCGCTCGGTTGCGGGCGGCAGTGGACGGAGGAGAGGAGGTGGCGGGTCGGTCGGGAAGCTCGCCTGAATCCAGGCCTGATGAAACTCGCTGGGTTTGAAGTCGCCGATCGGCCGCCGGCGACGTGGCGGCCGCCGAAGCCCGCGCAGACGCGGACGAGCGCCCGACAAGGTCTCGCCGGAAGCGGGCCTTGTTGGACACCGAGGGAAAGGAGACTCGGGGCCTCTCAGCCGGAGGCTAGCAGTGCGGAGACCGCTTCGAGCAGGCCGTCGATGGAGAATGGCTTGGGTAGGTAGGCCACGTTCTTCGCGAGGACGCCGTTCTCGAGGAGCGCGTCCTCCGGGTATCCCGAGACGTAGAGCACGCAGACATCGGGCCGGTCCTCGTGGAGCTTGGCGGCGAGCTCTCGACCATTCATGTGCGGCATGGCGACGTCCGTCAGCAAGAGGTCGATCGTACCGTCGTAGGCGCTGGACAACTCGAGTGCTTCTGCGCCACTGCCTGCCGCCAGGACTTCGTAGCCACTGCGTTGTAGACCTCGGACGGTCAGACGAAGCAACACCGGCTCGTCTTCTGCGACAAGGACGGTCGTCCCGCCTGCGCTCGGGGCGGCCTCGACCGGAACTTCTGGAGTCGGCTGGGCCTTGGCGCGTGGCCAATAGATCTCGAAGGAGGTTCCTGTCCCCTCCTCACTCTTGAGGTCGATGTGACCGTGGTTCTGGCGGACAGCACCGAACACCGTGGCAAGCCCGAGTCCGGTCCCCGCGTGCATCTTGGTGGTGAAGAACGGCTCGAACGCACGGTCGCGGGAGAGCTTTGACATGCCGGCGCCCGTATCGGTCACGGCCAGCACGACGTAGTCCCCCGGCTCGATCTCGGAGTGGGTTGTGGAGAACGTCGCGGCCAGTTGTACGTTGCGCGCGGCAATGCTCAGTTGGCCACCGTCGGGCATCGAGTCTCGTGCGTTGGCCACCAGGTTGAGGAGAATCTGGTCGAGCTGGGAGCGGTCGACCTCGATCGGCCACAAGTCGTCGGCGACTTCGACACGAGGCACGACGCCCGGGCCGAGCATCCGATGCAGAAGCCGCATGAGCTCGTCCACCGCGGTGGAGAGCTGCAGGACGGTGGGTTGAATGATCTGCCGCCGAGCGAAGCTCAACAGTTGCGTGCACAGCTCCGCTGCTCGCCCGGAAGCGACGAGGACCTCGGTCAGGTCCTCGTGACGGCGGTCGGTCGCGGACAGCGTCTTGTGAACCGCCGCGGTGTAGTTGTCGATGATCGTCAGGAGGTTGTTCAGATCGTGGGCCACGCCGCCGGCGAGGCGCCCGATCGATTCGAGCTTCTGGCTCTGCCGGAGCTGCGACTCGAGCTCCTGCATGGGTCGCAGGTCGGTCATCACGGCGGACACGTACCGTTGACCGTCGTCGTCCGGCTCGTGAACTACGAGGGCGAGCGAGACGGGAACCGGAGTCTGTGTCGCGCTGCGCAACTCAACTTCGGACTGCCAATGTCCCTGGTCGCGCGCGGTGGGAAGACCGACCTCTGTGAGCCTGTCCGCGGAGGCGTCGGTGAGGAAGTCGGGGAGCGACCGGCCTTCGCTCGTTTCCTCGGTGAGCCCGGACAGCTCGAGGCCGGCAGGGTTGACGTAGGTGACGGGCCCGTCGAGTCGCCACAGCCCGACGAACGCGGGCGAGAGTTCGGCCATTCGTCGAAACCGTCGTGCGTCGAGCTCGGCGTTTCGGCGCTTGGTGACGTCCGGGAGGACGGCGACGGCCCCGACGAGTTCTCCGTCCGCGTAGACGGGGGCCGCATGCCCGCTGAGCCACCGCTCGTTGCCGGCGCCGTCTCGAAGGACAAAGTCTTCCCCCTCGACCACTTCCTCTCGCTGAAGCGCGCGGGGCAGGGGGAGCTCTTCGGGTGCGTAGGGGTCACCGTTGGGACGGAAGGCGTTCCATCCTGCGGGGTCGAGCTCGGCCGGGAGCTCGGTGAGCGCGTCCGAGTCCTCCGAGGTGCGAATCCCCAGTGCTGCCGGATTCCACTCCTCGAGCTCCCCGCCGGGCGAGGACGCGATCAGAATGCCGGCGGGCGAGGCGCGGATCGCCGCCCGAAGGACGGTCACTTCGCGCTCGCGTTCCGCGAGTTGAGCCCGCAGTTTCTTCAGCTCGTCAGCAGTATCCATGGAGCCTCGCGACTGAGGGGAGCGTAGTGGACCCTCGCGGCGTACGGCTAGCCGTGTCGGGCAGCGCCGCATCGATGGCCGTTGGGGCCCGATCTGCGCCGATTCGCCGCCCATCGGGCCGCGGGGAATCTTCCGCGCGGAGCTTCCTGATGAGGGGTTGCCGATGGTGGGCGGTCGAGGACCGGGGCACTCGAGCCCCGCTCGGCAGCTGTTCCGGGCCGACGATTCGGTCCGTCCCCGCACCGCTCAGCCGCCATCGAGCTACGACCGCCCCTCGCGCAGTGCGGTTCCGCGCCGCCGAACGTGCTCCGTTGCGTGGCCTTTGTCGACGGAAGCAACGGCGGGGACTTGGGTGTTTCCCCCTACGGGGTCGGGTCGCTCTCCTCGCCGAACCAGAGCACCGCGTATCCATCGGAGATCCCAACCCCGACCGCGTTCCACGTCAGGTTTGCCCATGTTCCTTCGTTGAGCATCACAGCGTTGTGACCGGCGCTGCCCTTCCAAAGCTCGAGCGCTTCTGCAGGGCCGAGCGCGCCGCCGCCCCCCGCCGCGTTTTCATAGCCATTGCCCGGGTACGCGGTCAGCTCGCGAGGCTTGTCCCACATGCATTGCGCCGCAGCGTGATCGGAGGTGTAGCAGCACCCCGACCATGGCCCGGCGTCCGACCAGCTGTGGAGGTTGCATTCGGCGGCGCTGTGCGGCGCCTCCGTCGCGAGGTCTTGGACGTGGAGATCTCCGACGGTGCATAGCGAGCTGCTGGCCGGGATCGGTCCGAGGGCGTTCTCGGCTCGGTACTCGTTGAGCAGGTCGATGAGTGTCAACGCGTCAGGGCTGCAACCGGCAGGGGGGGAATCCCCGGTACTCTCGCTCCCCGCGTCGCCCGTCGACCCACCCGCGGTGGCCGAGGGATCCGTTGCGGTAGGGTCGGGATCGCTCGTCGTGGAATCATTGCTTGGATCGGCGTCGGTATCCGCGGTGGACGTGCTCGAGGGACCGGTCGGCGTGCTCGTCGTCGGAGCCCCAGACTCCCCGGTGGCACCGCTCTCGGTGTCGGGGTCCCAGGCGTCGGTCCCCGAATTTGCGCCGTCATCCGTATCGCAGGCCAGCATCCCCAGAAGCAGCGTCCAACAGCCGAATCTACGCATGTGGCGCAGCTTACCAAAGACTCGGAGCCGATGACCTCGGGGCTCGGATCCGCGTCTCCCCTGCGTCAACCCCGCCGTGTGGGTTCACGCGCGTTGTGTCAGATGCGGGCGGGCGGTCCATAGGATAGGTTCGTCGCCCGCTACGGCACCCGGCCGCAGCCCGTCCACTGATCCCACGCCGGCATCGGCGCCTAGCCACACCGCATCTGCGCCCCCGATGTCCCGCACGGACGCTCCATGAACGTTCTCATCAACATCTTCAAGCTGCCCGAGCTCCGCAAGCGGGTGCTCTTCACCCTGGGCATGCTCGCCGTCTATCGGCTCGGTGTCTTCATCGCGGTGCCCGGCGTTGACCGGACCGTGATGTCCGAACTGGTCAACTCCGGTTCGGGTGGCTTCCTGGGCTACTTCAACATGTTCACCGGTGGTGCACTGGAGCAGGTCTCCGTGTTCGCGCTTGGGATCATGCCGTACATCAGCGCGTCCATCATCATGCAGTTGATGACGGTCGTCATTCCGCGGCTCGAACAGCTGAGCAAGGAAGGCGAGACCGGGAAGCGCAAGATCAACCAGTACAGCCGATACGGCACGGTGGGCCTGGCGTTCGTCCAGGGCTACTTCATCGCCAACTGGCTCGAGTCACAGAACTCGGCCGGATCGCAGCTGGTGCTCGAACCGGATGGGTTTGGGTTCGAGTTCATGACGGTGCTGACGTTGACCGGCGGCACCGTGTTCTTGATGTGGCTCGGTGAACAGATCACCGAGCGCGGCATCGGGAACGGCATCTCGCTGATCATCTTCGGAGGCATCATCGCCAACTTCCCCTCGGCGATGTACCAGCTGTTCCAGAAGATGCAGGACGACCCGGAGAACTTCGGTCCGATGACGATCGCGATTCTCGGCCTGGGTGCAGTCCTGGTCATCGCCTTCATCGTGATGATGGAGCGAGGGCAGCGGCGCATCACCGTCCAGTACGCCAAGCGTGTCGTTGGGCAGCGAATGTTCGGCGGCAACGCCAACTACCTCCCGCTGCGAATCAACAGCGCCGGCGTCATCCCGCCGATCTTCGCGTCGTCGATCCTGATGTTCCCCAGCCAGATCGCTGCGTGGAGCCAGAACGAGTGGCTGCAGAAGCTCTCCGAAGCCCTTCGGTACGACGGTTGGCTGTACATCACGGTCTACGTCGCGATGTGCGTGTTCTTCACGTACTTCTACACGGCGATTCAGTTCAACCCCACGGACGTCGCCGACAACCTCAAAAAGCAGAACGCGTCTGTGCCCGGCATTCGACCCGGCAAGCGCACGGCCGAGTACATCGACTACGTGCTCAACCGGCTGACCTTTGTAGGCGCTTGGTACATCTCCGCCGTCTGCGTGTTGCCCACCTTCCTGCAGACGAAGTTCAACGTCCCGTTCTACTACGGCGGCACGTCGCTGCTGATCGTCGTCGGTGTTGCTCTCGACACCGCCCAGCAGATCGAAAGCCATCTCGTGACGCGTTCGTACGAAGGCTTCGCCGGTCCTCGAGGCGGTCGAGGTCGACGCAAGTAGACTCGAACACGCGTTCGAGTGGGTCACGGCTCCGGGTGCATCATGCTCCGGGGCCGTCCGTTTTTGCGGACCGTCCGAAGCGCCGACTCTGCTAAAGTCCATGCCGCAATGGCAGAGTCGAGCCGCACCGGAATCATGTTGATCGGAGCCCCCGGATCGGGGAAGGGCACCCAAGCGAAGAAGCTCAAGGAGTCCCTTGGCTACGCGCACGTCAGCACTGGCGATCTGCTGCGGGCGGCCGTCAAGCAAGGAACCGAACTGGGCAAGCAGGCCAAGAGCTTCATGGACGCAGGCGGTCTGGTGCCGGACGAACTCGTGATCGGTCTGCTCGAGGAAGCGCTGACCAAGCCCGAGACGGAGCAGGGCTTCATCCTCGACGGCTTCCCGCGGACTGCGGTCCAAGCCGAGGCTCTCGACGCCAAGGTCTCGCTCGACAAGGTGATCTACATGAAGGTGCCGTTCGAGCTGATCGAGGAACGCATCACCGGCCGACGCATGTCCAAGTCCGGCCACGTCTATCACGTGAAGTACAACCCGCCTGAGAACGAAGGCGTTTGCGACGTCACGGGTGAAGACCTCTACCAGCGCTCCGACGACACACCAGCGAAGGTCCAAGAGCGCCTCGACAAGTTCGTGGCGGAGACCCAGCCGGTCGTGCCGCGATACCAGGCCAAAGGGATCGTGGTCGAGGTCGACGGCGTCGGGACCCCCGATGAGGTCTTCGCTCGCATCAACGCGGTCCTGTGATCTCCGAAGGACCCTTCGCAAGGGTCCCTCACTGCGGCAGCAAAGCTGCCTTCGCTTCATCCTCCCAACGGTCGCCCTGTCGGGCTCCTGCTCCCGCGCCTGCTTCTATCGATCGCTGATGACGACGCGCATCTTCAAGATCTACACGGCGCCCCAATGGGAGCGCCGTGTCTCTTTGGGACATCTCGCCTGGGCACCCGTCGACGAAACGGACGGCTTCGTGCACCTCAGCGCGCTTCATCAGGTCCTCGCGACCGCGAACAAACACTTCGCGGGGCAGCAGGGCCTGGTGCTCGTGGAGATCGATCCCGATGCCTTGCCCGCTCAAAGCCTGCGCTGGGAGGTCAGCAGGGGCGGGGATCGCTTCCCGCACGTCTACGCCTCGATTCCGCTCGAGGCCGCCCGCTCTCACTGGCAATTCCCGCCTGGAGCCGCTGGATTCGCGCTGCCAGCGGCGCTTCAGCCCGGCGATCAGGCATAGGTGAACGTCTGCACCCGATGCGCTACACAGGCCTGCAAGGGCGTGTAGGACCCGTTCTACGCCCGTTCTTGAGATTTGCGCCCGATGCGCGGTTTGCGGGGATCGCGATCGCGCGGGGTCTCACGCCGGGCCAAAAAACCTCCGGCCGGGGGGGGTGGACTTCGCTAGAAGGTGCCTCTATATTCCGGCGCTCCGTGGCCTGGGTCAGCACTCAGGCCACTTCGTTCTGCCTAACCCCAAGTTCTCTACCCGAGACCTTACTTTGATGAACCCCGACGTTGCGGTCGTGAACGCCACAATCCTGGCCGACCTCCCCCAACGTCTCTATCGCCTCAAAACGGAGGGCGGCTCTCAACTCGTCGCCGGTCTGTCCCCTGAAGTCCAACGCCTCGGTACCACCTACAAGCCTGGAGATAGAGTGCGGGTTCGCCCCGCTGCCAGCGACCTCGGTCGCGGGACCATCCTCGGGCCCTCCGTCGAACCGCCAACGCCCAGCCAGCCACCTCCCGATCCCGGGACGGGGCCCGAGTAACCGGCTCCTCGACAACGCCGAAGCCACCGACCACCAAGACAGCCCATGACCTTTGAAAGCCCCCCTTACGAGATGCGATATCGACCAGCGAGCCCCCTGACGATGAAAGTCCGAGCCAGCGTCAAGAAGATCTGCGAGAAGTGCAAGGTGATCCGCCGCCGCGGTGTGGTGCGTGTCATTTGCGAAAACCCCAAGCACAAGCAGAGGCAGGGCTAATCATGGCTCGTATCTCTGGAGTCGACCTGCCCAAGGGCAAGCGCATCGCGATTGCGCTGACCTACATCTACGGCGTCGGCACGAACACCGCGACGCGCATCCTCAAGCAGTCTGGCGTGGGTCCCTCGGTTCGAACCGATGACCTCACCGACGAGCAAGTGAGCGCGATCCGTCAGACCATCGAAGGCGACTTCAAAGTCGAAGGTGACCTTCGGCGCGAAGTCCAAGGCAGCATCAAGCGCCTCATGGACCTCGGTTGCTACCGCGGACTTCGCCATCGTAGAGGTCTCCCTTGCCGCGGGCAGCGGACGCACACGAACGCGCGGACACGCAAAGGCCCCAAGCGAGCCACCGTCTCCGGCAAGAAGAAGTAAGGCAGCAAATGGCTCAAGCACGAGGAAAGAAGCGCGTTCGCAAGAACATCTCGACCGGGGTGGTGCACATCCAGTCGACGTTCAACAACACGCTGGTCAGCATCACCGACGTCAACGGCAACGTCATCGCATGGGCTTCGGCCGGTGTGCGTGGCTTCAAGGGCTCCCGCAAGTCCACGCCGTTCGCTGCTCAGCTCGCCGCCGACGAAGCGTCGAAGCGAGCTCAGGACCACGGTCTTCAAACGGTCTCCATCCGGATCACGGGCCCCGGAGCAGGACGAGAGTCCGCACTTCGCGGAATCCAGTCCTCCGGCCTTCGCGTCACATCCATCAAGGACGTGACTCCCATTCCGCACAACGGCTGCCGGCCTCCCAAGCGTCGCCGCGTCTAACTGCGCTTCTCGAGATTCTGTAAGGACCGTTTAAGATGGCTCGCTACACCGGACCCACCTGTCGCCTTTGCCGCCGCGAAGACGCGCAGCTCTACCTCAAAGGCGATCGCTGCTTCTCCCAGAAGTGCGGCTACGAGCGCCGCCCATATCCCCCCGGCCAGCACGGCCAGGGTCGCAAGCGTCGTCCCAGCGACTACGGCCAGCAGCTTCGCGAGAAGCAGAAGGTCAAGCGCATGTACGGCCTGCTTGAGAAGCAGTTCCGTGGCTACTACTACCGCGCATCCCGCATGAAGGGCGTCACCGGCGAGAACCTTCTCAGCCTGCTTGAGCGTCGTCTCGACAACGTGACCCTGCGGCTTGGCTTCGGTTCCAGCCACGCTGAGTGCCGTCAGCTCACCACGCACGGTCACTTCCGGATCAACGGCAAGAAGGTCGACATCCCCAGCTACCTCGTCAAGCAAGGCGACGTGATTGAGGTCTGCGAGCCGAGCCGCAAGATTCAGAAGGTCGTGGACGCGTTGGCCAAGGTCGATCGCACGCCGTCCCCGGGCTGGCTCGAGCTGGACAAGGACGCCTTCAAGGGCAAGGTCACCTCGCTTCCCGCCCGCAGTGACATTGCCGCTGAGATCGACGAACAGCTCATCGTCGAGCTCTACTCCAAGTAACCCTTCGGGAACTCCCCCGACCTCAGGCACCCCGAGTACGCCGAGTCATCCCCCCAAGAGCGCAGGACAGCCGATGCAAGACACGAACACCATCGCGAGAAACTGGCGAGACCTCATCCGGCCCAAGAAGCTGGACGCGGACAACAACTCGCTCAGCGACGCCTACGGAAAGTTCACCTGCGAGCCGCTCGAGCGCGGCTACGGGATCACGCTCGGCAACAGCCTGCGGCGTGTGCTTCTCAGCTCCCTGCAAGGCGCTGCGGTCACCTCGGTGCGTATCGAAGGTGCGCTGCACGAGTTCACGACCATCGAGGGCGTCGTTCAGGACGTCACCGACATCATCCTCAACGTCAAGTCGCTCCGTCTTCAGATGGACGACGCCACGCCCCGCACGATCCAGATCGACAAGCAGGGCGAAGGGGACGTCAAGGCTTCGGACATCATCGCGCCGACCGGCCTGCACGTGCTCGACCCCGAGCAAACCCTCGCGACGCTGTCCAACGGTGGACAGCTGAAGATGGAGATGACGGTCGAGATGGGACGCGGTTACGCGACCGCCGACCAGAACAAGAAAGAGGGCCAGCCGATCGGTGTCATTCCGATCGACAGCCTCTTCTCGCCCATCCACAAGGTGAACTATCGGGTGACCAACGCCCGGGTCGGACAAAGAACCGACTACGACCGTCTGGTGCTCGAGATCTGGACCGACGGCTCAGTCCGTCCCGACGACGCTGTGGCGTTTGCGGCCAAGATCCTCAAGGAGCAGCTCTCGATCTTCATCAACCGCGAAGAGATCGAAGAGGCGACCACCGCCGAGCCGTCCGAAGAGGACAAGCTCAACGAGTACCTGTGGCGCTCGGTCGACGAGCTGGAGCTCAGCGTCCGCTCGGCGAACTGCCTGCAGAACGCCAACATCCACTACATCGGCGACCTGGTCCAAAAGACCGAGGCCGAGATGCTCAAGACCAAGAACTTCGGTCGCAAATCTCTCAAAGAGATCAAAGAGATTCTCGCGCAGATGGGTCTCTCGCTCGGGATGAAGATCCCGAACTGGCAGGGACCACCCCCTGCGCACGACTAATCGCGGCAGCGCGCCCCGATTCGACTACCTTCGAAAGCCACTACGATGCGACATCGCAAAGCAGGACGACAACTCGGACGCAACTCGGCCCACCGCAAGGCGATGTGGCGCAACATGGTCACTTCGCTCATCGAGCATGGCCGTATTCGCACCACCGAAGCCAAGGCCAAGGAACTCCGCGGCTTCGCTGAGAAGACGATCACCAAGGCTATCCGCGTGGCAGACATCGTCGCCAAAGACGCGGATGACCGGAGCATGGAAGAGAAGACCCGCTTGGTTCACGCCGTGCGCGTCGCAGGCCGAATGGTCCGCGGTCGGGACCAGCTTCACAAGCTGTTCCACGAGGTTGCTCCTCAGCTCACCAGCCGTCCCGGTGGCTACACCCGGATCACCAAGGTCGGACCCCGACCCGGCGATGCAGCTCCGATGGCGTACGTCGAGATCATCTTCGACAACTGATCCGCAACTGTTCCGCCTCCAGGCGTCAGTCCGAAAACCCCTCTGCCTTGGCAGCGGGGTTTTTTCGTGGTTGGGCAGCAGGCGAGGAGCGGCAGGAAACCGTCGCAATCGCAGGTTTTTTCGTTCATCGCGCCTGCGCGCCTACATTTGCGCACATGGGCAGTTCTGCGCTGGGGTCTCTCGTTCCCGTCACGCTGGTCCTCTGTGCGTTGCTGTTTGCGGCACTGTGGATGCGTCGACGGCTGGAGCAGGGGAGCGGAGGAGGCGAAAGCGTCCGCCTGACCGGCGAACACGCGGTCCACGTCGTGACCGTCGAGGGCCGTCGCTGGATGTTGGGAACCGGCCCGGCGGGTCCACCGACCTTGCTGGCGGAGCTCGCCACGACTCCGTCGGAGACGTCCGGTGGCTGAGGTGTCGCCGACGATCTGGATCTGGGTGGGGCTGGCGGCGCTCCCCTTGGTGCTCGCGTTGTGCACCGCGTTCACCAAGTCTCTGGTGGTCGTTGGCGCCCTGAGAACCGGACTGGGTGCGGAGACGTTCCTGCCGTGGCCCATCGTGTTGGCGGTCGCCACGGTGATCACAGGCGTGGTCATGTTGCCCGTCGCGAACGCGTTGGCCCTTGCTTTGGAGTCGGTTGGCGGCCTCCAGTCGGTGATCCAAGCTCCCGCGGAGCATGCCGCGGCGCTGTTGCAGCCGCTCTTGGAGTTCACGCATCGACACGCCGATGCGGCCGAGCTGGAGTTCTTCTCGGAGTTGCAGGGGCGTTCGCCGCAGCAGGCATGGGTCAGCGTTCCCGCATTCCTGGTGACCGAGTTGACCGAGGCGTTGGCCATTGCGGTGGTGATCTTGGTGCCGTTCGTTCTCGCCGACCTCGTCGTCAGCCAAGCGCTGATGCTCGGTGGGCTGGCTTCCGTACCGCAGCCGCTGGTGAGCGTGCCGGTGAAGTTGTTGTTGTTTCTCGCTGTCGGCGGCTGGGACGTCGTCATCGGCGGACTGGTGAAGGGATACGCATGACCGAGTTGTTCGACATCGTTCGAGACATGTTGATGCTGGCAGTGACAGTGCTTCTGCCGCTGGTCCTGGCGGGCGTGGCGGGGGCCGTGATCGGCGGGCTCGTGGTCTTGTGGTTGGGATTGCAGGACCAAAGCCTGGCAACGATGATCCGCGGGCTTTCGGTTCTGGCCGCCCTGGCATTCACCGGCGCGGCCGCGTTCGACGGTGCGGTGGAGCAGACCGTCGCGGCGTGGGGCCATGTCGAGAGTCTCGGCCACGATGGCGTGGCCCTGGACCTCGATGGGTCTTGAGGCGCACCTCGCCGGGGCGTCGCTGCTCGCGTTGCGCTGGTTCGTCGTGCTTCGAGTTCAGCCGCACTGGACCGCCGCGGTGGGCCCACTTTGGTGGCCGGTCGCTGCCGCCATCGCGGTTGGCCTCGGGGCTAGCGCGGAGGCGTCTCCGGTCGTGCTGGAGTCGGCGTCCGCGTGGATCTCCGCGGTCGCCATGGAACTCCTGCTCGGGGCGGGCATCGGGATCCTTGCCAGCCTGCCCGCCTATGCGTTGCTGGGGGGGGCGACGGCCTCGGCCGCGGCATTGCGCACCACTCCGGCGCCGCTCGTTCGGATGAGCGTCAGCGGTGCCCTGGTCGCTGCGCTGTGTCTGCGTTTGCACCACCCTGCCTTGGTGGTTCTTCGGGACCAGGCGACTCTCCTCCCGCCGGCACGTCCCGAGCTGTGGCTGCCAGGGGTCTCCGAGCTCCCCGGGATTCTTGCGGTGCATCTGGACGGAATGCTGATGCTGGCGCTGACGCTCGCGACGCCGGTCCTGCTGACCGTCGTGATCTTGCGAGCGGTCGGGTCGGTCGTCGGCTCCGGACCCGCGGTCTCTCGGCCGATCTCGGGCGGTGTGGCCCCGGCGCTGGCAACCATCGGGGCCCTGATGGCGTTCGCCGCATCGTGGGCCGTGTATCCGGTGGGCTGGGCACGGAGCGCGGTGTCCGTCGCGGCCGGCTGACAGGACCCCGGTCGTTTCGTCGCGTTGCTACACTGCCCTGGCATGGTTCGGGCATCGCTCGTTGCTGCGTTGGTGGCACTGGGAAGCTGTGGGGGCACCGAGCCGGAGCCGGTGCGGGACTCATTGCGCCAGCCCAGTGGTCTGGCGGTCTCCCCGAACGCGCAGTGGCTGTTTGTGACCAACGGCAACTGGGACCGGGTTCAGAAGGGCGGTACGCTGGCGGCGGTCGACCTCGTCGGGTTGCACGCCGCACTTGGGGGGGACGTCGGCGCCCCCGGAGCGACGCTCTCGTCCTCTCGTCCATGCCGCCGTCTTGCCGAGCGCGATCCCACCATCGAGTGCTTGCCCACAGCGTTCATCGATGCGGAGCAGACGGTCGTTTTCGGTGATGGCCTGGGCAACATCGCCCTGGACACTCGTGGTGCTGAGACCGCTGGCGGCCCCTACCGACTCCTGCTACCGCAGCGCGCACCCGCAGCGCTGGCTTGGGTCGACGTGGTCCCGACCTCTGAGGGCATCGATCTCGACTGCGGCCAGGATGCATTCGGCGTCTGCGATGCCCAGCACCAGGTCCGGCGGTCCGAGGACGCCGTCGGCATCGGCCCGGACCCGTCTCGGGTCACGCTCGACGACCAGGGGTTTCGTTTCGCCTACGTCCCACACCTGCTCGACGGTGAACTCACCCTCATCGACCTCGATGGTGAACTGGGTCCCGAGATCACCGCGCGGACGGACAGCGAGTTCTATCGGGCGGATCTCTTCGACGAGTTTGACGCCGCCGGCGGGTTCTCGGTCGCTGCGCGAGCGTGCGATCCCATGGCGGCCGCGGAGGTGACCGCCGCCTGCGAACGGCCGCTGCTGTACACGACCCACCGGTACTGGCCCGGGATCAAGTCGTTCACCGTCGCGGCAGGTCTGGAAGTCATCCTCTCCGGCAACGACACCCGGATCTCCGGGATCGGCGCCGAGAATGTCATCGCACGACCCATCATGGGGGACCTGGCCTTTGAGGATCCCGCGCTGGGGGACCGTTTGTTGCTCGTCCAAACAACGCCGGGGGCGCTTGCCCGGGTCGATACCTCGATCGACCCCGAGTCCGAGTCCCCACGCAACACACCGCTCGGCTCGGTTGCGCTGTGCAGCAACCCCAACATCCTGGCCGTTCACCGTCCTCCGAACGAGGAGGCCCTCGCGCTGGTGAGCTGCCTCAGCGACGGCGTGGTGGCCGTGGTCGGACTTGCGACGTTCACGGTTGTGCGGCGTGTGCTCGTGGGGGAAGGGGCCAACGAGATGGTGATCGACGCCGCGCGCGAACAGCTCTACGTCGCCAACTCGAGAGAGAACACGGTCTCGATCGTGAGCCTCGACCGGCAGAGCCCCGACTTCCTGCGGGAGTGGGCTCGGCTCGGAGTGGGCGCCGGCTCGCGCGACGAGCCCTGAGTCGTTTCGCGCCGCAACGCGGACCGCACCGGGACACGGCGCGACGGAGCGTCCCAGGCTCGGTGCTCGCCTCAACTCCGGGCCGTCTCCGGCCGAAGGGGTCCTCGTGCGCGCGCTCGCTCTCCTCGTGCTGTTGGCCACCGGGTGCCATGCCGTGCCCGCGGGAACCCCCGGGGCGTACGGTCAGCAGCGCTGGGTCGCGGCCGATGGCAGCTTTGGCGTGGAGTTCCTGAATCCCCCGTGGTCCATCGCGATCGAGGATTCCGGGAGGCTCGAGCTGGAGATCCCACCCGAGATCTTCGGCGTCGCGCTGGACGGCACATCTCCATCACACGCGTTTCAGGTGGGGCACGTTGATGGGCTGGAAGGGCTCGATGAGTTCACCTCCGAAGACGACGATGAAGGAGACACCGATGGGAGCGGTGACACCGACACCGACACCGATGACATGCCGTTGGACCCCGACGTTGACCTCGGTGGGCTGCCGGAGTCGCTGGTGGGTCTGGACCTGCGAGATCCTTACGCGGTCGCCCGCGCCGAGCTCGATGTGCTGATCGAGGAGCATGATGCACAGCTCGACTACGGGGTCTCCGACTTCGTGATGCCGACCGGAGTTCGCGCGGTGGAGTTCCAGGTTCAGATGAGTCCGGGCTTCTTCGTCCGGGCGTTCTACGTGGACGCTCGTCCGTCGCTGGTGCGCGCGACCTTCGTGTCGCTGTTCGACCTGGACACCGAAGACATCGCAACCATGGCCCGGTCGTTGGACACGGTCGATCCGGAGGGCCGATGATCAGCTTGTTCCTCGCTGCGGGGCTCTGGTTGGGTCCCCCGGTGTTGCCGGACCTTCCCGCCGAGCGTGCGGCCAAGGCTCGTGCCGACGAGCAGGCCCGACTCGAGGCTGAGGCCGAGGCGAAGGCGGAAGCCGACGCGAAGGCGGAAGCCAAGGCCGAGGCCCAGCGCAACGCTCCCCAAGCGCAGCAGCCCCAGCCGACGAGCCCCTCCACAGGCCCGACCCAGGGTGCAGTCGCTCCCACGGCGCCGCAGAGACCCCAGAAGCCGCAGTCCAAGCCCGTCACAGCTGGCCAGCTTCGAGCCGCCGCCCCCCAGGCTCAGCTCGAGGCCGCGTCTGCGTCCGAGCTGGCGGCCTGGGCCGAAGACGATGCACTCTATGGTTCGCAGGGAGAGCCTGACGATGCGCTTCGTCGTCCGCCATCGAAGCCTTCGGGCCGTCACGCACCGACGCGGACCGCGACGCGGCTTCGTACGAGCACCGCGTTGGAGCAACCATCCCGGCCACCGCCGCCAACGCGCAGCGCGGCGTTCGTATTTGGATACCGGATCTTCAACACCTCGGACGCGTTCGCCCGTGCTCAGTCGTGGCACGTGGGGTCGCTGGAGGTCACGCCCGTGCGCCGCTGGGTGCGGCTCAACCTGATCACGGAGGTTGGCGCAGAAGGAGGCGCAGCGGCCCGGGGCGGAGACCGAGCGGACCTGTTCATGATGCAGAAGGCCGGCTTGGGCGTGCAGTCGCCCGGTTGGCTGACCCCGTTTGTCGAGTTCCAAGGCGGTGCCGGGGTCGCCCGGGTCGAGCTGTTCGACCGCAACGATCTGCTCTTGCTCTGGACCCTAGGTGTCGACGCGGGTGCCCAATGGGCGGTGACCAAGTGGATGTGGATCCACGCCTCGGTGGGTTGGATCCGCCCGACGTTCCAACGCCCCGAACGCGCCGTCTACCACGACAGCTTCACGTTCAAGCTCGGCCTTGGCTTCTAGGACACTCGTGCGAGGGCTGACCCGGTCCTGCCAAGGCGGCCCCGACGCTTGGTCGACGCGAAGGCGTCTCGAGATCTCAGATCCCTTTGACCCGAACCGGCGCGGCGATGAAGTTGGTCAGCCCTTGGCCGTGTTGTCCGTAGGTGTTGTCGCCTAGGCACTGCACCTGGCCGTTGGCCCGCAGGGCGCAGGTGTGCTCGCCGCCCGCGGCGACTGAGCGGAAGTCACCGCGGAAGTTCGTGCGAACCGGAGTCCGGCTGAGCCCGCCCTCTCGGCCCATGCGCCCTTTGCCGTTGTCGCCCCAGCAAACCACGGCGCCGTCCTTGAGCACGACGCACGTGTGATCGAGGCCGGACGAGATGGACACCGCGTTGGTGATGCCCTTGACCGGGACCCGGGTCGTCCACGTTGTTTGCGTCCCCGAGCCGAGCTGGCCCTTGTCGTTGCCGCCCCAACAGGCGACCTGCCCCGTCCGTCGACGGGCGCAGGAGTGCGTCGCACCCGGGGCAACTTCGGTCGCGTCGGTGAGTTTCGCGACACTCACAGGCGCGGCTTGTGGCGTTCCCAGCTCAGCTGCGCCGGCCCCATTGCCGAGCTGACCCGCGCGGTTGGTGCCCCAGCAGACCACACCGCCGAGCTTCCGGACCGCGCAGGAGTGCTGGGCTCCCAACTCGATGCCCGACGCGTCGCGCAAGCCCTGGGCGACGACCTTTCGGGCGTTCGCACCGCCGGCGGGCGCTCCGGTCTGCGAGAACTCGCTGTCGCCCCAACAGGTGACTTGTCCGCCGCGGCGGCGAGCACAGGTGTGTGCGGCTCCGGCCGAGACTTCAACCGCGTCGCTGATCTGGGGCACGACCGTGGGCCTGGGAACACCCCGCTTTTTTCCGGCGCCAAGTTGGCCGGAGGTGTTGCTTCCCCAACACCAGACGCGGCCGCTCTTCGAGGCCGCGCACGCGTGCTCGCTTCCGGCGGCCACGGAGACCGCATCGGCGATCCCTGTCGCGGGCACAGGGGCATCGGCGTCCGACTTGCTGCCATCGCCGAGCTGCCCCTTGTCGTTACGCCCCCAGCAGCTGACCGAGCCGTCCCTCCGCCTCGCGCAGGTGAAGCTCGTGCCGGACGTCACTTCGACCGCATCGTCGAGCGCAGAGACTCTGGGTGCGTCGCCGGCCGAGGACTTCCCGGCTGCGCCGTTGCCGAGCGCGCCGCCATCGTTACTGCCCCAGCAGTAGACCTCTCGACCAGGCTTGAGCGCGCAGGCATGCGACGCGCCAACCGACACGCTTTGCGCACCTGCGATGCCCTGCACGAGGGCCGGGGCCCGCACGGAAGCTGTGGAGCCATTCCCGAGCCGGCCATCGGCTGCGGCGCCCCAGCAGCGCAGCGTGCCGTTGTCCAGACGCGCGCAGGTGCTGGCTTCTCCCGCGTCGACGGTCGCCACGCCCGCCACGGCGACGGTGCTGGGCTTGAGCGCTGCGGCCCCTGCGACTCCGGTCGCCTGTCCCGCCCCGTTGGCACCCCAGCACGCGACGCGGCCGGCCGCACTCCGGACACAGGTGTGGAACTTGCCGGCCGTGATCTGCGTCGCGCCCTCGGAGCCACGGACCAGGTGCGGACGCGCGCCGCCGACGCGGCCGCCGTCGCCCATCTGCCCCTGGTCGCCCTGGCCGAAGCACACCGCGGCCGCACCTTTGCGGATGACACAGGTATGACCCGCCCCCGCGGCCACACCGGTGAGCTGAGCCAAGCCGGGCACGTCGGTTGCTGCCAGCGTATTGGGGCGGCCTTCCGTCCCCTGCTGACGCCATCGGTTCTCACCCCAGCACGCCAGCGTTCCACCGCGGCGGATGACACAGGTGTGGTCCTCGCCGGCCGCGATCGCAACCGCGTCGTCCACGTTGCGAACCGTGACCGGGAGGGTGGATCGTTTTCCCGTGCCGCCTCGTCCGTCACCGAGCTGACCCCGGTCGTTGAGCCCCCAGCACGCGACCGTGCCGGTCTTCTTGAGCGCACACGCGTGGGCACGCCCCAAGACGAGGTCCGTCGCGTCGGTGAGCCGCTCGACCAACGGGCCCGCGGTGTTTCGGTCGAGGGTCTTTCCATCGCCGAGTTGGCCGCGGTTGCCAGCACCCCAACACTGCGCGCGCCCCGAGCGTCGTCGGCTGCAGGTGAATCCATCGCCGGCTTCGACCTCGACGATGGGGTCGTTGGCCAGCGACGGGAGCCCCGCGCCGGCTCCGGGCTTCGTCGTCTGGGGGGAAGATGACGGCGATGACGACGGTGTGCACGCAGCTGCGACGAACAGCAGGATCAGGCTCGGGAGCGCAGCAGCTCGCATCGGGGGGATGATAGCGCCGATCGGTTAGAAGCGACTCGCGGGATGGGCGGTGACCCGTCTGTGCAGGGCGTGCACTGCGGGCTGTCGTCGAAGCGGCCTCCCGCGGTCGAGACGTTTGGTGATCTGCGGCGATTGGGCTAAGAGGGTCGAGCGTGCCCGGCGACCGCACCATGATGCCTTCCGCAGCGCGAGCACGGCGGGGCTGGAGGGCGGGGCTGCGGGCGCAGTCCCGTTGGCTGGATACAGCCGCAGGACTCGCGGCCGTCGGTCTCGTGTTGGGTGCCATCCCGTGGTCGACGGTGTCGGGGTGGGGCGCGCGCTGGCAGGCCGCGGTGGTGCAACCCGCGTTGATGGGTCCGCTTCTCGTGGAGGCGGCATGGGGCGCAGCCGCGATCGGGCTGGCGCTGTGCTTGGGCTTCGGCGCTGCCCGGGTGCTCTGTGCGGGGCTCACCGGACGGGTGGGGGCGGTTGAGCGAAGTCTCCTGCCCCGGCTCCGCCCCGCACCGGTGGGGTCGGGCGCTCTTCCGCTGGTGCTGCTCTCGTTGATCGCGCTTCTTGGCGTGGGCGTTGCGGTCCGTGGGGTGGCGGCGGGCTCGGCCCGGTCTGTGGATGCGACGGCCCGGGGGGTCCTGGCGTTGTGGACCTCGTGGCCGCAACGGGCGTGGGTGGCCGCACTCATCGTTCTGGGTATCGTCGGGTGGGTCGAGCTTGTGCTGAGTCGTCGCCGGATCACGGCCGCCTTGGCGCAGACCCGACAGCAGGTTCGTGATGACCTCAAGGCGCGCTCGGGGGGACACCGATGAGCGGGACTCGTGGCGTGATGATCTCGGTCGCGGTTCCGGTCAGTCTCGACCGGCCGTTCACCTACCGGCTACCACCGACCCTCGGCGAGTCGTTGGCTCCCGGAACTCGGGTGTTGGTCCCGTTGGGGCCTCGTGCGCTGATCGGCGTGGTGCGGCCCGAGGACAATCCCGTCGCGCCCGACCCGTCGAAGGTCAAAGACATCTACGGGGTCCTGGATCCTGAGGGCCCATGCCTTCCACCGGACGTCGTGGCGCTGTGCGAGTGGATGGCGGGCTACTACGTCGCCCCGATCGGTGAGGTCTATCGTCTGGCGCTTCCTGGCATGTTGACCTCAGCGGATGCGCGGCGCGTGGTGGTGACGGAGGCGGGCCAAGCCGCGTGGCGGGGCATCGAGGCGCCTCTGCTCGGCACGCCCCCGCCTCCGATGAACAACGCGGCGACCCGGCTGCTCGAGGCGCTCGTGCACGCGGGTACCGACGGCCTGCCCGTCGCGAAGCTCCCGGCGATCCGGCCGCGCATTGCGGGGAGTCTGCTGCGGATGACCGAGCTCGAAGCCGCCGGACTCGTCGAGACGCTCTGGCCCGAAGCCGGGGTGCGTACCCGGACCGAGCTGCATCTGCGCCGAACCGATTACCTGCGGGGAAGTGGAGCCGATGAGCCCGCCGTTCAAAAGATCGTCGGGCGTAGCAAGCAGCGCCGCGCCCTCTTGGACTACCTCGAGGCTGCACCTGATGATGACCCTTGGGTTCCGATCAGTGAGCTGCGCGGTCCGTTTCCGCGGGTAAGGCAGCTTGTTCTGCCTCTGGTCGATCACCGACTCGTCGCGACAGAAGAGCGTTCGCGGTCACTTGACCCGTTCGAGACTCAAGAGTCTCCCCCAACGACGCCCCAGGCTCCCACCGCGGACCAAGAGTCGGCGCTCCAACGGCTGGCCGAACTGACCGATGCGCGGGCGTTTGCCTCGGTCCTGCTGCACGGGATCACCGGGAGCGGGAAGACGGAGGTCTATCTGCAGCACATTGCCCGGCTTCGCGATGCCGGGCGGGGGGCCATCGTCTTGGTCCCCGAGATCGCGTTGACGCCGCAGCTCTCGGAGCGGTTCCGGGCGCGGTTCGGGGACGAGATCGCGGTGCTCCACAGCGGTCTGACCCCGAGGCAGCGACTCGATGCGTGGGAGCAGATCCGAAAAGGGGAGCGCCCCATCGTGATCGGAGCCCGCTCGGCCGTCTTTGCGCCGGTTCCCGACCTGGGGACGATCGTGGTCGACGAGGAGCACGACGGGTCGTTCAAGCAAGAGGAGGGCATCCGCTACCACGCACGAGACGTCGCGCTCGTCCGGGCGCGGACGCTGGGTGCGTCGGTGGTGTTGGGCTCAGCAACCCCGTCGCTGGAGTCCTACGACAACGCGCGCAGTGGTCGCTACGTGTACTTGGAACTCCGAACCCGGCCCACGCCGCGCCCGCTGCCCAAGGTCGAGATCGTGCCGCTGTCGGTCCACCGTCCCGATGGCGACTCCATGATGTCCGCGCTGCTCCGCGACGCGATTCGGGAGACGGTCGATGCCGGGGAGCAGGCGATCGTGTTTCTCAACCGCCGCGGCTACACCACGACATTGTGCTGTGAAGACTGCGGGAGCTTTCAGCAGTGCCCCGACTGCAGTGCGCCATCGATGACGTACCACCTCGGTCGCAACCGCCTGATGTGCCACCTGTGCGGCTATATCGAGGCGACGCCCCAGCAGTGTCGGGACTGTGGCAGCACCAAGCTCGCCCACGGCGGGGCGGGCACCGAGAAAGTCGAGGTTGCACTCTCGCGGGCCCTCGAAGGGATCCGGGTCTTGCGGCTCGATCGCGACGCGTCTCGGGGCAAGCGATTGCTCGACACGCTCTCGGCATTTCGCCGTCACGAGGCGGATGTCTTGGTGGGGACTCAGATGCTCTCCAAAGGGCACGACTTCCCCGGCGTCACGCTGGTGGGGATCCTGCAGGCCGACCACGGCCTTGGCCTGCCCGATCTTCGCGCCAGCGAGCGTACGTTCCAGCTGCTCACCCAGGTGTCGGGGCGGGCTGGGCGGGGGGAGCGACCCGGGCGGGTGCTCGTGCAAGCGTATGCCGTCGAGCATCCCGCCATCCGCCATGCCGCGACCCACGACTTTGAGGGGTTTGCCACCCAGGAACTCGCGGATCGCGAACGGATGGGGAATCCGCCGTACGGTCACCTGACCCTGATTCGTGTTCAGGGACTGGACGAACGCCGAGTACAGGCCCGCGCCGAGACGCTGGCCCGGTTCCTCAAGGCCGGGGTCGACAAGCTACGCACCCGGCAAACCGACCCCTTCGCGGTCCCTGTTGCCACCCTCCTGGGCCCCGTCCCCTCGCCGATCAAGAAGATCAACCGCCGGGTCCGATTCCAGATGCTGCTGCGTGCGCAGCAACGGGGCGCTCTGCGCTGGTTGCTCAGTCATCTCCGCCCCCACTTGGGGAACGATGGCAGTGGCGCCGCGCAAACCCTCGCTATCGCCGATGTCGATCCTCAGTCTCTGCTGTGAGTCGAAGCAAAGTCCGGCGAGACCTTCGGCAGGCTGATAAGCTCGTGGTCCGTGGTCAGCGGTCCGATCCTCATCGTCGGTGAGGCGCAGCGGTGCATTCCGCTGGTCCGTCGCGTCGTCGGCCTTGGGTACCCGGTGGAGGCCTGCGGTCTCCCCGAGTTGACCGGGCGCGTCCGTGAGGGGAATGGTCCGGCTGCGGTGATGCTGTGTGCCGAGGGGCCGGCCGCGTCGGCCGTGATGCAGGAGCTTCGGAGCATGCGCCGCGGGGTCTCGATTCCTGTCACGTTGTGTGGCCGACTGGGGGGGGCGATCCGAGACCTGGCCGATGTGTTGGATCTTGGTGCCGACCAGTTCCTCGAAGAGCCGTTCGAGGACGCGACGCTCGCCAGTACGTTGACCGCGTTGGCAGGGGCACCCCCGGCGCCGCCACCCGAGCCGGATTCGGCTTCGACCGCAGTCTCGGCCGATCAGCCGCTGCGCACCGAGGTCCTCGACCACGCGCCTTCGGCGGATACCGAGCGTCATGATGAAGGTCGGCGCAACGGCGGCTCCGTCGACCCGAGCATCGGTCGGCTTGGCCGCACCCTGGATCTTCTCGAGGGGCGCCTGCGCGCGCGCTCGGAGGGGCTTGCATCTGAGAGCTCCGACGAACTCGAGCGCTCCCTGCTCGGGCTGGAGCCCGCCCCGTCGGTCGACGATGATCCTGGGGTCAACGGAGCGTTTGTCGGTGAACTGCTCACTGCCGCCGCCGGGGCGGGCGGTGTCTCGCGACAGCATGAGATCAGCCCGATCGACTCCACGACGCGGCTGGAGGGGGTGAGCTCCACCCACGCGCTTCTCGAGCGGCCGGTCACGTACGTGCGGGAGACGGACGAACGCAGGGATACGGAGCGGAACGCGGGCAGTCGTCGTCGTGTGGCGCTATCGGTGGAACGAGAGGGGGACCTCGGCGACCTGGAGCTGCCCCGCATGCTGTGGTCCCTGCACCGGTCCCGGTACACGGGGCGTGTTGATCTTCATCAGGGCCGAGTCGAAAAGCAGCTCTGGCTCGAGCAGGGCGAGCTTGTGTTCGCGAGCAGCTCGGAGCCCGAGGACAGACTCGTCAACGCACTTGTGCGCCGCGGGCTCCTCACGCGAACCCAGTACGACGCTGCACGGAGCCTCGCCGCCAAGGACCCGCGGCGCGTTGGACAGCTGCTGGTCGAGGCGGGCTTCCTCAAAGCCGATGCGCTTCCCGAGGCGATTCGGACTCAGGTCCTGGGGATCGTGACCTCCGCGTTCGTCTGGCGCCGTGGACAGTGGTCCCTCGAGGAGAACGCGCTGTGCGACGAAGCGGTGCAGCTCGAAGAGTCGGTGGCTCGAATCTTGGTCAGCGGCGTGTTGGATCGATTCGACGCTCCGCAGCTGGAGGCGCTCGTCGGCGGCCTCGATGGATACGTGAGGCTCTCTTCTTCGGCGCGCCCCGAGACCCTCGCGCTCGACCTGGGGTTGGACGCGTCCTCACAGGGCCTGCTGACGATGCTGGACGGTCGCCACGACTTGTCCGAGGTGTGCGCGAGTGCGGGACTTCCCGACCGGGTGGTGTTGGCGACCGTGTACGGGTTGCTGGTGGTGGGGGCTGCCGAGCTCATCGGTGAGCCGCTCGCTCCGCTGGGCGCCTCGGATCCCGACGCTCTGGACCACGCTCGGCTCGACGAGCGGCTGGAACTCGTCCGGCAGGCGGACTACTTCGAGGTGCTCGGGCTCTCCCGTGATGCCAACGCCGCCGATGTTCGTCGCGTGCATCGGGAGCTTCGGGCAGCCTTCGCCGACGACGCAGTCGAGCCGGGTGTTCGGGACGAACGAGGGCTCGAGCTGAGGGAGATCCGCGAAGCGCTGGACGACGCAGCGGCTTTGCTCGGAGAAGACGACCTGCGGCTCGCCTATCTCGCCCACCTAGATGTACCTTGAGCCGGCTTTGACCTTGCGCGCAGCCTTCATGGGATCGCCGGACTTCGCGGTCTCGAGTCTTCACGCCGTCGCTGCAGCCTGCGACCTGCGAGCGGTCGTTTGCCAGCCCGATCGTCCCGCGGGACGCGGTCGCAAACTGCGTCCCCCCGCGGTCAAGGTTGCCGCTGAGCCGCTGGGCGTCCCGATCATTCAGCCGACCAAGATGAAGGACGGGACGCTTCGTGACGCGCTGTCCGAGCATGACCTGGACGTCATCGTGGTCACGGCATTTGGCCGGATTCTGCCCAAGGACATCCTCGAGCTTCCCCGGCTCGGCTGCATCAACGTGCACGCGTCGCTCCTGCCGCGTTGGCGTGGAGCTGCGCCCATTCAACGCGCGGTCTTGGCCGGAGATCCGACCACAGGCGTCGCGATCATGCGGATGGAGGAAGGGCTGGATACGGGTCCCGTCTACCGCATGGTGGAGACCCCGATCGAAGCCCACGAAACCTCCGGGATGCTGTTCGAGAGGCTGGCGGTGCTGGGCGGGGATGTGCTCCGCGAAACCTTGGAGACGTTCGAATCGGTGGGGGAGCCGTTGGTGCAGGACGAGGCGAAGGTGACTCATGCCGCGATGCTGTCCAAGGCCGAGGGCAGCGTGGATTGGTCGCAACCCGCCCAGCGGGTGGTCGACCATGTACGCGGCATGGACCCGTGGCCGTGCGCGTTCTCGACCCGAGGTGATCTCGTCATGAAGCTGTACGGAGCTTCACTCTCCGAGCGCCAGACCGACACACCGGGGACGGTCCTGGCCGTCGATGAACGAGGAGTGCATGTGGCCTGCGGGACGGGCGCAATCTGTCTTGCGGAGCTTCAACCCGCCGGGAAGAAGCGCATGAGCGCGCAAGCCTATGCATCGGGTCGCGCGTTCGCGGACGGCGAACGACTCGGCCCCCCAAAAACCGACGCATAATCGGCGCAGGGAAGTCCTTGGCTATGGCAACCTGCCGGCCGTAGCACCGTCTACGGGTCGCCATGGTCGAGATCCTCAGGAAAGTCTCCAACGCGAGCTGGTTTACCCAGTTCATTACTGGTGTGATTCTGCTTGCTGGGGTCATCGTGGGCCTCGAGACCTACCCGGGCATCGTTGAGGAGTGGGGGGGAGCGCTTCACGGCGCCAACCTGCTGATCCTCATCATTTTCACGATCGAGGTCGCGGTGAAGATGGGCGCGGAGGGCAGCAAGCCGTGGCGCTACTTCCGCGACCCGTGGAACATCTTCGACTTTCTGATCGTCGTCGCCGCGTACCTGCCGATCGACGCGCAGTTCATCACGGTTCTGCGGTTGGCTCGGGTCCTGCGCGTTCTGAAGCTCGTCCGGGCGCTGCCCAAGCTCCAGATCATCGTCTCGGCGCTCCTCAAGAGCATCCCGTCGATGGGCTACGTCTCACTGTTGCTCTTGCTGCTGTTCTACCTGTTCGCGGTCACCGGTACGTTCCTGTTCGGCGAGAACGATCCCGTCCACTTCCGTAACCTGCAGCTTTCGATGCTGACCCTGTTCCGGGTGGTCACGCTCGAGGACTGGACCGACGTCATGTACATCCAAATGTACGGATGCGAGGGCTACGGGTACGGCGGCATGGAGCACCTGTGCACCAAGTCTGCCGCCCACCCTGTGTTCGGCGCCGGGTTCTTTGTGACGTTCGTGCTGATCGGCACGATGATCGTGCTCAACCTCTTCGTCGGCGTGATCATGTCGGGCATGGAGGAGGCCCAGCGCGAACAGGAGCTGCTCCGTGAACTCGAAGACCGGCCGACGTCGGTCCAATCCGACGTCCGCGACCTGCTCAAACAGACGGTCGCTCTCCAGGCCAGCCTTGAACGCTTACAAGCGCAGGTCAAGATTCAAGAGGAGGGCAAACTATGACGGACTGGTTCGCGCAGCCCCACTTCTGGGAGCGGGTCTACCCGCTGATGTTCTCGGCCGAGCGCGACGAGCGGGCGCATGAAGAGGTGGCGAACCTGCTCGAGCTGGTGGGCATGAAAAAGGGACGGGCGCTGGACCTTTGCTGCGGCCCAGGGCGGCACTCGGTCCCGTTGGCCAAGGCGGGCTTCGACGTCACGGGGCTGGACATCAGTGAGTTCCTGCTGGAGCGCGCCCGAGCTCGGGCTCAAGCTGCCAAGGTCGACATCGACTGGGTGCACGAGGACATGCGCAACTACGCCATGCCCGGCGGGTTCGATCTGGTGATCAACCTCTACACCTCCTTCGGCTATTTCGCGCAGCAGAGCGATGATCTCAAGGTGCTGCGCAACCTCGTCTCCAGCCTGACCGAGGGGGGGTGCGTGGTTCTCGACGTGGTCGGTAAGGAGGCCCTCGCCGAACAGCTTCCTCTCGATCGGCAGCCGACGGTTGAGCATGACGGATCGCTCCTCATCGAGCGGATCGAAGTCGTCGACGACTGGAGCCGGGCGAAGGTCCAGTGGATGTTCATCCGCGGGGAGACCGTCGAGCGCTTCAACTTCGAGCACACGCTGTACAGCGGTCGTGAACTCAGGGAGCTGATGAATTGGGCGGGGCTCTCCGACGTGTCGTTGTATGGAGGACTCGATGGCCGGGCGTATGGTCCTGGTGCACAGCGGCTCGTTGCCGTCGGTCGACGCTGAGCCCGCAATCGAGGCGTTCCGGGGCAGACAGCGGGCCCGGCTGCGCGGTACCGTGCATCCATGATGATGCTTCGGAGGATGCCTGCTCTGTTCCTCGCCGGTTCTTTGGCTCTGGCGGTCGGTTGCGATGGGGGAGACGAAGACGACACCGGTGGTGGAACGGGTGGAGACGACCGTTCCGCGACCATCTTGGGCCTCGAGGGGGATGCTACAGCAGGGGCGACCCTCTTCACGAGCAGCGGTTGCTCGAACGATGCATGCCACGGTGCGGACGGTGTGTCTGGTATGGCCATGCCCTCCCTCGACACCAGCGTGATGGCCTCGGACGACTCGCAGATCGTCAACACGTTCCTCAACGGCAAGGGAACGATGCCGCCGCAGAGCGGACTGTCCGACCAAGCGCTTGCGGACCTGCTCGCCTACGTGAGCGACACGTTCGGCTGAGCCGAAGGACGTCTTGCCGAGCGCACCTCGGCCTTACGACCCCGACGCGGCCGTCACCTCGGCCCATCGGGGTCTTTTTCTTCAGCCCCAAGCTTCACACGCTTCGGCCTCGACCGCGATCGGGACCGACGTGACGACCGAGGCCATTGCGGACGTCATCGTGGCCTCGACGGTGTCGCGGGCCTGCGCCGCGACTTCCCGGGGAACCTCGGCGATGTACTCGTCGTGGACAACCATCACCCCGCGGCCTCCGAGGGCTTCGAGCGCGGGCTGAAGTTCGACCATCGCGCGCTTGAACCCCTCCGCGGCAGTGCCTTGCACGGGGATGTTGAGCGCAGAGTTGAACGAGACCTTGCCGGGGGCAAAGCGCTTGCGCCGGCCCAGCGCGGTGCGGACCGTGACGGGGCCAGGTCGCCGCGACAACGCCCCAACGCGCTTGTGCCACGCGGCGATGCCAGGGAACGTCCTCATGAACGCGGCGCGAGCATCGGCCGCTTCGCGGTCCGTGAGGTCGACGCCATACCCGTCGGCGGCGTAGCTGCGAAAACGCGACGCCCCCATACCAAACAGGAACCCGAAGTTCACAGCCTTGGCGAGTTTGCGTTCGTGGTCGGTAATGCTGTCTTCGGGCCGTCCTGTGATCGTGGCTGCGGTGGCGCGGTGTGGGTCGCGGCCTTCGTGGAACACCTGACGCAACGCGTCGCAGGGGGCGAGGTGGGCGGCAACACGAAGCTCGATCTGCGCATAGTCGGCCACGACCAACACCTTGGAGGGATCGGGCCGGAAACACGCTCGCAGTCCAGGAGCCGTGTGAGCGCTGGGGACCTGCTGAAGGTTGGGATCGGTGCAACTGAATCGGCCACTGTCAGTGGCGAGCGGGTGGAGTCTGCATCGAATCCGTCCTCCGCGGACGTGCTCCTGTCCCCAGTAGGCATAGGTGGAGATCAGCTTGTCCAGTCGCGCAACACGCTCGGGAACGTCGGTGTCACGGCGCTCGGTGTGCCACTGGGCTGCGATTCGTTCGAACGCGGCGGCATCGACGGCAACGCCTGCGCGCTCCATGGCGATCACCGACGGGAGGACATCGCATTCCAGGCCGAAGACCCGAGTCAGCTCTCGCTTGCGGAGCAATGGCGTGAGGGCGCCCATCAATGGAAGCAGCGATTCCGCCGCCTGGGTTGTGGCCGGGATGACGTCTGCGGAGAGTCGATCCGGAGCCTGCCAGGGCTTGCCGAGCATCTTCTCGGTGCACTCGGTGAGGGTCGGAAGGTCGCGACCGCGTCGCGTTCCCTCGGCCAGAAGCTGGGCCGCGGTTTGGGTGCAACCGAAGCGTCCTGTCCTCGCCGCAGCGCTGGATCCGGTGGCCGCCGCGAGTCGGAGAAGGGCGTCTTGTGCCCCGTGGAAGACGACGTACGTTTGGGTCAGCCGGCTGAGCGTATTCTGTAGTGCGGCCAGGGTCCCGGGGGTGCCCCGCGTGACCGCCGTGCGTTCGGCGGTTGCGAGGCCGAGCGCCGCTACGCTGCCCAGCCGCGGATCGCTCTGCACATGCAGAGGTTGGGCGGGGTCGGGGGCAAGCCAAACCCCGAGTGCCTTTGGCGGGTTTGCCTCGAGCTGCGAAAGCGTGGCTTCGAAGGTTGCGTCGTCGCGGGGCTCGGGCAAGGGCACGCTACTCCGTTTCCGGAGTGCAGCCGCACAACCCACCGGAGTCGATGATGCACTCCGGGTCGGTCAGCGTCGTGCACACCGGGCGGGTGGGGTTGCCCGCCGCGTCGTCGCAGCCCGGGCGAGGGCACGCCGTGCACGCGACCGAGGTGAGGTCGCTGCTGACGAGGTACGGCAGGCTTTTGAAATCGGTGTTGTTGGCGGGCTGCTCGCAACAATACGACCGACTGCCCACATCGACCTCTGTCGTGCTCCCGGGACAGAAACTCCCCGGTTCGACCTCGCAGCCAACCTGGCCGCCACGCAAGCACGTCGGGTCGTCGGTGGGGCGACAGACGCCCTGTTCGATGGTCTGGTCGACATCGATCGGCTCGTCGGGCTCTGCCTGCTCCTCCAGGGTTCGTACGCACACCCCAACCGAGCCGCAGCCTTCGTCGTCGTCGCAGTTCTCGCCCAGCAGGGAGTCGTCGGTTGGACGGCATCCGCAGGGGTCTCCCTCATTCTCGAGCTCGCAGCGAGCCTCTCCGGCGCGACACGATTCTTCGCTGCTGCTGGTTGCGCCGCATTGGGGGCAGTCGAAACACTCCGCAGTCCCATCGCTCTCGGCGATGCCGATCACGGTGGGGATGCCTGAGCCTGAGGGGCAGCAGAAGTTGCCCCCGTCGGGTCCTTCGGCGGCCACGAGCCCGGACCCGCTACACAGCCCATTGGTGTTGGCGGCGCAGCCAGCCTGTTCGCCCTGGACGCACGAACTGTCGGCGCTGCACAGCCCAGGCTCGTCCTCCGCGGTTTCGGTCGCGGTGCGGACACAGGTGAGGTTGGGGCAATCGGCGTCTTCGTTGCACGGAGCACCGACGAGCGCGTCGTCGATGCCGCAGGCGAAGCCGAGCGTCAAAGCTGTAAAGACCAGGAATCGGCGGACCATGACTTAGAATCTCCCTTGGACGACGACGCCGCCGCCCTGTGGTCCGATCGCTGGAGCGACGGAGCCGAGCCGTACCTTGCGTTGCAGGGTGGTGTAGCGCGAGTTGGCAAACGCTCCGAACGCGCCGCCGACAACGGCGAGGCCAAGTCCGCCCCATCCGAGTCCTACGCCCAATCGGGCGCGGCTGTCGAACTGCTCGCGGTCGGACGAGATGGTCGCCGCATTGGTCTCGGCTTCCAGAGAGCCCTTGTTGCGGGTGAAGAGGAAGTAGCCAGCCGCGGCCATGCCAACCCCCACCGCGGCACCGCCATAGCCAACGAACGTCAGCGTACGGGCGGTGCTCAGCTGCTTCTGGAGCTCGTCGTTGTCCACAGGGGGCGCATCATCATCGCTGATACTCGCGGTCCCGCCGGGGGTCGGCGTGGACGGATTGACGAACACGCGGTCGATCGGGACGACCTCGACCCGGAGAAGCGCACCGCAGCCTTCGGGGGGCTGCTGGTCTGCCGTGGTCGACGACACGCAGGCCGCGACGTCGCCATCGGTCTTGAGGACCTGTTGGTCGGTCGAGGACGACACGCCGGCGCCGACGTTCCCGACCGTCGCGCCGCCTCCGACCTCGGCGCTCTTTCCCGTGTAGAAGGAGAACGAACCAACCGTCAGGCCGGTGACGACATGGGTGGCGTCGTCGCAGCGGCCTTCGAGGTCACGCTCGTTGAAGCTCGATTCGGTTGCGTCCCGACGCCCCACGATCGTCATGTCGACGTTGAGTTGGCCGGCGCGCTCGAGCTTGGCTTCGAGCCCCGCTGCACCGATCGGGAGCTTGGCGTAGAGCTGATCGGTGTCAGTGATGCGGACGCCCTCGGTCTTCTGAGTCAGACCCAGGTATTCGTACTCCCCCTTGGCCGAGCAGGTGTTGAGCACCTCCATCTCGCAACCCGAGTAGCGCACCGCCACCAAGCCACGTGTTGCCCGGGCTTCGAGGGCGGCGCGCTCAGCTGCCGGCCACTCGATGACCAGCGGTTTGTCGCTGCTCTTCTTGACTCCGCACTTGGCTTGGCCCGTGAAGTCCTCCAAAGAGGGCGCGGTGGCGACCGCGTCGGCGGTCTGGCCCGTCTTCTTGCAGCCAGTCAGGGTGATGGCAGCCGCGCAAAGAACGACGCCTCCGAGTCGCGCGACGGCGCGGTAGCCCGAGGGGGGCAGATTGAGTCGACGCACGGCGGCGAGCATAGTCGAACGTCAGACGGGCGCCCAGAGGTGTCGTTGCGGGAAAACGACCCGGGACCCGTCTTTTCAGCCGGCGCGGACCGACGCGATGGCGCGTTCTAGGGCATTTTCGTCCTGCTCGGGCCCTCCGACCCAGGCGACGTTGCCTGTGGCGTCCACCACGAAGGTGATGGGCAGCGCAGAGACGCGGAATCGCCCCGAGAGGACGTTGCCCCGGTCGAGAATGACGGGGAAGGACAAGCCGTAGGTCCGGACCAAGGCTGCGGCGTCATCTTGTCTCTCGTCCTCGGACACGCCGATGAACGCGACGTCATCGTACTTCTGGTGAAGCCGCTGCGCTTCGGGGAGCGTGCGCTTGCACGGCTCGCAGTACTCCGCGAAGAACTTCACGACCCACACTTTCCCGGCAAGCGCTTCGGTGTCGACGCGTCGGCCGTCGAGGGTGTCCCGGGCGAACTTTGGCGCCTCGTTTCCCGACAGTGGGCTCGGCGACGAAGGAGGCGGCGGCCCTTTGGCAGCGCAGGCCGAGAGCGAGAGCACCACGGCCAAAGCGAGCTTGCGCATCACCATACGGTGACCGTACCAATCTTGGCGAACTCCCGCTTGCGGCCGCGGACCTCCACACCGAACTCGCCCTGCTTCCCCTCGGGGATCTTGATCGGGTAGTTTGCCTTCTCGCTGCGCCGGAGACCGAGAAGCAGATCGTACTCGCCGGGCATGACCTCCAGTGGGGGCGTCTGAAACGTCCACCGGTGCCAGATGATGTCGCCCTTGCGCCACAGGTTGCTCGGGTAGAGGCCATCGGCAAACTCGTGGGGCTCCCCACCGATTCGCGAGAGTCGACCCTTGAGCATTCGCGCGTACAGCTTGCTTCCAGCTGGAAGTGGGCGAAGCACCCGGATGCCGAGTTGGAGCGTGTGCTCCTTACCGCGGCGCAGTGGCCCATCGAGTTCCCACCCGAGTACCTCGATGTAGTTGTCGAAGTTCAGCAGCGTCTGGTGGGCGAGCCGTGGCGGCTCGTCGAGGACGATCTTGGCCAGAGCATCCCGGTTCTCCGCGTCTTCGGGAAGCCGGTTGGCGACCACCCGCAAGCGGGCGTGCGAGTCGTCGAGCACGTACAAGGGGCGGCCGTTTTGGCGCGACGCTTGGAACAACGGGGGGTAGTCGCCGACGCGAACGAATGCGGCAGCAGGCTCGTCGGTGTCGAACCATTGCAACAGCTCTCGCCTGCCCGCGAGTGCCTCGGTGGCGTCGGGTCCGTACATCGTCAGCCCGCGATCGCGCACCCGGTGAACGCCAAGGGTTGGGGGGAGGGCGCCGGACTCGACCCATGCGGCGAGTCGCTGCAATGGCTGCTTCGGGCTGAGTAGAGCGCCTGTACGGGCCACGAGAACATGGCCGTGGGTCCACGCGTTGGTGCACGCGGCAACGGCAAACGCGCCGACAATGATGGCGTCCCGGGCGGGGTCGGGGATGCGAGAGGCGACGCGTTCGAGCCCGCCAGGTTCGCGTCTGCGGCCGAGCAATCCGGCGAGGACGATCGCGTAGAACACGGTCTTCCCCATGCCGCCCAACTCGGCCTCCGCATCGAGGGCCTCGTCGGGGAACGTGTGCTCGTTCTCCCGGAGCTCGGTGGGCGCGATGAGGCGGTTGGATTGGAGCCCACCGTCCTTTGAGACGACCAGCGCGGCGGCGGCGGCCACGAACAGCGCGAGACGGCGCTCCCACCCCGCGGCTGCGGGGTCGAGGATGCGGGCAATGGCAGCGACGACACACGCGGCCGCTGGCACGCTGAGAGACGCGGGCGTGGGCCCATAGAGCATCGACCAGCCCGCGTTGAACGCGAGCGCGACGACCAACCAGATGGCGGGAGCGCGCACCTCTGAACGACCCGTCGCCGCCCCGATCATCGCGAGGCCTGCCCAGGGAAAGAGCTGGTAGCCGAAGTCTTCGAGACCGTCGGCGAAGCGGCGCGCCTGCGGCTTGTCGAGCAGCTCGAGGTCCTTGGCGGCTCCCAACAAGGGGATGAAACCGTCGCTCTGGTCCAGTACGAGTCGGATCGAGACGAGAACCGCGATGCCGGAGCCGACACCGAAAACCATGCGAAGGCGTGGCGCGACTCCAGGGGACAGCGCGACGACGGCCAACGGAAGGCCCGCGCCGAGCAGCAGACCGCACGATGCCACGCCGCCTCCGAGAGCGAGGAGCGCGGACGCAGCCGAAACGGCTCGGGAGAGGTTCGAGCTCTCCTGCCTCGCCGCGCCCCACAGGCTCAACACCGCGACCACACTCATCAGCTCGGCGATCGGGTTGCCCAACGCGGTTCGGGCGCTGAGCGAAAGCATCGGAACCGACAACACGACCGCCCCCCCGAGGAGACTCAGTCCGAGCGAGCGGCCCAGGCTACGAATCCAGCCGATGGCGAGGCCGACGATGGCGGCGGCGGCGAGGGCATGCGGGAGCCGGAGGCCGAGCGCACCGCCAAGTGCACCGACGCCACGAGCCCGGATCCGATCGGGGAGGGGGGGACTTCGCTCGAGGCCGCTGAGCGCGTCCCCCAGCGCCGCACGAGCCCGGTCAAAGACCGGCAGTTCGGCGTCGCTCCACAGCCCTGTGCTGTCCAAGCCCCACACCCAAAAAGCGCACGCCAAGGCGAAGCCGAGGAGGCCGAGAGGGACCGGGCCGAGCGCACGCCAACGCATATCGGGGGGAGGGTAGGTCGCGGTCGCGGGATGCTCAAGCCGAGCTCAGAACGCGCACTGGTTTGTCGCCATGTTGCAGGTCGACCCCGGAGCGACGAACGGACACACGTCCCCAAAGAAGGACGTGCACGGGATTCCGCATGCGTTGGCGGTGTCGTCGTAGCAGATCTGCCCATCCCCACACTCGCTGTCGTTGTTGCAGCGACAGTTGAAGTCGTCGGGAATCCCGTTGCCGTTCTGGTCGGTGCCGTTGCAGCACTCGGTCACGTAGAAGTCGCTGGCGGCACAGTCGTCGTCGGCACAGTCGGCGACGCCGTCGCAGTCGTTGTCCTGTCCGTCGGTGCACGCCGCAACGCCAAACTCGGCAGTCGGGTTTGCGCCCCCGTTGCAGCCCGCGCACGGCGGGACGTTGGCGCAGTCGGGGTCGCCGCAGTCCGCGTAGATGTCCCCGTCGTTGTCGATGCCGTCGTCACAAATCTCGGGCGGGTTGGGGATGATCTCGACGTTGAACACGTAGTTGCCCTCGTTGGGTCCGCCGAACGGGTCGATGGTGAACCCGTCGAGGAACACGAAGTAGGTGCCCGGGTACAGCAGCGTGAAGTCGAGCCGAGCCGAGAAGAACGAGCCGCCGGAGTCGTCGTCGCAGCCGACCTGGGCGCCCGCGGTACAGGAGCCCGCCCTCACGTATAGGACCGTGTCGAAGTCGCTGCCGATCGAGTCGAGGATCACCCGTGAGGGCTCGTTGAGGACAAACGAGAAGATCGCCTCTCCGGCCCCGCCGCCGCAGGTGCCCTCGTGGTTGTTGGTGTTGCCGAAGGTCTCGCCCGTGTAGGTCCCGGTTCCGGGGATGAACTGGGCCGTATCGCAGGTGTTCTGCGACTGCTGGCACAGCGGCACGCCTGCGCATTGGGGGTCGTCGCAGTCGATCAGACCGTCGTTGTCATCGTCGAGGTTGTTGTTGCAGATCTCCGGCTGGGCTTCGCATCCAGGGGCGAAGGCGCAGGCAGGGTCGGCGCAGTCGATGATGTCGTTGCAGTCGTTGTCGACCCCGTCGTCGCAGATCTCCGGGACGCAGTCGTCGCACTCGGGCGCCACAAAGCAGGCGGGATCGGCACAATCGACGAGATCGTTGCAGTCGTTGTCGATGCCGTCGTTGCAGAACTCGGGGGTCGGCGCGCCCGCGCAGGAGCATGGGAAGATCCCCTCACAGTCAGGATCGGCGCAGTCGATGAGGAGATCGCAGTCGTCATCCGCGTCATTGCTGCAGTCCTCGACCGCGTCCTGGCACAGGCAGCTCTCCGAGTCCGAGCACTCCGGGTCGTCGCAGTCGATCAGATCATCACAGTCGTCGTCGAACCCGTTGTCGCACAGGCCCGCCTCCGAGCTCGCGCAGCCACAGGCCGGGGTTCCGATGCAGTCGGTATCGAGGCAGTCGACCGTGGTGTCGCAGTCGTCGTCTTCGCCGTTGGTGCAGACCTCGCCACCGGGATCTGGGTCGCAGCCGCAGTCCGGGACACCGTCACAAACGGGGTCGAAGCAGTCGGCGACGCCGTTGCAGTCGTTGTCGTCGCCATCGAAGCAGTCCTCGGCGGTCGCCGGGTTGGTGTTGGGGTTGAGATCGTTGCAGTCGTCGCCCCCACACTCCAGCGGCGGAAATCCATCGCCATCGGCATCGAGCAGGTCGTAGACGCAGGTGCCGTCGATGCACTGAGGTGCCTGGCAGGGGTCGTCGACGGGGCATTGGGCAGCGATCTCGCAGTCTTGCGGAAAGCCGGTGTCGTCTGTCGCAGTCGTCGTTGGATCTGTGATCGTGACGCTGGTGACCGGTCCGGTTGTGAGTGGATCGGTGGCGCCGCCGGTGGGTCCTGTCGTGACGTCGTCGTCGTCGTCGATCGGGATCGGGCTGCTGTCGCTTGCTGAGGCGCTGAAGCGAGCGATGTCGAGATCGGTGCGTCCGCAGCCGCCAGCGGCGAGGATGGCCAGGACTGGACCCCAATGCTTCAAGAAACCTAGCATTCCTACTGGCACTGTATCGAAGCCGCGCGCGGAGATCGAGGAGATCCATCCCGGCCCTCGGCCCAGGTGGGAAATCGGGGCTGTGTGGCGAGGGGTTGAACTTCAGGGGGAGAGCGGCGCCCCGGGGGTGGTCTTGTTGAGGGCCGGCCCGGATGCGGGTGCGGGCCGGGCTGGGTGCGGCGGGCGTTTCGGAGGTTAAAGCAACAGCCCCGCATAGCGGGCGCAAGCGGGGCTGGGTGCGGAGAGCGTTTCGGAGGTTAACGGCAACAGCCCCGCATGCGGGTGCAAGCGGGGCTGGGTGCGGAGGGCGGTCGTCGAAACCGTTGGTTTCGACGCTGTGGGGGGCGGTGATTGGAGACGGCCCCCGTCGAATCCGTAGGATTCGACGTTTTCGACGTTACCGCTTCGAGAACTGGAAGCGTGCGCGGGCGCCCTTGCGGCCGTACTTCTTCCGCTCTTTCTTACGAGCGTCGCGGGTGAGGTAGCCGGCGGTCTTGAGCGGCTCGCGGTGCTCTTCGCTGACGCGAAGGAGCGCGCGGGAGATCCCCAAGCGGATGGCGGCTGCCTGACCGGAGAGACCGCCACCTTTGGCGGTGGCCCAGACGTCGTAGTCCTCGCGGGCGTTCGCGAGCTGGAGGGGCTGTTCGACCACCCGGAAGACCGTGGAGCGAGCCAAGTAGGCCTCGCCGTCACGCCGGTTGATGGTGATCTTGCCCTCGCCGTTCATGAGCCAGACGCGTGCAATTGCATTCTTGCGTCGACCGGTGGCGTAAAACCTCATGTTGTCCGTCATCGTCAGAACCTTTTCAGAATCCGTGAAGAGAGCCGATTAGGCTTCGACCTGGAGCGCCTTGAGGGGCTGCGCGGAGTGGGGATGCTCGGCGCCGGAGTAGACCTTGAGCTTCTTGTAGGTCTGTCGGCCCAGAGCGTTGCGAGGCAGCATGCGACGGACGGCGATCTTGATGACTTCCTCGGGCTTGCGCTCGAGAAGCTCACGTGCCGTTTCGTGCTTCATGTTGCCGATGTACCCCGTAAACCGGTGGTACTCCTTTTGGTCGAGCTTGCGCCCGGTGAACTTCACCTTGTCTGCGTTGATGCAAACGACAAAGTCGCCAGTATCCACGTGCGGGGTGAAGATCGGCTTGTGCTTGCCGCGCAGGACCGTTGCGATCTGCGAAGCTGCACGGCCCACCGTGAGCCCGGCCAGATCGACGATCCACCAGTCGCGCTGGACTTCTTCGGGTTTTGGGTACACCGTCGCCATCGAGAGCGGGAGGCTTACGCGAGGCACCAATGGGTGTCAAGCTGGATCAGACGGCAGTCTTGCGACTATTCGTGAGCCAACCAGGCCCTGGGTGCCCGGCATTTCGGAGAAGAAGCGGCACGAGTTGGAACCGAGCCGCGGTGGGACACGCGGGCTCGCGAAAACCCTGTATTATGAGGTTGGGTGCACGCGTCCCCCACTAGCGCGATCAAGGTCCTGGTCGCCGACGACTCGGAGACGGAGCGGCACGCTGCGCGGACCACGCTTCGCGCGGCCGGATATTCCGTTGTGGAGGCCTTTGATGGTCAGCACGCACTCGAGGTGTTCGCCCGGGAGCGGCCAGATCTGGTCCTGCTCGACGTCGTCATGCCACGGCTGACCGGTCTGGAGACCTGCCGGATCCTCAAGGCCAAGTCTCAGTCGAGTTACCTCCCGGTCATCATGCTTTCGACCCGCAACTCGGTGAACGCGAGGGTCGAGGGGCTGCGCTCCGGCGCGGATGACTATCTGGGGAAACCCTACGATGGCGATGAACTCGTCGCCCGCGTCGAGGCCCTGCTTCGTGCCCGGAAGGTACTGGGGGATACGGACGGATCCGCGAACGGATCCGGACACCCGACCCCATCCGGGCTTCGGGGCTCCTCCGAAGCCGTTTCGACTGCCGCTGGACCCGCTGGACCCGCTGGACCCGCAGCGGAAGGATCCGATCCCACGTTACTTCAAGTGGAAGACGCACAACGACGCCGCATGGAAGAGGAGTTCGACCGGGCGGAGCGCTACAGCGATCCGTTGGCGTGCCTCCGCGTCGCAGCGGACAACGGCTCGGTCCAGGATGCGCTTCGGTCGGTGATCGAGTCGAGCGTTCGCAAGATCGACATCGTGTTCGAAGCGGGGGACGAAGGCTTCATGCTCCTGCTTCCGAACACGCACTTTCCTGGGGCGCTCTCGGTCGCGGAGAGGATCTGGAAGGATGCGCGCACCACGTCCGTCGTGGGCAAGCTGATGTCGGTGAGCGTGGGTGTCTCCTTCTATCCCAACCGCGACACCCACTCGTTGCAGGACCTGGTGGATCTGGTGGAGGCCGCGCTCAAGCAAGCCCGCGAAGTCGGCGGGGGTAAGATCTGCCTCTACCAACACCAAGGCTACCTGTACGCTCCAGAGACGTGATGTCTGCGGTCGACTCCATCGGTCCCGTACGGGTAGCGGTGCTCTCCCCCAGTGACGACCCGCGCGCTGTCGAGGCTGCGTCGGTCGCCCGGGCCTGGCTGCAGGAGCACGGGGTTCAGACGCTGCAACCGAATGAGCTCATCGAAGCGGGACCCAGTGCGCCCAAGTGCGACCTCGCGATCGCGCTGGGCGGCGACGGGACCTTGCTGAGAACGGCTCGCTTGGTCGCCGACGAGGAGATTCCAGTGTTGGGGGTCAACCTCGGCACGCTGGGTTTCTTGGCCGCGTACGCAGCGTCGGAGCTGACGGACGCACTCCAGGCTGCCTACGACGGGACGTTGGGTTGGGAGCCACGACTGCGGGTGAAAGTGGAGGTCGAGCGCGATGGCGAGATCGTTCAGTCTCAGATCGCGTGCAACGACTGCTACGTCAAACACGGCGTGTCGCCTCGCATGCTGCAGCTCGTGTCCGAGGTCGGCGGCTCGAAGATGGCCGAGTACCGCGCAGACGGGCTCATCATCTCTACGCCGATGGGTTCCACCGCGTACAACTTGGCCGCGGGAGGACCGATTGTGGACTCGGGCACCCAGACGTTGGTGATCACGCCGATCTGTCCGCACAGTCCGACGCATCGGCCTGTGGTCATCGCTGCCGACCGTGAAGTCCGAGTCCGGTTCTGCGGGCCGACCGGGGAGGGGGCGGCGACGCTGTCTGTCGACGGTCAGTGGGGCATTCCGCTCGAGGTCGGTGACACGGTCACCGTGACCCAAGCGGAAACGCCGCTTCGGCTGGTGCCACCGCGTTCGACGGTGTTCGAGGTTCTGCGCGCAAAGCTCGGTTGGTCCGGCGCCTCGGTCTGAGGACATTCCTTCGTCCCGCCGGGGCGAGCCTTAGCCTCGCCATGAACCTCGGGAACACGGCCGCAACGGCCGGCTGGCGGCCGCGCGCGCTGTGGGTTCGCGCGACGGCAGGCAGCTGCTATGAGGACCGCCATGCTCTCGTACCTGCGCGTTCGTGGTTTGGCGCTTCTCGACGATGTTGCGCTCACCTTCGAGCCGGGGATGAACGTACTCACCGGTGAGACCGGGGCGGGCAAGTCGATCATCGTTGGGGCCTTGGCGCTGCTCCGTGGGGCCCGCGGCCGCGCCGAGCTCGTGCGCGACGGCGATGCGTCGGCGACCGTCGATGCTCAGTTTGAGCCACGCACGGGTTCCCGCGATCGGTTGCTCGCGGCCCTGGCCGACCATGGCCTGCCCAGCGATGATGCCGACGCGTTGGTCCTTCAGCGGGTTGTTGCGCGCGCGGGCCGGGGCCGCAGCTTCGTGCAGGGAGCGCTCACCACTCAGTCGGTGCTCGGTGGCCTCGGCGAAGAGCTGATCGACATCTGCAGCCAGCACGAACATCACTTTCTCACCCATGCGAGTCGGCACCTCGACGTGCTCGACGCGTACGCGGGCAACGACGCGGCACGGGCTGCCTATGGCGAGCAGTACGGCGCATGGAAACAAGCCGAAGAAGACCTCGCGAGTCTGCGGGAGAGGATGGCGGACGGCGCGGCACGGGCCGACTACCTGCGATACCAGCTCGAGGAGATCGACCGCATCGCGCCGGAGGTCGGCGAACTCGATGCGCTCCGCCGCCGAGTGAACGTGCTGCGTGGCGCCCGCGACTGGGTGAACTTTGCCCACGAGGCGCAACACGTCCTGTACGAGTCCGACGGTGCCATCGCATCCTCGCTGGGAGGGCTCGCCGAGCGTGCTCGCGACGGGGCCGAAGACTCCACGACCATCGCGGACCTGGCCGAGCAGCTCACCGCGGCTTCCATGGCGGCCGAAGAAGCCGCTGCGTTGGCAGCCCGACTGCTCGCCGAGCTCGAGTTGGATCCCGTGGAACTCGAGCGTGCCGAAGACCGTCTTCACGAACTGGAGACGTTGCGTAGGAAACACGGCGTCGAGCTTGACCAACTCCTCGAGCGGGTCACGGAGATGCGAGCCGAGCTGGCCGCGATGGAGAACGCGGACGACCACCTTCTGGCGCTTCAAGCTCGGACCGACGAGCTGTCTCGCGCCGCTGCCAAGGCGGCTCGTGGGTTGGGGCAGCGTCGGCGCCGGGCAGCCGCGGGACTGGCTCGGGCTGTGGAGACCGAGCTCGCCGCGCTCAGCATCAAGAACGCCAAACTCGAGGTCCAGATCGGAGCCGCCGAGTTGTCGGCATCGGGTGGCGACGCGGTCGAACTCCTGTTCTCCGCCAACGCCGGCGAGTCGGTCGCGCCGCTGCGCAAGGTCGCGTCCGGGGGCGAGCTGTCTCGGGTACTGCTCGCGATCAAAGGGGTGCTGGCCGCAGGCGATCGAGTCGCGACCTACGTGTTCGACGAGGTCGACGCTGGCGTCGGTGGAGCGGTCGCCGAAGCCATCGGCCGACGCCTCAAGCGTGCGGCGGCCGAGCACCAGGTCCTGTGTGTCACCCACCTCCCGCAGATCGCGGCCTTTGCGGATGCCCACTTCCGGGTCGAGAAAAAAACCTCGAAGGGTCGAACGACGACCCGGGTGGTGTGTCTCGATGAGGGACAGCGGGTCGAGGAACTGGCCCGAATGCTGGGCGGAAAGCGGGTGACCCAGTCTGCGCGGGACCACGCCGAGGCACTGATCAAAGCAGCCAAGGGCGCGAAAACAGGTCAGGGAACCCCCCGTAGAGCATCTCGGTCCTGACGGCCGGTCCTCGGAGACTAAAATGGGGGCACTTGACCCCTTTGTACTGGTTGGAGACGGGTCCCTGACCCGGAATGAGGCGATTCCCTGGGGCCTGTGGACCCCCAAAAGGCGTTGACACCTGACCCCTACGCACCTACAGTCCTCGACGACGGGGGCCAACGAAGGTGCGCAAAGTCGGAGATTCACCGACGTGGCGGCACCTCGAGTCAGGCCTTGTGCGTAAGGGGAACACCATGAAAATCAACAAGCGATTCGCGACTCTCTCTCTTGCTGCGTTCATCCTGGCCACAGGCTGCGACGATGGCGCCGACAACGAGCGCACAGACGCCGAGGCCCAAAAAGCCGAAGACGACTCGCGCGAGGTCACCAAACTCTCGGGCCAACTGCTCGACACCGATGGCAACCCGATCGCGCACGCCGAGGTCTCGCTCGCCGTGGGTTCGGTCGAAGTGACCGCTCGAACGATGACCACGGCCGAGGGTCTGTATGCGGTCGATGTCCCCGTTGCGGTGGTCGACGAAGCCCGCGCCAACAGCCAGGAAGTTGCCGTCCTGTTCCACACCCCGACCAACGACCTCGAGCCCTACGGCACGGTCCAAGGCGACTACGTGCACTTGCTTCCAGCTTCGCTGGACGAGTTCATCAACATGGACGAGCTGGGTGCCGAAGAACTCGAGATGCGCGTGGCCTACGTGCCGCGTCAGGGCCAAGGGTTCAAGATCACCGACGAGCTCATCGAGAAGGGCGGCGTGTTGACCTGGTCCCCCGAGGGAACCCAGTACGGCGAGGACTTCAGCGTCAGCCTCGTGATCGAGCCGGGCTCGATTCACAAGGGCCAAGACCGCCAGGACGAGATCACGCTGACCGTGCTCGAGCAGGCTGTCGCTCCGATGCAGATCCCCGAGGACGGGTTCGGCCCGCTGTGGACCATCCAGCCCCGCGACATCACGTTCGATCCCCCGGCCCGGATTCGCATCCAGGGCAACCGACTTCCGGTGCTCGGCCCCAGCGACATGGAGGTTGGCCAAGAGACCGACCTCTACGGCGCGTCACTCGAGACCGGCTGGAAGTACTTCGGCGGCATCGAGATGGTCGAGGACCGCGATGGCATCGTCACTCTCGAGTCGACCGAAGGCATCATCTCCCACGGAGCGTGGGGCCACGTGTTCGGTGCGTCAGGCTCGGACTGGGGCTTCCTCGCCGAGTGTTTCTCGTTCCCCGGAGAAGGCGAAGAGCCGTTCACCACGCGCATCCCGTGCGCCATCGTGGACGACAACCGTCAGTCTTGTAACGACCCGGCGACCCACACCGGGATCCTCAAGTGCGAGCAGATCGACTACAACGGCCAGCACGCGCGGGTCTACTCGACGGTGACGGAGCCCCGTTGCAACGGCTGCGGTGGCGTCAACGCCCCCTACGTACTCGCCATGGGCGCCGACGACATCGGTGCTGGTGACCTGAGCTCGGTCGACTTGCGGCTCAAGGCGGTGGCTCTGTGCCCCGAAGAGACCACGATCACCGACATGGACGAGCTGTTCGCTTCGATCCGGGCACGACGTGGGCAGCAGGCGAGCAACCTCGCCGACCTGTACGATGTCGCCGAAGACTCGGTCGATGCAAACCTCGCGTGGCGCAACTTCTCCAAGCAGGCCAAGGTCCAGGTTCGGCCTCCAATCGGCTGCGCTGGCGAGTGAGCTGATGCGACGGGGGACCTTCGATGTCCCGCAGCGCTCGAGGGTCGTCGCAGTCGCGGCGGCCCTCTTCGCGATGACGGGGTTCGGCTGTGACGGCGAGGCGATGACGCCGGCGAGCGAAGACGGCACGGGCAGCGGGGCACCGGTCCCCGCGTTTGATGGCGTGCTGGAGTTGGGTTCATTCTCGGAGGCTCGAACGTTCGTGCCCTACGAGGGCGGCGAGGAGGAACTCGTCGAACAGGGCCTGCAGGGCGGGTTTCACATCTTCGTCGACGGTCGACTACGGCCGGACTCGGAGCTCACGGAGGTTGTGGTCGAGCTTGTGGTCACGGCGGTGGCCGACGGGTCCGAGGTCACGCGTATTCGCCACCAGCGGACGCCCGACATCCCAGACTCTCAGGGCTGGCCGACGCTCCCCGAGATGATCATCTTCATCCCCGATCCGGAGGTTGTCGAAGACCAAGATGTCGTCCTCGACGTCTCTCTGGAGGCTATCGACGGCACGCTGCTGGATGTGGTCGACACCCAGCTGCACCTGGGCGCCGACTACTGAGACGCGCTTACTCGCGACGCCGCCGAACCCACTGCACGCCCGGGAGGCGCTCGAGTTTGCCCAGGACCCGCAGAAGCTGGGCGTTGTCCCGCACCTGCAAGGTCAAGTCGAACTGCGCCGCACCCATGTCGTCGCTGCGGACCGATGTGTCGGTGAGGTTCACGCCTTCGCCGGACACGCCGTCCGCCACGTCGCGCAACAGGCCAGGACGGTCGTGGGCCACCAGCTGTACACGGACGGGGAAGCGACTTCCGCGGCCGGTACCCCAGGACAGCTCCATCCAGCGGTCGGGCTCTGCGGACCCGCGCACGTTGGGGCAGTCGCTACGGTGGATGACGATGCCACGTCCTCGGCTGATGTAGCCGATGACAGCATCGCCGGGGACCGGCTTGCAGCAGTTGGCCGGTCGGCTGAGCACGTCATCGACCCCGGCCACGTTGACCGATGTGGAGACTGGACCCTTCGGCGCGCTGGAGATTGGAAGCTCAACCTCCTCCGGCTTGGGTTCGAGCTCCAGCACGCGCTGGCCCACGCTGCGCGCGTTGATGTCACCGAAGCCGAGCTTGGCCAGGAAATCGTCGGTCTCCAGGTCGTACAGTGCCGCGACATCGTCGACCTTGCGGCCTTCGACGCCGAGCCGACCAAGCTCGCGCTCGACGATCTCTCGGCCAGAGGCGATCGATTCGTCCCGCTGCTGGGCCCGGAAGTGCTGCCGAATCTTCTGCTTGGCGCTGGCCGTGTGCACCAACCCCTCGTGAGGGCTGAGCCAGTCGCGGCTGGGACCTCCGGTCTTGGTCGTAATGATCTCGACCTTGTCGCCGGTTCGCAGGTTGTAGTCCAACGGGACGATCTGTCCGCCGACCTTGGCGCCACGACATCGGTGCCCAACCTGCGTGTGTACGCGGTAGGCAAAGTCGATCGGGGTCGCACCGATGGGAAGATCGATGACCGCGCCCGCGGGGGTGAACACGTAGATCTGGTCCGCGAAGATGTCGGTCTTGAGCGAGTGAGCGACGTCGTGGGGATCGGTGACGCCCTTCTGCCACTCCATCAGCTGGCGGACCCAGTTGATCTTCTCGTCGAAGCGGCGGTCGGCCTTCTTGGCTTCTTTGTAGCGCCAGTGCGCGGCGACCCCGTTCTCGTTGTACTCGTGCATCTCTTGGGTCCGAATCTGGACCTCGAGCGGGCGTTGGTCCGGGCCGAACACCGCGGTGTGCAGGGAGCGGTAGAAGTTCTCCTTGGGCTTGGCGATGTAGTCGTCGAACTCGCCGTCGATCGGCGTCCACTGAGCGTGGACCATGCCCAGGACCGCGTAACACTCGGCGACTTCGGAGACGATGACCCGTACCGCGGAGACGTCGTAGATTTCCTCGAAGCCGACCTTCTTGCGGCGCATCTTCTTGAAGATGCTGTAGATGTGCTTGGGACGACCCGAGACAGTGGCCTCGATGCCGGCCTCGGCGACCTTCTCTTGCAGCAGATCGATGACCTGGGCGATGCCTTCGGTTCGTTCCTTGCGCTTGCTGGCCAGCAGCGACTTGATGTCTTGGAAGGTGTCGGGCTCGAGCCACTTGAACGCGAGGTCTTCGAGCTCCCATTTGAGCTGCCAGATTCCCAAGCGGTTCGCCAGTGGAGCGTAGACCTCCATCGCCTCCGACGCGATCGCATGTTGGTTTTCGGGCGTCTCCGCCTTGAGCCGTCGTAGCCGGTGCACACGACCCGCGAGGGCCAGAAGGACGACCCGCAGGTCGGAGGCCATCGACAGGAACATCTTGCGGAGGCTCTCGGCTGCCTCATCCTCGAGGTGGCTCCACTGGACTTGTCCGAGCCTCTGCACACCGTCGATGAGCCCGAGGATCTCCGCTGACACGTCGGGAGGGAAACGACCGCGCGGGCCGCCACACAGAAGCGCCGCCGCCAACGCAGAGCCGTCCAGTCGCAGGCCGACGAGGACCTCGAGGGTGTCGACGGCTCGCACGCCGTGTTCGGGATCATCGAGATCGCGAAGCCACTGGGCGTACTCCTGCAGGCACTGGATCTCCGCAGGGTCGCGGTCCGTGCTCGCGGAGCCCAGCGCCGTCTCGAGTCGTTCTTGCCAAGATGCTTCGCTCATCGTCAGCCTCCTGAGGCCAGTGCTGCAGCATCGGCACCGGGCGGGGTCGGGTCTTCGAGGTCATCGAGAAAGCCGTCCGGCAATGCGACCTTTTGGGTCCCCGCGGTTTTCCCTCGTGGAACCCGCATCGAACGCGGAGGGAAAGGCTCATCCTTGGGTAGCGCCTCGAGCACGTCGCGAAGCTCGGAGAGCGTCGAAGACTGCATGATGGCCTGCCGGGCGCGAGCGCTGCCGCGAAACCCTTTCGTGTACCAGGTCGCGTGCTTGCGGAACATGCGGACGCCAGCGGTTTCATCGAACCACTCGATGAGTCGCTGGACATGCTCGAGCATCACCTCGACGATCTCTCCGAGCTGTGGCGGGTTGGGCGGAGCGCGTCCTTCGAAGACTTCGGCCAGGTCCCGGAACAGCCAGGGGCGACCCAGGCAGCCTCGTCCGACGACCACACCGTCGCAACCGGTCGTCCTCATCATGCGAAGCGCATCCTCGGCCTCCCAGATGTCGCCATTGCCCAGCACCGGAATGCTGGTGACAGCCTGCTTGAGGTTCGCGATCGCTTCCCAGCGCGCGGTCCCGTCGTAGAGCTGGGCGGCCGTGCGTGCGTGAAGAGCCACCGCGGCGCAGCCCTCGTCTTCACCGATACGGCCGGCGTCGAGGTAGCTGAGGTACTGGTCGTTGATGCCCATCCGGAACTTGATGGTCACCGGGATGTCCTCGCTCGCCCCGACCGCGGCCCGCACGATGCTGCGCAGCAGGTTCGGCTTGACCGGAATCGCGGCGCCGCCCCCTTTGCTGGTGACCTTGCGGACCGGGCATCCGAAGTTCATGTCGATGTGATCGACGCGTCCTTCGGCGACGAGACGCTTGACCGCTTCGGAGACGAAGTAGGGGTCGACCCCGTAGACTTGCAGGCTGCGTGGGGCCTCATCGGGCCCGAAGTCGGCCAGCTTTAGGGTCTTGCGGTTGCCCATGACCAGCGGCCGGGCTGTGATCATTTCACTGACGTACAGTCCTCGAACCGCGCCCGCGTCGACCCCGCCAAGGAACCGTCGACAGATGGCACGAAACGGGTAGTTCGTGACCCCGGCCATGGGGGCCAAGACCACGGGCGGCCATACCCGTAGGGGGCCGAGCTCAAGCGGCTCAAACTCGCCGTCTTGAGCAGGGGGGACATCCGCGTTGATCGGGCTGCGGTAGACCGCGTCCATGGGGGCTCGGGATACCACGACCCAGCCCCGGGGTCCCGTCCGCATCCCCGCCGCACGTGCCGGATTTTTCGTCCCCGAAGCGGTTTCTGATATGGGCGATGACAGTGCCCCGAAAGCGGACCAAGCGAAGCTCGACCGCGCCTGCGCGGCGCCCCCGGGCTGCTCGCACCGCGAAGGGCAACCGCAAGACGTCGGGGACCAAGCGGAAAGCGAAGGCCCCGCGCGAGCTGGAGCCCGAGCAGCGACGAGCGCGCAATCGAACCATCCTCGCGATGGCGATTTTGGCGCTGGTCAACGCGTACGTGTTTGTCTGGAACGAGGACGGCCTGTTCAGCGGGATGGGCTCGCTCCAGGCGGCTTCCATCGAGGGCCGCAAAGGGCCGCTGCCTCCTCGCGCCGCACCGGTGGACAACGCATGCGGCGGCGACCCCGTTCGCGTCTTCGAGGGGCTTACGGACCTGATCCGGCTCGACACATCGCTGCGCGGCGGGGCGACCCTCCGACTCGCGCTGCTCTCGTTGGGAACGCCGGGCGAGCACATCGACGAGCTCGAGGCCGCCGTCCGCTCGAAGGTCGACCTGGGCATGCTGGGGGGAAGCGGTGCACCGCTTCGCATCGCAGCCGATCGGACCGGAGGCGTGCATGCACTGGAGATCGAGCTGGCTGAAGGACGGGTCCTGCAGGCCTGTCGCGCCGATGAGGGGTTTGAGGTGCGAAACCTCCAGCATCCGCACCGTGCGGACGTCGAAGTGCTGTCCTTCGAGTTGGGTGACGACGCCGACTTGGCGAGCGCGGTCGTCGAAGCCGGGGAGAAGCCCGAGCTCGCGACGCTCCTGGGCGAGACACTCGCGAGTGACGTGGACCTTTTAACCGAGGTCCGTCCGCACGACAAGATCGAGGTCATGGTCGAGAAGCGGTATCTCGGCCGCCACTTCCACCGTTATGGGTCCGTGCTTGCGGTCGCGTTCCGCGGCGCGGTTCGTCGGGTCGCGTACTTTCGGTACAAGCCTCCCGGACAGGACTCCGCGTTTTTCGACTCCGACGGGAAGACCGTCGAGCGGGCGATGCTTCGAAGTCCCGTCTCGTACTTCTCGGTCGGCCAGGGCGCGCGAGGATTGCTGCCGCCTTCGGTCGAGATCATCGAGGGACGGCTGGGGTCCGTGTACCGGCTGCCTGAAGGCACGCCATTGGTCGCGATCGGAGACGGTACGATCGTGGACGCTGGCGAGACTCGCAAGGAGGGGCGCTTCTTCGACCTCCAGCTTCACGACGGGACGATTGCGCGCTACTGCCACTTGGGCCGTTTCATCGGCAACATCGAGGAGGGCGCTCGCCTTTCGACCGGCGACATCGTCGGTCTGTCCGGACATTCGGGGCGGACCCCCAACGACCGACTCCGACTCGAGCTCTGGGTCGAGCGGGACGGCGTGCTGTCAACCATCGACCCGCTGCGCCTCACCGGCGAGGGGCAAGCTCGGGCGGCGAGGGTGGGCATGCCCATCGCGGATGAGGACCGTGAGCGGTTCGACGAAGACATCGCACCCCAGCGACGAGCGCTCAAAGCCGCACGTCGCTAGGTGTTGAGTCCCGCTGCGGACTGCGGGGCTCGTCACTCGTGTGCGCCCTTCGGGGACGCTCAGTCGTTCTCGCAGAACTGGCCGCCGTGGTCACAGTGGTAGCCCGGCCAGGCAGCGCAGTCGTCGTCGTTGTTGTTGCATGGGAACAAGCAGTATCCGTGCTCACAGCCCATGTCGCTCTGTGGGCAGTCGTCGACATCGTCGCAGGGAACCATGCAGGTGTTGAGGCACTCGGCGGCGGTGCAACATTCCTGGTCGTCGTCCTCCGAGCAGTCGTCGTCGCCGGCACAGGCCATCCCAAGGGGGTCGTCCGGGTCCCCTCCGGTGGATGTCGAACTGCTGGAGCTGGAACTGGAACTGGAACTGGAACTGGAACTGGAACTCGAACTCGAACTGTCGGAGGCCGAACCTCCGCCGGTTGTCGTCTCATCGACCGTGGTTTGCGACTCGCCGCTCCCCTCCGCGGCCGCGCTCGTGGATGAGGCCGAGGTCGTCGAGGTGGATCCGCCGGATGAGGATGCGGACGAGGATGCGGATGCGGAGTCCGAAGCTCCGGTGGCTGCTGAGGGGTCCGCCGAATCGCCGGCGGTACCTGAACCGCTCGCGGACTCGGCCACCGTTTCCGTTCCACTGTCCGACTCGCCGCTTGCCCCGACGAAGGTCGTGCACCCCGTCAACGTAACGCACAGCATCCCAGCGAGACACGCGACGGGGCGACAAGCCAACACCATACGGACGAGTTTAGGGGCGTGGTGGTCAACCGGGCAATGCGGGGCCGGTTGACCTCGCGGCGCTCAGGAGAACATGCCTTCGCTCAGGTCTCCCCCGGTCGGGAACGAGCTGAGCAATCGGTCGCGGAACAAGGTTACGTGGGCAGGGACGTGCCGGGTCGACGGGTAGACGAGGTGTAGAGGGCTGGTCTCCATCGACACCTCAGGGAGGACCGACGCCAGCAGGCCGCGGGCGAGAGCCTGTTGGCCGGGGACTTCTGGCAGCAACGCGATGCCGCCCCCCGCGATCGCGACGCGGCGGACGAACACGAGGGAGTTGCCGTTGATGCTGCCGCGAACCTCGACGCACTGCTCGCCCTCGGGGGTCGACAGCGTCCAGTTGCAGGCACCGTTGCGGCTACGGAACAGCACGCACGCGTGTTGTGCCAGATCCGCCACCGCACGCGGGGTTCCGGCCCGCTCGAGGTATGCGGGCGAGGCGAACAGCCGGAAGGGCGTGTTGCGGAGCTTGCGAATGACGAGCGAAGAGTCGGGCTGCGGTCCGCCGACGATCGCAAGGTCGAACCCCTCGTCCACCAGGTTGGCCGTGCCCGCGGTGACCTCGACGTCCACGCGGATGCCCGGGTGTTCGAGGACGAATTGGGACACGAACTCCGGGAGCGCTTCGGAGGCGACGCCCGCCGGCGCACTGAGCCGGACGGTGCCAGTTTCGGCGTTCTGGTTCGCGCGGTTCGAAGCGGTGACGAGCGTCCCAAGGGGTCCGGAGACTTCGGAGTAGTAGGCCGTGCCCGCGTCGGTGAGGACGGAGGCGCGCGAGGTTCGTTGCATCAGTCGTTGACCAAGGTGGTCCTCGAGCCGCGAGATGCATCGGCTGACGGAGGACTTTGCGACCCCCAGTCGGCTCGCCGCGGCGGTGAAGCTGCCCGTCTCGACGACATGCGCGAACACCAGGATGTCGTTGAGATTCACGGACTCCATGGTCCCCCCATCGTACCCGCACCCCCGGGCCTCCCGGGTCCGCCGGAGCGTTGCGATGTGGGAACCCTTCGTTCCTGGATTTCGCATGGAGCGAGTGGGCCGCACCACCTACACCGAACTCCAAGACATGTTCACACCGCCCCGAATCCTGTGCGTCTGCCTGTTTCTCGCCACTGCTTGCCAAGACCCTGCGGAGTCCGGATTGGAGGACTCAGACGGCACGGGGTTCGTCGAAGAGACTCAGGGGGCGGACGAGACGGGGGACGTTCCCCCGGGCGCCCCCGACTTTCCAGTCTACGTCCAGCCTTCGCTGCAATGTCGGCCGCCGCTCGCCGGGGAGCCGGACGGCGCATCGCCGGGCGGGGATGTGTGCACCTGGGAATCGATCGCCGGGGCGACCGAAGAGGGGCGTCGGTTTCGCGACTATGCCAGCTGTGAGGTGGTTCGAACCCAGCGCCCGTACTATCCGGTCCCTCCGGCTGCGACCTACGGGGAGCCCGATTCTCGTATGGAGGACCCGAGCTACGTTTCTGAGCTGGACTGGGTGCGTGCGCAGATCGACGCCTCGGGGTGCTCGTGTTGTCACTCGTCTGATGCTCCCGAGGGCCCGGTTCGCTGGTCAGTCGACCGACCGGGACAATGGGTCTCTGCGATGAACGACCGGGACGTCGCGGCGCTGGCAGACTGGCTCGATACCAGTATGTTCGGTCGCTACCCACCTGCGCTGAACAACGGCTTCACCCGCGAGTTCGGGTTGCCTTCGACCGACCCCGCCCGGGCGGTCGCGTTCTTTGAAGATGAGCTGGCCAGGCGGGGGTTGCAGCGCTCCGACTTCGCGGATGAGCCTCCGACGGGAGGTCCGCTTCTCGAGCAAGCGGCGTTCGTCCCAGGCGCATGTGGACCTGAAGAGGGGGTGACCTCGGACGGCGCCGTACTGTGGAGCGGAGGACCCGCGCGCTACCTCTACGTTCTGCGCCCCGGAAGCGACAACCCGACTGTACCGCCGAACCTCGACCTTCCCGAGGGGACGCTGTGGCGGATCGATGTGCCGCACGCGGGGGTCCCCGTCGAACCCGGTGCGGTGCAGTTCGGTGTGGTCCCCGACGGGCTGTCTCAACGCCACCCGAGCCAAGGTGCACCCGCAGCGCTCGTCGCCGGTGAGGACTACTACCTCTATGTGGCGCGAGACGTGGTGCAGCCCATCACCCGGTGCTTGTTCACCTACGAGGGCTGAGCCGCGCACCGACGGCGGAGGCGATGTACCCTCCGGCATGGCTCAACGCGTCGAGAGGGTGCAGACCGGAGTTCGGATGGAGAAGCGGTTGGTCAAGGTGCTCAAGGCCGTGGCCGAGTACCACGACATGTCCCTCGGAGACTTGCTCGAGGGTATCGTTCTCCATGCCTTCGAGGGCAAGTGTGCGTTCGATGCCGGCTCTCAAGAGCGGATCGCGACGCTGGCCGAAGTCTACGAGTTGGATCTGACCGCGGCCGACAGTCATCGGCTCGTCGAGTCCGGATGAGGGAACGGCCGCGAGGTGGACATTGGCGACGGGGTTGTTGGCCGAAATGTTACCATGGTAACATTTCGGCTGTGAACAGAGATAAAAATGGTGGTTGCGCCGTGTTCAGCGCTTTCGAAGCCGGGGACGTGGACGTCGAGACGTTCAACCACCGTGCGCATGTCCGCGTCGCGTGGCATGCGCTGGAGGCCCTCCCTCTGCTGGAGGCCCTCCCCCGGTTCTGTGCAGGCCTTCGGGCACTGGTTCGGGCACACGGCGCGGAGGCGAAGTTCAACGCGACGATGTCGGTGGCGTTTCTCCTGCTTGTGTCCGAGCGGCGCCGTCGTGGTGAGTCGTGGGCGGTGTTCGAGGAACGCGAGCACGACTTCATCGCCGCGGGGCTCGAGCCCGTCCTGGCCGTGTACGACCGCGAGCAGCTCGAGGCTCCTTGCGCCCGCGCGTCGTTCGAGCTGCCCGCGCTCGATGCCGTGGGAGGTTGAGCGTGTGATCGGCTGATGGGGTGCAGCGTTCAGCAGCCGATGCGCTCGGTCGCGACGACGAGGTCATCGACCCACAGTTCATTGTCGAGGTTGCTGAAGCTGTGCCAGCCGACGATGAACTCGCTGAACTTCCCTCCGAGGAAGTCCGTGCCCAACGCCCCGTTGTTCCACTGCGCGGGGTCGCTGACGGCGTGGACTTCTTCTCCGTCCCTCCATGCGCGGACCTCATGGGGCTCCGTATCACCGAGGAACGCGACCTCGATGCAGTTCCACTGTCCCGCCTCGATCCTCGGCCCGCGACCCCAGTGCTTCATCGTCGGGGAGATGTCGTCGCTGGGGACCTCGTTCGTGCCGATCACGCCCTTGATCTCCCCGAAGCGGACCTCCTCGTTGGCTTGACCCACCGAGCCCCGCACACCGAGCAAGGTCTCGTGATTGTTGCCGGGATTCTGGCCCAGCCCGACGGTCAGCCACACGTAGGCACGGACGTACACGCGGTTCGTCGTGGCCGGGAGTGGGCGGGTCAACATGGCGGGCGTGGAGCCACCCAGGACATGAAGCGCTTGGTCTCCGCTGCGTGCTCGGCTGTCGTCTGCGAGCGCGAAGGCGGACCCGCCGGGCTCGTTGTTCATGTTGACGACGTACCCCACGAAGCTGTCCCAGCCCGCCGGAGTGGTCCCCGTCGCAGCGGCCTCGAAATCCTCCTCGAACAGGACTGTGGCTGGGTCGAAGGCGGTCGTCTCGACGGGATCCGGGTGACCGGTGCTGGACTCGTCCGTCGAAGGGTCGGTCGACGAGGAGCTGAGCCCGGTCGTCGTTGAAGGCATGCCCGTGGTGGCCGGGCTCTCGCTGCTCGTCCCTGGTTGCGTTGACCCCGAGTCTCCCGAGCCTTCGGCGGCTGCAGGACCGCGGCTCTCTCCGGTGTCCTCATCGGACGCGGGAGACCCGCACGAGACTGCGTGCAGCGCGAGGGCAGGGCCGGACCAACGGGCGAACCACGACATCACCTGGGTTGGGGCGGCGGTGGCCCACAACCGATGAAAAAAATCTCAGCTGAGGCGAGACTTGTAGTCCTCGTACCCGAAGCGTCGGTGCACGGTGATGGCGCCCGTTTGGGGGTCTGCCGTCGCGATGGAGGGGAGCCGGACGCCGTTGAACGTCGTGGTCTTGACCATCGTGTAGTGGATCATGTCCTCGAAGATCAGCTTGTCCCCTACTGAGAGGGGCTTCTCGAAGCTCCATTCTCCGATCACATCCCCCGCCAAACAGGTCAGACCGCCTAGGCGATAGCGGTGCGGGTGGGTGTCCGGGTCGTGCCCGCCGACGATCTGCGGCCGATACGGCATCTCCAGGACGTCCGGCATGTGGGCGGTGGCGGACGTGTCGAGGATCGCGGTCAGGCCGTCGTTGTCGACGATGTCGAGGACCGAGGCGACCAGCACCCCGGTGTTTAGACCAATCGCTTCGCCGGGCTCAAGGTAGACCTGCACATCGTGGCGTTGCGCGAAGTCGCGGCACAACGAGATGAGCAGCTCTGTGTCGTAACCCGGCCGCGTGATGTGGTGGCCGCCGCCAAAGTTCACCCACTGCACTTGAGGCAGGAGGTGCCCAAACTTGGCCTCAAACGCCGCCAGAGTCCGTTGCAGCGCATCGGAGCCGAGTTCGCAGAGCGTGTGAAAGTGCAGCCCGCTGACGCCGTCCAACTCCACGCCCGCAAGCGCTGCCGCGGTGGTGCCCAGCCGGGACCCGGGCGCCGCGGGGTCGTACAACGCGACCTCGACCTCCCGGTGCTCATGGTTGAGCCGCAGTCCGAGCTCGACCCGAGTCCCCGTCTTCGCTTCATGAGCGTCCCGGCGTGGGCGTAGACGTTGCAGCTGGCTGGGCGAGTTGATGACGATGTGGCCGCACAGCTCGAGAAGCTCGTCGAAATCCGCATCGGCATAGGCGGGCGCGGTCGCGTGGACCTCCCCGCCGAACGTCTCGCGCCCCAGTCGGGCCTCGTGGGTGGAACTCGACGTGACACCGGGCAGGCTCTGCTTCACCCGATCGAAGGTGCTCCACATCGCGAAGCCCTTGAGTGCGAGCAGGATCTTGCAACCCGACTCGCGCTGGACGTGCTCGAGGATCTTCAGGTTGCGCTCGAGCGCCCCGAGGTCGCAGACGAACGCGGGTGTCTCCAGCTGCGTGATGTCGTAGTCGAAGACGCCCATCGAGCTAGCCTTCGAGTTCGCGCACGTGCCAGGGCAGGCCGGACTCCGCCAACCGCTTGAGGAACGGCGCGGAGTCGAACTGCTCCATGTGCCAAACCCCGGGCTTCATCCACTGCCCCGTCAGCATCATTTCGGCGCCAACCGTGGCCGGGACGCCGGTCGTGTACGAGACCGCCTGTGCCCGGACTTCCTTGTAGGTCTCGGCGTGGTCGCACGTGTTGTAGACGAACACGGTCTTGTCGGCGCCATCCTTCTTGCCCTTGACCAGGCAGCCGATCGACGTCTTTCCGGTGTAGTTCGCGGCCAGGCTGGCGGGGTCGGGAAGCAGCGCCTTGAGGAACTCGATCGGGATGATCTCGCGCCCCTGAAACTGGATCGGTTCGATGCTGGTCATGCCAACGTTCTGCAGGACCTCGAGGTGCTTGATGTAGGCGTCACCGAACGTCATCCAGAAGCGGAGCCGCTGCAGACCGGGGATGTGCTGGACCAGTGACTCGAGCTCCTCGTGATACAGGAGGTACGCCTTTCGCACGCCGACTTCGGGGAAGTCGAAGTCCATGCTCTGCGACATGGCCTCGATCTCCTTCCACTCGCCGCGTTCCCAGTACTTTCCTTTCTGCGTGATCTCCCGGATGTTGATCTCGGGGTTGAAGTTCGTTGCGAACGCGTGGCCGTGGTCGCCTCCGTTGCAGTCGAGGATGTCGATCGTCTCGATGGTGTCGAGCAGGTTGTCGCGGGCGTGAGCGCAGAACACGTTGGTCACGCCCGGGTCGAAGCCCGATCCCATGAGTGCCATGAGGCCGGCCTTCTCGAACCGCTCCCGGTAGGCCCACTGCCACTTGTATTCGAACTTGGCTTCGTCCCGTGGCTCGTAGTTCGCGGTGTCCATGTAGTGGACCCCCGTCTCCAGGCACGCGTCCATGATCGTGAGATCCTGGTAGGGCAGGGCGACGTTGATGACCAGCGCTGGACCGAACTCCCGGATGAGGGCGACCGTCTGCGGGACGTCGTCGGCATCGACGGCTGCCGTCGCGATGTCGCGGCCTGTCAGCTCCTTGACCGACGCCGCGATCGCGTCGCAGCGGCTCTTGGTACGGCTTGCGAGAAGGATCTCGCCGAACACGTCCGGGTTCTTGGCACACTTGTGGGCAACGACACCGCCGACGCCACCCGCTCCGATGATGAGGACCTTATGCATGGAGAAAGCGCCGCAGGTTAACACCTTTGGCGCAGGCCAAATCCTGCGCAGGTACCGCGGCGGAAGCGTATGATGCGGCCGTGAGCGTCCTGCTTCGCGTCGCCTACGACGGCACGGACTTCCATGGGTATGCGGCACAGAAACCGCGCCCCGATGGCTCCGAGATCCGGACCGTGCAGGTCGAGATCGAGAAAGCTCTCGCGGCGCTGTACAAGACCGCGTTGAGGGCCCGGACTGCGTCGCGGACCGATGCCGGGGTTCATGCGCTCGGGCAGCTGGTCGCCTTTGATCCCCCGACTCACATCCCGATGCCGGGACTTGTACGGGGCCTCAACTCCAAGATCCCCGATGACGTCGTCATCGTAGCCGCATGGGAGGAACCCGGCTTCATCGACGTACGCCACGGGAGTGAGGGCAAGTACTACCGCTATCGGATCCGTTGCACGGAGGTCCGCGACCCGATTCATCGTCGACAAGAGTGGAACCTGGGGCGGCGACTGGACCCGCGACCCATGAAGAGTGCTGCGGCCTCCTTTCCCGGGCGCCACGACTACGCGAGCTTCCGGGCCTCTGGTTGTCAGTCCAAAACCACCGAGCGGGTCGTCGAACAGGTCGAAATCACACATGGAGCGACCGCTCTGGGCCCGATGGGGGATCTGGGACGACTCGATGCTCGGGTGCGCAGGGGTGAGGCCGAACCGGGTCCCGCGTCCGCCTGGGGGCCGGATTGGCTCGAGGTGCACGTGTGGGGCCAGGCCTTCCTCATGAACATGGTGCGGATCATGGTCGGCACCTTGGTGGAGGTCGGACTGGGCCGGCGCGCACCCACATCGATCGACGAGTTGTTCGAGACCCCGGACCGGACGAAGGCGGGGATCACCGCTCCTGCGTGTGGTCTCACGCTGGTCGAGGTGCGATGGCCTCCCGAGGGGGAACGGATCCGCAACCGTAGTTGACAGGCGCGGCGAGGGAGTCGAGGCTTGCCGGCGAGATGGACGCGGTACCCAAGTCCCGACGCGAGCAGAAGAAAGCCGAGGTGCGCGACGCACTGGTGCAGGCCGCGGACACACTGTTCGTCGAACAGGGCTACGAGGGCACGACGGTCGATCAGATCGCCGAGCGCGCCGGCGTCTCCCGCCGCACCTTTTTCCGGTACTTCCCGAGCAAAGAGGCCATCGCGTTCCCGCGCGCCGAGGAGCGTCGTGACGCGTTCCGCACCCTGCTGCAGGAGCGGTTCGCCGAGCAGGACGCGTTGCCCGCAGTTCGAGCTGCCTGCCTCGAGGTTGGCAAGATGATGGTCTCCACTGCCGAGGAAGAACTGCGGCGTCAGAACGTGGTCGACGCGTCGCCCACGCTTCTCGCTGCCGACCTCGAAATCTACCGCGCGTGGGAGCAGGTCATCGCGGAAGCCGTGACTCGAAGCGGCGATGCGGAGCGGGCGCGACTGGGCAAGCTGTTTGCCGCCGCGACGATCGGCATCGTGCGTTCGGTGTTGCGGGCCTGGTTTGACGCGGGTTGCAAAGGCGATGTGATCGCGATGGCCGAGGAGGCTTTTGGGTTGCTCGAGACCGGCTTCGGCGGTCGTCTTTGACGCCCTGCCGCTTTCGCAACGCGTTGGCCCTGCGGTTGTTGTTCGCGTCGGCTGAAAGTTTTGTGATGTGTCGCGCGTAGGCGATCAAGTGGCATGGCGGACACCGGCGAACGCGATCTAAAGGCCTCCGGCCGGATCAGCGTGGCGATCTTTGGCTCGCGCCTGCTTGGACTCGCCCGAGAGATGGTGTTCGCCGCGCTGTTTGGCGCCGGCGCGGTTGCCGACGCGTTTCTCGTTGCGTTCCGGATCCCCAACCTGTTGCGGGACCTTCTCGCCGAGGGGGCGCTCAGTGCCGCCTTCGTTCCCACGTTCACCGCGACTCTCAAGCAGGACGGAGAGGAGGCCGCCGCACGACTCGGAAACCTGATGTTCGGGGGGATGCTGGTGCTCACCGGTGCTCTCACGGGACTCGCGCTGGTGTTCGCAGAGCCGCTTGTCGGGTTCATCTCGGGTTTTCCCGATCCGAGCAAGGTCGAGTTGGCGGCCACGTTGACCCGGATCATGCTGCCGCTGCTGTGCACGGTGTCGCTCGCCGCAGTGTGGATGGGCATGCTCAATGCGCAGCGCCGCTTCGTCGTGCCCGCCCTCGCGCCCGCGATGTTCAACCTCGTCTCGCTCAGCGCGGGCGCCGGGGTGTGGATGCTCGGCGCCGACATTCGCGCGGGCGTGATGGTTTGGTCGGGGGGTACGATGCTCGCTGGCCTGACCCAAGCGGGCATGCAGCTCGTCGCGCTGTGGCGCCTGGGACAGAGGCCGACCCCGACGCTGCGTGGGATCACGTCCAACGCTGGGGTTCGCCGCGTCGTGCGATTGATGGGCCCGGCCGTGGTCGGCGTGGCTGCGGTTCAGATCAACGTCATCATCAACACAAAGTTCAGCGGGTTGCTCGGTGATGGCCCCGTCGCGCTGCTGTCGTATGCGTTTCGCCTGTTCTTCCTGCCCTTGGGCGTCTTTGGTGTGGCCTTGGCGACCGTCACGACCACCTCGGTCTCCGAAGCGGCGGCCGATGGGGAGAGCTCCGAGATCGCACGGAGGGCAGGGGACAGCTCCGCGGCGGCGTGGATGCTCGCGGGCGCGAGCGCGGTCGGCTTGTGGGTGCTCGCCGAGCCGGTCTGCTCGCTCGTCTACCAGATGGGGGAGACCGGGCCGACCGAGGTCGCCGCGATTGCAGCGTGTCTGCAGTCGTACGTGATCGGGCTGGCACCGTACAGCTTGGTGAAAGTCTTGGCGCCGTCGTTCTACGCGGTCGACAAACCCCGTGTTCCACTGCTGGCCTCGACGACTGGGGTGCTCGTCAACATCGTGTTCAACGCGCTGACGTTTCGCCAGCTGGGAGCGCCCGGCATCGCGTTGGGCACCGCCTTGGGAGCCACGACGAACGTCATCATCCTGCGGATCGCGTTCCATCGCAGCTTCGGTCCGATGTTCACATCGGGCGGTGCCCGCAGGGTCGGGGGACTTCTCGTGAGCCTGCTGGTGTTGGGGGCGGCGTCGTTGGGCGGCCGGTGGGCGCTGCTCGAGTTGCAGGCCTGGGTGCCGTGGGCTGGGCTGGTCGGCAAGGCTGCACTGGGTACAGCGTTGGTCGTGGTGATCGGGGTCGCGTTCTTGGCCTACACGGCCGCCCTTCGGGCGTTTGGGTACCCCGGAGCGGAGATGCTGTGGCGGTTGCCGGCCGGGCTGTGGCGGCGTATCGCCAGACGTCGAGCGTAGGCCTCGTCAGCTGCTTCTCTTCGTCGACGGTGAGCAAGTCGAGGCGGAGCTCGTGGAGCGACTCTCCGGCAGCGCCTCCGTCGGCTCCGCCCACGGTGGGCTCGTGCTTTGTCGTCGAGCCGGAGTGGACCGACGCTGATCTGTTCCCCGGCGGAGACTGTGCGGGTGCACCCATTGATCCTCTGCCGCCGCTCCCGGCTCCACTCGACCCCGTCGAGGGAACGAGCGGCGGGGTCGGGACGAGCGGGGACGGGTCCAGGGGGGGGGGCGAAACCACGACCGGTGTCGACACCACCAATGGCCTCGGCACGGGGTCTTCGAGCGGCACGGCGATGACGCCGTCGTCAACCTCCAGCCCACCGCCCGAGCCATCTGGCGATTCTGGGAGCGGGGACGGGTCCTCACAGACTTCCGGCGCCGCCGACTCGTCCGGGAATGGTCGCGGGTGCAACGTGACGCGTTCGAGTCCTCCGACCCCCTGGCTCGCCGTGTTCCTGGTCGGGCTCGCCAGGGTCCGACGTCGCAAAGGCGCGGGCGAGCCTGTGTAGACTCCGCGCCATGCGGGCCGTCGACGTCGGCGGATCGATACACACGGCGGGCTATGCTTCTTGCACTCGCCATGTGCCGGAACATCAAGACCCTCTTCAACTTCGACCCGCCTGCCACCGACGACGAGATCGAGGCTGCGGCGCTTCAATTCGTGCGGAAGCTGAGCGGCTTCAACAAGCCGTCGCGGGTCAACGAGGAGGTGTTCCATGCCTCGGTCGCCCGCGTCGCCGCGGTCGCACGCGAGCTCTTGTCCGCACTCGAGACCAAGGCTCCTGCCAAAGACCGGGAGGTCGAGGCTGCCAAGGCCAAGGAGCGCGCCGCAAAACGCTTCGCCTAGCCAGAGCGGGAGTTCGTGGCGCGGCCGGTCGGGCGTGCGCTCCTCGTCGTATGATCCCCACCATGCAATGCCCCAAGTGCGAGACCTCGATGACCCGGGGCGTGGTCGACACACGGACGAGCGGGCTGACGCACTTTGTCACCGGGGACCACGGCTTGGGGTCACGCATGGTCTTCGAGGCCACGGACAGCGGAGAAACGAGCGACATCGGAATGTCGTGCGCTGCGTACCGATGCTCGGAGTGTCAGTGCCTCGTTGTCCCAGGGCCCGAGTCCGAGGAGTTGTTGCAGTGCTTCGAGTGCGAAGCCGAGATCCCCGCGGATGCCACGGCCTGCCCCAAGTGTGGCTGGACTTGGTGAGGCGTGCCCGGGTCGCGGCTCGAGCCGGTGCGCGCGCATGTCTCCCGACGATCAGCGTATCCTCGGAGCCGATGGGCTCGTTGCGGATCCTGTTGTTGACGCACGAGCACGAGCTGACCAAGCGGACCAACACCGGTCGCGTGGTGCTCGAGGCACTCGGCAACGTCGCCAGGCGGATCGTCTGGCAGCGCACGGCGCCCGAGGCTGAGCTACTGCGCGCGATCGAGGCGGGCGGCGCAGCGCTGGTCTGGCCATCGGTTGCGCAAGGTGGCGCTGCGCCGGTTCGGGAACCGAATACCTTCGTCGTGATCGACGGGACCTGGCAGCAGGCCCGAAAAATGTACAATCGAAGCCCCTACCTACACGGGCTGCCGACCGTTGCACTGCAGCCAACCGAGCCCTCGATCTACACACTCCGCCGCAACCAGGTCAGTGGCGGCCTGTGTACGGCTGAAGCGGTGGCGTGCCTTCTGGAGCGCCCCGAGCTGGCCCGGCACGGTGGGGCCCCATTCGCGCGCGCCATCACGGCGCATCTCCGCTCGTTTATCGCGGACGCCGGCGACATCGCGAGGCGGCACCGAACCGTGTCGACGCCTCTCGCCGAGTCGGGAGGCGGCGAGGCATCCTCAGGGTCGACGTGTTGCAGCGAGTGAGCAGGGCGTGGGAGTCGGGTCGGGGTCCCACGGAATCGGAACGCATGCCCGGGGGAGGGGCGCGACCCCTGGGGCCAGGCGCTGCCGATCGTGTCATGGCCTCTACGTTGAGCGCAGCTGTGTGCGGCCAACCTGGCCGATCCATTGACACGGGCGCCTCATCGCGACGACCGTGGGCTCATGGTGACCGGTCTGCGTGTCATGAGCGTCCTGGGTCTGTCGTTGAGCCTGTTCGTAGGGGGGTGCGATGACGACCCCCAGGATGGGGGCGGGGATGACGGTACGACGGGGGCGGAGCAGACGGGCCCCAGTCCTACAGCAGGCGCTGACGGGGGAGGCCCCGGGAGCGGCTCTGGGAGTACGGGGGGCGCGGCCGAGAGCGGCAGTGAAACGGGCGCTGAGTCGGCGAGCATGGGCGAGACCGGGGCGGCCGAGACGTCCGGGGACGGCGGTACGACGGGCGAAGGCGAGACGGGGGCTGCCGAGGGAAGCACGGGTGGGGAAGTGGCCTTCGACGAAGAGTTCATCTGGGTGGCCGACTTCATGCTCGCCAACTGTGTGGCGTGCCACGCCACGGATGCCAACGGGATGCTGCTCCTGCCCGACGCGACGCTGGGCTACGAAGATGTCCGGCTGGCCCTCGACGGGGTCACTGCGAACACGGGACTCTTGCTCGTCGAACCTCTCGACCGCAACGCCAGCCAGACGTACCTACAGATCACCAACGAGTTCGGCGCCCAGTTCCCGGTCGAGGACACCGACCGGTTTGGTGCATGGATCGACGCCGGCGCGCCATACTACGCCGAGTAGCACCTCTACCGATTCGGCCGTGGGGGTCCTCGTTGGTCCCCGACAACAGCCACGCACGCGTGGTCCATCCAGGGTGCCTATCGCGGTGGGCCGTTGGGGACTTACCATCGCAGCTCCGTGGCAGACGCGCTCCACAAGCAGGTTGGCTGGTACACGGCCGAGATCGACTTCAAGGGATCGGTGTTCGTCGACGGCGGGGCCAACGAGGGCGCGCTCCTGCATGCCCTATGGGACGCGGTCGGCGGAGGCTTCGAGGTCCACGCGGTCGAGCCGTTGGACGAGAACCTGGACAAGCTTCGGGCGCGGATGCCCGAGGGGGCAGGGTGGAACGTGCACTCGGCTGTGCTCACGGACCGTGACGAGCTGCGTTCGGTTCGGGTCGAAGAGGATGGCCTCAGTGGACACAACTGTGTCGTGCGTAGCGCAGGAGGCGATCGGGACGTTCCGGGGCGTCGTTTGTCCACGTTGGTACCCCACGCCACCGTCGTGAAGCTCGACGTCGAGGGACACGAGTACACGATCCTCGATGAGGCCTTGGACGCCATGCCTGACGTGCGTGCGTGGGCGATCGAGTTTCATCGGTCTCAAGGGCGACCGCTGCAGGCGGCGCTCGGCGCCTTGGCGCAGCGAGGGTACGCGCTGCATGCTGCAGGCCGGCGCGCGGACGACCCCGCAGGCCCATGGATCTCCGCAGAAGTGCCCCCGTCGCTTCACTGGGGACAGATTCCAGTTGCTCGCCGGAACGCGGACGGGTCCGTATTCAAGATGGTCCACATCATCGCGCGCCGCGAAGCCACATCGGTCGGGTAAGCTCGCCTCGTGACGCCGCACAGAGTCGGGTTGCTTCTGAGCGCGTGTGCCTTGGGAGGGTGCGCGCAGTCCTACTTTGCGAGCAGCGGCACCGATGGCGAGACCGAGACCGAGTCAGGCTCGACCCGAGGGCCCGGTTCGGGGGGGGAAGGCCCGGTGGGCACGGAGTCCTCGGGCGAACCAGGCACCGAGACGACGTCCGTGACCCAGGGGGCGGGGACGTCGGAGTCGTCGGGCACGACCGGGGGGACCACCGCCGCGGTGTGTGGCGAGGGGGTCGACATCTACGAGGACGACTCGATGGCGGTTTGCCAACCCGCGGACACGACGACCGAGCGTATTGTGCAGTGTCTGTGCGCGTACGATCCTCCGCTGCTCGAGGAAGCCGGACGGCCCTCCGAGGCCACCGACCTGCTCTACTACACCAACCGCTGGTACTCGATCGATCCGTGCTTCCCATTCACGCCGCCCTCGGCGTTGTTGGCCGATGTTCGCGAGACCTACATCAATGCGGTCGACGACCTCGAGCCGGAGATGCTGCAGCAGTGCGGCGACTACGAGATCGAGATGGTCCAGCTCCCTCCAGCATTCACAAACGACAGCGACCAGCTGCTCTCCCATGCGTGGACCAGCCCCGCTCCGGCCGACTACCCCACGACGCTCGACGGGGACCCCGTGGGCCTCGAGGGGCAGGTCGGGTTCGCACCCATGTTCGCCGCCGCAGCCGAGGACGGCATCGGGCTGTTTGTGCAGAGCGGGTTCCGCTCGATGGAGACCCAGGCCGACCTGTTCGAGTACTACGCGGGTGTCGAGGGCGACCCTTCCCTGGCAGCGGTGTATTCGGCTTGGCCCGCCCATTCTGAGCACCAACTCGGGACCACGGCGGATGTTGGGTACTTGGTCGATGGCGAGATGGTGAGCCCCTTCGATCCGCTGGAGTCCGACCTTCACGCGTCGGAGGCCTTCCTGTGGATTCGCGCCAACGCCCACCGCTTTGGAATCGTGACGACCTACCAGCCCAGGCGTGTGCATGTGCATCAGTACAAGCCGGAGCCTTGGCACCTGAGGTTCGTCGGTGTCGAGGCGGCCGACCTGATGATCAGCTGTGGCTTGTCCACCGAGGAACTGCTGGCCTACCGCTACCGCATCGACCCGCTCCCAGAGTTCATGCACATGGACCTGGTGTACGACGCGGTCCTCGAGGGGGGCTGGGAGCCTGAGACCTGCGCGGACTGATCGCCTCGTACACAACCACGATCAGGCCCCGCTGCCCAAAGGACGGCGGGGCTTGGTCCACTCGAGCGGCGGCTACCGCTCGCAGATGAGGTGGTCTTCGGGATTGCGGCGGAAGTCGTCGCTGTTGGCGGCTGGGCAGTTCGCCAGGATCAGAGACTTGAGCTGTCGGACCTCCTCGTGGTCCAGGGCCATGGAGTCGAAGACCAGCGGGATGATGTCATCGCTCGCGATCTCGTCGCGCACATCGGAGAGCAGGTCTTGTGCTCGGCCGGTCTCCCACATCGTCTCGAAGTTGCCCTCGTAGGAGGCCACGAGGTCGGTGTACGCGTCACCGCGGAACACGAGCATGTTCTCGAACGTGTTGTGTTCGGCGTTGTCGGAGAGGTTGTAGCTCCCCGTCCACAGCTCATCGCCGTCGATCAGAATGTACTTTTGGTGCATCTGAGCGGCGTAGGTGTAGTGCCAACGATACGAGTACCACTTGTACCGGACGTCCACGCCAGCCTCGCCGAGCTGGTAGCCAAACCGGAATCCCTTGTCCATGCAGTTCCGGGTCTGAATGTCGGTGTTCGCCTCATCGAGGCACTCCTGCAGATCCTCGAGTTGCAGGCTGTGGCTGTAGCTGGAGATGTACTCCTGCGCGTCGAGGTAGACGCGAATCTCCAGGTCTGGGTCGGCGGCGCGCTTGGCCAGGATCGCCTCTGAGATGCCGCGGTGGCGTAGGTGGCCCGAAGCGACGTGGATCGAGTCTGTCGCGTCCGCGATCGCAGCAATGAGCGCGTCGGAGACCTCGTTTCCACGGTTCTTGCGGAAAGTATCTCCCCCGACGGACACATCGAAGTTCTCCGATGTGAAGTACGCGTGGCTGTCGGGACCGTCGGCGATGTCGGCCTCCGAGATGCTGGCCTCGGAGAGTGTCCATGCCAGGTCTGGGTTGATGTCCAACGCGCGGCTGTGGGCCCACAGGTGGTTGAACTCCTGCTGCATACGGAGCGCGAGCTCTTCGTGTCCTTGGAGGAACAAGGTGTTCTCGTCGTAGCGAGTCCCGGCGCTGTTGGACCAGTTTGCGCTGCCCGATGCGATCGTCGCGGTCTGAGCGAGCTCGAGGTCGGCGCGGGGTCCGTCGATGATCATGAACTTGTGGTGCATGATCTTGTTCACCCAGCGGACGTCGATGCCCGCTTGCTCGAGTTGCCCGGAGCGCGAGTTGAGCAGGGCGTCTCCCTCGAGACGGCGGTCGTCGTAGGCCGTCTCGTAGAGGAAGCGAATCTCGACACCGCGCTGTGATGCGTCCTCCAGGGCGGCGCGGACCGTGCCGTTGGAGTAGCTGTACATCGCGATGTCGATCGTCTCCTGGGCCTGGTCGATCAGGTCGGCGACGCGCTGGTTGTGGGTCGAGGGGCTCGGTTGGGGCGAGAAGATGACGTCGGTCATCGGCTCGCTGTCGTCGGTGACGAGGTCGAGGTAGCCTTGGGCGACCGCGTAGTCGATGAGGCGGCCGAAGGCTCGTGGCCCGACGTAGCCGATGTCGTCCAACTCCGGGATGGAGTCGATGGAGTCGTCGTCATCCGTGCCCACGATTCCGTCAGCCCCATCGCGGTGCGCGATGATGTTGCGGGCGGCGCGAGCATCGAGGCGAGCGTCGTGGTCGAGCTCGTCCAGGTCGACCGCCGGGTCGTTGACCAACAGGAGGACCGCTTGGGCTTCGTCGGAGTCTGGGTCGATCGCGCCGTCGGCCTTGCCGATTGCGATCGAGTCCCACTCGCCATCGCTCGGGTCGGTGGCGGGGGGTTCGCCACAAGCAGACAGCGCAAGCAGGAGCGATGCAGTGAGCGTGTGTCGAGCGACCCGGTCCATACCAGACACGTGAGCAATTGTAGTGCCATGTAGGCGAATCGACGCTGGGTCTTCATAGTCTTGGAATTTCCCACGGTTCTTGGGAGCGCTATGTGCGCCGTGGAGGCGTCGCGCTGGCTAGTCCAGTGGCCAGACGGATCCTGTAGCCACCGGGGACACGTCCATGGGGGCCGCTGTCCCGTGTGCGCTGGCTCGCACGAGTGTCGGGGCCGAACCGAAGCGCGCAGTCGTGTCGGCGTGTCGGAGTGTGGATGTCGCGCTGCTACCCTCCGCCTCCGATGAAGCGGGCGCTGGTTCTTCTCTTCGCGCTGACGGCCGCATGCGATCGCGGTTCACCGGAACAACCGGCGCCCGCCGGGACCGACTGCGACTTGCCCGGCGGGGTCGCTGCCACCTGTTCGAGCATCGAGGTGCCCGAGAACCCCGACGCGCCGCAGCTGCGGACGCTGTCGCTCTCCGTGGCGGTCGTACCCGCCCGCGAGCCCGAGGGGCGTCCCCCCGTGGTGCTGATCGCTGGAGGCCCTGGCCAGGGCGCGCAGTCATCGTATGGCGCTGCGCTGCGGGCCTTCGACACGATCCGCGACCATCACGACCTGGTCTTGTTGGATCAGCGCGGCACCGGAGGCTCTCACCCGCTGGTCTGCGAAAACACGCAGGTTCTCGACTTGAAGCAGGCCGTCTCGCTTGAGATCGATGGGCCGAGGCTGCAGGCGTGCCGAGATGGTCAAGATGCCGACCTGACGCAATACACGACGGCACGCGCCATCGATGACCTCGCCCATGTTCTCAAGACGCTCGGCTACGAGAAGAGCCACTTGGTCGGGGGGAGCTACGGCACTCGGGTGGCGTTGGCGTTTGCGCGGGCGTACCCGGAGCAGACCGCGTCGATCGTCATCGACGGCGTGGCCCCGCCCGACTTCGCGATGCCGCTGTCCTTCGCCAGGGATGCTGAGGCGGCATTGGACGCGATGGTGCGTGACTGTGCCGCCCATGCGGCGTGCGACGCATCGTTCCCGACCCTGAAGGCAGACCTCCGAGCGCTCGCGACACGTCCTGCGTCCGAGGTGACCGTCGTCCACCCGAGGACCGGCGCGCCGGAGACGCTCGAACTCAGCGGTCGGGCACTCGCGGGCGGAATGCGAAGCATGCTGTACGCGCCCGAACTCTCCGCGTTGCTCCCCTTGTCGGTCGCGTCTGCATCCCAGGGCGACTTTGGCCCGATGGTGGCCCAAGCAGCGCTGCTCGGGGACGGCATGGGTGGAAGCTTGGCCGAGGGCATGTTCCTCAGCGTGATCTGTAGCGAAGACGTTCCGTACATCACGGAGGCTGCGGCCGCCGAGGAGACCGCGGGCACGCTGATGGGCACCATGTTCATCGACCACCTGCGCGCCTCCTGCGAGCACTGGGTCCGCGCACCCATCCCAGACGGGTTCCGAGATCCGGTGACCAGCGATGTCCCCGCCTTGGTGCTCTCCGGGGAGGTGGATCCGGTCACGCCCCCTCGATGGGGAGAACACGCCCTGGAGACGCTGCCGAACGGTCGCCACGTCGTGGTCCCCGGAGCTGGCCACGGCATTGTGATGCTTCCGTGTGCTGACGGCGTGCTGGCGGACTTCTTTGAGCACGGTGACGCCAAAGCCGTGGACGCGAGCTGTCTGGAGTCGCGCCGACGGGCGCCGTTCTTCATCGACTTTGCAGGACCACAGGTGAACCCATGATCGAGGCGCACGAGCTTCGTAAGACGTTTGGCGACGTGGTCGCCGTCGACTCCGTGTCCCTCGACGCCGCCGACGGGCAGATCACGGGAATCCTCGGCCCCAACGGCGCGGGAAAGACGACGACGATGCGCATGATCTCCACACTTGTCCGGCCCGACGGTGGACGAGTTCGTGTCGATGGACGGGATGCAGCGGCAGAGCCCGCCGAGGTCCGGCGTCGGTTGGGCGTGCTGCCTGACGCCCGTGGCCTCTATCCGAGGCTGACCGCGCGGGAGAACATCGAGTATTTCGGCCGGCTGCAGGGTCTCGACGAGCCGTCCCTTCGTGCTCGCGTCGAGGGGTTGCTCGAGCGGCTGGACCTGGGGGCCGTCGCGAAACGTCGCGTCCACGGCTTCTCGCAGGGGGAGCGGGCCAAGGTCGCGATCGCGAGAGCATTGGTGCATGAGCCACAGAACGTCTTGCTGGACGAGCCGACCAACGGCCTCGACGTGATGAGCACCCGGGCCATGCGAGAGCTGATCCGCGGACTGCGTGAGGAGGGCAAAGCGGTCGTGTTCTGCAGCCATGTCATGCAGGAGGTCTCCGCGTTGTGCGACACCATCGTCGTGGTGGCACGGGGGACGGTCGTCGCCCGCGGGAGCGCAGACGAACTCCTGGCGCAGGCTGGAACCGACTCACTCGAGGACGCGTTCGTTTCGATCATCGGAACCGAGGAGGGGTTGGTCGCGTGAGTCTGTGGAAGACCATCCGCATCGTGGCGCGCAAAGAACTGCTGGACGGTGTCAGGGACCGCCGGTCGGTGTTGTCTGCACTGTTGCTGCCCTTGTTCGGACCCATCCTCATCGCGGTGATGTTCAGCATCATCCTGACCGAGGAGGCTGACGACGGCCCCGTCGCGCTGCCCGTCGTGGGGCCCGAGCACGCGGTCGCGTTGATCGAGCATCTGGAGTCGCAGAACATCGAGGTGGTCGCACCCCCTGAGGACCCGCGCGGTGCGGTGGCCGCAGGGGACGAAAACGTCGTGCTCGAGATTCTTCCGGAGTTTGAGGACGAGTTCCGGGCGGGTCGGCCCGCGCCTGTCTCGCTGTACATCGACACCTCCCGGCGCGAGGGACGGGTGCCTGTTCGCAAGGTTCGTCGTGCGATCGAGACGTACTCCGGCAAGGTGGGAACACTGCGTCTCCTGGCGCGGGGGATCGACCCGCAGCTGGCCCGACCGGTGAGCGTTGGCGATGTGGACACGGCGACCCCCCAGCAGAAAGCGGCCAACCTGCTGGCGATGGTGCCCATGTTCGTGATGCTCGCCGTCTTCGTGGGCGGGATGTTCATGGCGACGGACGCGACTGCCGGGGAGCGCGAGCGCAAGTCGCTGGAGCCGCTGTTGCTGACCCCCGCAGGCCGCGGTGGACTCGTCCTCGGTAAGTGGGCGGCGACCACACTGTTCTCATCGATGGGGCTGGTGATCACGTTGATCGGAAGCAGCGTCGCGATGGCTCAGCTTCCGCTGGAGGAGGTTGGCCTCAACGTCGCACTGGGCCCCACGGATGGGTTGTGGGTCCTGGCGCTTCTCTTGCCGCTTGCGCCGATGGCTGCGGCCATGCAGATGTTTGTCGCGAGCTTCGCCAAGAGCTTTCGAGAAGCGCAGACGTACCTGTCGATGTTGACCATGCTGCCCACGTTGCCGGGCGTGTTCCTGACGTTGGAACCCCTCCCGCCGGACGGCTGGGCGTCTGCGGTCCCCGTCCTTGGCCAGCAAGTGTTGCTGCTCGGGGTGTTACGCGGCGACGCCATACCGCTGTGGGGCGCCCTCGCATCCACGGCCGTCGTACTGATCTTGACCGCTGTGTTCGTGGTCGGAACGACCCGTCTGTTCGGGAGCGAGCGGACGATCTTCGGCGACTAGTACCTCCCGCCTGGACTCCGTGCCGGGTTTCTTCGGGCCCCCCTTCGGGTGTGGGGCCTCTCCGAAACCCTCGGTTGGTCAGGCCTGCGTTCGGTACTTTCCGTTTTTTCCGCTGCGCATCCCTCCGGGACGCTTCGCTCTGTCGACCCGAATTCCTCGGAGGACCCGGAACGAACTTCAGAACGGACGTCCTAGAGGCACCCCCTCGTCTGTCGACCGCCTGCCTATCGCGGACCGCCACCGTACTTCGCGACCCAGATGTCGCCGTTGGTGTTGGCCTCGGATCGAAGCTCGCCGACCACGGCGATGTCATCATTGGAGTCGACCGCGACGGCATGCGCAGCGTCGTGGTTCAGTCCGGCGCCCGCGGCGTTCTGAGTCCAGACCACATTGCCCGGTGCATCCCACTTGCGCATCCAGATGTCGGAGTCGGTGTCGGTGATCGCCTTGAAACCGACCACGATGAACGCGCTCTGGCTGTCGGCCGCCAGTGCCAGGCCGGCATCGTCGAGGATCGCCGGGCTGCCGAAGCGTTTCTGCTGCACCAACGCGCCGCTCTCGCCGTCAAACTTCGCGAAGAACACGTCGGTGTCGTTGACCGTGGACGGGGTCGTCCCTGCGATGCCCACGGTCCCGTCGGGTGCCACGGCCAAGCCCATCGCTTGCTGCGACGTCGGCGGGGTGGTGTCGTAGACCTGCGTCCAGCGCTCGTCGCCGTTGGTTTCGTAGGCGCGAACCCAGATGTCCGCGTTGAAGCTGAGGTTGGAGATGAAGCCTCCGACGACCGGCAGTCCTTCGGGGCTCCAGGCGACGCCCTGAGCACGATCGTCGAGGCCGTCGGGTCCATCGACGTTGTCGGTCCACAGCTCCGTTCCGTCGGTCCCGGAGACGAGGGTGACCCACACGTCGTTGTCGCCATTGCCCTCCCGCAAGAACCCGCCGACCAGAACCGAGCCGTCCGGCCCGACCGCGATTGCGTTGGCCTGGTCGGACCCCTCCGAGCTTCCCGTCACGGTGCGGGACCACAGTTCGGTGCCCTCGGGGTCGAGCTTGGCAAACCACGCGTCGGTCGCGGCTCGGCCTGCGATGTAGAGGTTGCCGTCGCCATCGACGTCGATGCCGAAACCGCGGTCTTCTCCACCCATCGAGGGGTCGAGCGTGAGCTCCAGCCCGGGGGTGCCATCGGGGGCGTAGGCATGCACCCACACACTGCTGTCGCCCACCGTGTCCACCTCGAACCCGATCGCCCATACGTTGCCCGCGTCGTCGAAGGCGACCCCCTGTCCGGTATCCGCAATCGATGCGTCGCCGCCGTGGGTCCGAGACCACTGCTGGGTGTCGATGCTGATGGTGCAGTCCGGCTCGCAACCGTCGCCGGGGTCCAGGTTGCCGTCGTCGCACTCCTCGGGGGGTTCGAGCATCGCGTCCCCGCATTCGGGAAGGACCACGCCCGTGTCGTCGGAGGTGGGGTCTGTTGTCGGATTGGGGTCTGTCGGATCCGGCGCTGTGCTCGAGGAGGCTGGTCCGTCCTCGGAGCTTGGCTCGGTGTCGCCGCTCGTCGTACCGCCGTCGTCGGTGTCTGTGTCTACGCCGCTGCCACCGCCGGAGTCCCCACCGCAGGCGGGGAGCAGCAGGGCCAAACACAGGGCGGTCGAGCGTCGAACCAGCATGAGCGCAGGATATCAGCCGTGCTCCAGCCCGGCGGAGGGCCAGACGCGGACGCGCCGACACATCCCGGTGCTCAGCCGCACAGCCCCCACTGCGGCGGGACGCAGAACACGCCGCTGGACGATCCTTCGTCGTTCTCGATCTGGGTGCAGGTGACGCTCCCGTCGTTGGTGCAGTCCTCTCCCTCCGAGAGTCCCGCCTGCGAGCATTCCGGGAGGCAGAAACACTCTCCGTCACCGAAGACGATGTAGTTGCCGGTCAGGCAGGTGCGCGGTGGGTTGTCATCGCACGCTTCGATGAAGCTGTCTCCGGTGAAGGGGACCGAGCCGAGGTACCAGTCTCCATCACAGCTGTTCGCCCCCGAGTCGTCGTCGTTGCCCGAGTCGTCGTTGCCCGAGTCGTCGTCGTTGCCCGAGTCGTCGTCGTTGCCCGAGTCGTCGTCGTTGCCCGAGTCGTCGTCGTCGTCGTCGGAATCGTCGTCATCGTCCATCGCGCCCGAGTCATCGTTTCCAGAGTCGCCTTCGTCGCCACATGCGGGGAACGCGAGCGAAGACAGGAGAAGCCAGGGCAAGAGGCGCGCGGTGTTCATGCCCCCCACACGCGCTGTCTCCCGCGAGGTCGCGGTTTTTTTTCGACCCTCATGATGTCTATGCTCGTTTCCGTGGATGACGAGCTCCCACGCGACGCGCAGGACCGCCTGTGGATCTTCGGCTACGGCTCGCTGGTGTGGCGTCCATCGTTTGAGCATGCCGTGGCGCGCCCGGCCGTGGTGCAGGGGTGGACCCGGAGGTTTTGGCAGTGGTCCACCGACCACCGCGGGGTGCCGGGTTCGCCCGGCCGGGTGGCGACCGTGCTCGAGGCGGCCGGAGAGTCGTGCTGGGGTCGGGCCTACGCTGTGGACCCTGAGCACCAGGAGGGGGTCCTCGCCGCGCTCGATCATCGCGAAAAGCAGGGATACGACCGGGCGGTGGTGTCGCTAGGATTCCCTGGAGGCGCTGGCCCTCGCGCGCTCATGTACGTCGCGACGCCGGACAACCCAAGCTTCGCCGGAGAGACCCCGCTCGCCGAGCTGGCGAGCATCATCTCGACCCGCCATGGCCCCAGCGGGGCGAACCTCGACTACCTGCTTCGCCTCGCCGAGGCGCTCCGTGAGATGGGGGTGGACGATCCCCATGTGTTCGACCTGGAAGCGCGTTGTCGTCGGGCCTGACGGAGCTGGGCGCGAGGCGCTATCGTCCGCGACGCGATGATCATCGAGAAGCGGTCCTGGTTCAGGTCTCTCGCCGCCGTGCGAGGCACATCGCTGCCGCGCACCTGGTTACGTCTGTTCGTGACGGTGTTGTTTGCGGTCGTGGTCACGGTGCTCAACGAGACCGGTCGCATCGGCGCGACGCGCTCGCCGCTTCCGTTCTCCTTGATCGGCGTGGCGCTCGGCATCTTCCTCGGCTTCCGCAACAACACGGCGTACGACCGCTTCTGGGAGGGACGGAAGCTGTGGGGGCGAATGGTCAACGTCTCCCGCAGCCTGACCCGCCAGATTCAGATGATGGTCGGTCCGCAGCCCGGGGAGCCTGTCGACAGCGCGGCGCGTGCCGCGGTCCATCGCGAGTTGGTGCACCGCATCGTCGCCTACGTGCACGTGTTCCGACACCACCTGCGCAATGAGCCGGACCTCTCGGATGTCGTCGGGCATCTTCCGCAGGACGAAGTTCAGGCTCTGGACGGTGAGAGCAACCGACCCACGGCGGTCACCGCTCGTACCGGCGAACGGCTTCGAGAGCTGTGGGACCGCGGGTGGATTCACCCGATGCACCTGCCGGTGCTTGAGGCGAGCCTGACCGAGATGACGGGGATTCAAGGCGGGTGTGAGCGCATCAAGGCCACCCCGATCCCCGCCTCGTACACGATCCTCATTCACCGCATCGTGGCGACGTACGCCTTCGCGCTCCCGCTGGGAATCGTCGACATCACCCACGGCTGGACACCGGTCGTCGTGTTGTTGATCGCCTATGCGTTCTACGGCCTCGACGCGATTGGCGATGAGATCGAGGAGCCTTTCGGGTTCGACGAGAACGACCTGCCGCTGTCGACGCTCAGCCGGATGATCGAGGTGAACGTGCGGCAGCGCCTGGGAGAAACCGAGCTCCCACCGTTGCTCGAGCCCGAGGGCGGAATCCTGCGCTGAGTGCGTCGTGGTTTCGCGGCGCCGCCCGTGTTAGATCCCCGCCCGGAAGATCGAGGTGGCCGAGGAGATAGAGATGATCGCGGCGTCGGACGGCTTTTGCCGGTGCACGGCGTCGAGGAAAGTCCGGGCTCCACAGAGCAGGGTGCTGGCGTAGGTCAGTCGGGGCGACTCGAAGGAAAGTGCCACAGAAAGCAAACCGCCCGTGTTCGCGCGGGTAAGGGTGAAAGGGTGCGGTAAGAGCGCACCGGGCCGCTGGTGACAGGGGCCGCACGGTAAACCCCATCCGGTGCAAGGCCGAACCGTAGACGTGAGGGAGGGAAACCAAACTCGCCAGGGCTGCTCGTCCTGCTGTCTCAGGTAGTGCCGCGTAGAAGAATGGTCATCACCCGGGGAGAGCAATCGACCCGGGGACAAAACCCGGCTTACGACCTCTCTCGACCACCTCGGTCTTCCGCTATTTCGAAAAGAAGCTGTCCTTTCTCGGTCACACTTCTGCCCGCTCGATCTCTACCTCCCGTGTCGAGCAGCAGCGGACTCAAGATCGAGGAGACTCCCATCACCACGTACATGGTGCGCGTCGCGTACTGGGTCGCGATGGTCCTGATCGCGAGTTTCATCAGCCGGGACATCGCGGTGCATTGCGAGCGTGGCGAGAGCTCTTTTTGCCATGCGACGGTCCGTAGCGCGTTCATGACGCTCTCCGAGAGGACCGTCGACCTCGAGAACATCAAGGGGGTTGTCTACACGGAGGAGGAGACCACCACGACCCACGACAATGGGTTTTCCTTGTCGAGGACGTCGACATCGGTCGTGATCGAAGTCGATGGCATGGAGCCGGATATCGACCTGCAGGACCACAGCTTCATCGGCTCCAAGGACGTGAAGTACGAGGCGGGCCAGGACCTGGTGAACTTCCTTGGCGACGCGGAGGCAACCTCACTCGACTTCGAGTACGGCGACCCATTCTACTTCTCGAGTCTGATGGTGCTCGTCCTCGTCGGAGGGTTGCTCTACAAACTGTGGATTCATGACTACGGGGTGTGGAGCTTCGAGGTCGAGGTGGTGGGCGGAGGAGACGAGATCCGCATGACCTCGACGAAGGGAGGCTTCGATCACTGGTCCGACGTCCCCAGCGAGGGGGCGGTAGCCTTGGTCGCTGAGGATGGGCACGGTCGCATCGCGGCCCGCTACGCCGATGGCAGGATGCAGCACCTTTGTGAACCGGGGTGGAGCAAGAAACGTCGGACCCGGGTCGTCGCTGAGGCTGGCAAATACCTGCGCAACCTGGGTCGACTGCCGTAGCTGTTCGCTAGTTGTTGTCTTCGAAGTACAGGAAGTCGATCAGGAACGTTGCCGCCAGAATCAGCGCGCGGTGGTTTGGCGGCATCGCGGGACCGAATTGCACGCCAAACGTGTCCGCATCGGTGAACGCTTCTTTGAGCAAGCCGCTCCACTTCTTCGAGATCTGCCCGACCTCGTGTCCGCCTGCGAGGACCTTGAAGGTCCAAGGCCGGAACATCGGCCCTTGGATCTCGGCGACCACCTGACCTGTGGTGTCGGTGACCTCGAAGAGACGGCCGAAGAACTTGAACTTCTGGTGGAGCGAACCGACCGCCTGCCCCTGCGCGTCGGTGACATGCAGCTCGGAGAAGAACCACGTCCACGGTCGCCGAAGCGAGAGGTTCATGTTCCCGTACGGGTCGAGCAGCTGCATCGTGAACGGCCGGGAGTTCTTGAGAAACGAGCGGGCAAAGAACGCTCCGGCACCCTGGCCGGCCTCGGCGGCATAGAAGGCCGGCTGACCGTCGGGCATCTGCACGAGGTAGCGGTTCTTCGACTCGAAGCTGGTGAACACCTCGAGCATCTCCTTCTGCTGCTTGACGACGAGGCTTGGTGTCTGGGCCAACACGGGCAGGTTCGACATCGAGGGCACGGTATCAGCCTGTTGCACGGGCGATCCTGTCCTTCCTTGAACGTTTAATGGTGGACGGTGTAAAACATACGTCGTATATGTTTCAGGGATGACGCGACGCGAGCTAACGGCGGAGGAGATCGAAGCGTTCCGTCGCAAGGTCGTGGATGCGGCTCGGACCCTGTTCGTCGAGCATGGTGTTGGAGGCGTCACGATGCGCGCGATAGCGGTCGCGATCGGTTGCAGTCCGATGAGGACGTATCGGTACTTCGACGACCGCGAAGCGGTTCTCGAGGCGCTGCGGGCAGAGGCGTTCTGCGGACTCGCCGACTCGCAGGAAGAGGCGGCCGCGAGTTCGAGGTCTGTTCGGCGCAGGCTCGACGCGATTCGGGCTGCGTATCTGAGATTTGGGCTCGAGCACCCGGACAGCTACCGGTTGATGTTCTCGTTGGAGTCGATGCGGCCCCCGGGAGAGGCGTTTCAGAAACAGGCGACCCGAGCATTTGGGACGCTCCGCACGACTGTTGCCAACGCAATCGAAGGTGGGCACCTCGAGGGGGACGCCGACACGGTCGCGCATCTGATCTGGGTCGAGCTGCACGGCGTGGTGTCGCTGCATCTGTCACAGAAACTCAACAAGGGGCGATCGCTGGAACAGATCGCGGCGGCTTCGCCCTGGCGCATGGCGCGAAGAAAGTAGAACACGATGAAAACAGGTCTTTGGGCCTGCAGCCTGTTTCTGGCTGCGGGGATGGGAGCGTGCGGCCTCGAGTGGGAGCCGCTTCATGACGAGTTCATTACCCCACAGGAGGTGGGCTCGGTCGAAGTGGCACCGCTGCAGGAGGCGCTGACGTTTGCGAGGTTTGAGCGCGACGGCGACCTGCACGTGCTGGCGGTCACGCTGTACGAGGGGGGAGATGTGGAAGGTGTCGACCTCTCTGTCGCTCTGGGGGAGCCGACGATGGACCCGATCTCGATGTTCAATGCCTACGGCTTCGAGGGCATCACAGAAGCGATCCAGCGGGCAGTAGGACGTGTCACGGTGGCCGCGGATTCGCTGGTGCTTCCGGTCGAGCTCCGGTCTCACCACGTTGCAGGCGGAACGAACTTCCCCGAGCATGCCGCCGAAGCGGGTGTCTCTGAGGGACCCTATCTCTTCCCCAGCCTCAAAGCGCCGACCGGCCCGTACGCGAACGTCCCGATCAACAAGGGGCTCCTGGACTACGAGGTCGAGCTCGCTTGGGTCACGCTCGATCCGGTCGAAGAGGGGACCCACCCGGAGCACATGGGGTTGCTCGTGTGCAACGACTACACGAACCGCGAAGCCCTGCTCCGACACCTCGACCCCAACGACGTCGCGTCAGGAAAGGGGTTCCCCACCGGAAAGAGCTTTCCTGGGTACCTGCCCGTCGGGAACCTGTTCGTCATTCCCCTGGACTACCGGAGCTTTGGTGAGAGCATCGAGCTGGAGCTTTATCTCGATCGCTACCTGCGGCAGCGAGCACAGGTCAGTCGAGCGGTGTGGGGCATCGAGGAACTCCTCGACGAGACATGGGCGCGCAGCGGTGTGACCTGGGAACACCGCGGGGAGCGGTACCCATTGTACGACAACACAACCATCAAGGACCGAACCCTCGTCATGTCGGGGACGCCTCCAGGGGTGATCTTCAATGAAGTCGGTGCGGAGCCTCGCGCGTCCGCGTTTTTAGACTTCGTTCTCGGGGGGTGGGGCGAGACGTTGCCCGACCACGCGATCGACGACTACATCCGGGATGCACGAGCCGCGGGTATCTACTTGATGCCAGGGGACGAGGTGTTGATCCGCGTGGACTTCCTGGGCGTCGTGCGAAACGAGGTCGTCGAGTGACCGCCGCTTGCTTCCTCGCCCTCGCACTGCTGTCGCTCGCCCCCTCGTCCAACGAGGGCGTCGCCACGGACGACACGCTGGGCCGCACCGCGAACACCACCGAGCGTTGGACCGTTGGCGGTGGTGTCGCAGTGGGGCCGCTCGAGCCTTTTCCTCGACTCGGTCTCTCACTCGTGGCGCACTACCGGTGGCGGTGGCTCCGTATCGGGGCCCATCTTGCGCACTACCCCGGTGCGACTCAAGGCAACGTGACTCGCTCCGCCACCCTCATCGAGCCACACGCGCAGTTCTTCGTGATCGATTCGCGCTGGGTCGACTGGTCGTTCGACGTCGGAATCGGTTTGGCCGTGTTCCACGACGACTATCTTCAGGTCTACGACGACGTCTCGCGCCTGGCCCCGGGGTTCTCGCTCGGAACCTCGCTTGAGATTCGAGCCTCCCGCGTGTTGCGCCCGTATGTGGGGGTTCAGACCCATTCGTACTTCACGCCGGACATCGCCGACGACAAGTGGGTCGAGATAACCGCGGGACTTCGGCTCTCGTTCTAGTCGGGGCGCAAACCGGGCTTAGCCGCGCGCGCGCGCGACCCAGTGCTCGCTTGATCGCGACACCGCTCGACCATCAAACCCGCCGAAGAGCTCCACGTTGGGGAGGCCCGCATCGGCGAGGTGCGCCTCGAGCTGATGTCGGAGCAGGTATCGTTGCTCGATGCTGCCGTCGATGAACGCGGTGCGTTGTGTGAGCGGGACGTGCCGATAGCTGACGTCGATGCGTTGGGTATCTGGGCTCCAGCAGCTGCGCTCGAACACGGTGTAGGGCTGGCCCTCCACATCGATCACGGTCAACTCGGTCCAGTCTTCGTCGCCCACATCCTCCGGCTCGCAATCGGCGTGAAAACCATCGGCTCGGTAGGCGTCGAGGATGAAGACGCCGTCGGGTTCGAGGTGCGCACGGACCCGAGCGAAGCAAGCCGCGATGTCCTCATCGTTTAGCATGCAGTAGACGCCCGAGAACGGCAGCAGGATCCTGTCGAACCGCCGCCGAAGTTCAAAGGTGCGCATGTCTGCGGCATGCAGTTCAACGCTCGGCCCCAGTCGGGTCCGCGCGGCTCGGAGGAGCCCATCGTGCAGGTCGAGACCGGCGCGGTGGGGCACCTCGAGCGCCCGCAGCACACGGCCATCCCCGCACCCAAGCTCAAGGACCGATGACGCGCCTGCACACTCCTTCGCGTAGAAGGCAAGGTCACCGTCGGTGCCGGTGTGAAGCGCGGCGTAGAACGAGGCGGGATACGGGGGGAGCGAGGTCACTGACAGACCAAGAGCGCGCAGATTCCGAGCACGTTGCCGCCGACTCCCGCTGGGCAGCAGGTGCCCTGGGGGTTCATCTCGTCAAACAGGCAGATGTCGCCCTGGCCGCCGCAGTTGAGGAACTCGCATTGCGAGGTGTTGTGCGTGCAGCTTGCCGTACACGAGAGCACCCCGACGTCGAAGCCGATCGAGGCACAGGTCGCGCCTCCGAGCTGGTTGCCATCGCACGCTTCCCCGCCGTTGAGGATGCCGTCGCCGCAAGTGGGCAGGGCGGTACAGGCGCTGGTGTCGTAGCCGGCACACTCCGCGTCGCACAACAGCGTGCCTCCGCCGAACCCTTGGGACTGGCACGTCTCGCCGCCGAGGCTGTTGCCGTCGCACAGCTCGCTTGCCGCCAACATGCCGTCGCCGCAGCTGCGGCACCCGTCGGTGACCAGGTTGCATTGCGCGTCGCAGATCAGCGTGCCTTGGGCGAATCCGAAATCGCCACACGTCATCGTCCCCAAGTCTTTGCCGTCGCAGCTCTCGGTGCCTTGCGCCACCCCGTCGCCGCAGACCGCCTCGCCGGAGGTGGGATCCCCGGTCGAGCCGGGACCGACGCCAGACTCACCGGTGCCGCCTTGACCGCCCGACGTATCGAGAGGATCGGTGTCGTCGAGCCCCGAGTCGGTGGTGGCCGGCGTTGCGGGCGTGCCTGTTGGGCTGCTGCCACCGAAGCTCGAGCTTCCCTGCTTGGACGTATCTCCGCCCGCGCAACCGACGAGCAGTAGCGCGATCGCGGCGCTCACATACGAATACAACCCCCTCACAACTCCGCAACGGTACCATTGTGGGGCGGCGGATGCTGGCGCGGTACCAGACGGGCCGGGTATCCTGGGGGCGTGATCGGCGAGCGGCACAGACGGAGGGGCGGCTGGCTGTGTGCGCTCGCGCTGCTTGGCTGTGCTGGCGGCGACCCCGTGGAGAGCGGCGTGACGGCCGGCCTCGGCCTTGGAGACGCAGGGGAGGGAACGGCAGGTGCGTGGTGGACCGATGGTCCGCCGCCGTCGGGGAGCACGACCGGCGGCCTCCTGGGAGGGAGCACCGAGGGCGAAGGCGACGAAGACCCCGGCTTTCCCCCGGACCTTGGGGTTTGCTCTGGACCTGCAGACTGCGTCATTGAAAACACGACGTGTTTCCTGGAGCAGGGCGCGTGTGTCGACGGGATGTGCCAGTTCGACGCCAAGGCGGCGGGGAGTGGATGCAACGACGTCGACCCATGTACCGACGGCGATGTTTGCGACGGATTCGGGTTGTGCGCGGGCACACCCAAGCAGTGTGTCGGGGGAGAGTGCGTCATGGGCGAGTGCACGGTCGATGAGTGCGAGGCCGGCACCGCCGACTGCAACGCCGACCCGGCCGACGGCTGCGAGGTCACCCTCGGAAGCGAGACGAACTGCAACAGCTGTGGAGATTCGTGCGACGCAGGTCCCCATGCATCGGGGTCCTGCGTCTCGCAGAGCTGCGAGTTCGACTGCGACACAGGGTTTGGAAACTGTGACGGAGACTGGGCCAACGGATGCGAGATCCCATTGGGGGCCAACCAGTGCGACGCGGGCGGGCTCAACCCCAACGGGTGCTGGACCTCGCACTGCGGAAGCTCGGGCAACGCCGACGCGGTCAACTTCGGGACTTGGTACTGCTTTGATTGCACCACCTGCAACTCGCCCGCAGCTGGGCAGTGTCAATGGTGCGACCACGCCAGCGGTACATGGTTCCCCGCCGAAAGCTGCGGCTGCGGGGACTTCGAAGGGCTCGCTTGCTCGCCGTAGCGTCGCCCCTGAAGCCGGCGCGTCGAGGTCATGAGAGGTGCTCTAGGGACGCCTCCTAGCCTGCGAGGCGACCGATGCTCTGGAGGTAGTCGCGCGCGAGTTGGTCGTTGTCGACCTGGTCGGGGTGAAAGCCTGGGCGTAGGTATGAGGCGAGGGCACTCAGTACGAAACGCTTGTTCTGGCCTCGTGCCCGGGCTGCCTTTCGCTCTCGGGCGACCTGGGCCTTGGAGATGTCCTCTTGGGCCAGGAGCATGGCGGTGGCGCTGCGCCAGAACCCCAACAGCAACGTGACCGCGATGGCGAGGCCAGCAGCCCGCACGGCGTACCGGTCGTCGACCGATTGCAGGACGTCGTAGGCCACCGACTTGTGCTCGATCTCCTCGGCTGCGTGCCAGCGCAACAAGTCCCGCATGACCGGGTGAGCATGGTCGAGGAACTCGGTCCCCAAGCCCTGCTCGGCAAGGGTCGCGGTGAAGTGTTCCAGGGCTGCGGTGGTCGACAGGCGCAGGACCGGCGGCACCCGGGGCTCCAGCAAACCGAACGCGATGTGGTGGTACCGGTCGAGCCAGGTCCGGATGTCGTAGCCTTGGGACTCGAGCATCTCGAACGCGCGTTCGTGCTCGTGGCCGTGGCTGGACTCTTGCCCCGCAAACGCTCGGACGCGCGCTCTCAGGGCGGGGTCGTCGATCTGCTTGAGATAGTGGCGGACAGATCGCACGAAGAACTGCTCCCCGGCCGGGAACACGAGGTGCAACCCGTTGGCGATGTGGCTGACGACGGCTGAATCGTAGAACCACTTCTTGGGTACGTTGCTGAAATCAAAGCCCATTTTCCGGACGGGAATCGGGCGGGCCGAGGAAGCGCGATCGTAGGGCATCGAGTTGAATCCTGTTCAACAATGGGCTTAGCACCGCATTGAATCGCGGTCAACAATGGCCGAGGCTTTCGTGTGTCCGATCCTCGACGTACGCGTCTGCAAACCGATGAGCGCCGCGCCCAACTGCTCACGCTTGGGCTGCGTCTGTTCTCGACTCGCGCCTACGACGAGGTCTCGATCGACGCCATCGCCGAGGAGGCGGGCGTGTCGAAGGGGCTGCTGTACCACTACTTCGGCGGCAAGCGGGCCTACTACCTCGCGAGCATTGAGCACGCGGCGGGGGGCTTGCTCGAGTCGCTGGATGCGGTCCCGCAAGCCTTGGTCGGCCCCGCGCGCGCGCTCGCGATGATCACGGCGTACGTCGACTTCGTCGAGCACCACGGGGATGCGTACGGGACCCTGCTCAGCGGAGGGGTCGGCTCGGATCCGGAGGTGACCCACCTGATGGCGCGCTCCCGTGAGGAAGTGGCCGCGCGGATTTTGCAGGGCGTGGGCCTCGAGGCGCCACGCCCGGTGTTCGATCTCGCAGTGCGCCACTACATCGGGGGGGTCGAGGCGATCGTGCTCGATTGGCATGATCGGCGCCAGCTGCCCCGAGACGTGCTCCTACAGTTCTTGGTGCAGCAAGTGCGCGCAACCCTCGAGGTGGCTCTCGCGCTGGACCCGGACGCCGAAGTCAACCTCGACGGCCCCTGAGCTGCGGCGCATTCCCCTTGGGTTGCGTGCCCGAAGGCGGTACATCGCCCGTCACCGGGGCGGTCGGGTCCGTACGAACCGCTCCCGTCCCCCCGACCTGAGAGAATCCGATGACCGAGCCCACGAACATGGTGAACCTGATCGAGCATCCGCTGATCCTGCACAAGCTGTCGATCATGCGGTCGAAGCAGACGTCCACGCAGGGGTTCCGCCAGCTGCTCGAGGAGATTTCGATGCTGCTGGGTTACGAGATCACGCGCGACCTCCCCGTCGAGATGCAGGAGATCGAGACGCCTTTGGCCAAGATGCGGGCGCCGATGCTGCAGGGCAAGAAGATCGTCATCATCTCGGTGCTCCGCGCAGGGACCGGCATGCTCGATGGCTTCCTCAAGGTGTTGCCCGCCGCACGGGTTGGACACATTGGGCTGTATCGGGACCCGAAGACGCTCAGCCCGGTCGAGTACTACTTCAAGGTTCCGCGCGAGATGGAAGACCGGCAGGCGATCGTCGTCGACCCGATGCTCGCCACCGGAAACTCCGCCATCGCGGCGGTGGACCGGGTCAAGCGGACCGGCCCCAAGTCGGTCAAATTCCTGTGCCTGCTCGCCGCGCCCGAGGGCATCGCGAACTTCCACAAACATCACCCCGACGTGCCGATCTACACCCCTGCGGTCGACGAACGGTTGGACGAAAAGGGCTACATCATTCCCGGGCTTGGCGACGCGGGCGACCGCATGTTCGGCACCAAGTAGTCGATGGAGTTCGATCAGCTGCGCACGCTCTTGGCCGTCCTCGAGCACGGTGGGTTCACGCGCGCTGCGGACGCGCTCGGGCTCAGCCAGTCCACGGTGAGCTTCCATATCAAGAGCCTCGAGAAGTCGCTCGGGACGCGGCTGCTCGATCGTGGACGTGATGGCGTGCGGGCGACCGTTCACGGCTCGACGTTGGCGCGCTACGCCGGCCGGATGCTCGACTTGCGCCTTCAGGCGGCATCCAGTCTTGGTGCGCTCGATACGGGAGTGGTCGGTCGCATCGATGTCGCCGCCTCGACGATCCCCGGGGAGTACCTCCTGCCCGACGTGTTGGCGCAGCTCCGTCGTACGCACCCGGGTGTCTCGGTATCTGTGCACGTCGGTGACACCAGTCGCGCTGTGGGAGCGTTGCGCGAAGGCATCGTCGACCTCGCGATCACGGGGTCCCCCAGTGCAGACCGGAAGATCGAGGAGACCGCCATCGCGCAGGACAACGTGATCTTGGTGGGCCCGCAACCGCCCCCACCGGGGTTCGACGGACTCATTGGGGTCCCACTCGTTCTACGGCGCGAGGGCTCGGGGACCCGCGCCGCCGTGGCGGATGTCCTGGCTCGGGCCCTCGACGGTGGTGAGCCAGGACCCACGGTGGAGGTCGGATCCACGGAAGCGGCCAAGCGCTGTGCGCTTGCGGGACTCGGCTTGGCGTTCGTGTCTCGTCGCGCGGTGAAGCGCGAGCTGACCGCCGGTGTCCTTCATGTGCATCCGCTGCCTGGGCTCCCCGCGGCGCGTACGTTCTACTTGGCGACGGTGCGGGGGATGACGCTCTCCCCCGGTGCCGCTGCGCTTCGCGAACTGCTCACGGGTGCGTGATACGGTCCGCCGTCATGGCGTTCCGCTCGACGCTCCTCGCCGGCATCGTGGTTCTTGCTGGGTGCTCTTCACCACCCGCTCCGCCTTCACCCAAGGCGACTCCCGTTGCCGCTGAGGCGAAGCCTGGGCCTGAGCCGACGCCACAAACAGCATCCGCGGCACAAGCCGGAGCCGAGCCCGTGTCTGCGGACGCAGCCGCGAGTCAAGGCTCCGACGGCTGGCCAATCCCGAAGCCCGAGGTCTCGCAAGTGCCGTTGGTGGAGGACCGGGTCACCGTCGAGGCGACCGGGGCTGAGCCTCGCAGCACGCTGCGCTTCTCGCCCAAGGCTGGAGCGTCGAAGACCGTCGAGCTTGGGATGTCGATGCAGGTCGCGATGACGGTCGGGAGCAAGGCGATCGACCCCTCGGTGCTGCCCGTCGTAACGGTGCAGATGAAGGTGACGCCCGTGCCCGGCAAGGAGGGCGCGACCGCGTATGGCTACGAGGTCACCTCGGCTTCGCGTGAACCGATGGAAGGGGCGAGCGAGCGTCTTAAGAAGGCGATGGACACCGCGGTCAGCGGGATGCGGGACACGCATGGAAGCCTCACGATCGACAGTCGAGGGCGACGCGTCGCTGCGGAGTACAAGCTCCCCGATGTGCCCACGCCCAACCTGCGCCCGAGCTTGGCTGGGTTTCAGCAGTCCTTCAGCCAGTTGTTCGTGGTGTTCCCCGAGGACACGGTGGGTGTCGGCGCGCGCTGGTCGAGCACCAGCCATTTCGAGCTCAGCGGCATTCCGATCGAGCAGCGGGCGACGTACACGTTGCAGTCCCGGGATGGAGACGCGCTGACGCTCGCGGTGGCCTTCGAGCAGTCGGCCACGGGTCCCGCCGAGGCGCCCAGCAGCGTGGCGCTCGAGGGCACGCAGTTTGGCGCGCGGGGTTCGGGCATCCTTACGGTGCGGCTCGACTCGCCGTTCCCGGTGGGGGCGAAGGCTCAGTCCCGATCGGTCGTGCAGTCCAGCGTTTCGCTCGGTGGGGCTCCCCAGCCGGTTGAGATGGATCTGCTCTCTTCATTGGCGACAACCGCGCGGGCCGAGTGAGCAGGACCCGGGACCGATAGGCTCCCGGGTGCCCCGAGGTGGGATGGTGTGTCCCCTAAAGGGCGGAAATGTACTCTGGGACGCCGAAATCGCAGCACAGTGCGGCATTTGGCGCGGTGACACGGGATCCCTGGTCCGATAGTGTGGCGGCGCCGTGCAACGTTCGCGTTCCATGTCCGTCGTGTTCTCTGGGCTCCGCATGTTCGGCGCGGTCGCGCTCATCGGGGGGTTGGGGAGTGGCGTGCTCGGGTGCAATGGCGAACTCGCGCAGGCAGAGGCGCGGCCCAAGGTGCTGCGACCCCAGACCGTCGAGCTTTCCGAGGTCCCAGCGCCCGAACCCACGGTCCAGGCCCCGGACACCTACCGGCTCAAAGAAATGACCAAGACGGCCGTGGTCAAGCCGCTGGTGTCCTATCCGGAGCGGGACTTCGACCTTTCGGAGGTTCGGTGGACGGTGCCCCGAGCCATGGGGATTGCGGATCTCGCCTCGCAGTGGGGTTTGTCCGCCAAGATGCTTCGCAAGCTCAACCCGGACTTGCGTGGTCACAAGCGGGTCCGAGAGGGAGACGAGCTTCGGGTCTATGCGGAGGACCTCGCCGCGCCCACACGGAGCCTCGGTGCACCCAACCGCGGCAAACTCGAGGGTGGAGTGCCACTCCCCGAGGGCGACTCGTGGCGCCTGCGTCAGCGCCGGGTTCGGGTCTACGGCGGCAAGGTCATGGTCGAGAGCCTGATGCAGGCATTCGAGGCCTACGGCGCGGCCTACTCGAACGCGCCCGAGGTTCGGCTCGGCGATCTCTCGGACCGCAACGGTGGTCGGCTCGCCCCACACAAGTCGCACCGCACGGGCCGCGACGTCGACATCGGCTACGTCCTGCTTCCCGAGACCCGCGGCGAGCGGTACTGGCAGCGCGCCGACGAGCAGAGCTTCGACGCCGAGAAAAACTGGTTCCTCGTGAAGGCGCTCGTCGAGACCGGCAACGTCCAGCAGATCTTCATGAGCGTTCGGTTGCAGAAGCTCATCATGCCGCTGGCGGAACGAGAGCTGTCCCCCGATCAAATGGCGCGCTACTTCCGTCGCGCCAACCCAGACCCGCGTAGCCCGTCCATCATCAAGCACTGGAAGGGCCACCTCGATCACATGCACGTCCGCTTCCGTTGCGAAGAAGGCAACGCCCGCTGCGTGTCGCGCTCGCGCTAGACGAGGCAGGCGCTGAGCGGCATGCCACGGCTGGTCTCGTGTACTGGAGGGCCGCCTCGGTAGCAGACCGCCGTTAGTATCCGGCGGGGATGGTCCCGTGCAGGAAGCTGATCGTGTTGGGGTGCCACAGCCGGGACCAATGGGCGTCGGATGGCGACTGCGGGCTGCCGTCCTTGAGTCCTTCACGGGCCGACCAGCGCGGGGTTTGGCCCGGAGCCAAGGTGTGCAGTCCGCTCTGCCAGTGGCCGATGATGAACGTGTGACCCGCGATGCGGCACTGCATCCGCTCGGTGAAGCGTTGCGCGAATTCCTGACCGGGGACGCAACCCAGCGTTTCGCAGGTTCGAAACCACACCGTTGAGCGGCCTTGCGGCAGCAGTCGGTCAGCGATGCGGTCGAGCGCGGGGGCCCAGCGGTGATCCGACTTCAGGGCGCCCGCGTCGAACACCTGGCGGTCGACACGAGCGAGGCCCCACTTGCCGTGACCCCAGTACTGAATCTCGGAGATCGGAGTTTCCCCGCCCACGGTGCCGAGCCAGCGGAACGCATCGTCCCAACTGCTGACCCCGATCGCGTGGTCGATGCGGCCGAGCGCTCGGTACAAGACCTTGCCCGAACTCCACGCATGCGACAGCCCGGGGCGATAAGGTTTCCCCGTGCAGGTGCGGTCGTAGACCATCAGCCGAAGGCCGTCTGCTGGGTCAGCCAGCTTTGGACCCGCCTCTCACGCACAGGACGAGGTTGTCCCGGCCGCGGGTGACGACCCGACTGCGCTTGGCGTACCAAACCAACGGCTGGTCACCGAAGGTGTCGGCTGGAGTTGCGGACCAGTAGTAGCCCCGCTTGGTCATCTGCGCTTGGGTCAGCGACATGAGCTCGCCGACCGCGGGCAAGCGCCAGGTGCTCAGACCTCCGAGCTCGAGGCCTCCGCAGTGCTCTTTGGCGGCTTCCCAAGACAGGGGACCCTCGGTGTTGGACACCAACAGCACGTCCAGCGCGCGGATGGCTCGGGTTCGCAGCGCGTGCCCGATCCGGGTCGGCCCCTCGCCGACGGCTTGCTGGGGTTCTTCGCCCGCGGGGAGGGAGTCCGGAGCGTCATCCTCGGCCTCCGGTGGTTTGGTGTCTGGGTCCGCGCGGCGACTTGAATCCTTGGCGGCCTCGGCCTCGGCCTTGGCGAGGGTCGTGTCGCCGTCGGCTTCGTCGTCGCTGCCACCGATCGCAAAGGCGACGATGGTCAGCAGCAGAAGCGCCGCTGCGCCCACACTGATCCACAGCCATGGTGGCTGCTTCGCCTCACCCGAGTCGGTGGTGGTGTCGGTGGCCAGCACCGCCGCGGTGGCGCGGACCGTCCCTCCGGTGAGTTCGGGCGGGCCCAGAGTCGCCTCGCTCGGGGGGGGGGCAGCGGGTGGGGCTGGGGGTGGCGCTGGTCCGTCCTGGTCGTCGAGCCCCGCCGCGAGGAGCGTGTCGCGGCTGACGATCGCGGTGTCCCCGGTCCGGATCGCATCGAGCGTCGAACGTGGGATCACCGGAGTGACGGTGGTGCTGCCGGTGCGGACGGGAGGAGGCGCGGGCTGGCGCTCTGCCTCGCCGGCGTCCGCGTCATCGAGGTCGGCCAGGTCGTCGGGGCGGATCAGGGGCTCGACCGGCGGCTCTGCAAGGAGTGCATCGGGCTCCTCCTCCACGGCGGGGGTTAGGTTGGCGGGCGCCTCGGGCTCAAACGGGTCGTCTTCAACGTCGGTGGCGACCGGCGGCACCGTTTTGGGCTTGGGGATGGTGTTGGACGCTACGGGCGGAGGCGGAGGCGCGGCTGGTTTGGGCGTGGGAGCTCGCGTGGGGAGCGGGCCGGCGGTCTTGCTCGGGTCGGTTGGTGGAAGCCCGACCCGGGTCGAGGGTTGGGGAGCGGGAGCCCGCGCTGGCAGAGGGGCGGCAGGCTTGCCTGGGTCGGTCGGTGGAAGCCCGACCCGGGTCGAGCGGGAGACCCCGGGGGCGTCGGGCTGGGATTCGGCTTCGGCGCTGGAGGGGCCGGGGATCGGGGGCGGTTTGACGCCCAGCCGGGTCGTGCGGAGTGACGGCCCATCGGGAGAGACGCCCGACATTCGTCGCGCTTTGCCGCTCGCCAGCCGACGTAGACTCGCCCCGATGCGCTCTCGCAGCTCCCGCGGCCGGGTCGATGCGACGGTGAGTGTGCGCCCGAAGGGCACGTGATGGGCGAGCAGGATGTCTCGCAACTCGTCGACCGCGCTTCGCCCCAGTGCCTTGGATCGGCACAGGACGTACAGCCCCTCGCCATGGAGACGCTCGACGGCTGGACCGAGCGATGCGGGGGAGGTCTCCACGCCCTCGAGCAGGGTGACGGTGTGTCCCTGGCCCTCCAGGTCCTCCACGACGGGGCGGATCGTGTCGCCATCCGCCCCAGCGCAGCAGATCACTACCGGTCCGGCTGTCGTCGGTGCGTCGCGATCCACCATCTCGATCGAATTTAGCACGGGGGTGCGTGTCGCCTCACATCCGAGCGTGACCGTCGGGCCGAAGCTGCGCGCGTGGCCAGGGGGACTGCGGGCCGAGCGATCCCCCAGATCGCCCCTGAGGTCGGCGCAGGGGCTCGACAGACGCGATTTGGCGCATGCGGACCGAGAGCAAGAAAACGAGCCGAACGGCGATCGTTGTGGTAAGCCCGCCCCAGCAGAGCGCGTCGATTTCGCGCCTCCAGGACTGATCCAGGACACCCTCGAGACAACCATGGCTGCTTCCAAAAGTTCTTCGCGGGGGCCCCTTTGGTCTTCGACCATCGGCCTCAAGGTGTTGATGGCCCTCACCGGGCTGGCAATGGTCGGCTTCGTGCTTGGCCACATGGCGGGACACCTTCAGGTGTTCGCCGGTCGCGACGCATACAACGCGTACGCGAAGTTCCTGCAGGGCCTTGGCGGCCTGTTGTGGGCAGCACGGCTCGGTCTGTTGGGAGCCATCGCGCTTCACGTGTTTGCGGCGATGAAGCTCAACGCGCGCAACTCGGACGCGCGACCCCAGGCCTACGCGGTCAAGACCAACAAGGCGACCACGCCCTACGCGATCTCGATGCTGTACTCCGGCTACACGATCCTCGCGTTCGTCGGGTACCATATCGCTCACTTCACGCTCGGCGCCGTCCACTCGCCGATCGAGACGTACGGCCCCGCGGACGACGTGATCCACGACGTGTTCGCGAAGTTCGTCATCGACTTCCAAAACCCGGTGATCTTCCTGCTGTATGCGGCTGCGATGGTCGGCATCGCAATGCACCTGTCCCACGCGGTCAGCAGCGTGTTCCGCACGCTCGGCGTCATGCGCGGCAAGTACCGCGAGCCGCTCTCCAAAGTGGGCCCCGCGGTGGGCTACGTGACCGCGATTGGCTTCCTCATCCCTCCTGCCGCATGCCTGTTGGGCATCGTGACGGTCTGAGCCCCACGCGCACCAAAAGGAGCGACGACGCATGAAACTCGACTCGAAAGTCCCCTCCGGTCCCATCGAGAAGCGGTGGGAGAAGCACAAGTTCGACATGAAGTTGGTCAACCCGGCCAACAAGCGGAAGTTCAAGGTGCTGGTGATCGGCAGCGGTCTCGCTGGCGGTTCTGCCGCCGCGACGCTCGCCGAGCTCGGCTACGACGTGCACTGCTTTTGCGTGCAAGACAGCCCCCGGCGCGCGCACTCGATCGCCGCCCAGGGCGGAATCAACGCGGCGAAGAACTACCAGAACGACGGCGACAGCGTGTACCGGCTGTTCTACGACACGGTCAAAGGCGGAGACTTCCGCTCCCGTGAGTCGAACGTCTACCGCCTCGCCCAAGTCTCGGTGAACATCATCGACCAGTGCGTCGCGCAGGGCGTCCCGTTCGCGCGCGAGTACGGCGGTTTGCTCGCCAACCGCTCGTTCGGTGGTGCCCAGGTCTCGCGCACGTTCTACGCCCGCGGTCAGACCGGCCAGCAGCTGTTGCTCGGCGCCTACTCCGGCCTCAACCGGATGATCGACGAGGGCAAGGTCAAGATGCACACGCGGACCGAGATGCTCGACCTCGTGTTGGTCGACGGTCACGCTCGCGGCATCATCACCCGCGACCTCGTCAGCGGTGACATCAAGCGATGGGCTGCCGATGCGGTCGTGCTGGCTTCGGGGGGCTACGGCAACGTCTTTTACCTGTCGACCAACGCCAAGAACTCCAACGTCACTGCCGCCTTCCGGGCCTACAAGCGTGGCGCTGGTTTTGCCAACCCCTGCTTCACGCAGATCCACCCCACCTGCATCCCGGTCAGCGGCGGATTCCAATCCAAGCTCACCTTGATGTCCGAGTCGTTGCGCAACGACGGCCGGGTTTGGGTGCCCCGCGACAAGTCCAAGGCCACGGCCGACCCGCGGACCATCCCCGAGGAAGAGCGCTACTACTACCTTGAGGAGCGCTACCCCAGCTTCGGCAACCTGGTGCCTCGCGATGTCGCGTCCCGGGCGGCCAAGAAGGTGTGCGACGACGGCTATGGGGTCGCGCAACACGAGGTCGACGGCAAGCGAAACGCGGTCTACCTCGACTTCAGCGCGGCGATCAAACGCGACGGCCGTGACGCCATCGCCGATCGCTACGGCAACCTGTTCGAGATGTACGAGCGGATCACGGGTGAGTCTCCCTACGAGACGCCCATGCGCATCTACCCCGCCGTCCACTACACGATGGGTGGCCTGTGGGTGGACTACAACCTGATGAGCAACGTACCCGGCTTGCACGTCCTCGGAGAGGCCAACTTCTCCGACCACGGTGCCAACCGACTCGGTGCTAGCGCGCTCATGCAGGGCCTGGCCGACGGCTACTTCGTCATCCCCTACACCATCGGCAACTACCTCGCGACGGAGCACGCAGGCCCCGTCACCGAGAGTCACCCCGCCTTCGAAGCTGCCGAGTCCGAGGTCCGCACCAAGACGCAGAAGCTCCTGGCGCTGTCCGGCTCGACCCCGGTGGACCAGTTCCACCGCGAGCTTGGCAAGATCATGTGGGACTACTGCGGGATGGCGCGAACCGCCGAGGGGCTCAACAAGGCTCTCGAGCTCATCCCGGCGCTTCGGGAGCGTTTCTGGAAAGAGGCGACCGTCCCGGGCAACGCCGACGAGCTCAACCCGTGGCTCGAGTACGCGGGTCGGGTGGCGGACTTCATGGAGTACGCCGAGATGATGGTCCGCGATGCGCTCGAGCGAGACGAGTCCTGCGGGGGCCACTTCCGCGAGGAGCACCAGAGCGAAGAGGGCGAGGCGGTCCGCCGCGACGACACCTTTGCCCACGCGTCGGTCTGGGAGTATCAGGGCGACGGCGAGAAGCCCAAGCTGCACAAAGAGCCGATGAAGTTCGAGTACGTCAAGCTGACGACCCGCAGCTACAAGTGACGTCGCCGGGAACCTACGAGGAAGTCATCCAATGAAGATCAAACTCAACGTTTGGCGACAGTCCGGTCCCAAGGACTCCGGCGGTCTCAAGTCGTACGACATCGAGGTCACCGAGCACATGTCGTTCCTTGAGATGTTCGACGTGCTCAACGAGCAGCTGCTCAAGAACCCCAGCAAGCACCCCGAGGGTCCGGTCGCGTTCGACCACGACTGTCGTGAGGGAATCTGCGGGATGTGTTCGATGGTGATCGACGGCGTGCCGCATGGTCCCAACAAGGCCACCACGACCTGTCAGCTGCATATGCGCAGCTACAAGGACGGCGATGAGATCACGGTCGAGCCGTTCCGGGCGAAAGCGTTCCCGGTCCTGCGCGACCTGATCGTCGACCGCAACTCCTTCGACCGGATCCAGCAAGCGGGCGGCTACATCAGCGTCCGTACCGGAGCTGCGCCCGATGCCAACGCGATCGCAATCGGCAAGGCCGACGCGGACGATGCGTTCGACTACGCCGCGTGCATCGGCTGCGGAGCCTGCGTGGCTGCCTGCCCCAACGCTTCGGCGATGCTGTTCGTCGGTGCCAAGGTCTCGCACCTCGCCAAAGTCCCTCAGGGACAGGTCGAGCGGACCGGACGCGTGCTGCGGATGGTCGACACGATGGATACCGAAGGCTTCGGCGGCTGCACCAACCACGGCGAGTGTGAAGCTGCGTGCCCCAAGGCGATCAGCCTCGACGCCATCGCCATGCTCAACTCCGAGCTGGCACGGGCCGCGATTTCGTCCGCCAAGTAGTCCCGCGTCCTACGACGACGCCTGATGACGGGCGAGTCTGCTTGCAGGCTCGCCCGTAGTCGTGTGCATCATGCTGCCGTGGCGCGCGGAGACGACTCCTCCCGGTGGTGGGTGCCCCTCACCGGCTTCGCGGTCCTCGTGGCGTATGTCGTCGTGCGAGAGCTGGGCAACTCCCCGTACGACGATAGCTACTTCTTCAAGCGCTTCGCCCTGCATGCGGTGGAGAACGGCGTGTACGCGTGGAACCTCGAGGATGGCGCGGTTCATGGCAGCACGAGCCAGCTTTTTCAGGCGCTGACGACGGCGGTGGTGTTGTTCACCAAGACCCACTTCGTCGCCGCCGTTCGGGTGCTCGACGGTGCCTTGCTCGTGCTGACTGCCGGGCTCTTGCTTCGGGTGGCACGCGGTCCACTGGTGTTGCTGACCCTGGGCAACGCGCTGGTCATGTCGGTGATTCGGTCCAACATGGAGACCGCTCTGGCGCTCGCCGTGCTGGCGACGGCGTTGGTGCTGGAACTCCGGGGGGCGCGAGAGGACAGTTCACGCGCGGACCGAATCTCGGCCGCGGTGACGGTGATCGTCTACCTGGCGCGGCCTGATGCCGCGGCCATCGTCGCCGTCTTTGCGCTGCTCCAGCGATGGTGGAGTGGACGTGGCACCGTTCGCTACGCAGCGATGCTCGGCGTTTCGATGGCGCTCGTGTGGGCTGGGCTGTGGGCGGTCTATGGCACCGCGCTCCCGCTGTCGTTTCACATGAAGACGATGGCGCTTCATACCTATGGCCCTTACATCGCGAGCAGGCGCTGGGCCACGAAGGTGCCGCACCTGCTTGTGTTTGTGTTTACGGTGGCGCCCATGCTCTGGCTCCTCGTCCGAGCGCGGGTGTGGAAGCACCGGGATGCCACGCTGGCGTTGACGCTCAGTGCGCTGGTGTTCGTGGCGTATCACGTGGTGAGTACCCATGAGATCATGGGGTATCGGGCTCGCTTCTACGTTCCCGCGCTTGTGCCGTTGTGCCTCGCTACCGCGCGAGTGTGGCCGACCGAGCGAGTTCCTCTGGCGCGATGGGGGGCGTTTGTCCTGGCGTGGTCCGGGTGCGGTGCGGTTGCCTACGGGCAGGGCTGGATGCCCAACGGGGACGGGTTCTTCCTCACCATGCTGCCGTGGCCGGCCTATGTGATGGTCGTCGTTGGGTGGAGCGTGGCACTCGTTTGGCCGGGCCGGGGCGTTGTCGTCGCCGGCTGCCTGCTCTTGGGGATCACGGCGTGGATCCCCCTGGAAGACTCCGATCTCCGCTCGGATACCGATGTTGTCTTCCGCCACAACCGCGAGGTCACGACCACCCGGGGGGTGTTCGACGTTGCGCGGTGTCTCCCTGAGGGAAGTACCGTTTACCACTCCGAGATGGGCATCCCAGGGCTGGTCTTGTATCGCATGAGCGTCATCGATCAGGCAGGCCTTCTCTCCCGAGACGTTGCGATGGGTGGGCGTTCGTTCCAAACGCGATGCGCCGAGGAGCGGCCGGAGGCGATCTTCTTGCCACACCGGAACTATCGGGCGCTCAACGCTGAGATCGCGGACTCGGCGTGCATCAGAGACTACGTGCAGATTGTGAAGCGCTCGTCCTCGGCACTGCATGTGCGGGCCGATCTCGCGGCGGGGTTTCTGCAATGCGGGACCGACTATCGCCAGTGGCGGTAGCCGGACGCGTGCAGCGAACGGCTGTCGGCTCGGCAAGCCGGACGTGTGCTTCCCCAGGTTCTCTCGGCGCGTGGGTCCGTCAAGCGAGATGCTCCCCGGACTCCTGCGCCGAGACCTCGAAGTCCGGAGCGGACCGAGGCGTTTCAGGACGCGCTATGGAGACGCGGTGCTGGAGAGGACCGCGTCGATGTGGATGTCGGTGTCCCGAAGACTGCCGAGCGATCCTGGACTGTAGACGTGTTCCCACACGGCCATCCCGATGTCGGGGGAGTCGCCGGAGAGGGCCACGGCCGGAGCCAAGTTGTCCTTTCCTACGTCATGCACCACGGCACGGGGAGCTTTGAGCGTCATGGACGCTGATACGGGTCGTGACCAGATCTCCATGTCTTGGCCGGCGTTCGGGCCCTCGTTCTCCCAGACCACGTAGAACTCCCCAGTGGTGTCGATGAAGGCGACGTCGGGACGTTGTTCGTCCTGGCCCGTGTTGGCGATCATCAGAGTGGAGCCGCCGGCCGAGCTTCCGTTTGCGTTGAGCTGCTCGGCGAACACGTCGTTGTCACTGCTGTTGTATGCGTGTTCCCACGCGACCATGTACTTGCCCGCATCGTCGGCTTCGACCGAGGGGTTCGAGCTCGCGTTCGTGAACCCCGAGGTCAGGTTGGATGAGGAGCCCACCGACCAGGTGGAGAGGTTCACCGCTCGGCTGGAAACGTTGTTGTTGGCGTTGGCGGTCTCTTCGCCGACGACCACGCATGTGGCCGCAGTCCACGAGCATGCGACGTCGGGGTCTCGGTCGTCCGCGCTGCTGGCCTGGACAGCGAGCGGCGGTCCGGTCACCGCTGCCGTGTTCGGGTTGAGGCGAACCGCGTAGATGTCGGTGTCGGTGGCGGAGTATTCGAGTTCGTAGGTGACGATGAACGCGTTGGCGGTGCTGTTGTAGGCCAGTTGCGGTGCTTGCTCCCGGCGGCTGTCGGTGGCCACGGCGACGTTCAGGGGTTGGAGCACGATGATGCCTGCACGGGCCACCTCCACGACCCGAATGTCCGTGTCGGCGCCCTGGTCATCGACGTACGCGACGAAGAATCCCTTCGTCACCGGGTTGTAGGCGACAGCGGGGTCCCGCTCATTCTCAACGAGCGAGGCGGCCACGGTGATGGCCGCCGAAGTCGGGCTCCCTGCGCCATCGAACCTCCGGGCGAGGAGGTCGGTGCCACCGAAGGCGTTGACGGTCTGCCAAACCACGAGGAACTCGTCGTCGTCACTGCTGTAGGCGATGACGGGACGTGTCTCGTCGCTGGTCGTCTGGCTCACCACGCTTGGGGCCGCCTGGGCCGATTGGCTCGTGAAGAAGCCCGCGAACGCGATGGCGGTGATGGGGAGGGCATGAAGGGGGGAATAGATTTGTCTAGTCATGATGGGCGACGTCGCTCCGGGCAGGTAGTGCTTGGGGCGGCGAGACCGGATCACGACGAGATGGTTGGTGATATCGGTGCGACATTCGCCAGAAGGGTTGCAGGCCCCGCGGCACGTCGACCTGAACAGGTGGGGCGGGAGTCGGTGAGGCGACCACGATGAAAGTCGTGTCGGGGCCGTTGTGCACTGGACCGTCCTCGCTGCAGGAAGCTGACCCTTTAGACAGGTTCGCTCGGCGCGGCGTTGGGGTAGGTGTATCTACGGCTCCACATTGATCAGTGTGCCGGGTCCGTTGGTCGTGTTCTTTGCATAAAGCGGGGCCTTCGCGAGCGTGTTCGTTGCTCTCGGCCTGGCACGGCGAAGCGCAGCATTCGACATTTCTCCTCGGCGGCGTTCCGTGCCCGAGGGAGGTGATGCTCAAGAAGGTCGCGCTGTCCGTTTCCGCGTGACGCGACGTCGGTCGGACCGATCTGCTAGGCTGCGTTTTGGATGACCGACGCTTGGAGGCAGCCAGGCGAACTGCTTGGAAGAATCCTCGAGGGCCGCTACCGAGTCGATCGAATCATCGGCGAGGGGGGAATGGGGACCGTCTTCGAAGGGGTCCATTCCCACATTGAGAAGCGCGTTGCTCTGAAGGTCCTCTCTCCTGCCATGGCAAGAGATGAGAACCACCGGGCGCGGTTCCTGAACGAAGCTCGGGCGGCCGCCCGCATCTCGAGCCCGCACGTTGTGGGCATTACCGACTATGGTCGGAGCCCGATTACGTTCGTCGTGATGGAGTTCCTCGAGGGCGAGGACCTCTCACGCCGCCTGGCAAAAACCGGTCCGCTCGACGTTGCGGAGGTGCTCACATTGCTTCGGCAGATCTGTGCGGGGCTCGAGGCCGCACACAAGAAAGGCGTCGTACACCGGGATATCAAGCCGTCGAACATCTTTCTCGCGAAGGAGGAGGACGACGTTGAGGTCGCGAAGATCCTCGATTTCGGAATCGCGAAACTCTTCGACGCGGGGCGAGGGACGAAAGGGCTCACACGGCCCAACGAGACCATCGGTACCGCGGCATATATGTCGCCCGAGCAGATTCTTGGCGCGGGGGTCGACCGACGGAGCGATATCTACTCTCTCGGGGTCGTGCTGTTTCGAATGCTCGTCGGAACCATCCCTTTTCGGGCAGAGAACGGGTTCGGGGTGATGGAAAAACACGTGCGGTCGCAGCCGCCCGCTCTCAACATTGACTCGCCCGAAGTCGAGTCCGTGGTGTTGCGTTGTCTGGAGAAGTCGCGGGAGAGGCGGTTCCCCGATGTGGGGGCCCTTCTTCGGGCGTTCGAGGCCGCGGTGCAGAGCGATGAAACGGACGCATCTGGAGCGTGTGGCCGAACGCTTGTTCCTTTCGCGCCGAAGAGTCCTGCGAACACGGAGGTCACCGGGTACACAGGCGCGCCTCCTGCCGCGAAACGAGCGTCAACCGAACCCATCCTCGTATCAGAGAAGCGAACCCCAACTCTACGGCAGGGCGCGACAGAGCCGAGCGCCGACATGCTGCGGACCCGCGTGGAGCGAGCGGGTGCGGAGCCGTCGGAACGTTCGTTCTCGCTTAGGCTGGGGCTCGTGTTGGCGTGCTCGATGGTTGTCGGCGGTGCTGCGTTCGCGTGGCAGGATTCGACGAACCCGCGGATGGCCGGCCGGGGCCAAGGAGCGGAGGTCGAAGCCGCTGCCTTGGTGCTCCCCCATCGCGACACGCTCGCGGCGGCGGATCCCGTTGAACTCGGATTCACGCCGTCGATTGACCTTCCCGCCCTGCTTGCAGGGCAGGCAACCCCGAACCCCGAACCCCTCGGGGTCGAGCTCGAACCGGTCGAGAACCTCGTTGAGGTTGAGCCGCGCACCGAAGCGACGCCGCTCGAAGAGCCGGTCCCGGCCGTGCGGGAGGAGACGCCGACGGACGTTCAGACGAAGCCGCCTGTCGGAAAACGAGGCCGGCGAGGCCGGCGAGGTCGGAACAAGCGACCGCAGAAGCTCGGCGCGGCCGAGGACGCAGCCGGAGAGTCCCTGGAGAGGGTGGTGGAAGCGATGCTCAAGAGGGCCCAGAAGGCAGCGTTGAGTGATCAAGCCCAGTGTTTTCAGCTCGCTGCGGAGGCGCACGAGATGCGTCCCTCCCAACGAGCAGCGGTCGTGATGACCAAGTGCGCGTGTCGGCTGGGCGACGCGGAGAAAGCGAACACCGCCGCAAGGCTACTCAGCGGCAAGCACCCAAACGTGAAGAAGCTCTGTGAACTCAAGGGCGTTGAGCTCGCGATAGACTGAGCTCGGTGGCGTCAGGGTAGAGCCTGCAACGCCCCTCGAGACTGCCACGAGACGAACGGGTCGGGCAGGTGGCGGGCCGGTCACCGAGAGGAGCGGACCCACGGCTGTGGGCCGCTCCGCTATCGCTGTGCCGCGACCCGTCGGTAGTGTAGCGACCCGCCCCCGCGCTCGAGCACCAACATGGTCGATGCGGCTGTCGTGGTGATGTATGCGGTGGACTGAGGTCGGTCCTTGAAGAAGAACTTCCGGGGGGCGGTGGGGTGCATGCGCCTGCTCTGTCTGCCTTGGATGTGGAGGCGCAACCCCTCACCCTGCACGAATTCCGTGTCGACCACGCGTAGGGTCGAAAGGGTCTCCGCGTCGGCGGTGAGCTCGACGTGACGAAGGTCGCTGGGTGTCATCACCCACTGCCCGGCAAACGCGGCGAAGGGCTCGGGATCAAGTGGCACTGGCCGCGCTTCATCGCGCACGGGAACAGGAAACTCGTACGCCATCTGGGCGACGGCCTCGGCGATCTGGGAGCCGGGAGCGACCTCGGAGTTCGCCAGGTGAATCACGACCAAGCCGTCGGAGGGGATGAGCAACACGCCGTGTTCGTGGCCGTCGAAGAGTCCCACCCAGCCGTACGCATCGCGTCCCGCGATGGTGGTGGGGGCGAATCCGTATGGTTTGTCGAGGTCGTTGTTGCCGAACATGCGGCGACTAAGCTCGGCGCCGTAGGTCTCGTTGAGCAGGGCTGCGTACAGCTTGCCCAGGTCGGTCGCGGTCGAGGTCCAGCCTCCGGCGGCGCCCAAGGACGCGGGGGTGGCTTCAACGACCGGCTCGAGGTGTTCGTCCGGATGAAAGGACAGCCCGACGGATGCCCCCGGCTGTCGTCCGAACTTGGTGTGCTCCATGCCCAGAGGACCCAAGACCCGGGTCTGCACAACATCGGCATAGGGCTGCTCGGTGACCTCTTCGAGCAGCAGCCCGAGCAACGCCGCGTTGGACAAGCTCGGCGCGAAGTCGGTGCCCGGGTCGAACTCCAGGGGGTCGCCTGCGAAGGAGGTGACCAACGCCTTGTGGGTGGCCGCGCGTCGCTTGTAGACCCGCTCGAACAACATCGTCTCGGTGAAGTTGGGCAGCCCGCTGGTCATGGTCAGCAGGTGTTCCACCGTGATGGATGGCTGCAGTCCCAGGTCCGGAATGTGGGTGGCCACCGCGTCGTCCAACGCGAGGTCTCCGCTGCGCACGAGGTCGAGCACCGCGACGTGGGTGAGGTGGACGGAGAGCGTGCCGATCTCGAAGGCGTCGTCCTCTCCGTGCGCGGTTTCTTGGGCGAGATCCCGAAGCCCCCAAGACTGCTGATACAGGGTCTCCCCCTCCGCGAACACGGCGGTGGTGCCATGGACCCGGAACGTCGGCCACTGCTTGCCCCATCCGGCGACGTAGGTGCTCAGCGATTGGGCGAAGTCGTCCGGCAAGGTGAAGGCCGCGGGTTCTTCGACGGGGGCTGCGGCGGGGGAGGGAGGGCGGGACTCTCCGGCGCACGCAGAGGCCGCGACGGCGAGGATGAGGACGAGGGGGCGGGCGGACATCGGCATCGCTACGCACCGGGCGGAGGCGGAAACGTTCCCGGCTCCTACATCGACACACCGGGAGGTTCGAAGGTTCGATGCCGACAGCGGCGCGACGCACGAAGCGCCAAGGACGGGCTCGAACCTGCAGATCGGGCTCGCCGGAATGGGGGCAGACCACGGTTTGGCGGACGTTTTCAGGCTCGCCAACTCGTCGCTGGAGGAAGCTGTCCGGAAAACGAAACGCATCGAGCCTGCCGGCGTTGTTCGAGTACCCTCGTGCTCCGGTTCGTGAACGCCGCTTCGAAGTTGGCCGGGGTGTCGGTCCCCTATGACGTGGAACTCCCCGAAATCATGAACAGTCCGCCCCTCTTCTCACTCTTCTGTGCCGCTGTCGCGGTGGCATCGGCATGCGCTCCTGCGCCGCAAATGCCCGCCGAGGCGCCTTCACCGTCGGCCACTGCGTCGGGGACACCATCCCAGCCGGCCGGTGATCCCGACGCCCCTCGCTACAAGCCCAGCTCGTCGAGCGCGAACGCGGTGGACATCACGACGAACGCTTATGGGGCGTATGGTGCCGCTCCCGATGCGCCCGAGATCGGCGATCGCGTCGAGGACTTCACACTCCCGCTCGCCGACGGCGGGACGTTCGACCTGGCACAGGCACGCTCAGCTGGCCCGGTGTTGGTGATGTTCTATCGGGGCTTTTGGTGACCCGCTTGCAACACGCAGCTCGGCGAGCTGCAAAGTTCCATGTCGGAGTTCGACGCCCGAGGCGTCACGGTCGTCGCGTTGAGCGTCGATGCTCCCGAGGTTTCGCTTCCGTGGGTCGAGAAAAAAGGGTTCACATTTCCGGTCGCCTGCGACTCCAAGCTGGAGGTCATCCGCGCGTGGGGCCTGGAGAACACGGACGTTGGCGACCTGTCGCTGCACGCGGTGGTTCTGCTCGACCCTGACGGGACCGTCTTCTATCGAAAGATCGCGCGGCGGCGCGCCTACCCGCCCGAGTTCCTCGACGCGATCGACTATCGACAACAGAAACTCGCGGCGCCCGGGTAGCGGTTCGCGAGTTGGGGTTGGCGGCGGGAGCTCTAGACCCCCGCTGCCGCCTGTCATGTCCGCAGGTCGCCGAACTCGCGGGGGGTCGCCTGCGCGCGCGCGGCCCCAGGCGAGAGGCCGAAGACCCGCTTGAATGCCCGACAGAACGCCGCCTCGGAGCCGTATCCGAACCGCGTCGCGACGCAGGCCAGGGGCTCCGTTGTTGTCTGCAGGTGCGTACGTGCGAGATTGAGCCGCCACGCGGTCAGGTAGCGCATGGGGGACTCGTCGAGCAGCTCGGTGAAGCGAGCCGAGAACGCCGAGCGTGACATGCCGGCCTGCGCGGCCAAGCCGGCGACGCTCCAGTCCTCCTGTGGGTCGCGGTGGATTGCAGCGAGTGCTCGCCCGATCTGCGGGTCACGCAATGCCGCCAACCACCCTCGATCGGCATCCGGAGAGGTCGCGAGCCACCTGCGGATCGCCTGGATGACGAGGACATCTGCGAGGCGGGTCACGACGGTTTCTCCGCCGGGGCGCATGGTTTTGGCCTCGCGGGTGATCAGCTGCAGGGTGCTGTGCAGCCAGGCTCCCGACTCGTCGTCCCAACCATCGACGGAGAGCACGGGCGGCAGGAGGTCGACGAGTCGATGCGCCGCGACGTGGTCGAAGCGGACCACGCCGTACGTCGCTTCGGTCACAGCACCGCCGCCACCCCAACGCAGCGTTTCATAGCGGTCGGTGATCGCTTGCACGGGCAGTTCGGACAGCTCGACCGTGCGCGCGCGTCGGTCGCTGCGCAGGCGATGGGGGGTGCCGTGGGGGATGAGGGTGAGGCTCCCCGGACCCAGTTCCGCGGGCTCGACCCCGGCCATCTCGAGCCAGCATCCGCCCGCGGTGAGAATGACAAAGGTCATCATCCCCGGGAACGCCGGGATCGCGATGCCCCAGGGTGCGGAGAGTTCCGAGCGGCAGTACAAGGTGCCCGTCATCCGCAGCTGATGCAGGGTCTCGCCGAGCGGATCGGACCGATGGGGCGGTGGAGTGCGCGATCGAGACACGGAGACGCCTGCAGCGTCGCAGAGGACAGGCTCGTCGTCCAACGGATTGGACGATGGGTACATCGATGCGGATGTGTGGTCGTTGCCGGCCGCGCATGCGCAACGCATCTTCCACCTACGATGAACGGGTCCAAGATACTGACCATCATTCTCCTCGGCTCTGGGATTCTCGGTACGTGTGTTGGAGCCGGCTTGCTCCTGGTACCGGAGATGTTCCATGCGAGCAGTGGTATCGAGATCGGCGGGAACGTCAGTCTGCTCAGCGAGACCAGGGCGCCCGGCGGCGCCTTGTTGGCCATCGGGGCACTCATCACCGCGGGGGCTTTCGTGCGTCATCTTCGTTTCACCGCCACGGTCTTGGCGACTGTGGTGTATCTGTCCTACGGCCTTGGCCGGGTGTTGAGCATGTTGGTGGACGGACTGCCTTCGAGCATCCTCGTGCAGGCGGCCATCCTCGAGCTGGTCATCGGTGGGGTTTGCCTGGCTGCACTCCTGCGCTACCGACCCGGGCCCACGGGACATCACTCGACGGCCAAGGGATAGAGAAACTGGCATTGCGCGGCGTCGGACTCGGCGGCTGTGGCGAAGCGCCGGCAGGGTGCAGGACGCCGTGGACATCGCCGACTCGCCGATGGTAGGGCGGAAGCGTGTCCTCGAAGGGCCCCCCCGCCTGGCTGTATCTGCTGCTGGCCACCGCCGCAGTGATCGGGGCGTGGATTCTCGCGTGGGAAGGCCCAACACGCCGTCGCCCGGGGGAGGAGACGCGGTCGCCGAGGGAGGACACCACGACATCTCAGGCGCCCAAGCGCTCAGGCGGCTGGGCGCCACGACCGCTGCCCGCCGAGCGCGCTCCGACGCCGCTGGGCTGCACCCCCCAAGAGGACACCATCTGCGTTCGCGGGGACGCGTGGTGGATCGACAGCTGTGGCAACCCACATGAGAAGGCGGAGGAGTGCGGCGTCACGCGTTGTGAAGACGGGGCCTGCGTAGGTCCGGACCTCGCCTGTGCACAGATCGGGGGCGGTCGATGTGAAGGCGGCGTGGCTGTAGGCTGCGCTGCTGGGCGTCTGTATCGAAGAGACTGCGCCGAGGTGGGGCGGCAGTGCGTGCTCACCGAAGAGGGGCCCGCCTGTGGTCCGGCGGAAGGGACGCCCTGTGTTCTCGGGGTACCCCCACGGTGCGACGGTGACACGCTTGTCTCCTGCGCGGACGGGCTGCAGCAGCGGCTCGACTGCGCATCGGTCGGTGCGCGTTGCCAGCCACTACGCGGTGGCTGGGCGGACGCTTGTGTTCGTCCGAGCGCGCCTCCCCAGCGCTTGGGATGCTCGGCCTGCGGGTGCGAGCCGGACAATGAGGCGGACGAGCTGTGCAACGGTCGCGATGACGACGGAGATGGGTTCGTTGACGAGGGCGCGGACTGTGGCGTGGTCGATCTTGTTGCGGTGGTGGTCGCGGACTCGGCGGGCAACACCGACTACACCGATGCCGACCTCACAACAGAGCTGGACCGCATCAACGGATACTTCGCTCGCGACGACGACCTCGGGCTGTCGTTTCGCTGGGCGGACACGGTGTACCTCGATGCCGAGGCGTGGCTCGAGATCGATGACAGCGAGCTCCAGGAGGTGCTGACCGGGAGCGCGCACGTCCGCCAGCGCGACAGCTTCTACATTCCGATCGTGTTCACGCGGGAGCTTCTCGTGGATGAGGTCCCGCGTCCGGGATTGGCCACGCCGCCCAACGGGATCTGTGGAGGTGTTCGCCGCGTTCAGGGCCGTCAACCACTCGTCGGCGGGGTGATCATCGCCAAGCAGCGGTGGGAGAGCACCGTGGCCCATGAGATCGGGCACTACCTCGGGCTGTGCCATACCCACGCGCCCACGACGGATGCCGTCTCAGAGCTCGATGAGCAAGGAGAGCCGTGCACCGAGCCCTGTGCGCTGCTCGGTGATGGAGTCTGCGATACGCCGCCCGATCCGGGCCCGGTGTCCTGCGAGGTTGTGGAGGGTTGTGGCCTGTCTTGTGAAGGCGGGGAGGCGGCCGATGCGACGAACGTCATGGCGTACTACCCGTCGTGCCGCACCCAGTTCACCCCCGAGCAGGCGGCGACCGTACGCGAGGGGCTCTCGTGGCGGCGCGGTTGGTACGCGTGCGTGTTTGAGCCGTGTCCGTGCCGTCCCTCCGAAGGGGACTGCGCCGAAGGCATGACGTGTTCGCCGTTCGACGCCGACGACGGGGGACAGCGTTGGCAGTGTCGGCTCGACGGACCTGCGCCTCCGGGAGCCCCGTGCGGGTCCGCTGATGCCTGCGATGGTGGGCTGTGCGTGCGCCAAGCAGACGGAGGCTCGACGTGCGCCCGGATGTGCAACGCCCGAACACCTGGCTGCGAGTGTGCGTCGCTTCCGGGCATCGCGCCTTCTTTGTGTGTCGACGACTTGGAGTGAGTGCCGACCTCCGACTCAGACGCGGCCGTCGGGGCGAAGGGCCCTCACTGCGACAGCAGGACGTTGGCCGCGTAGGTGTCCTCGCCCTGGGCCGAGATGGTCACGATGTCGAGGGAACCGTTGCCATCGAGGTCGGTGATCTCGGTCTGCCAGGTGGGAATCGCTTGCCCCTCGATCCCGGTCGCCTCGGCGGTGATCTCGTACGAGACGCCTCCGCTGAAGCTCGGGCCGAGTCCGACGTTGACGATGGCGAGGTCGGTGCGACGCAGCCCGATGTCGGGGGTGCCGTCTCCGTCGAAGTCGGCGATCGCGTAGCCGGTGATCCGTTCGCCGGCTTCGATCACCGGTCCATCTTGCAGGCCGCCGCTGCCGTCCTGATTGAAGACGTGCAGGGTCGCGCCGTAGGTGTTGGACATCGGATCCCCGGTGCTCGTGAGCACCAGGTCTCCGCGACCGTCGGCGTCGACGTCCTCGATACGGGCCGAGGCGGGCGCGAGATCGCCTCCGAGTTCCAGGGTGGAACTCGATGCAAAGCTTCCTGCGTTGTTGGTGAACACGACGACTTCGAGGCCGTTGTCTCCCTCTCGAACCACGAGCAGCTCGTCCATGCCATCGCCGGTGGTGTCGGTGGCCAGGACCGTCCAGGGTCCCGAGGGCGCCCCGGTTACGGCGGCGTCTTGGATTCCACCGCAATCCTGGGCGGTGCAGCTGTGGAGTTCGATGGTGTTCAGGGTCGAGGCGTCGGGTGCGAAGGCGAGGTCGGTGGAGCCGTCCCCGTCGAAGTCGCCGAACCACGGACCGGCCGGGGGCGACCCGGTGGGTTCGTAGAACCGACGAAGCTCCGAGCCCTGCATCCACCACACATCGACCTGGACATCGCCGAGGGCACCGTAGGTTCCCTGCAGGAACACGTTGCGGACTTCGCTCGAGCGGGAGCCGGCCGGACGGGGGCGCGAGAGGGCAACTGGGCGACCGTTGGCCATGGGCTCACTTCCAAAGCTCAGCGCCACGCCGCCATCGAAGGTCCCGCTGTTGTTGGTGAACAGCACGGCTTCGTCAGCTTCGTCAGGGCCGGTCTCTTCGCTGCGGGCCAGCATGTCGACATCGCCGTCCCCGTCGAAGTCGCCGAAGGTGACCTCCGTTGAGGGGACCGGGACGAGGGCCTCGACCATGCACGCACCCTCGCCTTGCTGAACGACGCAGTTACCGGGGACGACTCCGGTGCTCGGGGTATCGGTGGACGATCCTGAGTCCGCGTCGGTGTCGGTGTCGCCTGCGGTTGTGCTCGTGGCGTCGTCGGTGGCCGAGGCCTCCCCAGTGCCACTGTCCTCGGCTGAGGCGTCGTCGCCACATCCCAGGGTGAGCCAAGGGCACAACAGCGCAGCGCATGCGAGCGGGCGGAGCATCGCGGGGACTGTAGCAGCCCGGCCCGTCGGTCGGGTTGCGATGCCGCGCTCTGCTCAGAACCAGACCGAGAAGCCGGCCTGTGCGGCGAGATTGATGAAATCGCCGTCTTTGGAGTAGTCCTCCTCGATGATGACGTCGCCGACCTCACTCCGGCCCTTGGTATGCGGCGCTGCGTAGTCGAAGGTCAGGGCCAGGTCGATGGAGAACGCGTCGATGAGGAAAATGTGCGCGCCTCCGCCGACGCCGACGATGGGGTGGATCTCACTGAAGCTGTAGAGTTGCTCGGGGTCCGTTTCGATGCGAGTCGAACCAGCGCTGCCCCCGAAGCCGAATCGGCCCTCGATGAAGGGCCGGGCTCGCTTGCCGGGCAGAAAGAGGTAGCGGAAGTACGGCACGAGCTGACCGCTGACGGCGGTCGTTCGGGACGGGACGGGCCCACCAGGACCACCGTCGTCTTCGTCTCCTTCCGTATCGAGGTTGAACGCAAAGCGGCCACCCACAATCGCATTCCCGCCCAGGAACACGTAGCCAAACCCAAGTGACCACACCGGGGGCACGAGGAGTCGGTCCGCGCCCGTCGGCCGGCCAAAGCCAAACCCGAGCCGGTTGGTGTTCTCACCGTCACCGTCGGGGTTGAAGTGCGAGAACGAAAGCACGTCGAGCTCGCCGTGGAAGCGGAACCGCTTGCCAGTGTTGGTGGGCTCGGCTGCGGATGCACCACTGCTCGCGAAGGCAACCGCCGCAGCGGCGAGCGCGGGAAGGGCCAGGGCACGAAGCGTTCCAGGGATCATGTCGCGACCCTACACCCACGTGCGCGTGGGTACGGCGCAGGGCTGTGCTCCGAGCCACAGTTCTCGGCCCGGACTGCGGGCCGTGTTGGATCCCTTGCTCGCTTTACAACCAGGTCGTGTGGGCGCGAGACTTGGTGCGCTCCGGTGGATGGAGCCAAGGAGCGCAATGAGCGGGCTGCGGAACTTCGAAGAGATGTGGGATGCGTATCCCAACCCCGGTGGCACTGCGGCCGCAGCCAAGGCTGCGATCGGTGGAGGCGCGGATCGGGACTGGATCCGCAACACGTGCGTGATTCGAATCAGCCGATCGTTCAACGCATCGGGCAACCCGATCCCCGACCGGCGCGACGATGGGCTGGCGACGGTGGTGGGCGCGGATGGACGGCACTACGCGCTGCGGGTGCACGAGTTCCGCCGATACTTGCAGCGAACCTACGGTGCCCCCGACTTGACGCATACCTACGCCGACGGTGAGGGCGGTCCGGTTCCCAACGCGTTCTTCGGAACGCGCGGCGTGGTGGTGTTTGACGTCGATATCTGGAGCGATGCGAGCGGCCACATCGACCTGTGGAACCGCGATCGCTGCCGTCATGCGGCGTACTACGACGTCGCGGCCAAGGTGATGCTGTGGAAGGTCGACGAGGTTCGCACTGGTCCGCGCCTGGAAGGCTCGGTGGGGAGCCGCGGGGAGAACCGGCGCGATGACGTGTTGCTGGTGCAGACGTTGTTGGCGGAGCAAGGCGTGGACCCTGGCCCCATCGATGGGCTGATTGGGCGCAAGACGATTGCGGCGATCCGCGAGTTCCAGCGTGGGTTCATGCGCCGTGCGGACGGCCGGGTCGACCCCAACGGGCGTACGTTCCGCGAACTACTCGGACTCTGAGGGTCGTTGCAGTTCGGGCTGGGCGTCCTGTGGTCTGTCGACTTCGGGAACCACGGTCATCGGCTGTCCGGAGCCGCCGTGCCGGTCGGCGATCAGCTCGGCGACGACGCTCACAGCGATCTCAGCGGGTGTGCGTCCCCCAAGTGCGAGTCCGATCGGTGCGCGGACCCGGGAGAGGTCGGGACGCGGGCGTCCGCGCTGTTCCTCCCGAGCCAAGACCCGTCGAAGTACGGCGTGGACCTTTCGCCGTGACCCGATCATACCCAGATAGCGGAACGGCCGTCGCAGCAGATGCGCGAGGGCTCGTTCGTCGCGGGCGTGGTCGTGCGTCATGATCAGCACGTAGTCGCGGTCGTCGAGATCCGGCACCGCGACTTCGAGTTCGTCCACGTCGTAGGCGCCCGTTTGCATGCCAACGAACGCCGGATGCTCGAGCAGCTCCTCGCGCTCGTCGAGCACAGTGAGACGGAAGTCGGCCGAGACCGCAAGCGGTGCCAGGGACTGGGCTACGTGTCCGGCTCCGATCACCACCAGGCGGGGTTGCGGTTGCAAGTACTCCACAAAAACTTCCATCGCTCCGCCGCAGCACATCGCGAGGTCCCGCACCAGGTGGGCCTGGACTTGACTGGAGCGGCCCTCGCGTATCGAAGCCTCGCACGCGGCGACGACCTGCGCTTCGATGGCGCCTCCGCCCACGGTTCCGACCAACGTGCCGTCCTCGTGCAGCAGCAGCTTTGCGCCGACGCGCTGCGGCGCGGATCCGCTGCGTCCGGTCACGGTGGCCAACGCGGCGCGCTGGCGACGACCCTCGAGCACGTCGACCACCTCGCGAGCCAGCAAGGCCGCCGAGATGTTGCCACGAAGGGGGCTGGGGGTGCTCACGCGCGGAGTCTACCCCGGTCTGTCGCCACTGGTACCCTTGGGCATGCGCCTGCTCGCGCTCCTTCTTGCCGCGCTTGTTTCGGTGACTTGCACGTCCGACGAAGACGCCGGCCTGTGCGAGGGCGTACCGAGCGAGATGGTCAGCCTGGCGGTGGCTTCACGGTTCGAGGATGCCCCGTTGGCGGACGGCGACTCGATGCCCGTCTTCGTGCCGCCGCAAGGAGGTATCGCGACCGAGTTCGATCTCAGCCTCGTCGGGGTCGGCCTGGACACGGTGGACGAGCTTCGCCTGCAGGTCGTCCGCGTCGTCGGCGGCGCGTCTGTTGCGGCGGTGAACTACTCAGGAGCGGGTCTGCCGCTGGAATGTGTTCAGGAGGGGGAGCTTCGGGTCCGCGCCGTGCCGGTCCCGTTCTCCGACGACCTCACGCTCGAAGGCCTCGGGGGGCTGGAGGTTCAGGTCGTGGGAACGCTGGTGCGGACGGACGGCGTTGAGGCCGAGTTCCGTGTGCAGGTGGTGCTGGACTCGGCGATGTACTGAGCCAGACTTCGTGGCGCTCTCCAAGGCTGTGGCACGGGCGCAGCACCGTGCACCGCCTCGGTGAGCGCCTCGGCAAGGGCGCCTGGAGGCGACGCGTCGGCGCAAAGGATGCTCGCGGATGTGACGACCCCGGTGGAAGCCGTCGTGCCGACGATCGGGACTCCGGCATCGAGGGCTCGGGTGACGGTGCTTGGGTGCGATTCGAGGGGGCTGAGACTGAGCACCACACCGACGCCATCGAGACCAGCGCCACGGTGGATCTGGATCCTGGGGTGGTGTTGGAGCGAGGAGGGCTCGCTGCACGGACCGGGGAGCACGCGGACCGTGACGTCCTCGAGAGCATCGAGGAGCTCGGGCAACGCGGTCGAGCCACAGCGCGCCAGAGGTGGGCCCGCGAAGAGGACGTCGCCACCGGGCGTCCCACGGCCGGTGAAGGGGGAGCGGGGAAGCTGAACCCGGGTCTTGCTCGGGCCCAGCCGCTGCCATGCGACCCGGCCACGCACGCACACGGCATCCGCTTGCCAGCGCTCGGCTCGTTGGCGTGCGTGGGCACGAAGCCGGGGCCGGTGGTTGCGGAGAAAGCTCGCCTGCGGATGTGCGGAGGCCAGCGCATCCAGTCCGTCCACCAGTGTGTCCAAGTCGGGCAGGTCTTCGACGAGCAGACACGTGGCTCCGGCTTGCCTGCCGTGCGCGAAGCTGCGGCGGGCCGCGAGACTGGGCGCGACGATGAGGCTCGGCGTGGGGCGGCGGGCGATGTGAAACGCCGCGGTATGGTCGACGAGGGCACGCATGCGAACCCGGTTGCTCAAGGTCGCGGCGGTCTTGCCCCGAGCAACCCCCCGCACGAGGAGTTCGCTCGCGGTGAACCATCCGTGGGGGCGGGCGCCCGGAAGCCCGCGGCCGTCACGGCGCCGGACGAACCCGATGCGCCGCCCGAGCTTGGCGAGGGCCTGCGGGAGCACCCATGGGGCGAACACCTCGACGGGCCTGGACGGTTGCAGAACCTCGAGAACGGGCCGCAGCCAGTCGTTGGGCTCGGGTGCGATGATGAACACCCGATGGTCAGCTCGCCGGGCGGCGTCGGCCACAGTCGTCCTCTTGGCAGGTGTCGCAGTTGCGCGTGGGACTGACGATGACCCGCTTTCGGTCGCGCCCGATCGTGACGAGTCCAGGGGCGTGCGCGGGGCCCCGGCGGGTGATCGTGGTGTGGGCAAAGCGCTGCCCGTCTTCGTGGGTGATCTGAGGTTCGGAGACTTCGACCGAGGCTTCCTCGACCCGCTCTGAGCCCTTGAGTGACAAGACGAGCCCTTCTGCGCTCATCCGGGTTTCGAGCCGCAGGACACCGCGCTGTGGAGCGAAGCGCAGATCGACGTAGGGCCACTTGACCGTCGCGTCGACGCGGCGGCGCGGAGGTGCGTTCGGGCCACGGTCGAGCACCAAGGTGTGGCCGTGTCGCTCGACGATGGTGCAGTTCGATCGCAATGCGAGGTCGAACAAGGTGTCGCTCAAGGAGCAGATCCCACCACCGACGGCGGGGATGATGCAGCCGCCTTCGAAGTGCGCGCCCTCGACGTAGCCGCGGCTCTCTGTCAGGCGTCCGACCGTCCGCCAGAACGAGAATGGGCGCCCCGCTGAGATGCCGATGCCGTGGAGGGCGGTCGCGGCGAGGCCGAGGTTGTGCCACCTGCCTTCTTCAAGCTTCGGTCCGAACGACGATGCGCGTCGCGGGATGGTCCGGGCCGCGACGAGGTGGGGCGTTTGCCTGCTGGGGGCGCGATGCGGCTCCGGATACACGTTCGGACGGAGCGCCCAGCCGACGAGTCGGCGCGCGGCCAGTCCGGCGACGCGGACGGCGAAGTCCGCTCGCTCGAGCGTGGACCACGGACCGGACGACGACGGCGAGCGACGCATACAGACCATTGACGCACGAGGAGCCCGATCGATTCCACCCACGAAAACGGGACGGTTGCATGCGTGCACCCGTCCCGTGATTCGGCCCCGGTTTCACCGAAACCCGGCCTTGGCTCTATGGCCAGCTCCTACTTTCTTGAACCTATTTTTTGAACTGGGCCGACTCGGTGGAGTGCTCCATGGCCAGCGTGGAGCTCTTGCCCGCGGAGAGCGTGGTGGAGACGGTGTCGAAGTAGCCGGTGCCCACCTCACGCTGGTGGCGGGTGGCTGTGTAGCCGTCGGCCTCGGAGGCAAACTCGGCGTCCTGCAGCTTGGCGTATGCGGACATGCCGCTCTGCGTGTACTCGCGGGCGAGCTCGAACATGCCGTAGTTGAGCTGGTGGAAGCCGGCCAGCGTCACAAACTGGAACTTGTAGCCCATGGCCCCGAGCTCGCGCTGGAACTTGGCGATCGTGGCGTCGTCCAGGTTCTTTCGCCAGTTGAACGACGGCGAGCAGTTGTACGCAAGCATCTTGCCCGGGTGCTCGGACTGGATCGCTTCGGCGAACTTTTTTGCGTCCTCGAGGTCCGGGGTGGAGGTCTCACACCAGATCAGATCCGCGTACTTGGCGTAGACCTTGCCCCGGGAGATGGCCTGGTCGAGGCCGCCCTTGATGCGGTGGAAGCCCTCTGGGGTGCGCTCACCCGTGAGGAACTCGTGGTCCCGCTCGTCGACATCGGAGGTGAGCAGTCGGGCGCTGTCGGCATCGGTCCGAGCGATGACCAGGGATGGAACGCCCTCGACATCGGCGGCCAGGCGGGCAGCGGTCAGGGTCTTGACGAACTGCTGGATCGGGACGAGGACCTTGCCCCCGAGGTGACCGCACTTCTTCTCCGAGCTGAGCTGGTCCTCGAAGTGCACACCCGCAGCGCCCGCCTCGATCATCCACTTCATCAGCTCGAAGGCGTTGAGTGGACCGCCGAATCCGGCCTCGGCATCGGCGACGATCGGCGCGAACCAGTTGCGGCTGGTCTTGCCTTCGGCGGACTCGATCTGGTCGGCCCGAGTCAGCGCCTTGTTCACCCGACGCACGAGCTCGGGGACGGAGTGCGAAGGGTAGAGGCTCTGGTCGGGGTAGGTCTGGCCCGCCTGGTTGGCGTCGGCGGCGACCTGCCAACCGCTCATGTAGATCGCCTTGAGTCCAGCGCGGACCTGCTGGACGGCCTGACCGCCGGAGAGCGCTCCGAGGCTGTTGACGTAGTCCTCGGTGTGCAGCAGGTCCCACAGTCGCTCGGCGCCCAGGCGCGCGAGGGTGTGCTCGACGGTGACGCTGCCACGCAACCGCTGCACGTCTTCGACCGAGTAGGGCCGCTCGATGCCGTTCCAGCGCTCGTCGTTGAAGTTGATGGCGGAGGTGGTCTTGGGAGTCATGGACATCGTTGTCGTTCCTTCTCGGTCTCGGTCGGGTCTGGAGCTCTGGGCGGTCGCGGGGGTCAGGCCTGCGTCGTGATGTGCTCGTAGGCGGGCAAGGTGAGGAAGTCTTCGAGTGTGTCGGCGGTGGAGATCGATTCGAACAGCTCGCGAGCGAGGGGAAACTTGCCGCCGGTGAAGCGGGCGTCACCGACCTCGGCCTCGATGATCTTCATCTCGTCGTCGATGACGCTGGCGAGACGGGCAGCCGTGACGGGGGCGCCTCCAACATCGACGCCGTGTTTGATCCACTGCCAAACCTGCGCCCGGGAAATCTCGGCGGTCGCTGCGTCTTCCATCAAGTTGTACAGGGGGACGCAACCGTTCCCGCGGAGCCAAGCTTCGAGGTACTGGATGCCGACTCGGACATTGAGGCGCAGGCCCGCTTCGGTGCGGATGCCTTGGGGCGCTGCGACCAGAGCCGCGGCGTCGGCCTGGACATCGTCGCGCGCCTTGTCGATCTGATTGCCGCCTGGCATGTGCTTGTCGAACACGGCCCGTGCGACAGGGATGAGGGCAGGGTGGGCGACCCAGGTCCCATCGTGTCCGTTTTGGACCTCGCGGAGTTTGTCTGCCGTGACCTTGGCGAGTGCTGCGTCGTTGGCCTGCGCATCACCCTTGATTGGGATCTGTGCCGCCATCCCGCCCATCGCGTGAATGCCTCGCCGGTGGCATGTCTTGATGACCAGGTTGGAGTACGCGGCCATGAACGGTTGCGTCATGCCGACCTCACCACGATCGGGAAGCACGAACTCGGCGTGGTTTCTCAGCGTCTTGATGTACGAGAAGATGTAGTCCCAGCGGCCGCAGTTGAGCCCGGCGGAGTGGTCACGCAGCTCGTAGAGAATCTCGTCCATTTCGAAGGCTGCGGGGAGCGTCTCGATCAGGACCGTCGCGCGAATGCTGCCTTGCGGGACACCCAACGCATCCTGAGCGTGGACGAACACGTCGTTCCACAGCCGAGCCTCGAGATGGCTCTGTAGCTTGGGCAAGTAGAAGTACGGGCCCGAGCCCCGTGCCAGCAGTTCTTTGGCGTTGTGGAAGAAGAACAGGCCGAAGTCGACCAAGCCGCCCGTGGCGGGGAGCCCATCGACGAGGAGGTGCTGCTCGGGGAGGTGCCACCCGCGCGGTCGGACGAGCAGCGTCGCAAGGCCCTCGTCTCGAAGGGCGTAGGACTTTCCGCGAGATTTGTCCTCGAAGCTCAGTGTGCCGCGAACGGCCTCACCCAGCGCCCGTTGCCCGACCATCAGGTTTTCCCAGGTCGGTGCGTTCGAGTCCTCGAAGTCGGCCATGAACGTGTTCGCGCCCGAGTTGAGCGCATTGATGATCATCTTGGGGTCCACCGGCCCGGTGATCTCGACGCGGCGGTCTTCGAGGTCCTTGGGGATGGGAGCCACGGTCCAGTCACCCGTTCGGATGGACTCCGTCTCCGTCAGAAACTGTGGCAGCGTTCCCGCGTCGTACTGGGCCTGCGTCCGTTTTCTGCGTTCGAGCAGCTGCAGCGCTCGGGGTCGGAACGTCCGAACGAGCGTCTCGACGAACGCGAGCGCGTCCGGAGTGAGGATAGAAGCGTGGTCCGCGCTGGGGGCGGCGATCGTCAATCCTTCGGGATGGCTCATGGGGCTCTTCCTGATTGGCGTCGTAGGCGCGAGGCCGGGGCCGAATCGTGTGCGTGTATCTTTTTACAAGAATGCTTTCGGGTCAAGGCGAATATTGTGCACAATTTGCGGTGATATCGCCGTGAAGCAGAGTCGGCGTGAAAGGTGTAAAACATGTAAAAGGAAATGGAGTGTCCGTTGAGGTGAGCAAATTGGGGGCGAGGGTCCGAGAAATGCGCAAAGCGCGGGGGCTCACGCAGGTCGAGCTCGCACGCCGACTGGGCATCTCGGGCAGCTATCTCAACCTGATCGAGCATCAGCAGCGCTCGCTCACCGCGTCCTTGCTGCTTCGCCTGGCCAAGGAGTTCGAGGTGGAGCTCGCCGCATTCGATGCGGACGACACGTTGCTGCCCGATCTGTCCGAAGTGCTGGCCGACCCGGTGTTTGGGCAGGGGCCGGCGACCCAGAACGAACTGCAGGGGCTCGTCGACGCCTCGCCGGAGCTTGCCCGACGGTTGGTCAAGCTCTTCCGTGCGTACCAAGAGGCCAGTCGTTCTGCGGACTCGCTCGCGGCGCGGATCTACGACGACCACCAGGAGGTGGGCCCGGTCCGGACGGCACTGGCATCCGAAGAGGTCAGCGACTTCATCCAGCGCGAGGGCAACTACTTCGATGTCCTCGAGGGGCATGCCGATGCGCTTCGCAGGGCGCTCGAGCTCCCGGTCGATGACGACGACGCCGTGACGCGGTCCCGGCAGCTGCTCGAGCCGAGGTTGGTCGAGTTCCTTCGAGAACGCCACGGGGTCGAGGTCGAACTCCAAGGCTCGCGGAAGCGTCCGCTGACTCTACGGCGCTACGACGCGGGGAAGAAGCGGTTGGTCCTGGCAGAGGTACTTCCGGACGCCAGTCGCATTTTTCAGCTCGCCGCCCAGTACGCGCTCATCGAGCATGATGAACTCCTCACCGATCTTGCACGGCACTCTCTGCTGTCGAGTGAGGGCAGCGTGCGTCTGGCCAGGGTCGTGCTTGCGAACTACTTCGCTTCGGCGGTCCAGATGCCCTACGTCGCGATGCGCAAAGCGGTCACCAAGGAGCGCTACGACATCGAACTCCTCGGTCAGCGCTTTGGGGCCAGCTTCGAGCAGGTGTGCCATCGAATCACGTCGCTGCGACGGCCCTCGGATGAAGGGGTTCCGTTTCACATGATTCGGGTCGACCTCGCCGGTAACATCTCCAAGCGCTACTCCGCTTCCGGCATCCGATTCGCCCGATTCGCGGGCGCCTGTCCGCGGTGGAACGTCTTTCGATCGTTCCTGTCCCCAGGGGCCATACGAGTCCAGACATCGGTCATGCCCGATGGGCAGGTCTTTTTCTGCGTCGCTCGGACGGTGTTGCGCGTGCACGGCGACCACCATGTGCCCCGGACGATCCAAGCGATCGGCCTCGGCTGCCGAGTCGAGCATGCGCGTGAGATGATCTACTCGGACGGCGTCGATGTGGACACGGTCGAGAGCGCGCTGCCGATCGGCGTCACGTGTCGGCTGTGCGAGCGCATGGATTGTGAGCAGCGCGCGTTTCCGTCCATCCGCAGCGGAGCGCCCATCGACGAGCACTACCGGGGTCCTTCCCCATACGCGCTGCCCGACGATGACTCGCGGTAAGTGCGCGTTCCGCGTGCAAGCTTGAAAGAGCCGCTGCGAAGCGCTGCGAACGGGCTTTCGGCCGCTCCGACTCGACATCGGTCGGATGCGCAGTCACTATCTTGGCTCCGTTCTCCTACATCGGTCTACATCATGTCAGCGCTCCGTATTTCCGCCGCGATTCTTCTTGGACTCAGCCTCATCGCTTGTGACGACGACTCCGAGGGCCGCGCGGCACCTGCCGAGGGTGGCGTGGGTGGGAAGGCTGATGACGTGGCGGGGGCCGAGCTCGATCCTGAGATTCAGCAGGAGCACCTGCGCGCGGTCGGGGTCTGCGAGACCACCGCGCGCCGCGGACGGGAGCGGACCAGCGTGCTTCGTTTCGCCGAGCGAACCGAGATCGAACAAGACCGGATCGAGTGTCTCTCCGATGCCAACGATGCTGTTCGGTCGGCGCTCGCACTGACGCTTGATCTCACCGCGCCCGAGCTGTCCGACGACGTCGGCACGGCGTTCAACGTCTGGCGCTCCGAGCACAGCAAGTTGTGCTCGGCGTTTCTCGAGGCACACGACGAGGTGCTGGAGAAGTCGATCTCGGCGGTGGACGCTGGCTGTCTCGCTTTGGCCGAGCTCCACCTCGCCGAAGCCGTCGAGGCGTTCGCAGATCTGGGGGGCGGACGGGCCTCGGCCCCGGACGCCCAGGCGCAGTACCCGGAGTGTTACGAGTTCTATGAGCTCGCGCTCGAGGACGTCGGAGCGGATGCGAGCTCCGAGATCCCCGAAGCGGCGTCCGAGGCGTTACTGCAGGCCCAGGTCGATGGGACCGAGTTGTTTGCGGACTGCATCGAGGAGGAGTTGCTCGAGGCGATCCCGGTGCTGTCGTCACGCGTACTGGTGTCGTACCCCGGGCGCGATGAGGACCAGGTCGACCAGACGCTGCGCAGCGCGTTCGAGGGCGGCTCGGACGGCATCGCACAGGTCTGCGACGTGCTGGGCTACTCCGCCGCGGAGGGAGGCGCTCTGGGGGTGCAGCAGTGCCGAACCGCGGCCGCCATGTGGCGCCACGAGCTTCTGGCCTACGTGGTTCCCGAAGCGGCCCCCGCTGGCGGCGGGGAGTAGCCCAGCGGGCTCGAGGCCTCATGACAAAGGCGCCCAGGCCGATGGCCGGGGCGCCTTTTTTGTCGAGCGCAGCGTGAGGCTCGCTCGACGCGTCGCGACTCAGGCTTGCGCCAGAGTCTCCTTGAGCTCGTCGAACGCCAGGTCCTTCTCCGAGACCTTGGTCTTGCGGATTGCGGAACGAATCACGGACTCCCACTTGTTCTCGGGGAGGTCCTCCTTCATCGACATCATGATCTCGAGGATCTCGTCGTCGCCAGCGGCGTTGTAGATGGTGGTCTTGTCGTAGTGGAGCGTTTCGAGCAGGGCCTGGATGTAGCCACCCGGGGTGGCATCCATGTCCTCACGGTTGCCGACGCGCCGAGACTCGACCGCCGTTTTCTTCTCCCGGCGTTTGAGCTCTCGTTCGATACGTTCTTGGTCAGTACGTTTCATGACATCCTCCTCGCCAAGACGGCGCCTCACGGCGGGGGCGGAGATTCGCCCAAACCGTAGAGGTCGGGGCGGCGTGGTAGCACACCCGCGCCCCGGATTCACCCCACGCCCGGTGAGGCCCGCCAATGGACCGCAGCGTGCAAGATTCCAACGATGGCGTGGGGTAGCGCCCGGAGCGCTAAGGGACGGATATGGCTCTAGAGCAGCGTTTAGGGGCGGTTTTGAAGCACCGGACGCGGGTGAGGTCACTCGCGCTCCGTGTCTGGTGTCCTCGTAATACGCAACCCGCCCTGGTGCCAGAGTCAGGCCAGGACGGGTCGGGTGGAATCGGGGAATGTCTGGGCTTGTTCCGCTCGATACCGCGCCGCTGCTACTCGTCGGCCGGCTTCTCGAAGATCTGAAAGTCGAGGTGCGTGTTGATGGCCGCATCGTCGACCACGACGTTCTGGGTCGTGAAGATCACCCGACTTCCTTCAACGTCCAGCTCCTCGAAGTTGAGCGTTTCGGCGAGTTGCTCGGTCAGTGCGGCGCGGAACGTCGCGACGAGATCTTGGTTGTCCTCCACCAGGGACTCCTCTTCCTCTGCGGCGACCCCGATGCCTTCGTTCTCTCCGGGGATCAAGATCGCGGAACCCGCCGTGACCTCGACGCGCTTCATGTTTTCCGAGAGCCGTACCTCGACGGGCATCGAGACGTTGGCGAAGCCGCAGTAGCCCTCGGCCGTCCGCCACACCCGGAAATCCGTGTTGAGGTTGCTGCCGGTGCCGCCGGCCTCGATCTCGTTGATCGAGACGGCATAGATCCCGTCGGCGTCCGCTTCGCCGTCTTCGTTGTAGCGGGTGGGGATCTCGCCCTCTTCCATCATCCGCCGCGCCATCGTGTCGAGGAGGATGGGGTCCATCGCGACTCCGATCGCGACGCCCTCGGGAAGGGGTGTCTCCACGTCGAGGCCAGCCTCACCGGGCAGGGGAAGGTTGGTGGCGAGGCCGAGGACCAGCCGCTCTTGCTCGCCCTGGACGAACACCTTGCGGGCCGCCATTTTCACGTCGCCTTGGCCGATGGACCACGACCCGATGGAGAACAGCGCCAGCGGCTCGAAGCCTGCTTGGATCTGCTCGGTCATCAGGAGCTTGAGGGCGCCCGCGAGGATCTCGTTCTTGTCGGAGTCGAACCCGTAGACGGAGAGATACCAGTCGTCGATGAACGCTTCGGAGTAGTCCGCGAGGATCGTTGTCGTTCCATCCCCGGCTTCGAGCTTGAGCGGCACCGCGATGTCGGCGAACCCGGAGCCCGAGGACAGCGGATCGCCTTCTTGGTCGAGGCGGACACCGAAACTCACGCGCAGCACCACGCACCGACGGCAACCCTCGACATCGCGCACGATGATCTCGGGTACGTCGTTGGCTTCGAACTCCGCCTCGCCGGGACCCTCGGGCAGAACGCCAAACGGAACGGTGCCCGCAAAGGGAACGTCGTCGTCGATGATGCCCGCGACGAGCCGGTTGAGCGCGTCTTCGGTGAGCGTCATCGTGACCGGGAACGGCCCATTCTCCGGGATGTCGCGCAGCGCTCGGTCTTCGGCGTCGACCGTTCGAAGGAAGTTCATCGCCTGGTTTTCGCAGTCGAAGGTGACGTCTTCGCCGCGGCAGCCGACGAGCGTCGCCATCGCCGTGAGAGCGAGCCCGGCGAGCAGGCGGGGCGCCGAAGACGGCGGGCGCTTGGAAGTAGGTGCAACGATAGACATGCTCATGAGCCACCGCCGGGAACGGCGCTTCACTCATAGTGGTCTCGATTGGTGGGCCGGGGCAAGCCGCGACCGTCAGTTGCCCTATTCGGGGAAAATCGCCTCAGTCGTGTTCGGGCTCGATCCCTGCTAACGTCCGCGCGTGGTGGCCGCTTCCGCAGCACATCGTCTTGGCTCCTTCGTGGCCCTCGCGACGCTCGTTCTGAGCAGCGCGTGCTTCGACTCGGATCAGAAGTCCTCGCCGCGCTCCGTGGGCACGACCGGCGAGCCGGACCCCACGACGACCTCCGATGGGTCGTCCTCTTCGGGGAGCCTCGAGTCGACGACGATGGAGCCGGAGTTCACCTGCCGAGATGCGGTTGTGTGCATCCAGCAGTGCGCGTTCGACCTGGCGATCAACCCCAGCGTTGAGCCTGACCTCGGGTGCCTGCTCGACTGCGTCGAGGAGAATCTGACCGTCCGTGAGACCTACCACCTGCTGCAGCTGAGCAACTGCGCCGCGGACGAGTGCGAGCAGACCAACGAGTGCATGCCCGAGGGCGCAGGTACCGGCGGCGACACCGACACCGACACCGACACGACCGGTGGGGGAGGTGGCGACGATGGCGGCGGAATCATCGACCCGTGCCTGCAGTGCATCTTCCTCGAGATGAGCAACCCCGAGCCGACCGTCTGCGTCGAGTTCCACGAACTCTGCAACGAGATGCCGGACTAGAGCGCCGATCGGTTCTAAATCGGCGAGCGACGCACTCTGCAGGCCGTTTCGACGATCGCCGCTCTCGCTGTGCGGGGGTCCAGCCGACGCTGGGCCCCGGCGCACAGTCTCGAGCTACTCGCAGTCGATCGGGACCTGCGTGATGTAGCCGCCGCGCGCGAACCAGTGTAGGTGGCGAACGGTGCACGTGAGGGCCCCCGAGTGCTCCGCTGTGACTGTGATGTCGCCCGCTTCGGTGTCAGCGACGTTGAACAAGACCGCAGCGGGGAGGGTGGCAAACCCGATCTCGGTCGAGTCGAGGACCGGCGCACCGTTCTCGCTTGGCGCGTAGAACGTGCCCGCGGGGGGCGGTGGATCGATGGTCAAGGTGACCGTCCCCGACTCGATCGCGGCCGGGTTGACGCGCAAGATGACGATGCCCTGGTCGAGATCGGCGGGCTCGGGGTCCTGAGACTCGAGCGCATTGAGCTGCGCCTCGATGAAGGGTCCCTGGACCGACGTGGCGTCGACGTCGTCCCGGTCTTGAGTGCCCGTCCGCTCGGGGACGATACTGCCCGCGTACGGCGGCTTTCCGTCGGGTTGAGCCTCTATGATGATGTTGACCGGCGTATCTGGAACCAGGCTTTCGAACGTGAAGGCTCCGCTGGCGTCGGTGGTGGTGGTGGCCGCCGCGTCGATATCGAGGCTCACGGTCAGCCCTTCGATGCCCAGAATGCCCAGGAAGTCGGTGACTGCGCCGCCCAGGCTGACTTCCGAGGGGAGTGAGCCCGTCGAGGAGCTGTCGGCCTCGCCTGGCCCGCTGCTGCTGGAACTCGCGGGCGCGTCCGTCGTGCTGCTGCTCGAGGCCGAGGGGTCCAACATCGCTCCGGAGCTGCTGCTCCCCTCGGTCGTTGTGGTGCCCACGGCTCCGGTCGAACCGGCGACGTTTCCGGGGTCGGAGTCGTCCCCGCATCCTGGGGCGATGAGCCCCATCGTTGACAGGCAAGTGCAAACCAAGCGCATCGAAGCTTTCATGTCGATCTTCCTCGCCTGGGAGCGTAGCAGGGCTCGCTCGGGGCTACCGCCTGGGGCGCCGGTGCGATAGAAACGGAGCGAGATGATGCGTGCCTCCGTCACCGTCGGCATCTGTTTGGGCCTTTGCGTGCTCGCCTCCGACGCGAATGCGGCTGAAGAGCCCGCAGCGGAGGGAACCGCCTCGGCCAGCATCGGTGGCCCCAAGGGGAAGGCCGAGTTTGAGGCCTCTCAAAAGACGGAGCGCGAGGAACTCGAGGAGACTCAGTACAAGCGCACCGATCAGCCGTGGATCAAGCGCTGGAGGCCGGAGCGGCACATGGTCGAGCTCGGCATCTACGGCGGAGTGTTCCTCGCCAACCCCGACCACGACTTCTACGACCCGAAGACACAACCGCAGGAGCCGCTGTGGGCCGTGTCTCCCGACGTCGGGTTGCGCTTGGGCTACTTCCCGCTGCGTGTGCTCGGGGTCGAGGGCGAGTTCTCCGCCAACCCAACGCGCGTCCGAAGCATCACCAACGACTTCGCGTTTGTGTACGGCTTTCGCGGACACGCCGTCGCGCAGTTGCCGTTCCACTCCGTGACCCCGTTCTTCCTGGCCGGGTACGGCGCGATGGGTGTTCGATCGAACATCATCCTGCTGGGGAACGACATCGATCCTGCGTTCCACTACGGCGGTGGTGTGAAGGCGTACTTCAACCGGTGGATCGGCGCCCGCATCGAGATGCGGAACATCGTCAGCGCCGCGCAGAACCGGCAGGACTCCGGTATCTCGCACCTGCAGATCCTCGCGGGCCTCACGTTCACGTTCAATCGAAGCAAGCCGCAGCCGTTGCCACCTCCGGCCGCGTACGTGGATCCCGACCGCGATCGGGACGGCTTCCTCAACGAAAAAGACGACTGTCCAGACGCTGCAGGTGTCGAGCCCGACGGCTGCCCGGACACCGACGGCGATGGCTTCAAGGACTCGATCGACGCGTGTCCTGAGGTCCCGGGCGTCGCGCCTGAAGGCTGCCCGGACAAGGACACCGATGGCGACCGCATCATGGACTCGGTCGACAAGTGCATCGACGAGCCCGAGGTCTACAACGGCCTCGACGACACCGACGGTTGCCCCGACGAGCTACCGCCGGAGATCAAGGAGTTCGAGGGGGCCATCGAAGGCATCACCTTCGACTTCGGCAAGGCGACCATCCGCTCCTCGTCCAAGCCCGACCTCGACAAGGCTGTGGCGGTCATGACCGAGTACGAGGACGTCCGCGTGATGATCACCGGTCACACCGACAACGTGGGTGAGCCCGAGGCCAACCTGCAGCTCTCTGCGGACCGCGCGGAGGCGGTGAAGAAGTACCTCACCGACGCTGGCATTGACGGTGGTCGCATCGAGACCGAGGGCAAGGGCGACACCAGTCCTCGCGACACCAACGACACCGAAGCGGGCCGTGCGAAGAACCGTCGCATCGAGTTTGTTGTCCTGGTCCGCGGGCCGAACGAGGCTGATGCCGAAGGCGAAAAAAAGCCGGCCCGCGGGTCCAAGCCTGCAGACGGCCCCAAAGCTGCGGCCGACGCCAAGTCCCAGTAACCACGGACTTTGCGCTTGAATCCAACCATCCCAGGCACCCGCCCGTGCCTGGGATTGAAGGGTATGGTTCGACCGCGCCATTCACGGCGAAAGGTCTGAATTCCTATGCTCCGCACTCGTCCTGCCCGTTGGTTGTCTGGTCTGTTCCTCCTCTCCGCGTTCGCGACCGCTGGCGAAGCGCAAGCGGGGGGAGCGTTGTTTGAGGAGGTCGACGACGCGTTGACCAACGGATGTGGGGCGGGTGAGTGCTGGACCAACCACCTGCGGGTGAGTGACCTCGACGGCGACGGTGACCTCGACATCGTGCTGGTGAACTACGGTGGGTTCTTCTCGAACGGCACCGCACAGGAACTCGTGATCTACGAGAACGACGCGGGCGTGTTCACCGACGTATCCAACACCGCGATCGACAGTTTCGAGGGCCGCATCCGCCAAGTCGCGATCGGCGACGTCGACGGCGACGGTGACCTCGACATCTTCGCGCCCGACGGTCAGGGCGCAGGCAGTGCGTTCTTCATGAACATGGGGGACATGGTGTTTGCGGATGAGTACGCCGAGCGGATGCCGGAAGCTCAGCCGAACGTCGGAGCCACGCGGATGGGTGACTTCGACAATGATGGAGACCTCGATATCTTCAGTGCCGACGGCTACACGTCGAACCCAGCCGTTTTCGGGCACATCTATCTCAACGACGGTCTCGGGAACTTCGACGAGGTCGACGGAGCCATCCCGGACGTCTTCACCGGGCAGGATCCAGACGACGTCGATCTGTTGGACGCCGACGGCGACTTCGTCATCGACATCCTGCTCAACGCCCACAACGGAGACAACAGCCTCTGGTTGGGCAACGGCGATGGAACGTTCAGCGATGCCAGCGATCAGTTTCCGCCGCAGAACAGCCAAGGTCCGAACTACCACTACAACCCCACCGCATGCGACGTCGATGGTGACGGTGACCTCGATGCTTGGGTGGACAACATGGGGCCGAACTACACCGAGCAGTTGCTGATCAACGATGGATCAGGCGTCTACACGGATGAGACTGCTGATCGTGTGACCGGGAACCAGGTGAACGGCGACGACAACGGTGTCGTTTGTGCCGACATCGACAACGACGGCGACTTCGATGCCGTCGTCATCGCGCTTGGGAGCCGAGAGCGCTACCTACAGAACGATGGCAGCGGGAACTTCACGTTCGTGGATGGTGCGTTCGGGGGAGTGCCGGATGCGTCGCTGTGGGGCGAGTTTGGGGACTTGAACGGCGATGGTCGTTTTGACCTCGTGACCGGGCAGGGGGAGTTCGGTGACATCGAGGACCACGTCTACTTCGCGACCAATGGCCTCGCGGCTGATGACCGCGCTCCGTCGTTCCGTGCGATCGAGACGGGTTCGTTCGAGGAAGACAGCCCGATTGTGGTGCACGCTGCGATCGCGGATCGTTCCGTCACGGACAACGGCCCTCGTTTGTCGGCGATGGCCGCGACGCTTTCCGGTGACGGCGTCGACGAGGCGACGGTCGTGACGTACATGGGAGGGGATTTGTTCCGCGCAGAGTTTCCAACGCAGCCGGTCGGGTCCTACTCCGTTCAGATCTGCGCCACGGACATGGCGGGCAACGAGGGGTGCGAGATGACCCAGGTCGCAGTCGGAGGCGGTGGCGGAGAGTCCGATACGGACACCGACGGGGCGGATGACACCGGAGACGCTTCTGAGAGCGACACGGACGGGTCGTCCGACTCCGACTCCGACTCTGATTCCGACTCCGACTCCGCGTCCGCGAGTGACTCGGACAGCGATAGCGGCCCAGGTTCGAGCGCGAGCGACTCGGCATCGGCGAGCGATACGAACGCCGCCACCGACACCGACACCGACACGGACTCCGCGGGTGGCAACGGGGGTGGTGGAGGCGGCTGCACGACAGGTGGTCCCGCTCCGCTGAGCCTGCTGTTGCTCGGACCCGCGTTGCTCGGGCTGCGTCGTCGTCGCGAGTAACCCCACGCTCTGTGTGAAACAGGGGCTGCCGGCACTGCCGGCGGCCCCTTCTTCTTGGCGTCGCGGCTAGGGCTCGTCGACGCCCGGGTAACCTGGCGCGTCCTGAGGCCGAGGGTCGCCTTCGATGTCGAACAGCTCGACTTCGTGGCGATGGACGGGCTGGTATGCGCCCTTCTCACGACTGGGGAAGTCGAATGCGAAGGGTACAAAGTCGACTACGCGGTCAAGGAAGGCCGACCCCGTCCCCCGTTCGAGGGCAAGGCTCCCTGGGTCGAGGCGCCGTTGTACCGCTTGGCACCACGACCCGCGCAGTGAGGTTCGCAAATACGACAGCGCTGTCGTATTTGAGATTCGCCAATCCTGGCGCATTGGGGACGCTGATGCGGGGCCTCGATCAGCCGTCGGCTTGCGCCGCGTCCAACACCGGTTGCAGCAGCGCCCCGAGGCGCTGCGGGTCGTCTTCATAAACTCCGATCAGGGTCACCATGAAGGCGACCTTTCCCTTGCGGGCGATGACAACGTGTCCCATGGGGGCACCATCGGCCACGATGACCTTGGAGGTGGAGTTCTCGCCCCAGTCGAAGAGGTCGTCTTGATCCCGGAGTTCGACGTCGGCCATCGTCTCCATCAGGGGCGCAGTGAGCAGAAGGCCGCTGTACACGCCCAAGGCGTCCGAGGCTCGACGTTCGACGGAGTAGAGCGAGGAGGTCACGACGACGTCGCCGACCTCGTAGTCGACGGCGATGTCGTAGGACCCGTCGAGGTACCGAGTCCGGATGACTTCGAGCGTGCCGCCATCCAACCCGGGCTCTTCATAGTAGGCCGAGAGGTGCTCTCCGGTGATCCCCCGTTGGGCATCGCTGGCCTCGGTGTCGACGCTCCAGCCGATCAGCATTCCCCAACCGAGAGCGGCGGCCAGGCCGAACCCGAGCACGCTTGCCACGACGATCAGCAGGGTCTTCTTCGTACTCGCCGGGCCACTCATGATGGCAGCGTATCAATCCTGCCAGGGGGCTCGCAGGCCGGTATCGGGCCCCCTGCAGTGAACGGCCCGATCGGCCGGCCCCCAAAAAAACCGGGGACGCGTGCCGCTGGTGCCCCTACTTCTTCGCCGCGGCGTCGGGTTTCTTGCCGCTCTTGCCGGCGCCACACCCACCGCACTCGGTGTGGTCGTGCTTGTTCATGTTGCCGCAGTACTGGCACTTCCAGTCCGCGACGGCCTGCTTGGCGTCCTTTTCGGCCTTGGTCTTGTCGTCTTTGTCGGCCTTGGCCTTGCTGTCCTTCTTCGACTGCACGCCGCTGACCTTGTCGAGCGCGCTCTGGGCGGTCTCGAGATCTCCGAGGACCTTCTTCACGATCGCATCGGCGTCGTTGGGATTCTTGGCACCTTTCTTGAGGGCCTCTTCGGCCCGAGACAAGGCCTTCTCGGCATCCGCGGCCGCAACCTTCGCCCCCTCGCGAATCGAGGCGTCGGAGGCCTTGGCGGTGACCTCGACCCGGGCCTCGCGGAGCTTCTTGCTGACGGTCTCGACCTTGTCGAGTTCGCGCACGAAGCCCTTCATCAGGGCGCTGTTTGCCGCGGACAGCTTCTCGATGGCGGCATCGCCCTCGAGCGAGCCCGCGGCCTCATGAATCGGTTTCGCTTCATCGATCCGGGCCTGGAGCGCGGGTTTGAATCCGGGGTACTTCGCCTGCAAAGACTCGACCTTCTTCAGATTGCTCTTCCAGGCGGCGGTTTGGTTTTCCACCGTCTGTTTGCAGCCCCCGAAGAAGGCGAACAGGGTGAGCAACAAGAACGGGAGCAGGACAGTCCGGACTGCGGTCACGGCGGCAAGCATACTGCGCGCGGCGGCTGCTCGTCATCCGGCCCTTTCCCCGGACGCGTAGGTGTGCGACCAACACGTAGATGGTGCACGCGGTCGCGAGACGCTTCGCCTGTGAGGAACTCGTCCGCTTGCGGCGGGCGGACGAACAGCGTCGGTACCTGGCCTCGCAGCGAAGCGCACGGATCGATCCCAACCCGCATCAGATCGAGGCGGTCATCTTCGCGCTTCAGAGGATCCCCAAGGGCGGTTGCATCCTTGCCGACGAGGTGGGGTTGGGGAAGACGATCGAGGCTGGCCTCACGCTGTCCCAGCTGCTGGCCGAGGGAGCCTCACGCATCCTGTTGCTGACACCCAAACCACTGCTTGGGCAATGGAGAGACGAACTGCTCGCGTTGTTCGGCATCACCGCTCGAGAGGGAGCCTCGGAGGAGACCGGCTTTGAGGGTCCAGGGGTGTTCATCGCTGGTCGGGAGTACGCGGGCTCCGAGGTGGGAGCCGCCGCGATCGGGGGGAGCGGTAAGTTCGACCTGTGCGTCATCGATGAGGCGCATGAGATCTTCGCGGGGATCTATCGGCGCTACGATCGACAAGGCGGTCTTCGAGATGGGTCGCGCTACGCCCGAACCGCGGCCCGGGTGAAGCACGCGTTGCTCGGCACGCCCATGTTGCTGCTCACCGCGACACCCATCCAAAACACGCTCACCGAGATGTGGGGCCTGGTTCAATACGTCGAACCGACCGGCACCCTGCTGGGGGACCTGGGCACGTTTCGCTCGGTGTTTTGCGATGGGGATGATCGCCGGATTCGGCCCGGGCAGGATGACGAGCTGAAACGACGGCTCGCAACGGTCTGCCAGCGAACGCTACGCCGCCAAGCGCAGACGTTCATGGCCAAAGCGTTCACCCAGCGGACGGCGCGGTTGTTCGAGTACTCGATGTCTCCGGACGAGGCGCAGCTGTATGAGGACGTGACGCAGTATCTGCTCGATCCCAAGACGCTCGCGTTTCGTGGAACCCACCGCCGACTATTGCTGATCGGCTTTCATCGCCGCATGGGGAGCTCGGTGGTGGCGCTCGCCGACTCGCTTCAGGCGGTGGCCGATCGTTTGCGGCGGAAGCTCGAGGGGAGCGGCGACACGCTTCGGCTCTTCGAAGCCGATCTCGACGATGAGGATGCACCAGCGGCCCCCCGCGGTGATGACGAGGAGGTTCCCGAGCATCCGGAGCCCGAGCTCGTCGCCGAGATGAAGCGGGTTCAGGGGCTCGCGGACCTCGCCAGGAGTCTGCCGGTCGACAGTAAGGCGGAGCAGCTGAGGGTCGCGGTGGAACGCGCGCTGACTCGGTCCGACGGCAGTGGAAAGGTGGTCATCTTCACCGAAGCCCTCTCCACGCAGACGTACATCAAGCGGGTGCTGGTGGAGGGACGCATCGTCGCACCCGATGCCGTGACGATGTTCCGAGGGCAGAACACCGGGCCCGAGGTGGCCGTCGCCCTCCAGCGGTGGGAGGGCGAGGTCGGCTCGCGAATGCCCAAGGACGCCCAGCCATCGCGTTCGGTGGCGGTCCGGCTGGCCCTGGTCCACGAGTTTGCGACGAAGACCGCGGTGTTCATTGCGACCGAAGCTGGGGCGAAAGGGCTGAACCTGCAGTTCTGTGACACGGTGATCAACTACGACCTTCCGTGGAACCCGCAGCGCATCGAGCAGCGAATCGGTCGGTGCCATCGCTATGGCCAAACGCGCGACGTCACCGTCATCAACTTCATCAACCGCGACAACGAAGCGCAGCGGCTCACCTTCGACATCCTCTCCCGCAAGCTCGAGCTGTTTGGCACCGTTTTGGATGCCTCGGACGCGGTCCTTCATCAGGCGGTGGCGCCGACATCGACCGCGTTGGTCGGTGCGCTTGCCAGCGACTTCGAGGCCCAACTGGCGGACGTCTACGACAAGGCTCGCTCGGCCGAAGAAATCGCCGCAGGCATGGCGGAGCTCGGAGCGCGCGTCGGAGATGCCAAGGACGACTATGAGCAGACACACGCACGAACGGCGGGGCTGATCGAGACCCGGTTCGACGCGACGGTGCGGGCGGCGTTCAAGGACATCGAAGAGGAACTCCCCGAGGCATTGGCGGCCTTGGATGCAGAGCTGGAGGGCGTCCTCGTCCGGTTCCTGGACGCGGTTGGGATCCCGTACACGACCGATCGGGATGACGCTGGTCTGACGGTTGAGGTCTCCGCGCATCCGAAGCTTCCTCCTGCACTGCGGGAGGGCGTCCGGATCCGCGTGGGCGACGGGGTGCCCGAGCAGGGGGAGCCGTTGCACGTCGGCCATGCCCTCATCCGAGCAGCGCTCGAGGAATCACGGGCAGCCACTGTCGGGCGTCAACGGGTGTCGATCCGTGCTTCGAACCTCGAGGGGGATGTGGCGGCAAAACGAGGGACGACGGGCCGGATCAGTGTGGTGCGGATGCAGGCGCTTGGCTTCGAACCGGTGACCGAGCTGCTGCCCGTGGTTGTGCTCGACGACGGGCCGCAGCCGTTCATGGGTGCTCGGGCGCGTGGCTGGGTGCTCGCGGCGATCGCCGAGGCAGACCCCCACGTCGGCCTTTCGCTCGACACGCTCGAGGATGCGGCTCAGGAAGCGATCTTCGTTGCGGGGGGAGATCTCGAGGCTCGGGAGCACCTGCGCTTCGAAGAGACGATGGCGCAGATTGAGCGCTCGGTCGACGACCGTGTCTTGGCACTGCGCCGGATCCGTCACGAGGTCCAGGGTCGTCACGCCGAGGCTCTGGGTCGTCGCGACGCGGCAGTGGGGCCAGGCCCACGGACCCGGGCCGAGCAGGAGCTGGCCGCGATCGAAACGGAACTCGAGGGGCTCGACGCACAGGCCCTGCGCCTGCTCACACGCGACGACGACGAGTACCGGTCGTGGCGATCACGCGCCTACGTCCGGCGTTACACTCCGCCCTCCTACGAACGCATCCTCGATGTGGAGTTCGTGCTCGTATGAGCCAAGGTGATCCCGACGTGGCGCTCAAGCTCCTGCATACCGCCGACTGGCACCTGGGAATGCGCTTCCCCAGCTTCTCTGAGGAGCATCAACGAACTCTGATGCGGGCGCGGATGGACGTGCTCGATAGCGTGTTTGGGGCGGCCGAATCCGCGGGAGTCGACGCTGTCTTGTGCGCGGGCGACCTGTTCGATGATCCGCTTCCCGCGGACCCATGGTGGCAGGGCTTGCTCGAGCGACTCCACGCTCGGGACTGGTCCGGGCGCCCGGTGTTCTTGTTGCCCGGCAACCACGACCCGCTGACAAACAAGAGCGTGTGGTCCGAAGACCATCCGTTCCGGCGCGGTCTGCCCGATGGGGTCCACGTCGTCGACCGGGATGACTTCGAGGCTCCACTGTCCGACTGTGGGGTGCTGCTCGCGGCACCGTGTCGCACCCGGGCCGGCCAGAGCGGCCTGTGGAAGAACCTGCCGCGCCGCGCAGCGGATGACGAGCGCATCCGCGTGGGCATGATTCACGGGCAGACCACCGATATCGAGGGGTTCCAAAACACCTTCCCGATTCCGGCCGAGGCCGCTGAAGATCGCGGTCTCGACTACCTCGCGATTGGCGACACGCACGCGTTTCGCGAGGTGCCTCCGGGGGCTGCGGTGCCGACGGTCTACCCGAGCGCACCCGAGCCCACGAAGTTCGGGGAGCAGGATGCCGGCTATGTGGCGCTGGTGTTTTTCCCGCGGGATGGGAGGCGGGCGCTGCTTCGTAAGGAGCGAGTCGGACGTTGGCGTTGGGTCGAGCGGACGGTCAAGTCCGTGGCCGATCTTCGGGCCCTCGCAGCCGAGGGCGACCTGGCCACCAAGGTGATGCGGCTTCACGTGCAACTCGATGCGACACCGCCGGAGTACGAAGCCGTCGAGGCTTTGCTGCGGACGCTGGGGGGCACCGATGCGACACATGGCCGGGTTGGGGTGCTTCAGGTCGATCGCTCGCGGCTGCGGCTGCGGACCGACGACCTCGAGGCGGCCTTCGATGGACTGCCAGATGAACTCGGGCAGGTCGTCTCGCGGCTTCAGGCTCGGGCGGAGTCCGGCGGAGAGGACGCGGAAGCAGCGAAGCGGGCACTGTACCACCTGTATCGCTCGGTCCGGGGGAACGACTGATGCGTTTGCGAACCCTCGAGGTCTCGGACTTCGGCGCGGTGGAGCAGGCCAAGGTGTCCTTTGAGGATGGGCTCAACGTCCTGCACGGGCCCAACGACCTGGGTAAGTCGACACTCGCGGCTGCAATCCGGGCCGCGCTCCTGTTGCAACATGGGTCGAGTGCCGCGCGGCCGTACATCCCGTGGGGAACGACCCGTAAGCCCACCGTCACGCTCGTCTTGGAGATCAAGGGGAGGTGGTGGCGGGTGCACAAAGCCTTCGGCACCAGCTCGGGGGGGAAGTCCGTGTTGGAGTGGTCGAACGACGGCATGACCTACAGCCTCGAAGAGGAGGGCCGCGGTGTCGACGGCCGCCTGCGCGAGCTGTTGGAGTGGGGCCTCGCCGCGCCGGGTGGACGGGGTGGATCGCACGGGTTTCCCAAGTCCTTCCTTGCGACGGTGTTGTTGGGCGAGCAGGCGGTGCCGTATCGGTTGCTGGAGCAGAGCCTCGACAGCGATGCGGAGGACAGCGGCAAGGCGCGACTCGTCGAGGCGCTGCAGGCGATGGCGACTGACCCGCTGTACCAGCAGGTGCTCGAGCATGCCCAGACTCGGGTGGACGAGGCGTTCACCGCGAAGGGCAAGCGAAGCACCCGGAAAGGGAGTCCATTCGAACGCGTCGGCACCGAGATCAAGCAGCGGCGAGAGGCGAGCGAAGAGCTGATCTCCGCGGTCGCCGAGAGCGACGCCGTTGTATCGAGGTTGGCCGAGCTTTCGGTGCGTCGAGACACGGCGCTGGCCGAGCGCGCCCGGATCGCGCAGACGGTCGAGGGCATCGAGGTGGCGCTCGAGGAGGTCCGCATTCGTGTGGGCTTGCAGGCCGAGGTGGATGCTGCGCGTGGAGCCTTGGCCGAGATCGAGCGTAACGGACAGGAGATTGCGCGTCTGCATGGCGAGCTTCAGTCCGCGAAGGCAGCCGTGCCCAAGGCCGAGGCCGCGTTGGAAGCGGAGCGGGGCGCGGTGCGAGACGCGGAGGTGGAGTTCGAGCGGGCACGCGCAGCCGCGCAGGCGCTGAGTTCGGGTGAGGACCCGGAGCTTCGGGCCCAAGCCCAAGCTCGGGCGGAGACGCTGCGGGAGCTGGATGCCGAAGCGGCGACGTTGCAAGCCCGTGAGACGCAGCTGATGCAGTGGCGAGCGGCGTGTGAGGAGCGGGACCAGACGCTTGCGAAGCAGCAGAAGGCGCTCGATGTGCACACCGCGGCTGTGGAGGCCCAAGCCAAGGCAAGCGCTGCCGCGTCGGAAGCGGCGGCGGTGCACCGCCGCCGTGCGGACGCCTTGCTGTGGATGCGTGCCGAGGGCCTTCGGCGACGGGTGGAAGGGCTGGTGGGGCGCGAGGCCGCGGCGAACCAAGCTCGCGAAGAGGCGGACGCCAAACGTGCCGAGGCGGCCGCTCTCGCTGCCAAGCTGGGGACGGACTTTCCCGACAGCGAGACCCGCGAAACGATGGAAGCCTCGTGGCGAGCGCTGCAGATGCGAGAGGCGGCCCTGCGTGGTGGGGTCCGGGTGGCGTTGGCGTTGTCGCAAGACATCAAGGCGACGACGGATGGTGCCGGCCCGAATGCGGTGGCCGCGGATGCCACCATCGATGCGGAACGCGAAGTCGTGCTCGAACTCGGCGCGCTGGGGGAGATGACGGTTCGCCCGGGTGATCCGAGCGCTCACGCAGCGCTGGAAGAGGCGAGGTCCGCGTGGAGTGTGCACGCGGCACGGCTCGACGCGTTGGGCATTGCATCGGTCGATGCGCTCCGGGTGGCCGCCACCGCTCGCGCAGAGGTGCAGCGCGAGCGAGATGCCCGAGCCCAAGAGGCTCAGATGCTGGAGGCGCGCGCGACTCCGGTGGAGGCCTCCGAGTTGCAGTCGGCGAAGGCCGACCTCGAAGCGGCCGAGCGCGGCCTCGAGAACGTGGAGGATTCGGGATGCAAGGCCGAGGCTGAGGCGCACGGGGACGACCTCGATGCAGCCGTACGCGAGTCTGAGGCGGATGCCGAGCGTCTGGCTCGGCTCGCAGTGGTCGCTGCAGCCACCGCATCGGAGGCGCAGACGGAGCGACGCTTGGCCGAAGAGCGGGCCGACGCCGCATCGAAGCTCGAGGCCGCCGCGCGGCTCGATGGAGACGATCCCGTGCGCGCTGCCGAGGCACTCCGCACTGCCCTCGATGGCATCGCGCAGCGGCGGTCTGAACTCGATGCGCAGGCGAAGGCGGAGGTCGACGGGATGGCGCAACGGACCGAGGCCGCCCAGCGGGCGGTGACCGAGGCGGAGTCCGCCCGCCTGGGCGCCACCGAACGCGAAGCGGCCCTCCGACAAACGCTCGACCAGGCTCGAGCGACGCAGACGGCCGCCGATGCGGCGTTGGCGGTGCGACGAGAGCAGGCGCAACACCACGACGCATTTGCGGCGGCCGAACGAGTCGCGCAAGCGCAGGATGCCCTGGCAGGGGCTCCGGAGCCGCAGGTGGACACCTCGCAGGAGACGGTCGACGCAGCGCGGACAGCGTTGGTGGTCGCCGAGGAGGCGCTCGAAGACGCGGAGCGGGCCGTACGCCAGCAGGAAGGTGCGCTACAGCAGGTTGGCGGTCAGGTCGTGCGCGAGAGGTCCCAGATGGCCCGGGAGGCCCTCGAGGATGCGCGGCGTCAGGAGGCCGAGATCGAGCTCGACTACGACGGGTGGCGGCTGCTGCTCAGCACCCTTCGCGAGGTCGAGAACGAAACGGGCGCCCATCTTGGGCGTTCCCTGGGCACCGAGGTCGCGACCCGCATGGAGTCCCTCTCCCAGGGCCGCTATCGGGGGGCATCTCTGGGCGCGGACCTGGAGACCGAAGGGGTGGTGACCGAGCAGGGCGTGCAAGCCCTCGACCGGTTCTCCGAGGGGGTCAAAGAGCAGGTCGCGACGTTGCTGCGGGTGAGCGTCGCCGAGCATCTCGGGACGACGCTGGTGCTCGATGACCACCTCGCGCAAACCGACCCCGAGCGCTCGGAGTGGTTTCGCAGACTGCTGCAGGAGAGCGCGGAGTCGATTCAGGTGGTGGTGTTGACGTGCCGGCCCGAGGACTACGCGGCGGCGGGCGCAGGGGAGGGTGCGGCGACCCATGTCGTGGACCTCTCAACCAGCGTCGTGCGGCGCTAGCAGTCCGTGGTGAAGCCCGGCGCGGCGGATCACGAAGACGAGTGAAGCGTCGTGTCGGGTTTCACCACGGGCTGCTAGGCGTACGCGGTCTCAGCGGCGCGGACACGTCTCATGCGTCGTGCCTATCTCAAGGATTGGCAGACGCTATCGACGGATGATGGATCCGTGTCCACCGGCGTCGCGGCCTCCACTACACTTTGAGTCGGCCATGGACGAGACACCCAACTCCCCCGAGTCTGACCGACATCCAGCGTTCGGTTCTGTCGTCGCCGGTGGCGGCCTCATCGTGTTCTTGCTGTCAGGGACGGCGTACGTAGCCGCGACCATGCTGGGCATTGATGCGCTGCTGATGCCGGCGATGATCGGCATGGGCACCGGCGTCGCATGGTTCGTGGTCTCGCGGCTGGCTCGTGTCGGCCACCAGTTGTAGCGCCCTCACGAGCGCGAGCTGATCTCTGCGACGCACAGTGCCCGAGCGGCGCGGCGGTCCGCGCTGACACCCTTCTTCATCTCGCCACTTGGCAGCGCGAACGTGGTGACGTTGCCGCGCCAACGGGCACTGGTCCAGTAGGTCCCGCGGGGACCCCTGCCGCTTTGCGAGATCCGTTTGACGACTCCGGGGAAGACCAGCTTCCACCCTGAGAATCCCAGGTGTCCCGTCCTCCCGAGGGCGTCGCAGAAACTTCGCGCGTTGCCGTGGTCGCTCCGCTTGCCGCGACGGACCGAGAAAACGTAGCCGTTGCCCAGGTCGACGACGCCAGGAGGGAGTGCTTCGGGTTCGGGGGGCGGCGATGGCTTGGGCACCGGGGGCGGCGCTTCGAAGGCGCCCTCTGCAGGCGGTGGAGGCACGTCGGTGGCCGGGGGTGCTGTTCTTGTCCCCACGTCCGGCGTCGGTACATCTTCCAGGATGACCACGTCGGCCTCCGGGTTCCCGACGTCGAGTTTGGGGACGACGGCGGCTGCTTCGACGGTCGGCGAGGCTGCTGGGGGAGCGGCCCGGGGGGTTGCCTCGGGAGATTGTGGCGCGGCCGGAACGGGCTCAGCCGCAGGCGGGGTGTCGGACGGCCACAGCGCCACGGCGACCGCCAATGCGACCGCGGCCAGGCCCCCCACGAGCCAGAGTCGACGGGACGGGGAAGTTGATGCGGCGAACGGTTCTGTGGGCCGCCTCTCGATCGCGCTCTGGGCCACAGGCGGCTCTTCGGCGGGGACATCGCTTGTCTCGTCGGTGGGCAGGGGAATCGCGGGGCTGACCCTGGGCAGGCTTGGAGCGGTCGGACCTTCGTCGTCGGGGTCGTCGGCGTCCGGGTCAAGTTCGAGGGCCTGGCTGAGCGCTTCCTGCAACTGCGCAACGCTCCCGTAGCGGTCGTCGATGTCCTTCGACAGACATCGGTTGACAACGTCCACCAACGCCTGCGGTACGCCGGGCTTGAGCGTTTGAATTGGGACCGGATCCTCGTGGCTGACGAGCAGCAACGTTGCGGCCACAGTTGCCCCCTTGAAGGCGTGTTTCCCGGTGAGCGCCCGGAAGATGATGGCACCCACCGCCCACAGGTCGGTGCGGATCTCGGCTTGGTCGGCGCCCTTGAACTGCTCGGGCGCCATGTACTCGGGCGTCCCGAGCAGCGCGCCGTGTTCGGTGGTGATCTCCGAGCTTCCGTCGGTGAACTTCGCCACCCCGAAGTCCATCAGTTTGACGATCGGCGGCCCAACCTTGGGCTCGTGCAGGTAGACGTTCTCCGGCTTGAGATCGCGGTGCACGATGCCTTCGGCGTGGGCGGCCTGCAGCCCGAGCAGTGCCTGTTGCACGAGGTCGACGGTTTCCTCGGGCGATAACGAACCGCGTTCGCGGATCAGCTGCGCGAGGTTTTTCCCCTTCAGCCGCTCCATCACGATGTAGGGCCCGATGGGACCTACACCGAAGTCCAGGATCTCGCAGACGTGGGGGTGCGCGATGCGGCCGGCGGCCTTCGCTTCGCTACGAAAGCGCGCGACGAGGTCCTCGTTCTTGAGGACCTCCGGACGAATGACCTTGATGGCGACCTCTCGATCGACGGCGGTGTTGATGGCCAGCCACACCGAAGCCATCCCGCCCTTGCCCAGCTTGCGAACGAACCGAAACTTCCCTGACAGCACCCGCCCCAGCAGCGGGAGAGCCATGTCGGTCTCCGGGCACTTGAGACGATCAGGCGGATGCGACCCAGCGCAGTACGGGCAAGCCGGCAGGTCGTCGGATCCCGCCGCAGGTGGGGCGTGCTCGTCCAACGTACGCACAGTAACACCGCGGCCCGAACGCAGGTCCTGCCTCAAAGCCGGCTGAAGCTCGAAGGCTGGCGGCCGATGACGGGACTATGGCGAAGGCGATTCGACCCTGTTCGGTCCTCGCGGTGGGCGCGATGCTCACGCTGGGCTGCGCTCCCCAGGTGGAGACCGTGACCGCGGATGCGGCGCAGGTCCGGGCCGCGGCTGTGCAATCCGAACTCGACGAAGCCGTGTTCGCCTATCACGAGGGCGGAGATCTCGATGCGCTGAAGTCGTGGGTGGACGCACACCCTGATCACCCGGAGTTGGACACCTGGCGTGAGGTGGTCGCGCTCCGGACGTACGAGTCGGTCGTGATCGGGGATCCCTGGACCACGGAGGCGGCCAAGGATGGGGAGGACGTCGCCGTGGCGCCGTTGCCCGAGCCCTCGACCGCCGCGCTACTCGCCCTGGTCGAGCACTACCCCGGCACGCTCGGGGCTGAGACGGCACAGGCGCTGCTCGAGACGCATGGACTTCAGCGGCTGAGCGTTCCGACGTTCAACGACTCGGTCGTCGCCTTCCTCGAGGGGCGCGACGACTGGGTTCGAGACGACCTTGGTCGAAACCTGATGCCCAACGTCGATCTCGACGCGTTTCGGGAGCGCCACGAAACCAAGCTTCGGACCCGATTCGGGGAGCGCCTCGCCGAAGACGCATGCGTCGACTCGATGGGGTACTGCACCTGGTACGTGAAGGCCTACCCCGAGGACCCCCGGGTCTCGGAGCTCCAGGTGGCGATGAAAGACGAGTGGTACCGCCGCGGACATCCGCGCTGGCGCGGGTCCAAGTTCGCGAACTGTGCGTACCGGTGTGCGAAGACCTGCCGGACCGACGCGGAGCCGCTGGACGACGCCTGTTATGCGCCGTGCTTCGCTGGCTGTGAAGCGGCTGCAGGCTGAGGCTTCGCTGCGTCTTTGTTGGCTCTGCGTCCGGCGAGAAGCTCTTGGAATCGAAGATCGACCCCGATCGTGAGCAGGTCGTAGCCGGTCTTGAACGCGCCGGCGTTGCCGGGCACGCCGGAGAGTCCGTCGCAGCCTGAGGGGCACGGGCGAAGCGGGCGCTGGCCGAAGACCTTGCCGAACTCTTCACTGACCGTGCGGTCTTCTTGGAAGACGTGCATGTAGCCGACGGTGAGGTACGCGCCCTTGGCCCCCGCCGTGAAGCCGCCGCCGACCCCGAACCGCCGGAAGCTGGGAAAGTCGATGCTGGAGAAGTTTTCCGGGGCAGCGGCAGTCTCGAAGAACGCGCCGGTTCGCAAGGTGAGGTAGGGCGGCAGGGGGTGCACATCTCCGCCCAGGCGAACAGACACGGTGTCCTTCCAGTTCTTTGCGAGGGTGAGCTCCTGAAGCTCCTGGCCATTGAGCTGACCTTGCACGTCGAGGTCGAAGCTCTTGAGCATCGACCAGGACTCGTAGACCGCGTCGAGCTCGATGTCGAACCACTCTCTCGTGCCCGTGTCGTGGATGTAGCGCAGGCCGCCGCGAACGATCACCGGCAAGGTCAGATCCATGCTGACCTTGATCTCCTCGGTCACCAGGGTTTCTTTGTCGACCGATACGCCGCCCTTGGGCTTGAAGTAGACGGGGACGAAGCGGCTGGAGACCCCGAGTTCGAGCCGCTGGTGAGGCCGATACCAGGCTCCGATCTGCGCGGTGGCAGCCGTACGATCTTTGAGTTCGATGCTGGTGACGAGCTGTGTGCTCTCGGGGTCGGCGACTGGGCTGAGGCCCGTGGTCACGACCGAGTCCGACAGGACGGCGTAGTCCAGCTTCATGAGGTCGGCGTATTGCACCACCGCGCCGATGCCGAAGACGTCGCGCCACTTCCACGCGGCGCCCACGGTGTAGTACGCGAGCAGCACGTCCAGCTCGGTCATCATGAAGGCCTGGGGCCCGTAGCTGGGGTAGCTCTGCTTGCCGAATCCGTTGGGCCCATAGACGCCTGCGGCGAACGTCCAGTTGTCGAGCCCAAAGTCGCTGGTCACCACCAACGTCCCGAGGATCGGGAACAAGTTGTTCTTTGCGGTGACGGGGTCGAAGGTCGTGCCCGCGTCATCGCCCCAGGCCTCGCTGAGCGTGGCCCGCGAGAACTGGGTGTGCTGCCACATCAACCCGTGGTTGTACATGACGGTGGTCCCCCGCATCTTGGCGAGCGAGCCGGGGTTGTAGTGGATGGCAGTGCCATCCTCCACGCCCACCACGTTGGCCGCACCGCGGCCGAGCGCACGGGCACCCATGTCGGGGACCTCGAACCCTCCGGCGCGTGCCTCCTGGGCGAGCCCGAGGGTAGCAACAGACGCAAGGACCCACGGGGCCAGCCATCGGCGCAACATCGTCGAGCAACCTACCACGCCCGCGCTGCGTGGTAGATTCACACAACGATGATCGACAGAGCCTTCTTGGCAGGCGTGTCCGTAGCCTGGACCCTCAGCGCTGTCGCGTGCACCAACGGCGAGGGCAACGAGCCCAACGTTTTGCCCGACCCAACGGGGGGGAGCTCGAGCACGGGCACGAGCACCGTCGACCCCCCTACGACCACGCAGAACCCAACCTTGCCGGTGACCGGCTCCGGATCGGGCTCGTCGGGTTCCGCCGGCGGTGACCCCACTCCGGTGACCTATCGGTTCGACTGCATCGACATCCAGACGATCGGCGATGCCGACAGCACGGTCATTCAGGCGCAGCTGCTGGAGAACACGTGGGGATCGGACATCGACCAACTCAAGCTCAACATCATGCTGGAGGCGGCTTCGCGGGACGCCGAGGCCGGGGAAGCGCTGTTGGGCATTCGGTCCGGTGTTGGTGCTGAGGCTTCGGGATTGTGCTCACAGGCCGAGACGATCAGCGACCTGATCCCAGTCGCGTTCGCTGCCGACGACACCCGCTGGGGTCCGGCATCGGCGGTCGGAGAGTGCAGCGTGCCCGCGACCGGCACGGACGGAAGCTCCTACACGATGGAGCTGCCCCCGGAACGCGTGGTCTACATTTACTCCGAGGACGACGACGTGACGCCGTTCAACTGCACGCCGGACGCCGCTGTGCCGGACGCGGTACCGATCCGAGCGGTGCAAGCCGAGGTCTCGACCGACGCGAGTGAGGGCACCGTCTGGGGGACGCTCAACGGGTGTCTGTTGGAATCCGAAGCTCAGAGTCTGTGCTCGTGTTTGGGGTCGTGTACGGGCGAGGGGCCCGACGACCTGCAGACCGAGGGCGAATGCGCGGGCTGCCCAACGGGGGGGACGCCGCTGGCGGTTCTCCTGGGCGGTGTCAACACGTCCGAGAACTGTACGTCGATCATGGGGGCGCCCGCGTTCGACTTGCGTCTGGGCTTCAGTGGCGTGGCTCTCCCCCACGTGCCGACCGCGTGCGGCTGACTTTCCCACGGGAACGATGACGCGCAGGTCTCGTACGCGGCGGATCCTGGCGCTTGTCCTGCTCGGGCCGGCTCTGTTGTTCCTCTTGGCGGGTGCCTACATCATGGCGATGGGGCAGCTCGAGGGGGAGACGCGCTCCATGTCCGACGCCGTTCAATGGGCCGCCGAGACGATCACGACGACCGGGTACGGCCGCGACAACCACTGGACGCACCCGCTGATGATCGCGTTCGTTGTGGTCACGCAGTTCGTCGGGTTGGCGCTCACCTTCGTCGTGTTCTCGTTGGTCGTCGTGCCCTTCTTCGAAGAGCGGTTCGAGGCGCGACTCCCCCGAACCGTGCCCAAGACGCGTGACTACGTCCTCGTGTTTCGCTACGGCCCCGCCGTGCTCCCACTGCTGGAGGAACTCGGCCGTGCCTCGGTGCCGACCGTGGTGCTCGAACGGGATGAGGCCGTCGCGAGGCGCCTGTTCGACCGTGGACAAGCGATCGTTTACGCGCCCGACGAGGAAGACGAACTCGATGTCACGCTGTTCGAGCGAGCCCGCGCGGTGGTGCTGGCCGGGTCGGACCAGCAGAACGCCGAAATGCTCCTCAACGCCCGGCACCTGGGTTACGAAGGTGAGTTGCTCGCCCTCGCCGACCATCCGCTTCACCGACGACCCATGATGTTGGCAGGGGCGGACGCGGTCTACACCCCGCTGCACATCCTCGCGGCTGCGATGGCGTCCCTGGCACGCGACCGGGTGCGACCTCGTATGGAGGGCTTGGGCGGGGTCGGAGCCCTACTGCGGACCATCGAGGTGCGGGTCGCCGAGGGCAGCTCGCTCGCAGGATCGACCCTGGCCAAATCACAGGTGCGGACCCAGACCGGTGCGACGATCGTTGGACGGTGGGTCGACGGTGCGTTTCGGCCGTTTGCCCGACCGACCGAACCGATCGACCCCGGCACGATTCTGATGGCGGTGGGCAGCGCCGAGGCAGTCGAAGCCCTGGGAAAACTCGCGACGCCGCTGGGCCGCCGCGGACCGTTTCTCATCGCTGGCGCAGGAGAGGTGGGGCGCAAGGTCGGCGAGCTGCTGCGAGACGCCGGAGAGTCGGTGGTCGTGTTCGACAAGAACGCTCGGGATGGCTGCGACCAGGTTGGGGACGTGCTGGACCGGGATGTCCTGGTGAAGCTTAACGTCCTCGACGCGGCATGCGTCATCTTGGCGCTCAGTGACGACAGCACGACGCTTTTCGCCGCGTCGGTCGTACGAGATTGCGCTCCAGACGTTCCGATCGTGGCTCGGGTGCAACGCAGCAACAGCGTCGCTCGCATCCACCGAGCAGGGGCCGACTTTGCACTCTCGCTGGGGCAGGTCGCCGCCGAACTCCTCGCTCAGAAGATGCTCGGTGACGCGTGGATCAGCCTCGATGCACGCGTCAAGCTCCACGAGGTGGGCAGCACCGGCTTGGAAGGACGAAGCCCGCTGCAGGCCCAAGTGGGAGCGTCGACGGGGTGTTCGATCGTCGCGGTCCGGCGCGACGAAGAGGTGACCGTGTCTTTCCCCGACGGGTTTCGGATCGAGGCCGGCGACCGGTTGTTCCTCGCCGCACCCCAAGAGGGCCTCACGCGTTTTCGCGAGCAGTTCCCGCTGGCGGAGCGCGAGGCCAAGCGGGCCTGAGGCGAACGCGGCCCCCAAGGACGTTCCGGGCTACCGCTCCAGCAGTGACTTCAGCAGCTCCGCCGACAGTCCACCGCTCGCGCCGAGGTCCATGAGTCGGCGCAGAGCGTCTTCTCGACGCGAGGTCTGGCTGGGCAGGGTCGCCAGCATCTTGATCACCCACTGGCGGCGGCGTTTGGGGATGCCGCGGAGCCGACGCCCGACCTCCTCGGCCCGCTTCGGAATCGCGGTTGCCCCTACGAGTTCTTCGCGATGGGCGTCGGTGGTCAGCACGGTCTGCGTGAACTCCCGGATGACCTTGCGAGCGTCGGAATCCAGCGGCGCATCGCCGGCCAAGACCACACACGCGGCATCGGTGAGCAGCTCTGCGAGGTTCGTCTGTCCTTCGGTCCAGGCTTCCCGCCAGAACTCGAGTTGGACACCTTCAACGCCCAGCTGGGCCGCGATGCGCTCCAGAGCGTCGCGCTCTGCGTCGGTCCGCTCGCCATCTGCGACGGCCACGGTCCATGCGTTCTCGAGGATCTCTCGGTGCGCGGACTCGGCGGGCGGTGGCAGCTGGAGGAGCATCTCCTCGAGGCGAGCGCGGTCCGAGATCGTGCTCAGCCACGCGCTGTACTCCTCCGCGTTGGCCTCGCCCTCCACCATGGCGAGCAGGAGGTCGCACTCCTGCCCGTCAAGGACTCCGTCGGCATGTGCCATCACGCCGCACGCGACGACCGTCCACTGACTCTCGAGGCTCAGTGCCATGGGGCATGGTATCGCGGACGCCGGTCGTGGGAAGCTCTGCTCGATGCAGGCGCCGCGCATGTGGCTGGGTTGCCCGATCTGGGGCCGCAAGGACTGGGTCGGCGAGCTGCTGGCACCGGGCACCAAGTCGTCCGAGTTCCTCCGTGGGTACGCGGAGGTGTTCGACGCGGTCGAGGGGAACACGACCTTCTACGCGACCCCGCCTGAGGACATCGTCCGACGCTGGGTCGATGCCACCGCAGAGTCGTTTCGCTTCTGCTTCAAACTACCCAAGACGGTGACGCATGAGCGAGGGCTGATCGCCGCCGCGGGGCTGACCGAACGATTTCTCGAGCGGATGCGCCCCCTGGGTCCCCGGTTGGGCCCGTTCATGATCCAGCTTCCCCCCAGCTTCGGGCCTCCGCGCCTCTCGGTCCTACACGCGTTCCTGCGCGGCCTCCCACGTGATCTTCGCTTCACCTTGGAGGTTCGCCACCGTGGGTTCTTCTCCGAAACTCCCGCGGAGAAGCGTCTGACTGCGATGCTGATCGAACACGACATCGAGCGGGTGGTCCTGGACACCAAGGCGATCTACGCCGACATCCCGGTCGATGAGGAGCTTCGTGTCGCGCGAGAGAAGAAGCCCCGCATCCCGATCCCGACGGTCGTCGAGGGGAAGAACCCGGTGTTGCGTCTCATCGTGCCGCCGAGCCCCCAGGTGGCCGTACCGCGTATCGACGCCTGGATCTCCCGCGTCGCGGCGTGGCTCGCCCAGGGACGCTCTCCGTACGTGTTCCTGCATTGCCCCGACGACTTTCACGCGCCTCGACTGGCACGTACGTTTCACGACCGCCTCGCGGAGCGCTTGGGGACGGAGTCGATGGCACCGTGGCCCGCCGAGCGCGCCCCCGCGAAGGCCCAGACGAGTCTGTTCTAGAGCCCCGAACCGGCAGCCCTCTTGCGGAGTTCGGCAGTGAGAATCCGGGACGGGTATTGTGGCGGTCGTGTCTGATCCGTCGGATGAACCAGAGGCTGGCCCGCACCCCGCTGTAGCGATCCTCGCGCTGGGGTGGTTCGTCGGAGTGGTCGTTTGGTCATTCTGGGATGGTGGCCTGTGGGACATGGTCAGCCATGCTCAGGCATCGCTTCTGTCGGGGCGGTACTACATCGTGGTCTCGCTGCTCGTCTGCGCCCTCGTTGCGGTCGCGCCGGGATTCGTCCTCGTAGGCCTCTCACCGAACGCACCGCAGAAACCTCAGCCGAACCCCCCGGGGGTCATTCTCGCGACCGGGCCGCAGAGGCATCATCCGCTCAACTGGCCGGAGCCGCGGATTCTCGTCTTCGAGGAGGGCTCCGTTCAGCTGAGACGGGGTCAGCACGAGCTGCGAGTGCCGGTCGCGGCGTTCCGAGCGACTGGAAGCCCCGTGATCAGCGACACCGGCCGGGTCGTATGGAGGAGCGACGAAGAAACGTGCGCGCAGGTTCGCGGGCTTGATCCGGACTCGCACTTCTTCAAGCACCTCGAGGACCACAGACTTCGTGTCGAACTCGGTGCTGGTGCGTCGCAGACCTGGCAAGCGATCCAAAGCTGCGATGCCTGAGCTGTCGATTCACGATGTCGGTCCCTCGGGGCGGTGCTGTTCCTGTGACTCCCCGACCGACAGAACGGGGCAACAGTCGGTGTCGGTTGTCGGGGTGCCCGGGATCGTGGACAAGTACCTCACGCTTGAGTTTTCCGAGTGCCCGAGCTGTGACGCCAGGCGCCGCCGTGCGACGACGACAGGCTTCAAGTACGCGGGACTCGGTTTTGCCGCTGGGATCGGGTTGGCAGTTGCGAGCGTCGTCGCCATCGATGCTCTCGCACCTGGCTGGCCTACCTCGAAGACAGCAACTCGCGGCTGCACGATGAGCCTTGCGCTGCTCCCATTCTTGCTTGCAGTCGTCGCCCCTCTCGCCCGCCGCCGTCGATCCCGCGAGCGACACCCGCGGGTCAGAATCGTGCGTTACACCGAGGAAACGGGGGTTGTCGAGTTCGAGAGCCCGCACCCCGAGAACCTGCGTGCGAGCAGCTCGCCACAACCGGCCCCAGACGCACCCTGAGATGCGTGCTCTGGCGGTTCGCCTCTCTTGCTGTCTTTGAGGTGGCGAAGGACTCAGTGTTCTTGGACGAGGTCCAGCTCCGCCTCGACAATCTGCTCCCACTGCTCGAGGTTCGGGCTCCCCTGGTAGTGATGACCGTTCACGAGAAATGCTGGCGTGCCAGTGATGCCAAGCGCACTTGCAGTTCGCATGTCATCCTCCACCGCCACGATCGCTGCCTCGCTGTTTCGGTCGCTGTTGAAGCGAGCGACGTCGAGGTCGTGACGCGCCGCGAGCTTGTTGAGATCACCGGCGTCGAGGAAGAGGGACGCGTGTACTTCCCAGAAGGCCCCCTGCTGCGCTGCTGCCCACGCTGCAGTTGCGCCGTTCGTCCCGGAAAGAGGCTTGTGCTTGTGTATCAGCCGGACTTGCCCCTCGTAACGCTGTAGCGCTTGGAGCAATGGCTGTGCCCCTGTCTTGCAATAACGACAGCCGTAGTCCGTGAACTCGACGATCGTCACCAGCGCTTCATCGGGGCCCAGTTGCGGTTCATCCCCTCGTAGCGGGACGCTTACGCGAGGTCCGGCTTGGATGGCCGCGAACGGATTGTCTTGTGAAATCGTTTGCGCCGCGTAGAAACTGCCGAACAATGCGAGAAGAAAGACGGTGAAACTGAGCAGTGCTCCGGGTCGCGCAAATGTCCTGTTCGCGATGTCGGGACTCGTGCCGTCGTGGGTGTCATCGACGGGGGCCGTGCGGCGCGTGGTATTGTTTTTGTTGGTAGGTTTCCTCATCGGTTCGCCCTTGTTGTCAATGGTCACTCGTCTGCAAGTGCGAGGCATGGGCCACCAGCCTGTCCATGTGACCCCGCCTCTCCCTCACTGCGCTACAGCCCGACGAGTTGGAAGAGCTCGTCGACGGCAGCAGGACCTTCGCAGCCCTGCTGGAGCCCCATCTCACACGCTTGCATGAACAGTATCCCGGCCGCTTCATCGTCCTGCGACACTCCCATCCCAGTGTGGTATGCGGCTCCCAGGAAGAAACAGCCCTCGGAGTTCCCGAGTTCGCACCCCCGTTGGGCGGCTTGTGCCGCTTCGGAGAGCTGATCTACGCCGGTGTTGGCGTGCAACACCGCGAGGCCTACACAGGCTTCGGATACGTCCTGGTCGCACCACTCAGTGAACAAGTCGATCGATTCCGGCGACCCGTCCAGGGGGAAGTCGGCGCTGCCCACAGCATTTAGATAGCCTTCGAGCCCACCGCCCGGGCCGCCACCGTTACCGTCCCCAGGCTCGGTGATCTCCATGGAGGAGTCGCAGTAGCAGTTGTCTCTAAGAATCGCGCCCGTCATCATGCACGTACCATCCTGGCCAGTTGGCGTGCGGCACTTCTTGCCGCCTTGGCACTGGTTGTCGACACAGCACCCTCCGTCCGCGAAGTCCGGCGTGCAGCTGAACAATCCCTCAAGATCTCCGCCCGGTTGGCACCCGGCGCTCAGCAACAGCCCAAAGATGCTACCGCCCGCCATGTAGGCCGCAAGGCGCCCCAGACGGCGTGCAAGTGATGTGGGAGCCGTTGTGTATTTTGACGCACTCATTGCCCCCGGTAGAGCCGGGACGCGCGTTTTGGATCACGGAAAAATGGAATGAGTGACCGCCGAGGTCCGGGGGGCCAGTGGATGGCGAGGAGGCCTCCACGTGGCAAGTGTCTGCAGGTACGAGCCACAACCCCCGGGGCATCCCGGTGCCGACCGCGCCTCGCGGGTCACCACAGCCCGAGGGCTCGCGCATCCCGAGGGTCGATGCCGTGTCGCTCCAGAATGCCTCGCATGTCCGCGGAGAGGTCGTCGAGACCATCCTTCATGCGGTCACACTCCCGTCGAGCTGCACCCGCATTCGCGTCTCGGACGTTGCGTCGGACGTCGGCGTCCGAGCACTGGAGTCGGACGAGGTCGCGCTGGCGCTTCCACGCCTCGACAGTGGCCTGGTACTCCGGGTCTGCTTTGACTTGGGGGACTCGGTCTTGGACCTCTGATTGCCGGCTCTCCGCTTCGGCGTCGTAGGCGGACTTGCGAGCCTCCAGCTGCGATAGACAGGTGTCGAGCTCCGCGATCGCGGCTTGGCCGGCGGGGTCTGAGCAGGAGACGGCCAGAGACGCACGCTGCTGAGGAAGCACTTGTGTCAGACCCTCGAGTGCGGCGTCACTTGCCGATTCGCACTGCTGTCGCAGATTCGCGATCGTCTGCACGCACGCGGGGCTCATCTGGGCCGAGGCATCCGCGGTCGCGGCGTCCAGCCTCTTCGTCACACAAGCCAAGGGGAGTGTGCCGACGAGGATGGCCAGCGCCACTCTCAGAGGGGTCGCTGTGGGAAGGCGTGGCTCGGGCTTGGCCGCGGCGGTGAGGTGCCGGACCTGTTGTTTCGTGTTCATGGTTGGGCTCCCGCGTAGCAAGCTCCGTTCCAACCCGGTCCAAGCGAGTCAACGCGGTCTTCTCGAACTCGACCGGCGCTGATCGGGTCGCGGTTCGCAGACACGGTTCCCAGATTGGGAAGGCGCGCTTGTCTGCCGCTGAGAGGCGTTATTGCGTCTACGACTTGCAGTAATGGTTGATCTCATCCACGAGCGCCGTGTTGCTCTCAGAGAGCTGCGTCAACCTCGTTTGGGCGTAGTGTTCACGACCTTCAACGAGCGCCGCGGCGGCGTCCCTGTGTTGTTCGAGAAGTGCGATGTAGCGGCGCCGGTAGGATTGGAGTTGTTCGTCACGAACATCCATGGTCTCTAGGACAGCGCGCCGGTCGGGGTAGCTCGAGACCACGGCTGCCCCCCCTTGATTGCTCGCGTAGGCGGTGTCGAGCGCGACCTTCTCGGTCGCTTTCGCGAACGCATCGCATTGCCCCCCGCGCCCTCGAAGAAGGAAGAACGTGGCCCCACCCACGAGCGCGACTGCGACCAGGGAAGCTTGTGCGATGGACTTGAACCCCACGGCTCTTCGACGCGGTCCACTGGTCCTCGTTGCACGTTCGGCCGAGGAAAAACCGCAAGGTCAGCTCCCAGCCGTCTTCGAGACGTCTGCATGCCGCTGCCGACACACCGGCGGAACCATCGTCATTGAGGCCGACAGGAGTACGCTCGGAGACCCCGGTCGTAGATGTCCTACCGTTGGGCTTTGCCTGTCATCTCCGATGTACCCCATCCCCAGAACTTCTTGATCCGCGGACTGGCACGGCGCAGTTCTTCGACTCGGCGAAACCCGTCGCCGTAGCCCGGGAAGATATCGATCAACGCCACGTTTGCGGTCAGCTTGGGAATGACCTCGTACGCATCGCCGATGATGACGTCGACCTTCTTGCGAAGATGCGGACGAATCACTGGCATGATCCAGTCGACGAGTTCACGGTCGAGCTCGACGACGGTGACCCGCTTCACCGGTAGCCGCTTCGAGACCTCGATGAGCTGGTGCCCCAGACCGAGCCCTGCGATCACGGTGTGCCCCTTGGCCAGACGGGTCCCAGGCCTGAGGGTCATGAGCTCGGAAGGGGTGAGCGACATCCACGGCGCTTCGTTCCAGGGTCGCTCGTCGTGGGGGTCTTCGGGGGTCTGGTACAGCGCTGGGATCGGCACGTCGCCGTCGAAGACAACCGTCCCCACCTGGTCCCCCCACCAGGTGAGCAGGGGTTTGCCGCGCTGTTGCAAGCGCACGCAGTACCGAAAGCGGCCGCCGGGCGAGTCGACGAACTGACCCGGCTGGAGTTGGTCGACCGGTGCGTCTGAAGCCGCAAGGCCCGGCCACAGCTCACGGACCTTGTAGGTGCTGGCCTGTAGGCTCAGCTCGGGCGTCCATGGCATGGCGGAACTCCATGGGACGCAGTTGCGGAGGCGGTGGGCGTAGCTCGCACTCAGAGCACGCGCCTGCTCCTCGGACATGGGGACACCGGCCATGACTGCGATGGTACACGCGGCTGCGGCATTCCTGCCGCTTGCCGCGGCCGGACCGCGTCGTACGCTTTGAGTGTGGAGCGCAAGCTCGCGTTCGACGAAGACTATTGCGAGGACGTCACGCTGTCGTCCGGGATGCGAATTCGGCTCAAGCTGATTCAGCCCGAAGACAAGCGCCGACTCCAAGAGGGATTGGCGAACATGTCGTCCGAGTCCCGCTACCTGCGCTTCTTCACGGACAAGCCCAAGCTGTCGAAGGGGGAGCTCGCGTATCTCACCGAGCTCGACCAGTACTCGCATTTTGCCATCGGGGCGGTCGAGCTTGATGCGTCCGGTCAAGAAGGCGAAGGCTTGGGCGTCGCCCGGTTCATCCGGCTTCCCGAGGACGATCGCTTGGCCGAGCCCGCGATCGCCGTGGTCGACCGCGCGCAAGGGCAGGGACTGGGAGGCCTGATGATGGACAGGTTGTCCGACGCAGCTCGCGAACGGGACGTGCAGGCGTTTCGGAGCGAGTTCCTGGCTTGGAACGACGGGGCTCGGGAGATGTTCCGCTCGATGAGTGATGTCGTCAGCTTCTCCGCCGATGGGACCGTCGCGGTCGCGGAGCTCCCACTCACCCGCCAGCTTCCCGCGCTGCAGGACAACGGCGAGCCTCGAGCGCCGCACCGAGACCGAATGGACGACCTCTTCCGTCTGGCCGCGTCGCGGATGCTCCGCGTCCGTCGTCGATTCGCCACGCTCCTGCAAGGCGAAGATGTCTGGGGCACGCTCAAAAAGCTCGCCGAGGACTTCGCGGACGAGTTCTCCGGTCGCTCTCACCCCTGAGCGCCGGACCCCGAGGCGGTCAGCCAGCTCTCACGGGCCCCGGACCCCGCGCGTTGCGGGGGCAAGACTGTCGACGTGGAGTGACGAGGCGTCGTCGGCTCGTTCTCCCTGACCACATGAAGCCCGAGCTCCCTCTGACAGCCGAGTACATCGAAGTCTTCTACAACAATCAGCGCCTGAACTCGTCGCTCGGCTACGAAGGCCGGCGGGTCCGAGGCCTCAAACTCTCAAGCGGCGAGAGCCGCGGCCAGAGAAGCGTCCTCTTCTTCGGGGCAATTCCAGTGCTCGAAAGGGTTTGTCTCGAGAACCGCTGTCCCGACTCACCCTATCGTCTTGTACGCCGCGTGCTCCGGCCACTGGGTCGATCGGCGAGACAACCTGTCCCTTTGGCGCTCTGAGTTTTGACGGTTGTACCGGGCAATCGCTCAATGGCGCAGACGATGCGTCAAGCGTTCGCGAGACACCTGATTTTCGTGTTGGCCATGGTGATGTCGGCCTGCCTGATGCTCGATCATCTCGAGGAGAAATCACCGACCGAGGACGAGTGGGCGCACCTCGTCCGCGGATTGCAGTACTGGCACGGCGATGACCATCGGCTGCAATACGCACACCCTCCGCTGGCCAATGCATGGGCTGCGGCCCCGCTTGCGTTGGACGAAGCTGTTCCGGACTTCTCGACTCTCGACGGCTGGGAATCGGCCACCGTCGGCCGGGTCGCCTACGCATACCTGCAGCTCGACTACGACGCGGCTCGTGCCTCTCTCATGCGGGCACGACGAGCCTGCATTGCGTTCTCGCTCGTCGGAGTCATCTACGCTTACTTCTGGGGGATGAGTGTACTCGGCCGCCGAGAGGGGCTCCTGCTCGCGGTCATCCTCGCGCTGCATCCGGCTTTGCTCGGCCAGGCGCGCTACGTCTCGTCCGACGTCGCGTGTGGTGTTGCGTGTTTCGTCGCGGTGGGGGAACTCTGCCGACACCTCCGCGGCAACGCCCCCGGGGCCACTTGGGTTGGCGTTCCTCTCGGCCTCTCAATGGCAGTCCTGTCCAAGCACTCGGCGCTGCTGCTGGTGCCTGTGTTCCTCGGCGTAACATCGCTCCATGCGTTCCTCGGCCGAGGTTCCTACGCCGGGTGCAGCGTCCGGCTGCGCGTCGGCTGCTGGGGTACGCATGCCCTGTTCAGCGCGTTCGTTGTCGTCCTCTCGCTGAACCTCGCATACGGGTTTCAGGCCTCGGGGCTGACGGTCTTGGAGGTCCTGCAGCGCCCCGAACCTCAATACTGGATCAGCTCTCCGTACGAGGGAACCATGCTCGAGCGCTGCTCCCCGCTCACTTTGCTTCCCGCCAACTTCCGGCTCCCACTCCCCTATTCCTGGTTGTTCGGTGTCTCTTCGGTTCGGGTGCAGAGCGCTCAGGGCTACCCGTGGGCGTCATTCTTTGGAGCGGCGACGCCGCGTGGGACCCCGGCGTTCTTTCCTACGCTGTGCCTGCTGAAGATGCCGCTCGTTTGCCTCGTCGGCGGTCTCGGAGCTGTACTCGAAGGATGGCGGCAGCGGTCGGTACCGCGCAGCGTTGTCATCATGGCAGGCGCTGCCGCGGTCTTTCTCGGTGTTGCGATGACGTCCCGCCTCAATATGGGGATTCGACACGTGTTGCCCGTCCTCTACCTTGGGGCTGTTCCCGTGGCGTTTGGTCTCGGTGCGCTGCTCGAACGGGCACGAACCCGCGGTCGCTGGGCGCTCCCCGTGATTGCGGTGGTCGCCCTCAGCATGCCGGCGGTCGTCCACCGCGACGACTATCTGGGCTATTTCAACGTCGGCCGTGAGCTCGGCCACCAGGTGTCCGTCGTCGGGGAAGATGTGGGCCAAGACCGCCTCCGATTCGCCAAGTGGGTGGAGGCGCAGGAACTCGGCTTGCTCTACTACGACACGCAAACGCAGACGCGGTCCCTCGAAGCGCGATGGACCGGTCTACGGTTTCACGAGTTGAACTGTGGCACGTTCATCCGACCTGGCGCGCACGTGGCGCTCCACGCCAGTCGTCGAATCGCGGTGAGCCCGAAGTGTTTTCCACAGCTCGTTGGGCTGGAGCCGGAGGTCACGTTCAACGACCACATCGATGTCTACCGCGTCCCACACCAGGGGCGAGGCCGGCCGACCCACGCGGCGGTTCTCAGCCGGCCTTGATCGGCTTGGGGGCGTCGGCTGCGGCGTCGAGGCCCTCGGCCCCTTCGACTGCCGCCGCTACAGCTGTACGTCTTGCCGCCGTTCCTGTGGCGGACTTCGAGTGGACCGCCTCGGCTCCTCCGGGACTTCAAAGGGGAAACACTCGAGGACATGGCCGGGGACTCCAGACGAAGAGGCGGCCGGGCCTGACGACCCTCGTCGAGCGGAAGTTCGAAGCGACGCCACCCAACGCTTTGTGGGTCGCCGTCCACTCGTGGTTGAGCGGCCCAGTCCGTCGATGCGCATCGACGTGGTGCTTCACCCGCTCGAGCGCGCCCGGACGCTCCCTCCCGACCGATACGCTCGATGAAGGCAGCGCGACCCATTGTCCGTGCTGCAGCGTCGGCCGATCTGTCCATGACTGCAAGGGGACCCCGGCGCAGCGGTACACTCTGCGCGATGACGGAAACTCGGGTCGCACTCGACGTGATGGGAGGGGACCACGGAGCCGCGGTCACGATGGAGGCCGCCGCTGCTGTCTCCAAAGACACTTCCATCGATCTGCTTCTCGTCGGTGACCCCGATGCGATCGCGCGCGGGCTCGACAGCCATGAGCACAACCCCAAGCGCATCGAGGTGCTCCCCGCGATGGAAGTCATCGGCCAGACCGAGAAGCCTCGTCAGGGGCTCGACACCAAGCCCGACGCATCGTTGTCCCGGGCGGTTCAAGCGGCGGCGAGCGGGGATGCGTCGGCGTTTGTCTCGGCGGGGTCGACCGGGGCGATTGTGTTGGCGGCGGCGCGCTGGGTCCCGAAGATCGAAGGCGTGAAACGAGCGGCGCTCGCGGCCGTGTATCCGACCAGGGAACGTCGCGGCAATCCGGACCGGTTCGCGCTCATGCTGGACGTCGGCGCGACCGTCCGGTGTAGCGCGACCGACTTGCTCTTCTTCGCCTATATGGGCAACGCCTACGCGGGCCGGATCAGCAAGGTGAGCTCGCCTTCGATCGGCTTGCTCAACATGGGCCGGGAAGAGACGAAGGGCGGGGAGGTGCTGGCCACCGCCCATCGCTTGATCCGCGAAGACGACTCCTTGAACTTCATCGGCAACATCGAGGGCAACGACATACCGATGGGCGTCTGCGACGTCGTGGTCTGCGAGGGATTGGTGGGGAACGTCGCGCTCAAGATGGGGGAGGGCGTCGGCGAGGTGCTCAAGAGCGTCAGCAAGTGGGCGTTCAAGCAGAACCTCGTTTGGAAGGCCGGCCTCACCTTGCTCGCCCGGGGTCTGCGGCAGCTCAAGGACATCACCGACTACTCCGAGTACGGTGGTGCGCCGCTGCTGGGCTTCAGCCGCCCGGTCCTCAAGGCACACGGACGCAGTGAGGCGAGGGCGATCGCCAACGCGATCAAGGTGGCCGCGAAAGCCCATCGCGACGATGTGTGTGGTGAGATCGAGCGCGCCGTCGCGGACTTCCGCTCCCGCTCTGGAGACGATGGTGCCGCGTGAGCCCGAGCTGCTCTCGGACCTGACCGACCCCCGGCTGTCCCCGTTCTCCGGGGTCGTCGGACGTGCGAGGGACGGGTTGGCGGTCGTGGAGGGAGCAATCCCGGCGATGCGTGCGTGCAGCTCGGGTCTTCGGGTCGACACGCTCGTTTGCACGCCCAGTCACGTCGACCGCCTTCGCCCCCAGGTCCCTGAGTCCACCCGGTGGTGGTGTGCCAGCAAGGACGTGCTCTCGTCGCTGCTGGGGTTCTCGTTCCACCGTGGTGTTCTGGCGTCGGTGCAGGTTCCCGGGCCCGCTCCCATTGATTCGGCCCGGCTACGGACGTGCGAAGCGCCGCTGGTCGCGGTCGCGGTCGGCTTCAGCGATCCCGCAAACGTGGGCGCGCTTTTGCGGGCTGCGCGGGCGCTTGGTGTGGACCACGTGCTGCTCGACGCTGGCGCCGCGGACCCGTTTGCACGCAAGGCGATCCGGGCGTCCGCGGGACACGTCTTCGGCGTGCCCCTGACGCTGTGTGACCGCGTGTTCGAGCAAACGATGGCGCTGCGGGATGAACTCGACGCGGATCTGCTGGCGTTGACCCCAGGAGGGGGCACGTCTTTGCGCACGGTTCAGGGGCGGCGTGCTCGCATCGTGGCGTTTGGCTCGGAGGGTCCCGGTCTGCCCGAGCGTTGGCTGCAAGCCTCGACCGCGCGGGTTCGAATCCCGCTGGCGGAGGATGTCGACTCGCTCAACGTCGCCTCCGCGGCCGCGGTCACGTTTTATGCGTTGGACGGCGCGCGGGCTGTGGACTGCTGAGCATCCGCCCCCACGTCCGTTCCCAGTCGGCCTCGGAGGCGGACTCCAGCAGGGTCGGAAGCTCGTTGCCGCGCCACGTGTTCCACATGTCGACGAGTCGACCGATGACGACGAAAGGCGCCAGGAACGGCAAGAGAAGAACGAGCTCCACGCTCGTTGAGTCTATCGCCAGTCCGCGTGGGTGCCAGCGCTACGGCCACGCTTGCAGCTCGATGAACTCGTAGACGAACGAACCGGACCCCGTCGCGTCGCTGACCTCGGTGAGGAAGACCCCTGAGGATCCGGCGAACGGGTGGCCTACACCGGGGTCGGCGTCGCCCTCGCCGGCGGTTGTCCAAGACCCTGCGGCCGATGCGTCGGTCCGGGCCACCGTCTGGCCGCTTGCCATGGCTGGGGTTGGGCCGTCGACCACGGTGTCCGACGCGTCACGAATCGAGAACGTCTCATCGCCGTTGATCGCGGGAAAGCTGTCCTCGCTGTCGAGGTACACGACGTCGGCCTCGAGCGCGCCCCAATGCTGTTCGAACGCACCACGCGTTGCATCGCGGCCCACCACGAGGATGGCGCCCGCGGGGATGATCGTGCCTGCGGGGAGGGTGAACACTCGGTCGGAGCCGGTCTGCACCAGCGTCCAGCCGGAGAGGTCGACGGAGTCTTCGGACGGGTCGACATCGGTGGTGCTTGATCCGGTTTCGTCGCCGGTCTCGTCGCCGGTCTCAGCTCCGGTGCCTGAACTCTCCGCCTCGCCCCCGGTTGTGTCTTCGGCCTGATCGGAGTCGGTCCCCACCTCGGAACTCGGCGGAGCCGTTGTGCTGGGCTCGGTCGCAGGACTCCCTCCGTCGCTGAGACTGGTCAGGCCCGTGGTCACCGGATTCGACCCGCCCGTGGTGGTGCCCGTGACGTCTTCGGCCAGCGAGCTCCCCTCGCCATCAGCACGCATCAGATCTCCGCCCGCGCAGCCGGCGGCAAGGAGGACGAGGAGTGTGGCGAGCCGATGAGACATGGGTTCATGCACCGTGACGGCGCACATCGACGCCAGTTGCACACCCCGGTGACATTTGTGCGATACGAACACCATGCGGGTCGCCGCAATCTCGGATCTGCACATCGGTCTCGACGAGCGGACCGACGCGTTTGGGCATGAGCCCAAGACGTTTGCGGCTTTTCTGGACGAGCTGCTCGCGACCCACGACCGCGTGGTGCTGCTCGGTGACGTGTTTACCGCCGACCACGCCGCCGTCTGGGGTGGAGCGCATGCCCGCGTCCACCTACGACGGATCCTCACCCGAGTTCCTTGGTTGGCCGACCGCATCGCCGACCCTCGGGTGCACTACGTGCGGGGCAACCACGACGTGGTCGCAGGCGATGTCCTCGGTGCCGCCGACCGGGTGGTGTTGACCCGAGGTTCGGTGCGGGTGCTGTTCGTTCACGGCCACCAGTTCGACCCTGTTGCCCGTCGCGCCTTGCGTCTCGCGCAAGCGGGGACCTGGGCGACTGGTCGAATCCGCGCCGCCGGGATTCCCGCGCTGGCGCAATGGTTCGAAGACCGCGACGTCGCCATCAAGGATGCGCGATTTCGCGGCGTCGAAGGTCCGTACGCGCAAGCGGCCAATGCGTTGTGTAGAGACGTCGGTGTGTCCGCGGTGGTCATGGGCCACACCCACGCCGCCCGTGTCGATCATGTAGAGCACGGCGTGTCGCTCAACACCGGGACCTGCTCGGGTGGCCGGTTCGAGATGCTCAGCCTCGATCTCGCGGCCGGGTCCGGCATCCTGACCCGCGGGTTTGAGCGGGTCCCCATCTCATTCTTGAAATAGTGGTCGTGTGACCCTATATTGGAGGCGTGCTCCCTTGGCAGTCCCCTTCGTCGCTCGCGACCGACGCGTACAAGTTTTCGATGGCGCAGGCGGGCTTCCCTCTGCGGCGAGAGACCTTCTACTTCTCGTTCCGGCGAGGCGGGCCGCAGTTCGTGCCGTTCGACCTGGCCGCGATCGTACGCGAGATGCTCGCGGAAATCGCCCCGACGCTCGAAGATCTGGAGTTCGCGCGGGCCAGCGGCTACGCGATGTCGGACGCGATGGAACACGCGCTTCGGGCTGGCTCTGCGGCGGTCGAGATTTGCGCAGTCCCGCAGGGGGTCTGGGTGCTCGAACGCGAGCCCATTCTGAGCGTCACCGGCCCCAGCTTTCTCGTCTCGTGGCTGGAGCCGATGCTGCTGTGGCTCAACTACCCGATCCAACTCGCGACCGCGTTCAAGTTGGATGAGGTCGACGATGCGATACGGACCGCGACCTGTGCGGAGCATGAGCAGATCATTCTCGCGGTCGCGCAAGCGGTGCAGTGCGACCCCGGGACGATCACGCGCGAAGACGATGCCTACCGGACTCGGGTGAAGGAGGGGGTCACGGCGCTCGTCGATGCGGTCGGAAGCCCCGACCGGGTGTTCGAGGTTGGTATGCGCTCCGCGGTCTGCATGCAACAGCACGAACTCGCACTGTCGGCCTGCGCCGAGGCGGGGGTGATGCGGACCAGCAACATGCACCTCGCACGCTCGTTGGGGATGAAGGCGGTGGGCACGATGGGGCATGAGCACGTGCAGCGTTGGGGTGATGACCTCGCCGCGTTCGAGGCGATGCGAGACATGCGGTCCTCGCCGCCGAGCTATCTGCTCGACACCTTCGATACGATGGGATCGGGCATCGTCGCCGCGGTCGCCGTCATGCGGTCACGGGAGCACGCATGTTCGATTCGCTACGACTCGGGCAACAAGTTCGTCCAGTACCTCCATGCCTGTGAGCTGCTCTCGGCCGCCGGTCTCGAGCCGTCTCATGTACTCGAAGACAGCCTCGACCTGATGGCGACCGTGCACTTCGAGAAGCTTCGCGAGTTCACGCAGTGGCCCCGGGAGAAGCAGCTGTACGGCTATGGAGGCAGCATCGTCGCCAAGCCCGCGACGAACCCGCTGACTCGAGACCGGGTCAGCGCGGTGTTCAAGCTCACCCGAACCGGTAGCCAGCCCCGCATGAAGTTTGGCAACGAGCGCGGTCTGGGCAAGCAGTCGGTGCCCGGGCTTCCGGTGGTGTGGCGCCGGCTTCGTGGAGATGGGCCGTTGGGGGTCATTGCGCAAGCCGGAGAGACCCCTCCCGAGGACTACGCCGTACTCAGCGGCAACGCAGACTTGGTCGAGACCCTGCGGCTGTGCAACGCCCACGAGTTGCCTCGCATGCTCACCGCCGAGGGTCTCAGCGCGACGTCGTCGCCAAGTCCGGAGACCGAGGCGCTGACCGAGCAGGTCTCCGCGGCCCGAGTCGGAGTGGCACCGTGAGCGCCCGCGCACGCATTCTGGTCGACGTCGACACCCAGCACGACTTCGTGGACCCGTCGGGGGCGTTGCACGTTCCAGCGGAGGAGGGCGTCCCGGATGCCATCGCGATGCTGCTGCAAGAGGCTGAAGTCGAAGGCATCCCGATCCTGGGCTCGGTGGATTCGCATGCCTACGACGCGTGGGAGTTCGAAGCCAACGGCGGCCCGTTTCCCGCCCACTGCATCAAGGGGACGCCCGGATGGCTCCGCGTACACCCGCAGCTTCCCGCACGGACGCGCTTTGTGCCGATGCAGGTGCTCGCGCCGAGGGTTCGCAACCTGGTGGGGGAGTCGGTCCAGGGGGAAGGCGCCCGAGAGCTGAGCGCGGCTACGCTTGCAGCCGAGGCCCGCAGCGGCGTGGCGCTGTACTTCGAGAAGGAGGTGTACTCGTTGTTCGACAACCCTGCGGCGACCTCGGTCGTGGCGGCGCTGGTCGAGGCCATGGGGGGCACCGACGCGGTGGTCTTCGATGTGTTCGGGTATTGCACCGGTGGGTACTGTGTCGACGCTGCCGCTCGTGGTCTCGCGGAGCGCGGCTACTCGGTGCGCGTGCTGTCCGCAGCGACCGCGCCGATCGGCGGAGCGCAGGGCGCAGAGGCATCTCGGGTCGCGCTCACCGAAGCGGGGGTCCAGTGGGTGTGAGTGGCGGGCGGGCGAAGCCGAAGAAGGCGTCCCGAAAGTCCGGGTTCCGCTACGACCATGCTCGACCGTCGGTCACCGTGGACATGGTCGTGTTCACCGTCGTCGACCTCGACCTCAAGGTCCTGCTGATCGAGCGTGGCGTCGCGCCATTTGAAGGCGAGTGGGCACTCCCGGGAGGGTTCGTGCGGGTGGGCAACGGGGTGGACGATCCGGGAGAGGACGTCGACGACGCCGCGGTTCGGGAGCTGCAGGAGGAGACCAGCTTGACCCCGAAGGACGTGTTTCTCGAGCAGCTCTACACCTTTGGTCGTGCGGATCGGGACCCCCGCGGCCGGGTGATTTCGGTCGCCTACTACGCGCTCGTTCCTGCCGACCGTGTGCCGCGCGTGAAGGCTGGGGACGATGCGGCCGATGCGACCTGGGTCTCCGTCTCACGCCTCGACCGGGTCGAGCTCGCCTTCGACCACCGGGAGATCGTCGACGTCGCGGTGGAGCGGATCGCGGGGAAGATCGAGTACGACCTTCGTTTGGCGATGAGTCTCGTGCCGCGGTCCTTCACCAAGGCAGAGCTCCGCAGGGTGTTCGAAGTTGTGACGGGTAACGACTACGACAAGAGCAACTTCAACAAGCGCTTCAATCGGATGAGTGAGGACGGTGTGATCATCGACGCGCCGGGAAAGCGCGCGGCGGCGGGACCGGGGCGGCCCGCGCACCTGTACGCGTTCGCCCAGACCCGTCATGCGGGCCTGTAGCCGTCAGGACTCGTCGAACTCGAGCCGGTAGCCGACGCCGCGGACGGCCCGGAACGCGAACTTGCGGTCCTTGGTCCAGCCGAGCTTTTTCTTGAGGTTGGAGACGAAGTTATCGACCGTGCGTGGGTCCACGCGGACGTTGCCCCAGACCTTGTCGAGGATGACCTCGCGGGCCATCGCTTCGCCGCGATGGGCGACCATGAACACGAGCAGGTCGAACTCGGTCCGGGTGAGGTCGACCGGCTCTCCCTGTGTGTCGAGCACGGTGCGGGCGCTGCGGTCGATCATGACACCGTCGAGGTCGAAGACCGTCTCGGACGCCTTTGTGGCCACCTCCGTGGAGCCTCCGCCGCGTCGGCGCAGCAAGGCTCGGACCCGCGCGAGCAGCTCTCGCAAGCGGTACGGCTTGGTGAGGTAGTCGTCCGCCCCGGCATCGAAGCCGGTGACGACGTCGTCTTCGAGGCTTCGGGCCGTGAGCATCAAGACGCCTGCGGTGGAGCCCTGGGCCCGAAGCGCTTTACACACCTCATAGCCGCTGATGCCGGGCAACATGATGTCGAGCACGATCACGTCGAACGTCTTGGTGCGGGCGAGCTCGATGGCAATCTCTCCGCTCGAGGCGTGCGCGACCTCGAACCCCTCATCCTCGAGGTTGTCGACCAGGGGCAGACGGAGGTTCTCGTCGTCTTCGACGACCAGGATGCTTTCGATCATGACGGCTCCGGTTGGAGGATAGACGCTGGGAAACGAAGTCGGAAGGTTGTTCCGGTGTCGTCGGAACGAGCGATCTCGAGGTCCCCACCGTGGGCTTGCATGATCTGCCGACAGATCGACAGTCCCAACCCGCTGCCGCGAGCCCGTGTTCCACGACCGCGGTAGAAGTCGGTGAACACCTTGTTGCGCTCCGCGAACGGAATCCCTACGCCGTTGTCGGTGAAGGTCATGACCCAGCCGTCGCCAGCCAGTTCGGCATGCACTGCGAGTTCGATGGGGTCCCGCTCGCAGTAGTTGCACGCGTTCTTGGCGAGGTTTCGCAGCAGGAGCCGGAGCAGCTCAGGGTCGGCCCACAACCGAACCTCGGTCAGTCCTTCGCTTCGGAAGTCGACCGGGCCCGATGCCAGACCCGCCAGGTCGTCGTCGAGCTGTGCAACGAGGTCCCGCCCGTCGACTTCTTCGCACCGAGGCTGCCACCGCCCCTTGTCGAGTCGGTTGAATGACAGGAGGTTGTCGACGAGGAACGCCAAATCATCGCTCTCCCGCACGATTCGCGAGGGGTAGTCCCGGGCGCCTGGTAGACCCTTCGTTCGCCGCTCGAGCGTTTCTGCCATCAGCCGAATCGATGCCAGCGGTGTCCGGAGTTCGTGACTCACCGCGGCGACGAAGTTGCTCTTGAGCTCGACGAATCGTAGACGGCGCGACTGCAACACTCCGGCGAGTGCCATGAGGACCGAAGCCAGGACGGCGCACAGGACGACGAACGACGTCTTGAGCCAAAAGCGCTGATCAGCTTGGTCGGCGGCACGCTCGAGCCGGGGCGCGATGACCGGGATGCGCAGGCTGGAGAGCTCCAGGCTCTCGGTCGTGACCTGTGGAGACAGGAGCCCGTCTTCGGGTTCCAGCAGACCTTTGGTCCGCATCTCCTCTTCGACCCCGAGCACCGCTTCATCGAGGTCGACTTCTGTGCCGAGCAAGACCTCGGTTGTCCGAGGGCGCACGAACACGCGGCCGTGGTCGAGCAGCATGGGACCTGTGGCCCGCGCGGGCACGAACATGTCTCGTGGGCGCTCGGCACGGCGCATCAAGAAGTCGTCGACCCGGACGCCAGAGAGCCGGCTGAGGGCGATGACGCGGTCCGAGAGAAATGTGAAGTCGGCCCCCGAGAATCTGGAGCGTCGCTCGAGCAGAGCGCGCTGGAGGCCCTCGATCGCGAGTGCTCCACGGCCATCTCTGAGGCCTCGGCGAAGCGCGTCTTCCATCAGCACGGGGTCCGGCTGGCTGCGTGTGAGGAGATCGAGCGCAGCGACGCGCGCGACGAGGTCGAGCCGGGAGTCGATCACGTGCAATGTGCGGTGGCGCAGAATCTCGCGAAACGAGCGCTCGATCGGGCTGGGGTCGCCCTCCTCGATTGCATCCCGAAAGTCGGTAAAGAGCACCAGCCGGTCAGCCCAGGGGGTCTGGGGCTCAGCCTCGATGGGGGCGCCGCTACGCAGGGCTTGGTAAAGCTCTTGGGCAGGGGTGTCGGCCCCATCGCGAGGGCTTGGCCGCGGCAGGCCCAAGGTGCCGCGCTCGACGAACACCAAACCGGCGGCAGGCAGAAGGGGGTCACGCCGCGCGGCCTCGAGTTGGGGGCCGGCTTCTCGCAGGACTTCCTCGAGTTGGAGCTGCAGAGCTCGCAGCGCGAACTCTTCGAGCGCCGAGATCTGGTCGTCGATGCGGGCCCGGGTGTCGCGACGTTCGGTGAGCATCATGCTTTGTAGGGTCGCAAGGCCCCACAACAACATCGCCAGACCCAAGCCCAGCGCGACCAGCCATGGACGGAGACGTTTGAGCATCTTGGCGAACGACTTAACGACGACTGGTTAGCGTACGACCGGCATCCGCTCGAAGGGCCGCGCTGTCGATCGGCTGCCGGAGCTCTTGGGCTTGGCCCGTAACTTGGCTGCGGCGTCGATCATCGCGCCCAGCCGGGCGGCGTCGGGGTCGTTTCGGAGGTCTTCGGGGAGCGCCGCGAATCGGTCCTGCAGTTCGGCCCAGGTGATGCGCCGGGCCCAGTAGGAGGCTCGCAGTTTCTCAGCGACGGCGGCGGCGAGGACGACGAGTTGCGTGCGCTCCGGCGCGTCGGCGGTTGCGACACCGCTGGTGAGCCCTTCCATCGGTTGGCGAACCGCGCGGATCTTCCCCGTCTTCGGATCGGTGTAGCGCAGACTCGCTTGGCCCCAGACCGCCGGGGCATCGTCACGAAGCTTGACCTCGTACAGGGCGGTGACGGCATCACCGGCACGCAGGGCTCCGCTGGTCGGTTGTTCGCGGCGAGGGGCGGGCTCGATGCGGCCCTCGAAGCCGAGCAAACGGTATCGGGTCACCGCTTGCGGATCGAACTCCACATCCAGGACCGGGTCGGCGGCGGCGATGGGCCGACGCATCACCTGCGCCAGGCGTCGTGCGGTATCCGAGGGTTCATGGGCGAACAGGTATGCGCCTTGGCCCGCGCTGGCGAGTCCGCCGAGCAGGACGTCGTCATAGGTGTCGCGGCCGATACCGACCGCGTACGTCGCCACACCCCGGCGTGCGGCGTCTCGTGCGGTGGCCCAAACCCGTCGTCGCGCCTGTGCGCGGGAGCGTTCGGCGGATGGGGGTAAGGAGCCCGGGCCGAGGACGACCACGACACGATCGCGGCCGGCCTTCTTGCGCCCGACGGCTCCGAAGGCTGCGGCGAGCGTCGTCTCGGACATCGAGGGAGCCTCGGCCGGCCCCAGTCGCTTGGCCTCGGCCTCGAGATCGATGATCGAAGGGGGCGGGCCCAGGGGGAGCAGAACTTCCGCCGGGGAGTTGAGCTCGACGAGCGCGATGCGATCGTCGCGGGAGAGTGCCGCGCCGAGCGTTTGTACGAGCTCGCGCGCTTCGTCGAGGTCCGGTGGGGTCGCCATCGCGGGTGAGACGTCGACCGCAACGACGACGTCGACGGGGCGCTGGGGCTGCGGGGTCGCGTAGGCGGTGACTCGAACCACTTGGTAGCCACGACGGTGCGAGGAGGCGACGGCATCGACCTCGATTCCGAGCCGCGTCTTGGCGTCGGCGACCAACTCGGGCGGGACGGAGAAGACCTTGACGAACTCCTCGACGCGGACCTCGGCCGGTTGCGGCGCTTCTCCACGCGCCAACGCTGCCCGTGCGAGGTCGAAGCTCGCGGTGTCGTGGTCCAGGGTGAACGCACCGCGAGGTCGTTCGGCGGTGTCGATGGTCGGCCCGACACCGTGGTCCCGGAAGGTCCTCGGCGGGCGGTCTGCCGACTTTCGCGAATCCGGGTCGGCCAGGATCGGACGGTCCCACGCAGGCGCGCTCGTATCGGCCGCGCGCGCCAATGGAGGCGCTGCGGCTGCGACGGGACCGGGGGCGATCGCCAGCAGCACGAGGGTGGGAATTGCGCGACGGAACATGCCGACACCGCAACGATGCCTCAGCGTGGCGCCAAACGCTCGTATTCTCCCAAAGCCGGACTCACCTCAGGGAAAACGCTCCGGAATCGATCCGGCTCAAGGGCCGGGTGCAAGCAAGGACCGGTACGCGGCGTTCGGGAGTCATGCACGCGCTCGCGCTCGTCCTCGTGTCCGCCTTCTTGGCTCCAACCACGGCCAAGGACCCAGAATCCGTACGGATTCTCTCGATCGAGTTGTCTGCGGATGGAGTCGGTGGGGCGATTCGCACCGAGGCGATCCGCCTCGCCGACCGAGACCGAGAGTTCAGGTTTGGCGAGGGCGCGTGTCGAAAACACACGCTGGCCGATCGCGTTCTCGCGCAGCTCTTCGACGCGATGCAGACGCAGCGAGAGGTGGTCTTCGAGACCGAACGGGTCGGGGAGAGCGACTGCGTGCGACGCGTGCGGTTCTCGGGCCCTCGGGCATAGTGGATCGCGTCAGGCGTCGCGATACGCACGCACCGTCGTGTCTTCGTCAAACTCCGGCTTGAACCCGGTCGCCTCCCGAAACTCGCTGGCATCGATCACGACTGGATATTTCACGTGTTCCAGTGCTCCTCGGGGAAGCAGGGGAAGTCCAAAGCGTCCGAGGGCAGCGCGAAACAGCAGCTCGGGGATCGGAAGGTTGATTCGTCCGGCCTCTCGAATGACGACCGACAGTGGCACAGGAGGAGGTCCCGCAACGTTGTAGACGCCGCGTAGCTTCTTGGTGAGCGCCAGCACGATGGCCCTCGCCGCGTCGCGTTCGTGGAGGAACTGGAAGAGCGGGTCGAAGCCCAGCACGGTCGGTACCCGGGGTCCCTTGATGAACGCGGCCAGCGTCCCCTGCTTGAGAGGGCCGAGCGTGTAGCAGCATCGAAGGACCGCGGTGTCGATCTCGGGGTGTCTCCACAACGTGGCCCCTGCGTACAGGTCGGCCGCGACGAGGTCGGACAGCTCAGGGAACGTGTGCACCGCCATCGGGGGCTCGGCCTCGGTGTGGTACAGCGGTGAGTCTGGAGCCGCCCCGTAGTAGGTGTGGCGCCCGACAAAAATCGCGTGTTTGACCCCGTACCGGTGGCAGTGTTCGAAGAACGACTGGGTCCCTTTGAGGTTGATCCGATACCGGTCCTCACTGCGGTGCGTGAGGTGGGTGACCGTGGCCATGTGAATCACGGCCTCGGGTCGCAAGGTCCGGAACAGGTCTTCGGCCGGACGTTTGCGGATGTCGGCTTGGTAGACTTGGATCCCCTCCGGCGGGTGGTACCAGGCCCGGCGATCGACCCCGATCACCTCGTAGCCTTGCTCGTGCAGAAGTTGTGCGACCAAGCGCCCCATGTGTCCGGCGACGCCGGTGACCATGACTTTCATGAAAGCTTGACCTCTGCGGCGGTGAGCTTGCCCTCTCGCAAGGCCCGGCCCTGCGAGATGAGTTCGGCGATCTTGCCTTTGACCAACGCGACATGCCCGGCGATGACCTCGTCGGTATCCCTCGCGTCGCCGTCGAGCATCACGGGCTCTCCGTAGATGATCTTCAGCCTCACCGGAAGAGGGACCGCCACGCCGTAGGGCGTGACGGGGACGTACGGAATTCCGAAGCGCTTGCCCAAACCGTACAGGTTGGCGACGGTGGGGATGGCCTCGCCTCCGCCGACGAACGCGACCGGGACGATGGGCGTGGCGGTCTGCAGGGCCAAGCGCACGAAGCCGGTTCCGAACGAAACCAGGGAGTCGCGCTCTCGGAACAGCTTTGCGGTCCCGCGGGCGCCCTCGGGGAAGACCATGAGCAAGCGGTCGTCCTGCAGGAGTCGGATGCAGTGCTCCGGAAGGCCCGCGAATTGTCCGAGCCGGTTGGAGAAGTTCGCCACGAACGGCATCTTCTGGATGAACTTCTCCGCCATCCCCTGCGCAAGCCGTGGGGTCTCCATCTCGAGAAAGGCCGAGGCGATGACCATCAAGGCATCGATGGCCCAGCCGCCCGAGTGGTTGCCGACGAGCATCGCGCGTCCTCGAGGCGGGACGTTGTGGATACCCACGCACTCGATGTCGAAGTAGCGCTGATAGAGGAAACGCAGCAGCGTGAAGAACTTGGCCAGCTCCTTCTTGTCCACGCCGTACGGGTCGACCCCGTGACGCGAGAAGGGGAGCTCCAGCGCATCCACGCGCTGCGCGACGTCGGGGGCGGTCGGCAGCGGGATCAGGCTCGGTGGAATCATGAGGGAGGCAGGATCAGGTTCTCAGGGATCGGCGCCTGTGCAAAGCCGAGCCGTGGTAACAAACGGGACATGCGTCGTGCTTTGCTGCTCCTGGGTCTTGTCGGTGCCCCTCTCGCGCTCGGCTGTGGTGCGCTTCGGCAGAACCTCCGCAACCAGTTCCTCTCTTACCGCGGCGCGTGGCAGTGCCAAGGTGGCAACTGCAAGGTCGCCAAGATGGAGCGGTCGCTGAAACAACACCGGGAGGGGGAGACGAACATCACCCACGTCACGATGCACAACCAGGTCGCGATGGTGTTCAACGCCGGTGCGGTTCCCGACACGTTCAGCGCCCGAGTTTCCTGTGGCAGCGATGGCGCCGACGTCCCGGCCGAGCGCATCAAGGCGCCGGGGGAACACGGCATCACCGCCCAGAAGGACTCCTACGTGGTCCTCATTCGGCCCAAGGACTACGCGTTCTCCGATGGCTGCAAGACCTACCGCGTCCGTGCTCACGCGACGTGGGAGGGCGGCAAGAAGACCTACGACGCCGACGCCGGTCTCGAGCCGCAGTAGGCGGCGACCGAGCCGGTTCCATCGCTCCTCGCGCCTCGGTTTGAGCGTGTGAACCGACGTGGGGTTCGCCCACGCTGCGCACGAAAAACGTGACTATGATGCGCGGGCCGATGTCTCGGAGGTTGGCCTTCCTGTTCGCGCTGTACGTCTGCCAAGGGCTCCCCGGGGGGTTCCTGGCCGTCGTCTTGCCCGTGGTGCTGCGCGAACAGGGCCTCGACCTCAAGACCATCGGCCTCGCATCGTTCCTCTCCGCCCCTTGGATTCTGAAGTTCTTGTGGGCGCCGCTGGTCGATCGCTACGGGTCGTCGAGACTCGGCCGACACCGGAGCTGGCTGATCCCCGCGCAGCTCGGGATGCTGGCCGTGACCCTGGCGCTGTCCGCAGTGCGGCCCCAGGACGACCTCACTGTCGTTGTCCTGCTGTTTCTAGTGCTCAACGTGTTCGCCGCGACCCAAGACATCGCGGTCGACGGATGGGCGGTGCGTCTGCTCAAGGGCGAGGAACTCGGACCGGCCAACAGTGCCCAGGTCGGTGGGTTCAAGGTGGGCAACTTGCTCGGTGGTGGGGTGCTGGTCGGACTGCTCGGCACGATCGGCTGGGCGGGCGACTTCTGGCTGATGTCAGCCCTCATCGGCTGCGTCCTGATGTTCGTCCTCCTCACTCCCGAGCCTCAGAGCCCCAAACCGCCGCCGCGGCGCGTGCTTCCGCTGCTGTGGGCGTCGTTGCGTCGACAGGGCCTCGGGTTCTGGGGCTTCATCATGTTCGCGAAGTTCGGCGAGACGTTCGGCGGGGCGCTGACCAAGCCGATGCTGGTCGACCACGGCTACACCAAGGAGATGATCGCGTGGCTCGATGGACTGCTGGGCGCGAGCGCGGTGATCGCCGGTGCTGTACTCGCGGGGGCCTTGGTGCGGCGCCGCGGCTGGGCCTGGACCTTGGCCGGGTGCAGCGTCGTGCAAGGCCTCGCGTTGGTCGGACTCGGCCTCCTGGCACCGGGCTCCCTTCCGGTCGCGGTGTTCGCCCCGTTGAACATGCTCGAGGCCGCCTCAGGCGGTGGCGTTGCGGTCTGCATCTTTGCGCTCGCGATGAGTCGCGCCGATGCCTCGATCGGGGCGACCGACTTCACTGCGATGCAGGTGATGTACATGGCGGGGGCCTTTCTCGCGGCGCCGCTGGGCGGGGCGCTGGGGGACGCAGCCGGCTATCTCCCCGTGTTCTGTCTTTCGGGGACCATGGCGGTGACTCTTGGGTTGATCGCGCCAAGCGTCGGCCGGCGGTTTGAGAGGCGAAGCGATACACTGAAGATGTGACGCACGCGATGGAGCCCGCCCGATTCGAGCAAGCGGACCCGCGCGCGCGCGGCCAGGCCCACGGGGAAATGTGGCGTGACCCGATCACGGCGCTCACGGACATTCGTCTGGGCTTGACCGTTCGCAGGAGCCGGTTCGCATCGGCACACGACGTGCGTATCGCCGCGGGGGCTCACCTACCAGTGTTGGAGAAACATCTCCCGCATCTGCATCAGGAGCTGCTGGGGATCGCCGATGGGTCCGGGTTGACCCCCGAGGACATCGTCGTGCTCAATCAGTACACGGACTTGCGCGATGTGCCGCCCGAGCGGGTCGGGTGTGCCTCGACCGAGCCGGAGATCGGAGACCCCGGCGGCTGTACGGCAGTCTACTTCACCGGGGCGGAGGGCCCCGTTCTTGGGCAGACCTGGGACATGCACGCTTCGGCGGAGCCGTTCGTTCGCATGATGTCCATCGAGCCGAAGGGAAGTGAGCAGCAGGTGCTGTGTTTCACGCTCACGGGGTGTTTGGGCATGGCAGGCCTGGGACAGGATGCGGTGGGGGTGACGATCAACAACCTCTCGAGTACCGACGGTGGACTCGGCGTCGTGTGGCCCGCGGTTGTACGCGCGATGTTGGAGGCGCCGTCGGCACGGGCGGCGCGCGACCGCCTCCTCGCGCTCCCGTTGAGCAGCGGCCACTACTACACGCTGGCGGACGGGCGAGACTTCTTCGGATACGAGACCAGCGGCGAGCTGAAGGTCTTGACGCAGTGCGGGCCTCGGGCTGCGCACCTGCACACCAACCACTGCTTCGATCCCGTGCTTCGCCAACGGGAGGCCGTCCCTCGGGGGAGCACGTCCTTCGGACGCCTCAACATGGCGACGACGCTCTACGCACAGCAGCGACCTTCGACGCTGGACGAACTCTGGTCGCTCCTGGGCAGCCACGAGGGGCAGCCTGGCACGCAGTTGTGCACCCACCAGGACGAGGTGCACGACGACGACTCGTACTCACGGACGTGCGGTCGCATCGCGATGCGGCTGCGTAGCGGAGAGGTTCGCGCCGCTCGGGGTTGCTCGCGAAGCGACCCGGGCCTCGATGTTCGCCTCGGGCGGTACAACGCACCGCCCCAGCTGCCTCCCGGCGAGATGTCTCGCTTCGCGACGGTCAAAGGCTGACCGCCGGGTCTTCACCCCACCGCGATGGCGATGCCGCCCATCAGGACGAGGTAGATCACGAAACCAGTCATGCGGCCCTTGCCCACGAGGTAGAGCAGGCCGCGTAGCGACAGCAGACCCACGACGAGACTCGCTACGAAGCCCGCGGCAAAGGGGACGACCGCGATGCTCTCACCCGATGCGCTGTCTCCGAGAATGTCGAGGACCTCCTTGGCCGTCGCTCCGCCCACGGCGATGAGGCTGATCAGGAACGAGAAGCGCGCGGCTCGTGGCCGGTCGAGACCCACGGCCAGGCCTGCCGCGATGGTGCTGCCGCTGCGCGAGATACCCGGGAGGACCGCGAAGACTTGGGCGATGCCGATGAGAATCGCTTGCTTGGCGGTTGGCGGCTCGTCGCTGAGCTCGCCTTCGCCTCGTCCCGGTCGAAATGCGGCGAACAGGATCGCGGCCGTCACGAGCAGCGCGACGCCGACCCATCGCACCTCGCTCTCCATCGAGACCACCAGGTCTTCGACCGCAGGAACGAGTGCGATGCCCAGGGGCAACGATGCGAGCAGCATGCGAAGCAGCCGACGACGATCGGGGGTGTCGTTCGCCGGTTGCACGAGGACCCCGAACAGCTTGCGAACGTCCTGCCGGTACACCCAAAGGACCGCGATCAAGGTGCCGGCATGCAGCACGATGTTGAATCGGTGTCCGGCGGATTCGGGATCGATGCCGAGCCAGGCTTGGCCCAGCGAGAGGTGCCCGGAGGAGCTTACGGGAAGGAACTCGGTGGCGCCCTGAATCGCGCCGAGCAGGATCGCGAACCACACGGTGAGCTCGTTGCTCCCCGAGGGGCTCGACGAGGCCCACGCGCTGCTCGAAGCGAACCCGGCCACCACCAAGAGGGCGAGCGCGATACCCTTGCCACGGTGAGCGTGGCGGGGATTCTTGGAGCCGTCTTGGGTGGGGTGGCCGCGGTGCAAGGGACGGCTTGGCTCGGTGGCACCCGTGTCGGGACCCGGCGGCGTCGACAGGGGGCCGTGCTCGCGCCCAGTGGTCTCGCGTTGGTGCTGGTGTCCCTGCTTCACGTGCTCGTCCCCGGTTTCTTGGGGCCTTGACCCCGCAGCCCTCTACCTACGCGTTCTCGTCGGGTGGGCGCAAGGGCACGACCTCAGCCAGCTCACCCTCGATGGGGTCGCTGGGTGGTTCGAGCGTCCGGCCCCGGGCCCACAGGTGGTGCTCGATGGCCCCGAGCAGTTCTCTGGTCGAGGCGCGCTCCAGCGCGCTGATGAAGAACGCGCGCGTGATCTCCAGTCGCACGCCACGACGCCGCCGTTCGAGGATCTCGATGTCCTCGGGCAGCACGCCATCGCACTTGTTGTAGACGATGAATCTCGGAATGGAGCCCGCATCGAGTTCTCCGAGGATCGACTCCACGGTCTCGATCTGTTGCTCCTTGTCGGGGTCGGTCGCGTCGACGACATGCAGCAGCAAGTCGGCGCCAGCGACTTCCTCAAGTGTGGCCGAGAACGCCTGCATGAGGGCAGGGGGCAGGTCGCGGATGAACCCCACGGTGTCGAGCATCACGATCTCCCGCTCGTTCGGGAATCGAATGCGGCGGACGGTGGGATCGAGGGTTGCGAACAGCTTGTCCTGCGCGTCGACCTTGCTCTGGGTCACGGTGTTGAGGAGCGTGCTCTTGCCCGCGTTCGTGTAGCCAACGATCGCGACGACCGGCACGTTGTTGCGTTGCCGGCGAGCCCGTTTCTGATCGCGCTGCGTCTTGAGTCGTTTGAGTCGGCGCTCGAGGTCGCTGATGCGGTCGTTGGCGCGCCGTCTGTCGATCTCGAGCTTGCTCTCACCGGGCCCCTGTCCTCCGATGCCGCCTGCGAGGCGCGACATCATCGAGCCCTTTCCCATCATCTTGGGCAGGTTGTAGCGTAGCTGCGCCAGCTCGACCTGAAGCTTGCCGTCGGCACTGGTGGCGTGCTTGGCGAAGATGTCCAGGATGAGCATCGTGCGATCGATGACCTTGAGGTCTGTGAGATCGGCGATGGTGCGGGCCTGGGACGCGCTGAGCTCGGGGTCACAGATCAGGACCTCGACGTCTTGCTCGAGCGCGTGCACGAGCACCTCGCGGAGCTTGCCCGAGCCCAAGAACGTTCGTGGGTCGGGGTGAGGGCGCCGCTGCTTGACCAAGTCGATCAGCGCGACGCCTGCGGTCTGGCACAACTCGCGCAGCTCGTTGATGCGTGCGTCGAGGTGTGGCCCGCCTTTGTGCACGACCATGGCCATCGCACGGGTGCCGTCGGTCTCGGCTCGGGCGCGTGCGGTGGAGGCGACGAGCTCGGCCTCGCGTTCGCGCAGGAATGCGTCGAACGGGACCGGAAGCTCTCCGCTGGCCGGGGGTCCGTTGTCGGGGTCGAGGAGCGCGAGCGGGACCCGCGGGAGCACGGAGATGGTGAAGGCTTCCTTGGCGCCGGGCGCGGGAGGGGCCAACATCGCGACGTCGGCCATGATGCCGGCGGGGCCGCGGTGCACCGACGTCACCAGGTCGAGCCGCAGCTTGGCGAGGTCGGCGAGCTCTTCGCGATCGAGCCCTTGGGCCACGAGGTGGCTGGCCACGAGCCGGACGCCGCGCAGACGCCCGGCGACGCCGCGCACCCGGTCGAACTCGGGCAGCTGCATGCTGTGTGCATCCCCCAAAATGACGGATGTGACCCGGCCGCGGCGGTCGAGGAACAAGCCCACCCGACGGTTGAGTTCGAGGGCGACCTCGAGGAGGTCGCGGGCGAGGGCGGGTCCGACGACCCGATCGGGCAGAACCGTACGCTCGCCCAGTCGCTGAAGGAGCCGGACGTGGCTGGGCTTCAGGCTGGACGTATCACCGTGGAGCTTGGTCAAGGCGTGGTGTTCCTGTCTTCTGAGCCGACAGGCCTAGCACAAGCATGGTGCCGACGGTACCGGCGGGCGCCGTCGGAGCGTGCGCTGACGATCCCGCTCAGCCGTGGCCGTCGAGGACCTTGAGCGCCACGGCGAGAGCCTGAGACGCGCGGCGTTCGGCATCGCGACGGGTCGAGAGTGTGGTCGTGATCGCGTCGAGCTTGGTGCGCAGTTCGTCGGACTGAGCGCTGAGCGACTCGAGCTCGGCCTGCTGTGCATCGAGCTTGCTCTGCATGCCGCTGACCGCCTCGGCGCTTTGGCTCTTCTCGTCTTCCAGCTCTTTCTTCAGCGCATCGCGCTCGGTCTGCGCGGAGACCTCGGCGGAGGTCAGCTCGGCGCGGAGCTTTTCGACCTCGGCTCGGGCGTTGCGCTGCGTCTCTTCCGCGTCCGCCGTGACTTTCTCCAAGGCGGTGCGGTGTTGAGCCTCCGCGAACTCGATCTCCGCCTGATGCTCGGCCGCCTGCGAGGCGATCGACTTGGCGACCTGCTCGTTGGTCGACTGCTTCGCAGCTTCTTCCTTCGCGGCGATGTCGGCTTCTGCCTGTGCCTTCACCGACTCGACGTCGGCCTTGGCGGTCTCCAGCTCCGTCTTGGTGCCTTCGAGTTCGGAACGCACCGTCTCGGCGGTGGCCCGGGACTCGGTCAGGTCCGACTCGAGGCTTGCGGCGCGGCCCTTGAGTTCCTCGAGCTGCTCGCCCAACTGGGCGGAGGCGTTCTCGGCCGAGGTCAGCTCGTTGCGGACTGCCTCGAGCTGTCCGTTGGCGGAGGCTGCGTTCGCCGTCGCCTCGTCGCGAGCGGCCACGGCGGTGGAGAGTTGTTCCTCGACCTCCTTCAGCTTCTTCTGGGTGTGGTCGAAGCGGGTCTTGAGGCCCTCCTCGCGCTTGAGGATGGTGTTCTTGTCCCGGACGGCGGCCTTGGACTGCTCCTGCGAGGTGAGCTTGCTGTCTTCGAGCAACAGCAGCTTCTCCTCGAGGTCGCCGATCTGTGAGAGCAGCTCGCGGTTCTTGTGCTTGGCGTCGAGGACGCCACGTTCCTGGGACTCGAGTTCGTCCTTGAGCGAGAGAATCTCTCGGTTCTTCGCGTTGACCTGGGACTTGAGCGTGAGGACTTCGCGCTGCGCCTTGAACTCAGTGGCGGCGTCGCCATCGCTGGGGTCGGTTGCCACGGGCTCGGGCTCAGCCTCCGGAATGACCTCGGGCTCGGGGTCGGGCTCGGGCTCGGGCTCGGGGTCGGGCTCGACGGCGATTTCAGGCTCGGGGTCGGGCTCAAGTTCGATCTCGGGCTCAACGGCGATTTCAGGCTCGGGCTCGGCTGCGACCGCGGGCTCGGGCTCGGGGGCGCTCGCGTCCTCACTGCCGCCGCCCATGAGCGCGTCAAAGGCCGCGTCGGTTTCTTCGCCCAGTTCCTCGTCCATCTCTGCAAACTCCTCGTCGAACTCCGGCATGTCGAGGCCGCTGCTGGCCGCGGCTGCTCCATCCGCATCGTCATCAAGGTCCTCGAGGTCGACGTCGAGACCGGACTCAGCTTCGACTTCGACTTCGACTTCAGCTCCTTCGGCAAGCGTGATGTGCTCTCGAACCGCATCGACCAGTGTGTCGCCGGCGAAGGGGAACTTGAGGTACGCGTCGGCATGCGTCTTCAACGTCCGGTGCTGGTTGAAGACGTCGTCCGAGACACCCGATGCGTACATCACCAAAGGGATGTCCTTGATGTCGTCGGAACGTCGAAGCTTGTTGCAAACCGAGAAGCCGGACGCGTTCGGAAGCTCGACCCGCAAGAAGATGATGGCGGGCGTCGCATCACGGGCGATCGACATCGCCTCTTCTTTGTCTTGCGTCGAGGTGATCTCGAAGCCGTAGGGCTTGAGCGTCGTCTCGATGTTCGTGGTGGCATCCTGATCGGCGTCGATGATCAGCGCTGAAGGCACGGAGGCGAGACTATCCCGCTGTCTGCGCCGGGCCAACCAAAAACGCGCCCCGAACCCCATTTAGAAGGGGTCGGGCGCGTGTTCAGGTATGTGCGTCGGGCGAGGCTACCGACTCGCGGCGCGGCGGACGGACGGCTCACGTGCCAGCTGATGCGCCATGTCGAGCAGCACGGAGAAGTCTGGAGAGTCGACCTTGACCGTGCCGGACCGGGCCGCGCTGCCCTCGAGGGTCAGTTGATGGGACACACCGCCGTGCTCAAAGTGAAGAGTGGGGCCGCCCGGGTCGTGGCTCACCGTATAGGGCTGACCGCGGAACACCACCGTTGTGCCACTTGGCTGCGGGCCTCCGATCGGCCGCTGGCGGTCGACGATGTGCTGGATGTGGTCGCCGGAGATTCGGTATCGCAGCCTCGCACCGAGGCTCGACGCGCCCGCATGGGGATCCAGCCGCGCGCCCACGAGCTGTACCCGCTCTTCAGGTCTCGACGGGGCGACCTGCAGCGGGAAGTCGAGCTGGGGTCGGATCTCATCGAGCTCGGACAAGCCGGGCCGGTTGGCGGCGGTTTTCGAGCGGTCGCCCGACGAATCCGTCGGCGGTTCCGCGACGGGCGCGCGGCTCATCGCGGCAGAGAGGCCTGGCCCTGGGAGTTGCTGAACAGGTTCCAGGCCCCCTTGCGCGACGAAGAACAGGCCGGCGGCGACTGCGGCGGCCGGGATCATCACCATGCCGCCCCGGATCAGGTCACGCACTCGACCGCCGCGACGAGACCCCATCGAGACGACGTTGGTGTCTTCCTCGGACGGAGGAGGGCCGGGATCGGCCAGTGGCGTGCCGCCCATCGCATCGAGTCCGGCCTGGCCGAAGTCGGTTTGCTCAGCCTGCTCGGCGTTGTCGAGGGCGGCGAGCACATTCGCCCTCAACCCGGCGGGGGCGGTCTCTTTTTCGATCGAGCGAAGTGTGGCGCGCACCCACATCTGCTCCGAAACGGCCGACCTGCACGCGGCGCATCGCTCGAGGTGGTCGGAGACCGTGTGCTGCTCTTCGTCGGCGAGCTCACCGTCGACATAGGGTTGGAGCAGCGCAGCGAACTCGCTGCATTCGGAACGGATATTTTCAAGGCTCATGCGTTGCCCCGCTTGCGGTAGGCGGACATGGAGACGGTTTTGCCGTCGATTGATTCGTCAGAACTCGGGGAACTCGGTGAGTCGCTGGCCGACGCTCCTGCATCCGGAGCTGCCTTGGGCGCCTCAGGCTCGACGAGCCCGAGTTCGGTGGCGTGGTCGCGCAACAGCTTGTGGAGCAGCCGACGTCCTCGGTAAATCCGGGACATCACCGTACCGATCGGGCAGTCCATGACCTCGGCGATCTCCTTGTAGGCCAGGCCTTCGAGATCCGCGAGCATGACGGCGGTACGGTAGTCCTCGGGAATGGTGTCGAGCGCGGCCATGATGCGCTCGCGAGTGAACCGTTGCGCGGTCGCAGCTTCGGGTCCCGGGACCTTGGCGGTGGGGTGCCCGACGGCGGCCTCGGACCCCAGCGAGCTCAGCTGGGCCTCGAGATCGTGTTGTGCGCTACGGCGTCGGTTGCTGCGGTGGTAGCGGTTGATGAACGTGTTCCGCAGGATGGTGAACATCCACGCTTTGATGCTCGTGCCGGTCTTGAACGTGTGCCAGAACCGGTAGGCGCGGACGTAGGCGTCCTGAACCAGATCCTCGGCCTCGGCGGGATTGCGAGTCAAGCGAAGCGCGGCGCCGTACATGGCGTCGAGCTGGGGGAGAGCTGTCTTTTCGAAATCCTGCCTGGCGTTTGGGTTCATTAGGGTGCTCCCGAGTACCAGCGCGCCTCCGGGGGTATTCCCGGGGGGTTGAGGAAAATCGCCCCGCGGTGTTCGCGCGGCTCCTGACCGTTATTCTTCGCGCCCTCATGAGCGCCTCCGAAGTCTACCGTAGCCCGCTAGGGACCCGTTACGCCACCTCCGCCATGGTCGGCAACTTCGGTGACCGTCGGCGGGTTCGGCTGTGGCGAGAGCTGTGGATCGCGTTGGCCCAGGCCGAGAAGGAATTGGGGCTGCCGATCCCGGATGAGGCGGTCGCGGCCATGCGCGCCCACATCGACGAGGTCGATTTCGATCGTGTCGCGGAGCTCGAGGCGAAGTTCCGGCACGACGTGATGGCCCATGTCCACCACTTCGGGGAGACGGCGGGTGAGGCGGCCGAGAAGGTGATCCACCTCGGGGCGACGAGTTGCTTTGTCGCCGACAACGCGGAGTTGGTGATGATTCGGGACGGCATTACGTTGCTTCTCGATCGCCTTCACTGCGTCATGGGGCAGCTCAAGGCATTCGCGCTCGAGCATCGCGAGCTGGCGACGCTCGCATACACCCACTTTCAGCCCGCCCAGCTGACGACGGTCGGCAAGCGGGCCACGCTTTGGATGCAGGATCTCGCCTACGACATGGAGTCGCTGCAAGCGTTGGTCGATCGGCTTCCGCTGCGGGGTGTGAAGGGGACCACCGGGACGCAGGCTTCATTCCTCGCCTTGTTCGAAGGCGACCACGAGAAGGTCCGGCTGCTCGACGACAAGGTGGCCGCCGCGATGGGCTTCGCCAACACGGTGCCAGTCAGTGGGCAAACCTACCCACGCAAGTTCGACACTTGGGTGATCTCGGTGCTCGCCGACCTCGCGAGCTCGGCCGCCAAGTTTGGTTCGGACCTTCGGTTGCTGTGCCACAAGCGAGAGGTCGAGGAGCCCTTCGGCAAGAACCAGATCGGCAGCAGCGCGATGGCCTACAAGCGCAACCCAATGAAGAGCGAGCGGATCTGTTCGCTCGCGCGGTTTGTGCAGTCTCTCGCCGCAAACCCGATGGGGACGCATGCCAACCAGTGGTTCGAGCGGACCCTTGACGACAGCGCCAACCGTCGCCTCGTGATCACCGAGGCGTTCTTGGCCACGGACGGGATCATGAACCTGCTCGCCGACGTGACGGAGGCCATGGTGGTCTACCCCGCGGTGATCGAGGCCAACCTCAAGGAGGAGCTCCCGTTCATGGCCACCGAGAACGTGATCATGCGGGGCGCGAAGGCCGGGCTGAGTCGGCAAGACCTCCATGAGCGGGTTCGAGTGCACTCCCATGCGGCCGCAAAGGTGATGAAGGAAGAGGGGCGACCCAACGACCTGCTCACGCGGATGCGTGCCGACGATGCTCTGGGTGCCCATGTCACCGATGCGGTGATCGACCCCCGCATGTACGTGGGACGGGCGCCGCAACAGGTTGACGAGTTCATCGAAGGCGTTGTCGATCCGTTGCTCGATCGGTTCTCGAAGCACGCGGGTCGGTTCGCGCCACGCGTTCGCGTCTGACGCCCACCCGGCCCGGAACGGGAGCGCCCTGCGCCGAAAGGTCGGGGGCGGCCCGGCCGATGGCAGCGCATGTCGTCCGCTCGTCGGGTTTGCCTGATTTCACTGTTGGCTTTGGGTCCTGGATGCATCCCAGCACCGAGTTTTGAGCTCCCAAGCGTCACGACCGACGATCCCTTTGAGACCGACGGTCCCTATGACCCGACGGTCGAGCTCCCGGAGGACGACGATGCCGGGACCGACGGAGAGACGGACGGCGACGGCAAGACCGACACGACGGGCGGCGAGGACCCCAGTGGACCGTGGGATCCCTCGGCCCCCGTGACAAGCGGGACCGACGCGACCGACGGCGTGAGTGAGACCAGCGGCTGGAGCACCGACGGCAGCGACAGCGGAAGCGGCACCGACGGGTCCGAGACGACCGGCATCCCGCAAGCCGCCTTCCCACCCGCCGAAGCCTTCGGCGATGACGCGGCCGAGGCGGCTCTGGTCGGAACCTGGACGGTCGACTGGAACCCGGACGGCACGCCCCACTGGTCGCTGGACATCGCCGCAGACGGCTCGTTCACGTGGACGGAGGCCGCCGCGGCTTGCAACGACACCGCATCCGCGACGGGCGTGTTGTGGGTCGAGGAGGACTCGCTGGTGATGCACATCGAGACCTGGAACAAGCGCGACCCTTGGCCGGTCCAGTCGGTCGTGGGGGAGCCGCTCGAGCTTCCGTTCCGGCTTCACCTCGGCTACGCGATGGCGTTGGGCATGCTGAGCATGAACGGCCCCTGGGAGTTGACCTCGATGCTCGGCTGGGAGGGTCGGGTCTACACCCGCGACGCAGCCTCGGGCCCGGCAGGGGTTTGGACCGGTACCGCGGCGCTCGAGGCGATTCTCGCCGGGGCGAGCGAGCCGAGGATGATCGTTCGCGACACCTATTCGATGGAGACCGGTGGTGGTGCACAGGCGACGAGCACCACCCAGCGCACGTGGCTGCACGCGGAGGCGCCGATCGAGCAGCCCGCGGTGGAGGAGACGGGGACCTGGTTCAACCAGACGCCGGGGCAGCCGCAGGGGATGATCTGGGTGGCCGGCACGGTCCACCTCTACGACAGTGTTCGCTTGGTCGGCTTTGAAGAAAACCGGGTGTTCTACGAAGAAGCGCCTGCTTCCTGCGACTAGAGCATTTCCGGTAGTCTTTGCTCTCGAAGGCCTCTAGCGTAGGGCGGCACTCAACGCCGCGCCGAGGTCTGGGTGCCCGAACTCGAAGCCAGTCTCGAGCAGGCGCTTGGGGAGGACTCGCTGTCCACTGAGAAGCAGGTGCTCGGCCATCTCGCCAAACGCAGCTCTCAACGCAAACTTGGGGACGGGCAGGAACGTGGGGCGACGCAGCGCCTTGCCCAGCGCGGCCGTGAAGGCGGCGTTGGTGGCCGGTTCGGGGGCGGTGAGGTTGAATGCGCCCTCGCACTCGTCGTGGGTGAGGACGTGGACGATGGCGCGAACCACGTCGTCGAGGTGGATCCACGACATGTACTGGTCTCCGGATCCGAGTCGGCCTCCGACGCCCATCTTGAACGCCGGCAGCATCTTTGCGAGCGCACCACCGTCGCCCAGCACCGTGCCCAGACGCAGTCGCACAACCCGGAGGCCTTCGAGCGAGGCGGCCGCTTTGGCCTCGGCCTCCCATGCTCCGCAAACGTCGGCGAGAAACCCTTCGCCAGGCTCGGAGTTCTCGTCGAGCTGTGACGATCCGCGGGCGCCGTAGTAGCCCACCGCGGACATGGAGATGAACACGGTGGGGCGCGGGTCGGCGAGGCGCAGTGCATCCGCGACGCGCCGGGTGCCCTCAACCCGGGAGGAGCGAATGGTCTGCTTGCGAGCGTCGGTCCAACGGCCACCGGCGATGTTTTCCCCCGCGAGGTGGATCACCGCGTCGTAGCCCGTGAGCGCTTCGGGCGGATCGAAGCCCCGCTCGATGGACCATTGAAGCTCGCCGCTTGCGTCGCGCCGGACAGCGACCGGTGTGTGGCTCGCCTCCTTCAACACTCGCGACAAAGCTCGTCCGACGAATCCGCTGGCACCGGTGATGGCGACACGCACGGTCGTTTCTTAGCATTGCTGGACCCTACGACCCGTGGATGCGGCCTGGTGTGCGGAAAACGGGGGCGGGGCCGGGTCATGCGGGCCCGTCCGTGGACAGCCCCGGCGGCGCCTCACCGATTCGTCGCGGGGAGCTCGAGCCGCAGAGCACCGTCTGGCTGACGAGAGAACTCGACCCCGAACACCGTGCGTAGTTTCGCGGGATCGAGCACATGCTGGCGCGGACCAACCTCGGCGGTTCCGGAGCCGCTGAGGCAGACGACTCGATCTGCATAGGCATCCGCGAGCGTGAGGTCGTGGAGCGCCAGAAGCACGGCGCGGCCGCTGGAGGCCAGTGAACGCAGGGTTCCCAGAAGCTCGAGCGCGTGGCCCACATCGAGCGCGGCGGTCGGCTCGTCGAGGACCATCGTGTTGGCCTCGGTCGCGAGCATGCGGGCCAGCATCACCCGCTGGCGCTCCCCACCGCTGAGCGTCTGGATGGGTCGCTCGACGAACCCCTGCATGCCGACCTTCTCCAGGCTCTGCTGGGCGTGTGCACGGTCGTCCGGCGACGGCCCTGCCAATCGTGTGCGGTGGGGCAACCGACCCAGCATGACGACATCTTGCACGGTCATCCCTGGGGCTGCGGTGGCCTGCTGAGGAAGGTACGCGATCGCGCGGGCTCGGGCACGCGGCTGGAGCTCGTGCAGCGGACGGCCGTCATGGGTCACGGACCCTTCAAGCGGCCCGAGGCCACACAGGCCTCGAATCAGCGTGCTCTTGCCCGAGCCGTTGGGGCCCACGATCGCCGTCATCGAGCCGGCCGTGACCTCGAGGTCGAGGGCCGCAAACAGTTGGCGTCCATCTATGCTCGCGCCGAGTGCGTGACCGTGCAGCGTCATGCCACCTCCGCACGCATCCGCGAGAGGATCAGCAGGAACACGGGGGTTCCCAACAGGATGGTGATGACGCCCGGAGGAAGCGCGAGCGCCCCGATGCTGCGGGTGAGGAGGTCGACCAGCAGCATCAAGGTCGCGCCGATCAGCGCGGTCGCGGGGAGCAACCGACTGTGCCCGGTGCCGACGAGCCCGCGTGCAATGTGAGGCACGACCAGCCCCACGAAACCGATGACGCCGGTCAGCGCGGTGCAGATCCCCGCGAGCAGGCCAACCGTCGTGATGCCGACGCGCCAGGTCCGGCGCAGGTCCACACCCAGGGACGACGCGGTGGCCGGCCCGAGTTGCAACGCATCGAGGTCTTGTCGAAGCCACGCTGCGAGGCCGCCGCCCAGTCCGAGCGCGGTGGCACCCACAGCCAGGTGCGTCCACGACCGGCCGTCGAAGCTGCCCATCAACCAGCGGACGACCTTCATGCCGATCTCCCAGCGTTCGATTCCAACCGAGAGCACCAGCGTGGTGATCGCACCGCAGACGGATGCCAGGGCGACGCCGCAGAGGATCAACGTGGAGAGCCGTGCATCGGCCCGCGCCCATAACATCAGCACCAGCAGGACGCCGATTGCGCCCACGCAGGCGAGCCCCGCGATGACCCACGTCCCGCTCGCGTCCAGGCCCAGCGCCAGACCGATTGCACCCGCCATGGCTGCTCCGGCGGACACGCCCAGCACGCCCGGTTCGGCGAGCGGGTTGCGAAACAGCCCCTGCGTGATGGCGCCGGCGAGGCCCAGCGAAGCGCCGATGGTGATCGCGAGCAGAGACCGCGGCAGCCGGAGGTCCCAGACGAGGGCCCGGGCCAGCGGAGCGACGTCTCGCCCTACGAAAACGGCGGCGACATCTGCATGCGCGACGTCGCCGGGGCCCAAGACGAGCGAGCACCACAGCGCAACACCGAGCACGAGTGCAACGGCCAGCAGGGTGCTCGGGTGCTTCACGGAGACGCCTCTTCGATGCGTTGGGCCAGCGCGCGGGTGACCTCGACCATCCGGGGCCCCGTCGCGAACAACAGCGGGCCTTCGAGCGCGATGATGCGACCCTGCTTCGCGGCAGGGGTGGCATCGACGCCGGGCTGCTTCGCGAACGCAGCCTCGGTCTGCGCGCAGTCGTCCTCGCACGGGATCACGATCGCCGCCGGCTGCCACGCTACGAGCTGTTCGAGGCTGACGCTGGGGTGTCCGTTCAGCCCTTCGCGGGAGGGCAGGTTCACAAAACCGGCGGCCTCCGCCTCGTCGGCGAATGTCGTCCCCGCCGCTGCGACGTTGCCACTGGCGTAGGAGACGATGCTCAGGCCGTTTCCAGCATCGGAGCGAGCGGCTTGCAGAGCCTCGTTGAATGCCTTGATGACGGCGTCACCGCGAGGGGTTGCATCGACCGCAGCGGCGATGGTTCGGACTCGGGCGCGGTAGTCCTCGAAACCGCCGTATCCCGACAGCACGACGACCTCGATGTTGGACTGCTCGAGCAGGGTGCGTCCGGCGGGGTCGCTCCATTCTGCCAGGAACGCCACCGAAGGTCGCAGCGCGAGCAGGGACTCTGAGGTGCCCTTCACACGTGGGACTTCGGCCGGCCAGGTGTTGGTGATCGGGCTGTATCGGGCGTCGTCGACCAATGCGCTGACCGCCACGACCTTGCCGCGGACGTCCTCCCCCAGTGCCCACAGCGTTGCGTCGCTGTCGATCGTGACGGAGGCGATGCGAACCGTGCTCGGTGCTTCGGCGCTTGGGCGTGGGCATCCTGCGAGGCACAGGAAACCCACGGCGAGGCAAGCGAGATGCGCGAGCTTCATCCTGGCACCGCCTCCACAGCGTCGAGGTCGAACCCTCCAGGACCTCCGGTGCACCACATCTCGGTTCCGTAGTACGCAGCCGAAACGTCGACGAGACGAACGTAGCGAGCATGCCCGAGCCCGACGTCGGCCAGGTCGAAGGCATCCCCGCCGAGGATGGTGTCGCCCTCGAGCCTGACGGGGGTGACCCCGGCGCAGCCCTGGGGCGGCCAGTCGCCAGCACCGGTCAGCTCGCACCCGAATGCGCGCCACACCTCGCCGTCTTCGCTGACCTGGACCCGGGCGGGCTCGGCGAAGGTCGTGTCTCCGGTGGGGAAGGGGTTCTCATAGATGATGAGGTCGTCGCCTGGTCCGTCCACGACGCCCGGTGGATCGAAGGCGAGTGTGATCGAGCCGCCACAACCCAGGCTGGCCACATCCAGCGAACCGCCGGACACCTCCGGCATCGGCGGCCCCAACACGACGTCGGGCAAGGCATCGTGGCCGTAGACGGCGTCGGGCCCGGGCTCGAACGACTCGATGCAGTCCGCCCACGGGTCGTCCTGCGTTCCCAGAGCACAGCGCCCCTCGATCGGTGTATCGACGACGCCCGCGGTGTCCACGGGGTCTACGGTGCTCTCGGTCTCGAGAGCATCGGTGTCTTCGGTCCCGTGCGCGTCGCAGGCGGAAAGTACGAGGAAGAGGATGACGGCGCGTGAGGAGGTCATGGGTCCAGGCCGATCAGGCTGTACGGAGGCAACCCGGTGGAGATCGGGCCGGCGGTCAGAGACGGTGGGTGCGAGGTGAGGTCGTAAGCGTACAGGCCCGGCGCCTCGGTCTCACGCGAGCCGACCCAGAGCGTTTCGCCGATACGCTGGACGGTTCGGTCGACGGCTTGAAAGGGCGCTCCGAACGGGACGAGGGTGGGGGGCTCCGCCAGGAGGTCAACCTCGAAGAGCCTCGCGTGGTCGAAGCAGGGCTGCGGGTTGCTCGAGCAGTCGGGCGTGGTGCCCTCCGCGGGCAGATAGAGTGCGAGCCAGGCCCATTGCCCCGAGGCGTCCACGTCGAAGGCCAGCGGCTGGTCGTGGTGGCTGGCGCCTACGGCAGCGAGTGCGTCGGGGGAGACCGCCCATGTGCTCTCGAAGGTCCCCAGGTCGATGCGCTCGATGCCTGTGGTGAGGCCGAAGACCGTGCTCGGATCGGCGTGGTTGGGCCGAAGCTGGCGCAGCCATGTCCCCTGCAACGAGACGCCTTGACCACCGGCAGTGTCGGCATCGAAATCCCAGGGGACTCTGCTCGGCAGGTCGACCGCGATGAGCATGTCCTCGTCGACATGGGTGTAGCCGCCCGGCACGTCGAGCCGCTGTACGCCGACCCACAGCGTGTCTCCGCAGCGCACCGCAGTGCTGGCTTCGGGGCGCCCGTCTTCGTCGGCGAACGGGGAGAGGTCGATGGTGTCGACGACCGATTCGCCCGCGGCTTCGCTGGCGTCGAACACGAGCAGATCCGAGCTGCCGAACAGGGTGACATAGCCCAGCCCTTCGTCATCGAATGCGATGGCGTGGGGGTTGGGGGAGACGGCGTCCGCGGCATCCAACGCGTGCTGGCCACGGGACCTCCATGCTCCCGCGTCGAGCATGTCGACGAAGTCGTAGCCGTGGCGGTGCACGATCGCGGCGCCCTGCGGGGAGGCGTAGGGGACCGCGTCGGGGGATCCGACCGCGACGTCGGCCCGCACGGTGCCATCGGCGTCGACCACCGTGACCGCGCCGGTCGCGAAGTCCGTGGTGGTGACCACGAGGGTGGTGGGATTGGCGGGCCCGACAACACACGGCGCGGGCTCGGGCATACCGGCTTGTAGAGGGGCGAGCGGGGACGGATCGCTGGTGTCCTCTGGCGCCAGGAGTGGATCTGCGCATGCGCAGACGCCGAGGAACAGGAGCAGATGGGACTTCATGACGATGGGCCTCCGAATTCGAGAGACAACGTGGTCCACAGCGAGCGGCCGGGGAGTGGATAGCCGAGGTAGTCGCCGATCGGGGCGGGGGTGGGCCTGCGAGCCCCGACGGGCAGGGTGACGGGACCGGTCCGTTGGTCGAGCAGGTTGCGAACCTCCAGGGCCCAGTGCACCCGGCGCGCCGCATGCAACTCGATGCCAATGCTCTGCAAGACCCGCGTGGGGACCTCGTAGCGGCCGGCGGTGTCGAGGCGGGTGCCGCTGAGCACTTCGAGTCCGCTCCGAATGCGTGGGACCAGCTCGACCCCTCCGGTCACGAACCGACGCCCGATGCTGGCGTGGGTGGCCGCATCGTGCTTTGGCCGTCCTGGAAGCGGTTGGTTTCGAGTGGTCGGGTCGGGACCGCGGGCGACGGCGTCGGTGAACGTGTAGCTGGCGTCGAGTTCGAGCCGTTCGCCCAACGCGAGGACTCGCCCGAACACCTCGACGCCGCGGACGCGCGCGGCCGCCAGGTTGACCGCCCGGGACACGCGGCCGGCCGAGACCCAGGTGATGAGGTCCTCGCTCCAGGTTCCGAAGCCCGCGAGCTGTCCGTGCACAGCGAGCGCGTCGCCGATGTGGTCGAGTACGAACCCGCCATCCACGGACGTGCCGCGCTCCGGAGAGAGGCCCTCGTTGCCTACCGCATAGCCGCGGTCCCCAAACAGCTCGAGCAGCGTGGGCGCACGGAAGTAGCGACCTACGGAGCCCCGGGCCTCGAGCGGACCGAACAGTCGGACCCGGGCTCCCATGCGTGGTGATGCGCCGAACTGCGAGGCGTTGCGGCCCTGGTCGGTGAGCTCCCCCTCGCCGTCTTGCACCGCGAAGCGGTTGGACAACGCATCGAGTCGGACCGCGGGGACGATGCGGATCCGTCGTTGGGCGAGGAACTGTTCGGCTTGCACGCCGACACCGACGCCCAGACGGGACCGGGTTGCGTCGCCCGAGGAGCCGCTGAGCGCCGCCGACTCGTCCACAGCCACCCACTGCGGTCGGACGTCGGCGGTGACCTCGGCGAACGCCATCTTCCACAGGGGGGTGCGCCACCGCGGGCTCGCGTAGACGTCGAGGCTTCGTACGCGTTGGTCGTTGACGCCCGGTCCGAGTTCCGCGTCGGGGTCGACGAAACGTTGCTGACGTAGGCCGACGCCCAATCGCGCGCCGAGGCGTCCGCCGGGTCGACCGAACGCCGTGTGCTCGATGCCCGCGACCGTTTGCAGTCCCAGGGTGTCGAGCCGGGCGGCTTCGGCGGGTGCGCCCACGGGTCCCGCGATCCCGCTTTGGCGGCCGACAAACCACTGTTGCACGTGGCCACGTAGATGCCCCCGCTCCAGGTCGAGTCTGATCCGGGCGAGGGCGCGGTCGTAGTCGTTGTTGGTGCGCCGAAGCGTCTGGTCGTCGCCTGTGAACGTCGGTGTCGACGCGTCGTCGTAGTAGCGAAAGTCTCCGCGGGCGCCCGCGTAGCTGGCGTGGGTGGAGAGTGTGAGCCGGGAGGAGAGAGGGACCGCGGCATCGAGCGCGAGTTGACGTCCGCCGAAGCTGCCCAGGCCCGTGGCAAGGTAGACGACTGGGTCGTCGACCTGCGGGGCTCCGTGGACGTCGAGGGCACCGCCAAGGGTTGCCCCCCCGTAGCGCACGGGAACGAACCCTCTATAGATGTCGACCCGGCTCATGCCCCGCAAGGGCAGCTCGGAGAGATCGAACTGGCCCCCGAAGGCGTCGCCGAGCGGAACACCGTCGACGAAGATGCCGACCTGTTGAGCTGAGCTCCCGCGCAGGGAGATCGCGGAGAACTGACCCAAGCCGCCCACGGATCGGACATGCGCGCCTGGAGTTCGGGCGAGGACCTCGGCGAGTCCGTCGTCGGGCGTCGCACCTCCGGGTTGCTCGAGGTCGACCGCCGTTCCAAAGCCGGGGGTATCTCGGCCGAGCGCGCGCTGATCCTCGAGTTCGTCTTCGGGACGTGTCTCGACGACAGTTCGAAATGGCGCGGCCTCGGACGGATCTCCGGAGGGATCTGTCGTAGCGAGGGCGACATCGGCAGTCGCTGCAATTGTTGCGGCGCAGAACATGGCGAGTTGACTCCCGTCTCACCACGAGGAAAGCAGGCCCGAGCGTTGTCGGGTGCGCGCACGCGGTGGTGTCCTGGCTTTCGGGTCATCCTCGGGCGGAGTCCTTCCCAGGCCGGAGCCCAGTGGAGAAGGCGGGTGCCTTCCCGCGCAAATGCGCGTCTACGCCGTCGTCGCCGATTACAGTGGCGGGAGCCGCATCGGTCTTTCACCGATTTCCCTCACACAGCCTGGCCAGATGGCCGGGCGTCGTGTGGGCACGAGGCCTCCGCGAGCGAGCTTGCTTGTCAGGGAACGTCGGCTGAATGCCGCGGCCCGGAGCGACTGTCAACCGATCACAGTTCGGCCCGCGATGCGCGGTCTAGGACTTCCCTCCCGGGGGCACATTGCGTTAGGCTGCAGCCAGAGACCCGCACATGCTCGATTTCCCCATCGGAGAGCTCATCACACCGGAAGAGCAGGTCGCCGTGGCGCGCGCCGTCGCAGTCATGGCATCGCGAGACGACGACGTGTCGGACAGCGAGCGTCACTTCGTAGAGGAGCTGATGGGACAGATGATGCTGCTCCCCGAGGAGCGCGATCTCGTCCGAAAAGAGTTCTCGTCGCCCGGAGACTTGCTCCAGATCGCAAAAGCGGTGAAGCACCGCGAGGCGCGGATCTTCCTCTATTACCAGGCAGTCTGCGCCGCGATGGCCGACAACGTTCTGGTCGACGGAGAGCGAGAAGCCCTTGGAAAGCTCGCGACCTCGTTCGAGTTCGACACCGAGGTCGCCGAGCGGTTCGTGAAGTGGGTCCAAGACAGCCTCGAGCTGCGCGAGCGCGGTCAGCAAGTCCTCGTCGAGATGTAGGCGTCGCCCGCCCTGGCCTTTGCCAACGCCGGCCGGGGTCGACCCTCCGAAATGCGAACTTCGCGCCGCCCTTGAGGCGGCGTTGATCGTTGTACAGCCGAGTGCGGTGGCGCGATGTCTAGCGCTTGCCAGGGGCTGGCCACTCACCCATACTCCGCGGCCCATGGCTCGGGTCACGGTTGAAGATTGTCTCGCTCGCGTTCCCAACCGGTTCGCGCTCACGGTCCTCGGTTCTCGTCGCGCTCGCGCGATCAGTGAGGGTCGCGGTCGCGCCCTTGTTGAGTGCGAGAACAAAGAGGGCGTCACCGCACTCCGCGAGATCAGCGCCGATCGCGTCCGGTACAAGGAAGTCGTCTCCGAGACGGTCACCGAGTTCATCGAGGAGCAACGCCGCCAGCTTCGAGTCACGACCGGAGAGCATACCTTCCTCGAGGCAGCGTCTCTTCGTGCGCTCGAAGATGATGATGACGAGGATGGCGTCGAAGAGCCCGACGTCGAGGAGCTGCAGACCGACCCCGAGAAGCTGAACAAGCAGGCTCAGGGCGACAGCACGCAGAGCGACGACGATGAGGACGGGGACAGCGACGGGGACAGCGAGTCCTCCTCCGAGAACGCGGACACCCCGGCTGCGGACGCTGATGACCTCGACACGGAGGCGCTCGGTGACGACGTCGACGGCGAGGACGACGGCGAAGATGGCGATGCCGCCAAGGGCAGCTGAAGCTCTCGTCCGATTGGCTGCTGGAGCCGCGGTTGCGCAAGCGATCGCGGCTTCCGCGTGTGCGGACCGATCGCCCCCCCCGGCTTGGCCCGACCCGCCTCCGCCGGTGTTGGCGGAGCCCTTGCCCGAGGCGGGCCCGCGTCCCGAGGGGGATGTGGCGCCCGACGCAGATGCGGTGCCCGACGCGAAGCAGGCCGAGGCCGATGGCGCGCCGAAGAGCGAACCGGGGCTGACGTCGCCGGCTCCCCCGAAGTAGGGTGCGGGCCATGACGATCCGGAAGGTGCTGGTCGCCAACCGCGGGGAGATTGCCCGGCGTGTGTTTCGAACCTGCCGCGAGCACGGCATTGCCACGGTGGCCGTGTTCAGCGACGCGGACGCCGACGCTGTCCACGTCGCGGAGGCCGACGAGGCTGTTCACATCGGTGGATCCGCGGCAGCGGAGAGCTACCTGCGGATGGAGGTCGTGCTCGAAGCTGCGAAACGGACCGGCGCCGACGCGATTCACCCCGGCTACGGCTTCCTGAGCGAGCGCGCGGAGTTTGCTGAGGCTTGCGAGGCAGCCGGCATCATCTTCATCGGCCCGCCGGGCTCGGCCATGATCGACATGGGCGACAAGGAGCGCGCTCGCGCGAAGATGATCGAGGCTGGCGTTCCCGTGGTTCCCGGCCGCGACGGAATTCGGAACACGGCGGAGGCGATCGAAGCCGCGGAGGCGATCGGGTTTCCGGTGATGATCAAAGCCTCGGCCGGTGGCGGCGGCAAGGGCATGCGCATCGTCCACGAACCCGAGCGTGTCGCCGCCGGTTTCGAGGGCGCCCAGCGAGAGGCGAAGGCCTCGTTTGGCGATGACCGCATCTTCCTCGAACGCGCTGTCTTGGGCGCGCGCCACGTCGAGATTCAGGTTCTCGCCGACGCTCACGGCAATGTTGTTCATCTTGGTGAGCGCGACTGTTCGGTCCAGCGGCGTCACCAGAAGGTCATCGAAGAGGCGCCGTCGCCGAGCCCGCAAATGACCGAGGAGGTCCGGGCGGCGATGGGCGAAGTGGCCGTGAAGGCGGCGCGGGCCGTGGGGTACCGAAGTGCGGGGACGGTGGAGTTCCTGTTCGAGGAGACACCGGACGGTCCGAACTTCTTCTTCCTCGAGATGAACACGCGGCTGCAGGTCGAGCATCCGGTCACCGAACTGATCACGGGCCGCGACCTTGTCTGGGATCAGATCCGCATCGCGGCCGGTGAACAACTCGGCTTCGAGCAGTCCGATGTGGAGTTCCGCGGCCACGCTTTGGAGTGTCGCGTCTACGCCGAGGACCCCGTTTCGTTCCTCCCCCGGCCGGGTCGGCTCTCGCGAGTCGAGTGGCCGCAAGGTGGTGGCGTCCGGATCGACGGTGCGGTGGCCAGTGGTACCGAAGTGTCGAGCTTCTACGACCCGATGATCGCGAAGATGGTGACCTACGGTGCCGACCGAGCCGAGGCGGTTGCGAAGATGGAGCGAGCGTTGGGCGAGACGGTGTTGCTCGGGATCCCGACCAACCTGCCGCTGCACTGCCGGGTGTTGGCGGAGCCGACGTTCCGCGACGGAACAGCGGTGACCACGCGATACCTTGAGGAGCACCCCGAGGTGCTCGAGCCGGTCGAGATCCCCGCGACCCGTGTCGCGGCAATCGCCGCCGCAGCGGCATGCGCGGCCCGCGAGGGGCAGGGGACCCACGAGCGCGCGGACGACTCTGCGACGACGTCGACCGGTTCCTCCTGGCGACACGCTGTCCGCTGGCGGCAGTAGTCGGTCCTTCGCGGCATTTCAGCCGGGCGCAAGCCCATACGGTGCCGGCCCGGTCGTGACTACGAACACAGCCGGCCTGCCCGTGCATGATTGCTCCCGGGGGGGCCGCCGGTTTAGGACCAGGCTCGATGGCGGCCGCGCGCAAGCGAACCAAGTACATCTTCGTTACCGGGGGTGTCGCATCCTCGCTCGGCAAGGGACTGTGCGCCGCTTCGCTCGGCGCGCTGCTCGAAGCGCGGGGCCTCAACATCGGGATGCAGAAGCTCGACCCGTATCTCAACGTGGACCCGGGCACGATGAACCCCACCCAGCACGGTGAGGTGTTCGTGACCGAGGATGGCGCGGAGACGGATCTCGACCTGGGGCACTACGAGAGGTTTGTGTCCTCCCGGATGTCGCGGCACTCGAACTTCACCTCAGGCCAGATCTACGAAGAGGTGATCAAGCGTGAGCGCCGGGGCGAGTACCTGGGACAGACCGTGCAGGTCATCCCGCACGTCACCAATCACATCAAGGAGTGCATCGAACTGGCCGCCGAGGGGCTCGACCTGCTGATCGTCGAGATCGGGGGCACCGTCGGAGACATCGAGTCGCTGCCGTTCCTCGAGGCCATCCGTCAGCTGCGGCTCGAGGTTGGCCGGGAGAACGCGGTGTTCATGCACCTCACGTTGCTTCCCTACCTGCCGACCGCGGGCGAGGTGAAGACCAAGCCCACGCAGCACTCGGTGATGAAGATGCGGGAGATCGGGATCCAGCCCGACATCCTGGTCTGCCGCTGCGACCGGCCGATCACCCGCGACGTTCGGGAGAAGATCGCGATGTTCACCAACGTCGAGCTCGACGCCGTCATCCCGGCTGAGGATGCGGACACGATCTACAAGGTTCCGCTGGCCCTTCATGAGGCTCGGCTGGACGACGAGGTCTGCGAGCTGCTCAACATCTGGTCGCGCGAGCCCAATCTCGAGGAGTGGGAGCGCATCGTGAAGGTGCTCGAAGAGCCTCAGCAACGGGTGAAGATCGCCATGGTCGGCAAGTACGTCGATCTGGCCGAGAGCTACAAGAGCCTCACCGAGGCGCTGACGCATGGAGGCTTGCCGCATCGTGCCGCCGTCGACATCGAATACGTGGACGCCGAAGAGATCGGGGTTCGCGGGGCCGAGACGCTGCTCTCGGAGTTTGCGGGCGTCCTTGTCCCCGGAGGCTTCGGTGCACGGGGCAGCGAGGGCAAGATCGAGGCGATCCGATACGCGCGCGAGAACGGTGTCCCGTTCCTGGGAATCTGCCTCGGGATGCAGATGGCCGTCGTCGAGTACGCGCGCAACGTCGCGGGAATCAAGGACGCGGTGAGCGGAGAGTTCGACGACAAGGGCGCAAACAAGGTCATCGACCTCATGCTCGACCAGCAAGAAGTGGTCGACCTCGGGGGAACGATGCGACTGGGGGCGTACGAGTGCCAACTGGTGCCGGACACGATGGCCGCGAAGATCTACGGCGCCTCCAAGATCGCCGAACGCCATCGCCACCGCTACGAGTTCAACAACGCGTACCGCGAGACGCTGACCGAGGCCGGTCTGATGTTCGGTGGTCTGTCACCGGACGGTCGCCTGGTCGAGATGGTCGAGTTGCCGCGCGAGCAGCATCCGTTCTTCATCGCGTGTCAGTTCCATCCGGAGTTCACCAGCCGACCCACGGTGCCGCATCCGTTGTTCTCCGCGTTCTTGGGCGCCGCGGTCGAGCGCATCCGGACGTCGGCCTAGCCCCTCGGTTGCGGCACCGCGAAACACAGCGGTGGCACTTCCGATTTCGGGAGCTCGCCTGGCCGCGCCTTGGCACCGCCGCGGTCCCCGACGCCTCGCGATCCCTCTCGTAGGGGTTCAATCGACTGGGCCGGGTTGGGGACGGCGGCCACATCCACCGTCCCGTGTCCACCTCGACGACCGCTAAGAGACTGGAATCTCTACGTAGGCCAGGCACCTACTGCCCCATCTGAATCGGGCACGTTCCCTGCAAAGCTGCTAAGGTGAAATTCGCTCGGGTGACGGGCGAAGGAGACGGATGACCCCCTCATGGCGCTGAACATGCGGCAAGAACTGCGGATGAGTCAGCAGCTGGTGATGACACCCCAGCTGCAACAGGCCATCAAGCTCCTGCAGCTGTCGCGTGTCGAGCTCACGGACCTGGTCCGCTCCGAGCTCCTAGAGAACCCGCTGCTCGACGACGCACAGGAGATGGGTTCCAGCAATGAGGAGCCCGTCACCTCGGTCGAGATGCAAGACGGCCTGGAGAACCAGCGCGATGGGGGGGAGCCGGCGAAGAGCGAGTCCCCCGAGAAGGAGCTCAAGGTCGACGACGGTCCGAAGGACAACTTCGACTGGGAGGCCTACCTCGAGAACAACTCCTATGCGCCCACCACGGGCCCCGGTGTCGCGGTTCAAAACGAGGACATGCCCTCGCTCGAGGCGACCGCTTCGCGACCGGAAACCCTCGTCGAGCACCTCATGTGGCAGATCCGTCTGGCGAGTTTCTCGGCCGATGAAGAGGAGATCGCCGAGTACATCGTCCGCAGCATGAACGGCGCGGGCTACCTCCGGGACACCTCCGTCGTTCAGCTCGCGCGGCGCAGTGACTACTCCGTGCTTCGGGTGGAGCAGGTCTTGCGACGCATCCAGCAGCTCGATCCTTTCTCGATCGGCGCCCGAAACCTCGCCGAGTGCCTCTGGATTCAGGTCAACCATCCTGACGAGCCGATCGAGGACCCGCTGGTCCGAGGCATGATCTGCAAGCATCTGGGCAACCTCGAGAAGCGCGCCTACCCGGCGATCGCTCGCGATATGGGGGAGCCCGTCGAAGAGGTCTACGAGGGCGCCAAGATGATCATGGCTCTCGAGCCACGGCCCGCGCGAGCCTACTCGTCCGAGGAATCGAGCTACATCGTTCCCGACGTCTACATTCAGAAGATCAGCGACGAGTACGTCGTCTCGCTCAACGACGACGGCTTGCCCAAACTGAAGATCAGCGGCTTCTACCGCGGCGCGATGGGGACCAACCGCGAGGCCAAGGAGTACATCAGCGAGCGCCTTCGCTCGGCGCAGTGGCTGATCCGCTCGATTCAGCAACGTCAGCGCACGATCACCAAGGTTGCGAAGAGCATCCTGAAGTTCCAGCGACCCTTCTTCGAGAAGGGTGTCGAGCACCTCAAGCCGTTGATCCTCAAAGACGTTGCGGAGGACATCGAGATGCACGAGTCGACGGTCAGCCGGGTGACGACCAACAAGTACGTCCACACCCCGCAGGGAATCTTCGAGCTGAAGTTCTTCTTCAACGCCGGGATCAGCCGCGGCAACGGCGAAGAACTCGCCTCCGAAGCGGTCAAGACGAAGATCAAGGTCCTGATCGCCCAGGAGGATCCGAAGCGGCCGTTCAGCGACCAGAAGCTTGTGGAGCTCCTCAAGGCCGACAGCATCGACATCGCGCGACGCACGGTGGCGAAGTACCGCGAGCAGCTGGGCGTGCTCAGCAGCAGCAAGCGTCGGCGCTTGTTTTAGGCCAAGCGATTCGCTTCGCGAATCGCGGGGGGGCCGGAAGCGATTCGCGGAGCGAATTGCGTGGCCCGATGCTCGCGACAAGCGAAAAGCGTGGCCCCGTGCTGGAAACAAACGAAAGGCGTGGCCCCCGATGTTGGCAACAAGCGAAAAGCGTGCCCCCATGCTGGCAACAAACGAAAGCGTGGCCCCGCGCGAGGCGTCTCCGCGCTCCGGTGTGGGCGGATGCTCCCGCTGGGCTCTTAGGGAATCCACGGCGGCGCGGATTCATGGCGTGGCGCCTTGACGGCGAGGGCGCCGCTTGGGGACCGAGGCCCACGCAATTCGCTGCGCGAATCGCTTCCGGGCCCCCCGCGAATCGCGACGGGGGTCGCGATTCGCTCGGGACGACGGCGGGGGAGAGATGGCCTATGCTCCTGTGGGACCTTCATCCATGCGCAAGGAGAACGCGGTTGAGCTTTCGCAGCTACTCGATGACGACGACACGTCGCCGCTGGGGCTGCGCCCGTTGTCCAGCTGGGGTGGGTTGAACCGGCGGACAACGCGGCCACGGATTCAAAAACCCGGTCTCGCGTTGTCGGGGTTCACCAAGCACGTCTATCCCGATCGGGTGCAGGTGCTCGGGCTCTCGGAGATCGACTTCATCCACTGCGCGGACAAGGCGGAGATCGAGGCTGGCCTCAAGAAGTTCCTCGACAAGGACCCGTGCGCGCTCATCGTCACACGCGGCCTCGAGCCGCCCGAGCTGTTGATGCGCGAGGCCGAAGCTCGCGGCATTCCGGTCTTGGGGACCTCGGTGATGACCTCGACGTTCATCACGCGGATGACCCGCCGGCTCGAAGAGCTGCTCTCTCCTACCGCGAGCATTCATGGCGTGTTGGTCGATGTCCTCGGTGTGGGTGTCTTGCTCATCGGCCGCAGCGGTGTGGGAAAGAGCGAGGCCGCGCTGGATCTGGTGCTCAAGGGACACCGGTTGGTCGCCGATGACGTCGTCGAAGTGACCGTGCGGCCGCCCGACACGGTGTGGGGCGCGGCGACCGAGCTTCATCAGCACCACATGGAGATCCGGGGGATGGGCATCCTCAACATCACGCACCTCTTTGGGGTGGCTGCGGTGCGCGACAACAAGAAGATCGAAGTCGTCGTCGAGCTCAGCGAAGTCGACGAAGGGGACTACGATCGTCTGGGCACGGAGTCCCAGGTCTGGCCGATCCTTCAAGTCGACGTCCCGCTGGTCCGCATTCCGCTGCGTCCGGGTCGAAACATCGCCTCTCTGATCGAGGTCGTCGCACGCAACCAGATCCTGAAGTATCGCGGGCACGACTCGGCGCGCGAGTTCCAGGAGAAGGTCAACGCCCGGATTCGCGAGAGCATTCGTGCCCAGGGCGATGGCGCCACGGAGCCGGTGCAGAAAAGCAACAGCAACATGATTCGGGTTACAGAGGTGGAGTAGCGGTGGACCTTCTCGTCATTTCCGGTCTCAGTGGTGGTGGCAAGTCCACCGCTTTGCATGCGCTCGAAGACCTTGGGGTCTACTGCGTGGACAACGTGCCCTTGGTGCTGCTTCCGCAGCTGATGGAGAGCGTGCGTCGTACCGAGGACGATCGTCCGGTCGCGGTCGTCGTCGATGCCCGAGATACGGCCTACCTCGAACGCTTCGGTGAGATTCACCAGCAGCTCACCGACGCTGGCCACAGTGTGGACGTGCTGTTCTTCGAGGCTGCCACCGACGTGCTCGTGCGTCGGTACTCCGAGACCCGACGGCGCCACCCGATGGGGGACCTGCCCGAGGCCATCGATCGTGAACGCGAACTGCTCGGCCCGATCCGGGAGAAGTCTGAGCGCCCGATCGATACCTCCACGTTGACCGGGCGGCAGCTTCGACAGTTGATGCGCGACCGTTTCGGCAGCGGGGGCACGCTTCGACTCGTGCTCACCTCGTTCGGGTTTCGCAACGGTGTCCCGAGCGAGGCCGACATCGTCTTGGATGCCCGCTTTCTCGACAACCCGTTCGAGCGTGAAGACCTGCGCCCGCTCTCGGGTTTGCACGAGCCGGTCGCCGATTACGTTCTCGGCCAGGAAGACGCACAGACCCTGCTTGGGCACATCGAGACCTTGGTGCGGTTCGCTGCGCCGCGGTCCGCCGCCGAGGGACGCTCGTACCTCACGGTCGCCGTCGGATGTACCGGCGGGCAGCACCGCTCGGTTGCTCTGGTCGAGGCGTTGAAACGCTCGCTGTCCGCAGGGGACGCGTTCATGGAGCCCGCTCCGCGGCTTGTGGTGCGGCACCGTGATGTCGGGGGCACGGCGAGATGACCCCCCCCGAGGGCGCCAGCCCGGCCAAGAGCGTCGGCGTGGTCTTGGTGGGTCACGGAGAGACCGCCAGTCACCTGCTGCGCGCCGCACAGGGGATCGCCGCCCCGGGGTCGCTCGATGGCGTGGTCGCGCTCGATGCCGGCCCAGGGGACTCGGACTCGTTCACGGCAGCGATGTGCGAAGCACTCGATCGCGTCGACGGAGGGCAGGGGGTGCTCCTCCTGGTCGACCTTCTCGGTGCGAGTCCCTGCCAGTGTGGCCATCGCGAGGGCAAGACGCACCATGTCGTCGTTCTCTCCGGGCTGAACCTGGCCATGCTACTCAAGCTTTCCAGCCTCGACCGAGCCTCCAGCACCGCGGAGGAACTCGCCGAGGCGTGTGCCTGCAGTGCTCAGCGCTCCGTCTGCGTCAGCCCTGCGCCCCCTTCTCCGCCCCAACCGGCGGACTCCTGAGAAACCCTGGATGTCAGCTAGTGGAGACCACACCATCGTCAATGACCTCGGCTTGCACGCCCGCCCGGCGAGTAAACTCGTCGCGCTCGCCAACAAGTTTGGTGCGGACGTGTTCATCGGCAGTGGCGGCCGAGAGGTCAACGGCAAGAGCATCCTCGGGGTGCTGATGCTCGCCGCGGCGAAGGGCACGACGCTCTCGGTTCGCTGCGAAGGGCAGCAAGAAGACGAGGCCTACGCGGCCCTCGGCAAGTTGGTCGACGACGGTTTCGGAGAGCTGTGAGCCGACGCGCCGACCGCCACGTCCACGGGCGGACCCTTCGGGGGATCGCCGTGAGCTCAGGCATTGCGATCGGTCCGGCGTATGTCGTCGACCGGAGAAAACAACACATCGAAACCCGAGATATCGAGCGCGCGGAGACCGATGAGGAACTCGCGCGTTTCGAAGCTGCGCTTGCGGAGACTCAGTCTCAGCTGAAGACCATCGAGGGGCGCTTGCCTCATGGCGAGCACCGACAGATCCTTCGGGCACAGCAGCTGATGCTCGAAGACCCGGACCTTGCGGGGCGGGTCTCCGAGATTGTGCTCGAGGAATTGATCGGCGCCGAGTGTGCTCTGGCGCGGGTGGCCGATGAGATCCGCGAGATGCTCGAGCAGGCGGACGCGGAGCATTTCCGCGAGCGCAGCACCGACATCACACTGCTGGCCGAGCGTGTGCTCGTGAACCTACTCGGGCACGAGCCCCAGGCCCTGCGCCCCCCCGCCGGAGCGGTTGTCATCGCACATGACCTCTCCCCAGCCGATACCGCGGAGATGGTGCGTAGCGACATCGTCGGCATCGTGACGGCGGTTGGCGGGCTCACCGGACACAGCGCCATCATCGCGCGTTCGATGGAACTCCCCGCCGTGGTGGGCGTCGACGACGTGGACTTGGTGGTCGAGCGCGGCGACACCGTGGTTCTGGACGCGATTCACGGCGTCGTGTTGCTACGGCCGTCGGAGGCGCAGCTCGATGAGTGGAACGAAGCGCAGCGCAGGTACGACGAATTCGAGGACCAGGTTCAGCGCGAACATGGGCTACCTGCGATGACCGGTTGCGGTCAGCGGGTCACGTTGCGGGCCAACGTGGCGCTGACCGAAGAGGTGGCCTCGTCGCGTTTTCACGGTGCCGAAGGGGTGGGCCTGTATCGGACGGAGTTCCTCTACATGGGTCGAGACTCGGCGCCGAGCGAAGAGGAGCATTACCGACACGCGAAGGATGTGTTGCGACAGATGTCGCCGTACCCCGTCGTGTTTCGAACGTTCGACTTGGGGTCCGACAAGCAAACCGCGCTCTTGAACTACGATGCCGATGCCGAGGCCAACCCGGCGATGGGCGTTCGCGGGCTGCGGCTGGCACTGACGAACCGCGAGTGGTTCCTCTCGCAGGTCCGGGGACTGCTTCGCGCCGCTCTCCATGGTCCGCTGAGGATCATGCTTCCGATGGTGACGAGCTTGCCCGAACTCAAGCTTGCGCTCGAGGTTGTCGAGCAGGCGCGTCAACAACTCGAAGACGACCGGCTCGCCTATGCTCAGGACGTTCCCGTCGGGATGATGGTCGAGGTCCCCTCGGCTGCACTCGAGGCCGAGCGACTCGCTCGCTACGTCGACTTCATGAGCATTGGTACCAACGACCTCATCCAGTACACGCTCGCGATCGACCGTGAGAACGACGATGTGGCCTACCTGTACCGCCCACTTCAGTCGGCGATCCTGCAGCTGATCCAGCGAGTGAGCGAAGCGGGCCGTGCAGCGGGCATCCCGGTGAGTTTGTGCGGTGAGCTCGCGGCTGACCCCCGTTACACGTGGGTGCTCCTGGGGCTAGGCGTCACGGAGTTGAGCATGCATCCTTCGGCCATTCCCGTGATCAAGAACATCATTCGGAGCTCGGACTACGACGAGATGGTGAGCCTCGTCAGCGAGGTGCTCGAGGTGGAGGACGTGGACGACGCCGAACGGCTGGTCCTGCGGAAGATGCGGGCGCGTTTCCCCGAGCACCTCGATCACGGAGGCGGGCAGCGTCTGGCGACCGAGGACGCCGCCGACGAGGCACAACCGCAAGAGGGGTCGGGATGAGCACGCCAGGGCTCGAGCCCGGCGCACCGTGGCTTCCGGCTGAAGTCGCGGATGACAGCCGGCTGTTGGATCTGTCTTTTGGTCGGGTGTTCGCGTGCGATGTGCACCCGCCAGCAGCCGAGGTTCGCAAGCCGCCGTTGGTTCTGCTTCACGGCCTCTTTCTCACCCACCACACGTTTTCGCGGATCATTCCCCAGCTCGCGGTGGACCGACGCGTTGTGGCACTCGATCTTCCGGGCGCGGGAGACAGTGATCGGCCGAATGCAGCCCAGGTGGACGACTATTCGTTCGAGTGGCTCTCCGAAGCGATCGCTGAGGCTCTCGAGACGCTCGGTGTCTCGGCGTGCAGCCTGGTCGGGCACGACTTCGGCGGGACGCTGGCCCTGGTTCTCGCCGCCAAAGAGCCCGCGCGTGTTCGGGAACTCTTCCTGCTCAGTCCGTTGGCGCTCACCGTGAGCCTTCCACTTCAGGGGGCTCTGGCCATCGCGCCTTCATTGGGGCTCGAGGTGTTCCGACGGACGCTACGCCGCGCCGACTTCGTTCGGTTCTTTGAGCAAGGGCTGTCGACCCCGGAACTCCTCGATGAGGGAGATGCGCACGTGTTTTGGGACCGTTTGTGCCGCTGGGGCGGTCGAGAGGCCGCCTACGCCATGCTTGCCCAGATGCCCAGCGTGGTGCGGTTGCGGGATCGCTTCGTCACTGTCGAGGCCCCCACCACACTGGTATGGGGGGACCGCGACCAGATCGTCCCACCGGACCACGCATCCCGCCTGGCGGCGCTGCTGCCGAACGCGTCCGAGGCGATCATCGATGGGTGCGGGCACAACCCCGCGTACGAGCGGCCCAACGAACTCGCCAAGTTGCTGGGCGCACGCGCGTAGGCCCGGCGGGGGAGTGCGTTACACTCCCGCTCATGCTTTCGACGCGCCTGCGGCCGTTTCTGACGCCCTGCGCGTCAGGGTGGGCCCGGTCCGTCGCCTTGCTGGCGGGGATGTTCGTTGTCGCGTTCTTGGCACTCACGCCAACGAGAGCACACGCGAGCAACCCGGACGTGAAGTGGAAGACGCTCGAGACCGAGCACTTCTACATCCACTACTGGGCGGGACAGGAGGACGCGGCGGAACGCACCGCGATGATCTCCGAGAAGGCGTACTACGAACTGACCGGCGCGTGGGGGCACGACGTCTATCTCAAGACGCATCTCACCCTCAGCGACTCCCAAGACACCGCGAACGGCCGAGCGACGGCCAACCCCTACCCACAGGTCGTCGCCTACGTGACCGCGCCCGAGTCACTCTCGGTCCTCGAGACCTACGACGACTGGCTCGACATCCTGATCACGCACGAGTTGGTGCACGTCATTCACCTCGACACCGTGCACGGCATCGCTCGGGCGGTGAACGCTGTATTCGGACTTGGGGTGCTCGGCAAGATCACGACCCCGAACATTGTGCAGCCCCGGTGGGTCGTCGAAGGCGTCGCCACCATGCACGAGTCGAAGTACTCGTCCATGGGCCGGTTGCGGTCTGCGCAGTTCGATGCGCTGTTGCGGATGGCCGTCTTGGACGGAACTTTTCAGACGCTCGATCAGATCAGCAGCGGCGCCCGGGTGTTTCCGCATGGAACCTCGGTCTACCTCTACGGCGCGCACTTCATGCACTACATCCTTGCCCGCTATGGCGAGGACAAGATTCGAGATCTGAGCCACGTCTACGCGACGCAGGTCATCCCGTACGGCATGAACAAGGCGATCGAGAAGGTCCTTGGCGTCACGTTCTACCAGCTGTGGCAGGAGTTCAAGGCGGACACGACGCGTCGGTTTCAAGCCCAAGCGCGGCGCATTCGGGCGCGTGGTCTTCGGCAGGGGCGACGCCTGACGTTCGGTGGTGAGACCACCCGGTACCCGTTCTGGTCGCGAGACGACCGCTACGTGTACTTCTACAAGGGAGACGGTCACCGCGACGAGGGGGTCAAGCGCATCCGCTCGGGCGGCGGTCGGATCCGTGACGGCGTTGGCATCGGTCGGCAAGGTGCCGACGTAGACCTTCAGCAGGTGTTCGACATGGAGGACCCCGGCGCGGCGAGCTTTGTCGGGGCAACAGACGACATCGTGTTCGATCAGACGGGGACGTACGACTACCGCTATCGGTTCAGCGACTTGTGGCGGTGGAACGGTGGGGACCCTCGAGGGTCCGAGCAGCTCACGTTCGGTATCCGTGCGAGCGAGCCCGATGTCTCCCCCGATGGCCGCAGCGTCGTGTTCCGACGCAACGATGTCGCGCAGTCGCGGCTGGGCTTCCTCGAACTCGACACGGGCGATGTTCGGGAGCTGCCGCCCATCGATCGATTGTCGCAGGTGTACACACCGCGCTGGAGTCCGAGCGGGGAGAAGGTGGCCTTCTCCGGTTTCGTCGAGGGCGGCTACCGCGACATCTACGTCTACGACCTCGCTTCGGAGACGACTCAGCGAATCACCGCCGATCGGCATCTCGACATGTCTCCGTCGTGGTCCCCTGATGGGCGTTACGTCGTATTCGGAAGCGACCGCGACGACGTCTACAACGTCTACGCGTGGGATACGAAGGCCGAGACTCTACATCAGGTCAGCAACGTCCTCGGAGGCGCCTTCGAGCCGCGGGTGAGTCACGACGGTGAGCGTCTCGCGTATATCGGGTACGGGAAGAACGGCTACGACCTGTGGGTGATGGACTTCGACCCGAAGGGGTGGCTTGCGGTCCTTCCCACCGTCACGGATCTTCCCCCGGTCCAAGACCCCAAGCCCCAGATCGCAGGCCAGAACGGGCGCCCGCTGTCGTTGCAGTCGCATCGCTATCGCGCGATTGACACCTTCTACCCCCGGCTCTTCTTCCCGACCGCATTCGACTTTCAGTCGAGCGACTTCGGGACGGGTCTCGGGTTCGAGGCCGGCATCACCGATGTGCAGGGCTACCACTCGGCCCTCATGTTCTTCAACTACGATGCGGATCAGCGCCTTGCGTCCGGGGCCGCCTCGTATCGCTTCGACCGGCTGTGGCCTGCATTCACATTCGGCGCGAGCCGAGGGATGGTGAACCGCGGTGGTTTCACGCGCTTCGACTATGATCGGCCGCTGGGGGCGGAGAACGATTCCTACGTCGTCTCGGGGTACCGCGAGCGTGTCAGTCGGCTGTCGCTCGGGACGAGTCTGCCCATCGTTCGCCACGCGCAGCACTCGGCCTCCTTCGGTGCCGAGTACGTATGGCGTCGCTGGGAGAACCTCGATGCCGACAGCGTGTTGATCGACCCCAACGCCCCCATCACACGCCTGCCCGAGGTCGGCGACGCAGGGGAGATCGCCTTCTCGACCTCGTATTCGAACGAGTCGGATGGGGGAGGGCGCTTCAGCTTTGGAGTTGAGCAGGGCCGCTCGGTGTCGGTTCGGGTTGGCGTGCTCGATCGTCGGCTCGGCGGCGAGTTCGGCGACATCAATACGAGCGTGTCGTACAACGAAACGATCCCAATGCCGTGGCGTGGACATCAATCCCTCGCGCTGCGGTGGCGAGGCGGCGCTTCGGCCGGTGGCTTTCGGCGCGGGGCGTTTTGCGTCGGGGACTACATCTCCGGCGGCGACGCCATTCGGGCCCTGCTCGGTCGGACCGGGTTTGGAACGTCGGGTTGCAGTCTGTTGCGCGGCTATGGGGTCGGTGCAGCCGATGGACGGTACTTTGCCCGCGCCACCGCCGAGTACCGCATTCCACTGGCGGACGTGGATCGCGGTGTGGGTACCCTGCCGGTGTTCATGTCACGGGTCGGGCTGATCCCGTTCGTCGACGTCGGCAACGCGTGGACCGACCCGACCGATGTCCGGGACGTGTTGGCGGGCAGTGGGGCAGCGCTCGTCTTCTCGTTCCGCATGGGATACGCGGAGGGCATCAACGTGTTCCTCAAGTATGCCCACGGATTCATGCGGTCACTGGGCGGAACGGACACGTTCCGCTTGGTCGTCTCGACGAGCTTCTGAGCCCAGCGTAGGCTTGCGCAAGGTGTCGGACGCTTCGACCAGCAGGCCCAACAGAGCTCGCATCGCGCAGGGCTGGGCTCGTCTTGTTGCGTGGTTGTTCTCGTCCGAGTGTTCGGCTGCGCTGGCCATCTACCGCATCCTGTGGGGCGGCCTGATGGCGTGGGAGTCGTGGCGGTACTACATCCACGGTTGGACGTACCGCTACTACGTGGAGCCGAGCTTCCTGTTCAAGTACCCCGGCTTTGAGTGGGTCGAGGCGCTTGAGGGCCCGGGCATCGGGGCCCTGTCGATTGTGTTGATCGCGTCCGCGGTGCTCGTATCGGTCGGGCTGCTGTACCGACTGGCCTCGGCGGTGTTCTTCCTGGCGCACACCTACGAGTTCCTCCTTGGCGCGGCGAACTACCTCAACCACGCGTACCTGATCAGCTTGCTGGCGGGGTTGATGATCCTCGTTCCTGCCCATCGCACGTTGTCCCTCGACGCGCTGATCCGGCCTAAGGTCGCCTCGAGCGTTGTTGCGGTGTGGCCCCGAGCGCTGATCCTCATCCAGCTGGGCATCGTTTACGTCTACGGGGCGGTCGCGAAGTTCAACGTGGACTGGATGGTCTACCACCAGCCGATTCGGCGCTGGATGAAGGGCTCCGCGAACCGGGTCGCGAAGACGCCTTGGATACGCTGGGTGGAGTCGGTGCAACAATCGGTCTTTCCCGATGGAGTTCCGCTGACCGAGCGCTTGCACGACTTCGTCGCCTCGGAGGCCTTCACGGTGTTCATCGCGCACGGCGGGGTGCTCTTCGACCTTCTCATCGCACCCGCGTTGGCGTGGAAGAAGACGCGTCGGTTCGCGGTGGTCGCCGCGGTCGGATTCCACGTCTCGAACATGCACTTGTTCTCGATCGGGGTGTTTCCTTGGCTGATGCTGGCGGCAACGACCCTGTTCTTGGAGCCCGATTGGGCGTTTCGGATTCCGAAGCTCGGGGCAAGGCTGGAGCGCGCGGTCACGTGGATGTCGTCGCGCGGGGCCGGGATTGTCGCCGTGCCGAAGCGCGCGAGCGTCTGGGCTGCGCTGTGGGTCGCGTACCTGTCCGTGCAGATTCTCGTCCCGCTGCGACACCATCTGTACCCGGGCGATGTCGCGTGGACCGAGGAGGGGCACGTTTGCTCGTGGCGGATGAAGCTGCGCTCCAAGAAGGGCTCGGTGAAGTTCCGCGTGGTGGATGTGGTCACGCAGGAAACGTGGACCGTGGATCCGAAGACCGAGCTGACCAAGAGACAGGCTCGGAAGATCCGAGGGAAGCCCGAACTCATCCGGCAATATGCCAACCATCTGGTCGAGCGTTACCGCCGGGACGAAGACCGAATCGTGAACGTATACGTCGACGCGATGACTGCCTTGAACTATCGAAAACCGCAGCGCTTCATCGATCCTGACTTCGAGCTGGGTCACGAGCCCGCATCGCTGGGCCCGTATCGCTGGGTGCTGCCGATGAAGTGGTCCGAGCCGCCGCATCCCGGAGCCGCAACACCATGACCGGAACCCTTCGTGTTGCGCTCGTGCACCACCCGGTGCTCAACCGCCACGGTGAAGAGATCGCGTCGGTCGTGGATGAGTTCGATGTCTTCGATGGTGGTCGCCTCGCGCTGACCTACGGCGTTCCGACGCTGTATGTGGTCAACCCCGTCCCCGCGCAGCGGGACAAGGCGCAACGCGTCATCGCGCATGGTCAGAGTGACACGCGCGACCCGGCGCGGGGTCGCATGGACGCGCTGCAGTGGTGTGCGAGCCTCGAGGACGCGATCGAAGATGCGTCTCGACCGGAGGTCCCTTGGGTCGTCGCGACGAGTGCCGTCGCGCGGGAACCCGCAGCATCCGTCTCGGGCGTGCGTGAGGCGGTTCGCGGCGGACGGGACGTGCTGTTGGTGATCGGGAAAGCGTGGGGACTGGCGCCCCAGGTGCTAGAGCGGTGCGACGCGCAACTGGCTCCGATCGACGCGGGGACGGGCTTCAACCACCTCTCGGTTCGCAGTGCAATGGCGATCCTCATCGATCGACTCTGTGCCCCGGCGTAGAACCGGCCGTGGGTGTCATGAGAGGCCGTCGAGGGCGTCCCACAGGGCGGCGGCGCGGCGCGTCGGCTCGTACGCACTGAGCTCTCGGCGGAACGAGTAGTTGCGACGGAGGTTCTCGAAAACCGCGGCGCGTTCGTGCCCTCGAGGCTGGAGTCGTGCACGCATCTCCGCGTCGGTGGAGTGCAGAGAGTGCACGACGCCTAGTACTGAGGCGGCATCGGCGTCCGCCGCCAATGGGCGGGGCGCTGGGAGGACGGCACTCGCATCGAAGGTCGGGGCGAGCCCAAACGTCCGACAGAACGCGGCATGAATCATCGCGGTGCCGCGGGCCTTTCCTTCCGCGGTGTAGCCGGCGATGTGGGGCGTAGCCAGGCGAACGCGAGGATGCGAGAGCAGGGGCCAACGCAGGTTCGGCTCGCCTTCCCAGACGTCGAGCACCGCCTCTCCGCGGCCAGCGTCGAGCCACGCATGCAGGGCCGCGTTGTCCAGCACGTCTCCGCGGCTGGTGTTGAGGACGAGCGCGTCTGGCCGGACGCGGCGCAACCCCTCTGCGTCGAGCAAGTGTTTGGTCTTGTGGGCGCCGTCCCGAACGCGTGGCACATGAAACGAAAGCGTGTTGCAGCGCTCGAGCAGCGCGTCGAGCGAGAGGAAGGCTTCGGGGTCCGCGTTCGCTTCGGCACGTGGCGGATCACAGACCCACACCTCGAACCCAAGTCGTCGCAGCGCGGTGACGAGCCGCCGACCGATCTGCCCAAACCCCACGACGCCCACCGGACCGCGGAGCTCGGAGTGACCCAACGTCGCCGCCAGGACGTACTCGACCACGGCGCGTGCGTTGCATCCCGGGGCGTGGGCGAACGTGATGCCCGCCGCACGGAGCGCGGGGACGTCGACGTGGTCGATGCCAGCGGTCGCACTACCCACAAACCGGACGTTGGTCCCTTGCAGCAGGTCTGCATCGACCCGGGTCACACTGCGCACGACAAGGGCGTCTGCGGCGAGGAGATGCGCCTTCGTGATCTCGGCGCCGCGGACTCGAACGGGGTCCGAGAACGCGTCTGCAAGATGCGGGATCGCGTCGTCGGCGACGACCCTAGGGATCACGATGGACCGATGGCGCGGACCTCGACCGAGAGGATGTCCTGGTGCGCCCGGAGCTTGGTCAGCAATCCGTCGGTGGGTTCGCGCTGCACGACGATGGTTGCGCTTGCCGCTTCGTTCCCGCGGAAGATGACGTTTTGCATCTCTTGGACGTTGGTGTCCTCTTCTCGGAGTGACTGCAGCACCGACGCGAGGACGCCGACGCGGTCGCGGTGGCGGACGACGATGCTCCAGCCGGTCTCGCGTTGCGGGACGACATTGACCACGTTGGCAACCTCGCCACTGTCCATGTAGCCGCCGATGATGCGTACGACTTCGGCTGCGGTGGCGAGCTGTGCTTGCTCGGTCGAAGCGCCAATGTGGGGGGTTCCGTAGATGCCCGCGACGTTCTGCAGCGGGGTCTCGAAGGCTGCGTCGCCTCCAGCGGGCTCTTCTTCGAAGACGTCGAGGCCGGCGCGAACCTTGCCACTGGAGACCGCATCTCGGAGCGCCGCGTCGTCCACCACCCCGCCGCGGGCGGTGTGCAGGAACATCGCGCCGTCTTTCATGCGGGCAAACTGCGACGCGCCGATCAGGTGCTTGGTCGCTGCGCTGAACGGGACGTGCACGCTGATCGCATCGCACTCGTCGAGCAGGTCATCGAGTTGTGCGTAGGCCTTGACCCCGAATGCGCTGGCCCGGCTCTCGGTCAGGCTTCGGCTGTAGGCACCCACCTCCATGCCGAACGCCTGGGCTCGGGCCGCGACGGCCTGGGCGATCGCGCCGAAGCCGACGAGTCCGAGCCGTCGACCAAGCAAGCCGGCGGCCTTGCCGTAGTGCTTCTTCCGCCACTTCCCCGCGCGCAGGTCAGCGACGGCGTCGGGGATACGCCGGTCCATCGCAAGGAGGAGCCCCATGGTGAGCTCCGCCACGGCGATCGCGTTGCGTCCGGGGCAGTTGGCCACGAAGACGCCGTTGCGACTCGCGGCGTCGAGGTCGATCGTGTTGACCCCAGCTCCGGCCCGAACCACGAGGCCGAGCCCCGAAGCCGCATCGAACGCGGCTGCGGTGACCTTGGTCGAGCGCACCACAAGCGCCCCGGCGCCGGTCTCACGCAGGGCTTCTGGGATGGTCTCGGCGTTGAGATCGGGCCTGGAATCGACCGTCAAGCCGAGATCGCGCAGGTTTGCGAGTCCTGCAGCAGGCAACTTGTCAGCGATGAGCACCAGCATCCGCCTTCGTTTATCACAGGGGTGGCGCGCCTCCGCGGGCCGCGATATCCCATCGATGCGTGAGCTTGCGACGACGAGCAATGGCCTGGTGCGTCGGCGCGACGTTGTTGCTTGGGTGTGACACGCAGCCGGTCGCCGAACCCGAGGATCCCGCCGTCTCCGAGACGTCCACCGGCACGCCGCAGGAGCCCGGTGAATCACCGCCTGTCGAGGCACCGCCGACCGAGCCCGAGGGCCCCAAGCCCGTGGTGTTGCCCAAGCCGGAGGCCGCGGGGAACTGCCCCGAGAACGACGACCCGGCGGTCGGGATTCTGCTCAACCCGCGCCAACCGGTCCGCGGCGAAACGGTGACTGTACTCGCGGCGACGCTTCGGACCGAAGCGCCGCTCGCCCTTCGGCTTCAGGGAAAAGGCGACACGCCAGAGGTCCAGCTGACCCACCGCTACGGTGTGCCCTCGGCGGTGATCGGTCGGTTCACGGCGAACGACGAGGTTCGAGTCGTCGTGGGACAAGAGGGACGCGGCCTCGCGTGTCTCACGGTTCGTCCCAAAGGAGCATCGTCGTCCCGCCCTCGGCGGACGAGTGACGACGGTGTCTGGCCCGTCACCCGCGGGTGGGATGCCGGGGAAGAGGCACTGTTCTCGGCCTGGGTGCGGGAGCTGTTCACCGCACCCCGGGGCGAAGAGCTGGCGTGGGAGCGCTTCGACCTGGTGAGCGCAGACGCGACGCGCAACCTGCTGCATGACCACAACAATTGGTCCGAGGACGCCCCGCAAGACTCGGGCGGGCTGCGGCTCAAGCCCGACTGCGCCGACCTCCCCTACTTTCTGCGGGCCTACTACTCGTGGAAGCGCCAGCTCCCATTCGGGTTCCGCCGTTGTTCTCGCGGGCGGGGCAAGGCTCCCGAGTGTGGGATGCTCCGCGGGAGTCTCGGGCCGCCCGAGAACCCTCCGGACGCCCGCAAGCCGGGGGAGCTGGGCGCCGTGCAGAAGTTCTTCCGCCGCACCCTCGCCTGGGGGGTGCACTCGGGCAACGGCCGGACCGCCCTGAACGCGGATGACACCGACCTGTATCCGGTGGCCCTGCGCCGCGATGCCCTGCGACCCGGGACGACGTATGCCGATCCCTACGGGCACCTGTTCGTGCTCGTCGAGTGGGTGCCGCCTGCGCCGGGTGAGCCGGGCATCTTGTACGCCGTCGATGGTCAGCCCGATGGCAGCATCACGCGCAAGCGCTTCTGGGAGGGCAACTTCTTGTGGAACCCAGACCCGAGCCTGGGGGGCAGTGGATTCAAGGCGTTCCGCCCCCACCTGACCGAGACCGCGGATGGCACCCGGAGCGTTGCTGTGCCCACGAACGCCCAGCTGGCGTCGATGCCCGGGTACGAGGATTTCAGCATGGAGCAGGGCTCGCTCGAACCCGAGGCCTTCTACGATCAGATGGACGCCCTGATCACGCCGGGCCATCGCGACGCGATTGCCGATCAGCGTGCTGCCATGGCGGCGCTCCTCGAAGCGGCCAAGGTTCGCGTGACCTCGGTGAAGAACGGGGATGCGCATGTCGCCAAGGGGGCGACCATCGAGATGCCCAGCGGTCACGCGATCTTCGAGACCACGGGCGCGTGGGAAAACTTCTCCACGCCCGCGCGCGACCTTCGACTGCTGATCGCCATCGACCTGGTCCGGGGGTTCGAGGACAAAGTCGCGCGCAACGCCGACGTTTACGTTCGGGGCGGCCAGTCGATGGAGGCATTGCGGGCTGAGTTGAAGACCGCTCGGGAAGCGCTCCTGGCCGACCCGAAGGCAACATTTTCGTACGTCCGCAGCGACGGCTCTGCGTGGACACTGACCGTGGCCGACTTGGTCGCCCGCGCCGAAGCCTTCGAGCTCGGCTACAACCCGAACGACTGTCCCGAAATCCGGTGGGGGGCGCCGGAGGGGAGCGACGAGCGCAAACCCTGTCGTCGTCGGGCCCCCGAGTTGCAGCGCCGAAAGATGGCCGCCTATCGGCCGTGGTTTGCCAAGCGACAGCGCCCGCCCCGTGGGGACCCTGGGCCTGCGGTGGAGTGAGGACCACTGCGGGGCGCTGCCGCGATCCGGGCGCCTTCGCTCGAAGACGCATCACAACCCCGAGCCGGGGAATGCGATACGCTTTGCAGGACGTCATGGCGTTTGAAGACAAGCGACGGACCAGGCGATTCGACGTTCAACTCGCGCTGCGTGTGCGACGTGGCGACGAAGACGTGACCGGGATGACCCAGAACCTCAGCCTCGGCGGGATGCTGGCCTCGGTGCCTTTCGAGCCTCCGCTTCGGCTCGGGGACAAGGTGCGTGTGAGCTTCTCGGTGCCCCAGCTCTCGGAGCCGATCGAAGTCGATGCTGAGGTGCGTTGGACTGCCGGGTCCGGAATCGGGTTGCAGTTCGCGGCTGGTCTTCGGGCCAAGCAAACCTGGGCGTTGGGCAAGTTCCTCGACTCCCTGGGAAGCGGAGCGTGATGCGCCTGCTCGCTGCGTTGTTGTCCTCCAGCTTGCTTGCCGCGTCCGGACCGGCGCCGTCCGACCGAGCCGTGGAAGGTCCAAGTGCGGTCGCATGGCCCGAGGGGACATCCGAACCGGACCTCGCACCTCAATCCGAGCCGGAGGCTCCGTCGCAGCCCGAAGTCGCGCCGGCCCAGCCCCCTCCGCCGCAAGCTGCTCGTCCAGACAACCGTACCGTTCGAGTGGCGGTCGGTCTCGACCCTTCGGCGCCCGGGACGAAGTCAGAGCGGGCGCTCGTCTCGACGCTGGCGGACGGCGTTCGTGGCTCGGAGGGCATCGGTGTCGACTCCCGCCGACTCCGTGTCGGCGCTCCCTCGGCGCGAGAGGTGTGTCGCGACGGCCGTGATGACCTGGTGATTCTCGTGGGCTATGTCGGCCAACGGCCCGAGCCGGTTCTGCTGCCCTACGACTGCGTACTGGACATGGTGCTGTCGGTCCGGGGCGCCGCGGCGGCGGACGAAGCGGGCCTGGTGGCGGCGCTGTGGACTGAACACGACGCGCTGGTGCGGGACGGGGTCCAGGAGCGCCGCCGTGGGCGCCGTCTGGGGCCGAAAGCACGGGCCGGCATCGTCGCGGGCGTGGTGGTGGTCGTGATCGGGGCTGCCGTCGGACTTCTTGTCGCCAACGCCTTGCGCGAGGAGAAGGTCGTGCTCAAGGTGGGTCCATGACCGTGCCCGACACTGCGATGGGGACTGCGACGAAGACTGCGCCCAACCGAGGTCTCGCGGGAGTTCTGTGGCGCTGGGCAAGCACGTTGGTCGTGCTCTTCGCCCTATTGGGGCTGTGGGGCACCCCCCAGTCGGCCAGGGCTGATGTCGGTGAGCCCGCCGGTTGGACCACGTCGCTCGCCAATCATCGCATCGTCGTCGGCCGGGCGGTTCTGCACTACGAGCCCAACCTCGAGGACGAAGCGCGCGGCCTCGCCCACGAGATCCCGCAATGGTGGAGCGAGGTCGAGCAGCGGCTCGCCATCGATCTGGACGACACCCTGGACATCTACTTCATGGACCACGCTGGCCAGGTGGCGGAGGCGTCCGGGATGCCGCGCTGGGTCGCCGGGGTTGCCCACTCGGAGTCCGGCGAGATCATGATCGCCCGGCACGGGCCAGATGGGTCGCCCACCAATCTGGAGCAGCTGCTCAAGCACGAGATGGCCCACGTGGCTTTGCATCGTGCGACCGGTGGTGCCGACGTCCCCCGCTGGTTCCACGAAGGGGTCGCCGAAGCGACGGAAGGCGGCATCAGTTTGGGCCGGTCCCAGTCGCTCGCGGGCCTCATCTTTGGCGCCGGCGTTCCGGACTTCGATGCTCTGGAGAAGCGGTTCTACGGCGACCCCCAGGAGGTCGCCGGTGCCTACGCCGCGTCGCGGGATTTCGTGAACTTCCTCCAGGAGTATCGCCGTGCGGACCAGCAGGGCGACGACGTCGACAACCTGCGGCAGCTGCTCACCGAGATGAAGGCGGGCCACACCTTCGAGGCCTCGTTCATTCGAACCTACAAGCTGGGCCTTGCGGAGTTGGGAATCAAGTGGCGCCAAGGCCTGCCGGGGCGGTTCGTCTGGTACCCGCTGCTGGCCGGTGGGACGCTTCCGTTCACGCTCGTCTTCCCCCTGGTCATTCTCGCCTGGTTCCGTCGTCGTCGTCATTACCGTGCTGGCATCGCTCGGCTCGGTGCTGAGGAAGACGCGATTCGCGAGCGGCTCGGCAGCGACTTCACGACCGCCGACGGCTCGTGGTAGGCCTGCACGATGCAGCGCGTCGAGTCGGGCACCCTTGGGGGACGCCATTTGCTTCGGCTTCCCAATGGGGTTCCGGGGCTTCGGCCGACCTCCGCTCGCGTACGTGGCGCGGTGTTCGACCGTCTACGGGCTGATGTTCCGGGGTCTCGGGTGCTCGACCTGTTCGCCGGGTCCGGTGCCATGAGCATTGAGGCGATCTCGCGGGGCGCCGAACGGGCCACCGTGGTCGAGCTCAGCGGCAAGGTGGCTCGGCACCTCCAGGCCCAGGCGGAAGCCCTGGGCGTCGCGAAGCAGATCCGCGTCGTCAAAGCCGATGCTGTGAAGTTTCTTCAGCACGGTGCGCAACCGTACGACTTGGTGATCATCGATCCACCGTTCGCCAAGCCCGAAGTCGTGGATGCCATCGCGGAAGCGCTGCCGCAAGGGTGGCTGGCGCCCGGTGCGATCGTCGTCTGTGAGCTCGAGCTCGTTCGGGGTAAAAGTCGGGACGTGGCGTGGCCGCCGACGCTCGAGCTCGAGGCCACCAAGCGATACGGCCAAGCGGAGGTTGAGTTCTTCCGCTTCCATCCCGAACCCATCTCAAGCCCATGACGTCTGACTTCGCCATCTCCAAACGCGCTGCTGCAATCAAGCCTTCCGCCACCCTCGCCGTATCGGCCAAGGCGGCGGAGCTGAGGGCTGCGGGGCGTGAAGTGCTGAGCTTCGCGGCGGGTGAACCCGACTTCAAGCCGCCCAAGGCCGTCCGAGACGCGGTTTCACAGGCGTCGTTGTCGGAGCCGATCCGCTATGCGCCCGTTCCTGGGACGCCCGCGTTGCGGGACGCGGTCGCGGCGGAGCTGGGTGCGTTCCACAAACGGGAGTTCGCCCGCAACGAAATCCTCGTCTCCTGCGGCGCGAAACACAGCCTGGCCAATCTGTTCTTGGCGTCGCTCGACCCCGGTGACGCGGTCGTCGTCGGCGCCCCGTACTGGGTCAGTTACCCCGATATGGTGGGGCTCGCCGGCGGTGTGCCCATCACGGTCAGCACGACGCGTGCGGCGGGGTGGAAGTTGACGCCCGAAGCGCTGGAGCCCGTCCTGGGGCCCAAGACCCGCTTCGTCATCCTCAATAGCCCTTCGAACCCGACGGGTGCTGGCTACAGCCGGGACGAGTTGCGGGCGTTGGGGGAGGTGATCGCCAACAAGGCGCCTGCCGCTTGGATCGTCACCGACGACATCTACCGCAACCTCGTCTACGACGGGTTCGAGGCCACCAGCGCCTTTGTGGCGATGGCGGGGATCACCGACCGGATCGTCGCAATCGACGGCGTGTCGAAGACCTACGCGATGACCGGTCACCGCGTGGGCTACATGGCGGGACCAACCGAGCTGATCTCGGCGGCGGCCCGGATCCAGTCGCAGACCACCTCGGGCGCGGCGACCCTTTCCCAACGTGCCGCACTGACCGCGCTGACCGATCCCTCGGTGCCGGCTGAGGTTGAGGCGATGCGGACCGCGTTTGCGCGCCGACGTTCGCTCATCCTGGAGGGCCTCGCGCAGGCTTCGGGGGTGGAGGTTCAGCGCCCCGATGGCGCGTTCTACGTGTTTGCCGACGTGTCGCGGCATGTCGGTGCAGGGGCCAAACACGCGACAGACGTGGACCTGGCGACGTGGTTGCTCGAAGAAAGCCTCGTCGCAACGGTGCCCGGCACCCCATTTGGGGCCCCAGGCCACTTGCGGATGAGCTACGCCACCGACGACGCGAGTCTCGAAGAGGGCTGCCGGCGAATCGCGAAGGCTCTCGGGACACTGCCGACGGCCTGAGCTGACCCTCAAGCTTCGGGAGCCGGGGGTCGATGCCCGGGTGTGGCCCGCGTCCTGCTCTGCGTGACTCCGAAGTACGTCGACGTGCTCGCTCGGAGAGTTTGGGCTGAGTTCGGGTGTGCCCCGGTCGAGACCGTGACGGACGTGTTTGACGCGGTTGACGCGTTTGGACCCGCGGAGCCGACCCATGTCGTGATCGACGGCGAACTCGATGCTCGCGGGGGTGTACGGATCGCCTCGGCCCTGGCGAGTCGCCGGGAGGTCCCCACGGTCTTGGTCGTGGACCCCGAGCTTCGCGAAGAGGTCGGCCAGTTGCTGAAACAGCGGCAGCTGGACCACGTTCGCGTGGTGTGCTGGGAGGACGACACCGTTCGCTGCCTGTTTGAGCGGGAGTCGACGGCCGGGAAGGTGCTCAGACCCGATGTCTCCGTACTGGCTGAGCAGCCGTATGACGCGGTGATGCTGTTCGGCTCCGCTGGGACGCCACACATGCTTCCAACGTTGGTGCCCAAGCTACGTCGCACAGTCGTGCCGCTCGTCGTCGCGGTGCATCACAACCCGCGGCTGTCCGAGTCGTTCGCCGAGTGGATCGGGGAGTTGGCAAACATGCATCCGCGAGGGCTCCGCGAGGGGTCGAGTTTGGGGTCGCTCACGGTTGTACGCGCACAGAGTGGAGTTGACGCCCTGCAGCCCCACCTCGGCGCGGTGCTGGCAGCCGTGCATGCACGCGGTGCCCGCCTGCTGATCATCGTCGCATCGGGGATGCAGTTCGAAGGCGTGGAAGCGCTCCAACTCGCCGTCCGCGATGGTGCCGGACTCGCCGCGCTGAAGCCTGAATCCTGCCCGCAGCCCGCGATGGTTCACCGGCTCTTGGATGCGGGGCTCGACCCAGTGCTGTGCACCCAGGAAGAGATCGCCCAACTCATCCGCCGAGCGACAGGAGCCGGTCGGTCGGCGTTCCGCCACGCAGGCTGAGCCGTCTGCTAGGTTCCGGGGGTGCAGCGGAAATGCCCCACTTGCGGCTCGTCCTTCGAGTTCGACCCCGCCTCCAAGTGGCGGCCGTTCTGCACCCGGCGCTGCAAGCTGGTGGACCTCGGCAACTGGATGGACGGCGTGTACCGGATCTCCAGACCCTTGGGCATGGAAGACCTCGAGGACGATGAGACGCTCCTCAGCCAGCTGACGGCTGACGCCGCCGCGGAACGAGAACCACAGTAGCGCGGTCGTTCTCCCGCATCGCTGGCGCAGGGCCAGCGTGCACGGGCCCGGGATGGGACCAGGGGCGGCGAGCGGCGCCTACTTCCGCCGGTTCTTCTTCCGAGCGGCTTTCTGCTTCTTTCGGCTGGCCTTGGAGGTGGACTTGCCGCCGCCGCCGGGTGCGGGGGGCATGAGCCCTGCCATGCCACCGGGGGGCATGCCGGGGATACCGGGCATGCCGGGCATACCCCCGCCGCCCATCATCTGCTGCATCATCTCGGGGTTCTTCGCCATCTTTCGCATGGCGCCCATCTGCTTGAGCTGCTTCATGCCGGGGATCTTCGACATCAGCCCGCCGCCGCCGCCGCCCATCATGTCGCCCAGCATTCCGAACATGTCCCTCATGGCCAGGAAACGACCGACGAGCGCGCGGACATCTTCTTCCTCGCGGCCCGAGCCACTGGCGACACGGTTCACGCGGCTGTCGATGAAGGCATCTGCGGGGAGCTCGGCCATCTTGCTCGGGTCGCGGCGCTTGGGTTTCTTCTTGCCCTGAAGCTTGGCCGCTGCGCTGCTCCCCAGCGCGCCGTCTTCGAGGAAGAGGTCCGGGTTGGCTCGCTCTTTGCGAGTCATCGATTGGATCATCGCCTCGATCTTGGTCAGCTCGTTGTCGTCCATCGCCTGGTCGAGCTGTTCTTGAGGGATGTCACCGCCGAGCAAGTTGCCCAGGGGCATCTTGCCCATGAGGTCCTTGAGGCTGCCCATCTTCTGGATGGACTTAATCTGGCCCAGGAAGTCATCCATGGTGAACTTCCCGCCGAGCATCTTCTCGGCGTCTTGGGCGGCCTGCTCTTCGTCGACAACGCCCTGAAAGTCCTGCATGAGGCCGACGAGGTCGCCCATGCCCAAGATGCGTCCCGCGAGGCCTTCGGGGCGGAACTCCTCGAGCTTCTCGAGGGTCTCGCCCATGCCGAGGAACTTGATCGGCTTGCCCGTGGCCGCCTTGATCGACAGCGCCGAACCGCCTCGAGCATCACCGTCGAGTTTGGTCAGGACGACGCCGCTGATGTCGAGGCGCTCGTCGAAGGACTTGGCGGTGTTGACCGCGTCCTGGCCGATCATCGCGTCGATGACCAGGAAGATGTTGGCTGGGTTGACGCCTGACTTGATGTTGTCGAGCTCGGCCATCAACGAGTCGTCGATGGTCAGGCGGCCTGCGGTGTCGAAGAGGACGTAGTCGAACGCGCCGGCTGCCGCCTCGGCGTTGGCTTCACGGGCGATGTCGACCGGGTTCGCGCCCTCTTTGGAGAACACCGGGACGCCGATCTGCTCGCCGATCACCTCGAGCTGCTTGACGGCAGCTGGGCGGTACACGTCGCATGCGACGAGCAGCACTTTCTTGCCGTCCTTCTGGAGCTTCCGCGCCAGCTTTCCCGTGCTCGTCGTCTTACCCGAGCCTTGAAGACCGACCATCATGATGCCGGTCACGCCCTTGGACGCCTCGGCGATGCTGGTGTCGACGGGCCCCATGAGGGCGGCCAGTTCGTCGTGGCAGATTCGGACGAAGTGGTCCTCGGCGCGGACCCGCATCGTCTCACCGGCCTTGTTCTTGGCGACCAGCTTGACCTGCTCGCCCATGGCCTTCTCCTTGACGTTGCGCAGGAAGGTTTTGACAACGCGGAACTCGACGTCGGCCTCGAGGAGGCTCATCCGCACGTCCTTGAGCGCGTCGTCGATGACGTCTTCGCTGAGCTCGCCTTTTCCGGTGATGCGCTCTTTCGCCGACCGGAAGCCCTTGGAGATAGTCTCGAACATGGGCCTAGCTACATAGCATGACGCTGCCGCTTCGTTGACGCGGCAGCGCCGCTCACGCAAAAAGAATCCCATCCGGTGTGGCCAGGGGTTGACGCTTCCCAACGGCATCGCGACAAGGGGATATGGAGGGGAGCACGCGGGTCGTCGGAGCGCTTGGGCTGGGTGTCCTCGCCGTCGCGAGCGCTGCGACCGTCATTCTCCTCGCTGCGCCGCTGCCCCCCCTGCATATCGCCGGAGGCCGGGTCACGGTGACCGCGCTCGTGTTTGTGTTGCTCGGACGCGGCGAGCTACGGAGCTTGCTCGAGGCGATTCGGGACAGGCCCGCGCTCGGCTGGCGTACGCTCGCAGCGGGTACGCTGTTGGCCGTGCACTTCGGGGCTTGGATCGCCTCGCTCGGGTTGACCACGGTGCTGCGCTCGATGGCACTCGTTGCCCTGCAGCCGGTCTTCGCCGGTCTGCTCGGGCGGCTGTTGGGCGACCGGGTGTCGCCGTGGCTTTACGTGGGCGCCGCGGTCTCCTTCGCCGGATGCGTGGTTCTCGTCGGCGGTTCCGCGGCATTGGAGGGCGGCACGCTTGGCGGCGACGCCCTCGCCCTCCTCGGTGGCGCCTCGGCGGCGGCGTACCTCGCCTTTGGCCGCAGCGTTCGCTCGTCGGTTCCGCTGCCCGCCTACCTGGGCGGGGTGCATGCCGTCGCGGCGTTGCTGCTGTTGCCCACGGCGTGGGTTCTCCAGCCGATCGGAGACGGGGTGCCGGCTGGGTCGTGGCTCGCCGTCTTGTACCTCGGCCTGGTGCCGGGCGTGATCGGGCATGGGCTGTTCAACTGGGTGGTCCGTCGGGTCCCCGTGGACCGCGTGGCACTCGCGATTCTACTGGAGCCTGCGGCGGCCACACTTCTCGCCTGGGCCGTGCTCAACCGCATGGTCACGGGCCTCGAGGTGCTCGGCGCGACGATCGTGTTGCTGGGGGTCGGCGTTGGATCGCTTGGGGCGCGCCGCGGTCGATCCGAGCCGACTCCCGCGAGCGAGCTGTAGCGGCTCAGCACACAGCTGATCTCACCCCGGAGAGGGGCGCGCGTTGACCCGGGTTCGCAGTCGAGTTTGACCGTGCCGTTGCCACCACTCGAGCCATGCTTGGTAGGCCACCTCGCGGGAGCTTCGGTCGCCCAGCGGCGAGAAGGGGACCCGGTGACCCGTGACTCGAACCAGCTCGTCGTGCGCCCATCGACGCACGGGGAGGTCGCGATGGCGGAGACTCTCGATGATCCACTCGACACGGTGATGGACGCCCTGGTCTTGGTGCCAGGACTTCCAGCGGTGTGGCTTGAGGCCGTGCTGCTGGCCCGTGATCGAGCACAACGACTCGAGTGCTGCCTCTTGAATGAAGCGATCACGGTTCGACAGCAGCCCGATGAGCTTCGGAATCGCTTGGACGTCCCGAAGGGTTCCAACCGCCCGGGCGGCGTAGAGCTGGTGGGTCCGGTGGGAACTGTCGAGCTCACGCCGCACGACGAAGGTCGCCTCTTCGAACCCGTCGTAGCGGCTGTAGGTCTCCAGGACCCGCATCGCGATCACGCGAACGTCCGTGCTCCCGTCGAACGCGAGGTGCGACAGGGCCTCCATCGCCCGCGGGTCACGGAGTTCCTGAAACAAGAACGCCGCGTAGAACCGAACGTCGGGATCGGTGTTCTCGAACTGCTCGAGCACGTACGGGACGAACTCGGGGCCCAGCCGGATCGCAGCCCGAACCAGGGGGCCGTGGGCGGAGGGGGCGGGGAGGGCCCGCAAGTCGCGACGCAAGACCTCCAGGGGCCCCGGAAGTCGTGTTGCAAGCGCTTGGAGACCGGCGGGTCCAAGCGCTCGCAGGTCTTCGAGGTTCCCCTCCTCGCGCGACAGCGTGCGCAGGACGTCTTCGATGGCGCGGTCGCCCTCAGGCGGTGTCGGGAGCCCGGTCTCGTCATCGAAGTCGTCGTCGTCGATCACGATGCGTCCGCGGACGGTTGGCTGATCGATGGGCGAGGAGAGCGGGATGATGCCGCCGTCGTCGGCCTCCTCGAGCACAGGAGGCACGAAGCGAGGGGCGGCAGGCTGCGCCGCCTGCTCTGGCATCGGGGGCAGGAAGTGCGGTGCGGGTGAGCCGTCGACCTGCGTCGTGCGGTGCATCGATGTCGCCGGCTCGTCGGGGAGCTCGGGGACCGCGGCGTCTGGGGGAGACCAGCCCGGCGGTTCGGTGACGCCGTACGCCGGGGGAGGCGTGAGCGGGTCCTTCGCGGGAGGCTGCGTGTCGTCGAGCGAGTGCAGCGCTCGAATGGTGTCGGTGTCCGCTTCCGTTTGTGGCTGAGAAGTCGGCGGTTCGGCGGCCTGCTGTGGCAGAGATTCGTCGCCGTCTTCCTCGGCTTCGGGTTCCAGGTCGGGTTCGGGGATCAGGTCGGCATCGAGGTCGGGCTCGGGGTCTGTGCCTGTGTCCGTGTTGGGGTCGGCTGCCTGGAGCTCGGGTGCCGCGGTTCGGACCGGCGGGGGCGCGAACAAAAGCGGGGTCGGGGTCGCTGGTGGGGGCGTCTCGGGTTCTGCCTCGGGTGCGGCCGCGCTGCTCGGTGGATGCCGGACGGGAGGGACGGCGGGGTTCGGACCGCTGCGCTGTTGAAGGACGATCGTCTCCAGCGTAGATGCGGTCGCTTTGCAGAGCTCGTCGAGCAGGTTCGCCTCGGCCGGGAGAAACTCCCGACCCTCATGGTCGACATACAGTGCGAGGACCGGTCGTCCGGCGACGTCCACCCGGTGCAAGGTGCACGGGATCTCCGCGCTGCCGATCGCATCCGCCAGTGCGCCGGAGCCGGTCGTCCCCACCCACCGGTGATGTTGGAGTAGCTCAGAGGACCCGTCCTCGAGCGGGACATCCGTGCCACGCACACCTGCGAGTGCAGGGTGGGGGGTGGTTAGTCCCCGCAGTGAACTCCCTCGGAGTCGGAACACAGCGACGCGGTCGGACAGCACGAGCGCGCCGGAGACGAGCGCGTCGACGGCTTCGTCCCGGGTGACCGCTTCTGCAAGCTTGCTCCGTGCGGCATCGATCCCGCGTCGGGCCTGTGCGGAGTTGAAGACCCGGTGGAGCGGATCGCTGGTCGCGATCATCGTTCCGCGCGCCGTGAAGCGGACCGGCGGTGCCTTGGTCTGTACGGGTGGGGCGGGGACCGAGTCCGTGCGGGGCGGTCCAAACGAGGGAGGGCGCGTGATCTTGTCGCGTGAGCCCCGTGGAGGCGTGTCCCCTGCGACGTCGGGGGGATCCGGCTCGAGACCCGCTGCTGGCTCGGCTGTGTCCGGGCCGGGATCCGCTTGAACCTCGGCCACCGGCGTTGTGGGTTCTGGCGCGATCGGCTCGACGTCCGGCGGTCTCGGCGCTTCGTCGGAGTCCGACTCTGTTTCGGAGTCTGGTGCCCCGATGGGCGAGACGGACTCGGAGTCCGACGCCGTCGATTCTTCGCCGGAGTCCGGGGTCGTGCCGGCTTCGGTCTCGGTGTAGGGCCGCGTCACGCGGTCGGGGTCGGGACTGTGGTCGAGCGGGTCGGCGGGCGGTTCGGCAGGCGGGGCCAGGACCGGTTTGCCGACCGCGGTGTCCTCGGTCGGGCCTGCCTCGACCGGTACGATCGGGAACCCCACGTCGGAGACCGAGGGCCGCAAGCGAAGCGCGGACATGAACGCGGCAAACAGGACGGCGTATCGTTGCGGAACGACCGAGCCGACGCGCTCCGCGTTGACCTTCTCCAGGCCGCACTCGGGTGTGACCAGCGGCAGCACCCGAGGCACGGCCCGGTACAGTTCTCCGAGTCGTTCATTGGGCAGGTCGGGGTGGACGGCGACCAAGACGCTACCGTCCTCCGAGACGCCCAGCGGGACCGCCCACCCGATGTCTTGGAGCGAAGCTGGGACGACATCCCACGGGCGCGGCTGGTCCTCGAGCAGTTCGGGTCGAATTGTGTCCAGCCCACACGCCTGCCCGAGCAGTTCACACAGCGTCTGCGGATCGCAGACCGCGAGCTCGAGGAGCACGGTGTCGAGGCTGCCGCCGTAGATCTGCTGCCGACGCAATGCGGCCTCGAGCCGGTCAGGCGCGAGGGCGGCAGTCTGCTCAAGGTAGCGCCGAAGGTGGCTCACGCGTCCCTCACCACGTAGGTTTGGCCGAGATGATCATGCCAGCCGCGCTTCTCGGCATCGAGTGCGGTCCACAACCATCCGAGCAACCCAGCGCCCATCCCCGCCAGGTGGCAGAGCGCTCGAAGGAAAGCCCAGGGGGCGCGGGGGGGAAGGCCGCCTGCACCGACGACGCGCAGCCCGAGGACGCGACCGCCTGGTGTCCGGCCGGTGATCGTCCAGAAGAGGGTCAAGTAGAACACTGACATCACCAAGAACGGGGCGATGTGTCGGAGCAGGTGTCCGAGTTCGAGATCGAGGATGGCAAACAACGTCGCGAGCCCGTGGGCGCCACCGAGCAACGGCGGGGCATCGACCAGGGCGAGCAACCCGGCGTTGAGGAGACCGGCGGTCAGCAGGAGCACGCCGAAGTCGAGGACTCCGGCCAGACTGCGGCGCATGAAGCCCGACACGCGGGCCGGAAGCAGCGCGGCGTCGCAATGCGGACACTGAGGAACCTCGTCCCGGTCCCGCGCGATCGCAGGGTCCAGTAGGCCGTCACAGTCCGGGCAATACGTCTTTCGAGCGCGCTTACGCGCCATCGCACGCAGAGTATCGCGACGCGGCCCAGGGGAACATCCCCCCGATCAAACGGATGAGATCGGGCCCGTGGTGGCGAGCGCGGCCACAACCGCGACCTCGGTGCGCAGGACGAACGGTCCGAGCGAGAGCGGGACCAATCCTGCGGTGCGCGCCTGCGCCTCTTCCTCGGTTGTGAGGCCACCCTCGGGTCCGATCAGCACAGTGATCTCTCCTTGGGTAGGGGCTGGCTGGGAACCGGAGGCCAACGACGCGACGAACCCCTGCCGAGGCGTGGCCAGCCAGTCGGCCAGTGGCATCGGGTCGTGCAGGGTGAGGGGGTCCAGTCGGCCGCACTGGCGGCGCGCAGCAGCCATCACCCGGTCGAGCCGAGCGGGGCTGAGCCGGCCCGGCTGGCTTCGGGCGGACTCGAGGAAGGTCAGGCTCCGCGCGCCGCACTCGACAGCTCTCGCGATGACGTCCTGGGCGGCCTTCGACTCCGGCTGTGCGACCGCGAGGTCGACTGGCCACGGCGGGCGGTCGGGGAGGCGCTCGAGCACCCGCACCCGGGCCTGCTTCGTGTCGGCGTGCTCGAGTTCCGCGCTCCACCCACCCGTCTCGGGATGGAGGACCTCCAGGGACGCACCGACCCGTACACGACGGACCCGCACGAGGTAGTGGGATTCCTGTGGACTCAGCGTCAACGGACCGAGTTCGCTCGGAGACGCAAAAACACGAACGCTCATGGGAGCACGAGGTCGAGCGCACTCCAGGTATCGAGATGACGGCGGCCACCTCCGGCGCGGGTGTCGAGCTCAAACCCGGCGGCCTCGTAGGCGTGCCAGACGCTGTCGAGTTCTTCGCCAAGAATCCCGCTGACCGTGAGGGTCGCGCCGGAGGCGAGTCGGTCCCGGAGTTGCGGGGCAGCGGGGATGAGCACGATCGGGCGAATGTTGGCGACGACCAGGTCGAACCGCTCGGCGGCGAGTGCCTCGAGGATTCCGGTTTGGACTTTGATTCGCCCCGTCAAACCCGCGTCTTCGATGTTCTCGGAGGTTGTGTCCGTCGCCTCGGGGTCGATGTCGACCGCCAGCATGCGTTCGGCGCCCTCGAACAGTCGAGCCGCCGCCATGGAGAGCACACCCGAGCCGCAGCCCAGGTCGAAGACCGATGCGGGCTGCAGACCGTGCCGGGCCAGTGCGCAGAGCCGGTGCAGGCACAGTTGAGTGGTCTGGTGCAGGCCGGTTCCGAAGGCGCGCCCGGGATCGATCACCACCTCGAGCTCTGGGTCGCCCGGCTGTCGTTCGATCCAGCTGGGCCGCAGGAGCAGTTGGTGTTCGCCGAAGGTGAGCGGCTTGTAGAAGGCCTTCCACGCGTCTTTCCACTCCTCGTCGTCTCGAACCTCGGCGCGGGTTGTCCCGGTGAGACCGAAGCTGCTCAGCAGCTCAGCGACCACGCCGTGCAGTGTCTCGATGCCGTCTGGACGCGTGTAGACGCAGAGTCGTGGGCGCTGGGTGGGGCTCTCGGCGGCGGTGAAACTCTGCACGCCGCTGACCTCCTCGCGCATGGCCAGGATGGCTCCGAGCTCGTCGAGTGCGGCCGTTGCCTCGCGCAGCGCGTCGAGTTCGATGGGTCCTTGGGCAAGGTCGACCCACACGATGGCCCACTGAGAGGTGTCGGACATGGGCGCCACAGTGGCACAGATTGAGGGTGTCGGGACCGCCGGGACTCGCGCTAGACATGACCTGTGATTTCCACCCGCCGACTCCCACTTCGCATTGTGTTGCAGATCGGTGCCCTCGTCGTGGGCATGTCCTCGTTGTGGGCGTTCGCCGTATTTGCGATGTACGCCTACGCCGGGCTGACGTTCATTCGGGTGCCGTTCTTGCCCATCGCGACCATTGGAACTGCGGTGGCGTTCTATGTCGGATTTAAGAACAACGCCGCGTACGAGCGATTCTGGGAGGGGCGGAAGATTTGGGGAGGCATCGTGAACGCGAGCCGAAGCTGGGCGACCGCGGTGCTCGCGTACATCGGGCCTGGCGACGAGTCCGAGGAGTCTGTCGCGCATCGCAAGTTGCTCGTCTACCGTCAGTTGGCGTGGATCAATGCTTTGCGTCTTCAGCTGCGGCGGACGTCGCGACTGTTCGACAAGCCTGCTCGAGCCACCAAGCGTCGGCTCGAGGCGCACGGCGACGCGATGCGCAACGATTGGGACCGCGAGCTCGCGCCGTTTCTTGGGGAGGACGAGCTTGCAGAACTCTCGAACCGGAAGAACACGGCCACCCATGTTCTTCAGCGGCAGGCGGGGCTGCTCGCTGAACTCGTCCGGAGCAAGCGTCTCGACCTGTTCCACCAGATCGCGTTGATGGAGCTGATCACGGAGATGTACACGCTGCAGGGGAAAGCTGAGCGCATCAAGAACACCCCGTTCCCGCGTCAGTACGCGGAGTACAGCCGCATCTTCACGCGGGCGTTCGTGTTCTTGGTGCCGTTCGGGCTGCTCGATGTCTTCGCCGACCATATCGATGCGGCGACGGGTGCCACCGAGAACCTCATCTTGCTGATCCCCATGCTGCTTTCCGCCGGCCTGGTCAGCTGGGTCTTCATCACCATGGAGGGCATCGGGGACGCCAGTGAGGACCCATTCGAACGCAGCATGAATGACGTACCGATGAACGCGCTGTGTCGGACCATCGAGATTGACCTTCGCGAACTCCTCGGTGAGACGGACCTGCCGCAGAAGGAGGAGGCGGTCGGGAGGGTCTTGTACTAGCGCCCATCCGCGCACCTCGTCACGGCGCCTCGCCGGTCGTTTGGGGTCCGATGGCGTTGCCGCGAAACCTTGCAATACTCGGTTCGGCTCTGCTGCCTAGCCCGCCGTCCCAGTCCTTCGGGAGTCCCCACGACGAGGTGAGCGGACGCCGCCTCATCCAACGAAAAAGCCCCGCAGTCCAAGCGGGACTGACGGGGCTCGTCGTTCGAGCGAGGGGAGGGCGTTCAGCCGCCCGCGCGCACCTGGGCATCAGCCCAAGCCCAGCGGTCGTGAAGCGCTCGGTACTCAGGCGCGTCGACCGAAGCCTTGTACGCGTCGAGTTCCTTGCGAGCCTCGTCGCGCTCGGTCGTGGCGGCGGCCACGTCGACCTTGCCCGATTCGATGGCGCGCTCGACGAGGACCACCATGCGGCCGGCTTCTTTCACTTCGAGGAAGCCCGACCCCACCGCGATGCGCACGGAGTTGTTGCCTTCCTTGAAGCGGATGACGCCGGCGGTGACGGCGGTGACGAGCGACTCGTGGTGCGGAAGCAGCCCGAGCTCGCCTTGGATGCCGGGCACTTCCACGCCTGCGACCTCGATGCCTTCGCGCACCGCGCCCAGGGGGGTGAGGATGTCGAGTTTGACGTCAGCCATCGTGCTCTAGCTCCGTGAGATGCAACGAGGACTAGGCGTCCTCGAGCAGCTTCTTGCCTTTTTCGACCGCCTCGGAGATGCCGCCGACAAAGCGGAAGCTCTCCTCGGGGAGGGCGTCGTGCTTGCCTTCGAGAATCTCTTGGAAGGACTGAATGGTGTCGGAAAGCTCGACGAACTTGCCGGGCATTCCGGTGAACTGCTCAGCGACGTGGAACGGCTGGCTGAGGAAGATCTGCATCTTCCGGGCACGAGCCACGATGAGCTTGTCTTCCTCGGACAGCTCTTCCATGCCGAGGATCTTGATGATGTCCTGAAGCTCTTTGTACTTCTGGAGGGTCTGCTGGACCTGACGAGCGATCTTGTAGTGCTCTTCACCGACGACCTCGGGAGTGAGGATCGTGCTGGTGGAGTCCAGGGGGTCCACGGCCGGGTAGATGCCGATCTCAGTGAGCGCCCGGTTGAGCACCGTGGTCGCGTCGAGGTGAGCAAACGCCGTGGCCGGAGCGGGGTCGGTAAGGTCATCGGCAGGGACGTAAATCGCCTGCACCGACGTGACCGAGCCCTTGTTGGTCGTCGTGATGCGCTCCTGAAGGACGCCCATCTCGGTGGCCAACGTGGGCTGGTAACCCACCGCAGAGGGGATCCGGCCCAGAAGTGCCGACACCTCGGAACCCGCCTGCGTGAAGCGGAAGATGTTGTCGATGAACAGCATCACGTCCTGGCCCATCTCGTCGCGGAAGTACTCCGCGATGGTCAGAGCGGACAGAGCCACGCGAGCACGAGCTCCGGGAGGCTCGTTCATCTGACCGTAGACCAGGGCAACCTTCGAGGTCTCGGGGTCGACCGAGTTGACCACGCGGGTCTCTTCGTCCCAGTCGGCTCCGATGACGTCGGACTCGATCATCTCGAAGTAGAGGTCGTTGCCCTCACGGGTTCGCTCGCCGACGCCGCCGAACACGGAGAATCCACCGTGCTTCTTACCGACGTTGTTGATGAGCTCCATCAACAACACGGTCTTGCCGACACCCGCGCCGCCGAACAGGCCGATCTTTCCACCACGCCGGTAGGGCGCGAGCAGGTCGATGACCTTGATGCCGGTGGCAAATGCCTCGACCTTGGTGCTCTGGTCGACGAAGGCCGGAGCCTTTCGGTGGATGGGCCAGCGGAGCTCGGTTTTCACCTCACCCTGCTCGTCGACGGGCTCGCCTACGACGTTCATGATACGGCCGAGAGTTCCCTTGCCGACCGGGACCGAGATCGGAGCGCCGGTGTCTCGCACGGTCATGCCGCGGACGAGACCGTCGGTCCCGTCCATGGCGATGGTGCGAACGGTCCGCTCGCCGAGGTGCAGGGCGACTTCGAGGACAAGGTTGTCCTCTTTGTCCCCAAGTCCCGGGTTGCTCACCGAAAGCGCGATGTTGACTTCGGGCAGCGAGTCGTCGAACTCAACGTCGACAACAGGTCCGATGACCTGAAGGACGCGTCCGACGCGGACTGCGGAGGTGGGTTTGGCAGCGGCCTTCTCGCCGGCCTTGCCGCCGAGGTTCAGGCTCGGCGCGGGCTTGCCGACCGTGGGAGGGCTGGGCTTCTTTGTCTCGGGGGTGTCAGATTCGGACATTGCGTTTCGCTCCCGCGCCGACTAGCCCTTGAGGGCTTCGGCGCCGCCGATGATTTCCATCAGCTCGCTGGTGATGGCGGCCTGTCGCTCTCGGTTGTACTCGAGGGTGAGGTCCGCGATGAGTTCGGATGCGTTGTCGGTGGCGGCATCCATCGCCACGCGCCGGGCTGCAACTTCGGCGGCCACGGAGTTGAACATCGCCTGCTGCAGCATCGACTCGATAGTCACGGGCACGAGGTGCTCGAGAATCTCGCCGCGGCCAGGCTCAAAGATGGGCTCGCGCTGGAACGTGCCAGCGTGGTCCTCGGAGCCTTCGTCCGCAGCCGCCGGCTGAAGTGGGCAAAGCTGGTTGGGCGTCACCTCTTGGGTCAGGACGCTGACGAAGTGGTTGTAGAACAGAACCACCTTGTTCGGCTTCTTCGACCGCTCTTCGTCGGTCATGCCCTCGGCGGTTCCCAGGAACCGACCGGTGGCTTCGGCAGCGACAGCCTTGCTCAGCGAGACGATCGTATCGAGCGTCGGAGCGTCGTGCGTCCCGATGAGCCCTTCGTCACGAGAGAAGAAGCTGTTGCCCTTCTTGCCGATGGTGATCAGCGACGCGGTGTGCCCCGCTTCTCGGTCGGCGCGCAGCGTCGCGAGCACCTTGCGGTGGATGTTGCCGTTGAACCCGCCACACAAGCCCTTGTCGGCGGTCATGGCGATGTACAGGGTGTGATCGCCGCCAGCCTCTTTCGAGGCGCGTTCTTCGAGCAACGGATGCGCGGTGGAACGCTCAGCGGGGTCGATCCCCCCGATGAGGTGGGCGACGACCTCTTGCAGCCGCTCGCCGTAGGGGCGAGCAGCCAGCGCAGCGTTCTGCGCTCTGCGCAGCCGCGCGGTCGCGATCTGAGACATCGCGGAGGTGATCTTCCGCGTGTTCTTGACCGAGCCGATACGCAGCCGCAGCTCTTTGAGGTTGGCCATGGGTTGAAACTCCTTGTCGCAGGTACGAGAGGGGCTCAGCCCTTGAAGACGGTCTTGAACTTGTCGAGGGCCTCGGCGAGCTCTTTCTCAAGAGCTTTGACGTCGGGCTTCTTCTTCGCGGTGCGAACCTTCTCGAGAAGGTCAGCGCGGTCCTCTTGCATCCACGTGTGCATCTCTGCCTCGTAGGTGCCGACTTGGCTGATCTCGAGCTCGTCGAGGTAGCCCTTGGTACCAGCGTAGATCGAGGCGACCTGCAGGGCGACGTCGAGCGGAGCGTACTGGCCCTGCTTGAGCAGCTCGACCAGACGAGCGCCTCGGTTCAGCTTGGCGCGGGTCGCTTTGTCGAGGTCGGAGGCGAACTGCGAGAACGCTTCGAGCTCGCGGTACGCGGCCAACTCCAGGCGCAGCGTACCGGCGTATTTCTTCATGGCCGGGATCTGGGCGGAGCCACCGACGCGGGACACCGAGAGGCCGACGTTGACCGCCGGGCGAATGCCGCGGTGGAACAACTGGGACTCCAGGTAGATCTGGCCGTCGGTGATCGAGATGACGTTGGTCGGGATGTACGCCGAGACGTCGCCCGCTTGGGTCTCGATGATGGGAAGGGCGGTCAGCGAACCAGCGCCTTCTTTATCGGAGAGCTTGCACGCCCGCTCGAGGAGCCGGCTGTGCACGAAGAACACATCTCCGGGGTACGCCTCGCGGCCCGGTGGGCGACGAAGAAGCAGCGAGAGCTGACGGTAGGCAACGGCCTGCTTGGACAGGTCATCGTAGACCAGCAGTGCGTGGCCGCCGTTGTCGCGGAAGTGCTCGCCGATGGTCACGCCCGTGTAGGGGGCGAGGTACTGCAGCGGCGCGGGCTCGGAGCTGGTCGACGCAACGACGATGGAGTACTCCATCGCGCCGGCCTTCTCGAGACGGTCAACCACACTCGCCACCGTCGACTGCTTCTGGCCGATGGCGACGTAGACGCAGATCATGTTCTGCCCCTTCTGGTTGAGAATCGTGTCGATCGCGATCGCGGTCTTTCCGGTCTGGCGGTCGCCGATGATCAGCTCTCGCTGGCCACGACCGATGGGGATCATCGAGTCGATGGCTTTCATGCCGGTCTGCATCGGCTCGTGAACGGACTTCCGCTCAATGATGCCGGGCGCCTTCATCTCGATGACCGCGGTCTTGTCGGTCTCGATGGGACCTTTGCCGTCGATGGGCTGACCCAGAGCGTTGACGACGCGGCCGATCATCGCCTCGCCCACGGGGACGGACATGATCTTGCCGGTGCGCTTGGCTTCGTCGCCTTCTCGGACGAGGTGGCCGTCACCCAGGAGTGCAACGCCGACGTTGCCTTCCTCGAGGTTGAGCACGAGTCCCGTCACGTCGTGCGGGAAGGCGAGGAGCTCGCCCGCCATCGCGTTGGCGAGGCCATCGACTCGGGCGATGCCGTCGCCGACCGTGAGCACGGTGCCGGTTTCTTGAACAGAGAGGCTCGCGTCGTAGCCCTCGACCTGCTCGCGGATGATTCGACTGATTTCGTCGGCGCGGATTTCCATGTGCTGTCCGTCTGTGGGGTCCGTTGGTTGGGTCCGATTCCAGGAATCGACTAGGCCCGGAGCTCGTTGCGGAGCTGGGCAAGGGTGGCGCGGACGCTGCCGTCGAGGACGAAGCTTCCGACTTTGACCGCGACGCCACCGATGAGCTCGGGGTCGACGCTTTGCGTGGTGACGACCTGCTTGCCGGTCGCCTGGGAAAGAGCGGTCTTGATCTTGGCGACGGCGTCCATCGGGAGCGGCGACGCCGAAGTGATGTGTGCCTGCACGCGGCCGGCGTCATCGTCGGCCATGCGCTGGTACGCGCTGGCGATCTGGCTGATGCCGTCGATGCGACCGTTGCTGAGCACGACGTCGACGAACTTGGTGACGGTTGGGTCTGCAGCGACGCGGCGGCCAAAGGTGGCCGCAAGCTTCTGTCGTTGCTCAAGCGGGAATCGGTCCGCCGTGAGCACGGACAGCACGCTGGCGCCGTCCTTGTCGCGCTGGCGAAGGATGTTGGAGAGACCCAAGAGGTCCTTGGCGAACTTGTCGCGTTGGGCGGGGCTCTTGGCGAGCCCGATGAGGGCCCGTGCGTAGCGTCGTGCGAGTGCGCCTGGGATCATGCTGCACCTCCGGAATCGGCGGAGTTCGTGGTGGTGGTGGCTTGGCCGGGCGAGCCCAGCTTCATGCCACCGAGGCCCTGAACGTAGTCGTCCACCATGCGCCGCTGGTCGCCCGCGGCGATGGTCTTGCGGATCGCGGCTTCGGCTCGCTCCAGCGCCCGGTCGAGAATCTCGTTCTCCAGCGCCTTGCGCCGACCCTCGGCATCACGCTCGGCCGCAGCTTTGGCGGAGTCCTTGATGCGCTGAGCTTCGGCCTCGGCAGCCTCGATGATGCTCTTGCGATCGTTCTCCGCGCGCTTCTTGGCGTCGGCCTTGAGCTCCGCGATCTCGTCGTCGAGCTTCTCCATGCGCCCGCGGTACTCGGCGATGATGCTCGAGGCTTCGTCGTGCGCGGCCGTAGCCTTCTCGAGCGAGGCCTTGATGTCGTCGTGTTTGGCGGCGGTCTTCTTCCGCAGCGGGATGAAGAGCAGTTTGTTGAGGATGAACATCAACGCGGCGAAGTTGATGAGCAGCCAGAGAATGCCGGTCTTCTCCTCGCCCGCGAACGGGTCGTTGAAGAAGACGATGCCGCCGTCGTGGGCATCGGCGTGTCCGCCCGCGTCGGCGTGGCCTTCTGGTGCGCCGTGCGCAGGTGCAGCCGCGTAGGCGAGCGCCGGAAGCAAGAATGATGCGGCGACTGCAGTCGCGTGCGTCAGGGTTCGCTGAATGGGGTGGATGCGATTCACGACGCCCTCCCGAGGACTTTTGCTGTGATCTGGTCGGCGAGTTCGTCGACCTTACCGCCGAGTGCCTCGCGGGCCTTGTCGGTCTCGGCTGCGATGCGCACGCGGTTGTCGTCGAGCTCTTTGCTGGCCGAGGCTCGAGCGCTGGCCAAGGTCTTGGCCTGCGTCGCTTCTTCTTCGCGTCGCATGTGCGAGCGCATGGTCAGGGCTTCGTCGCGGGCGGCGGCCAGCTTCGTGTCGTAGTCCGATGACAGTTCATCGGCTTCGGTACGGAGTGACTTCGCTTTGTCGAAGGCGCCGTCGATCGAGGCGACTCGCTTCGCTTGTGCTTCGAGCCATGGCGTGAAGAGCACGGGCTTGAGCACGAGGACGAGGGCACCGAAGATGCCCATCTGGACGAAGATCGTCGCGTCGATGTCGACCACCGGAAAGGCGGCGAGCAGCGCGGGAGCGGAGGTGAGCAGAGTGAGAGGCGACATGGCGTCGGGCTTGCGCGGCCGGGCTAGCCCCGAAAAGGCTCGGGGACGGATGGTCGACGAGTCGTCGAGCAAAGGCGGTTGGGCAAAAGCCCCAAAAAGCCGCCTCAGGCCTCTGTAGGCGCGCGGTAGCTACCATGGGTGTTTGGCACCGTCAACGCTGTCAGGGCCTCCGCGGCGACCGCTCACAGGGCGCTTGCGCACGTATGAGAGATCGCTCCGGTCCCTGCTTCAGGCCCGGGCGGGCGAGATCAATCTGCGGGGCTGGCTTCGGGGCTGGGCTCGGCCCCGGATTCCAAATCCGCGTCGTTTGCGACCGGGGCGTCGGCAGCCCCCTCGGCCGGGCTGTCTTCGTCCATGATGCAGCTGCCGTCGAAACGCGCTCCCTTCTCGATTTCGACGCTGGGGCTCGCGATGTTGCCGCGGACCCTAGCCGGGGTGCGCAGCTCAACCGCCTCCAAGGCGCGAATATCTCCATGAACCGCGCCGTGGACCACGACGTGCGCGCCTTCGATCTCCGCGCGGATGTCCGCGGTCTCCCCGACGATCAGGGTTCCTTGGGTGCGGATCTCTCCCTTGAACGCTCCATCAATGCGGACCGCGCCTTCGAAGGTGAGCTTTCCTTCGAACGAACTGCCCTGGCCGAGAATGGTCGTGATCTCCGGGGTACTCATGTGCGTCCCAATTGTGGACGAATCGGCCCACGCTTCCGGTGCGCAGTGTGGCGGAGATCGGCTGCAACGCCAACCCGGGCAGGTGCACAGGCCTGAATGGCTGCGACGAGCGAGCCGTGGTCGTCCCGGACGGCCCGGGTGTTCAATCTGTCTCTCCGCGCCGTTTTCCGTGGCGTATCGTCTTCAGTTCCCATAGGCTGCGAACCGGTGGGGCTCAAGCCCGAGGACAGCGCCGAGCAGGCGGTCGTCAGCAATGGCGGCGCGCAAGCGGCGCAAGACGGTAACAATCCGACGGCGTTGCTCGCGGGATGCTTCGAGCGCGCACGTCCGGTGTTGCGTGCGCTCGTGGCGGGTGTCGACGAGGGCGATTCACTCGTCGTCGCGACCGACCGCAAGGGGTTCCCCGTCGCGCAGCGAGTTCTGCGTCGTCCCCGTGACCTGCCTCGAGCACTGGTGATCGGGCGACACAACCGGTGCGCGCTGTCGATCCCCAACGACAACCGCGTCAGCCTCCGGCACGTCCTCCTCACGGCGTGGCCCTCGGGCGGCGAAGGGTCTCCCACACGATTCCGCGGCTACGACCTCGGCGGTCGGGCTGGCGTTTTGCTGGCCGACGGCAAGCGCGTGCCCGGGTTCTCCTTTCAAGGTCATGGGCTGATCAGCCTCGGTCGCACGGTCGTCTTCGTCGTCCCTGGCAGTGAGGAAGGGGTCTCTCTTCTAGAGGGCAGCGACGTGCAGGCGTTCGAGAACCTCACCGGGCTCGATCCCAACGGAAAAGGGGTTCGACAGGCAGCCGGTGCCGCGGCAGAGCCCGGCGTCGCGCATATCGGTGGCGACGAACCGCGCGAGTTCGGCGGGTACCGGGGGCTCGACATGGACGCACGTCCGCAACCGCGAGGCGTATTGCGGTTGCGTTCGACCAAGCCTGCCGGTCGTGGAGAAGAGGTCCGAGAACTCGACCTCGATTCTCGCCAGCTGCAGCGAGGCTTGCTGATCGGCCGCTACAGCGATCGCTGCTCGCTCGCCGGTCACGGTCGCAACCTCTCCCGGGTGCACGCGCTGGTCTCTGAAGAGTCGGCGCGCTCGCTGCTCGTCTACGACTTGGCCAGCACAAATGGTGTCCGTCCCGCCGGAATGACCGAGGGCCCGAGCCACGCCGTCGTGCGCTTGACCGAAGACAGCCCGGTGATGCTGGGCCACTTCGAGCTGGCTTGGGTGCCGAACCGCGGCGTCAAGCTGCATTGATCCATACGGAGGGGCCCTCGCGGCCCCTCCCCCAAGCCGATGGCTTGGGACCCCCTCCCCAGCGGTCGCCCGGGTGGGCTCCGCTCGCTTCGCTCGTGCGTCCGGGGGGCTTCGCTCGTGCGTCCGGGGGGCTTCGCTCGTGCGTCCGGGGGCTTCGCTCGTGCGTCCGGGGGCTCCGCTCGCTCGATGGGGGGGGCGCTCTGGTGGGCTTGCGTGGCTTTGCGTGGGGAGACCGCCTTCTGCGGGGTGTGGCTGGTACTGTGAACTATGGTCTGCGTGGGTCGACTGGTTGTGGGGTTGGTTGCGGTCTGTGGGCTTGCGGCCTGTGCGTCGGAAACCCGAGACTCGGATGACGCCCCGATGCAGCTGACGACGTTGTCGGACAGCGCAGGGACGGACGGATCGGCGTCGGGCGGGGACACGACGGGCTACCTCGACGTGGGCAACGGCTCGGGCGGCGTTTCGGGAGCGGGTGACGAAGGCGGAGGGTGCGGGGCGGAGGACATTCTCGACCCCAACGCGACGTTGGAGGGGACGGTCTTTGCGCCCAACCTCGAGATCCCGATCAGCGGGGCGGTCGTGTACATCACCGACCGGCCCATTCCAGACATCCCCGATGAGTCCTACTGCGCGGAGTGTGTCGAGCTGGAGTGCGATGTGAACTTCGTGTTCACCGAGGCCGATGGCTCGTTCTCGCTTCCCGCTGTGGCCGCGCCCGGGCAGCAGCTTGTCGTGCAGAAGGGCGAATTCCGTCACGTGGTCGACTTCGATGTCGTGGAAGGGACCAACACCGTGGCACCGATGGACAGCGCGCTTCCGGGACGCTGGGATCCGGCCAACGGCATGTGGATCCCTCGGATCGCGGTCTACGAAGCGGACCCCGACCGCGTCTACAACGTGTTGGCCAAGTTCGGTCTCGGGGAGGTCTCCGCCAGTGGCGACCTGATCCAAGGCACGGAACAGTTCGACCTGATCAGCAGCGCCGACGGATCGTGGATGGACGATCTCAACAACCTGCGCCCGTATCACATCGTCTTTGTTCCTTGCGCCACCACGAGCTTTTGGATTGGCGCCCCGGGAGTGCCCGGACTGCGGGCCCAGAATATTCGTGACTACGTCGCAGGGGGAGGCAAGTGGTACGCGACCGACCACGCCAACGAGTACATCTCGGTACCGTTCGACCCCTACGTGGACTTCCACAACGAAGCGATGCCCGATCTACAGCCGGCCTACGATGTCGTCGGGCAGGTGCTGGACCCGGATATGTTGGCGTGGCTGCAAGCCCTCCCGCCGGCGCTCAAAGACATCGGCGGCGGGTACCCGACGCTCAACCAGCTTCCGAGCGTCGAGTTGGAGCTCAACTACTCCGGCATCGATGCGGTGCACGAAGTCATGGTCGAGACCGATGAGGGCGAGCAGGTCAACGTCGGGCCATACACCTACGTTGGCGGGCCCTGTACGAGCTGCAGTGATTCCGGGAGCAGTCGGCCGATGGCGTTCGTCGGGCAGTTCGGCTGCGGTCGCATGATGTACAGCACCTTCGAGACGTCGTCTGTTGCCCACGCGGGTCTCAGTCCCCAAGAGCTCGCGCTGCTGTACATGATCCTCGAGATCGGCGTCTGTCACGACACGCCGCCCCCGCAGCCACCTCCGGTCGGATGACGACCGCGACCTGCGCGACGAACGGCCGGCAGGAACGCGGAGTATCGTGCGTGTGCCCGGCCGGGCGTACAGCCCCCTGGACTCGCCTGGGCAGGCTCTTTGCAGCTACTCTCCGCCCCACTCGGCATGACTTTCACGTACACGATGCGACACATCGCGACCTCGCTTGCGCTTGGCCTCTGCGTGGGAGCGGCTGCTTGCGGTGGTGAGCCTGCAAAGTCCGAAGCTGACGCGGAGTCGAAGGCGAAAGCCGAGCCCGCGCCCAAGCCCGCGCCCGAACCGGTGGTGCAGGCCGAGCCGGAGCCGCCACCGAAAACACTGCCCAAGACCCTGGCTTCGCTCGATGAGGTGATCGCGGCGGCCGTGGAGATCCACAGCCAGCACCGCCGGACCTTCTACTGCAACTGCGCCTATACCCCCCAGCTTCGGATCGCTCGAGGAACGTGCGGGTACAAGACGCGCGCCGACGAAAGCCTCTCCAAGCGCGTGGCTTGGGACCACGTGGTGCCGAACCGTGCGTTTGGAGAGCACCGCTCGTGCTGGCGAGAGCCGATCTGCCAGGACGAGGCCGGCGTGGCCTTCTCTGGCGTCCGTTGCTGCCGCGAGGTCGACGAGGAGTTCCGCGCGATGGAACTCGATCTACAAAACCTCGTGCCTGCGGTGGGCGAGCTTCAGGCCGATCGCTCCGACTTCGACTTCGGTGAACTCGAAGGCGAAACGCGGATGTATGGAGCATGCGACTTCGAGGTGGACCGTTCGCTTCGGCGGGCCGAGCCCGACGAGGACACGCGCGGTGAGATCGCTCGTGCCTACCTCTACATGCAGGACACCTACGGCGATGGCCTCCCGCTGACGGAGGCCGAGAGGACTCAATTCGAGGCGTGGCACGAGGCCGATCCTCCCAACGCCTGGGAGGTCCAGCGCAACCGACGAGTGGCGGCGGTGCAGGGAATCTCGAACAGCTTCTTGCCGATGATGGCGCCCGCAGGGGATGAGGATGTCGAGCCGGAGCGAGCTGGTGCCCCCACGAACGGCGGCGCAGCGAAGGCGCCGGCAGCGAAGGCGCCCGCACAGGAAGCCCCGGCAGAGGAGGCCCCCGCAAAAGCGGAGCCCGAAGGCGGAGCGGCTCCGGAGAACGACGCCGGCGGAGCGGAGCCTGTCGCAGCACCCGGCGCCGAGCCAAAGACCGCAGGGTAGTCGCGTCCGGCTCGGCGCGGAGGCCCGCTCGCCCAACGGATTCGGGCGAGCGGATGAACCTTAGAACCGCATGCTGAACGCAGCGCCGCCGCCGTGGCGGTTGAAGTAGGGCGCGACGGAGTACTGGCCCTGCTCGTTCGCCTTCTTCTGCTTGTAGCCCTTGCCCAGCAAGACGCCGCCGGTCACGACCATGGCGGCACCGAACACCGCAGTTCCGATGCTTGCGCCGAGCCCGTTTTTCTCGGCGGTGCTCGCCGTGCCGATCGTGGCCGCGGTCCCGCTGAGAAGAACGAGGGCGCCGATACCACCGACGGTCCAACCGATGGCGATCATGCCCTCGGCACGGTTGTTCGCCTTGGCTTTCTTCTGCTCACGCATCACCTCGGGAGGTGGCGTGTAGCCGGTATCGAACTCGATGCTGGTCCCCGGATCAGTCTGATCGGTGGCCACCACTCCAGTGGTGGTGTCCTCGCCCGCCTCGATGCGCTTGATCCGGGCGTTGAGTTCCTGGATCCGCTTTTGCGCCTTGCCGACCTCGGCCTCGGTCTCGGGCGTCTTCTTGAACATCGCCTTGTAGCTCCCGACCCATTGCTCGAGCAGAAGCACCGCTTGCCGAAGGTGCGCGACGTCCTTGTCGACATCGAACGCCTTCTCGCGGGCGAGCGCGATGTTGTAGACCATCGCGTTGCGAACCCCGGCTTGGTTCTCGGGGACCTTGGCCATGGCTTGCTGCCACACGTCGATCGCACCCTCGTAGTCGAACGTGTCGTACTTCGAGCGGCCGCGTTCGAACATCTCCCGCGCCTCAGCGAGCTGTGCCTCCTCATCCGCAGCGGGTGGCGCCGCGTTCACAACCGTCGGCGCGAGCGAAACCGCGACACCCGCCGGGCAAGCGAGGGCCACGGCGAGGGTCGGGCTGATGAAGCGCTGGACGAACGGACGTGCCGACACGGCGCAAGCATAACGCCGTGGGGCCATCGCGGGTATCGAACCGACAGGTGGGAGTGATTCAGGCCCCGTAGTCCGACAGCGTTTTGTCTAGGCGGGGCAACAAGAACCGGATGAACAGCGCGGAGGCGCCCGCCAGGCCGGCAAGGACCATGAAGAACGAAACCGGCGAGAGCGAGCCCTGGATACCGCCAAAGAAGCCCGAGAGGTTGTTGCCAAAGGCGGTTGCCATGAACCATCCGCCCATCGCCAGCCCCACAAGGCGTGCCGGCGTGAGTTTCGTGACCAACGACAGGCCCATCGGAGATAACAGCAGCTCGCCGATCGTCACCACACCATAGAAGCCGACCAGCCACATTCCAGAGACCTTCAAGGACCCTCCGTCGCTCATCATTCCAGCTACGGCCATCAGGACCATGCTCGCGGTGGTGAGCACCAAGCCCCAGAACACCTTGCGTGCGGTCGAGATCTGGACGCCGCGGGCACCCAGGCGCCCGAAGAAGATCACGATCAGCGGCGTGAACGCGACGACGAACAGCGCGTTGAACGATTGGTACAGCTCGGGGGAGACGATGGTGACAAAGCCTCCTGGTGGCAGGAGTTCTGGTTTCTTGCCGAACCGCTTCTCGTACCCGTCGTAGATCTCCGTGTAGAGCGAGCGCTCCACGACGTAGACCGCGAGCGGTTCACCATCCACGGTTCGCACAAAGGCCACCCGCTTGGATGGCTTGGCGCCGTCGGGGACCTTGGCCTTGGTGACCGAGCCCCCGTGTCCATCGTCCGAGGTCTCGATCGTGACCTCGGGGTAGACCGTTGCCGAGCGAGACGACAGCGGTCCCTTGTCCTCGAGCGGAAGCTCTTGGACTTGCACGTCGGGTGCGTTCGCGACGATCGCTGCGACCCCTTTCTCGTCGAGCTTTTGTTGCCCGTACATCGCGGCGGCGGACTTGTCGTCGACCGCGAGCAGCGTCCGTGGATCCGGACGCGGCGTTTCAGGGCCGGCGTTGGGGTAGTAGCTGGGGAATCCCTCCTGCGTGAAACTCACCTCGGTGAAGAACACGGTGGAGAACACCGACCCCGCTGCTTCGGCAGCCGCGACGCCTCCGGTGCGGTCCGTGTTGTCGCGGGCCCACTGCGTCATCGCAGATCCGTTGAGGTGCAGGATCATGAAGAATGTCCCGCCAGCCACGTAGATGGGCAGCAGTGCCAGCAATCCGGCCTTTTCCTTGATCGGGGCGGTCGTGCCCATGCGAACAAAGAAGATGACAACCGGCACCATGCCGACGAGGAAGCCGAGCACCGCGGGGCGCACGGGTCCATCGGGCATCACGTTTTGTCCGATCAGGAATCCCACCATGCCCGCGCCAAGGGCGGGGAGCAGGATCTTCACGAACACGGCACCGAAGCTGGCCGCATCTGGATCCTTCTCGGGGGGACGGTCCGCCTTCTCCAGCACCTTCCAGCTCAGGAGCAGCACTGCCGCGGCCACGAGCAGGCCGATGCCCGCTACGCGGAACGTCCACAGCCATCCCGCGCTGTTTCGCACCGCCGAACTCAAGAACGACGCCACGAACGCGCCGATGTTGATGCCCATGTAGAAGATGTTGAAACCAGCGTCCCGTTTTGGATCACCCGCCTCGTAGAGGTTGCCGACCATCACCGAGATGTTGGGCTTGAAGAAGCCGTTTCCGATGATGAGCCCAATCAGGCCCGTGATGAAGTAGGTGGACCCCGGGATGCTCATGAGGAACAACCCGCCGGACATGAACACCGCGCCGATCAGCACCGCCTTGCGGTACCCGAGGTACCGGTCCGCCAACATCCCGCCGGGGAATGGCGTGAAGTAAACGAAGGCCAGATACAGGCCATAGATTTCGTTGCCCTCGGCCGACGTCAGACCCAGGCCGCCCCGCTCGCTGTCCGTCGTGTAGAGGAGCAGGATGTTCAGCATCGTGTAGAACGCCAGGCGTTCCCACATCTCGGTGAAGAACAGCCGGTAAAGACCGGCCGGGTGTTTCTGCGCCACGAACGCGAACTAGCACCGACGCGGAATCCGCGTCAAACCCACCGGGATCAGCCGCGGACAGCGCGCGTGATTGTCTTTCCCGGCCGGGTGCGCTACGTGCAGCTTGGTGGATTCCCCGCAATCGGCCCTCCTGCAGCGCCGTTTTGTCCTGATGACCGGGAAGGGCGGCGTCGGCAAGACCACACTGGTGGCTGCGCTCGCGGTTCACGCCGCATCGCTCGGCATGCGGCCCCTGGTTGTCGAACTCGGCCATCGCGAGTCCATGCGAAGCATCTTCGGGATGGACGACATCGGGTTCACCCCCCGAGACGTCGGGCTGGGCGTCCACGCCATGAGCGTCGACGTCGATGGCGCCGTGCTCGACTACATGATCGAGCACATCCCCTCCAAGCGGGTCGCAAAGTCGATCGTGCAGAACAAGGTGCTCGAACGACTGTTCGCAGCAATGCCGGCCGTCGGGGAGATCGCCACCCTCAACAAGCTCCGCCAGCTCGAAGCCGAGACGCTCAGCTCCGGCGCTCGGCGCTGGGGACCCATCTTCGTCGACCTGGACGCAACGGGTCATGCGCTGATGTTTCTCGAGTTGCACAGTGTCATCGACAGCATCATGGGCGCGGGCCCGATGAAACGTCTGGTCGAGGAGACAGCGCAGATGCTCGCCGACCCCGAGCTCACGCGGCTGTGCCTCGCGGCGACGCCCGCTGAGCTGCCGGTCACCGAAACGATCGAGCTCTACGAAAAACTGCAGGGCCGGGGGTTGATCTCCTTCGGAGCCGTGTTCGCCAACCGCATGCCGCCGGCCGGGCTTTCCGAGCAGAGCGCCGCGGCTTTGGACAGCGTCGAGTCGGCGGCCCGCTCCGTGGGTCACCCCGACGTGCTGGCGGATGTCGCCTGGGCCCGCACGGTGCAGCGGCAGTCCGCCGCGGCGCGCGCTCAGATCGATCGTCTGCGAGAACACGTGCCGCTGCCGATCGTGGAGTTGCCGCAACTCCCGGCGGCCCGAATGGATGGCGAGGTACTTGGGCGACTGGGCGCGTTGGCGGTCGGAGGTGCAGCATGAGCCTGGACAAGCTCGTTCGCGAACAATCGCTCATCGTCTGTGTGGGTCCTGGCGGGGTGGGAAAAACCACGGTCTCGGCGGCCGTGGGCCTGGCCGGAGCCCGGGCGGGTCGCAAGACCGTGGTGCTCACCATCGACCCCGCCCGCCGTTTGGCGGACGCGCTGGGTCTGCCCGGCCTCGACGACGAGATCCGCCCTGTCCCGGTCGAGTCGCTTCCCGAGCTCGCCGATGGCAGTACGACGGCGCCGCTTCATGCTGCGATGGTCGATACCGCGGCGAGTTATGCGTCGCTGATCCGCCGCGTTTCGCCCGACGAGTCCACGCACCAGCGCATCCTCGACAACCGGGTGTTTCAAGCCGTCTCTCGCTCGCTCGCACGCTCGCACGCTTACGTTGCGATGGAGCGGCTGTACGACGCGATGGAGAACCACGACTACGACTTGGTCGTGCTCGACACGCCGCCAGCCCGCAACGCGCTCGACATTCTCGATGCGCCGATGTCTCTGGCGAACTTTCTCGACAGTCGGTTCGTCGAATGGTTCTTGCCCGGAGAGAGCCCCAAGGGGATTCGGGACCGGCTCATCGCCAGCGGTGGAGCGGTGGCCAAGCGCATGCTTGGGCTCGTCACCGGTCGCAAGCTTCTCGACGAAATCGTCGCGTTCCTCGAGGCCTTCGCGACACTTCGCGAAGGCTTTGCGTCGCGTGCGACCCGAGTGGATGCGAGCCTTCGAGACCCCTCGACCAGCTTCGTCCTGGTCAGCTCGGCGAACCCCTCGAGTGCCGACGACGCGGCGTGGCTGCGCCACGACCTCGAGCGCCGCAAGGTCCCGGTCTCCGGCGTCGTGTTCAACCAAAGCTACCTCCCACTCGAGCCGTCGGACACGCTCGCCCGAGTGTCGCGGCTGCGCGACGACGACCTCGATGCACGCGCGGGCTCCCTGGCGCCGCACCTGCCCAGCGTCGCTGATCCCAAAAGCCTGCTGCGAGACCTGCGGGCCATGCGAATCGAGGCGGCGGACGAAAACGCCCGCTTTGATGCCATCGTCGATGGTCTGGCGGCAGAACTCGATTCGGGCTGTGCGCAGGTTCGTGCTCCACGATTCGACGACGAGATCCGGGATCTCGGTGGTCTGCTGCGGCTGGTGAGCGTGTTGGTCGGCAAGTCTCGCTGAGTGCGCTGCCGTGCTCCGAGCGGGGGGACGCAGCTGATCCGCGGGCCGGCGTGATCGTCTGGTGTCCGGTCGGCACTACCCAGATGTGCTTGCCCTGACTCCCCGCTGTCGCGCATTCGCCGAGGTGGCCGCCGGCGCCGCCGCCCTGCTCGTTTGCGTCGCGACCAGTTCTGCGGACGAGAATCGGGGGCCCGGTCCGACAACGGTCGGAGATCCTGACTTCGAACCCGAACCCATCTCAGAGTTTGCGTCGGTCGTGTTGCACAACGTTCGCGCGGCGGACTCGGTCGTTCGCCTGCGACGGTTGGCGCCGGCGGTCGATGTCGACTGCGCCAGCATTCAGAGCAACCCCGGTGCACTGCTGACCGACGCGTTGCTGGGCCCCTCGGAGAGCTGGACCATTCCCGGCGGTGACAGTCTTGGGCTCGACAGCACGCCGGGACGCTTGTGCGAGGTGATTCGGTTGGAAGCCGACGGAGCTGCCCCCCGCTGGTTGTTTTGGAACTCCGGTGCTCTATCGACCGAGCTCTTCCCAGGCGGCGAGCCTGTCGGCGACGGTGTCGTCCGACTGGTCCCCGAGGGGACCGGGTTGCGCTTCGAGGGCGCATCATCGTTTCTGTTTCTCCCCGACGACCCCGCTCGCGGGCTCGAGCAGTGCGCACCGGTGCAAGACGGTCGGCGTCTCGAATGGGCGGATCCTTTGCCGACCGGCGGCGTGTTGCTGGACGCATCGTGGGGGCCCGACGGGTGTGGTGCCGTGGTGCTCAGCGACGATGGTGAGACCCCCTCCAACCCCTGGTTCGTGTGCTTTCCGGAGACCTCGTGGCCGTTTGTCGCAGGGGACGTGCTCACCGTTCAGCCGGTATTCGGAACCGGGTTGGACGCGGTCGAGGTCATCGCCCACGATGCTCAGGGGGCAGTGACCCGGCATGTCCAGGCCTACCGGGCCTCCGACGTCCCGAACGTGGACGGACTGTCGATGCGCTACCACAGCGACGATGACTGTGGATTCGATGTGGCCGCGAGCTGCGGCACGGTGAGCAAGGTGGGCGCCGTCGTTGTGCAGACCGCCGAGGGGGCGGACGTGGCGCTGGGGGCAGGGGAGTCGGCGTCCTCGTTGATGCTCCCCGACACGAATCTGGAGACGACCGTCGCGGTCTTGGCTGCCCAAGAGCGTGTCGCGCTCGACCCCGAGTGCGCACGAGGACCCGACGTGTTGGGTCCTGACCTGGCGATCGTGATCACGCAGAACGAAGTGGAGGGCGAAGAATGACCAAACGAATGTGGATGGGTGCGCTGGCGATGGCGCTGTGTGGAATCGGTGGCTGTGACGCGGACTCGGGTGGGTATGACGGGTCGGCCGCCGACGGATCCGCCGGGGTCGACCCGACGGTTGGCGGGGATGGTGAGTCCCCCGCAGACGACGGCGTGGGCCCGGCGGTCGGGCAGGGGGGCGCGCAGGACTTCGGGCAGTTTCGACAGATTCTCGAAGAGGGCAACATCCCGGGGCCCGAGACGCTCGACGATGTGGGCTTCTTCGCCGAGCACCGCATCGATCTCGGCCCGGCGACGTGCGAGGACGACGTCTGCTTGCAGGGCTCGTTGGCAGTGATGGGCAACATGGTCAACGGCAACAACTGCACGATGGTGATGATGGGGATGACGACGCCTATCGACATCGAGTCGATGCCGCGGCCCCCACTCAACCTCGCGATCGCGATCGACACCAGCGGATCGATGTTGGGCTCGCCTATCGACTACGTGCGTGACGGGCTCCTCGAGATGCAGCAGGTCCTGCGGCCTGAGGATCACGTGACGCTGATCGCGTTCTCCGACCGCGCCGAGGTGTTGGCGCAGGGGCTCTCCGGTGACGATCCTGCGCTGACCGACGCGATTGCATCGATCTCCGCCCAGGGCCGAACCGACGTGTACGGCGGTCTTCGATCCGCGCTCGAGTATGTCGATTCTTCGGTGGACCCCACACGACAGAACCGAGTCCTGTTGCTCTCCGACGGCGAGTCGACCACCGGCGTGGTCAACGACGCCCGGGTCCTGACACTGGCCGAGTCGTATGCCGCTCGCGGGATCTCGGTCTCCACGATCGGCATGGGCGAGGCGTTCGATCCTGCCTTGATGCGCGGCCTCGCCGAGACCGGGGGGGGCGCGTTCTACTTCGTCGAAGACCCCGCGGCCGTCCACGAGGTGTTCGTGGAGGAAGCCCTGGCGTTCTTGCTTCCGCTGGCTCGCAACGTGGTCATCGACGCCGAGATCGCCCATGGGTATTCGTTGCGGGGGGTGTTTGGCACGCAGCGTGCCACGGTCACGCCGGGGCGGACTCGGATCGAGATCCCCTCGCTGCAACTCGCTCATCGTGTATCCAGCGGGGACAACGAGGCGGGCCGGCGCGGAGGAGGTGGTGCGATGGTGCTCGAGCTCACCCCCGAGGCCGGAGCCAGCGGCGCCGACGTTGGCATCCTGCGCATCGCCTACGACACGCCCTGGGGAGACTCGCGTGTGGAGCAAGAGGTCGAGATTCGCTCGCCGCTCGACCCGGGGGAGACTCCCGAAGATGGCTTCTTCGAGGCGGACGGAACCCACAAGGCGTTTGTCACGCTCAACCTCTACGCCGGGTTTGAGATGGCGGCCGTTCGCGCGGCTGCTGGGGACGGGCTTGGGGCGCTGCAGGTGCTCGAGCCCTTGGGGGAGGCCGTTGAGGCTTGGCTCGCGCAGAACCCCGATGCCGACATCGAAGACGATCTACGGTACGTGGACCTGTTCATCGAGAATCTCGAGCAGCGCGGGGTCCAGGCTCCGATGGATCTTCCGCCGCCGGCGGAGGACCCGTGGCCGCAAGACTGAGCGCTCGATCATTGCGCCGCCCCAGACCTTCGCGTCACACTGGGAGCGATGGATCGGATGACCCGCGCGAAGGTGGACTCTCTCGTTCACCTGCTTCGCACGCGGCCCGACGGCGAGCTCGAGTCGCTCGATGGCCTCGACGAGCTGGCCCGGAAGCTTCAGCTCGACCCGATGATCGTACGGCGAATCGCCGAGGAACAAGGCGTGAAGGTTCGGGACGGCCACCGGGCAGCGTCCCGCGAGACCGATCCCAACCAGAGCACCCAGGTGATGTCGCTGGACGAAGTCCACGGCGAGCGTTGAGCTCCGGTAGAGCGCGACACATCGGGCCGCCCGGCCGCCCACTCGCGGGGATGGCACCGCCTTGCGCGGCGGGTGTATCGTGACGCCCGATGCTGAGCCTGAGTTGGTCGATGTGGTTGGTGTGCGCGCTGGCTCCGGCAGATGTCGAGCCCCCCACGGAGCCGCCCGCCGAGTCGACTGCCGTGAGTCCTGAGGGTTCTGTTCCGAGCGCTCCGGCGGAGGACACGCCGGTCGGTGACACGTCCGTCGCGGAGCAGGATGTGCCCGCGGAGCCCGGCGCCGAGGACAGCCCGGAGCCGACGGCGGACGGCGATGGACCTCAACCGGAAGCACTGCCCGAGCCCGACCCCGAGCCCGAGCCCGAGCCCGAGCCCGAGCCCGAGCCCGAGCCCGAGCCCGAGCCCGAGCCCGACGCAGAGCCCGAGCCCGCCCAGCTGTCTTCCGCGATGGATGCGTTGGAGCCGGCCCCTCTATCGCTACTCGCCCCCAAACACCGACTCGTCTACAAGAACCTCTTTGCGCTCCGGTACAACCCGCTGGGTCTCGTCAACGAGAACTCGATGGGGTGGGCGATGCGCTTGTACGAGAAGCGCGGTGCGTTGTTCGAGCCCGCCTACCTTGGCGTCAAGCTCCACACGTTCGTGTCCCCTGCGTACAGCCGTGTCGGTCCGCAGGTCGAGTTCTCTCCTCTGGCGATTCTCAACCTCTCCGCGACGTACGACTTCATCGGGTACTACGGCACGTTCAACCAGATGCAGTCGTTCGGGACGCCAGCGGCGAACTATTCCGATACCCAGCTCGAGGTCAACGACGAAGACGGGGCTTCGTACCCGACGTACGGCAGCATGGTCACGCTCTCGGCGTTGTTGCAGGCGAAGGCTGGCCCGATCGCGGTCCGGGACAACCTCAAGGGCTACTACACTGACTTCAAGCTGCGCGATGGCGGGAACGTCTTCTACGATCAGACGCTCGATATCCTGGTGCCCGATGGAGGGTGGTCGCTGACGAACGACCTGGACCTTCTCGTCCTGTTCAAGAATGGGCTCAAGGTAGGCGCTCGCTACACGGTCACGCAGGCCTTCTACAAGAAGCGCCACTTCCAGTCCGGGGAACCCGTGACGCAGCCCAATGGACCGACGCACCGAATCGGGCCTGCGGTCCTGTACACCATCTACGACAAGCCTGAGCGACGCTTCAACAAGCCCACGATCATCTTGCTCAGCCAATGGTGGGCACGGCATCGGTACCGGACCGGGGCGGATGTGAGCGGGGCTGTGCCGTACATCGTGCTCGGCTTCCTGTTCGAGGGCGACTTGCTCCCGCACCCCAAGAAAACCTACGGCAAGAAGAAGAAGTAATCGGACCCATGGCGACCTGGAAGCATTGCTCGACCTGCAAGAAGGACATCGCCTTCGAGGCGACCTACTACCTGTGCAATGTGTCGACGTGTCGTCGCAAGCGAACCGGGATGTTCTTCTGTTCGGTTGACTGCTGGGAGGCGCACCTTCCGTTGATGCGCCATCGCGAGGCTTGGGCCGAGGAGGAAAAGGCGCCGACGCAGGCACAGTGGAAGGCCGAGCAGGAGGGGGGGGACAAGGCGACACGGCGCGTTGTTGCGAGTCCAGGTCCGGGGCCGAGCGGGGCCGTGAAGGACGGTGCTCCACGGCGCCGGGTGGTGGGGGCGAAGCCCACCGCTGTTCCGCAGGGCCCGCGCGAGGTGTTGATCGTGGCCAGTCGGCTCAAGCACTTCATTCGAGAAACGTGGGGCTTCAACACATCCGAAGGCGTGCTGGAGCCGCTGTCTGAAGAAGTGCGGCGGTTGTGTGTGAAGGCGGTCGAGCGAGCTCGAGAAGACGGGCGCAAGACCGTGCTCGAGCGCGACTTCGAGAGCTGATCTTGGCCGGCGGGTACGCGCACGGGTCACGGGGTTCCACGGTGGGCAATCCGGTTGCTCAACTTGAGCAGGCTCGTTGCCCGACCCGGGAATCGAGAGGCCCGGCGACCCGATGATCCGTACTTTCTCGGGCTGGCCCGCGGTTTGCATTTTTGGTGGGGGAGTCGCCAGTTGAACGTTGTTCGCCTTGCTTCGAACGACGACTGGCGGACCGATTCAGCTCGGAAGAACCGATCATGGACCCCCTCGAACAAAAGCGAAACGGATACTCACTGGCGGACTGCGCGGAGATCATGACCCGCATGAGCGCGCTCAAGACCGAGCTCGGCGAGCCCGGCTACCAGGCGCCATTCCAACAGTTCCTACGCTCCAAAGGTCTCACGGAGAACACGTGGGCGCAGGTCTGGAATGACTGGCATCAGGTCACCGAGAACGACCCCGCCTTGGGAGCCAAGTTCCACACCTATATGGGGCAGGTCCGCCAGCGGCAAATGATGGCCAACCAGCCCAACGTCGGCGGCGAGTCGATGGAGGGGTTGTCGTTGGAGTCGTACGCGAAGATCAGCGCGCAGAGCCAGACTGGAGCGGCTGTCGAGGGACTCGTGGCCGCAGAGGGGCTCACGATGGACCAATGGCTGGGGGCCCAGGCCGCGTGGGGACAGCGGATGGGCAACTGCAGTCCAACCGACCCCGTCATGATTCAGTTCGGACAGCTCTACCAGAAGTGGTCTCCGAACCACCAAGCTTCGATGGAAGCTGCCACCGCGCGCCACCTCGAGGACGCTGCTGCCAGTCAGGGGCGCGGGGGCGGGATGTCCAAGGAACTGACCATGGACAACGCGGCGGAGTTCTTTGACAACGCGGACGTCCGGGTTCGGGCCCGTGGGGTCCGCGAGGCGATTCGCATCTGGGAACTCAGCTGGGACGCGCGGGACGAGCGGATGCACCACTGGACGCAGCGGGCGTACGATGAGGCGATTCGAATCCTGAGCCAGGGGGCGGGGGACGACCGCCCGGGGATGATGGCGCTCAACGCTGCGCCCGATACCATGGACATCCACACGTGGTCCAAGCTCGCCGACGATGAGGAGGCACAGCAAGGAACGAGCGACTTGGTGTACGGCGCGCTCAAGGACTTGGCTTCGGAGAAGTTCATGAGCCCGCAGCAGAACGAGGCCGCGATTCATGCCGTCCGTCAGGCGATCGCACGGCTCGAACCGCGGGCCCAGCGGGTGAACCAGATCTTTCCTCAGGCGACCGACGAGCTCAAGAAGGTCCAGCTTCGGTCCCTAGTCGACGACTACCGCGAGACGCTCTCGGACATGCAAGAGGCGCTGGGCGATTGGGACTACAGTGGCCCGGAGGCTGCCGCGGCGGTCGCGGCTGCGGCGGTGGTACCCGGCCACGCCGTAAGCGTCCCGTCCGTCGCAGTTCGGCCACCTTCGACGGGGATCCTCGGCGTCCTCAAGTCGCTCCCGCTCATCGGGACTCTGCTCCGTCTGCTGGGGATGTGAGCGCTCCGGGCCCCGAGCGATTCGGGGTCCGCTACTCGACGACGTCCACGTGGAACCACCACCAGTCCACGCCGTTGCGGCCATCTCGTAGGACGTAGAACAGGGTCGCGCGCTCGCCGGGCGGCAGCGTGCCCTCATCGTCCTGTGCGCCGCGCTCCAAGGACCAGGAGTTCAGCGAGAGTGGGTCGTCACTGCTGCTGCTCAGCAGCGTGCCCCAGGTCGTGTACCAGAGTCCGGTGTACGCTTCGTCCTCCTCGACGTACCCGTCCTCGGTTGGGATGACGTACACCTGGAGGTCGTCTTCGGGGGCCTGGGTCTCGATGTCGAGTTCGTGGCCGGCCGCGACCGTGATGACGTCCCCACGCTCGACCTGAAACACCGCGACCTCATTTCCCGCTGCGTCGAGGTCTCGGACGACGAAGTTCTGGATTCGCGGGTGTGTATCGGGATCAGGCTGGGTGTCCGGTGGCTCCGGGAGCCCGTCGAACTCAGGCAGGCCGAACTGCGCGGCCAGGTCGAGAAGCACGGAGTCTGGTCCCACCGGGACGCGGGATGTGACGTACAGACATCCAGACTCGAAGTTGGTTTCTCCGGCGAGGAGTTGCTCGACGCAGGTGTCGGTGTCGGCGCGGTCGGGCAGCTGCGCGACCATCGTCACTTCGATATCGCCACCGATGAGGTACCCGATGTCGAACGGGATCGTGAACTCCGGTTGGGACGCCGTCCCCGCGGTGAGCTCGCAGGGGCTCGGAAAGGTCGGGAACTCATCCGCATCGGGGTCGAGCGATGCAAGGTCAACTGGGGGGCACTCGGGGAGCTCAGAGGGGCTCAGCGGAGCGGCGGCGGCGAGGCAGCTCCCCAGGCCCTCGATGGGAGCGAGGTTGCACACCAGCCAGCGTGGCTGCAGTTCGTCCTCGATTCGTTGCAGTTCGAACGGACCGTCGACGTCGGCGATGAAGGGGTACATGCGGACGTTGTCGAACGGGAGCCCCTCGGTACGGACGGGTTCACCATCGGCGGCGTCGGCATCTTCGATCTCGACGCGGATCGCCAACGGGCGGACGCCGGCGATACGCTCCTCGAGCGGGAGGTCCATGCCGCACGCGGCGGTGACCGAGGCCGTGGCCAGGGCTGCGACGAGGGGGCGGAGGCGGGGCATCAGAACTCGATCTTGGTCCCGACCGAAGGAATGATCGGAAGGCTGGCGATCTGCGACCGCTGGTTGAAATCGAAGGAGTAGTTCCAGAACTCGGTGTTCTGAGCGTTGTAGACGTTTTGGACGTCGAGGTAGAGGGTGAGGCTGGCGAGCTTCCAGATCCACGCTTTGTCGACGCGGATGTCGGCTTGGTGGAAGACCGGGAATCGTTCGCTGTTCGTCGCCCCTAAGGTCTCCACGTAGTAGCCGCCTGCCGCGTCGTACTGACTGCCCACAACCGGTGTGCTCGGGTTGCCGGACACCAACCGGAATCGGGCTCCGACGGTCCAGTTCTTCGGCAGCTTGTAGGACCCGATCAGCGTGAGGATATGGGTCTGATCGAAGTCGAAGACGGCGTAGGGGTCGGACGACGAGTCGCGGCGCTCGCTCCGGCTGAGCGTGTAGGCGATCCACCCGAACACGTTGCCCGTGAGCTGCTTGCGCGCGAGCAGCTCGAGTCCGTAGACGCGGCCCACCCGCGAGTTGGCGAAGTTCTCCGGTCCAACCGTACCGTTGGGGCGCCGGACGGTTTCGGGGGATTGGCCGACGTTGTCCCAGAGGTAGTTGTAGAAGGCCGTCGCGTCGACCTCGATGCCGTAGTCAAACTCCTGGGTCACCCCGAGGCTGTTTTGGACCGCGCGCTCTGGGCCGAGCCGGGGGTTGCCGAACGCCGCGCTCGACTCGACCGGTTGTGGGGCCTGGGAGTAGATCCCGGTGCCGCCCTTGAGCGTGGTGCGTTCCGCAACCTGCCATCCGAACCGCAGCCGGGGATCGACCGTGGCGGTGTAGTAGGGCGATGCGTAGTACGCGAAACGAACCCCTGGGTAGAACGTGAAGTCTTCCGAAATGCCGATCTCACCGGTGGTGTAAAGGGCCGGGATCGCGGTGTAGTCGTTGATGTTGACGTCGAACGCGCCGGTCGTGGACCCGCCGTTGCTGTCGGGCAGCGGAGGCGCTTTGACGTCGACGTCGAAGAGGAACGACTGGAATTCGGTTCCGAACGTGATCGCGTGCCGCTTGGTGAGTTGGGCTCTTGCCTCGGCGCGACCGTTGAAGTTGTGCACCTTCAGCCCAAACGACAGGAACTCGCCGATGCCGAGATCGAAATAGTCGTAGCGGTAGCTAGGGCTGACCAAGAACGACCACGGCCCTTGCTTCTTTGTATACGCGATGTCGGCGCGGTGGAAGTACTGCGTCGTCTCGAACTGGTTGCGCTGATCGGGCTCTACGTCGTTCGGGTTGGCTGCCACGACCTTGGTGCGGTCGTCGGAGCCGAAGCCGCGGATACTGAAGTTCCCCCCTGCAAGGGGGTAGTCGAACAGCACCTGGTAGTCGTAGTACCGGGGCGCGATGGTGAGATCGAGTCCGGCGTCGTCGGGCAGGAAGACGGGCAGGAGCGCATCGATGTAGCTGCGTCGTCCCGACACCGCGAAGGAGCCCTTGCCGACGGGCCCCTCGAACAGGATGCCGGTGTCGAAGACGTCGGAGTCGAGGTAGCCGTGATAGCCATCGCGCCGGCCCCGGCGGGGGGTGACGTTGATGATGCCCCCGATGGCGTCTCCGTAGCGGGAATCGTAGTTGCCCGGGATGAAGTCGATCTGCTCGATGATGTCGGAGTTGAAGACCGACGTCAGACCGCCGAAGTGAAACAGCGTGGGGATCTCGTGGTAGCCGAGATAGACCGCGGAGTCGTTGGGTCCGGTACCGCGAATCGCCAGGAGCCCGGCGCCGAACGGCGCTCGGGCCACGCCTGGGAAGTTCTGGATGGCCTTGAGGGCGTCGCCCTGGGTGCCCGGGAGTACGTTGATCTCTGCCGCCGTGATCGTGCGGCGGGCGACCTCTTCGCGGCGGTTCTTCACCTCGACGACGGTGCGGAACGGGTTCGTCGGGGAGCGGGAGACGTAGTACTTGACCTCGATCTGCATGCCCTCATAGAGGGCCTCGACGAACTCGATGCGCTCGAACCCGGGGGCGAGCACGATGACCTTGGCCTTGCCGTCGCCCGTTCCGCGGATCTCGAAGGCGCCGGTCTCATCGCTGACGCCCTGCGTCTGCCATGCAGGCTCCTGGAGTGCCGCGTAGTCTTTCTTTTCGATCTCCCCGAGCTCCGCGTCCGCGTTGGCCGGGATGACCACGATGGTCGCCCCGACGATGGGCGTGCGCTGGCCAGCCTCGAGCACGACACCGCGGATGCGCACCGGTCCGTCGGCGTCGGGAGTCTCGGGTGAGGCCGCATCGGGTTCTTCCGCCAGTTCACCGGCGGGCTCCGGTTGGGGCTCAGCGTCGGGCGTGACGGGTGGAGTGGGTTCGGGAATGGGTTCGGGCGGCGGAGGCGGGGCAAAGTCGATGCCCAGCCTCGTCACGATCTCCACGGGCTTGCCGTCGAGGGTCGCGGCATTCCACCGGAGCTTCTCGACCGCGCTCACCGCCAACGCATCGAGCGTGGGGTGAATGCTGGTCTCGACCTCGAGGTTCTTGGGGATGCCGTCGGTCCCGATGGTCAGCTTGACGACGACTTGTCCCGCGGGCGGGTCTGGTTCGTCAGCCAACGCGTCGGGGTACTCGACCGTGACGCTGTTGGTCAGCTCGGGGGGAACGAGACCCTCGGGCTGCGCGAGGGTGGCAGCGACGAGCCCCGGCAACCCGGCCTCAGCCTGGATCGGGGTGAGGCTCGAAGTCGCGCCGGCGAGCGCGGCCACAAAGAGGGCCCTGCGGTGATGGCGGTGTCGCATCCGAAGCGCGGGGCGACTATGAAGCACGGATGGCGCCGTGTCGATTGAACCCGTTGTTTCGCGTGTTTGGGCGCACATGCTCCATGCGGATCTGGCGCTACTTGTCGTCGGTGAGAGCGAGGCGTACATAGCCGCCCATGGCTCGGCTCACTCGCTTGTCTTTCCTTCTCGTCCTGCCCGCACTCGCGTTGGGCTGTCCCCTCGACAACGAGGAAGACACGGACACCGTCGCGGAGACCTCCGACGACGACACTGCGTCCAGCACTGGGGAGAACACCACGGCCGGAACCGAGGGGCCGGCGACCGGCGATCCCACCGGCGATCCCACCGGCAACACGGAAGGTCCGACGACCGACCCCTCCGGAACCGACGGCAGTGGGGAGAACACGGACGAGCTGTGCTCAGACGGCGTCGACAACGACGGCAACGGCTTCACCGACTGTGATGACTTCGAGTGCTCGGCGGACAACGGTGTCAGCGTGTGCTCGGCCGGCGGTGGCGAGAACACCGACGAACTCTGCGCGGACGGCATGGACAACGACGACGACGGGTTTGTCGACTGCGAAGACTTCGACTGCACCAACCTCGACAGTGGCGTCACGGTTTGTCTCGACCTCTGCCCCGAGCAGGGCCCCGAGGACAACAAAGCAGCGTGTAGCGACGGTTGTGACAACGACGCCGATGGCTTTGCCGACTGCGACGACTTCGACTGCTCTGGGATCGGCGAGTGCGGCGAGACCACCGATGAGGAATGCGCCGACGGGAAGGACAACGACGGCAACGGCTTCACCGATTGCCTAGACTTCGGTTGTGCCACCGCCCCCAACTGCGAGACGGGCGATGAGGTGTGCAGCGACAAGATGGACAACGATGGCGACGGCTTCATCGACTGCGAAGACTTCGGCTGCCAGGGACCTGACGTCACCGTCTGCCCCAAGTAGGCTCTCGTGAGGCTCGCGGGCGGCGTGCCCGAGGCGACCCCAAGGTCGTCTCGTGCCCCGTCCGCGTTTTCTTTGGTTGACGGCTTGTCGCCGCTAGGACAGACGGTCGAGGGCGGCTCGTGCTGCGTCGAACTCGTCCTGCGCCGCAGCCACACGGGCCTGGGTCCTGACCCGTGTCGCAGTGGCTTCGGCCACACTGCGCTGCGCTCGCGCCAACGCTCCCTGAGCGTCTTCAACGGCCAGCTCGGCGGCCTTGAGCACGCAGCGGGCGTCGCTGAGCTCGGCTTCCGCCCGATCTCGGGCACGCTCCGCGGATGCGCGCCGTGTTGCGTGAGCGGTCCGAAGGGCCGAGGCCGGCGCCGCAAATTGCTGGACCTGACCGAAGCCGGGCGGGGCAAGGTCGCCGTGCAGGCGCCCGAGGGTCGCGGCGGGTCCAAAGCTTCCGCCGGCCGCGCTCGCTTCGAGGCTTTGTGTGATCCGGCGCATCATCGAGATCGAGGTTGCGTGGCCCGCTTCGACGAGCACCTGCTCGGCCGTGTTCCGAAGCGCGAGGATGGCAGCCCGCCGGGCGTCGTTGGCCGGCTGACCCGCGACCGACACGGCCTGCCGCTGGAGGGCCGCGAGTTCGGCTCCTGCCGCGTGAAGCGCGTCGTAGGCCTCGCGATGACTCCACCACAGCTGGTTGACCACCCACGCCGATACGCTCGGTTTCGAGAGCGCACGAACGGACTCCGAGAGCGCGCGCTTCCCTGCTTCGAGGAGCCGGCGGGCCAACGCGTTCCTGCCCTTGATGAAGTCCTCGCGGGGTCCGCGGTAGAGGTCGTCGATGGCGGCGTTGGTGGCGTCGTCGTGGGGAGGTGGATCGGAAGTCACGTACTCCTGCCGCAGTTGGGACTCCAGCATACGCCGCGCGGGCTGCTATGGTCCGCGGGTCGTGAAAGCATCGGCCGCACGGGCCGTTGAACTCCAAGACCATGCGCACGCCGCCTCCCGCTCAACCGCCTCTGTGGCGTTCGCTGTTACTCGGTGCCGCCGCAGCGGTCAGCGTCGGCGTCATCTTGGTTTGGCTGATGCAGGACCCGCCGGCGCCCGATGCCGTCCCCGAGGGCATGGTGGCCGACGAGGACGGCAGCCTTGTGGATCGCAAGGTCCGCTTCGAGGCCGACCGGGACTCCCGACGCCGAGCGGCCCTTCCCAGAACCGGCGCCTCGCTGATCCTCAAGACCTTCGAAGGCGCGGGGCCCGGAGTCGTTCCCGTCTCCGACTTGCAGAATGCTCGGGAAGGGTTCGAAGCCGTGATCGCGGAGATCGAGCTCAAGGCGGAGCGCCCCCGGGCCCTCAAGCAGCGGGAGTGGCGCGAGTACTACCGTGCGGCCAACGATGCCTTCGCTGCGCTGTCGACCCAACTCGATGGCAAGAACCCGAAGCAGGCCAAGGAGCTTGAAGAGGCGCACACCAAGTTGGTGACCGCCCTGTCGATCGTCCGGGTTCGGGGCGGCAAGTTCCGGATTCACTAGGGGCCGTCCCCAATTCGGTGGAATGGTCAGAGGGGTGTCAGCAGAGTCCAGGCCAAGGCACGAAGAGGGCGTTTGTCGGGCACAAGCAACCGATGAGGAACGACGGCATGGGCTCTGGGGGCGCCGCTATGGCCGTTTCATCGAATTGGGGACGGCCCCTAGGCCATTCTCCGCTCGGGCCCGATGAGCCCGGGGTATGTTCGCTGCGTGCGTCGTCGCGACACGATCGTGGGGCTGGGTGCAGCGTTGCTGGTGCCCGGGTGCGCCTCGAACTCGAACAACGATAAGGATGAGTTCGCGGGGATAGGCCAGGTCGGGAACTCTTCCGAGCCGCCGCCCGGTGTGTTTCGGCCCCTTGTCGAAGGGGACCTCGCCGGGATCCAGACCCGCGGCGCCATGTTGTTCAATCTGCAGCGCGCGCTCCGACTGGGCTTCGAACACGGGGCGCAGTCGGTCGGCACCGCCGAGGGGGACATCATTTTGCCGCTGGTCGATGTCGATCCCGGCGGTCGTTCGGCCCAAGCTCTGTTTGTCCGGTGGAGCCCGGACCGGGTGGGGGTCGACGGCAACTTGCACCCCAAGTACGCCAAGCGTTGGCTGCTGGTCTCCTTGATGCTCGAGCCAGAACGGGTGCTCGATCGAGAGTTGCTCGCCGGTGACGTCGGCGAGGACACTGTCGAGTTCCACCGAATTGCCGCCATGCTCGCCGCCGCCAAGGCGCTGCAGTCTCGCGCGCCCGACACATCATTCCATCTGTTCACCGTCGCGGAGCTGGCCCCGTCCAAGAACCGGCGGCACTCTGCGATCATCGCCACGCGCGTCTACGCGATGGGCGTCGCGGAGGACGGCCCGGATTACGAGGTCCTCGTGGATGAGGCCAAGAAGTCCAAGATCCCCGGTGTGCTCGGGGTCTCCGAGGTCCATGCTCCTGGCGCAATCACCGGAAGCCAGATCCGCGTCCAGGGGCCTCAGCCTGCGCCCGCGTCGGTGGCTCGCGTGATGGGCCGAGGCACCTCGGGCCCGGCCGAAGTTGAGTCGGCTTCCGGCCTTTGGCTCGTCGATGGGCGCACCGGCCTCGTCACGCGGCCCTGAAGCGGACACGTTGGTGACGTTGGCGGTGCCGCGGGTGACGGGACGGGGCTCCGTGGGCTACGGTCAAGGCTCTGGCACAGGACGAACCACGCCTCGTCGGCCCTGAATCGACCGCCGACCTGCCCGCAGGCACCGACATCACGTTCGGAAAGACCTTCCGTGTTCTCGAGCCGCTGGGCGAGGGAGGCATGGGCAAGGTCTTCAAGGCCTTCGACCCCTTCATGAACCGCTACGTCGCCCTCAAGGTGATGAAGCACGACGTGCCCGAGGGAGAGCAGCGACGCTTTCGGCTCGAGGCTCGGTTGTTGGGGAGCTTCACTCACCCCAACCTGGTGAGCGTGCTCGATGTGGGCACCATGAAGGAGCGCGGCCTGTACTGGTTCGCGATGGAGTTCCTCGAGGGCACCGACATTCGTGGTGCGATGGATCGAGGCCGAAGCGTACCGCTGCACGTGCTCTGCGAGATCTTTCGGCAGACACTCGATGCGCTGCACTACATCCATCTGCGGGGCATCGCCCACCGCGACATCAAACCGGCCAACATCTACGTCTGCCGAGATCCACACGACCCTCAGCTCCGGCCGGTGAAGGTGTTGGACTTTGGCGTTGCGCGGGATCTCAAGGATGAGGCCCCGGAGGAGGGCGGCTGGATCCTGGGCGACCCTCGCTACATGCCGCCCGAGCAGACCAAGCCGAACCTCGACCTCGACCACCGTGCCGATGTGTACGCGCTGGGCATGACGTTCTACGAGGCGATCACCGGACACCACCCGTTCGAGGATCTGGTCGGTCAGCACCCCAAGCTCCTGCTTCGTGCCCAACGTGAGCGGGACCCGTTGCCGCCCAGTACGCTCTTGGGTCCCGACACTCCGCAGCAGACCGCCGACATCGTCGATGCTTTCTTTGCGCAGGCCTGCGCCAAGAACAAGGAGCACCGCTTCCACGATGCTCGCGCAATGCAGCACGCGATGACGGTACTGCTTCAGTACGCCTGAGCGCGGCTGTGTCTTGTCCTGCAGGCGCGAGGGCCTACTCGAGCCAGTCGCTGGGGATCCGCATTCCGGACATACTGTCGCCCGGCCCCATGCCGCGCAGGGCATCTCCGCCGACGCGGCGGGTGGCCAGGCCTGCGAAGGTCTGAAGGCTCGCCGAGCTGCGGGGGAGGTGGTGACGGTCGAGAAGGCTGGACATGTTCGCCCCCATCATCCACGCGGCATCGGAGTGCGCGAGCGTACGAACGACCAGCTGTTGCGTGGAGTCCAGCTCCTCGAACTCTGCGGCGGCAGGCTCGGTGGGATCGAAGGCCAGCCCGACGATGGTCTCGGCGATCGCCAAGGCGCTGCTGGGGTCGGACCCCGCGAGCAGCTTGGCGAGGGCGGGGACGGTGTGTGAGGCCTTGTCTCGGCCGATGGCCAACAGGGCACGCGCCGTGGCGGCGGGGGTGTTCTCATCCGCCCACGGGGACTCGGCGTGCAGCGGCTCGATCGCAGAGGGATCCTTGAGCGCGAACATCAATGACTCGACCACGGCGTCGTCGGAGTCGGTGGTCGCCAGGAACGCCAGAGACCGGGCTGCGGCCCACCGCACATAAGGTGCGTTGTCGTGCTCGACCAGGTCGAGCAGACGCATGCGGGTGAGCGGCTCATCACCCAGGCTTCCCAACGCCTCGGCGATGCTCGCTCGGACGACGGGGACCGACTCGCTCGCGAGCCGTCCGCCGAGCACGGCGATCGTGGTCGGTGCATCGTCACGGAGTCCGCCCAGCAGGAACGCGGCGGAAGCACGGGTCCCAGGGTCGTCGTGGGACAGCAGCTGCCGGTAGGTTTGCAAACCCTTGCGCACCGCCAACGTGGCATCACCAACCCAGGACTGCTCTTGGGCGATCTTCGCGGCGAACTCCGGAGTGTTTCGCTCCCCCTCGTAGATGCCGTGCTCCTGGTGCACTTCGTGGTGGGAAGCGCCGTTGGCCAGAGCGCTGAGGTAGATCAGCAACCACGGCCGGTCGACGTGCTCGGCATGCTCGAGCAACTCGACGAGGAACGGGATCGCTGGCGGCGCGGCCTCGCACACCGTGCCGTGCGACCACAGCGTTCCGTACAAGTCGTACTGAGACCGGGCCCGGGGTTCGTCGTCTTCGGACGCGAGGTCTCGGATCAGATCGGGGACGTCGTCCGCGGGACCCTGGGCGTGACGCAACTTCGCCCACGGGACGTCTTCGAGGCCATCGAGCATCGCCCAACACCATATTCCAAGCGGGGGCACTCGCGGCAGTTTCGAGTAAGCATGCTGCTCATGACGGAAGTCACAGGCTGTGGCGCCCGGATCCAGTGCAACGCCGTACGGACGCTCGATTGTGCTGCGCAGCAGGCGCGGCCGATTCGCGGACGACGAGAGAGATCGCGGGTCGAACGTCGGGTGGGGGCCTGGGTCGCGACGGGAGCGACAAGCCCCAACGAAAAAACCGAGGCCGGCTCGTGAGAGCCGACCTCGGTCATGGAGGAGAGGGGGTTCGAACCCCTGACCTACGCGCTGCCAGCGCGTCGCTCTCCCAACTGAGCTACACCCCCATGGAGAACTTCCCCGCCGTTGACGGGGCGCTTGAACTACACCGGGCCGTCCGGGGCGTCAACCGAAAACCGACAGCCTTTCGAAAAACCGAGTCCGGCGACCCACGGTTGAGCTGCAAGCGATCAACAGGCCGGCCGTTCTTGCTCCCCGCGTGGACCCCGGGCCATGATCCGCCCGCGTCTTTGGGCCACTCGAAGCGCCCACGCACGCCGCAACCATCATGGATTTCGCCGAACTCTTCGCGCAGGGCGGGGCCCTCATGTGGGCCATTCTCGGCGCGTCCATCGTGGGCACCGCCGTCTTCATGGAGCGCCTCTGGTCGCTCCAACGATCCAAGGTGCTTCCTCGCGACTTCGTTGACCGAGTCCGTGGTTTGGTCGGACGTCGAAAAACCTCGGAGGCACAGGTGCTCTGCGAGGAGAACCGCTCGAGCATCGCGTCGATCATGGCGGCCGCGATTCGGACCCACGAACACGGGAAGACACGGGCCGAGATCAAGGAGGCGGTCGAGGAGGTTGGCAACCGAGAGATCGCCCATCTCGATCGCAACGTCGAAGTCATCGGAACCGTCGCCCAGGCGTCACCGTTGATGGGGCTGCTCGGTACGGTCATCGGGATGATCTTTGTGTTCCAGGACTTCGTGCAGTCCTACAAAGACGGAACCGTGGGCCCTGATTCGTTCGCACAGGGGATCTGGCAGGCCCTCATCACCACGGCGTTCGGTCTGACCGTCGCCATCCCGATGCTCGTCGCCTACAAGTATCTTCAAGGCCGCAACGACCGGCTGATCGTCGACATGGAAGAAGACGCGATGGGTCTTGTGGACCTGCTCGAGGACACGACCCGACGCGAGCCGAGTCGTTCGAGAGGCAAAGACAGCAAGAGCGAGGACGAGTCGGAGGACGGTTCGTGAGCTTTAGGCCTCGGGGCCTTGGCGCTCGAAGTCATCGACGTCGGCGGGAGACGTTGGTTGATCTCACACCGCTCATCGACATCGTGTTCCAGCTGCTGATCTTCTTCCTCCTCACCGCGACCTTCCAGGAGACCCCGTCGTTCAAGGTCAAGCTGCCCAAGGCGAAGAACACGGACGTCAACAAGGAAGCCAAGGCGGTGATGGTGACGCTGGGCTCCGATGGCTCCTACGGGATCGATGGCAAGGTCGTCGACTCGGCCGAACTCGAACTGCGCCTGTGTGCCGCGGCGCAGGGCGAGAGCACCGGGGTGAGCATCAAAGCCGATGCCGACACCCCGCACCGCTACGTCGTCGAAGTGATGGGCTTCGCGAAGTCGTGCGGCCTCGAGAAGCTGAACATCCTGCATGGTCGGTGAGACCCTGAGGTTCGTTTCGGGAATCGTCGGCTAGGTAGGCTTCGCTACGCTGCTGTCATCGTCTACTCTCTACGGCCAGGAGTCGTTGAATACAGGAAACGAAGTCGCGCGGATGAAGAGTCTCGTCATTGCCAGCCAAAAGGGAGGGGTGGGGAAGACGACGGTGTCGCTCAACCTCGCCTACGCGTTCGCTCGGGCGGGATACCGGACGGTTCTTGTCGACACTGATCCCCAAGGGGCAATCGGGCTGTCGCTCTCGAAGTCTCTGACGACGCGGCTTGGCCTCGCGGACTACGTTGCCGGGGAAACCACCGTGGATGACGCGTTGGTCGCGACCAAGGTCGACGGCTTCTCGATCATCCCGGTCGGTACGGTCGCGCCGCTCGAAACGCAGAGCTTTGGCGCAGCCATGGCGGACGGAAGCCGACTACGGGGGCTGTTTGACGCCCTCGGCTCGCGTTTCGACCTGGCCTTGGTGGACACACCGTGTGGGTTCGGCGGCATCACCGCCGGCGCGCTCCGAGCTTGCTCGCATGCCGTCTCGCCGATTCAAGCGGAGCCAATCTCACTGCGCTCGGTGATGCAGCTGCTGGAGATGGTCAAGGCCCTGGGCGCGGAGGGGGAAGTCGCCGGTGTCGTCGGATTCTTGCTGAGCATGCTTCAAACGGACGACGAGGCGTCGCTTCAAGTTGCGCGGGATGTCTGGGAGATGTTCCCGCGCGAACTCTTGTTCGACGTCAGTGTCCCGCGCGATGGCGTGTTCCTCGAGGCGACCGCTGCGGGCGTCCCGGTGGGCCTGCTGCGCCGGCCTGCTCCCCCTGTCACCCACGTTTTCGACTTGGTCGCGTCCGAACTGGCGCGACGAATGGAACTGGATACCGCGAGGATGGTCGATGGCCCACAGTCACTCCTGGATTGATCTCGACACGCTGCGGGCATTGGTCAAGGACACGGCGTACCGCCCGTTGGCTGGCGACGAGCTGCCAGGCGCCATGACGGATCGGTCTGCGCTGCTCGAGACGAGTTCGCCCCCACGTCCCCCCGAGCGTTCGGCGCCTGCCGAGCCCACCCTCGATCGTACGCCGACTCCCTCGCGGCCCGTGGGGTCGGTCCGACGTGCGACACGGCCGACGCTGCCGAACCCCGACCTCGGTCCGCCGGGGTCGCCACCACCGGTTCGCGCATCGATGCTCGACCCGTTTCTCCCCACCCCCGGTCGCTTGGAGTCCCGCCTCGAGCAGCTCATGGTCTGGGCGTGCAAGGTGACCGGGCTGGCCCGGGCCTATGTCGCCGACTCCGACGGTCTGCTCGTCGCATCCCTCAACGCTGGCGCGAACGCGGTGGATGACGCCGCCGCTGCGGTCGATCTCTGTTCCCGGTCCGTACCCGCGGACATTGGGGGGGCGGACGCAGGCTCCATAACCATGGTGGCTTCGGAGCGAACGCATGTGATCGCTTGGGATCTCACGCGTCACGGGCGGACGTACCTGGCTCTGTCCGGGACCGTCGAACCAACGTCCGAAGCCCTCTCCACTCTTTCCCGCGCTCTCCGTGACGCGCTTCGCTAAACGAGACTTGACCATGACGAATCCTGAGTTCGCCGCGCTGGTTCGCACCATCGAGCCGTTGCGCGCATGCTTCATCATCGAAGCGAGCAGTGGTGCACTGCACCGCGAGTTCCGTAGGGGCGCCCTTACCGTTGAGCCCGACGTGGTTGCGCGTGCTGTCGCCGGGTTGGCCCGGGCGCAAACTGAGCTCGTGGGTTCCTCCGAGCCTGCCACCCTCACCACGCTGGAATGGCCGGGGGTGACGTTGATCGTTCGGTCGGTTTCAGCCTCCGCGCTCGTGGTGTTCTTCTTCGACGCCGAAATGTCGCTTGGGCTTGCCCGCATGCACATCACCAACGTGCTCGACCAACTCGACTCACACCTTCCGGTGGCGCACGCGACCACGGTCCGCGAGATGCCTGCGGTCCCTGCATCGCTGGCCTACTCGACGCCAGAGCCAGAGCCGGCGATCGAAAGGCCGCAACCTGCTGCAGCGCCAGCGCCAGCGCCCGAGCCGACTGCGACCGATGAGTTGCCGGCTCCGGGAGGCTCGAGGGCAGGAAAACTCCTGGGTTATCTCGATGACAACGCGCCCGACACCCACGCGGCGCTCCTTCGAGTGTCGCTGCAAACGGGTTTGCCGCTCTCCCTTCTCAAGACTCCCGAACGCCTCTCTGGGGAGGAATTCGATCAGGTCACCGCATCCGTCCGCCGAATCCTTGGCGTCGAACAACTCCCGCTTTGAGGAAGACCTGAGCGATGACAAATACGATTGATTCGGCTCGGCTCCACGTGCCCGAGCATCAGTTCGACTTCCTCGCTGGGAGTCCCGTGGTGGTGCACTGCCACCACTTCAACCTGTTTTGGGACCAAACGATGGACGACGCGCTCGGCGAAGAGGTCGGCCGTCGGGTTCGGACCCATGCCGCGCACAAGTCCAGCTACAAGTTCCTTCGTGGCTTGGTCGACGAGGTGGGCGCAACGTCGCCGGTCGAACGACTGCGCCTCGCCGCGACGGTGTTCTCCGCCATGGGGCACGGCAAGTTGCACCTCGCGGTCGGTCGCAGCGGCGGACTCGTGCGGGGAGAGCAGCTTCACTATGGGTTCGGGTGGGGCGAAAAATACGGAGGACGCCTGTCTCGAAGCCACCCCGCGGATGCGTTCGCGACGGGGTTCAGCGCGGCGGCCACCGAGGTCGCGTACAACCTGGACCCGGGAACGCGGCGCGCGACCGAAGAGCGATGCATCGTCGATGGGAGCGCCGGATGCAGCATCCGGGTGTCCGGTGCCGACGCTGAGCCGATCCTCCCTCTCGGGGTGGATCCGCAGTCCGCGAAGGAGGTCCTGCCGCCCTCGTTCGACGGGATGTACGAAGATCAGATCGCACCGATCGTCTCGGGGCTTCGGGAGTTCCTCTCGGGAGTCGCGGGGGACAACCGCGGCGTGATCGAAGCGTTCGGCGTGCTGGTCACTGCGCACTTGGCCGACTACTACAACCACGCTGCGAACGACGTCCTGGACATCATCGCAGAGGAAAAGCCCGCAGGCGTGCAAGCGTTCCGGGCCCTGTTGTTGGAGGCTGGGACGGCCTGCGCGTTCCATACGTTCGGCGGGGTGTTGGCCTCTCCGGAATGGGAAGGGCTGGTCGGCCCTCCGACGGGGGACCCGCTCGAGGTCGTCATCGGATGTGCTGCACTGGCGCGTGCGCTTGGCTTTGGCCGTTGGGCGATCGAAGAGTTCGAACCCGAAACACGGCTCGTCATGACGAGCCCTGGGACCTACGAGTCGGTCTTCTCGCGGCTGATCTCCGCCAACGCGGCGGAGGGCCCCGGAGGCATCTTCGTCGGCGCTGGAATCGGGATCATGCAGCTCGCACACGGCGTCAACTGGCAGCCGCGGGCCAACATCGATGGCAAGCTCTATCTTGATCTCGCGAGGAGCAATCCGTGGGTCGTGACTCAGGAAAGCTCGTTTGCGGCGGGGGACGTTCTCGATCGGATCGTGGTGACCCGTCGATGAGTCTTGCCCTGGGATTCGCGCGTGACGTTGGCTGTCGGGCCGACTTGTTGTGGCGCTGCGATTTGGTGGACGGGACGCAAACCGCCGCATGGGTTGCGCTCGCTACTGCAGCGGGGTTCTCGTCGGTCCCCGGTTCCTCGCGTCTGGGCGTTGCGGTGTTGGAAGAGCCCGGGTCGGGTCATCGCATCGTTGCCGTGTTGCGGACCGGGCGTCTGCAGATCCGGTTGGACGCCATGACGCCGAAACCGACGCGTGTGCTGCAAGCACGGCGGCTCTTCGATCGACTCCGCGCCCTTGAGGCGCCCGTGGACAGCCCGCAGCTGGAGGCCCCATGAGCATGAAAGTGTTGCTGGTCGACTCGGACCTCGCGCTGCTTCGCACGATGCGTGGTGCCGCCGCGGCGGAAGGCGGGACCATCGAGCTGCTGACCGCGCAGACCTGGGATGCCGCGTTGGAGCTGCTCACGATCGTCGAGCCCGCGTTGGTGGTGGGTGCCGTCGAGCGGACGACCGCGCCTGAGTTGTCCTCGCTCGTTCAGCTGCAGCGGCGGGGGCTCGCCGTGGCGGCGTTCGGACCCGACGTGCCCGAGTTGGTCCGGGTCGCGGCTGCCGCAGGCGTGGCGGAGTACATCTGCAAGCCGATCAGCAGCGCCGCGTTTTTTGTTCGACTCCAGCGACTGATCCGGGCTGCGGCCACAAGCAGCAAGGCTGGACTCACCGGGTTTGCGCTGGCGGACCTGCTTCAGCTGGTGTCGATGTCCCGCCAGAACATGACGCTGCGAGTTCGTAGCGGCGACAAAGCGGGCGAACTCGTCGTGGCTGAGGGGATGCTCGTGCATGCCGAGGCTGGGGAGCAACGCGGACTCGAAGCTGCGGTCGCGGTACTCGATTGGCCCAACAGTGAAGTGTCCTCCAGTCCCGAGGTCCCCGCGAAGGCATCGTGGACGACGGACGTTCCCTTGATGGAGCTCCTCGTCGATGCCGCTCGGCTGCGGGACGAGAAGCACCGGGACGATGCGAACCGCCAAGTTGAGCAGCTCGTGTCCGAAGCCCTCGAGCTTCCCGGTGTGGTTGCCGCGGCGCTCATTCATGTGGCCTCGCGGACCGAGGTCCACGGGGATGGTGCGGTCGGCAACGGTCGGACCCTCGGTCTGGGTTTGGTTCTCGACGCGCTCGCGCTTGGAGACGAGCGGGGGCAGGGGGAGCAGCCGCTGGAGATCCAGTTTTCGCTGGGCTCGTGCGACGTGCTCGGTTGTGCGGTTGGCGCGACCGGTGTGGTGATGGTGGTCTGGACCGATGCCGGGGAGCTTCGCTCGGGCACCCAGCTTGCGCTGCGACGAGCGCGCGAGCGCGACGCCGAACAAACGGCGACAGCATTTTCGACGGTGGGGATCGACCTCGTCGACCACGACGTCGACGACGACTTCCGGTTGGAATAGACGCCCGCGTTCGCCGCGGGCGGCCCGCTGGCCGTCCCGCGGGAGCCCAGGAGCCCAGGAAAGGGGCCCGCGGGACCCCGGAAGCCGTGGTTACGGCCGAGGGCAACCCCGGGTGGGGGCCGCACGGTGGGACTGCACAAATGGGGCCCCTGCCAGAGCGCGCTCGCGGGGTCCAGTTTTTTGGCGGGCACGGTCCAGATGCGTAGCTTGGCCGCGGGAAGCGTCCGCTCGGCGATCCCTCGGTCCCATGCATTGGCTCAATCGCATTCTGCTCGCATTGTTGGTGGCCGGCGTCGTGGCAATCGCTCCGCGGCAGTTTGAGGCAGCGTCCGACAACGACGACCTGACGAGGGTCTCCGAAGAGAAAGCGGGGTTGCTGGAAACCAATACGGTGCTCGCCGGAGAGATCGAACTGTTGCGGGCGGAAATCTCGGCGCTCAAGGGAGACAAGGCAGAGGTGGCTCGCATCGCGCGAGAGGACCTGAACCTGGTGCTCCCCGGCGAGGTCGTCTTCGAGGTCGACTACAGCAAGCTGGAGGACTCGAAATGAGCGCGTTCGCCCGAAGCCTCTATGGACTCCGACGCCAGGTCAGCGGCCGTTGGCCGGTGCTCGTCTTGTTGCTCGTGTGGCCCATGTTGTGGACCGGTGCGCTCAGCGGTGCGGCGTTGTGGCAGGCCCGGCTTCCGCAGGTGTCGGCGGTCGCGCTGCTGACCGTCGCGCTCGTCTGGTCCGTGCTGCGCGAAGTCTCGGGGCCCCGCGCGAGCGCGGAGCGGTCCGCAGCCGCCGAGCTGGAGTTGGGCATGCTTCTTGTGACGGGCGTCTTTGTGCTGCTCGCTGCGACCGGGGGCGCACGCTCCTTCCTCTACCCGTTGGCGTACGCGGTCGTCTCGTTTCTCCTCGTCGTTCACCGACACCGCGTCGTTGCGATCGGCCTGTTGCTCTCGACCGTCGTCTTGGAACTCGCGCTGGGTTTCAACGCTGGGTTCGAGGGCGCCTGGACGCTCACCGCGTACCACCTCACCTTCCTCGGGTTCTTCGCTGCCGGCAACATGCTGGTGCTCTCGTCCCTGGTCCGTCGTCTGCGAAAGACGCATGTGACCGAGGTCGAAGCATCCCTGGAGCAGATGCGACAAGAGGCGCGAGACTTCCGCTTGATCGGGTCCTCGCTGCCCCCCGAGAGCCGGGCTCGCTCGCGCGAGGAAGAAGAACTCCGGATGGCCCATGCCGCGGTCGAGGGCATCCACGAGCAGCTGTTTCATACGCTCGAGCTTCTGCGCACCTCGATGCGGCTGCGCTCGTGTGTCCTGCTGTGGTGCGAGCAAAACGGGGGCGGCAAGATCAGCGCCCGAAATCCGCCGACCCTCGTCGTCAAAGAAATCGCCACGCAGAGCGAGTACGCCGCCGAAGAGCGGGTGCTGTCCGGGCCAGGCCTGCTGACCTCACTGATCGCCGACCCCAAAGAAGTTCGCCTTCACACCCTCAAGGGAAAGCGGCTCCCGCCGTACTATCAGGGGCCCGAGCCGGTCACGGACCTGTGCGCCGTGCCGCTGCTCGACGGCGCGAGCCTGCGCGGGATCTTGTGCGCCGACCGGATCGATGACCAACCGTTCTCGGATGAGGATGCCGCGGTGCTCAACCGTGCTGCGAACCACATCCGTCGCGTCATCGAGCACGAGCGCGTGTTTGCGGCCGTCGAACGCAGCAAGTACGAGCAAGAGCAGTTCTACCGAGCTTCGGAGATGCTCTCCGAGGCGCTGACGCTCGAGCAGGTCTGCGAGAAGACGTTCTGCGCGATTCGGACGATCGCCGGCTACGACCTTGGGGTGATCAGCGTGGTCGGTCCCGGGGGAGAACACGATGCGCTGGCCGTCGATGCCAGCGAGCAAGAGGGCGAGTGGGCGTCTCTGGCGAGCGAACTGCAGGGCCATCGGTGGTCCAACACGCGCTCGTTGGTCTCGATGGCGGTCAAGAATCGTCACACCATGCCCGCGACGGGTGACCTCGCGGACCCCGATGCTCCGGTGTTCGGAGAGGGTGTTCGCCTGCCCAACGCGAAGAGCATCATCGTGCTGCCGCTGCTTCGCGGGGAGCAGGTACTGGGCGCCATCACATTGCTCGCCAAGCGCGGGGCGGTGTTCCCCACGGCGACTCGGGAGATGCTGCGGGTCATCGGCCACCATGTTGCGGTGAGCCTGCAGAACGCTCGGATGTACCAGTCGATGGAGACTCGGGCGACGACGGACGGCCTCACCGGGCTGACCAACCACCGCGCGTTTCAGGAGCGGCTCGCTCAACTTCACGATCTGGCCGAGCGTACCGGCCAGAAGTACTCGGTCGTGCTCACCGACATCGATCACTTCAAGAGCATCAACGACACGTATGGACACCCCGTTGGGGACCAGGTCCTCAAGCGTGTTTCGTCGATCTTCACGGGTCGAGCGCGCAAGGTCGACACCGTGGCTCGCTACGGTGGCGAGGAGTTCGTGCTCGTGCTGCCCGACACGGATGGCAAGAGCGCGGAGCAACTCGCCAACAAGCTGCGTGAAGAGATCGGCGAACAGGTGATGACCAGCGAGCACGGCACGTTCAAGATCACGATCTCGATGGGTGTTGCCGAGTTCCCGCTCGACGGCAAGGAGCGCCTGGGATTGATCGAGAAGGCCGATCAGGCGCTGTACTACTGCAAAGAGCACGGTCGAAACTGCGTGCGTCGCTGGGCCGACGGAGCCTGATACGATCCGCGCGTGTCTCCGCTCGCAGGCGCAGCTGGGGTGGCGCTGACCGTTGTTGTCGCTCGCCCGAACCCCGCCCCCTCAGGGGACGTGCAGGCGACGGCATTGCCCGCCGTTGCCCCGGGCGACACGGGGGAGTTGTCCGCGACGATCCTCGAGACACCACAGCCAGGCGTGCCGATCGAGCTTCGACTGCGCGCTGGAGCGGTCCGGGTGACCGAGAATCGTCTCGGCTGGTCGAGCGTCGTCGATCCTCAGGCGCAACGGCCTCGGCTGAGGACCCGCTTCGTCGCTCCGAACGATCCGGGAACCTACAGCATCGACGGCGTCTTGCGATATGTGACCTGCGAAGACGATGGCTTGTGCCTGCCGCACGCCGCGGCCATACAGTGGACGCTGGTCGTGGTCGAACCGACGGTGCCCGTCGACGAAGGTTGAGCCCCTCGGACGGCCCACCACGCCGGGGAGGGCAGAAACCGACGGCCTGCCGATGGCCTGCTCGGCAGGCCGAACCCCGGTTGCTCCCAGGGCCCCGGACGCGCTGCGGTCGACCGCGTGCAGCTCAACTCTCGCGCTTGGGCTCGCGCAGCAGTCGTTCGCGCACGCGCTGGTACTGGCGGCGCTTGTAGTTGCTGTGCGAGCTCTCGCCCTCTTCGTTGGCATCGCGACGGGCGAGGTCGACGACCTGAAACTCCGCGAGCACGAACACGACGTTGCCTTTGCCTTCGGGCAGTTCGTCGTAGAGGTCGTCCATTCGCACCGGGAGGTCGGCCACGAAGTTGAGGATCTGGTAGCCGCGCCCCGAGAACTCGTTGGCGAGGCCGGTCAGGGGGACCGTCGGAAGCGCGGAAAAATCTCGGGCCCGGCTGACTTTGCGCTCGATGGAGACCGCGTCGACCAGGGTGTTGACCGTCTGGGCGGGCACGACGAAGTTGAACGGAATGAACCGCTGCAGCATCACGTGCAGGGTTGGGATGATGTCGCGGGGGCGGTCGACGACCACCCGGAACCGGAGTCGGTCGAAAACCCGCGCAGCACTGGACTCCCGCTTCACCAGGAGTTTGGTGATCAGCGAATCCTGGGTCTTTCGTGACCACGCGAACTCCTTGACCGGAACGCCCGCGGAGACCAACTCGTCAAACAGCGTGACGACGCTCTGCTCGACGTGGGCGTACAGCGCGTTGTCTGCGATGGGCAGCAACAGACGAAGCTCGCGCGCATCGAGGTGATAGATGATGTGCATCACCTTCAACAGCGTGCACGCCTCGCGGCGATGTTTGCCGCGAGTCGAGGCCATGAGGAAGACTTCCTCGATGGTGGCTTCGATGCCGACAGCCTCGCTCAGTCGCAGACCGAGTGTCTCGCGGATGTAGGTCAGCGACCGGGCGCGGACGTCCTCGGCGCGCTCGCGGTCGGCGGGAACGCTGGGGTCGATGCCATTGACCTTGAGGAGGCGCGTGACATCGCCTTCATCCCGCAGGCCGAGACGGTGCCAATCGATGACCGAGTCTCCGCGCAGCAGCAGCCGGATTTCGTGGACCTCCTGCAGGGAGAGACGGGCCAAGGCGGAGGCGAAGGGCTGCGTCGGTCCGGGAAGGAAGACGCGAGGTTCTGCCGGTGGTGGGCGCTCTGCCATCGGGGCGGCGAACTCTTACCACGAGGGATTCGCGACCCGGGGTGCGGCGGGCAACCGTTCGTCCGAAGCATGCGCGGTGCTCGGCGCGGATCGTAGCCGCGGAGGCGGCCAGCGGGAATTATATGGATCCTCAGCCGGCGGGTTGATCCCGCAGCCGGAGGAAGACGCTCGTGGGATTGCCCGCTAGCTCAGACCCCGCGTGAAGCGGAGCGTGCCGACGAGGAGTCCGACGGTGATGAGCGCGGCGCAGAGGTTTCCGAGGTAGATGGCGGTCATGGGCTCTTGGGGCGGGTCGTGGGTGAATGGCAGCGCCGACAGAAGTGTAGGTGCTGCGCTGACAGGACACTACCTGTCGGATGTATGGATTCACCAGAAACCCGCAAGGGCGAGGGGACATCCCAGAGACGCGAGCGGGTGCCTACCACATTCCGAAAGCCGAAGGGAAGGGCCCCGGCCGGCTTCCGCGGGATAGGCGCTCTCGCGAAAAAAGCACCGTGCGGGCCGGCCCTGGCCGGACTACGGTTGCGCCGGGTCATGAACGACGAAGAAGACCGCGAAGACCGCAATCGCTTCAAGCGGTTCGGCGACCAGCTCTCAGGTTTCCTCGACCCCGAGTCTGCGTTGCGGCGTGGTCAGGGCCTGGTCAGCGGAGTGACCTCCACGACGAAGAACGAGATCACGCGCATCGTTGGCGCGGAGGTCCGGAACTTCCTCGACAAGATGGATATCGCCGACCTCGCCCAGCAGATCGTGGCGGGTCTGCAGGTCGACGTACAGATGACCGTGAAGTTCTCGCGGGACGAGAACGGCCGCACCCAGCCGGAGATCACGAAGAGCGAGGCAAACGTGAAGACGTCGGGCGAGGACGAGGATGCCGACGGAGGGTCGGAGCCCGACCCCGCGGACCCCGCAGACGCGCCCGAAGCCTAGGCTAGGCGGCGCTTTCGGAGCCAGCGTTCGCCAGGTCGCCCGCCCCCTGCTCAGGGGTCGCGTCGCCGTCGGGCTCGGCATCGGGCTCGTCGGGGTCAGGGCCGTCGGTCATGCCCGTGGGGTAGCCGCTGTCTTCCTCGGCCTCCTTCTTCTCATCGGGCTTCTTGGCCAGACCGACCTTTTCAGCAACGAAACGGCCGAGCTCGGCTCCGATTTTGTAGCCGAAGCCGGTCACGATGGCGCGTAGCAAGAGGGCAGGCATGAACCCGTCAACTCTGACACGGATGGAGCCTCAGGCTCGCATCGAGTGTGATTCGACGGGCTGAGGGGATGAGCACGGGACACCCGCACACACTTTATGCGTGTTTCTTGGACAAATCGTCAGTCTGAGAGATCTCATCAGCGGGTGCCGAGGTCTCGGCGCCAATCGCCCGAATCGTCACGAGATCGCTCGCAACGCTTGACGTCGATCTCGTTTTTCAGTACACACGTTCAGTAGGAAGGCGCATGATGCGCGGCTCCACCTTGTCCAGCACCTCGACCCCGACCCTCACCTCCGGAGATCGCTCAATGCGGCCCATGCTCACCGACCGTCAGCGCCAAGCGCTCGACTACATCGCCGAGTGTCTCGATGTCCGAGGATACCCACCCACCCTTCGCGAGATCGGTGAACACATGGGCATCCGTTCAACCAACGGCGTCAACGACCACCTCAAGGCACTTGAGCGCAAAGGTTACCTCCTTCGCGAGGAACTCAAGAGCCGAGCGCTCCGCCCGATCGACTACGGCAGCAGCGCCAACAAGGAGAAGCGCGACGACTCGCTCGAGATCAACATCATCGGTCGCGTGGCCGCTGGTGAGCCGATCCTCGCCGAGGAGAACGTCGTCGACAAGGTGGTCGTCGATCGCCAGTTCCTTGGCGCCGTCGCGCAGCGTGAGGTCTTCGGCCTTGTCGTGCGTGGCGAGTCGATGATCGAAGACGGCATCTTCGACGGGGACTACATCTTCGTCCGTAAGCAGAGCACCGCCGAGACCGGCGAGATCGTCGTCGTGATGGTCGAGGGCGAGGCCACCTGCAAGCGGTTCTACCCCGAAGGTGACCGCGTTCGTCTGCAGCCCGCCAACGAGACGATGTCTCCGATCTACGTCGACCGCACCGAGTTCCGCGCCGTCGACATCCTCGGCAAGGTCTGCGGCGTCTATCGCCGCGTGCACTAGGTTTGCCCGTAGGGGTCTTTCGGCAAGACCCCTACGCCCGCTCCGGCGGAGCCCAAGCGGACGCCCTCCTGGGCTCCTGGGCCCTTCGTCCCTCCTGGCCTAGGACGGTCCGGGTTGCGCTGCTTGCAGCGCGTCGCCCGCTGGGCATTGCATTCTGGCGAGTTCGCCACGTTGGTGAGAGGCACAACCCTCTTTTCTGGCGTGGCGATTCGCTGTTAACGGCCCTGGTCACGGTTCGCGCGCACTGGACACCTGGGGCGACCCGGAGCGCGGGCGGGCGGGGAGCACATCCGGTACATTGGAGTCGTGCGTCGGCGCCGATCATCGCCGCTCGTGCTTGCAGCGTGTTTGTTGCTGTCGCTCGGGCTCAACGCCGCCGCGCTGATAGGTGTGGGGCTGTGGTGGAGCGATCGGCCTCGACCCCAACGCGAAAAGACGAAGCGTCCTCCAGAGCCGATCGAAATCGCTCTCGAGGATGTCGAGCTTCCCCCTGAACTCGAACGCGAACTCGAGAAGGACGAGCCGCCTCCGCCCAAGGACGAGGAGCGGAAGCCGGAGCCTCCCAAGCCGGAGAAGAAAAAACCCGAGCCGGAGATCGAGCTCGAGGAGCTTCCGGAGCCGGAGCCGGAGCCCGAGCCGGAGCCCGAGAAGGAAGAGGAAGAAGAAGAAGAGGAGAAGGAGGAAGAAGAGCAGGAGAAGCCCGACTTCGAGTTGTCGCAACTCAAGATGGTCGAGCAACCCGACGAGAAGGACGAAGACGACGCGCCCGAAGACGCCGAGTTCCTCTCGAACATCAACAACAACACGGCCGAGAACACCCAGGCCAAGGTCACGAACCTCGAGCGTGATGCGGTCGAGCCCGAGGCGGCGCAGCTCGAGCCCAGCCCCGAGAAGGAGCAAGGCACCGCCGCCGAGCAGGTCATCGCGCAAGACAAGACGCAGGAGAGCCGGCTCGACAAGCAGGCCCCGCGCGAGAAGGTCTCTCCCGAGGAGCAGCGACCCGAGCAGACCGACCCTCAGCCGAAGAGTCTGCTGGCCATGCGCGAGTTGGAACACCGCGACCACGTGATGGCGCAGGAGGAGCACGAGGCTCTGGTCGATGAAGCCGAGACCGGCGTCATGCAGCGCAATCAGGACAAGGCGTCGAGCATCTCACCCCAAGAGAAGCAGGCGCGGATCGATCGCAAGGACAAGGCGTACAAGTTCAAGCTCAGCCAAAACCAGCTTGAGGCGTTGCACGGCAAGGACAAGACCGCCCGGCGCGACACTGAGTCGGCCAAGGAGTCGAAGGAAGTCGGCGTTTGGGAGAAGCAGCGCGAGCGCTACCAGTCGCCGCTGCAGAACTTCGTGCCCGAGGTCCAGCCTGGCAACCAGACCGCGTTGCGCAGTCGCAAGCACCCCTTCGCCCGGTACATCGCGCGGATTCACCGGAAGATCCACGAGGCGTACGCCTGGGGATTCCTCGAGCAACTCGATGGCCGCGGGCCGAACCACCCTCTCAACGACCGTGAGCTGTGGACCCGGGTCGAGATTGTGCTCAACAGCGACGGCACCTTGGACAAGGTGACCACCATCAAACACTCGGGAAAGACCGCCTTCGACGCCGCTGCGCGAGAAATCGTGTTCGCGGCCGGGCCGTTCCCGGATCCGCCGGCGTCGATTCGCAGCCCCAACGGCAAGATTTACATCCACTGGGCATTCCATCGGGACCAGCGGGCTTGCGGCACGTTCGGTGCGGACCCGTTCATTCTCGATGGGACTGCGAGCGGTGGTGACCGCCCGGATCCCAAGCGTGTGGTCCGAGCCGGCAAGGAGAACATGCGCCGGCTCAAGCGCAAGCCCAAGGCGAAGGGTCCCGAGGGGCCTGCTCGCCCCGCGGCTCCCTCGGCGGGAGGCTCTGGGCACGACCACGACCACGACCACGAGAAGCACGCCAAGCCTTCCCCGGCCCCCGCGCCCAGCCTGAGCGCAGACCCGGAGACGATGGCGGGCGACGTGGAGGCCCAGAAGCACGCCAACGCGTGGCTGGCCTACTTCCACAAGAAGGCGATCGACCGCGTGGTCGCGAAGTCGTCGTTGCCGTTCCGCTCCGGCGACCAGGTCGTCGCGCGCAGCCGCAACGAGCTCAAGGAGCTGGTGCGGACAATGGTCGAGGAAGCCGAGGGCAAGAAGCCGAAGAAGCCCAAGCTGTTCACCGCGGCGGGCCTGCGCAAACTCTTCGGCTCGGTTCCCGCCGGGGTCAGCGAAGGACAGGCGCGGGTCTATGCGCTCACGAAGATCGGCGGCGACTTCCTGATCCTCGTGCTCGAGAAAAAATTCGGCGCCTACAAAGTCGTCGGCATCACTCGCTGAACTACTTGCGACTGATCGCGATCGACTCGAGCTTGATCGGATCGAAGGGCCGGTTGTTGCGCGCCGGGTTCACCTTCGCCTTGGTGATCTTCTTGACCACCGAGGGGTCGCACTTGCCGAACACGGCGTGTTTTCCGTCGAGGTGGGCGGTGGGTTTGACGGTGACGAAGAACTGGGAGGTGCCGGTGTTGGGCTTCTCGCTGTTGGCCATCGACAGCGTGCCCTTCCATTTGTGGCGCAGCTTCTTCGTATCGATTTCGTCGACGATGACAAACCCCGCGCCCCCCGAACCCGAGCCCGAGCGGTCGCCGGTCTGGGCCATGAAGTCGGCCATGACACGGTGCCACACCATGTCGGCGTAGTAGGGCTCGCCCTCTTTCCAGGAGTCCGACTTCTTGTCGTACCAGGGCCGGGTCCCCCGGGCGAGGCCGACGAAGTTCGCGACGGTGAGGGGGGTGTCCTCCTCAAACAGCTCGCAGTCGAACGCACCCATCGAGGTGGTGACCGTCGCGGTGAGCTTGCCCTTGCTGGAGTCGGCGAGCGTCTCATCGCCTGCAAATGCGTCCGCGAGACTGAAGACACCCTTCTTCGGGTCGCCCTGGGCCTCGGCGTACTCCTGCACCTCCTCGGGGGTCATCCCGCCGGGTGCGACCTGGCCTTTGCGGTACTTGAGCTTCTTTGCAGGGGGCGCCTCCACTTCCGGCGCCTCGTCGGCCTTGGGCGCATCGGCCTCGGCTTCCGTCTTCGTTTCAGCCTTGGGCTCTTCCTTGGGCTTGCTGTCGCAGGCGACCAGGAGACACACGGAGGCGAAGAAGGCGCGGGTCGGCGTCATGGAATGCGAGTACCCAGGGAGGGCCGGGGGCGTCAACCTCGGGTGACTTCGACGTGGTCCAAGCTCGCCCGCTCGCCTCGGAGGACGGCCTGCTCGAGCTTGCGGAGTGTGGCTTGCCCGTCGCAGGACCCGAGGATGGTGTGGGCGCCGACCAGGTGCTTGGCGGGTCCGGTGGTGATGAAGAACTGAACCGAGCTGGTGTCGAGCTCTCCAACCCCGGCCATCGCCATGACGCCGGCGCGCCCGAAGTCGTCGCCCACGCCGATCTCGTCTTGCAGGAGGAAGCCGCCATCCGCGAGCTTTCCGCGCCGGCCCGTCTGCACGAACTGCCCCTCCATCGCGCGGTGCCAGGGCACTCCGTCGTAGTAGGGCGCTTGGGTCCAGCTGCCGTCCTCGTCGCGAAAGGGCCGGAGTCCACGGGCCAGTCCGACGAAGTTGGCGACGGCCAGCGGCGCGTGGTCAGGCTCGAGTGTGCATGTGACGGTGCCGGCGCTGGTCTCGAGGGACGCTCGCAATGTGCCGGTCGGAGGCAGGCCTTGCACCGCCTCGGCATATGGAAAGCGTCCCGCGTAGGGGTCTCCAAGGCTTTCGTTGGCGAGCCTGAGGTCTTCATCGGCCGGGGGCAGCGCACCGGGCACGCCGGGGGTGCTCGCGCACGCCAGGCACAGCAGACACGGAAGCCAAAGGGCACGAGGCATCACCGCGCCACGCTACCCCAGCTGGACGCATGCCGAGGGCGCTGCGACGGGCGTGGGTCACGTGGCCCCGACGAAGGAGGGAGGCGGTGAGCCAATGAGGCACGGGTCCAGCTGGGCCGGGGCGGATCTGGCTGCTACCGTTGCGCCGATGCGTTCAAAACGCTTCCCCCTGGCCTCCCGATGGATCGCCGTCGCCACCGTTGCGATGGGGTTGAGCCTCGGAGCGTGCAAGGACCACAGCGCCACCGGCGAGCTGTCGTCACCGCCGGATGCCAGCCCGTTCGAGAGCAAGCACCACAAAGCGTTCGACGACGACTACACCCCGCAGAGCGTCGAGCTGATGGGCAGGGCGCCCAACGACGTCCTCGACCAGCAACTGTTCGCCGAGCGGCTCGGGTTCTCGGACGTCCTGGTGAAGGTGCGGGTCCGGCAGGTGTTCGGGAAGGGACGCTACGAGGGCCGCAAGGACCAGTACATCGCGGTCGCGGTCGAGGAGGTGATCATGGGATCTCTTCCCGACGAGACCGAGGAGGAGCAGCTCCTGGTCATCAAGGGCGAGGATGAGTTGCCCCGGGATCTCAGCGATGCGCAGCTGCTTCTGTTCCTGAAGTGGGCGCCAGGGGAGGTGCCCTCGTATCACCACCACCTGATGCCGGCCGGGGATGAGCTTCTCGAGATGATCGGAGCGATGGTGAAGCACGCTCAGAGCGAGGGGATCCTGAACGGGGACGGAGAGATCTCGACGGGGCGGAAAAGTCGCAAGTCCCGCAAGAAAGACAAGGCCAAGAAGAAGAGCGATGCGGCCCTCGACGGCGACGGACCGGCGACGTGAAAGCGCGTCTCCTGCGCGAAGGAGCCTGGACCTACCCTGCAACGGGCTTTTGCGACCAAGCACCGAATCTTCGCACCGAACTCTTGACGTTCGGCTCGGGCCCGAGTACAAAGCGCGTCCGCTCGGGCGTGTAGCTCAGCTGGTTAGAGCGCCGCCCTGATAAGGCGGAGGTCGGAGGTTCAAGTCCTCCCACGCCCACCACACCGGCACCAGACTCAAGACTGCACTTCAGATTAGACTAGACTCAAGACCGCACAAGACAGGCGGCACACCAGTACGGGGGATTAGCTCAGCTGGGAGAGCATCGGCTTTGCAAGCCGAGGGTCATCGGTTCGATCCCGATATCCTCCACACCAAGCCCCGCGAGGCAACTCGCGGGGCTTTCTTTGTTGGTTCCGGGGGCTACTGTGTTCCCGTGCGACTCGCGGTCCTGGTTCTCCTCCTGACGACCGGCTGCGTGGAGCGGCTGATCACGGAGCAGGACAGCGACGGCGGGCAGTCCGGGTCTCAAGACGGTGGTGAGGATGGGGAGTCGTCGGGGGACGAGAGCTCCGGTGCCGTGGACGAGCGTCCCCCGCCTACGCCGCCGGTGTTGCGCGAAGCGATCTACGTCAACAGCGGCGACACGTTGTTTTCCTTCGACCCGGTGTCGCTGACGCTGGCGCAGCTGGGACGCTTCACGTTCGACGATGGCGGCGCTGCGTCGGTGACCGACATCGCCATCGACCGTCACGGGCTCCTGTACGCGCTCTCGGCGGGAATGCTCTACGTGTGCGATCCGGTGAGCGTGGTGTGCACCCCGCGGGGCCCAAGCAGCGCGAACTCGGCGGGGTTTGCAGAGTTTGGGGCCCTGGATCCTGAGGACGACGTGTTGGTGTTGGTCGAGGGGAACGAGGTGGTGCAGGTGCGGGTCCACGAGGGAGGGACCGAGACCACGGTGGCCGGGACGCTGCAGGGGTTCAGCAGCAGCGGTGACGTCATGCCCTTCGGTGGCTCGACGATGCTCCTCAGCAGCACCAGCAGCGTGGGCGACCAATTGGTGGCCTTCGACGCGGCAACCGCTGAGGTGTTGGGGCCGCCGATCGCGACACTGCCCCTGCTCAGCTACGGTCTCGCCGGATTCGCGGGGCAGGTTTGGGTGTTCACCGACCTCGGGGAGATCCTACGTGTGGACGGTGACGGGGGCGTGCAGGCGATGACCCGTGTCGATGTCCGACTCTGGGGCGCGGCGACACACCCCGACAGTCGCTAGTGTCCTCAGCGAGCTTGCAGGTAGAGCGAGAGCGGGAAGTTGCCCTGGGCGTCGGCGAACTCGGCGTCCGGGACGTCGATCACGAAGGTGTGAAGACCGGCCGGCAACGCACCCCACTCGATGATGCGCGTGTCGATGACGTCGCCCGGGCACCAGTTGCTGAAGGATTGCCACTCCTCGTCGGTCATCGGCGACGGCCCGTAGATGCCGTTGCCCTGGGTATTGACCTCACGGAATGGCTCGCAGGTGTCGCGCCCGGGGGTGTACTCGAGGGCGGGTCTTCCATCGAGGGTCACGAAGTGCTCACGACGGATGTACTCCTCGCCGCCTGCGTTGGCACCGTGGTTCGAGGTGATCAGCACGAGCTGGGCATACTCGGTGTCGTTCTCCAGCTCGAACTCAATCGTCTTGGTGGTGGTCCCCAGCGCGTCGCTGGCATCTTCTTGGTAGTTGTTGAACGCAGCCTGCATCGCCAGCGGCATGAAGGTGGTGAAACCCAGCGGTTCGTCGGAGCTGCTGGTGTGCAGTCCCAGCCAGCCCCGGAACACGTCGTTGCGGCCCTCGCAGCCCGAGATCTCAGTGTTGGCGGCGTAGGGGACACCAAACACTTCGAGCTCGAACCAGAAATCGTGGGCCTCGCGAAGCGCCGGGTCCGTGAGAATCGCTGCGACCTCGTCGATGTCCCAGTTGTATCGGACGGTGTCGGGCTGCCGGTTCATGTCCATGAACGGTGTGACGAAGCGGCCGACCTCGATGCGGTCCACCTCGGAAGGCTCGTAGGTGTCCAAGCCCTTGGGGGTCAGGGCCAAGTTGACCGAACCCAGGCGATCGTAGTTGTCACACAGGGCACCGATGAGAACCTGGGCCTCCAAGTTCGGCTGGATGAGATCGAGCTGGGCCTCGGTCAGTCTGATCGTTTGCACGGCGTTGTTGATCCGGATGATCCCCTTGGCCGTCGGTTCGTCGACCGTCTCCGCGTACCCGTCGTAGAAGACCACGCTGTCCATGAGCAGCATGTCCGTGGGCTGGAGCGGTTCGACTCCCGTGCTGCTCGACCCCGCGTCCGAGCCCGAGTCGGCAGAGGAGGCGTCGGAGGAAGCGTCACGCCCTTCGGCTTCGGTTGTCCCCGACCCGGTTGCTTCGTCGCTCGTCGTGGTGGTGCCGCCGAGTGCGGACGGCTCCGAAACGCTCGTGCAGCTCGCCAGGAGTGCGGCTGCCGATGCTGCCCCAACGAAGCCTGCGAACTTCAGGCCGAATCTGGGGTGTTCCACCGCGAAAGCGTATCAAGCTACACCGGGCTGGTCTCGGGCTTGCTGCTCAGCAGTACGAGTCCCACGAAGGCACACACCAGGCCTGCGGCTTTGCGCGCATCCATGCCTTCATGGAATGCGAGCAGTCCGACTGGGAGCAGGAGCAGAACCACCGCGGCATTGCTGTACAGCGCTGCGACGGAGATGTTCCAACCCGCGCGATAGGCCAGCAGGAACCCGAGCTCCAACGCGATGATCGCCAGTCCGAGCGCGGCGCTGGGCCAGCCGAGTTTGGCGAACTGTTGACCCAGCGGTTCGTCGCCGCGGAAGAACGGGAGGGCGAGCAGACACAACACCAACGCCGTCCCGTAGGTCGCGATCAGCGAGATGAGGGGGCTGAGGTCCGGCCGAATGCTCCGTTGCAGCAGGTGATACCCAACGTTGGCGATGATCGTGAGGGCGATGGAGATGACGTAGAGGCTCATGGGGTGTCTAGATGAAGGGCGACCTCGTCGGCGAGGGCGAGGGCGCTGGTGAGGCCGGGGGACTCGATGCCGAACAAGAGCACCAGGCCGGCGAGGCCGTGGTTGGCTGGGCCCAGAAGCGTGAAGTCGGCCATGGGGGTGCCCGGCGCCTGTGTCTTGACCCGAATGCCCGCGTAGTCGGGGACCAGCGCGTCCTGGGGGAGGCCGGGCCAGTATCGGCGCACGGCGGGTACGAACGCGTGAAGTCGTGCAGGGTCGACGGCGAGGTCGGGATTCTCGACCCATTCTTGGTCAGGCCCAAACCGAGCGGCACCCGCGAGATCGAGGGTGAGGTGTACGCCCAACGACGCGGAGTCCGGGACCGGGTAGACGAGGGTGCTGCACGGGCTGGGTCCGCGCAGCTTCGCGTAGGTCCCCTTGGCGAGGTACCGGCGGGGAACGTACTTGGGGTCCAAGTCTTCGAGCGTTGTCGCGAGAGCTTGTGCGCCCGCGCCGGCCGAGACGATGACGTTCTCGGCGAACAACGGGCCTTGAGAGGTCTGCAGGACGAAGCCGTTGTGTGCTCGGTGGAGGCTGTTCGCCTGGGTCTTCAGGGCCAGCATGGCGCCGTGCGCCTGTGCGTCGCGCAGCAGGGTTCGCATCACACCGTGGCTGTCGACGATGCCCGTCTCGGGGGACCACAGTGCGCCGCACGTCTTCAGCGCAGGCTCGCGTTGCTGGACCTGCGCCGCATCGAGCCACTGCAACGCTCCGCCCCCGCAGTGGGAGGCGTTGCGGGCGATCCGTTCGAGGACGGTGACCTCGGCAGGCTCGGTGGCCACGATGAGCTTGCCCACCATGTGGTGTTCGACGTCGTGGTCCCGGCAGAGCGCGACCAGCTGGGGGCGGCCTGCATTGCACAGGCGGGCCTTCAGGCTGCCCGGGGGGTAGTACAGCCCCGCGTGAATGACCTCCGAGTTTCGGCTGCTCGCGTGCTGTCCATAGGCCTCTTCAGCCTCGAGCACCACGACATCGTGGCCGCGATGGGCCAGCGCGCGGGCGATCGCGAGACCGATGACCCCCGCGCCCACCACCACCGTCTGCGCCCGCATCTGCACCGGGGCTCATGGTGCCACGCAGGCGCTACGAGGGGGCCAGCACCTGGCCCCACGTCGAGAACTCGGGGCTCTGGCCGCGCGACCAGGTCACGAGCCAACCGCCGTCGGTCCAGGTCAACGAGGGCGGGTAGGGCGGGGACTGGGTGTCCAGTTCGAGCTCGTCGCCCAGCGTCACCACGGTTTGGGCGTCCGCCTTGCCTCCGATCGCCAGGCGCTGGAAGACGACGGCATTGTTGAGTCCGCCGAGGTTGCGGTGGAAGACGACCGCCAGCGCCCCCTCAGGGCTCACGGCGACGGTAGGGCTGTGCTCGATTGTCCCTGCGGCGCCAAGCAGCAGCGGTGCAGCGGTGCCCAGGGCGACGCCGACATCGAGCGCAGATCCGGAGCCGATGGTGCCCGCGACGAGGGGCATCGTGGGTGCATCCGGCCGAGCGACGACCTGTCCTCCCTGCGCTGCGACGCCTTCGAAGGCCGCCGCGGCGGTCGCTTCAGGGCTCACCAGCCACACCTGGTCTCCCATGTCGTTGCTGCGCTGGTAGCTGAGCCAGGAACCCGAGCTGGCGGCGAGCAGGTGGCTGACACCCTCCTCCACGGGCGGGCCGAGGGCTTCTCCGAGGAGCGTGCCGTCGCCGTCAAGAGGTTGGCGGAACGCGACGAAGGCCGGGCTGTCCGGGTGCGCACGTAGACCCGCGACCGAGAACCCATCGTCCGTTCCGTTGACGAGGGCAAACGTATGGTTCTCGGAGATCTCTGTCCCTTGGACACTTGTCGTGACGCGAAACTGGCTGTCCTCCAGAGGCACTCCATCGCTGTTCAAAACCCGGCCGTGAATCTGCAGGTTGCTCGAACCGCCAGAGCCGTCGTCGGTGTTCCAAACGACTAAGACCCGGTCGCCTGAGACGGCCACGGATGCATCGATGTCGTTGCCGGGGGCTGTGCTGACGACCTGTCGCGGTACATCGACCACGCCCGCGCACCGAAGGTGCAGCACCGCCACGTCGAACAGGCTCCCCGAAGGCTCTGGCTCGACGAAGCTAAACCATGCGCCCGAACCATCCCCAGCGGCGTGGGGGTGAATGCGGGTCGTCGAGGCGTCGGCGGCGATCTCGAAGGGGTTGCCGGGCTCGAATGCGTCACAGTCCGAAGTGTCTGTCGTGCTCGAGCTTCCGTCTCCCGTGGAGCTGCTCGTTCCCTCGCCGGTCGAGCCGCTGCCACTCGTACCCACGCCGGTGGTGCTCTCGCCCCCCGTGCCTGGAATGTCGGCCGTGCTTCCGCCGGAGGTCTCGCCGGTCGAGCCCTCAGCACCCGTGGACGCAGGGTCTGTGTCGCAACCGCCCAGCGCCAAGAGGAGGACGGCCAGATTCCACCGTGTGCACACCATGGAACGCGTATATCTCGGCACTGTGTGCCAGGTCTGCGACGTAACTCTCAGGGCAGGGCGCGGTCGTCCGCCGCCACGGCCCGCGCGGCGAACATGCGCATGGCGAGGACCGAGCCCAGGATGACGAGCAACGGTGGGGCGTAGGCGAACACCGGGACGCCCCAAATCCCCAACGCCCACGTGGTGTGACCGTGGGCGATGGCCACGGGCACGGCGAAGAGGGAGGCGTCGTACAGGCCGTGCATCAAGACGCCGAGAAGGTAGCCACCGAGCATGCCCGGACCGGTTCCGTCGAAGCGGCGACGGGCTGCGAAGTAGCCGAGGATGGCTCCCCATGCAGCGTGTCCGGGGACGGCCAACAGAGCTCGGGCCACGAACAGGGACAGGAACTCGCTCAGAGAGTGCGGGACGATCAGCAGGTAGACGACGTTCTCGACCAGAGCGAAGCCAAGACCAGCGCGGGCGCCATACACGATGCCATCCATGCGCTCGTCGAACTCGGGCCGTCGCCAGGCCACGAGGAGGACACACGCGAGCTTTGCCGCTTCTTCGGGTCCGGCCGCGACGACGAACGCGTCGTAGAACGCGGATGCGTAGGTCCCAACTTCGGGGCCGAGCGGTCGCAGCAAAGCTCCGATCGCGACCACGACAAACCCCGAGAGCGCCCCTGCCAACGCCACGAGCCGTAAGGTCCGCTGGGGCTCGGGGCGCTTGGCGTCGAGGCGGTCCACGTAGGCCATCGCGAGGATGGCCGGGAGCGCGCCGAACAGCGCCAGCTGAAACTGAGCTGGCACGAGGGGGAGTTACGCGGTGCGCTGGATGATGTGATAGCCGAACGGGGTCTCCACGACACCGCTCGTTCCGCCGACAGGAAGGCCGAAGGCGGACTCTTCGAACGCACCGACCATCTGGCCACGTCCAAACTTGCCCAGGTCGCCGCCTTGGGCGCTGGAGGGGCAGTCCGAGTGGGCTTTGGCGAGGTCGCCGAACGACTCGCCTGCGGTCAGCTTGGACTCGATCTCGGCGATCAGGGTCTTGGCCTCGTCTTGGCTACGGCTTGCGGAGCTGCGCATCGAGCCGGCGTACATGAGCAGGATGTGGGAGGCTTGAACTTGATCAGCCATCGTTGGCCGGCAGTGTAGGCCATCAGGGCGCACGGTGCTGGAGGGCGTTCGAGATGGCTTCCAGATGGGAGCGCTCGATCTGGCAGCATCCGCCGACAAGTCGTGCGCCAACGTCGATCCACGAACGCGTGAGGTCTGCCAGGGCCAGTGGCGAGATTGAATCTCCGTGCCACGCGCCATCGTCATAGCGCCGACCGGCGTTTGGGTAGGCGACCAGCGGGAGGTCGCAGATTGCCCGGATGCGTCGAAGAAGGCCTAGGACGTACTCGGGGGCGGTGCAGTTGACCCCGACCGCGGCAACGCGAGGGCTCTCCAGCACCGATGCGACACACAACTCGATCGCCTCGCCGCTGCACGCGTACGCGTCATCGATTGCACTGAAGCTGACCCATGCGGTCAGTCCAGCGGGCAGGTCCTCGCAGGCCCTGGCGATGGCCTCGGCTTCGATACGGCAGGGCACGGTCTCAAACGCGACGACGTCGGCGGAGGCGAACGCGGGCAGCCGTGAGCGATGGAAGCCCTCGAGCGTTTCGAGCGGCACGCCGTAGTCACCACGATACTCGGAACCGTCGGCCAGGAAGGCGCCGTAGGGCCCCGCGGACGCTGCGACCCAGACCGGGTGTGGTGCACGTTCCGCGGCCTCGCGGGCTAGGTTGGTGGCCGACTCGATGCAATCGAGGGCGGCCTGCTCGGTCAGTCCTCGCGCCTGCAGCCCGGGCAGCGAGGCTTGGTACGACGCTGTGGTGAGCACCTCGGCGCCCGCGGAGATGAACTCCTCGTGCGCGGCGGCGATCGCATCGGGGGCGTCGAGCAGCAGTCGCGCGGACCACAGCGGATCGCCAAGGTCGTGGCCCTTGCGCTGCAGCACAGTGGCAAGCCCTCCGTCGAGGAGTCGTGGACGAGACAAAGCCGTGGCGAACGCGGACATGCGGCGACGCGGAAGGGTACCAGCGACGACTATCGGGCCGGGGGGGCTGCAAGTCCGAGTTGCGCGGCGAGTTTGGGGTTGTCAGGTCCGGCTCTCCAGATGAACCGGTCCAGGACGTAGTGCGTGGCCTGGGGCACCGTGAGCAGTGCGACGACGAATGCCGTGGCTAGGCTCGAAAGCTCCGTAGGTGCAGAGCCGAACAGCTCCGGTCGGTCGTGCCACACCAACCGGTCCCACAGCGCCTCCTCGGTGACTGCCAGCACCAGCAGGACTCCGTAGAACACCAGCGCGAGTAGGGCTGGGCTCGCGTTCTTCAGGCGGGTGGCCACGGTGTCACGACCACCGGCGACCCAGACCAGGGCGAAGTACGGGATGCCATGAAAGAACACGTTGGTGATCGTGAAGACCCGGTCGTCGTCAAACACGACCATGCCCAGGTGCCAGTTGATCGCGGGGAGGACCACCAAGGCGAACAGAATCGGGTTGGCGTGGCCTTGCCTCCACCGAAGGACGCGGCGGGCGAGGAACGCCATCCAGACCGGGACCTGTCCCCACAGGGCAACCGTTCCCAGCCAGCCGGGCGCGCCCGCGACCAGGTCGCCGGGCACGAACCATGCGAAACGGGTGGGCAAGTGCGCGTGCCAATGCAGCACCGGGCCCAACGTGCCCGCCCAGATCGCCGCGACCGTGAGCTTGCGGTCGAGTGTCGTCTCGCGACCCGCACGGACGTAGAGCAGGGCGAACCCGAGATGCTGCTTGATGAAGTGGAAAATCGCGATGTAGGCGAGCACGCTCCAAAACAGCAGCGGTGACTCGAGGTGCAACAGGACTCCGACCCACAGGCACAGCACCGGGATGAGCCACAGGCGTTTGCGGTGAAGCGCGCGGGCTTGAGCGTCCAGGTACGTCCGGTACAGCGACGCGTAGACATGGGCGACGTCGACCAGGAGGACGCCAAGGATCCAAAGGCCGAGCCCGCCGCCCTCACGGGTCTCGCTGGTGGCGGGGAGCAGGCCGATGGTCAGTCCGGCCATCGCCGCCAGGACGCCGGGAAGGACAAACCACGTGAAGTCGTGCCGGGGGGACACGAGCGCTGGAGCGCTTCGGGGCATCGCTGGGCAAGAGCGTACCGAGCCTTCCGAGCGTTGGGGGGGCCGGGAACCTCCGTCGCGGCCAAGATTACAACGGGTGGTCGTGGATACGTCGCCGGGCGGATCTCACGTCCTTGACTCGTCGACCCATCCGACGAGCCGCGCGGTAAATCGATCCACACGGGCTTCTTCGTTGCAGACGTCGTCCATGATCGAGACTTCGTCCACGAGGAAGTCCTTCTCGAATCGAGTTTCGACCCATCGTCTCATCGCTTGCGGGTACAGCTGATCGAGTCGGTCCGAGTCGTAGAGGTCCATCGCCCCATAGAGGTGGAGGAGCTCGTGTGCGTAGATTCCGGCGGGTTCGAGCGATGCCACACACATCGCTCGGTCGAGGGGGTTTGCAAACCCTAGCGTGCCGACGTCCGAGACGACGATGACGATCCCGTGGTGTCCATCGTCCAGCATCTGCTGCCTTATCTGTTCGACATGGGCCTCGGCATCGCAATACGCGGACTTGAGCGAGGCGCTGGCAGGTACGCGACGATGCGCTGCAGGAGCGACTTCGCGAAACTCGACACCGCAGGCAAACCGACTGGCCTCGTGCGTAAGCCAGCGAAGTCCCTGATCGAGGCGAACGCGCCACTGTGCCTTATCCGCCGCCTCCGCGGTGATCTCGTCGTGGAGTTGGAACGGGAGGGGGCCGGTCGCGGTGGTGGAGACCTCGGCTGCCTCAGCGGTGAGGTGGAGTACCCTGAACGGGACCGTTCCGGTTAGGTGCCCGTGTCTTTGCCGATGCTGAACGAAGGCCGACGCACGGCGGTCGAAAGCGCGGAGCGAGCGTAGAAACAACGCGGTGACGACTCCGCTGAACAACCCCGCCGCGCCCCACGGGTGACCCGTGATGAGTAGCAGGGTCGACGCGGCGACTCCGAGTAGCAGGTACCGCTTGATGGGGACCGCCGTGACCCGGGCGTCCCAGCTGTAGATGCAGCCCCGCTCTCGGACAATCCCGTGGAGCGAACTCCCCCACGGATAGCGGCGAAAGAATGCTGGGAAGCGTTCGGCGAAGTCCTCGAGGGGGACGCCGGTGACGTCGAAACGGCTGGACGGGGGCGGCGACAGCAAGCGACGCCCCGTCAATGCTTCGTGGCGGTCGCTGGCGAGCACGAGCAGTCGCTCGCACGTCCAGCTGCCCGTCTCGGTAAGTGGGAGCAGGTTGTCCGGGTTTGTGACGCCGGCCTGCCAGACTTGGCGCGGTGCGAGAATGAGGCGGCAGCAGAACGCTCGAAAGGAACTGTCGTCGAGTCTCAGCTCCGCGAGCGCGGCCGCGGTCTGGAGCTCGGGAAGGTCGAGCCAGTCGAGCAAGCCATGAAGCGTGTCGTGGAAGCCCTCGAGTGATTCGGCCGGGAGTTCTGCGAGACGCAGGTCAAGCGCGTCGCAGTGGCGCTGCGGGTCTGGCCTGTACGTCTCCTCGATGAGACGGCGGAACGCTACGGTCTCCAATGAAACATCATACTCGTCCGGCGGACCGCGTATTCCGCCCATTCGTCCTCGTCGTTGACGCTCCGCGAGGGGCCTGCTCTGGGAGAACCTCGGCTCAAGGGGAGGACGCACGTGACACGCTCAATGGCCCTTCGCGGAATCTCGATGACCACACCACGTACGCCGGTCCATCCGGTGCAACGGCGAGCTGTGCGGAGTGGTGCTCTCGGTCTTCGAACACATGTTCGTCCCCCCATGTTCCATCTGCAGACTCGAAACGCCTCGTGACGAGCCCGCGGATGTCCTCCCACGCGACGGTGATGTTCCCGCACGCATCGATGCCGAGCTGCGGGGGGGGTCTTCGGAGAGGACTTCTGAAGCGAAGCGCACCGTGTCGTCCCACGTCCCGGTGCCGACGTCACGGCGCCGGACATGCAGGGACTGCGATCCGTCTTCGGACGCGAACCAGGCGATCGCAGAGCTGCCCCGTCCGTTCGCGACTTGGACAGGGGGTCGCAGTTTGGGTTGGGGTCCCGCGAGGCTCACCGGGTTGGTCCAGGTCTCGCGGTCGGTCGGTCGGGTTGCGGTCATGATTCGGCCGCCTTGCTCCCCGTGTTGCCACCACGCGGCGATGGCATGTTCGGCCGAGAGCCACCCGAGGGTCGCGTCTTCGGCGTACGTCCCGTGTTGTTCGGAGTCGAGGCGAACGGTTTTGGACCATGTTCCCTCGGAGAGTTCGCGAACGAGGACCTGCTGGACGCTGGTCGTCCCCTGAGTCCAGACCGTCGCGACCCGGTCGCCCGGACTCGCGGCGATCCCCGTCGGGTAGGCGTGCATGGTGGGCTTCGAGAGTGGGCCGTCGTGTTGCCACTGCCCGTCGGCGCTCAGACGGGCAGCGAAGATTCGGGTTCCGCCATCGGCGTGGGCTGGCCAAACCGCGACCGCTGCGCCCCTGGCGGTCTGCGGTCAGGACGGGGAAGCCGCAGTCGTTGGCATGCGCGCAGAGTTCGACCGCGGGTTCCCACCCGCCGCCTCGCCGCTGCGCGACGGCGAGGACGGCGTCGTTGCCGGGCTCGTCAGTGACCCAAGTCGCGATGACACGGCCGCGCGGGCCGAAGGCAAGCAAGGGTCCCACCGGACGCCCCGAGTTGCCCACGAAGGCGTCGCTCTCGGACTGCGGTGTTCTGCATCCCGCTCCGAGCGCCCACGCTGCCAAGAACACGAACGGGGGTCGACGGATCCTCAATGCCTCCAGCGTGACACGACCGATCGCCCACGCGGTGCGGTCTGGATCACGCCAGCCAAGCCCGGCAAGGGCGTGACAAGCGAGGCTCAGACCTCGAGGCCGAGCTGCTGTACGCCCAAGAGGTGAAGGCGGCACGGATCGTTGCCGACGAGTTTGTGCTCCTCGTCGAGCAGCGCACGGAGCACGCCGATCTCTCGTTCGAGGATCGGCACGACCATGAGCTGTTTCGACTTGGCCCGCAGGACGCGGCGCATCATTCGGAGCAGCTCGTCGTCGAGAGGCTCCCCCAAGAGGGCATCCCCGAAGGCCTCCTCGACGATGGTACGTACCCGCTGAGCGCGATCGGTGTCGTCCACTTCGATCACGCCGAGGAGCCGTGGCGACATGATGGCCGCACTGTCGAGGTTCGCGGCATCGGCAGTTCGCAGGGCCTTCGCAGCGTCTTCCGTGGACCGGGCCGAACGAAGGCTCTCGAGCAGGTCTTCGTCGTGACACAGCCGCCCGACGTGGGCGAGCGCTTGAAGGTGGAGTTGGGGGGCGTCGGGTGGCGCGAGAAGGACGAAGAAAATGTCGGCCTCGTCCGACTCGACGGCGATCGGGTTGGGCGTGGTGACAAGCGCAGCGATGCTCTCGCGAAGACCTGGAATCGGGGCGTGGGGGACGCTGACGCCGGCCCCCAGAGCGACGTGCCCCTCGATTCGCTCGAGCAGGGCTCTCTCGAGCGATGCCGCGTCCACGCCAGCTTCGTCGGCGAGGGCTGCGGCGCCGGCCCGGATGACGTCTTCGAGCTTGGTGGCGTCGGTACGCACTTGGATGCGATCGAGCGGGATGAAGTCGGTGCGCGGCGGATGAACCTCGCCCGCTCGCAAGGGTGCATACAGCTGCTTCCATTCCGCCCAGATCGTGCTGACCAACGAGCCTGGAGCCGGGGCTTCGCGGCCCCCACCTACGACGGCGTTGCGGTAGCGCTCGGTCAGCTCTTCCCACTCGACGACCATACCCGCGTGCCCACCACTCTCGCGGCTCTCGCTCCACGTGGAGAGAAGCTGCAAGCAGGCGTGGTCGATGTGGTCGAGGCGGTCGATGTGAACACGGAGCTCGCACTCTTCAGGGATGGCATCGAGTGCGGCGGCCAGGCGAGGCACCTGGAGGAACGTTGCCGACCCTTGCAGGTGGAGGTCGTAGACGTTGCCCTTGGGCGCGCGTTGGCCCTCGATCTCGAGCCGAGCGAACGTGTAGACGATCTTTCCGACTGCCGCCGCGAGTCCGGCCATGATGCCGGTGAACAGGTCGATGAAGACGACGCCGAACAGCGTGATCAAGCAGATCGCGAGCTCGGAACGGCCTTGTTGATACAGGGCCTGCATGGCCCGCCAGTCGATCAACCGGTATCCGGTGTAGACGAGAATTGCGCCGAGGCTGGCCCGTGGAAGCAGCTCGAGCAGCTGGGGCGCGATCGAAACGAAGCCCAAGATCCAGATCCCGTGCAGGATCGTCGAGCGGCGGGTCCGGGCGCCGGCGTCCACGTTGACCGAGCTACGGACGATGACGCCGGTCATGGGGAGGCCCCCAAGCGCGCCGGTCAGCGCGTTGCCCACCCCTTGGGCGAACATCTCCTTGTCGTAGTTGGCCTTCGAGAAGTTCTGTCGCTGGTCGATGGCGTTGGCTGTGAGCAGCGTGGCCGCGCTGGCGACGAAGGCAAATACCAGCGAGAGCGTCACCAGGTCTTTGGAGAGCAGGCCGCGGTAGTCCGCCGCTTGGGCCGGCGCGAGCCCGTCGAAGAAGTTGGGCGACATCTCCAAGAACCGCACGTCGGGCGAAAGCACGATGGTGCCGGCGGTCACGACGACGAGCGCGACGAGCTGCCCGGGGACCAGGCTGAGGGATTTGGGGCGCAGCTTGGGCCACGACGCGATCAGCACAATCGAGGTCACGGCAATGGTCAGCGGTGCGAGGATCTCGCCCGAGAGACTCCCAGGCAGGGCCAGGACGTTGTCGAGAAACGAGCCCTCGGGATCCACGTCCAGGCAGACGTGCAGCTGAGAGGTGAAGATGATGACGCCGATCCCGATCAGCATCCCCTGGATGACCGCAGGGGCCACCGCTCGGAACCACTGACCGAGCTTGAAGACGCCCGCGAGCATCTGCCAAACGCCCGCGAGTACGACGACCGGGCCGAGCATGACCAGCCCGTGCTCGCGGATGAGGTCGACAACCAGGACGATGAGGCTCGCGGCAGGACCACTGACAAGCAGGGGAGCGCCGGAGAACACACCGACGACCAGCCCGCCGATGATGCCCGTCACGAGGCCGCGTTCCGCGGGAACGCCACACGCGACGGCGATGCCGATGCACAGAGGCAGCGCGACCAAGAAGACGACGGTCGAGGCGAGGAAGTCTGGCAGCCAGCCAGTGGGTTCCGAGGAGGTTTTGGCCTGCTTGGATTCGAGCATGAGCGAAGACCGGTCGGGGGACCCCGCGACCTGCGCACGAAGCTAGCATGCAATCACGGAGTCGCGCGCGACTCCCGGACACAACCCGAAAACCTACGTTTCTCCGGTGTCGGCGTCGCCTGGACTCGTGTCTTGGAAGGAGACGCGGGCGATCGGCGGGGCGTCGCGGACCCCACAGCCACGGGGGGTCATCGCATGTCGAAAAGCGGGAACAGTTGGTGATCGGCGGCAACGACCACCCTGATGCTCGACCTCTACGCCTGGACGCACAAGCTCAAACCCCGATGCGGCCGAGGACTGGGTGGCGCGACGGCGCTGCTCGTCGCTCTGCAAAGCAACCCCGCGCACGCCGCTGCGCCGAGCGCTGAGGACCGGGCGGCCGCCGAAGATCGCTACGACCGGACGGACCGCAGTCTCGTAGGCGCGACTGCGGCTCAAGCGGGCGGCGCGGGGGTGCTCCTGCTCGCTGGGGTCGCGTTGCACATCTCTGCCTCTGCGAAGGAGAAGGAGAAGGAGTGCGGCGACCTCGATGACACAAGTCTCGATGTCAGCGGCATCCAAGCATGCCAACAGGCCGTGACCCGCGCCACCGGGCGCAACGTGGCGTTCATCGGGGTCGGACTCGCCGGCGTCGGGGCGATCGTGACCGGTGTCCTGCTCGCAAGGCACCGTCGCCGGGGCGTGCAGCGCTTCGCCATCACAGGGGACGGGTTCCGGCTTCGGTTCTGACGGCTTTGCGAGGCGGGCCACGCCGCGGCTCACGATTCGGTGACGCGCCAGTCCGCGATGGGGAGCGCATCCGTGACCACGCAGGAGGTCAGTTCGTGGGTCTCTTCCGTCGTGAGTACGCCGCGCGGCCCGATGGTGATCAGCTTGGCATGCACCAAGGTGTGGACGCGGTCGCCGACGCGCAGCACCGAGTCGACCTGGAGGAGCCGTCCGTCGAAACCCGTCGCGCGAGTGTCGATCACATAGCGTTGTCCAGGCTTGAGTTCACGGCGGTAGACCAGACGCTGCTCGGCCACGACGGGCTTGCATCGCGACTTCCACAGCCGACTGATCAGTCCCGAGCGGAACATCCAGTCCGTGCGTCCGTACTCCGCCACGGTGGGATAGGACGCTTGGTTCATGTGCAGGTTGAAGTCGCACTCGGAGAGGTGCACGCGTCGATGAAGGCGCGAGACCAGGGTGTCTTTGCGGCTCAGACCTGCACGGAGCACCACAGGGATCAAGCGAGCCGAGTACCGGAGCATGGGCAGCGTCTTAGCCGGACTCACGAGCCGCGGCAAGACGCCGAACGTGGGTGCGGGCTCAGCTGGAGCCGAACGCCCCGACCAAGGTCACGGTTGCGGAGGCATTGGCTTGCAGCGATTGCGAACTCGCGCTCAAGGCTCCGGCCGCATCGGGGAGTTGAAGGAGGGCACAGCCGGCCCCGACTGCCGCGAACACCTCGCCGCTGTCTTGAAGTTCGGCCACTGCATCGCGAAGCGCACCGTCTGCGCTGAGGATCAGGTTCGCCGCGGCGTTGGCGACCACTTCTGCCTCCGCCTGCGCCGCGACGAGGGCGGAGAAGTTCGCTCGAAAGCCCTCGAGCCACGCGCGGAACTTGGCTTGCTGCTCCGAGTTCGCGTCCACGCCGGCCGCCCATCGGTAGGAAAAGGCCAGCGTGGGGGGAGTGCATTCGATCGATGCCGAGGCTTTTGCGTCCACGGTGGCCTCGCACTCTGCGCTCACGCTCGGTGGGTCGACGGTGCCTTCGCAGCCGGCGTCACATTCGATCGACGCTCCAGCCATGGCTTCGCACCGCGCGCTCGCTCCCGCTTCGCACTCACCCGAGAGCGGGGTGTACTCGCAGCTGCCTTCGCACCGCGCGTCGTCGCAACTTCCGCCGGCGCTCATCTCCGTGGCGCATTCGCCTTCACAGGTGCCGTCGCACCGACCGTCAAAACCCTCGATCTCGGTACCGCCTTGCAGCGTGCAGGTGCCGCGACAGGTCCCTCCGCAGTCTGCCGCCGCGGAGAACTCGGCGACGCAAGACCCGGAGCACGTTCCCTCGCATGCAAAGCCCGGGGCGGTTCCCGTACACACGAGCTCGGCGTCGGTACTGCATTCCGCTCCGGCTTGAACATCGAGCGCGCAGGAGCCCGAGCAACTCGCCGAGACCTCGCCGGGGTCGACATCGACGTCACACTCGGCGGCAGCGGCAATGCCGGCCTCGATGCTCGCCTCGCACCTTGCGGGTTGGTAGTCGATGCTGAGCCCCCCGGAGATGTAGTCTTCGAGGTGATTCTCGATCGCCAGCTGGAGCTCGGCTCCCGTTGCGCCGGGCTCCAGTCCGACCGAGGCTCCGATGGCGTCGAGCCGCGCTCGCAGGCCCCCGCTGAGGGCGACCATGGATGCATCGAGGTCGATCGCGGCACCGAAGAAACTGTCGATCGAGGCGACACCCGAGATGCTCGCCTTGCCCTCGAGAAACCCTCCGCCCGAACAGGTGAGGTCAAGGCCACACTGCTCGGCGGCTTTCTCGAACAGGCTGTCTTGTTCGCAGCCGCCGAGTGTGATGCCGCCGATGAAGGCGACGCCCAAAGAGATCGAACCAAACCACTGATGCTGTTGCTTCATGCGTACTCTCGCGACTTTTGTTCGGCGCGCGCAGCAGCGTGACTTTCGGTCACGGCCGCCGCGGCTGCCTTCGGGAAGTTCGTTCCCGGGTCGGAGGGTTTTCAGCGCGTGGTCGTTTTTTTTTTCTTGGCGGCGTTCCTCGCCGGCCCCGTGGAGCCTGAGCTGCTAGCGGCAGCCGGCGGTTTTCTGGAGCGCGAGGACTCGTGCAAACCGACGGTCGACGTCCACGACGGGGTTGCCTTTGGCGTCGAAGAAGGGCGAGCGGTGTTGGTCGCCTCGCCACCACCAACGCCAGGTCAGCGGGACCAAGTGGCGGAGCATGGCGAACAACGCAGCCGAGTCAGCCTTGAGTTCTTTCGCGTTGTCCGGTCGTGGTGACAGGTTCACGCGGGCTCGCAGCGGGCCCAGCACCGAGTGCAACGGGGTCTCGCCAAGGTCGAGGGCGTGGGCGTCGAGGCCGACGAACGGGACCTTGGCGTGTGACAGGGTGAGCCCGAGCGGCGTATCACAACACGACGCGTACCACCGCAGGGCGCCCTTGCGCGTTTGTTGTCGGCAGGCGAGAGCGTCGTGGCCGGCGACGATGGACACGCGGGCAGGGGAGACCTGCAGGCGCTGTGTGCCGCCCCATGCGTCGAGAATGTCCGGGCACATGTCGTGCGCGAACTGGGTGCACCCGCGGCAGTGGCAGGCAACGCGATTGGCCACCGCGGGCGTGATTGCGTCAAGCCGCAGCTGCAGACGGCCGCAGCGACATCCCAAGCGAAGGGTCTTTGGATCAGCGGCCATGCCCTGAGCATAGCCGCCAAGGTCTCTGATCTGCCGCCGGACGGTTCGAGACGTCAGCGGCAGGCCCGGTGGACCCGTGGCAGGTGCGACGAACTCGGAAACGCTTTGCGCAGGGCGGCCGCCTTCTGTAGTCCGGCTTTGACATCGCCAGCCTCGCACAGCGTCTGCGCTTGCAGGGCGATACGGTCCTCGGTGAGCTGTCCGTTGGGAAAACGGCGCGCGTGCTCGGTGAGTGCCGGGAGGGCTTGCCTTGGCGAACCAGCACGCAAACGACCGCGCGCTTGGGCGAGCAGGCGTGTCTCCTCCGTGAGATCGGATGATGGGGAGGGCTGGCTCGGAGCGGGCCGAGGCTTGGTGGGTGCAGCGGTTCCGCCGGGGTGCTCGGGCGCGAGCTGCGGTGGTGAGCGCGGTGTGGCAGGGGCGGCCCGCTGGATCGGTGGCGCAGCAGGGATGTTGGCACCGACCGGCGCCCCACGTGGTTGCTGGGCAACGGGCGGCGGAGGCTCAGGTTCTGGACGGACAGCGGTTGACGACGCGGTGGGCGGTGTCGGGGCTGCGGCGGTTGTCGAGAGCCGATAGCCCGCGGCAGCAACCATGCCCCCGACGATCACCCCGAGCACGACCTTGACCCACAGGGAAGAGACCGCGGTGGTGGGTCCCGAGATACTCGAAGGCGGCACCGGAGGCGTGCTGCCCACCGCGACCGAGGCGGCGACGCGTTCCCAGGTCTGGTGCTCCCCTTCTTCGGGAGGACGCATCGACGCACGCTCTGCCGCAACCAGTGCGCTGAGCAATCCGCCGTCTGTGTCCGCCGGGGCCGTCGGCGGCTGCTGGGATTCGGTGCTCATGCGGACCTCCGAACTTTGTCGTTTTGCAGGGCCTCGGCGTGCCGACGGAGCTGCTGCCGGGCGGACCGCAGCCGGGAGTGGACCGTGGGCACGCCGAGCGAGAGGAGGGCTGCGACTTCACGTCCGGTCATCTGCTCAAGTTCCATGAGGATGTAGACGTGGCGGAGCTTGTCGTCGATGAGCTCGAGTAGCCCATGTAGCGTCCGGGCTGCGTCCTGCCGAGCGAAGTCCCCGGCGTGAGCGTTGCCAGCGGGAGACACGGCGCCCTGCTCGGCAGCAAGCGCCTCCTTGCGTCGTCGGTGTCGAGCGAGGGAGCGGCGTTGATGTTTGCTGACACGCACCGCGACGGCGAACAGCCAGCTGGTGACCGCAGCACGGCCTTCGAACTCGTGCAGACGGCGGGCGGCGACGACGAACACGTCGTGGACCGCATCATCGACAGCATGGTCTGGGACGCCGAGTCGACGCAAGCTGCGCCATACGAATCCGTACTGCTCGCGGTAGGTCTTCGCGAGGTCGGGATCGATGCGGTCTGCTCCGCCTGGCTTCGGCCGGCCCATGCTCTTGTGGTTCGTTCCCACTTCAGTCCGTTTTCATGATGAGCGGCATTCGAAATTCGACACCTACATATGCGCGAACCCCGATCCGCGAGGGCACCAGGATCGGGTCCAAACCGGTGACTTCGAACGTTGGTTGGACGAACGCAACCGTTGTTCCGGCTTGCGCAGTCAGCGCAATCCAGTCCCGCGGAACCCATGAGATGCCGGGTGTCACGAGCAGCGCAGCCCACGCGACTTGGGATGACTGAGGCAACAGCGCGCTCGGTGTCAGCAGCAACTGACCCGCTTCGATGCCGGCCATCAGTGGGAACTCAAAGCGGCCGAGCGTGGGGACCGGCCCGATTTCCCCCGCGAGGCTCCAGCGCCAAAGCCGGATCCGGATGGGAAGTGTCGGCAGTTCGAAGGCCGGGTTGGCGCCGAAGTGCGCAGCGACGCTGACGCGAAGTCGGCGAGGCTGCCAAGCAAGGCCCAGTCGGCTGTGTGGGGTGACACCGCGCAGCGTGCCCCAGTCGAATCCCGGGGAAAGACTGACGGCGAACATGAGCGGGTCCGGAGCTGGCTCGGGCGGAGCGGCATCGATGATGAGCTCTGCGGGGAGGGGTCGTGGTTCAGGCTCGGGCTGCGGTGCGGGTTCGGGCTGCGGAGCGGGTGAAGGTGCGGGGGCGGGTTTGGGCTCGTGCCACGCCTCCGAGTCCATGGAGTCGGGGCTGAGGGCCAGTGCGATCAGCAAACCCGCGGAACTCGACAGCGCGGCACAACTCGAGGGGTCGGTGAGCAGTCGGTCGTGTCGTCCGTCAGGAGTCTGGATCACCAGCGCGACGGCGTAGCCGGCATCGTCGCTGTGCGTCACCGTTCCCACGACAGACCACGCTTCGAAGGGCAGCGCATCCATCGGTCCGCCGAGGTGCGTTTCGACCTCATCGCGGACGTCGTCGCTGCCCGGGCATTCCGCTGGCGCGTTCCAGAACCACGGAGGCTGGGGCGAGGCCGCCGTCGGTGCGACGGCCAGGGAGGCCACCAGTGCGGTCGCAAGAGCCATACACGAGGAGCGGGGCCAACAGCTTCGTTGGCCCGGCGCTGGGTATAGCGTACCTCGTTGGCGATTCGCGGCGAATCTCGACACGGCGTAAGGGGAGGGCGCCCTGGCTCGGCCGCACGGGCTCAAGGACGTGCTTTGTTCCTATGAGGATGTGGTCGTGCCCTCGAATCGATCGCGCCGGGCGGTGAGCGTGTCCCAAAGGTGGTCGACCAATACGCGAACCCGGGCGGCATTCCGGAGTCGCTCGTGCGTCAGGAGCCACAAACAGTAGGGGTCTTTCTCTTCGGACACGAACGGTTGGCCGACCCGAACGAGCTCTGGGTGCGCATCACCGAGATGTATCGGCAGCCGGACGAGTCCCATGCCGCACGCAGCCGCGACGGCAGTGGCGTGCAACCCATCGACCACGAAGCCGAGCCGTGCGCAGGAGGAGACGTCCTGGACCCACGCCGGGGGCGTCTGTTCGTCCGCCCCTGGAACGCCGACCCACTCCACCGCTTCCCCCTCGGTGATCTTCTTCGCGTAGTCCTTCGACGCGTACGTGGCCAATGCCCACCGCGCGACGCGACGACCGACGAGCGTGGGCGATGGGCGGGCCGAAATACGTAAGGCGACATCAGCCTCGTGGCGAAGAAGGTCGGTGACCGAGTCCGAGAAGGACACGTCGCAGCGGACCTCGGGATGCAGCTCGCGAAACGACGCCAGCAGCGGTAGGAGCACCGGTCCCATGTGGCGAGGCGCAGCCAAGCGCACCCGTCCACGCGGCTGCGCGTCGCGGCCGGAGAAGTGCAGCGCGACGTCGAGCGCCGACTGCTCCATCTGCAGGGCGAACTCCTTGAACTCGAGACCCGCTCGGTTCAGGCGGAAGCCCCCGGCATGGCGATCGAACAGCTGCACACCCAGCCCCTTCTCGAGGGCGGCAAGACGGCGAGAGACCGTGGAGGGATCCGCCTTGAGGGCCCGCGCGGCGGCGGCCATGCTCCCGTCGCGCGCGATCGCCAGGAACACCGGGATGTCATCCCACCGCATCACCTCCGAGACTACCCCGGAGACCTGCGCGGGCTGAAGGTCCTGCGCACACGGAGCATGGGAATCGGTTTTCGTGCACGGCGGGCTTGCGCCAACCCCTACGGCCGACGGTTCGAACCGCTCCTACGTTGCCTTCAACATGGCATCGCGGATTCAGCCCCCCTCGCTCCCCAGTCTTGCGGGGATTCTTCTCGTTCTCTCGCTCTCCGCTTGTGGCGATGACAGCGGCGCGGCAACGGACGACCCGTCGGCGACCGCGACATCGAGTTCCACCTCGGACTCCGCTGGTCCGGGCAGCTCGACCGCCCCATCGGGTAGCTCAACAAACTCAACAAGCACAACGGCCCCCACGGCGGGGTCCTCGTCCGATGAAAGCTCTTCGGAGGGCGGAACGGAGGACTCGACGACGACCTCCGGCGGGACCAGCACGCCGGAACTCGAGGTCGTGGTGGAGTTGGACACGACACTCGGAGAGCAGCCCATGGGGATGGAAATCATCGACGATAGTCGGCTCGCGGTGACGTTTCCGTTGCTGCATCAACTCCGGATCTACGACATCGAGACGGGGACGCTGCAGCAATCGCTCGAGGATGTGCCGACCCTCGCCGGTCTCGCCCTCGAGTCTCCGGACGCTTTGTTGGGCGCCGCACCGAGCCCGTTGTTTGACCCCGAGTCTCCGCAGGACAACGGGGTGTGGAGGATCCCTCTGGACGGCTCACCGCCGGTCCAACTCGTCGCACTCGAGCCCACGGCCCTCCCGGGCCACGTGACCATCCTTGCCCAAGGCCCCGTGCTCGTCTCGGACCTCCCTGGCGGTCGAATCTTCGAGGTTCACGAGGATGAGCAGACCGTCTCGATCTGGTCCGACGACCCCCTGTTGGTGGGTGACCCGCGTGCTCCACTGCCACACCCGCCGTTCCCTGTGGGCATTGAAGGCATGGAGACGGACGGCCGGGTGTTGTATGGCGCCGTCGCGGACCACGGGCGCTTCGTCTCGATCCCGATTAACGCGGATGGCAGCGCTGGCGCCGTGGAGGTGCTGTTCGAGCAACCCGAGGATGCGTATGGGTTGGCCGACTTCATCCGAGCAGACGACGGGTCGATCTACGCGGGGTCTGGGTTCCAAACCTCTCTGTTCCACATCGACAGCTCCGGAAGCGTGGACTTGGTCGGGAATGCCGCCGATCGAGTCGACTCTCCCTACGCGCTGGCGCGGCGCGGGGACGACCTGCTGTTCTCGAACTTTGGGTTCATCTCTCAGATCAGCGGTGAAAGGCCCGACCCGACTGTCATGGTGCTTCGTGGGGCGTTCGCGGACTGAGCTCGCCGATGCGGCGGGTGATCGTCACACTCTCTCCATCGCTTGCGTCCTCGGGTTCCACAGCTTCAGCCGGAGGCTGGCCAGGACATCGCTGGGCCTCCAGCTGGTGATGCCCGGGGACTGCAACTCGGGGATCGCTGCCATCGTTTCCGCCACGCGGTAGGTGGGGATCTTGTGCCAGGATCAGCGGCTTTCCAACCCGACCGGTGGGAGTCGAGCGGCGTTCGCGGCGGGGCTGGGGAGAGCGCTTCATGGTTGGTCGATCGGGGTAGACGGGCCGTCCGCGCGTTCGATCACCTGAAAACCAACCGCTCAAGCGTTCTTCTCGCGCCTACGTGGTTCGAAGTCGCTGTCTTGTGCCCTTGATTCCCACGGTCGCGTCGGGCTCTGCGATACCGCCAGGGACTGGCAGCCTGGCGACCCTCGGTCCCAGCGCTGGGAGCCCGTCTGGCGGCTTGACGGGCTCCATCGACGCCCCCTCGATCAGGTCCTGCGGCGCTCACCCCGACCCCGCACGGTCTGCAACGCTCAAGTCCACAACGCAGAGGCGGAAGGCGGGCGCGTGGCCAACGCGATCACGGTGTCATGATGACGGCGCCGAGCGTGAACGTGAGCTGGTTGGACGAGGTGCCTGCGTCCCGACCGACGAACACGGCTTCGGTCGCGTGATCGTATCGACTGTCGACCTTGAGGACGAGCATGTTCGTGGGCGCGAACTCGAGGGTCACGGTCCCGGTGCCAAGCATCAGGGGAACCGGCGTCGTGAAGCCGTCGAGGTCCTGATAAAACTCTCCCCGTGCGGCCGTCGCAAACGTTGGGGTGAGCGCGTACCGGGTACCCAGGGACGCGCCATACCAGACCGATGGGTCGTAGGCACCCGAAACGGGGTTCACGATGGCCTCGTCGTAGCCCAGGTCGGCGTTGGCGAACACGGACAGCTTCTTGGTCACCTCTCCGGCAACAACAAGGTCTGCGAAGTGCCGTAAGCGCCGATTGACCCCACGTGCGACGACCGTGGTGCTCGATGCGACCGCTCCAGGGGCATCGAAGCAGCGTGCGGTCGAGGTGTCGAACGACGTGTCCGTGCCGCAGTTGATCACCGTCTGTCGATCGTTCTCGGCGCCGACCATGTACCCGAGCAGGGTGTCGAGTCGGTCGCCGGAGAACACGAGCTGAACCCCCCCGCTCTTGGCGTCGTTGTTGTCGAGCGTGTTGTTCCAACCGTTGACCCCCACGGCCAAGACGGAGAACCGGTCCGAGAGCACCGCGGTGGCGCGCAGTCCGGTGTGGAAGAGGGGCTGTCCCAACCAGCTCAGGGCCCCACGGGTGTAGTTGAAGTTGCGCTGGCTGTCGGCGACCTCGGCACCGTAGAGGGTGTCGAACTTGCCGAGGTCGAGCGCCAGTCGACCGCTCGCGATCTTGGGTTTCCAGCGAACGTATGCCTGCTTGATGTACTGCAGGGAGATTGAGGCGTCTGTTCCCGCGTACACGGTCGCGGAAGGACCGAGACGCAGCGACACCGCGCCGCCGACGACCTCTCCCTCGTACTCCGCGTCGAGGCCGGCCCAGTGCAGGCTGAACCCGTTGCTCGTGTCGAACGCACGCAGCGCGTTCGGCGTGCCCGCTGAGGGGAGCAGGATGTTCACGCCTGCGTATGCATCCGCGAAGGCGGACAGGGAGCCCTTGTCGGTCCACGTCGGATGTTTTGGGGCTTCGGCGGCCGCTCCCGGACCGTCTGGTGTTGCGGCGCCCGCCTCGGAGGACTCTGCGTGGGAGAGGTCTCCGAGAGGCGGAGCGTTGGCGGCCGTCCAGGGTCCGAGATGTCCTCCCGTGGAGCACAGCGCCGCCAAGAGCAGGGCGGACGAAACGGGTGCTCCGGACATGGTCACCCAGTCCCTCGTCGACTCTACCCGTGAGATTGAGTCCCAACTTGGAGTGCGTCCGGGCCGACAAAGCGTCCGCGACAGGCGAACCGGTGCTCAGAGGTCGCGAGCGGAGCCCAGGCGGCGCCCCCTGATGGTTTGTCGTCGGCTACCCGCCAGTGGAGGGCACACCGTAGTCGGGCCCCAGTCCGGTACTTCCGGTCTCGCCCGTCGTGCCGCGAGTCGAAGTCCCCGAGTCTGTTCCGCCATCGGAGCTGCTGCTGCCACCCGTCGAGCTCGACGAGGTGCTGAACTCTCCCGTGGCAGGACCGCCGTACAGCGCCGAGGTGGTGACATCCGTTGGGTCGGAGGTGCTGTCGGAGCTGGTGGTCGCTGGGTCGGTGGTGCCGCTGCTACTCGCGCTCGTCCCCGCTGTGTCGTTGGGGTCGTCGTCCGATGGACACGCCGTGAGCGCAAGCCCCATCAGCACCGCACCCGCCGTTCGACCCAGGACCTGGCCACCGCTGTCGCGAACGTGAGCGCCGCAGTGGGGGCAACGTGAGTCTGACGTGTGCACGTATTCGGCGCACGACGGGCAAGCGACGAGTTTTCCAGCCATACGAAGACGGTGGCATGACCGTGGCTAGGCGGACAAGACCGGAACCGATTTCATTCGTGCTGAACCAGGGAGCCGCGACGGGACCACGGAAGGTAGCGGGTTACCGCGCGGCCCTCGATACTCGCCAACGGGACCGGACCAAACGTTCGACTGTCGGCGGACGCTTGGCGATTGTCGCCAACGAGCAAGACGTGTCCTGGGGGGACCTCGAACGGAGCGGCGGCTGGAGAGTCGCTCTGGACCTCACCGTCCATCACGTAGACCTCGTACTGCACGCCCTGCGGGGTGGTCTCGAGCCAACACTGGTGGCGAGGGGAGTTCGACGTGCAGGGGGCCCATTGCATCGGCGTGCCGTTGACGGTCGGCGGTTGCCGAGCTGGAAACGTGAGCGTTTCGCCGGGCAAGCCGAGCACCCGTTTGACGTGCCTTGTAGATGGCTCTGTGGGCGGGGGAAACACCACCAGGTCGCCGCGCTCGGCCTCCCGATCGCGAGGTTGAAGCTTGGCCACCGTGAAGTCGTCTCCGGGGTGGAGGGTGGGCAGCATCGACCTGCTGGCGACCGAGAACGACTCGAACGCGTACGTCTCCATCGTGTATCGACCGAGCATGCCGAAGCCCAGACTCACAGCGGCAAAACAAAGGTAGCCGAGCGTGGATTGTCCCCGGAGGGCGCGGTGCTCACCCGTACGGACCGCCCACACCGCGTGACCTGCTGACCCTAGACGCAGGATCCAAGCTCCGACCACAACTCCCCAGATCCCGGCGTGGACCCCAAGCCACGCACACGCGAAGACGCAAGCGGGCAGGGCGAGAGCGAGTGCGAGCACAAATGCGACGGCGACACGCATCCGTCCCGCGTACCAATGGCCGAGACCCGGGACGAGCAGACCGAGCACGAACGCGACTGCTGTGGAGCGTGGTTGGGGCTCGACCATGCGCGGACCGTAGAACAACGGAACGGGCCGAACAACGAGGCTTCGACGTCAGCGACAGGTCGACCCCGGGTTTCGGCGGAAAGCGTAGGCGCGGCGATTCAACCCGGGGTTGGATGGCCCTCGAACTGCTGCGCGTTGTCACCGATCACGTACCAGGAAGGCTTCTCGGCGACGAACTCGTGGAAACGGTTCTCGATCTCGAGATCGGAGTCGAGCGCGTTGGCAGAGATCGGGAACGTCTCCTCCTCGGACAGGATCTCTCCGAGCGATGTGCCGCAGGTCTTGCAGAAACATCGGGCGTATTTGTGCGGAGCGGCCGGTTTGAACACCGTGACATTCTCGCGACCCTGAACCCACCGGATGTCGGCTCGTCTTACGAATGCAATCGCGCTCGCGCCCACTTTGCGGCACCTCGAACAGTGGCAAGTCCCCAGCATCGAGGGGGGCGCCAGCAGCTCGAACTGGACAGCGCCGCAGCAACAACTCCCGCTCATGGTCGGTTCGCTCTTCTCTTGCATACGATTCGTGCGTTCAGTATCAACGGTCGACGTGAACATCAAGGGGCACGTTTCCCAAACTCTGGCTGCCACCCACGGCGCCAGACAGGATCCGAAGTCGCTGCGAATCGTTGCGCGCGAGCCTCACCGACCCCCCACAACCAGGGATCGTGCGCGTTGCGGCTCAGCCGGGCGGGTTGGTGACGCTCTTGAGCTGTCCGCCGGTCATGTCGCTGTAGACGTAGTGGTTTCCTGGAACGAGGACCTGCTCCATCGCGGGGACGTTGTTCGGGTCGATCTTCCACGCCCAGCCGGCTTGGTCGACGAGCCAAACATAGCCGTCCACGTCGACGCTGACGCCGATCGGTGTGGAGCACTGGGCGAGTGGGTGCCTCGCGATCAGGGTGCGGGTCTCGCCGTCGATCTCGACGAGCTCACACGGACTGTTGGAGGCGACCCAGACGTGGAAGTCCTGGTCGACAGCCATCCCGCGGTGACAGGCCGACGTGTCTGGAATGGATACCCAACTCGCGGTGGCGACATCGTACGTCGAGACCGGCCCCGAGCACCCGGCCATCCAGGGATCCCCGTTCGGATCAACGGTCATCCCGTAGGACTGGATGTTGGCCGGTTGGGTGATCCGGGTGACGTCGATCGGGTCGTTGTCTGTATTGACCCGAACCAGCTCGCCGCGCAGGCCCGTGAACCATGGCCGGTCTTGAGGGTCGAGAGCCCCACCGTACGGCGCGTACCCGTTGCCCACCCAGCCCGCGACGGTCAGGTCCTCTTCGAGAGTGCCACTGGTGCCATCGAGCCGAATGAGATGCGCGTTGCCGGCAGCTGCGAGGTATCCCAGCCAGACCTTCTGGTTGATGAACGAGCACGTTGCCTCGTTCCAGTCGCCGATCGTCCATGTGATCCCGCGTGGGCCGGCCTGTGCCGAGCCGCCCCAGTCGGCGTGCACCGTCGTCCACACCACACACTCGTCGGTGTCCCAGGCGAGAATGTCGGTCGCGTTCTGCGACGTGGTGATGACGCCGTCCATGTTGCGGTCGACGCAGTCTGCGATGTTGGCCGCGACCGCGGTTGAACGCCCGGTTCCGCGAGAGTTCACCACCACGTAGCGACCGTCGCCGGAGACGGCCGTTCGCGAGGCGCTCTCTGTACCGCCGCTGGGACCGATGTTGTAGCGGGCAACCTCGACCATCGTACGGGTGTCGATCTTGGCCACCGTGCCGTCGGTCGTCCCCGGGACCCAGATGAAGCTCTCGTCGACCTCGACATCACCGCCAGCCCCACAGCCCCCGGGGACATCGAGCACGCCGCCCACGTCGAACTTTGGCGTATCGTCGGTCGTCGAGTTTGCGGAGTCCGACGAGTTGGAGTCGGTGCCGTCGGCGTTGGAGTCGTCGGCGTTGGAGTCGGAGGCGTCGGTGTCCGTTCCGCTCATGCTGCCGGAGTTCGACAGCGTCCCGAGCGTCAAACCTCCGTCCTCAGACGCAGCGTCGCTCGGCGAGGAAGCACCGCAGCCCGCAAGCGCAACGGCGGCGAGCAGGAAGGATGCTCGAAGGGGGACGCGGTGGGTGAGGGGCATCCGCATGGCTCCTGTAATTTCGCTCATTGGGGGCGTTCGACACAAGTCGGGGCTGGAGACGAACTGGTCGTCGGCCGGAACCTGCGGCTTGCCCTGACCGATTGCGCTTCAGCGCGCCGCGTCGGGTGCGCGACTCCCGTCGTGCTTGCGCGCGAACCATGTCGACGTTTCGAACGATGGGCATCGCGCTCGTCGGTTTTGTTCCAGTCGGTTCACTCGGACACAGGCGTGCTCTGTCCGGCCCAAACCCGCCACGTCCCCGGGGCCGCACGTCGCCATACGCGAATGAACCTGAAGTTGTCCTCCGAGGTTGTCCCTCCCGCCGAAGCGCGGATTCGTGCGTTGACAGTGGTCACCGCAACGTCCCCCTCGTGGCGCACGTTCAGACCCGTCAGCGTCACCGCATGGATTGTGAACGCGCCGGATCGGTGTGCATGCAGGTCGTCCGACTTCGAAATGACGCGTCCGTCATGGGTGGTGAAGGTCAGGTCCGCGGCGAGCAACTCGTCAAGCGCCGCGACATCCGAAGCCTGCATCGCCAGGCGAAGCCGCTCCTCGTGCTCGAGGACCTGTTGGGTGTCCGAGGTTGGCGCTTGCACCCTCGCACCGTAGCCGAATTCTGTGGCCTGGCATCACTGCGTTGGCGGCGAACGACTCTCGTCGCTGTGTGCAGGGGACCCGTTTGAGAACACCGGTGGACTGTTGACGCGCTCGTTTCGAGACGGAGTCCACCGGCGCCGGGTGAAGACGGTTGACCTCAGAGCTGGCAGGTGAGGGCGAAGTGCGAGAGGGCACCCGCGCATGTTTGTGCAGGGCCAGCATCCGAGGCGCAGGGCGCTGTGGCCAGGCAGAGCAGTTTGCCGAGCAGTGCCGCCTGACAGTCTTCACCCGCATCCAGGTCGAGTGCAGCTTCGCAGGACGCCGCAGCGAGCTCGAGCGTCCCGTGTTGCGTCGGGTCGCAGGCGAAGGACTGTGTCGCGATTGCGCTACAGACCGCTGCGTGTGGGATGCCCGGCTCACACTCCGCCGGGTCGTCAGGGGGCACGCCGGTCTCTCCGCCCGTTGTCGACCCGTCGGGCGGAGCCTCCCCCGTCGATGTCACGCCGTCCGACGACTCCGTGCCGTGCCCAGAGCTTCCACTCGTGCCTGGGAACGCCGTGCTCGAGCCCCACGCATCGTCGTACCCATCTGTTCCGCCATCGCTCCACGCGGTGCCTTGCACCTCGTCGAGACCGCTCGTTGATGTTTGGTCGATGCCACATCCCGCCACGACGACGGTGAGCAACGCAGCGGTAGAGGAGAGTCGGAGACGGTTGAACGTGTTGTCCATATTCGCCCAACGCAACAACCGCGCGGTCGCTTTCACGGATTCGTCACAATCCAGCCGTTCCTAAGAATCCGCGGCCCTGTCTCCTTCGAGTGGCCAGCCCCAATCCTCCGTGCCTCGTGCGTTGAGGGACGTCCAGCGCTCACGGAGTGGGGGCTCGGCTCAGCAGCTGTTTGAATCTCGTGAGCAGAACCTTTGGTATCGCTCCGACCTCTCGCGGAGTCACGCTGGCCCGGGCCATCGCCCGTTTGGCGCTCTTGCGGGTCTCGGGTGCGGCCTTGTGCATGTGTCCGCTGTCGAACGGCGGGCGGGGATCGTACTCAATCATGAGCTGAGCCCGCTTGGCTCGCTCGTCGCCTTCGAGCTCGGCGAACAACGTCAACGCCAAGTCGATCCCCGCAGACACCCCGGCAGCGGTGAAGATCTTTCCTTCTCGGACCACACGGGCGTCCGGCCGTGGCGTCACCCCGAACGTCGACAACAAGGGCATTCCGGCCCAATGCGTCGTTGCCGAGAGACCGCTCAACAGGCCCGCCGCGGCCAGGACGAGCGCCCCGGAGCACACCGAGGTGGTGAAGGTCGTCCGTGGATGCACCTCACGCAACCATTGGGTCGTCTCGGTATCCGCCATGCGTTGGGCGGTCGCGTGAGAGGAACCTGGCACCAGGACGACATCGGGCGACGGTGTCTCCGCGAACGTATGCGTTGCGCCGAGCACCAACGCTGCGCTGTCGGTCACGATGGGCCCGACCTCATTCGACACGAACCGAAGCTCTCGCCCTTCGAGCAGATTGAGCAGCTCGTAGGGGCCGACGGCGTCGAGCGCCGTCATCCCGGGGTAGACCACGATTGCGACTTGGGTCATCGGAAACTCAGGGTGGACCGTCGGACGCAGTGGCGGTATGACAAAAACATGTCGATTTCTGCCAAAGACCGGCAGGTCGTCATCCTGGTGCATCCTCAGGTTGAGCTCCTCGATGTCGCCGGACCCGCCAATGTGCTCTCCACGGCGTCCCGGCTGTCGCCAGGGTCTTCCGGCTACCGCGTTCGGCTCTACGCCGCCGCTGCCGGGCCGGTCCCAACCGCCGCGGGCGTCGACGTCGTGGCCCGCGGTTGGTCACATCTCCGGGGCCCGATCGACACGTTGGTTGTTCCGGGAACCGTGCAGATAGGTCATGCCGACGCGCAAGCCCTCGTGCCCGTCATTCGCCGACTTGCGCCCCGAGCTCGGCGGGTTGTCGGCGTATGCACCGGTGCACTTCTGCTTGCGGACGCCGGACTCCTCGCTGGGCGTCGCGCCGTGACCCACTGGGCAGCTTGCGGTGAACTCCAGCGACGCGACCCCACGTGTCTCGTCGAGCCGGACCCGATCTTCATTCACGACGAGAACATCTGGACCTCGGCGGGCATCACCGCGGGCATGGACCTCGCGCTCGCGCTCGTCGAGGAAGACTTCAACGCGGACCGTGCGTTGCAGGTCGCACGATGGCAGGTCATGTACCTTCGACGGCCGGGGGGGCAATCCCAGTTCACCCCACCCGAACCCGCGAAGGGAGCACCGCACGGGATGCAGGCGCTCGTGCAGTGGATCGGTGAGCACCTCGAGCAGCGTCTCACCGTTCCCGCGCTGGCCCGTCATGCCGCGATGAGCCCGCGGAACTTCGCGCGTGCGTTCCGGCGACACACCGGTCGAACCCCGGCGGCCTGGGTGAGTCAGGCTCGACTCCAAGCCGCCCGCACCTTACTCGAGCGTACGACGGACTCGGTCGCCAGCATCGCAGCTGCCACAGGCCAGTCTCCAGAATCGTTGCACCGCCGATTCGTTCGCGAACTCGGGAGCACCCCGCGGCAGTACCGGACCCGGTTCACGGGAGGATGCTGACGCGGTCGGGAGCACTCATCGAACCGCGACGTTGCACAACGGCGACGGCTGGGTCGGTCGGTGACTTGACCCAGGCAGGCGTCGAGAAACGTCGCGCGGTGTTGTTCGCCCGATATGGTTGGTCAGCTCGCTGGGACGCAGACCCCTTTGACCTCGACGTAGCCGGGGTCGCAGCGGCAGTGCCCGTCGTGCATCTCGCCGAACTCACCACACTCGACCTGGTCGCCTGTGCCGCCACCGCTCTCATCGCCGGAGTCGCCATCGTCGCAGCCGGGGGAGAGCACCAGAAGGGCCAACGACAGAAGGGAAGAAGGGGGGAGCCTGAGAGCTTTCATGGTTGTTTCGTCCTCGCCGTCGCTTGGGCGGCGCGGTCGAGTTGTGACTCAGTTGCAGGTTGATTGCAAAATGGGGCTCCCCCGGGGTTGGGGAGCGAATACTCGCGGCGCCACCCGCAGAGGAGGTTTCAGCCCCGCCGTCTACGAGCATGGCCGACGAGACTCGTGATCTTGGAAGCCTCCATCCGGTACAGGCTCACAACGTGGCCGCCTTCTCTGTGTTCGCCCACGGAGAACTCGCCGAACACCGCGAGAGGAGTGTCGTTCGCATACGGCGCGCGTTGGCCCCCCTTCATCCGGACGAGAATCATCTCATTGAGGGATGGCGTGATCCCGTAGCAGCAGAACGAGCGATTCTGGGACAGGACGAACTCCTTGACGCCTCGCTCGTCGACATCGAGGGGGACCATGAATCCCACGACGTTCACGTCACGGCCGCCGAGGGCAAGGAGTTCGGGGGGGATGTCGGCCGCTGGGGCCGGGATCCCGAGTTCGGCGGCGCCTGGAGGGTGCGGCACGGGGTCGTACGGAAAACTCGCGAGCGCCGCCATCGGTACCCGGACGTACTTGCCGTCGCTCGTATGCTCGAAGGTCAGCGTCCCGTTCGTTCGGCTGGCGACAGCGTCGAGCTGTGCCGCCAGCTCGAACGACGCTTCGGGGATCACGGCCCGTGCCTCGCTCGGACCTCCGAAACGCCCGTCCTGGCGGGGTGCGGGACTGGAGCCCATGGCGTCCAATCGGGCGCCGCGGACCTCCGTCGGCGGCGGTGAATCGATCGGGGCGGACGTCTGGACCCGTTTCTGCACGGACTCCCTCACGACGGGCCCGAGAACGGCCAGAGCGAGGCCTGACACGCCGACGAGGATCGCGGTCCCAGGCGCCCAGGGGCGGCGCCGCTTCGGCGAGGAGTATGGCTTCATCGCACCTCGCTACGACTGGGGCTTGAGGTGGCTCGCGACGTCGGTGGAGTAGGCCTTCGCCGCCGGAGCGAGGCCTGCCAGCGCTCCGAGGCAGGCCATGCAGATCGGCGTCCAGACGTGAGCGGGATGGAACGTCCAGACACGGAGTACGACGCCGGTTTGTTCTCGGATGACGGCCGCCGCGATGACGAGTAGAGCCGCGTAGACGGCGAACCCGAGGAGTGCGCCAACGAATGCGATCGTGCTCGACTCGACCACGATCGCGGTGAACAAGAACGGGCGGCTCGCACCGAGCGACCGAAGGATCGCGATCTCGCGACGACGTGCGTTGATCGTGTTGTACAGCGAGGCGAAGATCGCTCCCGAGGAGACCAGGACGACCAGGTAGGCGACGAACTCGAGAACGCGGTTCGCCCAGCCGAACGTCTCGAAAAGGTCCGCCATCACGCGACCAATGGGGAAGGCGAGTGTCGCGTCCTTGCCATCGCGATTGATCGCCCGATCGAGGGCGAACCCCGCCATGGGGCTGCGGAACTTCAGCATCACCGCACTCACCTCCTTGTGTTGGTCTGGGATGGCTTGATGGGGATGGGCCTCGAACTCCTCGCCGCCGCCGCGCAACACGTGACCACCCATCCGGAAGATGCCTTCGATCGGAATCCAGATGACGCGGTCGGAAGGCGTGTTGGTGGGCTGCAGAACGCCCGTCACCACGAACGCCTCGTCATGGGAGACCTCGCTGTGCTCTCCCACGCCGTGCGAGGGGGAAAACGTACTTCCCACCGTCAGCCCCGTCCGCTGTGCAACGTAGCTTCCCAGCACGGCTTCGGCGCGTTCGGGGTCGAAGGTACGCCCGCCGTCTTCGACCTCGAATCGCTCGCCGTCGCGATACTCAAACTCCACGAAGAGTGCTTCCGTCGTGCCGACCACACGAAAGCCCTCGTAGCTGTCGCCCGTGCTGTAGGGGATCGCCAACTTGACCCGCGGATCGCGGGCGAGCTCCTCGTAGAGGGACCAGGGGACGTTCCCTTGTGAGGTCTCCAGATGGAAGACCGAGTTGAGCACGAGTTGCAGCTGGCTTCCCCGTGCTCCAACCGCGGCGTCGAAGCCGACGGGCCCCCCGGTAAAGGCCGCGAACGCCTGGGCCTGAATGCTGAATACCGACAGCACGAGGCCAGCCGCCAGTGCAGTCGCCACCACCGTAATGGCAGTGGAGACCGCATGCTGTCGGAGACTCCTGCGTACGATGAGGACGACCGCGGACAGGAGGTTCATGCGGCCGCCTCTGCTGCGGCGCGATTGATCTCCTCGAAGTCGCGGACCGACTCGAACTGGGCGAGCATGTCGCGGTCGTGACTGACCACGACAAGTGCGGAGTCCAGCTCGAGGCAGAGTTCTCGAATCAGCGACATCGTTTCGGCTGCGCGTCGGGAATCCAGGTTTCCCGTCGGTTCATCGGCGAGCACGACTTTCGGTCGGCCGGCGAGTGCACGGGCCACCGCGACCCTTTGTTGCTGTCCTACCGAGAGCTCGTGCGGGCGATGCTTCAGCCGAGCGCCCAGCCCTACGTGTCGCAGCAGCTCGCGGGCAAAGCGTTCGTCAACGCCCTGGCCGAACATCATGCCCATCCGCACGTTCTCGAGCGCCGAGTATCCCTGCAGGAGATTGAACGTCTGAAAGACGCAGCCGATGGTCTCCGCCCGCGCGCGATCGCGTGCGGACTGTCTGAGCCGGGTGAACTCGTGCTGCGCGACGCGGACCGTTCCCGCGTCCGCTTCGAGGATCCCGGCCAAGAGGTGCACAAAGGTGCTCTTCCCTGAGCCGCTCGCACCGCGAATCGCGAGTTGCTCACCCGGAGCGAGCGCGAACCTCGGGACATCGACGACAATCCTCGCCGGTCCCTCCGGCGTTCGATACCGCTTGAGGAGGGAGGAAACCTCCAGTGTACGGACCGGCGTGGACAACGGCCCGGCTACCCTGACTTGGTGTGCCCCAGGTGGGGTTGCGGCGCCGGGTTGTTATTCCGCAAGCGTGCCGCGCGGCTCCCTCGGCTGCTCGTCGTGCAGGAGGCGTGACCGACACATCCACTCAAGGCGTGTCGAACTGTCATGCGCGCTCGCTTGTTCGCCACGCTGAGGAAGCTACGCCCCACCGGATCAAAATGCAAGTGATTTGCATCTAGCTCCGGCGAAGCGGCTTCTGCGGCGCCGCGTACCGATGGGCCAAGCCCCTGCGTCGACCAGGAGGCAATCGTCCCACGCGCGCCGCTCTCGCCGAACCGACCGGGTTGGAGCACCTCAAGGCCGACGGCCACCACGGTGGCGGTGCCTCCGTCGCGTTGTCCGGTTTCGTGAGACTTTCCCGGTGAGGGGATGGTACCGATGGCGACGAGATCAGAGCGAACCGACACCTTGCGGATACGCGGATGTTTTGTGCTCATGGGGGCCATCGGGCTCGCCGGGTGTGGTGACTCGCTGACCACGCCGACACCTCATGGCGCGCCCGCAGATCAACCGGCGAAGGCACGCACGGTGGATGTCGTCGCGGCGGTGGGGCCCTTTGACGTGGAGGGAAGCAAGATGCTGGCCGACCCTCGCGATGAGGTCATCACTCCTTGGCTCAAGAAAGGGGTCTGGGAGCCAGTCGAGACCGCGTTGTTTCGCTCGGAGATCCATGCGGGTGATGTGGTGGTGGACGTGGGCGCCAACGTCGGCTACTTCACGCTCATCGCATCACAGCTCGTCGGGGACACGGGGCAAGTCTGGGCGTTCGAGCCGGACCCGGACGCCTTCGACTTGTTGCGCCGAAACGTGGAACTCAACGGGTACAAGAACGTCAACCTGGTCCCCAAGGCCCTCGGAGCGGAGCCGGGTACGTTGAAGCTCTTTCGCCATGCGACGAACCGGGGAGACCATCGCGTCTACGATCCGGGCGACGGACGCGAGGCGGTCGATGTTGAGGTCACCACGCTGGACAAGGTCTTCACAGCGGGGACGAAGATCGACGTGATCAAGATCGACACGCAAGGGGCCGAATGCGCGGTCGCGGCGGGAGCGTCCAAGACGCTCGAGCGCGGCACTGACATGGCCGTCATCATGGAGTACACGCCGCACTACATCCGCCAGATGGGGCAAGACCCCCAGCAGTGCCTGCGTACGATCGAGGGGTACGGGTTCTCCTTCTATGAGATCCGGGAGTTCGCGCCCCCCAAGGGGGTGTTCAAGACGGACATCGAAGCACTTCAGGCGCGCTACTCCGAGGCGGAGGAGGATTACACCAACTTGTTTCTACCCTCGCGTGCCGACGTCGCGAAACTCGGGCCCGTGCAGCGACCTCGTTGACCGCGCTGCGCCGGGCTTGGCCGAATGTGAGCCGACGCTTGAGGCTGTGGCCTTTGATTCGTAGTCTCTGCGCGGTTCGGCCCGGAGTTCGGGGACGAGCATGGAGCGCGGTGGCTCAGTCGTAGACCGAGCCCGCTTCCACAACCACCAGATGTTCCGCCTGTCCCTTCGCGATTCCCGTCTTGGGTCCCGCGACTGCGCCCAGGAGCGCGCCGATGAGCTCCTCGACTTCCTGGTCCGAAGTTGGGTGCAGCTCGCCTTTGGCCAGCACCTCGCGCATCGCGGTGACGTCCAGGTTTGTCCACGGCACTGGACCCGACGCTCCGGACGTGAGGCGATAGACCGCGGTCTCGTTCCCCGGGAACTCGAGTGTCATCCGGGCCGGTGACTGTGGGTTCGTGCTCTCGATGAGCGCGTGCCCAGTGCCATTTTGACTGACGTCTTGTCCGGGGAGGACGGTTCCCGTGAGCTTGATGGTGATCCGCAGCTGGCTGATTGGGGCCACGTACGTCGCCTCCGTTCGGAATGCCCGCTCGCGGCACGCGCAAAGCAGCCCGAGAGGAGCTGCGAGGGCCAGGAGTGAGAACCGGCGACGCTTCACCGGGTCAACGTGAACCCGCAGTCGGAGGAGGGCAAGCTGCTCGCACAGGGGCTGAGACCACTCGAGCGATCGGAGGTCGCACGCCGCCGATACCGGTCCGCGGTCGAGTGCCGCTCGATGAGGATCGAGTGGCGACGGCCAGCGACTGCCGCAAGAGTATTCTTGGAAATTGACTTTGAATCTCAATTTCACTAACATTGTGAATGCTCCCTTGGTCCACGAAGACTGCGGCTCGCCTTGGCGTGGCTGGCCCAGCCCTCATGTTCATCGGCGATCTCTTGCTCTTTTCCGACTTCGCGAGCGGGCCGGTCATGCGCGAGACCATGGCCCAACAGCTGGCAGAGGCCGCTCCTGCGCGACTCTACGTCGCGTCCGTCCTGGGTCCTATCGCGGCGTCGCTGTACCTCGTCGGTTTCGTCAACATCTACCGTGCGATGCAGCCCGTTGCGCCTCGTGCCTCCACAGCATTTCTCGCTCTGAGCGCGCAGGTCAGCTTCTTCGCTGCGGCGTTTCACGCCGTTTTTGGAACACTGGGCGACGCCCTGCGGCCGCTCCTTCCTGGAGCTGTCGACGCGGCCGCACTGCAGACCCTACTCGACGGAAACCTCAGCGCGATGGGCCTGTGCTACCTCCTCTGCAGTCTCGCCTATTTCGGCATTCTCGCGCGAAGTGTTCTCCGCGGAGACTTGGCAATCCCGCGGTGGTTTCTACTCATCAACCCTGTGTCCGCTCTCGCGGCGACCGAGGTCGGGGCACACCTGCCGGCGCCATTGGGCGGGGTTGTCGTCGCAGGAGGCTGGAACTTGTTCTACATGGTCTTTTTTGGGATTGCTGGCCACTATCTCAGTCGTACGGAGACCCGAGGTACGTAGGGGTGCCGATTCAGCCCCGTCACATCAGACTCGCTGCCCTGCGATTCGGCCTATCGGTGGGGGGGAACCGCAGGGCGGGGAGCGACCGCCTGGCCTCGGACGGGAGCACGCTTCCCGCTCTTCGGTCGTCTACGGGTTGTTCGCGAAGCCGAGGACCCCAAGCTCGTAGTCGGACCCCGTTTCGTGTTCGCGGCCTCCCCACCACAGCAACGACGTCCCGTCGAGTTGGGTGAACGGGGACAGCGCAAAGTCGATGGCACGTGCATGGTCGAGGGTGCGGATACTGAGTGACGCCCCGGTGTCCTGCTCGAACAGCTCGAGATACGCCGACTGCGGGTAGGTGTCCTTCTGGCGCGAGATGACGATCCCGCCAAACTCCGCCGAGACGTCGGTGACGAGCCACTTCCAAGATACGGGGATCGTCCATTGGCCAACCTCGAGATGGTCGTCGTATCGCGTGACGCGGTGCTCGGTGGTGCCGTTGTCATTGAGGTACGGCTGCAGAAACACGGTCTCATCCGTGTTCGTCTCGAAGCTGACCCGAGGGCAGGCTTCATCCACGACCGCGAGCGAGTCGATCGGGTAGCTGTGGGCCCAGGTTTCGTACCAGTAGTTCGCAATCCCGGAGTGTTCGCGAACACCTTGCCAGAAGCCGAAGAGGTCGCCTCCGACCGAGTATACTCCGGTCGCGATGAACTCCCGGTTCGGTAGCTGTTCCAGGTCGCAGAACCGCTCCAGCGTGGCTCCGCTCGGGGGCGAGAACGTGTTCAGCCGTCGGCTCCAATAGGTGAGGTTCTTGCTCCGCTGCTCGAGGGCGCCGTTGTCGTGCAACAGCCAAACGCCGTGGGTTGTGCTGGTGGTGCGGTCCTGCGTGACCGCTCGATACTTGTACGCGCCAGAGTAGGCGGGCGTGCTGGCAACCACCGCGCCCGTCGCCGGGTCGACCGCACGAACACGTGCGACGGCGTCTCTGTGCCCTCCACTCGAGACTGTTCCGACATAGACACGGTCTCCCTCTCGGTGGACTTCCATCAAGCCGGACACCACCTCCGAATCGAGCTGGCCAACGCCGTAGATCTGGTCGAAATCGCAGGCCGTTGCAAGAGCGCATGTGGTTGCAGCAAACAGGATGCCTCGAAACGAAAACCGTCGACGCTCACGATCCTCTCCGAGAGCGGCCGAGTGTCCGGTTCTGAGCGATTTGTTACCTGTGTTCATCACCGGCTTGTACGGCTGCCGAAAGGAAATCCCCTCACACAAGAATGTGAAGTCTTCGAAGGACGGTTTTGTCGTATGGCCAATGTGTTCGCCCCAAGTGGGTGACGCGTTCTCATCTGGTGATCGCCGACGCGCGTGAGCGCACCGGAGGCGCCGCGTACGGTTCCTCAGTGGCGGTATCCCTCGTGACTGGGGGTCGTGCAGCTCCGAGGCGTACCCCTCCGCGCCTTGCGATCCGGCTCCGTCACCTGAAGGCGGCGCACGCTGAAGCGGCGGAACTCGTCACGCTTCGTCGCGGACTTCATCTGCCCCAATCGCCCGGGGCGGGGAGCAGGACCTCACTGGCATTCCGAGCCGCCGCACTCGCCCACTCGAATGTCGGCATTGCCCGCTCCGATTGAGCACCACTGTGGCCACGAGTCGGGCAGGCCGTCCGGGAGGGACTGGTACGGCGATTCACCGTCCTCGAGCCAATAGGGGTGGTCGAGGAAGAACTCCCACGCCGGGGCGAACGTCGGTACGCCCGGGTCGTTGGGCTCGAAGGGAGGGGTCGCGTGAGAGCAGTTGTGAATGCACTCCATCACGAAGTGGCCCCCGGCCTCGAGATCCTGTTCGAGCTGCTCCGAGGCCACCTCGAAGTCGATCGCGATGCAGAAGTCCTGCCGACCGCCCCACAGCACCATCGCTGGCATGATGTGCTCCGCAGCTTGCCAGGGCTTGATGAGTCCACCCACGCCGCCTGACAGCGAGATCAAGCTGGCAATGCGTGCGCCGTGGCGAGACGCGATCATGCTCGAGAACATCGCGCCCGCACTCACACCCATCACCGAGACGCATTCCTTGTCGATTCCGAACTGCTCGTGGGCACACGCGAGCATGTCATCGAGGAATTGAAAGTCCTGGTCCATCAGGAGATCGAGGTCCGAGACGGCGAAGGGCCAGCGGAAGGGCACCAGATCCTCGATCTGGCGACCCTCGGGAATCAGTGCGATGAACCGATAGTGGTCGGCCGCGGCTTGGGCCTCGGCTCGGTCGTAGAAGCCCTGCGCGGACGCGCCTAGCCAGTGATAGAGCACGATGACCGGGAGCTGCTCGCCGTCCTCCCAATCGCTGGGGACGACCGCGATGAACTCCCGGTCGCCGCCGCCCGTGCTCATCACGTTGAGCGATCCGTCGGTCTCGATCACCGGGCACATCCCGCCGCCGCCGAACGATGGGAGTTCGGGGGCCAGGGTCGCGCCGGGCGGAGGCGTCGTGCCGCACAGGGGGAGCATCGGAGGCTCTGCAGGTTCGCCTGTGCTGCTCCCCGCGCTGGAGTCGGTCCCAGGCGCGGTCGCTGCGGTCGTGCTGGTCGTGCCCGTGTTGGCGGTGGTGGTGCCAGGGCTGGCCGTGGTGCTGGTGGAAGCCGCCGCGCTCGTGGCTGGGCCAGTGTCGCTCGAACCGCGGGGGGCTGAGTCCGACGACGCACTGGTGCTCGCCTCGCCCCCTCCGGCGGGCTGGGTGGTGCATCCATTCGAGACGAGCAGCCCCGTCAGCAACAGGGCGAGCAGGGGACGATGACCCTTGAGGGGAGTCAGCACGCGCTCATCCTACCGCGAACCCGGGCAACGCAGTCGCAGGCTTGAACCCCTGCCGTTTCGTGGAGTCCGGGGACGAACGCGTTGAGCCCGATGGAGGGCCAGAGCCGCCCGATCGAGATCGGGCGGACGGAGGTTGGGGTGCTGGATGGGCGGAGGGCGACGCGTTGGGGAATCAACAGCCGGACTCGGCGGTTCGAGCCTCGCGATGGACGTTGGCGAAGAGCGTCCCGAAGACCCGGTCAACACGCCGCGTTGAGGCTCGCGCGGTGGGCTCGGGTACATACGGTGGTTTGTCATCGTCGGCAGCGGCCTCGGCGGGCTCGCTGTCCCCCCCGGCGCGTTGCGCTGAGGTCGGGAGGGGCTCTGCGGGACGGTGTCATTGCGTTTCGCCATACGCGGCAGCGGCGGGTCGATGTTGTGGCCCCGTTTGACGCGGAGAGGTCCGAGAGGAGGAGCACGCCGATGCCGAACGCCGCGGCTCGAAGGACGCGTGGTGGTCAGGGCCTCGAGCACAGCTCTTTCCCGGCGGTTGTTTTCAGGAGGTTCCCCGAGTGTCTCGGTGGAAGCAATGGTCTCCAGCCTGCGGATTTCGTCGCCTGTCTCGCCTCGACTCGTCGAGGTGTAGGTTACCGCTCGTGTTGTCCGGACGACGGCCGCCCTTCGACCCGTTCCTCGTAGCCTCGTTCGCGGCGGTGTTGGCGTGCGCGCCGAAAGAACCAACACCTGCAGCACCGACCGAACCCGTCGCGGAGACGAATTCGGGCCGGAGGGTCCTTGCGCCGGAGCAGATTCGGGAAGCACCGGAGCCCACCCTGGCGCTACGACAACAGGGACATCCCACCCAGCTGCGCAATCCAGGCCCGAGTCCGCAGCCCTCGGGTGACTCTCCGACGCCCGGGGGCATGGTTTCGATCACGTATGAATCGGAAGGACAGAACCTCAAGGCGTGGTTCCTCCGCGGGGAACCGGGCGCCCCGGTGCTGGTCTACCTGCACGGTGGGTTTGCGGGGGATGCGAGTGAAGCCTATGCGTGTCCGCAGTTCGCCGAGGCAGGCTACTCGGTGTTGGTACCGACGTATCGGGGGGAGAACGGCAACCCCGGTTCGTTCGAGTTGCTGTTTGGCGAAGTTCGTGACGCTGCGGCGGCAGTTCGGCATGTGCAAACCATCGAGGGCGTTGACTCCGACCGGGTCGTGGTATTCGGCCACTCCGCGGGTGCGGCAGTTTCGGCCTTGCTTGCGGGCATGGACGATGTGCCGTCGCGCATGACCGGCGGGGCAGGGGGGTTCTACGACCCTGTGTCGGTCGAGAGCCTCATGCTCGAGTTCGACGTGGCGGCGCCGGTTGGGAACGAACTCATCCTTCGGACGCCCAGCCTTGTCGTGGACTCTATGCGGCTACGCCATCACGCGTTTGTGGGGAGGGAGGACGATGCCGTAGCGCTCGGCGGAATGCTGGGATGGCTGCAGTCCAAGGGGGATGCCGAGCATCCGTTGCGTGTGTACGACGTGCCGGGAGACCACTTTGGCAGCCTGGCGCCTGCCTGTGCTGCGTTCTTCGAGCCGGCGGAGGGCAGGCCATCTCCGGCGCGGCCGCGCAGTGCGGAGACGCTCGACGCGGCGGGGCGCGACCCGGAGATGGACCTGTTCGAGGGAACGGTGGGCTGGGGCGGGGGGCCGTTTGGGGAGCTGGAGTCGCCAGCGTCCGCCCCCAAGCTAGAGCTCAAGCGGGTCGGCGAATGGGGAATTCGGGTTCCTGAGGGCGCAACGGTCAAGGCGTCACAGGCTGGGGGCCTGACGACGTTGGTGTTCGAGGCCGACGGACTGCACGGTGAGTTCACCGTCGGGGAGTTCCCGGCCGAGGTCCGGGCCAAGCTCAAGCCGATCAACATGATGTTCAACGTCCTGATGAGCTACGAACCTAGCGCGGCCCGGTTTCTTGTGGGCCAGGGGGGCGTCGTCGGGCTTGAGGTCCGAGGGCGGAAGAACGCACGAATGTCGTACACTCGGTCGGAGCTGGTGGGACCGACGTTTGTGTCGCTCGATGTTTGGCCTGCCGAGGCGCCGGGTGTGAACGCGGTGGTGGGCTCGGTGGGAGTTCTGGGTGAGTAGGAGGACTGCATCCGTCGTCCTTCGGCAGGCGGTCCTACGGTCTTCCCGGCGCACTCTGCCCGTGGCCCCCGTGAGTGAGCCTGGCGCCCGACACCAGCGTCGCCCGCGGGCCCTCAACGAACGCTGAGGAACACGCGCCAGTAGCGTTCGCCCGGCGAGCCATAGGCTTCGAAGTCGGCGTNNCGTAGTTGCCGGCGTTGACGAGATCGGGCAAGCCGTCACCGTCGAGGTCGAACGTGGCGTGCAGGTTGCTCGCGATCTGCTCGAACCGCTCGCCGTCGGGGACCGGCCATTGCAACTCGGGACCGAAGCCGTCGCCCTCACTGAGGAACACACGCCAGTAGTGTTCGCCTGGCGAGCCGTAGGCTTCGAAGTCGGCGTAGTCGCCAGCGTTGACGAGGTCGGGTAAGCCGTCCCCGTCGAGGTCGAAGGTGGCGTGCAGGTTGCTTGCGATCTGCTCGAACCGCTCGCCGTCTGGGACCGGCCATCGTTGCTCGGGACCGAAGCTGTCGCCCTCATTGAGGAACACACGCCAGTAGCGCTCGCCTGGGGAACCATAGGCTTCGAAGTCGGCGTAGT
>JBOEGF010000044.1:0-68692 GCA_050633305.1 Nannocystales bacterium
GTTTTTCGGGGGCAACTCCAGTGACGACCCGGATCGGCTTCAGCACGATCACCGGTGCTTGAAGACGACTTTGGTCTCTTCGCTCCCCGAGCTCAGCCGCACGACATCGAATCCACCCTCCACCGAGGTCACGCTGTAGCGCTGCACCTGCGCAATATGGGCTCGTTCGACGGCGGTGATGACGGCCCAGGACGCCAAGACGTTCGGCATGTCCTTACCTTTCAAGAAGTCGGAGACCTCCGCATCGGAGGAGGTGTCACATTCGTCGGGGTCGGCGGCTTTGAAGGCGCCTGCCTGGTCGATCTTGAAGGTGCAACCGCACGATGCCCCATGGCAGTCAAAGCCGAGGCTATCGATGTCCTCGATCCGCTCCTCATCCCCGCAGCTGAACCTCAGTGTGAGGTTCTGTTTGTGCCCGGTCCGAGCCACAGGGTTGTCGTCGTTCGGCGCATCGGCGGATGCGTCCGTCGGGTTGTCGAGTTCGAAAACGAAGTCTCCGCAGCCCGCTCCCGAGGCCTCGGCGGATGCGGGCGGGACGTTCTTTGCGGCCGGGGTCGGTGGGGTGACACGCGTGGTCTCCGAGGGGGCCGTCGGTGCTTCCCGTCGGTCGGTCGAGTTCGGCTCTGCTGTCTTTGCTGCCGCCTGGGCCGACGCGGATGTCTTGCCGCTCGGGTCGCATGCGGAGAGCCCAACAAGGGGGAGCACGAGGATGAGGCGGTTCATGCGAGAGATAACGTCCGGCATCCCGTGCCATATTTCAAGTGCGGCGCTTGATTCTGCGGTTCTCAGCTTTCCCCGCGCGGAACCGGGTGATCGATGTGGAACCACGTCGCAAGGTTTGCTGGAAGGAGCCGTCGCGTTCTGGGAACTCCGAACGCGTTCCTGCGGTCCATCACGAGCCTTGAGAGGCGGTTATGCACCGCTCGGGCTCACGGGGGGTCGGGGTTCTACCGCCTGCGCTCGGGCGGTAGACTTCTGGTCACTCGGTGGGGGAGGAAATCTACAAGTCAGAGTTTACGGACTCGGACTATGAGGCGTTCGGAGCACGGTTGGAGGAGCAGCTCGAGGTGTTGCGCGACACCCTGCGTACGCCGGCATTCAACCGAGACAAGCCAAGCATTGGCGCAGAGCTCGAGGTGTACTTGGTCGATGGTGCGGGCGATCCGGCTCCGGTCAACGAAGCGCTGCTCGAGCTGTCGGGACACCCGCAGCTGACCCCCGAACTCAACCGCTACAACCTCGAGTTCAACCTCTCCCCGGTGGATGCCAAGGGCACTCCGTTCGGGAAGATGGACGCGGAACTCCGGGGCTTTCTCGACGAGCTTGCGGCCCAGGCGAGAGGTCTCGATATCCGCGTGGTTCCTGTGGGCATCCTCCCTACGCTGCGTGAGGAGCACTTGTCGCTGGCGTACATGACGGACCGCCCTCGCTATCACGTGCTCAATCGAGCGATTGTACGAGAGCGCGGGGAGGGGGTTCCGATCCGGATCAACGGCAAGGATCCGCTCTCGATGCGTGGGGAGGGGGTCACGGTGGAGGGGGCCAACACCTCGTTTCAGCTTCACCTCCGACTGGCCGCGGATGACTTTGCGCGTTCGTTCAACGCCGCGCAGCTCACGACCCCGCTGGTGCTTGCCTTGTCGGCGAACTCGCCCATGGTTGCGGGTCACCGGCTCTGGCAGGAATCACGGATCGCGCTGTTCAAGCAGAGCACAGACATCCGGCTCAAGGCGCATCCGGACTGGCGTCAGCCGGCCCGAGTCAGTTTCGGTCACGGGTGGGTGCGCGAGGGGGCGTGGGAGTTGTTCGCGGAGAACGTCGCGCTGCATGCCCCGCTGGTCCCCGTGCTCTACGACCGCGATGACAGCACCGTGCCGCCGTCACTGAGGGAGCTTCGCCTTCATCACGGCACGATCTGGCCTTGGAACCGAGCCGTGTACGACACCGCCGACGATGGGCACCTGCGCATCGAGTTCCGAGCGCTGCCCGCCGGACCGACGGTGCTCGACATGATGGCCAACGCTGCGCTCGCGATCGGGTGGAGCGTCGCGTTGCAAGACCGCATCGATGGTCTCGTCGCACGGCTTCCGTTTCGCATCGCTGAGTACAACTTCTACCGTGCGGCCCAGCACGGGCTCGACGCGATCCTGTTGTGGCCCTGTGCACACGGGGGAGGCCTCGAGGAACGTCCGGTGACGGAACTGATCGCTTCGTTCCTCCCGTGCGCGGCGGACGGGCTGGCCGCGCTGGGGGTCGATTCGAGCGACGCGGACCCGTTGCTCGACGTTGCCGCAAAGCGCCTCGCATCTCGCCAGAACGGCGCCCAATGGCAGCTCGATCACTACGAGCGGTATCGTGAGAAGGGGAGTGTTCGGGAGGCGTGCCGACAGATGCTGGCGGGCTATATGGACCGGATGACGCTCGGAGACCCGGTGGCCACGTGGAGCTGACGACGTGGACCCAACCCGACCCTGGCGTTGTGCCTCCGCGGGTCGGTGACCTGCTCCGATCGTTGCCCGGGCCCACGGCGATTGAGATCCCTGGCGAGGACCGCTCACGATGCCGGGTGTTGGTGACGCTGTCGCACGGCAACGAGCCCTCGGGACTCGAGGCCCTGCACCGCTGGCTTCGCTCCGGCCGCGTGCCCGCCGTGGACCTGCTCTTTGTGCTCGGTTCGGTCGAAGCCGCACGGGCGGAGCCAATGTTCTACTTCCGCATGTTGCCGGGGCAGCGCGACCTCAACCGGTGTTTCAACCCGCCCTATGTGGGCCCGTCAGGGGAGCTTGCCGCAGCCATGCTGGAGCGGATCCACGCGGCGAAGCCGGAGGCGGTGATCGACCTGCACAACACCTCGGGCAGCAACCCGGCGTTCTCGGTGACCATTGGCGACTCGCCCCAGCTGCGAGCCCTGTCCTCGCTGTTCGCTGCACAGATGATCGTCACCGACCTACGCCTCGGCTCGCTCATGGAGCAAGACTTCGGCTGTCCCATCGTCACGATCGAGGCGGGCGGGAGCCAGGACGACGCGGCTGCGGGGGTCTGCGACGCGGGATTCGAACGCTTCTTTCATCGAGCCGACGTGTTCGCGGACCCGGGCGAGGTCACCCTGCTCGAGCACCCATATCGCCTCGAACTGCAGCCACATGCACGCATCGACTTCGCCGAGCATGCGCTTCCGGGTCGCGATTTGACCATGCGCTCCGACATCGAGCGCTTCAACTTTGCCCCCGTTCCCCCGAGCGAGCCTCTGGGGTGGGCCGAGGGCCTGAGTTGCCTGCGTGCGAGTACCGGTCGAGACACCCGGGATGCGCGGGAGTTCTTCCGCGTGGAAGACGGTCGCATCTATACGCGCGGGGTCCTTCGCCTGTTCATGGCGACGACGCGTGCGGATATCGCGGCCTCGGACTGCCTGTTCTACTTCGTTCGCGAAGACTGACAGAGACCGAAACTGGGCCTGGCTGCGGCCGTGGGAACCAGAGGAGGCGCTCGTGCGTCTAACCGATGTGGGCCTCTCTCGCCGGACTCTCCTTTGCGCGCTGAGTGCGTGTTGTCTCGCCGGGTGTGATGGGGCGGCACAGGCCGCGGAAGCACAACCGGGCCCTGAGACCGAACCTTCAACGCCTCCGGTTCCGCCGACGCAGTCGGTCCGCGAGGTTGGGACGCGCGCGACCGTCTATCTTGTCTCGCTGGGTCCGTTTGATGCCGCCACTTTGGATGCCATCGCGCGCAATCTCGAGGACGAGCTTCAGGTCGAGGTCAAGCGACTTGGCCGCAAACCCTTGCCGAAGTCTGCTTGGTATGCGCCGCGCAAACGCTTTCGGGCCGACATCATCCTCGACCACCTGCCAACGCTGATCCCCGGCGAGCCAGAGTCGACCCGCATCCTGGCACTGACCCAAAAAGACATCTCGACGACGAAGGGAAAGTTCAAGGACTGGGGCGTGTTTGGGCTGGGCAACATGCCGGGCCAGGCTGCGGTGGTGTCCAACTACCGGCTCAAGCGCAAGGCAAAGGGATCCAGGCATCTGCGACGACGCATCGTAAACACCGCGATTCACGAGGTCGGGCACATGCTCGGGCTGCCGCACTGCACCGAGCACGAGGCGCGCTGTCCGATGCAAGACGCCGAAGGCAGCATCGCCAACACCGACGCCAGCACCGGGCATCTGGGACCTCGGTGCCGAGCGGATCTCGAGCGCAAGCTCCCGGCGACACGCGTCAGTCGAATCGGCTCATGATCTCGAGGTCCCACGACTGCACCGACCCGCTGTTGTCGTTGTCGATGGTGTCGCGGACGACCAACGTCCAGGTGCCGTTGACGGACTCGTCGCTGGAGAATCCGGTGGGGACGATCGGGACCCCGCCAGGGTGCAGTTCGGTGCTCTGAAGGTCGGCGACCGAGACCTGATTTCCGTCGGGGTTTCGCAGCTCGATGACCAACTCTTGGGGGGCGGGGTGGTCGAGGTCGAGCAGGATGGTCACATCCATGTCGACCGTGGTCAGGCCGCTGACCTGCATGGAGAGCTCCGCGGTCGCACCGGCTGCAGGAATCGCGACGGACCCTCCGGTGAACACGCCGCTGTTCGAGCTGTCCAAACACAGTCCTCCAGGGTCGTCCAGCAAGACCGTGCTGCGAATGATGCCAGCGCAGAGGAGTCCGGTCGCGCAAGGGGAGTCGAGGTCGCAGTCCATCGAGGCCGTGGCCCCGGCAGCGCACGAGGACTCGAGCACCGCGGTCTGGTCGTCGACATCCGCGACCTCGCTGTCCAAAGCGTCGAAGAACACGAGGGTATCGGCGGGCCAAATGAACTCGTAGGTCTCGCAGTCGTCTGCGGGGTCGACTTGATCGCCGGAAACACTGAGCGTGTCGCCTTGCCAGGAGAGGGCATCCACCGTGAGTGCGTGGCCGGGGTAGGGCTGTGGGCCACGAGAGCCGAACATCACCCACTGCGTCGGAAACGTGACGCCGGCGGGGACCGGCGCGTCGGTGAACGATGCCCACTGCGCAGCGCTGGTGATCACGACCCAACCCGGAGGCACACGAGCGGTCAACTCGAGGATGCTCGGGTCCAACACGGTGAACGGAACATCCACGGCACTGGAGCCCGTGGTGTCGCCCGTGCTCGAAGTGGGGTCTCCATCGGTGTCCGATGTCCCGCTGCCCGTGGTGTCGCCCGTGGTGTCTCCCGTCGTGCTCGAGGAGCTCGTCGGCGCACTGGTTCCGGTGCTGCTGCTCTCGGTCGACGTCGTTCCCGTCCCGCTGGTGGGACCACCGGTACTCGACGTGTCGTCGGGGGAGCCGCTCGTACTTGCGTCGGCGCTGCCCGACCCCGCGGTGCCGTCGTCGCCGCAACCGGGGCCGAAGCACAGGGCTGCGCCGACAAGAAGAGCCCCACGGTGGGAGCGGATGGAACGAACTCGGGCAGTGGCACGCATCGTCGGACGCAGGCTAACCCAATCCGAGCCGTGACTCCGCCGTTGCACAGATGTGCCAAGCTCCGACGCCGGCCCGCCGACCCCTCACCGCCGATCGCTTGTCACAACGACAGGAGACATGTGCGGAGGTCCGAGCGTCGTTGGTCTGTAACCTCAACACGCGGTTGCGAGTGCTCGAGCACGTCGATGATGGCGACGTCGGCCGCGACAAGCAGCACCATCCATGGTCTCAGCCGCTCCATCAGCTTCAAGGGGAGCAGCCGGCGGGACCCGAAACGCCCTGGCCGTCGAAACGGGGTTCCTCAACCGGCGCAGCAGCGGAACCCGACCGCCGAGTAGCGGTCCTCGTCGGGCCGGATGCGAAGCCGCTCACCCATCGAGCACTTCATCCCGATGCCGGAGTGATTGTAGCTGCCGCCCCGCACTCGGCAGCCTTCCTCGTCACACGAGTCGACCCACTCCAAAGCGTTGCCCCCGAGATCGAACACGCCTGCGTAGGCCTCGTCCGGGGATTGGCACCCGGGGTGCGTCGCGACCTCGGTCTGTGCCCATCCTTCCTCCGGCGAGTCCCAGCAGACGTGCGTGGACTCTTCGGCGCCGTAGGGATACTGGAACTGGCCGCCAGCGGAGCATGCGGCAAACCACTGGTCGACAGCTGGGTCGTCGTAGTCCTCGACGTCTGTCGGGCCTCCGCCGATGGCACCGCACAAGCGCTTGTCGTGCGCTTCACAGAAGCCTCGTGCGTCACACCAGTCGACACAGCCGACCGGGCGTTCCAGGAATCGGTCGAGGCCCCAGGCGCCCGTCGTCTGGCATGCGGGTTCGTACAGGTTGTCCTCGCAAGACGTGGGGTGAGCCTTGGGCGCCTCGGCAAGCCACGCGAAGTACTCGCCCCGAGTCACTTCGTTGACGTCGATGCAGAACCCCTCAGGCAGGCGTTTCATGGCCCCACCGGAGGAGGGGCATGGGTCTCCTCCGGGAACCGGGTTGGCTGCGGAACCTAGCGAGCGTTGCGTGAGGCTCGGGTCAGGTTTGCTCGCACCGGCATCGCAGCCAAACCAAGCCAGAGAAGCGAGCAACAGTGATTGTGTCTTGAGCAGGTTCATGGCTCACCACAGGTGCGGAGGAGAGTTGGTGTAGGGGGCGTCGTCGCCCATCAAGAAACGCGCAACTTCCCCGTTGAACAGGTTGTCGTGCGTCTCTTCGCCCGAGACTTCGCGGAACTTGTAAGGCTCTCCGACCTCGCCGCCGACTTCGTTCGCTTCGAGCCTCAAGCAGTCGATGCGCGAGCCCAACACACCGAAGTTCGTCAGCGTGTTGCCCCGGACCACGAATGACTCGGTCCTGGCCAGGTGCAGTCCGGCGTCGATGAAGACGTTGTCTTCGAAGTAGTTCGGCGCGGTGTTGCCACTGCGTGTGCCGCGGCCGGGGCGGTCGGGGTCGTCTCGGGAATACCCGATCAAGCCCCAGCGTCCGTTGGAGCTTCCCACGGTGACGGTGATGGTATTGCGCCGAATGACGTTGTCGGACCTCCCCCAATGCACGATTGGCCCATCGGTCTGGGGCTCGGTCAGGCCGGTCTGGTCGCAGATGTTGTCGAGGAACCATAGGTTGGTGCCGTCGGTGTTCACGAGGTCGCCGCCCGCGTTCTCGTGGAAGTTGTTGTCGCGGATCAGAATGTCTGCGCTGCGAAAGTCCAGACTCTCCACATCCACGCCGAACTGCGGGCTGGTGCCGTTGATATGGTGGATCTCGTTGCCCTCGATCAGGACCCGAACACCGCCGACGATCGACACGCCCTGACGGCGGTTGTTGTGGATCTCGTTGTTGCGAATCGTGATGTCGAAGCAAGAGTTTCCGGCGTCCCCGGACCCAACGATCAGCACGCCATCTCCAGTCACGTCACGGAGCTCCATGTCCTCGACGAGGACGCGTTCGGAGTTGCCTTCGATGCAGATGGCATGGCCTTCGTCGTGGGCGCCGCCGCCCTCGTAGATGTGTGTCGACCGGTCGCCTGCGATCGTGCCGCCGCGGATGACCACATCCTCCTCACCTCGTACGGCGATGACGCAGTAGTTCCACCGATCGTTGGTGTCCATCCTCAGGGTCGCGCCGTCCTGCAGCTCGAAGACCATGTTCGAGGGCACGGTGATCCCGGCCCAGTAGATGTCGTTGCCCTCGCGCCCCACGAGGTAATCGCCGGCGGGCACGATGAAGTGCCCGAACCCCTCCGCGTGGGCCCAGTCGATCGCATCCTGTAGACCCTGGGTGGTCCCGAGGGCGTCGCTGCCGTCGGTCGCGACGTCCCAGTCGCCGGCTACGAGGGTATACGTCTCGCCGGCTGTGGCTGGAGGCTCGATCTCGGGCATCGGTGCGGGTGGATCGAAGCTGCACAGCTCGGTGTCCAGAGGCCCTGAGTCGCCTCCGGTTGAGCTGCCCGAGGTCTCCGTCGCGCCGCCCGACGTGTCGAGACCGGTACTCGCCGTACCCCCAGAGCTCGACGCGTTACCTGTCGAGATCGGGGTCGTCGTGCCGGACGCAGGTCCGTCGGTGTTGCCCGACGACTCGCCGTCCCCCGGCGACCCGCAGGCCATGCACACGACAAGAAGACCACTGCCTGTCCACCGCATGACGTCACGCTAGCTTAAATTTGGCACGAAGTGTCACGCATGGTGTCCCCCGTCGCGTTCGTTTTCGGGGGGCTGCTGACCCCCACGTGATGACCCCAATCCTCGGTTGGGGGCGTAACGCGGGGATCGTGGCGGGCGATACTCCCTAGGATGGAGCGTCGCGGCTTTGTACTGGGGTCGGTCGCAAGCGTGCTCGCTGGCTGTACCACCACTCCGGCCCCGGCGCCTGAGGCCGACGCCCCAAAGCCCCAGCTCCTGACGCCTGCGCTGAACCCTGGTGACATGGTCGTCGGCGGAAGCCAGATCTCGGTTGTCTTTGACGGCGAGCCGTACGGCTTGCCTCGTGCATCGTACGAAGCCTGGGTTCGTCGCTCAGCGCAGATGATCACCGACTACTACGAGGGCTCGTTCCCGGTGCCCAGTCTCGAGGTCACCATCGTTCCGCGTGGTCGTGGTGGCGTCGGCTTCGGCAGTCATCGCCAAGGACGATGGGTTCGAGTGTACTGCGGTCGGGCGACCGGACAACGGTCGCTCGAGAACGACTGGGTGATGGTGCACGAGATGTTGCACGCGACGTTCCCCGACCTGACCGACGAACACCGTTGGATGCAGGAGGGGCTGTCGACCTACGCCGAGAAGATCGTTCGCATTCGGGCGGGCAACATCACCGAGGAGAACATGTGGTCTCGGCTTAGTGGATCGATGCACCACGGCCGGCCCCGGGCGGGGGACCGCGGTCTGGACAAGACCCACACTTGGGGGCGCACCTATTGGGGCGGCGCGCTGTTTTGGATGGTGGCCGACGTGGAGCTGCGGAGGGGGACCGACAACCGCAAGTCCCTCGACGATGTCTTGCGGCATGTCGCCTCGATCGGCGGCAACGCGCGGCAGATGTGGGAGCCGCAGCGCGTGTGCAAGGCCGCCGACGAAGGCACCGGTACACAGACGGTGTCACAGCTGTACGAACGCATGGCGAAGGCTCCAGGCGACATCGACCTCGACCGATTCTGGGCGGACCTTGGGGTCATCCGCGCTGGCGATGACACCGTGGAGTTCGATGACACGGCTGCGCTCGCTCATGTGCGCCGCGGTATCGCATCGGGACGGGCCGGCTAGGGTTCGTACAGCATGGTGAAGCGTGCTCCGTCGGCCGTGGTGCTCAGGCGGCGACGAGCTGTCATCGCCGGTTTACGGACCCGGACCTGTCACAGTTGGGCGCGGGCGCATCTACCTGGGAGAGACGCCACGATGACATTCGCCAAGTTGACCCTGGGAGCCCTTTTCGCCACGTTCACGCTGTCCGCCTGTGACTCGGGTGGTGCCGAGTACGCGAAGAAAGTGGGAGAGTTCGCGGACCAGGCCTGCGCCTGCAAAGACACCGACTGCACGACGAAAGTCGCCACGGAGCAGGCGGACTGGCTCGCCGCCAACGCAGAGAAGGCCTCGAAACTCAGCAGCGACGACGCCGAGGCGGTGACGGCGGCCGGAACGAAGCTCGCCGAGTGCACGACGAAAATCGTGAGCGAGGCGGCGGCCGCCGCAATGCCGAAGTAGGCCCCGGTCGCGTCAGCCGATCGGCTCGCAGCCCTCGACCGGGTCGGTGCTGTTGTTGTCTTCGATGCATTCGTTGAACGCGCCCATGCTCATGCCGTCGTCATCCACGACGACGGTGAAGGCGTAGGGTGGGTCCGCGGGGGGGGCGATGGGAAGCTCGAGCGTGAGCGTGCCCCCGGCCGGGATCGCGGTATCGGTGACAAAGGTCTGCAGCAGCGCACCATCTTCATACAAGGAAACATTCACGCCCGGGCCCACGCCCAGACAGCCCTCGTTGATGACCTTGACCGAAAGGCCGAGTTCCGCCTCGGTGCAGCTGAACTGATCGAGGGTCAGGTCGGCGGCGGTCAGGTCGGGCGCGCACAGGGCCTCCAGCGAGCCCTGACCGTTGCGGCGGTAGCTGTTGTAGGGGTTGCCCGCGGGCGTGGTCCAGTTGGGGTCCTCGACGTCGGGGATGCTTGCGTCCACCCGGACGTTGGTCACGTGATAGCTGTGCTGGTTCCAGATCGGGAGCGTGCCGACCCAGTTGTCGAGGCGGTCTTCGAACACCTCGATGCCCGCGTCCCCGATCGCACCCTGGCCGGACTCGTTGTTGGTGCTGACGATGATCTCGGCTTTGAAGTCTCCATCCACGTCCGCGACGATGGGGTTCTCGGAGCGCGTTCGCGAGGAGTTGATGTCGATGAAGAGCACCTCCTCGTCGGTCATGACGCCATCACAATTGGGCCCTCCAGGGCAGTCGGGCTCGGTCCCTGGATAGATGCGGAGGTACCACTCGTCGCCGTAGATGACCTCGGACCGGCCGTCGCCGTCGAAGTCAAACACAGATGACCCCGTGCGCTGGGAGCTGCCGTCGCGGGTCTCGGCGTTCCACAGCTCTTCGAGGGCTTCGGTCCCGTTCCACTGCACGACCACGTAGTTGTTGCCACCGGCGGTTCCGATGTCCGGGATGTTGTCCCCATCGAAGTCGGCAATGTTGGGCGGTCCACCTGCGCCCCCTCCGGTGATCGCTGCCGAGGCCATGGTCTCACCCGTTTGGCCGTTGAAGATCGTGATGGCGTTGCTGCGCACCGTGACGACCTCGGGTAGAGCGTCGCCGTTGAAGTCGGCCACGCCGCAGTACCCTTCGTTGGGGGAACCTTCCCAGAGCAGGGTGCCCGCAAAGTCGACTCCGACGGTCCCGGTGAACGTGTAGACCGTGGCGCCGGCGATGAGCTCGGGGCGGCCGTCGCCGGTGAGGTCTGCGACGCACGAGATGGGTCCGACGCCGTTGTTTCCGGTCGCACCACCCGCGGCTTCGAACAGGATCATCCCGTTGGCGTCATAGATGGTGTGCCCGAACGCGATCTCCGGGTTGCCGGTGTTGTCGAAGTTGGCGATCGAGGGGGCTCCTGAGACGCCGCCGTTGTTGTGGTTCTCCGAGACCCACAAGACCGTGCCGTCGTTCCCCTGAACCGCGATGAGGGCGTTGGAGGTGGCTTCGGTGATAACCTCGGGGATGCCATCGCCGTTGATGTCGCCGATGGCGGGATGAGAGCCAGGATCGGTCCGGTAGGCTTCGTCGCCGACGGTCCACAGCGGCTGACCCGTGTCGCCATGAATCGCGCGAAGGATGCCGTTGGCCGTGTACGCGGAGTTCTGATAGGTGTTGAAGATGATCTCGGGGACGCAATCGCCGTCGAGGTCGGCGACCTGCGGCGTCATCACGCACTGATGAAACGCGGGGTAGTCGTCCTCGGCGACTTCGATGTGTGGCCAGGTCGGCTCACACAGCCCAGTGCCCATGTTGCACACCTCCTCGGTCTGGCATCCGAGGTCGCAAGCACGCTCCTGCCGGACGCCCCAGCTGAAGCGGGGGACGGGGTCGAACACCCCCACCTCGGGCTCGAAGGCGCAGCTGGGGTCGGAGAAGTCGGGGACGCACTGTCCCAGCTGAGGATCGCAGACTTCGCCGTCGCCGCAGTCGGAGCCCACCTGAGTCGCGCATGCGGCCGCAGAGCAAACGTCGCCCGGGACGATGCACTGGCCGACGTAGCAGAGCTCTCCACCGGCGACGTCGCAGCAGACGTCGCCGCAGGGGTCGTTGGTCCCGCAGTCGAGCACGCAGGCTTCGCTCTCGTCGCATCGCTCGCCCGCGTCACAACAGGTCTCACCGCACACCTGATCTTGGGGGCAGACCCCGGCGGTCGAGCTTCCCGTGCCGACACCGGAGGTGCTCGTGTCGCTTGTCGATGATTCGGTCGCCGTCTCGGTGCCCTGAGTTGTCAGCGTGAGCGTGCTGGGCCCAGACGAATCCGTGTCCCCTCCACCACTGGACTCTCCACCACAGCCGGGCACGAGCACAAAGCTGACCGCCAGCCCCGCTGCCAGCCGAGCTGTGCGCGCTGGCTGGAGTGCAACGAGCGTGATGCCGCGGGGAACCCGAAACCGGGAGGTCAACCTCATGCCCGGTTAGACACCACTTCCGTGCCGTTAACCGAGAGCGGGTTCAACGCGGCGCCGCCGAAGACCAAGCAGTGCCAAGGGGAGGAGCAAGAGTGCCGTTCCGCCCTGGGGCCCGCTCTCGTTGCACCCACACCCGTCGTCGGACCCGTCGTCGCCTTGCCCCGCGCTGTCCCCATCCGTGTCCGCGCCGCCCGTCATCCCGTCGGACGTGTCGGGGTTATCCCCAGTTCCGCCGTCCGTCGCACCCGAGCTTCCGCTGCCGCCTCCACTGCTGTCGCCGCCTTCGGTGTCGCCTGCCGCGATGCCGACGGTGAAGAAGATCTCATCGGTCGTGGTGTGGTCCGCGTGGTCCTGAACCATGGCGATGGCTCGGTAGGATCCATCGGGGACTCCGGTCAGCTTGAACTCCAGCGCCCGGTCATAGTCGACGGCCTGCGCGAGTTCTTCGCCGGTCTCGGCGTCCTCGAGCGTCAGCTGCCAGCCGTAGCCGCCAAAGTCGTCCCACGGGTCGACCTGAATGACGACGTCCTCGCCGCTCTCGTACTCGTTGCCGTCGTCGGGGCTGGTGATCGCGATCGTCGGTTCGACCATGTCGATGCCGGCGGGCGCGAAGGTGGCGAAGAGGGTGTTCTTGTCGTGCTGGGCGTCGGGCACCCCGCAGTGGCAACGGTTCACCCCGGTACAGGCTGCGCCCTGGCCTGAAACGTTGATGGTGGACGCGCAGGTCTCGTTGAAGCCGAGGTCTCCGCCTTGGGTCGGAGCGTAGCCCGATGCCATGACGGAGTCGGAAGCGTTGGTGTGCCCCAACCCGAGTGTATGCCCGATCTCTTGGCTCGCGACGTTGGCTTGCTGGACGGCGGGCGAGCCCGGGAGGAACATGTAGCAGACGTTTCGCTGCCCAAAGTCCTCACAGTCCAGCGGTGCGACGCCACCACTGGGACCGGCGGTCGTGTCCGAGTAGTGCCCGCCCATCATCACCATCGTGTATGGCAGGACCTTCGGCGGTCGTTGCTCGTAGACGATGCGAACCGCAAGGTCTTCGAAGTCGGCGGCCACTGCTTGGGCCGCGGCGATGGCTCGAGTCTCGCCCCCGGAGTAGACGGGGTAGGGGTGCCCGGTTCGGGCGATGCGAGAGAGGTCTTCTGCCGAGTTCTCGCCGCTGCTGGACATCGTCGCGCCCAGGTAGTTCAGGTAGACGGTGGCGTGGCGTGGCGTTTCTCCACCTGGGCGAGCGTCGTAGTCGTAGATGCCGGCCGGAACCTCGTCTGGGAACGCGCAGATCTCATTGAGGTCGGGGGCACCGCCGCCGGCAACTGGGCCCGTCTCGGCGACCAAGCTGTCGGCCGCATTGCCGACCATGTCGGCCCCGTCGAGCATCTCGTGGGGCACGACCATGGAGCCGATCTGCACCAAGCCATTGCCCAGATCGTGGGGGGCTTCGAGCTGGAGAGGCGCTTCCTTTTGGGTCTCTGTGGCGTAGTCGTCGAGCGCCGAGAATGAAGGGGTGGGCTGCGCGGGCGCTGCTTTCGGCGCGCCTAAATCGATCACCACCGCGTCAGGCGAGGGGTTGACGTTCGGGTTTTGCACGACCGTGGGTCGCGCGCTGACCGTTGCAGGCAAGGCAAGTGCCATGAGGGCCAACAGGGGAGAGGTGTCCCGAAGCTTCGATCCAACCACGACGCCGCCAGAATACCGAGTCCCAGCAGTTCTGTGCGGTTCGTGGGTTGTGTCGCGATACGCGCCAGCTCACTTCACCGCCTCCCGACACTGCGCGAGCGCCGAGGACCTGCACGAGGCCAGTGCTGTTGGGTTCGTCTTTCCCTGTGCCGCGGCCAGGGCGAGCTGCGCCAGGGCGATCTCGGCGGCCGGCCGGTCGTGGGCCCGGAAAATATCCAACGAAGCCTGCGCAGCTTCAGCAGCCTTGCCGGGATGTCCGAGCCCTCGGACCGCCTCGGACATCAATACGAGGGTGCGCGCTGCGTCGGGGCCGTTCGGCATGCCGAGCGCTTCCCATGCTGCCATCGCGGCTTGGGATCGGTCGAAAGCTGGACGCCACCGCTCCTGCGCGAGATCGATCCGGGTCAACTCGTCAAGCACGTTCGGGATGGAGGGATGCGTAGCGCTCTGCGAGGTGAACTCGAGCAGGGCCGCCTCGGCGTGTTGGCGAGCCTCGTCGTGCCGACCCTCGAGTCGGCTGACGCCAGCTCGAATGGACAGGACGTGGCCGCGCAGGTGGGAAGGGGTGCCGCCAGCGTGCATCGCTTCGAACGTGCGCAGAGAAGCGAGTGCGGACTGCGGACGGCCAGCGTAGACGAGCAACGAGGCGCGATTGAGCTGCAGCGGTGCGCGCACGCGAGGGTCGCTCGCCAGCGGGTGTGCGAGTGCATCCCCGTACGCATTGTCCGCTTCGTCGAGTCTTATCTGGTCGGCGTACGCGTCGGCGAGCAGGCTGAGCGCAAACAATCCGTGGCTGCTGTCAGCGGGCAACGCATGCGTGATTCGAAGCAAGGACTCGATACTCGTCCCCGTGTTGCCCGTGGCGAGGTTGAGTTGCTCCTGGACGAGTTCGAGTTCCAGACGAGCACGCCCGGTCATGCCGCCCACGTCGAGTCGAGTCAGGGACTTTGCGTGCGAGAGGTGGGCCGCAGCGAGGTCGAGCTTGCCAAAGCGGAGCGCAACGTTCGCCCGTTCCATCGCGATGCCCACCGATATCGAGACGGGCAGGGCATCGTCGGTGACCGCCTCCGCTTGGTCGAGTCGCTCGGATGTTTGCGTGGGGTCGTCGGCCTGCCCTGCAAGGAGCAGGAACGCTTCGGCCTCGACGGCGTGCAGTCCGTGTTGGTGGCCCAGGTTCTGGGCTTGCATCGCGTGCTCGGTGGGGTCCTCGCCGCGACGGGCCTGGGCTTGGGCGAGGGTCAGCAGGCGAAGGCCGTCGCGGTTCGCGGCGTCCTGCGTGGTGGTGTCGAACTTCGACTTGGACGCGAGGCTTCCTTCGTACCGTCGCAAGGCGAGCGTGTCTTCGCAGCGGTCGACGTCCTGCAGTCGTGGGGTCGGGTCCACCCCCGGCGAACCGTGTGCGGCGATGTCCTCGACGACGGCGGACAACCGGGCTTCGGCTCGATCCAAGCACGCGCTGCGCAGGGCGAAGTCGGTGTCCGAGAGTGATTGCTCGATCGCGTGGGCGCGGCAGGTCCCGAGCCGAGCGCTGGCGATGCCTTCGCGGTAGGCCTCCAGCTTCTGGGCGGCGGAGTCTCCCGAGCGCCGCGAGACTTGTTGGCGGGTTGTGTCGTCCCAAGGGCCGAGCATCGACGCGGCGAGAACGTCGGGTTGGCAGGGGTCGACGACGCTGGGTGCGAACCAGAACCCCACGCCACTGGCGATCACACCACCGGCGAGTAGGGCGATGTTTCGCACTCTGCGGCGCCGTGCATGGAGCACATCTTTCAGCCCCGCCGCGACGACTCCCATGTCGGTGTGACGCGCGTTCGGATCGTTGCGCAACCCTTGCCGGACGAGTTCTGCGAGGGCCCGCGGCATGCCTGGGGTTTTGCGCGGAGGCCCGGACTCGATCGACTCGAGGACGGCGGGCATGGTCTTTCCAGGGAAGGGCCGCTCACCGCAGATCGCCTCGTACAACGTGACGAAGAACGCAAACTGGTCGGCGGCGGCGGTCGCGGTGAGTCCGAGCGCCTGCTCCGGGGCCATGTATGCCGGCGTACCCAGGACCGAGCCGGTGCGGGTCGTCGTTGCGTCCGCGAGGATGGGAGCGCGCAGTGTCTCCCGGGCGGCCACGCTTCGGGCCAATCCGAAGTCAGCGATTCGCGGATCCCCGTGCATTCCAAGCAGCACGTTCTGCGGCTTGAAGTCGCGGTGAACGACCCCGGCCGTGTGCGCCGCGGCAAGCGTCTCGGCCAGCGGGAGAAACATCGCGGCGACCTCCCGCCATGGACGTCGTCCCAGGTCCATCCAGTCCCGCAGCGTTCCGCCGGGGACGAACTCCAGCGAGATGTAGATGTCGTCTCCAGAGGCCGCGGCCTCGAACACGGTCACAATGCCCGGGTGGGAAAGCTGGGCCATGACCTTGGCTTCTTGCTGCAGCCGGACCAGCTCCGTCTCGGCGCGACGGCCTGCTGCGAGCTTGAGGGCGACCTTTCGGCCCAACTCCATGTCGGTCGCGAGGTACACGGCCCCCATGCCGCCGCGCCCCAGTTCGCGCTCGACCCGATAGCGGTCCGCGAAGACGTCCCCAGAGCATAGACTCGGTGGCCGGTAGGGTGGGGGAGATGCCGCAAGTGCCGCGAGGAACGACTCGAACTGCCCGTCAGATCGGGGCGTCTCCTCCGCGCTCGCGCTGCGGGTGTCCGTCTCCATGATGGATAGGTGTCTCACGCGCCCGTTGTGACAACGTCGAAGGTTTCTTTTTTGGGCCAGTTTTTCTCCGCCGACGCGGTCACATCCACCCTCGGGCGCATCTGACTGAGAAAGGAACTCGAACATGTTCAAGTCGCTTCGTCCCGTTCTCGCCCCCATCGCCTTGTCTCTGCTCGCACTTCCCGGATGCGACGAGGCGTCTCCGTCCGACCTCGAACTGCGTTCGGTGCACGTCAAGACCGTCTACCAGACGGCCACACCCACGGTGTTCAAGCTCGACATCCTGCCCCCCGACGACGCGCCAGGGAACGATGGCCCCGATGGTGGCGGCGGGCCGGACTTTGAGAACGTCCTGCGAAACGCGCCTGCGATCCTGGCCGCGGCCTATCAGGGTTCCATCGAGTCGGAGAGCTTCTGCCCGGACGCATGCGCCGAAGAGGACCTGGAGTGGAGTGGCGAGGTGACGGCGAGCGCCGAACTCGGCGTCGAAAGCTCCGAGTGGGTCGAGGGCCGGGGCGGTGAAGTGTTGTTCGGGGAGGCCATCGTCGCCGGCGAGGTGGCGATGGGTTGTGCGTGCGAGTGACCTCGCGCGTCGACTCGTCGTCGCAACCCCCCTTGGTTTCTAGCCCGACGAGCCGGAGGCGTACGTCTGCATTTCTTGGCGCAAGCGCTCCTTGAGTCGTTCGAACCGCTTGCGTAGTGCCGCGGAGCGTTGCGCAGCCGACCGACCATCGTCGGGGTCGGCGAGAACCTCTGCGATGCTGCCCCACGACATGTTGCGGTCGACTCTCAGGATGAGAAGCGACTGCTCGTCCGGGTCGAGAGCCTCTCGAATCTGCTGCAAGCGGTCCTTGGCCTGCGTCCGAACATGTCGCGGCGTCGTCGAGCGAACTCGGTCGGCGAGCTTGCTGACCTCCGAGCTGGAGAACGCATCGACCCGCCCGCGGGGCCCCCGTGCTGCTCGAATTCCGGATCGCAGCAGGTTGCGCGCGATGACGTAGCTCCACGTCCGCAGGCTGCTCTTCCACTGGAAGTCGGGCAGGTTCTTCCAGAGCCGCTCACAGAGCTCGGAGAACAGGTCGTCCGGCTCCAGGGGTGGTCGGGCCATCGCGTGGAGGTAGCCCAGGAGTTCCGACCCATAACGGTCCAGGGCCATCGTTGCGGCTCGGTCGAAAGCCTTGGCATCCCAGGCCTCCCGGAGTTCCGACTCGTCGGGTCCTTCGTTGGGGTCCGCCACAGCCGTAGGGTAGCAGGCAGGACCAGACCGGGCCGCATCGAGGGGACCGATCGAAAAACGCGCGAATCGGGGACGGGGGATCGTCAAACGGGATGTTGGACCGGGCGGCCATCGATCATCCCGATCGCACAGACAACCACCTGATCAGATTGATCGGGTTGCGCTGAGAAAAAGCGAACGAATCAGCGCGAAAGGCTAGACAGGGATCTCGCTTTGACCATAATGGCGGCCCATGCAGTTTGCTTCGGCTGCTGCCTCGGCACGGGCCTTCGTTCCATGCTTGAGGCTGCGAAGCGAGACCCTGCTCATCGACCAATCGGAAGGCTTCGGCGACGACTTCCGGGAGGTGGAGAGTGCGGTGATCGATCTTCGCTTCAACTACTCCGGTCTCATCATCGAGGCCGGCAGTCCGTTGTCGCTCGAGCAGTGCTTTCGCGACGGGCGGGGCGAATCCGAGTGTCGCCGCGTGCTCGAGAGCCTTGGCGCGGTCGAGCTGGCCAACCTCGAGGACATCGCCTTGCTTCCCGGCGAGTCGGCGGACTACGCCGTCAGCTTGGATGGTGATGCCGATGTGCTCACCGCATTTTCCACGACCGTGGTCCCGAAGCTGAGGGCTTTGGGCTGGGAAGTGGACATCGACAAGGACTACCCATGTCATGTCGTGAATGAGGCTCGTTGGTACGCCTCCGTCACGGCCGATGCCGGATCGGGCGAGAGCACCGACCCCGGTGTCGAACCGGATGAGGAGCGTGGGTGGTTCGAACTCGAGCTCGGCGTCGAAGTCGACGGCGAGCAAGTTGATCTCTTGCCCGTGCTCCTCGATCTCATCGAAACCCGCGGTATGCAGGCGCTTCTTCAAACGCCTCGCCAACGCCAGATGGCGTTGCCACTGGGCGGCAAGCGGTACCTTGCCGTGCCTCCCGGCCGAATCCAGGCCGTGGTGCGCGTACTTTCGGAACTCTATGAGATCGAGGGCACTGGGCCTGGAGGCGGCCTCCGTGTCCCGGAGCTGGCTCCCGATGTACTCGACGAGCTGCAAAGCGCGTTCGAAGACGACAGCCTGAACTGGTCGGGTGACACCGAGCGCGTCCGCATGAAGGTGCCGCGCAACGACCCCCCGATGGTCGATCCGCCCCGCGGCCTTCAGGCCACGTTGCGTCCGTACCAGATGGAGGGGTTGGCGTTCCTTCAGAACCTGCGCGAGCATGGCTCCGGGGCAATTCTCGCGGACGACATGGGCCTGGGCAAGACGCTCCAGACCATCACGCACATCCTCACCGAGAAGGAATCCGGTCGCATGCACGAGCCTGTGCTCGTGGTCGCTCCGACATCCTTGGTGGGGAACTGGGCCCGGGAGATCGCGAAGTTCGCTCCCGCGCTCGAGGTTCACGTCCACTACGGCAGCCAACGCCGCCACGTTGTGCGCAACGTGAAGTTCAGCGACGTGGTCATCACCACGTATGGCCTGCTGATGCGCGACAGCGACGTGTTTGGGTCGCAGTCCTTCTACATGGTCATCCTCGACGAGGCGCAGACCATCAAGAACGCACGCTCTCAGGCCCACGCTGCGGTCAAGGCAGTCGATGCTCAGTACCGCATCGCGCTCTCGGGCACGCCGGTCGAGAACAACCTCGACGAGTTGTGGGCGCTGTTCGACTTCGCCATGCCGGGGTTGCTCGGGGCAGCTGCTCAGTTTCGGTCGGCCTTCCGCGTGCCGATCGAGAAACAGGGCAACACCGACCGGATGGACACGCTTCGGCGTCGCGTCGCACCGTTCATTCTCCGACGGCTCAAGACCGAGGTCGCGACCGATCTTCCGCCCAAGACCATTATGGCCTGGCCGGTCGACCTCAAGGGGCCGCAGCGGGACCTCTACGAGTCGATCCGCATCGCCGGGCACGCGTTGGTTCGGAAGGTGGTCAAGAAGAAGGGCATCGCCGCTTCCACGATCGACATCCTGGGGGCGCTCATGAAGTTGCGCCAGGTATGCTGCGACCCTCGGTTGGTGCGTCTTCGGTCGGCCCATGAGATCGAGCAGTCTTCCAAGTTCGACGCGCTGTTCGAGACGCTGCCGGGCATGCTCGAGCAGGGGCGACAGGTCCTTATCTTCTCGCAGTTCACTCGGATGTTGTCGTTGATCGGCGACGAGCTTCGCGAACGAGGCATCCCATTCGTTGTGATCACGGGAAGCACGACCGATCGGCAGGCGGCGGTCGACCAGTTTCAGTCGGGGCAGGCCAAGGTGTTTTTGCTCAGCCTCAAGGCGGCTGGGACTGGGCTCAACCTTGTCGCGGCAGACACGGTCATCCACTTCGATCCGTGGTGGAATCCGGCGGCTCAAGCACAAGCCACGGACCGGGCCTATCGCATCGGCCAGAAGCGGCCCGTGTTTGTCTACAACATGATCGTCAGCGGTAGCGTCGAGGAGCGCATGGTTGCGCTTCAGCAGCACAAGCAGGCGCTGGCCGACGGGCTGCTGGCCAAGGACGACGTGCAAATCGAACTCACGGCTGGTGATGTCGACAACTTGTTCGCGCCTCTGGACGACAAGAAGAGTTCGTAGGTCGGGGCGGTGTCCCCGGGGGCCAGTCACCTTTGAACGGCGTTACGGCCCGGTGGCCTGGCCTATAGGGGAGTCGCTTGCGGACCAACGAGCTCCTCCCTCGAAGCGCAAACGCGCCGTGGGCGGCTCTGAGGTGAAGAATCGTCCGTGATTCGCGGCTCTGGGTCCGCCCTCAAGCAGGGTGCGCGAAGCCCGTGACTTGGCCCACGTCACCGGCGCGGGCGCCGAGTCGCGAATCAGGGTAAGCCCATCGCTCCGGACCGGCTTCCACGACGTGCGTGGCGGTCGGTGTCCGGGTCCTCAGACGCGTGGCTGATGCTGCGCAACGAAGAAGACGATCGATGACAGACAAACTTTTTGTGGGCGGCCTGAGCTGGGATACCAACGACGAAAGCCTTTCGAACGCTTTCGGTCAGTTCGGAGCAGTGAAGGAAGCAAAAGTGATCCTCGACCGCGAGACCGGACGGTCGCGTGGCTTTGGATTCGTGACCATGTCGGAGCCCGAGGCAGCCCAGACTGCCATGCAGGAGCTCGACGGCAGCTCACTCGACGGCCGCGCCATCCGCGTCAATGAAGCAACCGATCGTCGAGGCGGCGGTGGTGGTGGCGGCGGACGTGGTGGCCGAGGCGGAGGCGGCGGTGGTTATGGCGGCGGCGGCGGCGGCGGTCGCGACCGCTACTAGTCGACGCTTCTGGCGATCTCAGCCCCGTTCGTGCCTGCACGTTCGGGGCTTTGTCGTGGGAGTTCGAGCGAGGCGAGCGCCCGTTCGAAGCTGTCTTCTGCGTTTGCGATCGCGGAGAGGGTGCGGCTGCGGCCGAGCATTGCGCCGAGGAAGATACTCAGGAGAATCGTGAAGACCGCGACGGAGCCTCCGAGCAACCCCTTGCCGAGTGCAGCAAAGAGGCTCATGCCGAGCATCATCCCGGCGCCGAGGCCTAGTGAGGCGCCCGCACTGACCGACGCTGTCGCCGTGTTGACGAAGCGCTCGCTGATCTGCACGAGCGTCCCGTCCCCTTGGCTTTCAAAGGTGACCACGACATGCCGAGCGGTCCACGTTGCGTGCGCTTCATCCTCGGACCGTTCTCCCTTGGCGCCGAAGATCGAGTCGAGTCGTGCAAGCAAGTGCGCTCGAACCTTTGGGTCGCTCAAGTCGGTATCGAGCCAACGCCGACGCACGACCCGGGTCGGGACGCCAAGCGTTCGCGGAGGTTGAACCGCTTCGAGCGACTGCTCCCACGCCGCACGTCGCATCAACGCCCGGTCGATCCCCACCTCGGCGGCGGCGTCCTCGAGTTGGGCGAGTCGGTCCTCGTCCTCCGAGGACTGCTGCATCTGCGCGGCGCGAGCGAGGATCCGCGCCATTCGGGTATCGGGGTCGCTCATGGCGTCGCTCGGGCACAATACCTTCGCTGGAGCCAGTCCATTCCCACGTCGTTGACTGAACGTCGTCGTTGCGGGGTGTTCGACCCTCGTGACGCGCTCCCGCCGTCGACACCGGCTGTGATGGGCGGGCCGACGCGTGGACGTCTCCGGCTCCTGCGGGTGCCCCCTGACCGCGACCGGGTACGGGTTGCGGCCCCTTGACAGTGGCTCTCAGCGCGGCACCCTCGCACGTGTGAAGGGCTTCTCTCGGGTTTCCGCTGCGGTTCCCACCTGTGTCGTCGCGGACGCGCAGGCCAACGCGGCCAACACGATCGCGCTGATGCAGCGAAGCGATGCGCAGGGGGATGCCGTCGTGGTCTTCCCCGAGTTGGGACTCACCGGGTACACGGCGCGCGATCTGTTCGCCGACACTCACATGCTGGGCCAGGCCGAGGCGGCGCTCGGGAGCATCGCTCAGGCGAGCGCCGAACTTCGCGGGCTCACGTTGGTGGGGCTGCCGCTGCGACACGGCGTGGGTGTGTACAACGTTGCGGCCGCCGTCCACGGCGGAAAGGTCCTGGGCGTGGTCCCCAAGTCCTACCTACCCACGTACCGCGAGTTCGAGGAGGCACGCTGGTTTCGTCCCGGTACCGAGGTCGCGCCGGGCTCCGTCGCACAGGTGCTCGGCCAAGTTGTCCCGTTTGGCACGGACCTCCTCTTCCGCGCTGGCGAACTCATGGTCGGCGTTGAGATCTGCGAGGACCTCTGGGTGCAGGTTCCACCGCACAGCAAGCTTGTCGGGGCCGGGGCCAACGTGATCTGCAACCTCTCGGCGTCCAACTTCACCGTCGGCAAGGCCCGGCTGCGTCGCACGTTGGCGGCCTCGGCGAGCGACCGCGGGAAATGTGCGTACATCTACGTCGCGGCAGGGCCTGGGGAATCCTCGACCGACCTCGCGTTCGATGCGGACGCGTTTGTTTGCGAGAACGGACGGGTGCTGGCGGAGTCCAAGCGCTTCGATCGCGCACCGCAGCTGGTCACGGCCGACATCGATGTGGAGTTCTTGGCCCACGACCGGCGTGTGACCGGCACGTTTGGCGATTGCGCTGCGCACAACAACACGCCTATCCGCACCCTGACGTTCTCGGACCCGCCCGAGTTCGAGAAGCCCTTGCGCCGGAGCGAGTCGCGTCATCCCTTCGTTCCGCACGATCCCGCGACGCTGGGTGACCGCTGCTGGGAGATCTTCGAGATCCAGACCCACGCGCTCGCGACTCGGATGGAAGCGATCGGCGAGCCCAACCTCATCTTGGGGCTGTCGGGCGGACTCGACTCGACCCAGGCCGCGCTGGTCTGTGCCGGCGCGCTCGACCTCCTTGGACGCCCTCGCGATGCGCTCCGTTGCGTGACGATGCCGGGCTTCGGAACCACGGACGGTACGCGAGGAAACGCGGAAGCTCTCGCAGACCTGCTTGGCGCTCAGCTACGAACGTTGTCGGTCTCCGAGGTCAGCCATGCGGTGTTGAACCTCGTTGGTCACGCCGCCACAGATGACGCGCCCAACGTCGGCACGATGCTGGCTCGGTTGCGTGCCCATCCCGAGCTTGGCGATGTCGCGTTGGAAAACGTGCAGGCCCGGATGCGCACTCTGGTGCTGATGACCGAGGCCAATCGCCAAGGCGGAATCGTTGTCGGGACCGGCGACCTCTCCGAGAAAGCGCTGGGCTGGTCGACCTACGCGGGGGATCAGATCGCCATGTACGACGTCAACGCCGGAATCCCCAAGACCCTGATCCAGTCGGTCATTCGTTGGGTGGCCAACGAAAAGGTCTCCACATGGTCTGGCGACGCAGAGGCCCTACGCCGGACACTGTTCGACATCCTGGATACGCCGATCTCTCCGGAGTTGTTGCCCGCCGACGCTGACGGACAGATCGCACAGCTCACCGAGTCCAGCATCGGCCCCTACGAGCTGCACGACTTCTATCTCTACGCCTTGGTCCGCAAGGGCGCGCGGCCGGCCAGGATCCTGGACCTCGCCCAGGTCGCGTTCGGTGACGACTACGACCTCGCCACCCACAAGAAGTGGCTGCGCACCTTCATCTCACGGTTCTTCCGATTCCAGTTCAAACGTTCGTGCACGCCTGATGGGCCGAAGGTCGGACAGGTCGCGCTGTCTCCCCGCGGAGACTGGCGGATGCCCTCCGATGCGCGTGCAAGCACGTGGCTGGCGGAAGTGGACGCGTACGGTTCATGAGGCGGGTTCTTGGGCTTGGCCTTGCTCTGCTTGCGTGTCGCCCCGAGCCGGTCCCCATCGACGCCCCACCCACGCCGTACCGCCGCGACCTGCAACTCACCGAGGCCCAAGCCCGGTCCCTGGGAGCGCTGGCGGCGGAGGCCGATGAGCATCCCACCGACGTCTCGGCCCTCAAGCGTTCGGGCATGGCGCATATGCGTTTTGCGCTGAGCGGAGTTCTTCCGCTGCGCGACCGGGCCGAGCAGGACCTGGAGGCTGCGTTCGAGCTCGACCCGACCGACAAGCAGCTTACCCGGACGTTGGGGCGCTTCTACAACCTCCGCGCCGTCGGCGGAGACGACACCAAGGCCCAGATGCAGGCGCGGGTCTATGCCGCGCATTTGGGCGAGGTCGCACCGGAGCAGCTACAGACCTCAGAGTTCGTCGCGTACAGTTTCTCGCGGTTGGGGGCGATTCTCTCGGATCGCAATCGCGGGCAGCTCGTCGCTGCACTGTCGAAGATCAAGGCTCTGGAGACCGAACTCAGAGAGGCAACCGAGCGCAGTCCCGACGACCTCGAGCTCAAGGCGCTGGCGGGGAACTTCGCATTTTTCTTTGCAGGCAACGTCCCCTTCGGACGGCGCGCCCGCGTCGAGGATGCGGTCGGCTACTTCGAGCCGCTCCGTGCCCGGTGGACCGACCTGCGCCGCGGCGCGCGGCATCCTGGGGAATGCCCCAACACCTACGAGAACTTCATGTTCGAGCTGGCCGAAGGCTACACGGTCCTCGAGCGGCTCGACGAGGCACGGGAAGTCTACGGCGAACTCTCGGAGCTCCGGGAGCCCCGAACGCGGGCGAAAGAACAGGTGGCGTACGTCAGCGCCGAGCGCTTGCGAAACCTGGAGCAGTACGCCGGAGAGATGGACCTCATGCCTCCGTGGCCCAGCGACGTCGGCAACTGCGTGGTGTGCCACAGCTACGACGCGGATGTTCCAATGACGTCGCTGTACGCGTCTCCCCCCATCACGTTGGACGACATCCCGCGGGGCCGTCTCGCCCCCAAGCCCGCGCCGAGACCGTAGCTTCTCGCTCGCCGGAACGAGAGCGCCGACCGCATTAGCGGCCTGTGCCCGTGGCAGCTCTGCGGGCAGAGCCGCCCCGAAAGCGACCGAACACCGAGGGTGCTCCGGCCAAGAACCAGATGCCCAGGACGGGGTCCATGATCGCGCAGCCCATCGACGACTGGGCGGAGAACGGCCAGATCGGGTTTCCGTACATGTGGTGTGCGAGGTCCCAGACACTGTGCAGAATCCAGGCGACCCCGATCCACCGGTAGCTGCGCAGTCCCGCATAGCACACCGCGCAACCGACGATTGCAACGTAGGGGAGCTCCCAGATGCCGAATCCTCCTCCGCTGAGGTACGCCGCACTGGCTCCGCCAACGAACAGGGCGTTGAAGGTCCGTCGAGCGGGTTCCTGGACGAGCGACATGATGCTGATGAACACGAGTCCGGCGAGGACAGGTCCCACGTATTCGAGAACGTGCATCGTGCAATCATCGCTTTTGCGTCACACTTCTCCAGTGGCACGAAAGACAACGTTCGACCGATTTTTGCCAGGTGCAGTCGTCGCTGTTCTGGCGTTCGATGGTGTCGTGCTGGGTGACTTGGCGGTGCCGTGCGAGGTGTTCTCCCGGGCGGGCTACGAGGTCCGGGTCTGTGGAGCGCAACCCCGAGCAACGAGCCGGCACCTGTCGCTGAGCCCTCCATTCCGGCTCGCGTCGGTGGCGCGGGCCCACACGCTCATCGTTCCCGGCGTCGCGGACATCGACGCGCCGGTGTCCTCCGCGGTTCTTCGCGCGGTGGAGCGCGCGGCCGCTCGCGGGACCCGTATCGCCTCGATCTGCACGGGTGCGTTTGTGCTGGCGGCAGCCGGCCTTCTCGACGGGCGCCGGGCGACCACGCATTGGCTCGCAGCCGATGCGCTTGCGCAACGCTGCCCGAGGACCGCGGTCGACCCGGCGGTTCTGTATGTGGAGGACGGCCGGGTCTGCACATCCGCGGGTGGTGCGGCGGCGTTCGACCTTTGCCTCCATTTGGTCCGCAGCGATCTGGGGGCCGAGCATGCGGCCAGAGTCGCCCGAGGATGCGTCATGCCGCTGGAGAGGGCGGGGGGCCAGGCGCAGTTCATCGAACATCCGGGTCCGGTGGCTGACGACACATCTTTGGCACCGGTCTTGGAGTGGATCGAGACCCATCTCGATGCGGATCTCTCGCTGCCCACTCTTGCGCGGCGAGCGTGCCTCAGCGAGCGCACGCTCAGTCGCAGGTTTCGACAGCAGATGGGGTGTCCACCCGCGAAGTGGATCAGTCGCGCACGTGTACACCGAGCCCAGCGATTGCTCGAGACCACCTCGATGCCGATTGAGCATGTGGCTGAAGCATCTGGCTTCGGATCGGCGACTGCGATGCGGTCGTGTTTCCGGCGGCTGGTGAGGACCAGTCCTCAGGCCCATCGACGTGCGTTCCTCTCCGGTTGACCGCGACGTGGCGTACACTGAGACCCGACGGATGATGTCCGACCCGACCCCGAGGAAGAAACGCGGCCGACCTCGCGCGTACGACCCGGAGCATGCTCTGGATGCCGCGCTGGAGGTGTTCTGGACGCGCGGGTTGGATGGGACGTCTCTCGAGGATCTTCGCGAGGCGACCGGCATGAACCGCCCGAGTCTTGCCGCGGCGTTTGGAGACAAGCGCGCGATCTACCTCCGCACCCTGGCCCGGTTCCGGGACCGCCTATGCGCAGATGGGACGTCGGCCCTGGAGGCCGCGCCCTCGCTGGAGGGAAAGCTGGAGTCGTTCTACGGGTCGTTGATTCGGCACTACGGTCCGGACGGGGGGCACCTCGGCCGTGGTTGCATGCTGCTGGGTGCGGCTACGGTCCTCGCCCCGACCGACCCAGATGTCGCGACCGAGCTCACCGCGCTGCTCGATCAGGTTCACGCTGTGCTGCTTCGGATCTTCAAGGACGCCCAAGCGAGCGGAGAGCTTTCGCAGACTGCCGACCCACGGGAGCTTGCCTGGCTGGCCGCGGCGGTCCAGCACAGCCTGTCGACTCGTGCGCGAGCCGGAGCCTCCAAGCGGCAGCTGTCCTCCTTTGCACGGGCGTCGGTCCGACAGGTGCTTCGAGCGTCGACGGCCTGAGTCGCCCGCCATCGTTGACGCTCACTCCGCGAACTTGGAGTGGGCGACGGTGTCGCAGAAGTTCGGGGTTTCAAATCCCGCGACGTGCCGACAACCCACGTCGGCGATCACGTGGGAGGTCGCCGCGCGGGGGTCGTCGAGCAGTCGCTGTTTCAAGAGCTCCATGAGGGCTTGCTTGAAGCCGAGCCGAGGCCAGCGGTCGAGGATCTGCTCGAGTGCGCCAGGTGAGAGCATCTCGAGCGGTACCACGCCGACGTCGAGGGCCGCGCCCAGCTGCACGAGTGCGATCTCGGGCTGCTTTCGTTGCGGGATGACGGCCGTGGTGTGTAGCGCGATGGCGTCCCAGACCAGTTCGACCTGTCGCTCGGGCATTCCCTGCCGGGTCAGGAACTCTTGGGCTGCGTCGGCGCCATCGACCTCGAACCGCTCGTTCGTGGGGACGGTCTCGCAGAGCCCCAGGTCGTGCAAAATACAACCGATGTACAGAACCTCGGCGTCGTACGTGGGCCCTCGCCCGCCCACCGTTGCGGCAAAGGCGTAGGTGCGCATCACGTGGTTGAAGAGAAATGGAGGCGAGACCCGCTCCGCGTAGGCGCGTGACGCGACGCATAGCGGGCTGTCCGGGAGAACGATGTCGTCAGGAGGTCGCGTGGAATCCATATTTTGTTCGGTTGTGAACAAAATAGCGGCGGATGGGTTTTGTGCAAGGGGGTATTTAAATGGCCTGGCGCTCGACCAAGTATCGAACGACCTCCATGCCCCCACGCGGGTGAACAAGGCGGCCGGCATAACGCATGCCGCACTTTTTCATCACCGAGATGCTCGCGGTGTTGGCCTCCACCGCACAGGCGTCGACTGCCCTCTGGTTCAGATCTTCGAAGGCGTATCGCACCAAGGCGACCGAGCCTTCCGTGGCCAAACCACGGCCCCACGCGTCCCGGCGGAGTCGGTAGCCCAGCTCGAGGACATTGGCGTCGGCCACCGAGGGTCGCAGGTGAAACCATCCGACGAATCGCGCGCGCTCGTACGCCGCTGCGAATCCGTAGGGCCGGTCCGCATACGCTTTCATGCGCGGCAGGAGGGTCTCGACGTAGACCGGGCGTGGTGTGGGCTCCCCTCCGCTGATGAAGCGCATCACGGCAGGGTCACTATCGAGCGCCACGAGATCGTCGAGATGGGCGTCGCAGATTCGGCAAAGGTGCAAGCGCGCGGTGTCGAGCACGAACGGAACAGCCACGCGGGCAAGCGTACGCGGACCGTGGTCTCGAATTTCGACCGCAAGCTCGCCGCGGCGTTTACGGCCTTGTCATCGGCCGAGGGGTCGTCCATTGTCTTACACCGCAGCGAGGTCCTGATGACGCAGCACGATGAAAACTGCCCAACCTGCGGAAGCCAACTTGGCGCGCTCAACCGGGTCGAGCTGCGCCGCTGCAACGCGTGCAGACGCAGCGTACCGGCCGGCTTCCTGTACTGCGGCTATTGTGCGGCGCCGATGGAGCGGACCGAGATTCGTGCTCGGGTCGCCGAAGTCGCGGCCCCTCCTGGCGGGTGGCCGAACCTCGCTGGCGACCTCACTGAGGTGAAGTTTTTCCTCAAGCAGGGCCAGCTCGACGAGGCCTACGACCTGCTCTCGATCCTGCAGCGCCGATATCCGGGACACCCCGAGCTGGCTGACTTTGCGCGGAGTACGGAGAGTTCGCCGCGTCCCGACGCGGACGTTGAAAAGCTGGTCGACACGGTGATGGCCGACTCCTCCACGTTGGGTGGGAAGATCCCACGCCGACGCGCGACCCCCTGGGACGCGCCGGAGTCTGAGCCTACGGAACGCCGCGGCCGCAAGTTGACCACCGCGCACGAAGTGGTTCGTGCGGCGCTGATCGAGGACGTCGACGTCGAAGACGTCGCACCCAGTCCCGTCGAGAAGGTCGTCGTCGCCGAGTACGCCAAGAATCCACGGCCGATCCGCAAGCCGGTCCCCAAGGTCGACCGCACGCACGCATTCGAAGCCATCCCTCCCAAACGGATGCCCCGAGTACGCCTGCGGACTCCGAAGGGAGAGATGCCGACCCCGAAGCTGCTGCGGGAGGGAGGTCCCAAGGCCGCAGCCCGGGACCAAAACGCCAAGGCGCGGGAGACCGCCGCCAAGGTGAGAGCGGCTGCGGCGAAGGTCAAGGCCGTCGCCGAGCAACTGCCTCCCCTGCCGGAGCCGAACTACGCGGAGAAAGGTCGACCCGCGACGGTGCACATGCCTTCGGTTCGCGCCGAAGATGCGCCCTCATTGCCGCCGTTCGAGGTCAAGCCCGATACCAGCGTGCCGCCGCTGCCGAAGGCCGCGCCACAGCGGGGCTCGCTCCCCAAGGGCGACCCGCCGCCGAAACGAACGCCCGCACCCGTCGCCACGCCCATCCCTCGCGCGCAGGCTGTCTCCGAAGCGGAGCCCCCACCCGAAGCCTCCACCGCAGCGTCGGTCCCGGAGCCCGCCGAGGCCAACAAGGGTGCTGCGGCGCCACAGCGCACCATGGTGGTGGATGCACTGCAGCCGGCCGCGCCGTATCCGGAAGAGCGCCCGAACCGAACCATCGCCGTCGACGCACTGCAGCCCGCTGCACCGTTCGAGGGGGAGTCGGACGAGCTGTTCGAAGCCCGCAAGGAGCAGATCAAGCGCGCGACCAGCAAGACCGGCCGCCGTCGCCGGGTCGCAACGGGTGCGAACAAGGTCAACAAGCGGAAGCGACCTCGCGGCGTGCCGCCCAAGCACGGCGAACCCGACGTGTCCGAGGAAGAGGTCAAGAAGCGACGCGGCACGGCCTTTGGCGCGGGGGTGCTTTCCCGCTTTGGGCGCTGAGTTCCCCGTCCGACCGCGGTTGGCGGACCACATGCTCGCGCGTCGGCACGTCGTCGATGGGCAGGAGAGTGTGGTGCTGCACGACGAGGCGCGCCACGAGGCGGTCGCACTTCCACCGGCCACGTGGGCGGTGCTCGCATGTGCGGACGGAACGCGGGATGTCGCAGGCATCGCGGCTGCGGCTGCACGTGTCGGTGCTGGCGCAACGGAGGCTGCCGTTGCAAAGCTTCTCGAAGCACTGCACGCTCGCGGCGCGCTCGAGGACGGGGCGCCTCCCCACGAGCCGGACGTCGTGACGATCCGGAAACGTCCCGAGGATGTCAGCAAACAGCCAGTGGCCCCGCTGCCCGGGTACCGGTTCGATTGCGATGGCTCGGGAGGATGCTGCAGCGCCTACGGGTCGATCCTGCTCACACCCGGGGACCGAGACCGCGCCCGGGCGGCGCTCGAGGGGGAGACGCGAGCTGGCGTGCCGATGTCGCGGTGGTTCACACCGGACCACGGCAGCGCGCCGACACCTCTGAGCGTTCCGCTTCATGTCGAGGGGGGGTGTGGATTCTTGGGAGAGGACGGGCTGTGCGAGATCCATCGCCGCGTGGGGTTGGCGGGAAAGCCCAGGGCCTGCGCCGCCTTCCCGTTGGTCGCGTGCTCGGACGGCAAGGAGGTGCGGGTCTCCGTGACGCCCGAATGCGCATGCGTCTTGCGTTCCGCTGGTCCGGGCCGGGGGGAGCCGCTGACCGAGTCCTGGCGGGCGGGCTCCGACCTCCCGCCCACCACGGTGGTGGATGTGCTCCCGGCGATGCTGGACGTGTCGAAGGGTCGAATGCAGAGCCGCGATTGGGTCCGAACCCAGGTGGCAGAGGTCCTCGCCGCGCTTCCCACCGCGGCTGACCCCGCCCGCGCATGTTGGGCGTGGGCGGACACGTGGTCCGACACGACGCCAACCGAGGCGGTTCTTGCCCCGTACATCGACTCGCTCCTGCCGCTCGCCCGGGACCTGCTGCGTCGACGCTCCACCTACGTGGGGGACGCAGACTGGGTCCTCGGGTCGCTGCGGTGGTTGGTCGGCACGCTGCATCTGCTGCAAGAAGTCTCGCTGCAGGAGATGATTCTCGAGGCGAGCCCCGTCGGGGACCCCACCGAGCGGCTGTACGTTCGCAGCTCTCTGTGGGCGTACCGCGACTTCATCGACATGCCGCTCGCGGGGGTGATGCGGGCTCACGCTGCGAAGATCTGGGTCGGGCGGGCGATGGCGGAGGTTCCTCTCGCTCCCTCAGAGACCGCGGTCCCGCTCGCGACGCTCAGCATGTTGATGAGAGGGCACGGGTTGATGCGTGCGTGGGACGAGCCTGTCGAGGCCTGATAGCGTACCGGCGTGATGGGCACGCGGCGTTCGATGGCAGGGTGGGTGGCGGTGTGTCTGGCGGGGTGTAGCCCCGTCGAACCGAAGCCTTCGCCGAAGACACCCGAAGAGCCCACGCAGTCGTCCGACGTTGAGGTTGGGTCCTCCAAAAAGACCACGCTCATCGGCGTCCTGCACGAGGGCGGCACCCGAGTGTGCACGGAGCCATACGAGGTGCACTGGGTTGAGCGCACGTGGGCGGTCGGGTTCGTGCCCCTTGTTCATAGCGCGGACGAACTCGAGGCGATCGCGAAGCTCGAAGGCGCTGTGGTCAAGGTTGTCGGCGTCGTCACCGACGAACCCTCGACCGTGCATGAAGGAGACCCACGACCCGAGAAGAATGTGATGTGCGGCCAAATGCAGATGCGCTCCGACTGGGAGCCATGGCCCAAAGGAATCCGCGTGCGGCGGGGTGACGGACCGGACCTGACCGGACTCCGGATGGAGTCCATCGAAGTCGTGAAGCCTCTCTCGGGCACGCTTCATGACGACGAGGTCTGGTTCAAGGTGAGCAACCCGCTCGAGCGGGACCTTCAGGACGCGACTCTGGTGGCGCACTACGAGGGCTGCTACGGGAAGCCCGGCAGCACCGTGCAGCGTCGGCCGCTGGGCATGATTCCGACCGGCGCCGTATTGGAGGACATTCCGGTGCCGCAGATCTCGATGCGCGAGATGGCACGGGGAAGCGAGCATCGTCTCGATTCGGTCCAGCTGACGGCGACGGTGGAAGGCGCCGCGCTCGATCTGGACGTCGACATCTCGTCCCTCGGACTCGAGGTCAGCTGTCCGGAACGAACGTGACGGGCCTCAGCCGGGTTCGTCCTGCGGTTGCCAGCGGTACCGTTTGAGATCGATGGTGCCGGCCGCCTTGAACTCCACGCCTTCGTCTTCGAGCAGGCTGCGTTGGTCGGGGCCGAGGCCGGACTTGTCTCGCGTGGAGATACCGCCGCGACTGTTGACGATCCGGTGCCAGGGAACGGGCTCCTCCGCTTCGGCCCGCCATGCCCCTGCAAGCGCGAAGCCTACGTGGCGTGCAACCCGGGGCGAGCCCAGCAAGGTTGCGATTTGCCCGTACGTCGCCACATGGCCCGCAGGAACCCTGCGGACCATGGCGAAGACCTTGGCATGCCATCCGGGGCCCACGACCCGAGGTTCCTCGATGGTCATGGGCCAGAGGTTAGCTCAGAAGCTGTACAGGACCGAGGTGTCCCAACCGGGGATCGAGATGTCGATCTCACCGCTGTCGCCACCGTAGCTCGACAGGTACGCGTCACGCATCGGGGTGAGGTCGATGTCCACCGTGTCGGAAGGGAACCCGGCGCAAGCTTCGCCAAGGTTGTCGTGGGCGATGTTCAGGCCAGTTTGGACCGGGAGGCTCTCGTCGAAGTTGCCGTTCCAGCATCCGCCAAGTGGGTGCCCGGCGTCGCAGCCGTTGTAGGCCACATCGAGGGTGAGCGTGTCCCCAACCAGCGTCACCTCGGTGATCTCGAGACTGTCGAAGGGGGTGGTCTCCTCGCACGAGGACAACTCTGGGCCATCGAATGGGTCGGTGTCGGCGGGCTCGCAGGCGATCTCGGTGCAGGCGCCGAGCGTTCCGTCTTCGTTGCATTCGCAGGTGTTGCAGCCATCGGGGGCGGGGACGCTGGTGCCGGGCTCGCAGCTCGGCGGTTCGCAGCCGATCTCGGTACACCCGCCGATGGTGCCGTCGTCGTTGCACTCGCAGGTGTTGCAGCCGTCACCCGCGGGGACGCTGGTGCCCGGTTCACACTGGGGCTCGCAGCCGATCGCAGTACATGCGCCGATGGTGCCGTCGTCATTGCACTCGCAAGTGTTACAGCCGTCCTCTGCCGGAACCGGCTCGCCGGGTTCGCACTGGGGTTCGTCGGGGTCGCAGGCGATTTCCGTACAGGCCAGCGTTCCGTCGTCTTGGCAGGTGCACGTGTTGCAGCCGTCGGCCGCGGGGACACTGTCTCCGGGCTCGCAGTCGTCGCCGGGCTCGCCGCTCCCGCCCATCGTTTCGTCGCCGATGTCTTTGTCGTCGAGGTCGCACGCGGTCGCGCCGACGAGGGAAAGGCAGGCCATCAACATCCATTGAATCTTCATTGGTTTCACCGTTAGTTCACAGGGGGGCCATCAAGCTGGCAACTCGTAGTGGTCCGCCCGGGTCTGGCGTCGTGATGACGGACCGAAAAAAAAGATTCGGACGTCTACGGCGTCGATTCGGGGCACGCGCTGTGAACCCGTGATCGGAGGGCCGATTGGGGATGCGCGCGGAGGAACGCCGCTGCGGCCTTGCGTCCACTGGCCAGGTCGCCGGAGTCGCACAGCGCAACAACACGCAGGGCTGCCCGTTCTTGACGAAGGATTCCGTCGGGGAAGCGAGCCTCGGCGTCGCGCAGCAAGGATAGAGCGTCTTTGGGGCGGCCTTGCACGACGGCTCGACGAGCGCGGTCGAGCTGCTTCGTCTCGTCGGCGAGGGATGTCGAGGACGGGAGCGCAGGAACTTCGGCCACGGGGACATTGCGCGGGGCCGAGGCGGGGCGGCGGGACGGAGCTGGTGGCTCCTGCTTTGCCTTCGGCGCTGGCTCTGGTTGCAGCACAGGGGCGGAGAGGACCTCCGTCGGCACCGGCTCAGGTCTCGCTGGGTCAGGGGTCGCACGACGAGGTCCGGTCGTGGTCTTGTGCGTTGTGGGGGTCTCCTGCCGGGCCCGTACGCCCGCTGCCGACTCCGGAGTGTCGGGTGCCTGTTGCAGCGCCCGGTCGTTCACCGCCGTGACGTTGGTGTCGCCGACGGTGAACACGAGCAGTGCCGCAGCAGCGGCCGCGAGCACAGTGCCAGCGACCCAAGGTGCCCAAGGGCCGCGCAAGACGGTGCCGGTGGGCGGTACGGGGGTGGTCGTCTCGAGGACACGAGCCTTGACGCGCTCGTGGGTGCTCGCTCCGAGTTGTTCTTCCTCGTGGAACGCAGCCAGGAGCGCGAGCTCGTTCGCGTCCAACTCGGGAAGCTCGTCGTGCGGAGTCATGCGCTCTCGCTTTCGGCGGGGTCGCGGGTGAACGCTGCGGCGGCCTGTCGGAACGCCAGCCGAGCCGCACGGAGCCGAGCGTGGGCCGTGTTCACGTTGATGCCCGTCATGTTCGCGACGGCCTTCACGCTGTTCCCCTCCAGGTCCACGAGTGTGAAAACCTCTCGCTTGTCCGCGTCGAGCCTGTCGAGGAACCGACGGACGAACGCCGCCGCTTCCCGACGCTGTGCAGCGTCGTCGGTAGGGGGGAGCGTCTGTGGCTTGGGTTGCGCGTGCTCGATCCGGCGAGCCTCGCGGGCCCGGCCTCGGCGTCGGTTGCTGGCGACCCCCCGGGTGATGCCGTAGAGCCAGGATGTGATCGCGGCGCGACCGTCGTAGTCGTCGATGCGCCGATGAACGATGACGAACACGTCGTGCATGACGTCCTCCAGCGCGCCATCGGGGACGCCAAGACGCTTGGCGACCCGCCAGACAAAGCTCGCGTGGTCGTCGTAGATCGTCGCCAAATCAAGCGCACTCGAGCTTCCCTTCTCCGTGATGCCGCCAGAAGCGCCGGGCGCGTGGGCTGTCACAGATGGTTGTTGTCCGTCGGTGGACACCGTCGTGTGTCCAGCCTACCCCGCGGAGCAGATTTCTTCGATCTGTATGAAATCGTTGATGGTTAGCGGAGCGCGAAACCGAGCAGGACGCCGAACTGTCCGCCGAGGGGACCGCCTTCAAACAAGGGGGTCTGCCCCGTGGTCTCGAAGCCGGGCCGCGTGAGGGAGACCGAACCCTCCGCACGTGCACCCAGGATCAGCCGCCCGTCCGCCGCCGCCGGGGGGCGCCACAACAGGGTTGGTGCGACGGAGGCTCCCACCCAGGGGGACGCGGCGGAGTCCGACTCCAGATCGCCGATCCCGGTCCCGTGCATCAAGCCGGCCCGGGCCCCGACGCACAATGGAACGGTGAGCGCATTCCGGCCGAACACTGGGCAGGCGCGCGCGTCGACGGACCACACGAAGAAGCGTCCGCCCACGGTGGGGTCGGAGCTCGAGGTCTGCTCGCGTGGGGTCTCATAGGTTGCGCCGAGTTCGATGCGCCACCGACGGATGCGGGCCGCCACATGCAGGTCGACGACGCCGCCCACTGACGGGAGCACGCCGAGCCCGAAACCACCGCCGAGTACGAGGTCGACGCCGACCGGAACCGGGGGGGTGGGTACGGGCTCTAGGTCCGGTTCCGGTTCCGGCTCCGGTTCTGGTTCCGGTACGGGCTCGGGCTCTGGTTCGGCTACGGGCTCTGGTTCCGGTATGGGCTCGGGCTCGGGCTCGGGCTCGGGCTCGGGTACGGGCTCGGTGGCGGTCAGGGCCTCTGCGGCGTTCGGGTCGATCGCGATGGCGACGATCAAGAGTGCGGCGTCACTGACCTCCGCACAGGTCTCGCCCTCGAGCGTCCGGGTCCCTGCAGCCTCCCCGTCGCGGCTCAGCGTCAACGCGAGCTGGAAGCGAGCGTCAGAGGTCTCCGTGATGACGGCGCGTGCATCGAGCGGGGATCCGCTTGTTTCCCCCAGTGCTGCGGCAAGACGCTGCTTTGCTTCGTCCTGTGCAGGGCAGCCCTGCGGGGCAGTCCACTCTAAGGTGAACGGCTCCGCGACGAGCATCGAGGCGAGCACCGCTCCGGCGATCATGGGTCCTCACCGCCGACGTCGAACGGCGCGGCGAGGCGACGTCCCAGCATCACCAAGGCGGCGATCGCAACACCCCATTGCAGAAGGCATGTCGCGACCGAGTAGGTGTCCGCGGGGTTCCACCAGGTGTCCGGCGCGTACGCTGTCGCGGAGAGGTACAGCCACCAGAGCAACAGAACAACCGCGAGCGTCGGAACGACGAAGCGCAGGATGGCAACCCAGGCGGCGCTGGGGTCCCACTCCCGGTCTTGAGCTGCCATGGCCTCGCGCATCTTCTCCAAGCCGGCATCTCGGGCCAACATGGCCACGAACAGTCCGGAGATCATCAGCGCCACGCCCCATACGAAGTCCTGATTGCCCAAGACGTCGAGGTTGATCGCGGAAGGAATGCCCAAACCGAAGCCCACCAGTCCGGTGATGACGACGGCTCGTCCGCGCTCGACCCCGTGATCGACCAGGGTGCGCGCGGCGAGCTCGACCATGGAGAGCAACGAGGACAGTGCGGCAAAGGTCAGCCCGAGGAAGAAGAGGACCGACAGAGGCTTGCCCAGGGCCATCTTCGCGAAGAGCTGGGGCATCCAGATGAAGGTGAGGCCGGTTGAGGCGGGCCCGCTGTCCTTCATGACAGCGAGGATCTCCGGCCGGCTCATCTCGGCGCCCAGGACCGAGAAGACGGTACCGAAGATGGTGACGGCTGCCACCAGGGAGACGACGTTGTTGGTGATCCCGGTGATCAGCGCGCTCTTCACCACGCTGTGCCGCGCGCTCATGTACGCCGCGTAACTGAGGATCAGCCCCCATCCCGCGCCCGTGTCCCAGGCGTTCTGCGTGAGCGCCTCGAGCCAGACGTTGGCATTGGCCAGCTGGCTCCACTGCGGCGTAAAGAGATAGGCGATCCCTTCGAAGGAGCCGGGGAGCAGCAGTGTCCGAACCATGCTGACCACCACGACAAGGAGCAGGGTGGGCACCAGAACGCGGTTGAGGCGTTCGATCGACGTCACGCCACGCCGGACCACGACGACGGCCACAAACATGGCGATTCCGTGGAACAAAACCGGCAGCCCGCTGTCCTGGAAGCCCTCCCACACCGCGGTGGACGCTTGCGTCGTGATGGGAAGCTCCCGCAGGACGGACGCGCCGAGGTAGTGGACGCACCAACCGGCGACGACCGAGTAGTAGAACATGATGGCGGTGGCGGTCAGCGCGACGAATCCGCCCATCCACGCTCGCTTGGCCCCGCCGTGGTGCACGAAGGTCCCCACGACGCCTTTTCGGGCGGAGCGGCCCAGTGCGTACTCGGCGACGATCAACGGCACGCTCCACACAAAGAGGAACACGAGCCAGGCCACTAGGAAGGCGCCCGCACCCTCGTCCCCGCCGTTTTGGGCCGCGATTCGGGGGAACCTCCAGATGTTTCCGGTCCCGACGGCGATGCCGAGCACGCTGAGAATCATTCCCCATCGGGATGAGAATCGAGGTTCCGCCAAAACGCCCGGAGTATAGAGGGCAGATTGCTCGGAAAGAAATCACCAGGTCGGGAACCTTGGGGGGAGGCCGCTGTCAATCCCCTACGAGACCGCAAGACACCGCCTGCTCGGCGTGAGCGCCCACTTTGGCTTCACATGATGTGAGGTCCATGCGAGGGGCGGCACACCGGGGGGTTGGGTCAAGGCGGCCAAAGGAAAGCCATGTCCCGAGCCCTCCGTTTCGAAGTGTGGCGTGACGATCAGCTCGTCGACGTCACGACCCTGTCCCAAAACGTGATCAAGATTGGTCGCTTGCCCTCCTCGCATCTTCGAATCGATGACGAATCGATCGCTCGCATGCACGCGGTCCTCGAAGTTCAAGGCGACCGGTTGCGCCTGGTGGACTTGGGAAGCTCGGTCGGCACCACGGTCAACGGAGAGCGGGTGCTCAAGAGCGCCGCGGTGCAAGTCGGCGATGCGATCTCGCTCGGACGCTACAGCGTGCGCTTGGCAGCGCCGACGCACGCCGTGCAGCGGCCCGCAGCGCTTCCCAGCGCCGCCTCTGTAGAGCGAGTCGATGCTCCCGACGTTGCCGAGGTCATGGCTGTCTACGGAGACACGGTGCTCGATGTCCAACATGTCGGGGACCGGACCAACCGAAAACTCGCGTACGCAAGCTTGGCGTTGGGCGGGGCCCTGCTGCTCGGAGGCGCCGGATACGTCGCATCTCAGACGGTACTGCAAGCGGAAGCGTGGCAGACCTACGAGACGCAGAGTGCCGACGCTGCGACCGCCGGTCGGCCTGCGCCACAGACCCCTGGCTCGTCCTGGAGTGGGTTGGGCGTCGTGTTGAGTCTGGCTGGGTTGGTACCGCTGGGCTTCGGTCTGGTCCGACTCGGTGACCGCGACCGCTCGCGCTACACGATCGGAGAGGGCGACCAAACTTCGTTCGCCACGGCGGCGGCCTCCCTTCCGACCCCCGCTGACTTCCCGCTGGTCGCTGCGAACGAAGGCGGAGAGACCTGCGTTCAGTTTACGCCGGGGATGGAGGGCCATGTGACGGTCGAGGGCCAGCGCTACAGCCTGCAGGAGCTCGTCTCGTCGGGGCAGGCGACGGTTCAGGGGGCTGCGTTCGCCTTCCCGCTGCCGACCGGGGCTCGTTGTCGCATCCAACACGAGGACGTCACGTTTCACGTCAACGGTGTGAAACCGGGCCGCGTCGTCGCGGGACGAGGCCGTGCCGACAAGAACTTCTGGTTCTACAATGCGGCCTCGCTGATCGGCATCGGAACGCTGCTTGGGTTGGCTCAGCTCGCGATGCCCGACCAGACGGACTTCTCTCTGGAAGACACGCATTCGAGCAACCGATTCGTCGGCTACATTCAACAGCCGGACGTCGAGGAAGAGCCCGAAGAGCCCGACGAGCAGCCGCTCGACGATGGCAAGGCCAAGAGCGACCCCGGGGATCCGGGCAAGAGAGCCCCGGGAAGCGAGGGCAAGATGGGCAAGCCCGACTCGAAGGTCTCCGCGCCCAAGCGATTCGCGCAGCGGGGGCCCAAGGATGCCGTGCGTCAGATGTCGCGGAGCTTCTCCCCCGATATCGAAGCGCGTCAGGCGGGAATCCTGGGCATGATCCAAAGCGATAGTGGCCACTTCCTCGCCAGCCCCAACGGAGGCAACTTCTCCGTCGGGAACGATGATGCCGACCTGTGGGGCAACATGACGGGCACCGAGATCGGAGAGTCCAGCGGCATGGCCGGGCTCGGACTCGCGGGAGCGGGTCGCGGAGGCGGTGGCAACGCGGATGGGTTGCTCGGGCTGGGCAACGTGGGCCTGATCGGGACGCGAGGTTCAGGGGGCGAGGGCACGGGATACACCCATGGCTCCGGAGCCGGGTTCAAAACCCGAAAGCGAGGCAAGCCTGGGGTCCGAGCGGCAAAGTCCACCGTCCGTGGGGCGCTCGACAAGGACATCGTCCGCCGCGTGGTACGGGCACACATCAACCAGGTCCGGCATTGCTACAACCAAGGCCTGGTTCGCGATCCCACCGCACGCGGAAAGGTCGCTGTTCAGTTCACGATCGGACAGACCGGAAAGGTCCCACTCGCCGTCGTTTCCGAGACGACCCTCAAAGACAAGGCCGTGGGCAACTGCATCGCCAAGGCGGTCCGAAGGTGGAAATTCCCCCGCCCAGACGGTGGTGGCAACGTGATGGTGACCTACCCGTTCGTCCTCAACCCCGGCTGAGCAGCGGCGCCGCCCAGAACCTTTCGGGCGGCGCGACGCACTAAGCGAGCGGAGGGCCCCGGGCTTCGACATCCATGAGGAAGTCGAAGCCGTGGGGCCGACGGTTCGCATGTTGGGTCCGCGCTCGAGAGCATCGCTAGAAATCGTTGCCGTCTTCGAAGGGGTGGTCCTCGATGTCCGCCACCTCCGTGCAAGACAAGGCCACGCCGTCGCACAGATCCTCGGGATCGTCGGCGGCGTGTTTCTCGTTGTGGGCGTCGGCCTGTTTCTCTCCGAGACGTTGGGGCAGCGGTCGGCGTGGGCCGAATATGAGCGCGCTGTCGCCCATGCCGCGTTGGGCGGCCAGGAGTTTCCGGGTGCACCTCCATCCTCCGGTGTCGGGCTCGCGCTGGGCCTCGGTTTGCTCGGCGTGGTCTCGCTCGCGGTGGCGTTCGTGTATGCGTCGGAGCCGGACCCCAGTCGGTACACGATTGGAGAAGGTCCGGACGCGGTGTTCGCGACGCCACCGGTCGATCTGATCGCGCCTGACGCATTCGAACTCGCGCGGCTGGGCCGAGGCGGAGCGGCTGGGCTTCGGTTCACCGCGGGGATGACCGGGCACATCAGGGTTGGGGGCCGGCAGTCCACGCTGCAGGAGTGGGTTCGAGAGGGTCGGACGCTGACCGAGCACGGCACCTTCGGAACCACGCTGCCCGCGGGCGCCCGCTGTCGAATCCAGCACGGACGAGTCGTGTTCCATCTCGCGGTGGTCGACGCACCGGTCGCCTCGGTCGGCCGTGTGGAGGTGGACACGCCGTTCTGGGCGACGTGCGGTGCGTCGTTCGTCGTGTTCGGTTCGTTGTTGCTGCTCGCCCAGATGGCGGCACCCGCATCCGCGCAACTCGACCTCGAGGATCACGCCCGAGGTCGCCGGTTCGTGGGCTACGTTCAGCAGCCTCCGGTGCTTCGCATGCCTTCGAGCGCACAGCCGTCGCCGCAGAAGACGGAGGCCGCTCCTCAGCTTGTGCCGATGCGCCCCTCGGTGGATCCCATACCCGATGTCGGAGCTACGCCCGGTTCCGGTTCCGATTCCGATTCCGAGACCGGGTCGCATACTCTGCGGCGAACCGCCAACCCGCGCGGGAGGGAATCGACCGTCGCCGGGGCGCGCTCGATCTCGGCGGCCGCGGCCCTGATGACCCGAGGGTCCGGGCCTGCGGAGCGTGCCGCGAAAGCTGGGATTCTCGCCCACGTCGACACCAGCGTCTTCCACAACGAGTACACCGACGCGTTCTCGGCGGCGGCCGACGACAAGGACATGTGGCAGGCGACGAAGGACCGCGACCCCGTGCTCGCACCGGTCGCGGGTCTCGGGCTGATCGGGAAAGGGCGCGGTGGTGGCCCCAGCGCGACGAAAGGGATGATCAGCTCCAAGCCCATGCCGGAAACGGAAGGAAGCCTCCCGGATCGGCTCATCGTCAAGATCGGGCGGGTGAGCGAGCGTGGCCCTCGAAGCGCGGCCGGGATACGAAAGGTCGTGGTCGAACACGTCGGCATGCTTCGTCGGTGTTATGACGCGGAGCGCCATGCTGGGTCTCGCGGTCGCGTGACGTTGGAGCTGGAAGTCGACGCCGCTGGTGACGTGGTGCACGCGAGCCCCAAACGACGCGGGTCGGCCGACCCCAAAGTCACCGATTGCCTCGTTCGGGCCGCCCGTCGCTGGTCATTCCCCGCCACGGACGAACAACGACGTTCGATCGCATCGGTCCCTGTCACGCTCGGTCCGGGCTGACATCTGGCATCAGGGCGGCAGGGGGCGGCCGTGCGCGCGGCCGTCGGGCTATTCGGGGTAGCCCGGCGACTCGAGCAGGCGCTGACCGTGCGGGTTGTCGATGGCCATCAGCCACCTGCCGTCATCTTGGCGTTGGAGAACCGCGACGGACAGACCGCTCTGTTCGATCGTGGTTCCGTCCGGTGCGGTGGCGGTCATGCTCCAGGGGTTGTTGTGAACCGCGAGGTCCCCCGCTACGTAGACCTCGTGGCCTGAGAACTCGAACGTCGGCTTGGCCTGGACCGACTGCTCAAACGCGGCTCGGATCGCGTCTGTGCCACGGGTCGCGATGCCCGGTTCAAAGAGAACGGTCGCCCTCGGAGCGTAAGTACTCATGACCCCGTCGACATCCCCCGCAGCGAACGAAGCGGTCATCGTGTCGATGGTCGCGAGGATCTCGCGTTCCACCTCCTCTGCATCCGATGTCTTCGGAGCATTGTCCGCGTCGTCGCTGCGGTCGAGTAGGAACTGACCGAATGGATTGTCGATGGCCATCAGCCAGTCTCCGTCGTCCTGCCGCCGCAGTACGGCCACGGAAAGCCCCTGGTCTGTCATCGTTGTGCCGCCCGGAGCGGTCGCAGTCATCGTCCACGGCGTAAGGTGGACGGCGATGTCGCCCGAGATGTAGACCTCGTGGCTGCTGAAGCGGAAGTTCGGCTTCGCAGCGGCGAACTCCTCAAACCCCGCACGGAGCTGCTCCCGAGTCATCGCAGGCGCGCCGGGCTGGAAAACCACAGTGGCGGGGTCTTCGTAGGTACCCATCACCGTATCGATGTCCCCGCGGTTGAACGCGGAGGTCATCGTTTCTATCGTTTCGAGGATCTTTTGCTTGTCCTGTTGGGCTGCGGTGTCGTCCGTTGCATCGGCCGCTGTCGTGCCTGGGGTGGCAGTCTCGCCGTGGGGGTTCGTGCGGTCCGCGTCGCACGCGGTCAGTACAGCGGCGGCAGTCAGGAGCTGCCACATGGCGTTGGATTTGAACATCGCCCTTTGGACACGCGGGTCCATGTCGGCGTGACCGGGTTTATGCCACCCGGACGCATTCTCAACGCTTTACCGATGGCCGAGGCGGGCTCAACGCCTTCGCATCTGGGCAGACCCCGGAGAGTTCGATCGACCGAGGCGCAAACGTCTCTCCGGTCCGCGCTCGCGGAGTCCGAATGCGGTCCATTCGAAACTGACGCAGCGCGCTCCGCTTCTGATCCCAAGCCAAAATGTACCAAAACGGAGCTCGGACGAGGAGCGCGTGTGGCTCGACGGTTCGGGCGGTATGGCGACCACGACGATCCTGGTAGCGAAACTCGAGGACCTCTCGCTGGGTGAAGGCCTGTTGGAAGGCGCCCAGGAGCGCCGTGTCCACGGAGTCCGGAGTGCCAAACTCATCGAGCGGCGCAGGTTCTCCGACGAGGACCCGGCTCAACAGACGCCGGAGATCCCGCAGCCGCTCTGCCGGAAGGGCGCCTTCGATCTTCTCGAGTGCTCGGTCCGCTCGGTCGGAGAATGGAACCCAAGGCGTTGCTCGTAGCATGGCAACCGAAAGCACCAACGCGACGACTTCGTCTGCGGCCAGCTGGGTCGACAACAGGATCGTGTTCGGGTCCATCTGGACTCCGCCGCCGCGACCACCATCACCCGAGATCGAGAAACCTCGGTCTCGCAGGACGGCCAAGTCGCGGAGGACGGTCCGGCGGGAGACGGCGAGTTCATCCGCAAGCTCCGCGACCGTTCGGCGAGCCGACCGTCGAAGCAATCGCACCAGCGCCTTACGTCTCGCGCTTGAATCCACGATTCATCCTTGCTGGATACGGTGACACGTTTTGTCACCCATTCGCACTACGTTCGTGTTCGGAACCCACCGTGACGACCTCGCTCACTCCCCAAGGCACAAACTCTATCGACATCCAGGCGGGAAGAACCGCCATCTGGACTCTACTCACCGAAGGCCGATGGCTCGTGGAATGGGCACCGATGGTGAACGCCACGAGCGGAGGCGATGAGAGCCTCGACGCGGTTCGTCATTGTCAGGTCGAACTCAACGGCAAGCCTGGCCAGGTCTCCGAGCGCTGCTTTGTGTTCGAACCGATGGACCGGATCGGGTGGCTGATGGTCGACGAATCGTTCGGAATGGCGAAGATGTTCGACGGCATCGGATTCGACTTCGTTCTCGAGTCCCTTGGGCCAGGCACGACGCGGGTGCTGAACACGAGCTTCTACGGTCCACGCAACATCTTCGGCTCGGTCATGAGCGCCCTGGTGATGAAACGGAGCTTCCAGAAGATCCGCACGCAAGTGCTCTCCAATCTGAAGCGGCTGGCCGAGGGCTCGGAGTCTCGAGAGGGTAGAGCGCAGGTCTGAGCAGCTGCGGAGTCGCGATGCGGTCTGTAGATCGCCCAGACTCGCTCGGCATGGCGCTCGACGGTGCCAACGCCTCCACCGTGCGCTGAGCCGATTCGCCCCCATCGCACGTGCGACCGAATCGGCCGTCACGCATCCGGGGCGAGACTCAAGGCTGCCCTCGCGAGGACCAAGCTCGCCAGCCCCAACGCGGCCGCAAGCCAGACCGCGGGCTCGCCCCGGCCCACGCCACGGGTCGCGAAGATGGTGTCGTGTCGGCGATGGATCCGTCTGAAGATCGTCATGCTGACAACCTAAGGACCACAGAGACTCATCGCTGCCATGGTGTCGGCGACCGGTCGTGAGCGATGGCCCAGCGGTTCGTGGGCACGTTCCGCAGGTGCGGCGCGACTACTCGGGCTGTGGGTTGAGGTCGGCGCGGTAGGGCCCGACCTTCTCGCGGAACTCGTCGGTCCACGGGACAGGCCGCTTGTTGTCGGGGTCGATGCGCACGATGACTCGCTCGCCCTTTGCGTAGTCGACGTCTTGGTCCAGCGGCATCACTCGGAACCCGAACGTGAGACTAGACCGCCCGAGCTTGGAGACCCACACCCGAATACGGACGTCGCCCGTCCCTTCGACAGGCCGTTCGTACTCGAGGTGGTTGGCCCGCACCAGGTGGTACTGGTCGGGGTCGCTGTTGAAGTTCAGCGGTCCGCCCCACCCAAGGTGGCTCCAGAACGACCCGATCGCGTGCTCGAAGAGCAGCAGGTATCGAGCGTTGTGAAGGATTCCGAAAGCATCGAGGTCGTCAAAGTAGACCCCGTGGGTGCGCTCGTGAAAGCGCATCAGTCGTTGCGGCGCCGGACGAATCCGAGGGCGAAGAGGGCAGCGACAGCGGGAAGGCCAAGGTCGGTGCTGCCGATGCTGCAGCCTTTCTTGGTCTCCGGGGCGACCGGAGGCGGTCCTTCGGGCTCGACCGCATCACCCGAACCGTCGTCCGGTCCGGCAAGGGTGTCGAGTTCGTCCTGGGCGGCGGTGTCAGCCTCGTCGCTGCCGCCGTCATCCCCTTCCTCTTCGGCCGGGGGCTCGGTGTACTCGAGCGTCAGCTTGCCCGTGGCAAGGATGATGTCCGGGCGCCCCGCCTTGGTGTTGCCCTGCAGAACCTTGACCTTGTAGGTCTTGCCTTTGTTGAAGCCGAGGTTGCCTTCGAGCTCGATGTCGAGGGACACGAACTTCTCGCCTTCGTAGCTGGAGTGCTCGAAGCGGTACGTGACGTAGTCCTTGCCGCTGGGGAGCTTGCCCAGGAACTCGACGTACAGCGGACCGGGACCACCCTTGTCGATCTTGGCCCACAGGTTGAGGTTCCACAGCTCCTCACCAGGCTCGCTCTTGAGGGTGTCGACCGCCGCGGACTTCCCTTCCGCGGTGATGTTCCCCTTGTCGTCGACCGCGAGCGCGTCCGCACCGAACTTGACCTCGCCGGCCCAAGCCGTCGCAGGGCTGAGTAGGGCGGCGCCAAGGAGCAGAGGGGAGATCCAACGGAGGGGAGCGGAAGTCGTTCGAGCGCGCATCTACGAGCCTTCTATACGAGAAAAGTAGCGTAGACCACATGCGCGGCAAATGCGTGCGGTGTTTCGCCCCGAAGGAGCGACGAGCGCGGGTGTAAACTGTCGTCGTGGGGGTCGGGTGATGCTGCGTAGAGCCGCTTGGGTGAGCGTATTCGGACTGGTCGCGTGCGGCACGGACTCGGGTCCGAGTGGCGCTCCCGACATGACGGCGACGTCGAGCGGGACGTCGGAGGGTGCTGTCGAGACCGAGTCGGGCGCCGAGTCCGGCGGGTCGACTGGTGACACGGAGGACACCGGTGAGCCGAGTGAGCCGTTCGTTCCTGGACAGCAGGTGCTGCCGAGGTTGACCCAGCGGCAGTACCGTAACGCGGTCGGTGACCTGTTCGGCGCGCCGCTTCCGGACGTCGAACTCGAGCCTGACACCAATCCCTACCTTTTCACCTCGATCGGGGCGACGTCGACTTCGCTGTCCGAGCTGGGGACGCAGCAATACGAAGAGGCCGCCGACGCGCTGACCTCTGCGGTGTGGGGGGACGCTGCGCGACGGGATGCGCTGGTCGGCTGCACCCCCGCCTCGGCCGACGACGCCTGCGCGCAGGGGTTCTTGGGGGACTTTGGACGTCGGGCGTTTCGGCGCCCGCTGTCCGCAGACGAGCTCGCGCGCTGGACTGCGGTGGCGGTCGAGCTTTCCAGCGGAGGTTCGGGCCCCGAGGTCGCGGATGCGAACCGGGGCCTGCGGCTGGCCGTCGCGGGAATGCTCCAGTCCCCGTACTTCCTGTATCGGGTGGAGCTGGGCGAGGAGGACCCGGACGATCCCTCTCGTCTGCGGTTCACCGGGTACGAGCTCGCATCAAGACTCTCGTTCTTGCTCTGGGAGTCGATCCCGGACGATGAACTCATGGCTGCGGCCGAGGACGGCGCGCTGTTGGACGCCGATGGGCTCGAACAGCAGGCCCGCCGCATGATGGCCGACCCTCGCACCAGGCTCTCCGTCCAAGCGTTCTTCGGGCAGTACTTCGACCTCTCGCGACTCGACGGTGTCAGCCGTGACCCCACGCTGTACCCGGACTTCAGCCCCACCATGGCGAAGTCGATGCGCACCGAGGTCGAGCTGTTGGTCGAGGACCTGGTCTATCGTCAGGACGCGGATATTCGGCAGCTGTTCAGCACGCGTCGCACCTTCGTGAACACAGAGCTCGCGGAACTCTACGGCATCACACCGCCGCAGGGAGCATCGGAGATCTCGTTCGCTCCCGCCGACCTGCCCGCGGATGGTCCCCGCGCAGGCATGCTGACGCTCGGGGCGTTCCTCGCCATGAATGCCCACGAGACGGAGACTTCGCCCACGCTGCGAGGGAAGTACCTGCGCGAGCGCGTGCTGTGCATGGAGGTCCCCGCGCCTCCGGACGACACAGATACCAACGTGCCCGACCCCTCGGAGGGCGGGACCCTGCGCGAGCGCCTGGAGCAGCACCGGTCCGACCCGGCTTGTGCGGCCTGCCATGCCTTCATCGACCCGCCCGGCTTCCTGTTCGAGAACTTCGACAGCGCAGGGGTGTTGCGGGCGACGGACAACGGACACCCGGTCGACACCACAGGCGAACTCGATGGCGTTCCGCTCGCAGACGCGAGCGAGCTCGCCGATGTGCTGGCGCAGAACCCGTTCGTGGGGCCCTGCGTCGTCAAGCAGCTGTTCCGCCACACCAATGGGCGGCTCGAGACCGACGGTGAGCAGCCCGCCCTGGACGACCTCTCCGCCCGGTTCTCGGACCGAGGCCATCGCTTCTCAGAGTTGCTCGTGCAGCTCGTCCGGCACGAAAGCTTTCGCTACGTGACTCTGCAAACGGAGGAAGGCTCATGAAGCCTCGCAAGTACCTGTCTCGCCGAACCGTTCTCAAGGGCGCACTCGGCGGGGGTGTTGTCTCGCTCGCGTTGCCACCGCTCGAGGCGATGATGGGCGCCCACGGTGCGCTCGCCGACGGTAGCGAAGAGGGTCCGATCTCCGGCGTCTTCTTCTGGGCCAACGGGACGCCTTGGCATGCCGGACACGGGGGCGTGCAGTCCAGTGGGACCGATGTCTGGACGCCCGCGGACGTGGGTGCAGGGTTCACGCCCTCGCCACTCATCGAGCACATCGCTGCGCACCAGCCCAGCATCGTCTCGGGTCTCACGCCACACACCGAGGTGCCCGCTGCACCTCCGGGCCAGTCCGATGGTCACATGCGCGGCTTCATGGTCGCGCTCACCGGCGACCGGATCAGGCCCGACGGGTTCGACCACCCGTCGCACACGCTCACCGCGCTGCGTCCGTCGTTGGATCAAGTGGTGGCCAAACACCCGAACTTCTACGGCCGCACGCCGCCCCCGTACCGCTCGCTGGTGCTCGGGGTCAGCGAGGCACGCTTTCACGACTACGGTCACTGGAACGCGATCAGCTACAACGGGCCCGACTCTCTCAACCTGCCGATCAGCAGCCCGAACCAGCTCTGGAACCTGCTGTTCGACATCCCCGATGATCTCGAAGCCCTCGAGCGCCGGGCGAGTGTTCTCGACGCGGTGCTCGAGGATGCGAACTCGCTGCGGGGCAAGCTCGGACCGCGCGACCAGATCCGGCTCGACGACCACCTCGATCACATCAACGAGGTGCAGCGACGGCTGGAACTCAGCGGTGTGTCCTGTGAACCCGGCGCGGAGCCGGCCAACCCCGACGACCTCATGGCGAAGACCCAGGTCATGGGCGAGTTGCTGGCGATGGCGCTTGGGTGTGGCCTCACCCGGGCGTTCAGCTTCATGCTGACCTCCCCCGCGACCACCCACATCTTCTCCAACTTGGGTGTGCCCGACGGCATGCACAAGACGTGTCACGATGGATACTGGGACCGCGTCAACGCGATCACCACCTACCAAATGCAGTGCTTCTCGGTCTTCATGGACCAGCTACAAGCGGTGGTCGACCCCGCGGGCGTTTCGTTGATGGACCGGGCCGCGATCCTCGGAACCTCCGAGTACGGCGAAGGCTGGCAGCACAGCGTGTCTGAGATGCCCGTGGTGCTCGCGGGGGGTGCCTGCGGCAACCTCAACCGTGGCGTGCACGTACGCGATCCGGGCGGCAACTACTCGACCGCCCATGTCACGCTGCTCCGTGCTCTTGGACTGCCGACCCCCAGCTTCGGTTGGAACGGTGGCGAAACCTCGGACGCTGTCTCGGGCATCCTGGTCTGATGCGCCGGAACGTACTTCTTTGCAGCCTGCTCTTCGCCGCGGCGTGTGCGGATGGTGAAGGCGGGGACTCGGCATTCGGCTCGGGGAACTCGGTCGGTGTGATGCCCTCGACGGGCATGGCGACGGAGTCCGATGGCAACGATCCGTCCTCGGGAGCGTCCTCGGCCACCCAGACCACGGGAGTCGGAGAGGAAAGCACAGGCTTCACAACCAACCCGGAGTCAAGCAGTGGGCCGGGCGTCGATTGCGGAGCCGGCTTGAGCGCGTGTGGTGTTTTGTGTGTCGATCACCAGACCGATCCGGGCAACTGCGGCGACTGTGGGATCACCTGCGTCGTCCCCAATGCACAGTCGTCGTGTGTCGCGGCGAACTGCAGCGTCGGCGACTGCGACGTCGGATGGTTCGATTGCGATGGAGCGGCCGCGAACGGATGCGAGGCCCAGGCCGGGTGCGCCGGCGGCGAGTCGTGCACGACCGAATGTGGCAGCACGGGCACGACAACGTGCAACGGCTGCGAGACGGTTTGCGAGGTCCCCGCAGAGGTCTGCAACGCGGTCGACGACGACTGCAACGGCTCGTGTGATGAGGGAGCGATGGCCGGGTGTCGCCAGGGCGTGCATCGATCCATCGGCCCCAATGGGCACTACTACACCAACGTGTTGGCCGAGACGTCGCAGGCGGGCAGGTCGCTCGAGTTCCAGGACTACTGGTGGATGTACGCTGCGCAGGCGGAGGGGCTCTCTGCGCTGTACCGCTGCGATATCGGGGGGGGCAACACCTTCCTCACCACCAGCAATACCTGCGAAGGCGCAGGGTCGATCGCAGCGACGCTCGGATACCTGTCTCCGGGGGCTACGTGCGGCTCGACGCCTCTGTATCGGTTGCGAAGCCCGGCGGGGCGGCACTTCTACACGACCAGCTCCACGGAGCGTGACAACGCCGTGAACAACCTCGGCTACGTCACCGAGGGCAGCCCCGGCCAGATCTGGACCGCGCCCTAGTGGCCCCACGACCGTCTGCCTCGTCGTAGGTCATCCCCAACCGTAGCGGCGCGCAGGTCACCAGGGCCGGGTACGTGATGCCCCGCAAGTTTCGCGGGTCGAAGTCTCCGCAGTGCGCCATCGTTGCGCAGCAGGAGGTCGCCTGCCCGCGTACTACGGTTGTATGGCGAGCGTGCACGACATCATGACCCGGCAGCTTTTTAGCCTTTGGCCCGGCGACGCGGCGGCCGAGGCTCTGGACTACTTGCGCATGCTCAACATCCACGCGGCGCCTGTGCTCGACGAACAGAGCCACGAGCCGATCGGCGTGGTCTCGATCGGAGACCTCACGGGGGGGCTCTCGCGGGAACGAGTCTCGGATCGGATGAGTTCACCTGTGCGCGTGACCATCGAAACCGCCGCGGTTCACGAGGCTGCTCAAACGATGGCCGAGACCGGGTTGCACCACCTTGTCGTGGTGGACAACGACCGGCGTGCGGTCGGCTTCCTTTCCGTGATCGATGTGGTCAAGGCTCTGCTGCATCCCTCGGAAGGTGCTGAGAAGTCGCCGGTCACCGTCCCGGTTGCGGGCAGCCTGGAGTGGAGTGACCATCAGAAACTGTCCGCGTCTGGCCTGCTCGCGGCGCCGGATGGCCCCGGGGTCTTCGTGCTGCTCAAGGTCGACCCCGGTCGTCCGGAGGTCTTCACGTGGGTCGAGGAGTCGGCCAACGTCCGACAACGACTCGAGTCGCTGCTCAGCGATCCTCCCGCTCGTTTGGCGAGGTTCATCGAGGCCGACCGAATCAGGTTTCGGGCGGCGACTGCCGAGTCCCAAGGCCAGCGAGCAGAGGTGCTCCGTGAAGTGGTGCGTCGGAGCACCGCGGGCTGACCCGCGACCGACGAGGGCTACTCGATCACCGAATCTGTGACCTCGATCGGTGTGTCGTCATGGTTGGAGATTTGCGGGTACGTTGGGTACCAAGACCCGCCGAGGTTGTTGCGAATCTCCGAGCGGTCGATCACCACGTTGCCACTGTGGTCGTTGCTCACGAAGAAGATCGCGCTGCCATGCGCATTAACTTCGTTGTGTTCGATACGGGTGCCACACAGAGATAGGGTCATCGTGTTGCCGTCGTTGTAGATGGCACCGCCACTGCCTCCGCCCGGAGTGCCCGCCGCGGCAGGGTTGGCGCCCTCGCCCGTGGCCCGGTTGTGCGTGAACACGCTGTTGAGGACCGTCCATGACACGCCAATGCTGCTGAGCGCGCCGCCGTTGGAGCACGTGTTGCCGAGCCCGTCTTCGCCTCCGAACGTGCTGTTGACCACGTAGACCGGCAGGCCGTTGTATTGGCTCAGCGCCCGCACGGCAGCCCCGCCAACATCCGGTCCAGATTCGGCGCATCGGTTGCCGAAGAAGCGGGTGTTGACGATCTTGAGCCGACCGCCGCGGGCCCAAATGGCTCCACCGCCGCCCTCTTGGTCCTCGCCCTCGCTGCTCGAGTTTCCATCCACAAAGGTGAGGTTTTGGACTGTGAGCCGAGGATGGTCCTGGTTGTCGCACATGGGCGTGGTCCAGACCTGGGCCTCGTCGCATGTGTTCATGTAGAGGATTCGGGTCGAGCCCGCACCGCTGAGTGTGACGAGGCCACCCCCGTCGATCACGATCTCGGGGCCCGTGTCATTGAAGACCTTGGCTGGCCAGTCCAGTGTGATCCTCACCGGGTCGGGCCCGCAGTCGAAGGTGATGACGCCCCCGGAGGCGACGGCGCTGATGAAGGCCTCGGCGGTGCAGCTCGCCGGGTCTCCGGTGCCGACGACGGTCGTCGGAGAGGAGGAGTCTGCGAGCCCCGCTTCCTCGGGGATGTCGCACTCGCCATCGGGGTTGCCGGCGGCAGGCCCCTCGTCGGGATCCGTCAGAGGGTTGGGAACATCAGTTGCGGGTCCTTCTCCGGACCCGGCGTTGTCTGTATCTGCGTCCGCGTCGCTCCCGCTGTCGCAGCCCACCAAGGCCAGTGCAACCGCGGCCACGCAGATGCTTGCTATCCGCTTCGAACCCATACCCCAAGAGTAACGCGAGTGAGCGGGGTTCTCACTCCGACGCCGAGAGCAGGCCTCCGGCCTGGGCGAAGCGCGGTCGTGTCCTCAGCCGTGCCGCCCCGCTACATCGGGGGCTGGCACTGGGCTTCGAGCGGTCCGGTGCAGGCCATCTCTTGCGAGAGGGTGGTCGAGCCGAACGAGCCGTTGGGATACGTGGTGTCGGCGACGAGGAAGTTGGCCATCTCAAAGCTGTCGCTCAGCCGCGTGATGATGACTTCCGAGCCGCCGGCGGCTTCGCTGTACGAGATGCTGACTTCGTAGTCCTCGCCCGCGACCCAGCCTTCGATGGTGGTGTCTGCGGGCAGGTTGAGGATCGCCGAGTTGGTGGTGCTGCTGGGACAGTAGAGGTCCTCGCCCTCCACGCTTGCCAGGTCGGGCGCGAAGACCCGCTTGACCACGATGCCCATCGGCGTCGTACAGCCGAAGGCGGTCTGGGCCTCCCGCTTCCATGCGAGGGAGTAAAACTGCGAGTTGCTCTGCGCGTTCCAGACCAGGCCGATCCAGTCGTTGTCCCCGGCGCCCGCTTCCACACCGATCGTCCCCTGCAGGTTGGCTTCTTGGAAGACGACGCCTTCGCACAGGTGCAGACCGAAGTCGTTGTTGTCGGCTTCGCAAGCGACGGTGCCCGGAGCGTTGTAGGAGATCGAGGCGACCGGGCTCGCGTTGAGCAGTTGCGTCGTGTACAGGGTGCAGTTGTCCTCGAGGTTGAACGGCTGCGTGTTCACCACGGTGACGCTCGCAGAGCGCTCGTTCACCCCGTCGTCGACCGTGACGGTGTACGTCTCGAAGCCCGAGGGGGAGGCCATGGGCGTGGGGGATGTGGGGTCGTCGAGTCCAGCGATTGGGCTCCACAGGTAGGTGTAGGCCCCCGTCCCGTCCATCGCGACCGCGTCGAGTTGCACGGGGGCGCCATCAAAGTCACTGCACGGTGGTGATGCGGTGACGCTGAGTGTGGCGAGGCACAGGTTCGTCGCGTCGGTGTCGCAGACGCCCGAGATGCACTCATCATCGTCATTGCAGCCAAGGCCGTCGCCGCAGGGCGGGCACGAGCCGCCGCAGTCGAGCCCTGTCTCGCTCCCGTTCTCGACGCCGTCGGTGCAGCTGGGTGCCTCGCAGGTGTTGCTCACCGGGTCGCAGACCGAGGACAGGCAGTCGTCTCCATCTTCACAGCCCTCACCGGGCTCACAGGTGGCCCCGCACACGCCTCCACAGTCGACGTCGGTCTCGTCCTGGTTCTCGAGCTTGTCGGAGCAGGAATCGGCGCAGGTCCCCGAGCCCGTATCGCAGCTGTCGGAGATGCAGTCGTCGTCGACGAGGCAGTCCTCACCGCTCTCACACGTGGCGCCACAAGAGCCTCCACAGTCGACGTCGGTCTCGTCGCCACCGAGCTTGGTGTCCTTGCACGTCGGCTCGACGCACAGGCCGGCTCGTTCGTCGCAGGCCCCCGTGAGGCAGTCCTCGTTGACGGTACAGCCCTCGTCGACCTCGCAAGCGTTCGGACAGGATCCTCCGCAATCGACATCGGTCTCGTCGCCGTTTTGTGTGCCGTCTTCACAGGTCGGCGCGTTGCAGGTTGCGTCCTCGCAAACGCTGCTCTGGCAGTCGGGCCCATCGAGACACATCTCGCCGTCGTCGCAGCCCTCGCAAGTTCCCCCACCGCAATCGACATCGGTTTCGTCGCCGTTGTGCAGACCGTCCTCGCAGGTCGGCGCCTGACACACGTCCTCGTCACAGACGCCGCTCACACAATCGTCGTTGTCCTCGCACCCGCCGCCGTCGCCGCATGCATCGGGACATGAACCACCGCAGTCGACATCGGTCTCGTCGCCGGTCTGTACACCGTCCTCGCAGTTGCCCCCCGAGTCTTGGCCGCAGACGCCGGCGCTGGTGCAGACCGTGCCGTCTTCGCAGTCGTCGTCCCCGCCGCAGCCCTGGCCGGAGCCGCAGGTCAGCTCGCACGAACCACCGCAGTCGACGTCGGTTTCGTCGCCATCCTGGGTGCCGTTGCTGCATGTGTCCTCCTCGCCGGTCGAGCCGATATCGATGTCCGTCGTGACACCGGCTGTGCCGCTCGCGGTGGCGCTTCCGCCTCCGACGGAGACGTCGTCAGCGCAGGCGGTCGTCAATGCGAGACCGAAGAGAAGGGCCGCTGGAGCACGCAGGGATAGACAAGTTTTCATGAGAGCTAGACCTCTAGGTTGGTAGACACGACGTGATGGACGCGTAACCAATGGTACACGCCGGGCCACAGGTGTGCGGGGGGGTCCGCGTTCGGGCCGCCGACTGTCCGAAGAGAACAGGGGGTTCGGAGAGAGTGCGGAAGTGCGCGTCGGTGCCCCACCTGAAGCTGCACCAACGGTCCCAGAGTTGCGCGCAGGACGCGTGCGAACACGCGGAACCGGCGCGATCGAGAATCGAGGCGCCTCCTTCATCTGCGCCGACGTCGGCTGCTCACCCGAATCGTCGACCTGTAGGGGGAAGAAGACGAGCCGTCGGCGGGTGTTTGCCCCACCGGTCGATGTCGCGCATGTTTTCGCGACGATGTCGTGTCCGCCGGAGTCGGAGATCGTCGGTCGGCTCGAGGGTCGAATCTCGCCCGAGTTGGCGAGGGCGCAGGACGAACACATCAAAGGGTGCTCGGCGTGCCGGGAGCTGATGGCTGTGCTCGCGCGCGGAATCGCAGACGGTTCGGAAGAATCGACGGGCACGAGAGTGGACCACGAAACCCGAGAGCGGCAGAGCCGGAGGCCAGATTCCGTCGGTCGCTACGAGATCCTGGAGATTCTCGGCGAAGGCGGGATGGGGATCGTCTACGCCGCCTACGACACCGAACTCGAACGCCGGGTGGCGCTCAAGCTCGTTCGGCCGGGCTCGCTACAACACGCACACGCGGAGCGACTCGAGTGGGAGGCGCGAGCGATGGCCAGGATCAACGACCCGCATGTCGCCACGGTGTACGAGGTGGGCAGGCTCGAGGACGAGGTCTACGTCGCGATGGAGATGATCGAGGGCGCGACCCTCGATCGCTGGGTTCAGGAGCACGACCTCTCGGGCCCCGAGATCCTCGAACTCTGCGTTCAAGCCGGGCGTGGCCTGGCGGCAATACACCACGCCGGATTGGCGCACCGCGACTTCAAGCCCGCCAACGTCGTCGTTCGGGACACGGTACGGGGTCCGGTCGCGACGGTGATCGATCTCGGACTAAGCCTGGTGGAACCCGTGGTCCCCGCCGAGCTGACCACCGCGCGGGACGAGCCAGAGACCACGTCGGTCGCCGGAACACCCGCGTATATGGCACCCGAGCAATGGGAGGGCCTCCGCCCCGGTCCCCTGAGTGACCAGTTTTCGTTCTGCGTCTCCACGTTCGAGCTCCTGACCAGCACGCGGCCCTTCCCCTGTCCAGCCGACGGCGCGGTGCGGCCCCACGCACCGCTCCCGTCCTCGGGGACGCTCACCGCCAGCGGGATTTCCCGCCGCAAGGCAGCCGCCATCTTGCGTGGCCTGCGAGGAGTGCCGAGCAGGCGTTGGCCTGAGCTCGACTTGCTTCTGCGGGCCTTGGGTCCATCACCCCGCCGGCGCAGGTGGTGGGCGGCTGCGGGTGCTGCTGGACTCGGAGCTTGGGCGGCCATCGCTTCCTTTCCTGCTGCGCCAAAGTGCGGAGTTGGGGACACCTCGCTGGGCAGGGTGTGGAATGAGACGACTCGGGACGGCATCTCGCAGCGGCTGAGCGCGACCGATGAGCGGGTGGCGTCGCGCTTCCTCAGCGCGGCAGATGTCTACGTCGAGCAGTGGGTCCGTGAGTACGAGGCTGCGTGCGAGGAGCCCGAAGCTTCCGTGCACCAGCGAGACTGTCTCGAGGCGCAGCTATCCGCGCTGCGAGCCTCCATCGACGTCTTGTCCGACTCCGCCGCCACGACGGCCGAACAATCGCTCGACCTCGCACGTGTGCTCCCAGCCGTGTCGGGCTGCGCTGGAGCTGAACTTGGGGACGGGGAGCACGTCGACCCAGATTCTCGATACGCGAGCGAGGTCCTCCTGCTGAAGGGCAGGGCGTACGGCGACTCCGGGGAGTTCGATGCGGCGACGACGGCCCTGTCCGAGGCCATTCGCCGCGGTGGGTCGACGGATGGCAGACTCGTCACGCGTGCTCTTTTGCTCCGCGGGGATATGGTCTTCGCGGCAGGACTGCCCAACGCGGAGGGCGACTGGACGGCGGCCCTGTCGGAGGCTCGTCGACTCCATGCCTCGGGCCTGGCTGCGCAGGCTGGCATCCGGCTCTCCGGGGTTGTGCAACGTCGCGAAGCCCGAAGATTGGCGCAGCAAGCCGTCCACGACGCGCGGGACGCCGGGGTGCTTGCGCTCGAGGTCGAAGCCCTGACGACCCATGGCCGGGTCCTTGCGGAATGGCTGGAGTATGGCGAGGCTCTCGAAGCCTATGAGCACGCGGCCGAGGCGTTGGACGCCATGCCAAACCCTGACGCTGCGCTCCGGCTCGAGCTTGGATTGGCTCGCGGGCACACCCTGTTCAATGCCGGCCACTCCGAGGAAGGGCTCTCGCTCGTGTGCGATGTCGTGGAACAGAGCCTGGTCTTGCTTGGACCCCACGCGGAGGTGACGATCGACGCTCAGATCGGGTGCGGGCTGCTCTCGTTCGGAAGGCGCGAGCAGGCGCAGGTCGAGGCGTACCTACGCGATGCGTTCATGGCCTCTCGGCGGGGTCCGGGACTGGTGCACCAAGAGGCCGCCGCCTCCCGTGCGCTTGGCTCCGTCCTTCTTCGTCCCTCCGGTTCTGCTGACAACGCGCCGAGCCCGGGCATGAACCACGTCAGGTTTGCCGAGTCTCGGTACCGGGCGATGGACGACAAGTATGAACTCGGGCGGACGCTGGTGTTGATGGGAGAGCACGCGCGGAACCGTGGCAGGTTCGAAGAGTCGCTTCAGCTTCAGCACGAAGGGATCAGGGTCTCGAGGGAGGCGTCAGGGAGCGGCTACCCGAAGCTGGCGCGTGCCGAGCTCTCGCTGGGGTTGGCCCTGCTCGGACTTGGTCGGGTCGACGAAGCCGCCGTGCAGATCGAGCGCGGCGCGTCGGTGCTGGGCTCGCTCCAAGACCCTACGGAGGCCAGGTTTGCACATGACATGCGCGGCATCCTGGCGCGAGTGCGGGGGCTACCGATGGAGGCTGTCGAGCATCATCGCCACGCCCTGGAGGCGCTCGACCGCGCTGACGCGGGAGAGGTGTTGCCTCAAACCCGCACCCCAACCCTCCTCCAGCTGGCCCGAGCGTTGCTTGCCGCCGATCAGCAGGCGGAGGCACGAGCGATCGTCTCTCAGGCGTCGCAGATCGAGCGCGCGGTCCCAAAGAGCCGGCGCCTCGAGGAGATTCGCGAGCTACAAGCTGAGGTCGAGGCGGCGGACCTACAGCTCGATGGAGTGTCCCAATGACTTCGATCGACTTTGAGGCTCTGCGATCACTTGGGCGAACCCGGTGGTCGGCCGTGGATGTCTCCGAGGGGCAGTTGCGTGGCGTGGCGACGGTGTCCGAGATGCCAGCGCACCCTGAGGACTTCTACCTCGCCCTCGCGTGCGTGCTCGGAGACCGTGACGCTCTTTCGGTCTTCGAGCGAGAGTTGATGTCAGAGCTTCCCGCCACGTTGTTCCGAGCCGGGGTTCAAGACGCACATCTCGATGACGTGCAGCAGCAGTTGCGTGAGCGGTTGCTCGTGTCCACTGCGGACTCGCCGGCGCGCTTGCTGAGCTACTCAGGCAAGGGGCCATTGGGGGCCTGGGTGCGAGTCTGTGGGGCTCGGGCGGGCGTCGATCATTGCCGGGCACGGCGTCCCGCCGAGGACACTCCCACACGTATCTTCGAGCAACTCGCCGCGTTCGATCCGGACTTGGAAACTCTGCTCGTCTCGGACGACTTGCGGGGACGGGTACGCGCCGCGTTTTCGGCCGCTCTCGCGAGCCTGCCAACTCGGCTGGCCAACACGCTTCGCTACCGGGTGCTCGACGGCTTGGCGTCCAACGAGATTGCAAAGATCCACGAGGTCCATCGTGCCAGCGTCGATCGATGGCTACTCACCGCGAAGGAACACGTGCTCTCCGGTGTGCAGCGACGCATCATGAACGAGCTGGGGCTCGATCGTGCCCGTGCCAGGAGTGCGATCGGAGCTGTCGTGAGCCAGCTGGACCTCAGCCTTTCCGCCGTCTTCGGCGAATGAGCATCAGCAGGCTCAGGAGCAGGCCCGATCCACTCGAGCTGGTGTTGCAGCCGCAGCCGTCGTCCTGTGTGTCCTGAGACCCCGCCGTTTCGCCCGGCTCGGCGGTCGAGCTGGGGTCCGATATCGAGGTCGATGATGCCTCGCTTGGACCGGATGTTGCGTCTTCGGAGGTGCTACCCGGGGCCGTCGTCGATCCCCGTTCGCCCGTGTCGCTGCCGCCGAGGTCTCCGCCGCTCGAGGTACCGCCGGTGCTCGTGGTGCCCGAATCGTCGTCGCACTGAGTGGGGCGTTCGATGGTGGATCCGCCCATGCAGCCGCTGGACCAGGACTGCTCGTCTGGCCCGCCGGGAGCGGCTGGAAGAGCCCCACATCCGCCGTTCCACAGGCCGTCGTTGTCGTGGCAGGTCACCAACTCCGCGGCCTCGTCCGTGATCCATTCAAGAAAAGAGCCGGCGTAGCTGTAGACGGAGCCCCCCCAACACTCGTTGCCTTTGGGGACGGGGGGTTGAACGCCTTTGGGGGAGTAGGTTGACGAACCGGCACCGAAAACGCGCCAGGATCCGTCGGAGAGCTGAATGAACGCCGGGCCTCCCGAGTCTCCGGAGCACGCTCCTGGCCCGCTGAGGTTGAACATGGTCACGTTGTTCCAGACGTCGGTGTCGATCTCGTCGACCGTCTGCCACGCGAGTCGCTTGCGCCCCGCACCATCGCTCATGCCGTCGAGCTGCTGTGTGGCGCCGAATCCGACGATCACTGTGGTTGCCCCCGGCTCGATCGCTCCGAGCTCACATGCCGAGATCAGGGGGACGATCGGCACGTCTTCTACGGGCTCGCTCAGATGACACAGGGCGACGTCTGCACGAATCGTATTGACGGAACCGGGTGGCTCGGCCTCCGGAGGCATTTCGCAGCGCTCGACCGGCACGGTTCGAATCGGAGGGGCCGTCGGAAGCACGGTCTCACCGAGCCCGATCTCCGTAATCGGTCGGTCTTCGCGCAAGCAGTGCGCCGCCGTGAGCACGACCGTCGGGGCGACCAGCGTGCCCGAGCACAGCAGCGTGGAGGCCTCCGGGTCGGTCGACGATGGGGTGAGCATGGCGACCGCGCTCGGCCAAGCGCAGACGTCCGCCTGCTCCCCCGCGACGATCGTCTGCGGGTCCGTGGGGAGCGGCAGGCCCCCGAGGGACGATGCGATGAAGATGAGGGAGAGCATGGTCTGACCCGGGGACGGATTCGGGAGCCGAACTACTGGGGCAGGGTGATGTCGAAGTCCGCCGTGCCGGAGCAGCCTCCGTCGGCGGGACAGGAGTCCGGCGCCTGGGTCTGATTGCACTCGGAGTAGGACCACGTCCCGGTGAAGTGGCCGTCGGTGACCGTGCCGTCGAAGGTCTGTGTGAAGACCCAGGTGTCTCCCGCAAAGACGTCACTGTCTTCGCTGCCCAAGACCAGTTCTGGCCGAGTCGAGGGCCCCGAGAATTCGATGGCATCGAGGGCGTCGAAGACCAAGCTGGCGGTGTCGTCGAGCTGTTCGTCCCAGACCGCAGCTGTGCCGAGCACCGTGGGGTCGACGAAAAGGAAACAACCCTCCACGATGTCTTCGTTCGTCCACTCGACTTCCACCATCTGCGTGGCGCCGCCGGTCCCCGTCTCCTCGCCGCTCTCGCTTCCCTCGGAAGAAGAACCTTCCGTCACATCCGTGGTGGCCTCTCCCGAGGTGCTCGAGGAGGAGGAGGTACTTGGGTCGCCCGAGGTGCTGCTTCCTGTGCTCGTCCCTGTGGAGGTGCTGTCACCGGTCGTTCCCAGGGAATCGCTCGGGGTCCCGTCCTCGGTTTCGGATGCGCCGGACGTCTCCGTGGGGTCCGCCTGGGTCGTCCCTTCGCCATCACTGTCGCACCCGGCGACGGAGAGGATGAGCAAGGATGCGAGGGTGTAGTTTTGGATCTGCATGTCTAGTCTCAAGGGTTGACCGGCAGCTGTGTTCGCCGCGGTCTTGGCCCCTTGACGGGACGATCCATGAACTCGCGCAGAGAAAAGTGGGGGAGCGGCCACCTTTTTTCCTCCGAGCTGCGCCTTGAGCGGCTGCGACGCGACGGCGCATTTCACCTCCCGTCATGACGCAGCGCCTCAATCCGAATGAGCGCCGTTCCCAGGGGGCGCGAGCGTCATCGGAGGCTCCGGCGCGAGCACCACGGTCCGGTGGGTGGCGCTGAACCCGGCGTTGGCCGCGAGCGCGAGGGGCTACGCGGGTTGCATCATCGGCTGAGCCCCGTCTGCGAGGTCGTGGAGTCCGACCGCGAAGGACGCGACCGCGTCGACAACGTTGTCGTCTTCGAGAATCCGGCGGTGGCCAAGTCCTTCGGTACTCATCAGTCGCGCCCTTGGTCGTTGGGCGGCGACCCCTGCGATGGGCGCGTAGGGAGTGCGGCGGTCGCCGCGATCATGCACGAGCAGCAGCGCGTCGAGGTCGGCGGGGAGGGTGCACTCGAGGGTGAGTTCGGCGAAGGGGCGACCGACGCGTTGGTGGATCAGGCGCTGGGCCTCGGCCTGCACGACTTCGGGCAACCGCAGCCACCGCGCGAACATGCCGAAGAACACGTGCGGCTCCGCGGCGGCGGCGAGCAGCGCGACACGACTGACCTGTAGACCGTCGGCCAACGCGATCCCGGTCGCCGCTGCGCCGAGCGAGTGCGCGACGACCGAATCCACGGGTCCCACAAGCCTGACCACCGCAGCGATGACTTGAGCCATCTGTCCGAGGTCCGTGAAGGAGCCGGTGGACTGGCCATGACCGGGCAGGTCGAACGCAACCACGCGATGCCCTGAAGCGACGAGCCGATGCACGACCGCCTCGAACTGGGTCGCCCCGCCACCCCATCCGTGGACCAGCAGCGTGGTTGGCCCCCCATCGCCCCACTGATACAGGCGAATCCGGTGTCCGGCTGCCGGGAGGTCGGCGATGTGGGCCGTGTCGCGGAGCCTCCGCTCCGTTTCGGACAGCGACCTTCGCTTGGGCACCCGCCGGAACAGCTGAAGCGCGGACCAGCCGGCCCATCGAATCCAGAACGGACTCCTCGGGGAACGGACGTGCTCGTTTCTCCGCGGCGAGGGCTTGTTCTTAAAGGTGCGATCGGTCGTGCTTTTTTCTGTGCGTGAGAGAGAAGACATCGTCGAGTTTCCTGGTTGTTCAGCGCGCTTGAGCGTCGTCGACCAGCCGATCGAAGCCCCGGCGCGCGCGCTGAAGCGCCTGGGCAGACTCGAGAAGTCGGCTGTCGTGGTGGAAGATCAGGATCATGCCATGGGCCTCGAACGTGAACTGCTCGGGGTCCAGGTCAGCACGAAATGCGCCCTCGTTGATCGCGGTCCGGACAACGCCGACGAACAGCTCGTCGAGGTCGCGTTGTTGCTCGACCAGTCGGTCACGAACGGGACCCGGCCGGTCGTCCAGTTCGCCTGCGGCGGCCGCAAAAAGGCAACCTGTATCCTTCTTGGAGTGCATCCAGCCCAACCACCCGTCGAATAGCGCTCGGACCCGAGGCTCGCCACGAGGGGCCTTGAGGGCGACACGAACCACCGAGTCTGTGAACACACCCGCCTCGCGATCGAGGACCTCGACCTGCAGAGCCTCCTTCGATCGGAAGTGTGCGTACAGCCCACTCTTGGACAGCGACAGCTCTCGCGCGAGGTCGCCAAACGTCACGCCTTCGAGTCCCACGACCGCCGCGCGCCGGGACGCGAGGTCCAGGATCGTTTCGCGTGTCTGCGCGCCCTTGCCCACAAGTTAAAAATAGTACGACCGTTCGGGTCTTGCAAGGCCTCGGCCGGAAACCTGGGGCGCGAGAGGCGCGAGAACGGCGGATGTTGCCGGGTCTACCGGTTCGAGCAAGCCGCCGATTGCGAAGTGGTGACCGCTCCTTCGAAGCCCAGCGCGAGAGGCCCGACGGAGCCAACGGCACGAATCACGGCGGTGTCGTCCAGGCTTGCCTTGTCGGCAGGAGCGGCGCCGATGAGCCGGTTGAGACGACTCGCGAGGATGAGCAGTACCCCGTCCCGGACAACGCCGGTCGTGGGGTACACGTCGCCGACCTCCAGGCGTGCCGTTTCGGAGGCGGCGCTCCATCCGTCCTCGCTGCGAAGCGCGATCACCGAGTTGAGCGTGTGACCCGACGCCTGGTTGGCGATGACCGCGAGCTCGGTCGGGCTGGTGAGTACCAGGCCGTCGGCACCTGGAAGCGCTTGCTCGAGGGTAACCCGGGACAACGATGTGGGGTGGTCCAACGGGATTCGGAACAGTTCTCCGTCGCTCTTCTTGGCGACCAGCAAGAACCCGTCGGGATGATGCACGACTCCGTTGAGATTGATGCCCTCGCCCTCGAAGCGTGCATCCTCGACGAAGACGCTGGCATTGCCCTCGAGGTCAACGCGGTAGACGTCGAGGTCGCGCAACTCGACGCGATGGCGAGGACGACCGCGGCCAACGGCGCCGCGTGAGCGCGAAGCTTCGGAGGACGGGAACTCATGACGCCCGAACGGGACCGAACGTCCTCGAGTATCGGCGACTTCCGCGTTCCGTACGCGCTACGGTTCCCAGCCCGCGCCCATGGCTTCGGCTCCGCGCATGATGATGCGGACCTCGCCGACGATGCGTTTGACGATCTCGGCGCGCTCACCCACCGTGCGGTCGAGGGCGCTGGCGCCGAGGTTGAACGCCACCGTGACCATCGCCTCGGCCGCGAGTTCGGCGTGGGCCAGCGGGCGGTTCTGCTTGTTGGCCTCCTCCTCCAGGGTCTCGATCAGCTCGGAGGTGAAGCGACCGACCTCTTCGCGGACCGCGGTGCGAAAGGTCATCGAGTTGCCCGCGCCCTCGCCCAGGAGCAATCGAAACAGGTTCGCGTTGCTGGTGGCAAACTCCATGAACGTCTCGATCGACGTCCGGACGACGCTGCCCTCACCCGACGCTTTCACCCGGCGGCGGGCTTGGCGGACGACTTGGCGTAGCTGGGTCCCGACCTCGTCGACGAGCGCCAGGCCGAGATCGTCGACGTCTTCGAAGTGCCTATAGAAGGAGGTCGGGGCGATGTCCGCCTCTTTGGCGATCTGACGCAGGCTCAGGCTGGCATAGCCGCGCTCCGCGCTCAGACGTAGCGCAGCATCCATGATCGCGCGTCGCGTCTGAATCTTCTGTTCCGCTCGACTGCTCACGACGACCTGTTCTGACCATCGCAAAGCGCGCCCGTAGACACAACCAAGACACGCGGCATGCCGTCCAACGCTTGTGGTCATGGGCAGATCGCGCGCATGCTCGCGGCTCGGAAAAACTGCGCACAAGTGTGCGCTCAGCTGAGACGAATCCGAGGCGCTGACGTGCAAGAAATTGGAACCTGGTCCGGACGGGGCGCAACGCCGTCGTTCTCTCAAGCCGAAATTTTGGGCGTCGCACAGCGTTTCCGGGAGCCGGTGCATGTCGTCGCGGATCCGAGCACCGGAGCGGTGGGCGTGGCGGCCGGAGGAACGATTGGACGCTCAGGGGACCCCACACCGGATGCTTGGCCGCTTCTGGCGAGCTTGGCCCCCACGTACCCCGAGTGGCTGGGCGATCGTTCGTTCGCCGAGGTTCACGGCGTTCGCTTCCCCTACGTCGCGGGTGCGATGGCCAACGGCATCGCCTCCACGCAGCTGGTGATCGCGATGGCGGGCGGCGGCTGCCTGGGATTCTTCGGCTCGGCCGGTCTCAGCCCCGGCCGCGTCGAGGCCTCGATCGCGGAGCTCACCGCGGCGCTGGGATCGGCCGACGAGGGCGGCAAGCCCTGGGGAGCCAACCTCATTCACTCGCCCAACGAGCCCGAACTCGAGGACGCGGTCGTCGACCTCTATCTCCGAGCCGGTGTCCGTCGGGTCTCTGCCGCCGCCTATATGGCTCTGACCCCGGCGATCGTCCGCTACGCGTACTCGGGACTGCGGAGGGGCGCCGATGGGGCCGTCGTTCGACCCAACCACGTGTTCGCGAAGATCTCGCGACCCGAGACCGCGCGGCACTTCATGGAGCCCGCCCCCGGAAAGATCCTCAATGCCCTGTTGGCCTCCGGTGGACTGACCGCTGACGAGGTCGAGCTTGCGCGTGGCCTTCCCGTGGCCGAGGACATCACCGTCGAGTCGGACTCCGGTGGTCACACCGACAACCGCCCCCTCGCGGCGTTGTTTCCAACCATCGCGCGTCTGCGGGACGACCTCGTCGCGAAACACCGCTACCCGCGGCCCATTCGTGTAGGCGCAGCCGGAGGCCTCGGCACGCCGGCCAGCGTCGCCGCGGCCTACGGGTTGGGAGCCGCATATGTGGTGACCGGATCGGTCAACCAGGGCGCGGTCGAGTCAGGGTTGCACGAAGAGGGCAAGCGGATGCTCGCCCAAGCTGGCATCGCAGACGTCACGATGGCGCCCGCCGCCGACATGTTCGAGATGGGCGTCGAGGTGCAGGTGCTCGGGCGCGGCACGATGTTTGCCGCTCGGGCGCGCAAGTTGTTCGAGCTGTATCGCAGCGCGCCTTCGTGGGACGCGATCCCTTCGGGCGAACAGCAAAAGGTCGAGAAGGACCTGTTGCGCCAGCCGTTCGCCGAAGCGTGGGCATCGACGCAAGCCTTCTGGGCTGAGCGTGACCCCGCTCAGAACACGCAAGCCGAGGCCGATCCCAAGCACAAGATGGCCTTGGTCTTCCGCAGCTATCTCGGACAGTCCAGCCGCTGGGCGATCCAAGGAGATGCGTCGCGGCGGCTCGACTACCAGATCTGGTGTGGCCCCGCGATGGGGGCCTTCAACGCTTGGGCCGCGGGCAGTCCGCTCGAAGCACCGGAGAACCGCAGCGCGGTGCAGATCGCCCACAACTTCCTCGAGGGCGCGACCGCAATCGGTCGCGCGTCCCAGCTCCGCAGCTTTGGCGTCCCGGTGCCTGCCGCCGCCTTCGACTTCCGTCCCCGCCGCATCGCCTAAACGAAACGATCCTCGACATGGCTTCCTCACAGTCTTCTCGTCGCACGCCCATCGCCGTCGTTGGCGCAAGCGCTCTGTTTCCCGGCTCCCTCGACATCACCGGTTTCTGGTCGAACATCCTGCAGGGCAACGACCTCATCACCGACGTGCCCTCGACGCACTGGTTGATCGAGGACTACTACGACCCCGATCCATCCAAGCCCGACAAGACATACGCACGTCGCGGGGCGTTTCTGCCCGAGGTCGACTTCGACGCGATGCGCTGGGGGATCCCGCCAAGCATCGTGCCCGAGACGGACACGTCCCAACTGCTGGCGCTGATCGTCGCGCAGCGGGTGCTCGAGGATGCGGCCAAGGGCGCACCGGAGACGCTCGACCGCAGCCGAACGTCGGTGATCTTGGGCGTCACATCGGGGCAGGAGCTGCTGGGCTCCATGGTCAGCCGTCTTCAGCGACCGGTTTGGGTGAGGGCCCTGCGAGAGGCTGGCATTCCGGAGTCCGAGGTGAACACGATCTGCGACCGCATCTCGGCGAGCTACACCGACTGGAAAGAGTCGACCTTCCCTGGGCTCCTGGGCAACGTCGTGGCCGGCCGTATCGCGAACCGACTGGACTTGGGCGGGACCAACTGCGTCAGCGATGCTGCGTGTGCCTCCAGCATCAGCGCGCTGTCGATGGGCATCAACGAGCTGNNGTCGACACCATGAACGACATCTTCATGTTCATGTGTTTCTCCAAGACACCGGCGTTGTCGGCCTCGGGAGACTGTCGGCCGTTCTCCGCGAACGCGGACGGAACGATGCTGGGTGAGGGGCTCGGCATGGTCGCACTCAAGCGACTCGAGGATGCCGAGCGCGACAACGACCGGATCTACGGGGTGATTCACGGGTGCGGGTCGTCTTCGGATGGCCGCTCCAAGAGCGTGTACGCCCCGGTCTCTGCTGGTCAGGCCAACGCATTGCGTCGTGCATACGGCCAGGCGGGCTACGGCCCCGAGACCGTGGAGCTGATCGAGGCCCATGGCACCGGAACCCGGGCTGGAGACGCGGCTGAGTTTGGCGGTCTGCAGATGGTGTTTGGTGAGACAGAGCGCGAAGATCGGCAGTGGTGCCAGGTTGGCTCGGTCAAGAGTCAGATCGGCCACACCAAGTCTGCGGCCGGTGCGGCAGGCTTGCTCAAGGGCCTGATGGCGGTTCACCACCGCGTGTTGCCGCCTACGATCAAGGTCGAACAGCCCAACCCGGCGCTCGACCTCCCCAGCTCACCCTTCAACATCACGACACGCGCCCGCCCGTGGGTCCGTAGCCCCGAGCACCCGCGTCGCGCTTCGGTCAGCGCATTCGGTTTTGGAGGCTCGAACTTCCACGTGGCGCTCGAGGAGGCTCCGGTGTCCGCGACGGGCCGCGGTGCGCCGCGGTTGGCTGCCATGGGACACGAGCTGGTCCTGCTCGCAGCCGACAGCGCCCAGGCGCTGGTGAATGAGGCCAGGGCAATGGCGCAGCGATGCACCAAACCCGGAGCGCTGGCGTGGGAGGCTCGCGGGGCCGATCGGCCGCGGGCCGGGTCTCATCGGCTCGCGATCGTGGCTGCCGACGAAGCGGGGTTGGTACAGCAGCTTCAAGACGCGGTGACGCGCATTGAGCTCAGCGGTACGGAACCCTTCTCGACGCCCGCGGGCACCCGCTACGGACACGGTGCGCCCCAGGGCGACGTCGGGTTCGTGTTCCCGGGCCAAGGCAGCCAGTACGTCGACATGGGGGCAGAGCTCGCCATGCACTTCGACGGGGCGCTGGGCGCCTGGGACCGGGCTGCAGGGCTGGGGATGCGGTTGCACGACGCCGTGTTCCCGATCACCGACTTCGAGGATGATGCGGACGCTCGAGCTGCGGCTCGGCTGTCGGCGACGGACGTCGCGCAGCCGTCCATTGGCTGCACCAGCCTGTCGATGCTGAATCTGCTGGCGACCGTCGGCCTCACGCCGACGTGCGTGGCCGGACACAGCTTTGGTGAGGTCACGGCGTTGCACGCCGCGGGTGTTCTCGATGCCGACACCTTCCTCAACGTGGCCCGTTCTCGCGGTGAGACGATGGCCGAGGCCGCGTCCATTCCCGGCGCCATGACGGCTGTCAGCGCTGGTGTGGATGTCGTGCGGAAAGCGATCGAAGGGCTCAGCACCGACGTGGTCGTAGCCAACCACAACGCGCCGGAGCAGGTCGTGCTTTCCGGGAAGACGACGTCGATCGAGGATGTCGAGAAGGCTCTCGGTGAGCAGGGGCTCCGCTGTACCCGGTTGCCCGTCGCGACGGCATTCCACTCCGAGGTGGTCGCGGGCGCGTCGAAAGCATTCGGGACTTCGCTGGAGGAGGCGACGTTCGGCGAGGCGCGGGTTCCTGTCTTCGCCAACGCAACCGCCACGGCGTACCCCGCAGAGTCTGCGGCGATCCGGACTCAACTCGCCGCGCAGCTGGCCCAGCCGGTCCGCTTCGTCGAGATGGTCGAGGCGATGTTTGAAGCCGGCGTCCGCACGTTCGTCGAGGTCGGGCCAGGGTCGGTGCTCACCGGCCTGGTCGGACGGATCCTGGGCGACCGTCCTCACCGCGCGCTGAACTTGGACCGCAAGGGACGCGACGGAGTGCGGACTTTCCTCGATGGTCTCGCCACCCTGTTGGCGGACGGCCACGAGCTGCAGCTCGACGCGCTGTGGGCTGGCTACGCGCTGCCCAATGACCCTCTCGCCACCGCGGAGCCGAAGCTTTCGCTCGGCCTGACCGGTGCCAACTACGGCAAGCCGTATCCACCCCTGCGAGCGTCGGACAACCCACCACCCAACCCCGAGCGGGCTGAGCCTGTTGCAGCTGTGCCGACAACTCCCACGGCGGCCGCGCCTGCCCAGCCTTCCGCTCCTGCTCCTGCTCCCGCTTCGCCCGAGATCAAACCCATGGCCACCCAGGCTCCGTCCCATCCCGTGGCTCCGGCCGTCGCTCCTCCGCTCACCGTGCCTTCGGTCTCCGCGCACACCGAATCCCAGTCCGCACCACTTTCGGAGGGGTGGGGGACGCTTTGGGAGGAAACTCAGCGGCACACCGCCCAGGCCCACGCGGCGTACCTCGACGCGATGGCGCAGAGCCACACCGCGTTCTTGCAGACGGTGGAGCGCAGCATGGCCATGCTCAGCGGGGGTGCGGAGCTCTCGTCCCAGCCGGCTGCGGCGTCCTACCGAGCGCCCATCGCGGAGAGCACCGTGCCCACGCTGTTGCCCACGGTGCAGGCTCCGGTGTCCCCGCCTGTTGCGGTGCCCGTTCAGGCGCCCCTCGCAGCACCGCCGGCCCCCCCGGCTCCAGTTGCGGCAGCGCCAGTGGTCGCCGCTGCGGTTTCCGCGGTCCCGGCGATCGACCTGGGTGCCGTGATGACGGCCGTGGTCTCGGACAAAACCGGCTACCCGCCGGAGATGCTCGCGCCCGAGATGAACCTCGAAGCGGATCTGGGCATCGACTCGATCAAGCGGGTGGAGATTCTCTCCGCTGTCCAAGAAGCCGCACCTGGAATGCCAGAGGTGGATCCGAACGCGCTGGCCAAGCTGCAGACGCTCGGTGAAATCGTGCAGCACATGGAGGGGTTGCTCGGTGCGCCCGTGGCCGCATCACCGGCACCCTCCGCAACAGCGCCCTCGGTCGATCTGCACGCGATCATGACTGCGGTCGTGTCGGAGAAGACGGGCTACCCCACCGAGATGCTCTCGCCGGAGATGAACCTCGAGGCGGACCTGGGCATCGACTCGATCAAGCGGGT
>JBOEGF010000044.1:68822-68983 GCA_050633305.1 Nannocystales bacterium
GCCGCAGCCGCTCCAGCGGTCGACCTTCACGCGATCATGACCGCGGTCGTGTCGGAGAAGACGGGCTACCCCACCGAGATGCTCTCGCCGGAGATGAACCTGGAGGCGGACCTGGGCATCGACGCGATCAAGCGGGTGGAGATTCTGTCGGCGGTTCAGGA
>JBOEGF010000045.1:0-2483 GCA_050633305.1 Nannocystales bacterium
GGCGGCGAAGGGCCTCCGGTATTCAGCGAGCAGTTCGGGAGAAGGTGACCCGTTGGGGAGCGTGGAAACTGGGCCAGGCCCCGGGTGCTGCATCGGCTGAGGCACTCAGTTTTCCTTCAGCGCTCGAAGACGGGCGTCGAAGGCGTCGTTCTCTTCTTCGAGCAACTCCAGCAAAGCCTGCCGCGCCCCAGGGCAAAGTCGATCGTCTCAGAGCCCAGAACACGCCCACGGCAGCCCCAATCAGGACCCACGGTCTTCAGTGCAGCGACGCTCGGACGCGTCGGATTCGGCCAAGTCTTCGTCGAGCTGCTCCGCCAACGCCTTCGCCGCATCGCGGGCGCCCTTGAATCCGCCGCAGGACACGTACTCGAGGATCTGCTCAGCCAGGAGCCGCGCCCGACAGTCGCGAACCCGTCGGCGATCGCGTTCCGCTGCGAGCTGCGGTTCCTGCCCCTCGGGCTCCATCTCCCACCACCGGAGCTGCTCTGCCAAGGCGGTACCCAACGCCCGCTGGTCAGCCTCACTCTCGGCCATTCCCCAGCACTCGTCATCCCGGTCATGGTCATCGGACCACGTCTTCCGAAGCTCGGACAACGCCGGGAATCCCTGCTCCATGATCGCCTCCCGCATCCGCAAGCCAGACTCCCCCTCGAACACCCCGAAGTGAGGCAGCCGTCCGAGGTCTAAGGGCAGGGGAGAGTCTGGAACGACGAGATTTTCCCCACCTCGAGGGTCCCCGGTCAACAGGACCGGAAGCGAGAACTCGAACACCAGTGGGCCCTTGTACTCCTCGACCTCGCATCGGCTGGGCTCCGCAACCTGATCCAGAATATAGGTCGCGTGGTCGAGGTCCTCGGCCCGAATGATCGCCCCCCAAGCTGGGGTCCGTGCAAGATAGATCGGCATCGTTGTCCCTCTCGTTGAGGCCGGACGGCTACTGCTTCCCCGCAGAGAGCTTGGCGTTCGCGGAGAACTTGAGCTCCGAACCAAAGACCCGCCGCAGGTGGTCCTCGTCGCCTTCGTCCTTCCGATGGTGGAAGAAGTAGATCTGCACGCGTCGGTTCTGCGCCTTCCCCTCTTCGTCCTCGTTGTCGGTCAACGGTCGCTCTTCACCGTAGTAGGCGAGGCGAGTGCGATCGGTGACCTCAAGCTCCGAAAGCTCCTCGATCTGGGCCTGAACCTCCGCGGCACGACGGAAGGCCAGCTCGCGGTTGTACTCCGGGTCTCCGTCGGAGTCGGTGTGTCCGACGATGACGGCGCGCAGCCACGGGTCCGCATCAAGAGCCGCCGCTGCCGAGGCCAGGGTTTCGCTCTGGCCCTCGAGAGGCCGGTCCACATCGGAGGCGAAGTACACGTACGACGCACCGGGCTCTGGCTTCGCGCCAGCCGCCCCTTGTGTCGCACACGCTGTGTTGCTCCACAGTGCCAACACCAAGCCCAACATTCGCACCTGCACACGTTTCGACCTCTTCATCCTGGTTCCTTCCTGGAATCGTGCGCTGGTCCTATCACGCGGAGCCGGTCGATGTAGCCTCGCAAGCACGCTCGGAACAGGGGTCCGTGGGAACGTTGTTTCTCAGGATGGCAACCCGGCGAGGAGAGCGGCTCGCCTGCCCCCCTTCTTGAGGCCACCCACGTCGACACACCTTCTCACGAGCGTCCTCCCCCCGAGCACCGAGCACGTCGTCATCACAGCGGGCATGCACGGGAGCCACAACAACACCCTCGCTGCTCGGTGCTCAAGAACCTCGAAGCAGCCACGCTCAAGACCACGACGACGCAGCACCACCCGACTGAGTCACGTCGCTCGGAAGACGACGGCGAGAGAGCGCGTCAGGTTGCCCAGTACCGACGCGCCGCCGTCTGGCCGGCGAAACGAGCCTGGCCCGCAGCGATGAGACGCTTCAGTGAGCTGCGCAACTGCGTCGGCGTCGTCTTGGTTGCGTCGGCGAGTTCGCGTCCCCCACGACCTTTTCCGTTGCGCTTGAGGAGCTTCATGACGCGCTCATCGAGACCCGCAAGGTCGGCGCTGTTGGCTCGCTTTCGCGGAGCCTTCTCTACGACGGTTGCGGCCACTGGCGCGCTCGGACGCTGAGAGCCGGTGCAGAAGGCGAGCAGCTCATCCACACTACGACCCGTACGACCACAGAGCTCGGATACGGTCATCTCACCCACGAACGATTCAAGCACTTCGATACTCACTTCGCGGATGCTACGTCCACCCGGCTTGCAGGTCGAGCCTCACCAACATGAGCAGGGTGCTTCAGGCCCGATGCAAGCTCCGCCCTGACCGGCGTGCACGGCCATCGCCTCTTCGACTACGCTGCCCCCATGGCAGCAGAGTTCGACATCTATAAGGACAACACTGGGGAGTTTCGCTTCCGCCTCAAGGCCGCCAACAGCCAGAACATCCTCGCGAGCGAAGGGTACGCGACCAAAGCAGGCGCAGAGGATGGCATCACCGCCGTCAAAACGAATGCGCC
>JBOEGF010000046.1:0-22290 GCA_050633305.1 Nannocystales bacterium
CCGTCAAGACGCTCAGGCGTCGGACCGCCCTGGCGCTAGGCCCTCCAGGCGTCAGGCCGTCGAGGCGCCTGGCCATCCAGGCGTTGAGACGTCAGTTTTTTGGTTTCCTTCTCAGAAGCGGCTATCTGGGTCACATGGAACGAACCGGACTTGTCGTGACCGTGGCGAGCCAAAAGGGCGGTGCTGGGAAAACCACTCTCGCGACAGGTCTCGCGGCCGCGTGGCGGGCGTCGGGGTTGAAGGTCCTGATCGTGGACGCGGATCCCCAGGATACCGCTTCCTCATGGGCGGCGAAGGCACCAGAGGGGGAGGGCATCGATGTGATCAGCGTCGAGCAGGGACGTTTGCTCCTGAGGCAGATCCCAAAGCTGTCGGAGGACTACGACCGCATTGTCATCGACACCCCACCTCGGCTCGGCCCAGAGCAGCGAGGAGCGGTTCTTGTAGCTGATGCGGTTGTCGTTCCAACGTGCTGTGGCGGGTTCGAGGGCGATGCGCTCGGTCCGACGCTCGACTACTTGGATGCGATCACTGCATCGCACCCGGGGACCCCTCCCAAGGTCTTGCTGACACTCAACAAGATGGCGCGGACGCTTCTTTGCGATGCTTTGCGTGCCGACGTGAGAGAGGCGGGGATCACGGTCCTGAGGACCGAGATCCCTCAGCGAGTGCGGATCGCGGAGGCTCAGAGCGCCGGCGTCACCGTCGTGGACTACGAGCCCAAGGATCCCGCTGCACTCAAGTTCCTGCAGCTTGTCAAAGAAATCGAAAACCATGTCTTCGAGAGCGGAGCCGAGAGCTCAGACCCGAAGGCCGATGGTCGAGCAGCTTGATTCGGGAAGTAGAAAACCATGTCTTCGAGAGCGGTACCGAGAACTCAGATCCGAAAACCCAAGCCGACGGTCGAGCAGCTTGAAAAGGCCTTCGAGTCCGTCGAGGATGTCTCGCCGGCCCCGCCGTTGGAGGTCGTCGCTCCTCCGTCCGCGGTCGTGCCCAAGCCCGTTGTTCAGCCGGACAGTGAGCCGAAGAAGAAATCGAAAAAACTAGACACGTCGTCTTCACGGCTGAAGCAAACGCTGTACCTCAGCAAGGAGGTGCGTCGCGCTCTGAAGCTGCGGGCTGTTGATGAGGAATGCGAGCTGTCGGACCTAGCTGAGCGGGCGCTACGCAAGTTCCTCAAGGTCTAGCCGCTCGACTCTCCTGGAGCCTCGCTCGCGTGCCGGGGGCCGTCGCGTGGTGCGGCGGAGTTAGGCGAGAGAGTCTGCTCGAGCGAGCTTGAGCCCTCTCGGACGAGTGGCGTCCGTGGTCCCAGGGCCCTCGAACGTTGCGCAACCGAACCCGAAGGCCGCCCCGTCGCCGGTCGGCTTCGGTCACGTTCTCGACACAGAGAGGCCGTGTGTTGGTGCCAAGAAAGGGTGCAAGAGAGGCGTTGGCGCTACATCGCTCCACCCTCCTATGAGACCGACCTAGTGCTCCAGGAGCGCCGTTTCGGGCTCCCTCGCATGTCAGTTTTGAGTCTCCCTGTCGTGCCACGCGAGACTCGGTGGCAGTGGCGCTGGCACGGCGAGTGTTCTCTGGGCCAGACGACGGCGCCCCCATTGGCAGGCGAGAATATGCCCCTCATGGATATGTGAACCGTTCTGAGGCTCGACTCCAGGCCAGTTTCGAGGCCGAATCCGACCGAGCCGCTCGTTCACCACCACGATCGCGGGTCGCAATACTTGACGATCTGCAGGACCGACCGTCTCTCCGAGGCGGGCATCGACGGGTCGGCCGGCACGGCCGGTGACTCGTACGGCAATGCTCTGGCCAAGGCGGTGATCGGCCTGTTCGAGGCGGAGGCCATTCACCGCTGTGGCGCGTGGCGCAACGCCGGCGAAGTCGACTTCGCCGTCTTGGAATGGGTCGACTGGTGGAACAACCGCCGGCTACTCGGGCGGCTTGGCTAGGTGCCTCCACTCAAGCTCGAAAGCAGATACCATCAACTCAACAACACCTCATCCGCGGTGCCCGGACTTACGTAAAGAACTCTCCGGAATTTCCGCGGCGGTTCAATGAGGCGCCGGAAGCCCCAGCTCAGCGGCTCTGGAGTTCATCGAGGCGGAGGCTAAGAAGGCGAAGCCCGCTCAAGCAAAAAGACGCAACGGGGCGTCGAAGAAGAAGACAAACGCGAAGCGAGAAGTGCCCCCGCACGGTCAAGGAAGAGGAAGGAAAGCGCGTCGCCAAACGTCTCTATCTCCCAGGAGACGTCGAGCGAGAACTCGGACTATCTGTCTACGGCAGATAGGTAGCAGCAGTCGGAGGAACTCGCTGCCGCTGCCGCTGCCGCTGCCGCTGCCGCTGCCCTGCGAGAGGCTCCAGAAGAGGAAGACAGTCATGGATGACGAACGACTCACGAGGACGATTCACGAGATCCGAAGCCGGCAGGTGCGGGGCCCAAAACCCGAGATGCTCCGGCTCCGAGTCTTTTTTCCCGACGGCGAGAAGACCATCGAGGTGCAGGGGCCGAAGGTGGTCGTTGGGGCCCACCCAAACTCCGACCTTGCGTTGCAGGCCGAGGGCGTGAGCGCCCTGCATTGCGAGTTTGAGGTGCTTCCGGATGGGGCTGCTGTCGTGCGGGATCTTGGGAGCAAGAACGGCACGTCGGTGGCCGATGGGTCGGTTCGGGTGAACGAGGTGCGCTTGCTCCCAGGAGCACGGGCGAAACTAGGCGAAGTCGTCGTCGAGCTTCTGGGGGTGGATGCCGTCGAGGTCCCGGTTGCGACGACGGATCGCTTTTGCGACTTCTTCGGCGTTGGCGGGAAGGTTGGGTCGTTGATCGCATCCCTCGAGCTTCAGGCTCCGACCGATCTCTCGGTGCTCGTCGTAGGAGAGTCCGGGACGGGCAAGGAACTGATCGCCCGAGGTTTGCACGAGCGCTCGTTCCGAAGCTCGGGACCCTTTCAGGTGGTCGATTGCGGAAGCCTGTCCTCCAGCCTCGCTCCGAGTAAGTTGTTCGGACACCGAAAGGGGGCCTTCACCGGAGCTTCCGAGTCGAGGCCGGGAGTGTTCGAGGCGGCCGATGGAGGGACGGTTTTTCTCGATGAGATCGGGGAGCTTCCGTTGGACCTACAGCCGATGCTTCTGCGTGCCCTGGAAGCCAGGACCACATGCAGGGTCGGCGAAGATGAATATCGCGAGTTCGATGCGCGGGTTGTTGCCGCGACGAACCGAGACCTGCGTCGGGCTGTGAACGAGGGCAAGTTTCGCGAAGACCTCTACTTCCGGCTCGCGCAATCGGTTGTGGCGGTTCCGCCTCTGCGAGAGCGAGGGGCAGGCAACGTGGCGATGCTGGCGGAGCGGTTTCTGGCCCAGGCCGAGGGGGTCGCGGGGGTCCGGGGTCTTCGGTTCTCGCGAGGTTCCATCGAGGCGATGGAGCGACATGCATGGACGGGGAACGTCCGGGAGTTGAGGAACGTCGTCGCTCGGGCTGCAGAGCTTGCCGTGAGGACAGGGGCGACGACGATCGACGAGGACAGGCTAGCTCTCCAGGGGAAAGGCAGCGTGAGCCGAGACGCAGCGGCGCCGATGTCGTGGGCGCGAGGGATGGCGCTCAAGGAAGCCAAACTCGAGTTCGAGCGGCGCTTTGTCGCCCTGACCTTCGCGACTTCGGGGAGTCGAGCTGAAGCTCAGCAGCGCATGGGCGTGAGTGCCAGCACTTTTCACGCCCTGCTCAAGCGCACGGGGGACCGGTGAGATGCTCGCTCGCTTTTCCGAGTTTCGCCTCGGAAAAGCGAGGCGCTCACGAGTGCAAGTCTCCGAGGTGTGGTGTGGTTCGGTGCTTGCACCTCAGTGAGCGCAAGGTGATGGCTCATGTCTGAGGTCCAGTTTGGCCGATACGTCCTCATGGAGCCGCTTGGCAAAGGAGGGCAGGGGAGGGTGTTCTTGGCTCGGCGCGTGAGCGACCTCGTCGAAGGTTGGCCGGTTGTCATCAAGCTCGCGCATGAATCCGCCGTACACGACGAGAGAGAGCGGGCGCGTTTCGTCGAAGAGGCCAAGAACGCGCTTCGGCTCGGAGATGGGCCCGGCATCGTCACGGTGACCGACGTCGACGTCCACGACGGGGTTCCTTTCATCGTGATGAACTACGACGATGGGTGCGACCTGCGTCGGGTCATGAGGTACTACCGGGAGACCGAGAAACGGCCGATACCGCTGCCGTTGGCATGCTCTCTTCTCAGAGATATGGCCGAAGGACTCCATTTCGCACACTTCGGGCGCGAGGTCGGCGGTGTCCCATTAGGGCTCGTGCACCGGGATGTGAAGCCCGGCAACACCCTGGTTTCCTTTAAGGGGCACGCGAGGTTGCTCGACTTTGGGATCAGCACGACGCGAGCCGATGAGAGGACGGGCCGCACCCAGTACGGAACGCCTCGCTACATGTCGCAAGACCACTTCTACTGCAAGGTCAACCCGTCGATGGACGTGTACTCGCTCGCCGTGCTTGCGTGGGAGATGCTCGAAGGGAGGACGTTCAGGGATGGCCAGGAAGGGTTCTCTGGAGACTTCCCCTGGGCTGTCATCAATCTCGAGCCCCCGCCGATGCGTCGCGAGGGACTGCCGCCAGACATCGTTGGGCTGATCAGCGCTGGGTTGGCTCCGTCCGCTCGGCCGAGCGCCCAGGAGTTCATGACGGTCGTCCATCGCCACGTGCAAAAAGAGCGGCGGAAGCAGGTTAAGTCAATGGTCCAGACCGTGCTTGGGCGTCGAGCTCGGACGCACCACACGCGGTACATGGAGATCCCAGAGGCTCTTCGAGAGGGAGAGGGGGGAGGTGAGGGTCCTGGCGACGACGAGGTCACTGTCGCCGTTCCGTCGCAGCCTGAACCGGAAGAGCTGACGATGATGGTGTCAGGCGAAGACGAGGCTCGACAGGCGGGTGCCGAGCAGGATGTCCCGAGTTTCTACCGCCGCAAGCGGAACACTCCGTCGGTGGACGTAGTAGAGATGCGGCCGACGGAGGAGAGCGCCCCGACGGTCGAGGTCACGACGGTGTTGCCGACATCTGAGTCCCGAGGCTGGTCGGCTCGGTCCTCGAGTGCGGATACCGAGGTTCTCCCGCCTCCACGGGCGACCCCCGTTCGCGTCACGTCACTTGCGCCCGCTGAAAGGGCACAGACTCGACAGATCGCCACCCCTAAACCTGATGTCCTGGCAGAGGGCAAGCTGTCGGGTCGTGGGCGCTTCGCCGCGTTCCTGATCCTCGGGATGCTTTTGTCATGCGCCGGCGCCGTCGCTGCCTCGTGCTGGCTGCTTGGAGGGGGCAAATGAGCGAGTCGGGTCCTTTGCTCGTCGACGACGGCGAGCTTCGATTGCCCCCTGGTACGGAGATCGCTGGCGCTGTGGTGCAGGGCGAAATGGCGCGTGGAGGGATGGCGATTGTCTACCGGGCCCAGCGTGAAGACGGGACAGTGGCGGCGCTCAAGGTTGGAACCGGGGAGGCCGCTAGCCGCCCGGGAGTTGAGGAGCGCTATCGGAACGAGGAACGCACCGGTGCGCGCCTTCGGCATCCGAACATCGTGCGGCCGATCGCTGTGGGGCGGCTAGACGGACCTGCCGGGTTCGAGGGCCGAATGTTCCTGCTGACCCAGTACGTAGACGCTCCGTCGCTGTCCCATTTCATGATGTACCACGCTGACGGGGTGCCCCTTGACCAGCTGTGGGCGATTGGGCGCCAGCTTTCGGGATCCTTGAAGGCGATGCACGACGTGGGGGTCGTCCACCGTGACATCAAGCCGGACAACGTTCTCGTTGGAGACGACGGCCACGTGCATGTCATCGACTTTGGGCTCGCGTTCTCGCTGGGAGATGTGCGCGGCGAGCAACGGTCCGAAGAACTCACGCTCGCCGGCGATGCTCCCGGGACACCTCTGTACATGTCTCCTCAGCAGGCGATGCATAAGCCTGTGTCGAGGAGCTTCGACATCTACGCCTTCGGTGTGCTGCTCTACGAGATGTGTTGTGGAAGTGCTCCGCATGACCATCTACCTCCGTGTGAGATCGCGGCAGCGAGGAGTGACGAGAAATCGAAGCCTTTGTCTCTGACGATCATGGCTCCGAGAGTGCCCGCGTCGCTGGTGGGGCTGATCGAGCGCTGTATGGCCTATGACCCTGAGCAGAGGCCGACCGCCGAGGAGGTATTCGCGTTCTTCGGGGAGGAGAATCCCGAAGAGAGAACGACAGCTCCTGAGCTGCGAGTTGTCAGCCCTCCCGCCGAGTTGAGCGGGACCCCGGACCCTGCGGCGCAGGCACGGCATCCGCCGGTTGTTGCAGAAGGCGCTCGCGAAGCGGGCGATCAGACGATGGCGAAGCTCGTGCGTGATGGTGTCGGGATGCCATCGGTCGGACGACTTCGTGCTGAACTCGCGAAAGTCGATGACCGCATGATCGTGTCCAAGGCGCAGGCCCACGCTGCGCTCGGACATCCCGTGTCAGCAGGAAAGCCGAGCAGCACAGAGGCGGTGAGGGAGTATCCCGTGCTCCCGGATGGTGAGCCGGGTGAAGAGGCGGACGAGTCGCTAGGCTCGTGGTTGGCGGTGGCGTTGCTCGTATTCGTGTCAGTTGTCGCGCTTACAGGTTGGATTCTGCTAAGGGATAGGGGGGGGCCCGAGGATGCTTCGGCTGTTCCCGCTGCGGTTGTGCCTTCCGTAGGTCCGGATGCGAACGATGCCGTTGTGCCCTTGCTCGATCTGCCGCCCGCTGAGGTACCGGCGCTCTCGCGCGACCTTGGTGTGCCCCAGCGACCGCCAGACCCCGTTGCGGGGGTCGAGTCCGCGGATTCGTCCCCGTCCCCGTCCCCGTCCCCGTCCCCGTCGAGACGGGACGCGTCCAAGCCGCGAAGAAAGAAGGCGGCTCTCCCCACCGTTGCCGATGTTGCGGCCGAAGACACGGAGGCGTGTGTGCAGCGGAGGCAAGCGGCCAAGCGAGCAGCGAAGTCGAATCGCTCTCGCGACGTGCTGCGTCACACGAAGAGCCAGCGGTGCTGGAAGAAGACCGCGGTCGAGCGTGACTTCCTGCGGACCGTCGCTTTCCACGACCTCGGACAGTTCTCGGCCTGCGAACGCGCGGGTCGTGGAAGTGCTCACGCGCAAGCTCGCGCCTACGCCAAACTCTGCGCCTCGAAACTCTAGGACCCCCCAGCAATGATCGCTCTGCTCCTTGCCGCAGCATTCGCCCCCGAAGTCGTCGAAGTCGACGATATTCCCGAGAGCCCCGAGCCCTGCGCTGTGGTGTGGGAGTCCGATGAGTACCCAGACTTCGTGGAGATCACCGACCCGAGAATCCACCAACGGTGCAGGGACTTGGTCGACACGCTCGGGTTCGAAGGGGACCCGGAGTCGATCGCGATCGAGGTCTCCGGCGAATTCTTAAAGTTCCAGGTTCGAGTCTCGGTTGCGGAGGGCGAGGCTGTCCTTTATGCGGGAGAGCAGACCGAGGTCTGCGAGTGCGGTGCCAACGAGCTGACGACGCTTGCCATGAAGGAGGTCGTCGCTGCTCTGAAGGCGCTCGAAGAAACAGCCGAGAACGAGGAATCTGGCGATTCGAGCGAGGCGGGCACCCAGAGCGCGGTCGACGAAAAACCGGACCCACAGACCAAGGTACCCAAGCACGCGCTCCGATGGGTCGGCGTTGGCGTGGGTGTGGCCGGGTTGGGTGTTGGGATCACAGGCGGAGGGCTCATGCCTCGCGAGAAAACCGAGCGACGTTTCGATGGCGAGAGGGTCGGGACCGAGCTTGTCCGCAAGCACCCCCTTCCGCTGACGGCCACTCTCGTGGGGGTCGGGGCGGCGGGCGTCGTTGCGGGGGTCGCGATGATCGTCATCGACGCGAAACGCTCGAGGGACCCCAAACGAACATCCTTTTCGCCGACATTCGGCACCCAACACGTCGGTTTTTCGCTGACCGGAAAGTTCTAAACCATGCGTATCGCAGCCCTGTCCTCTGTCCTTCTTCTGTGCGCCTGCGGTGACTTCGGAACGTTCTCCGCAGATCCCGACTATTGCGGCGAGAACGACGGCGACGCCTATTGCGGTCGCGTGAGTCCCGATAAACCGTACTGCGTCGTGGGAACGCAGTCGTGCTTCGATGCGGCCGGGATCGACGTGAACGACCCCTATGGCTGTGTCGCTGCGATGCCTGCGGCGGAGTGCCGCACCGAGTGCGGGATCGATGGTGGGGACGAGTGTGCCGTTAGCAGCGAGACATTGAGCGGGAGTTCGAGCAGCACTGGGGAAGATACGGAGGGGCCAGCGACGAGCACGACGGCGGAGCCCGAGACGGACACGGAGGGACCGAGTTCGACGACCGGACCGGGGTGCTCGGAGAGCATTCCGTGTGTTGACGCCGAGCGTCCGTTCTGCATCGAGGGGGAGTGCTCTACGTGTGATGTCGCGGCGGAACCCGATGCGGCGTGCTCCGAGTTCGACGCGGCCACATCGCTGTGTGTGGATGCGACGTGCGTGCAGTGCACAGCAGAGGATGCAAGCGCGTGCGGAGGAACGACGCCGCTGTGCGACGAAACGAGCAACAGGTGCGTGGGCTGCGAGTTCCACGAGCAGTGCGAGGACCTCGGCCTGCACGCGTGCAACATCGCAACGGGGGCATGCTTTTCGGCCGATGCAGCGAACGTGACGATGGTGAGCGTGGCGACGCCCGGTGCAGTCGCGACGGCGGTCGCGAATGTGGAAGACGGAGCCGAGCACACCATCGTGCTAACGGCCAGCGCAGGCGACAACGCCATCGTCGTCGACGGCGGCAAGACCATCGCCATCGTCTCGGACGGCACGACAGATCGGGTCGTGCAAGGCAGCACGGGAAGCCCCACGGTGACCGTCACAGGCGCAGACTCGACCGTCTACCTGCACCGCCTGGAGTTGACGCTCAACGGTGACGACGTGGGCATTTCAGTGGAGTCCTCGGGAACGCTGTACGCTGACAGCACTCGCATCTCTCAGAACTCCGGCGGCGGTATCGAGCTGGCCGCGGGTACGAGCGGGTTCCTGAGAAACTGCATGATCGGTCGAAACGGCGACGAGTTCGCTTCCACGACGGGCATCACCTCAGCGGGCGAGCTGAACGTCCTATACTCGAGCATCGTCGCCAACGACGGTGACGGCGCCGACTCCCTCCAGTGCAGCAGCGGGTCAGTGGTCGTTCGCAACAGCATCTTCGTCGGCTCCGATGCGAACTCCATCGACTGCGGCGTTCTCGAGGCCTCGAACTCGGCGTTCGACGAAGCTGTTGCTGGGAACGACAACGTGGGCGCGCTCGACCCTGGATGGTTTGACGGAGTAGCGAGTGCAAACTTCAACCTCAGCGCCGCTGGTCAAACCGAGTTCGCGGACATTGCCATTTGGGAAGACGGCGACCCGCCGTTCGACTTCGACGGGGAGCTCCGGCCAAACACCAACGGCGCGTCGGACCACGCAGGAGCGGACACGGTTCCATAGGTGGATGCCTCGGAAAACCGAGGTGAACTCGGGAAAACGAGCGAGGCAGCCGCTCTCGCAGTAGCGGTAAACCTCTGAAATCACGTCGCCCAGCAAGTGGGACGCCACTTGCTCATGTAGTCAGACGTGTTCATCGAGCGCACTGAGGACAAGGCAAGAGCGCAGCTGGCCCGGCTGCAGGCGTTCACGCGGAAGTTCAGAACCCCCAGAGGGGTGGTGTTCCGAGCTGACGGAACCCTGATCGTCGAAGACACCGCCTCTGGCGTCCTTCATTCCGAACAGGGGCAGGGATGACCCGCCGCAGCATCCTCCCGTCGTTCCTACGCCGAGAGTCGTCCTCAGGGCGCCTCAGCACGCCACCGAAGCGCCCAGGGTCCTCACTGCCCACGACGCCTGCGATCGACCCCTGGATGTCCTACGGCGCATCCCTGGTCGAGCTGGCTCGCATGACCGAAGAGGTGGTGCGATGAGCCGGCCGCGAATGTGGATGCAGGTCGGGACCTGGCCGCCGCCACCGGAGGCTCGTCCAAGCGCGGGACACGTCCAGTGGCAACCCCCGCCTGTGTTCGCGCAGTGGCGTCCGTCTCGGAACTCGCAGGTTCAACGACGCCGATGGGTAGCGGCGAGCATCGTCTCTGCTGCTGCCTTCGGAGCGACCGCGGGCAGCCTCGCGACGGCCATGCTGATCGGTGCGGTGTGCGGATGACCCTTCTCCCCGTCAGCGTCTCCACCCACCTGTGCACAGTCGATGGGGATGAGCCCGCGCTCGCAACCCGGCATTTCGAGTTGGTCGAGCGCATCGACCATCCCTTCGAGGCCACCGTAGAGCTTGTCACCGAAGACACCGGACTCGACGTTCGCTCTCTGCTCGGCGCTCGGGCCGTTCTCGAACTCGACCGACCGGACGTGACCGCGCGAACGCTGGGCGGCGTGGTCACGCGCTCGGAGTACGTGACGACCCGCGGGCGGCAGCTCTTCGTGCGGGTGGTCGTCGAGCCTTCGCTGGCATTGCTCCGCTACTCGACGCGGCGCCGCATCTTCGCCGACCAGACGCTACTCGAAGTGTTGGAGGCCGTGGCCGGTCCGGTCTTCGCCGCCCACGGGGGAGCGTGGGAGGCCTCGCGGCTGCGAGCGCAGCCGGAACCACGGGACTACATCGTCCAGTACGACGAGACCGACCTTGAGTTGGTACTGCGGCTGCTCTCGGAGTCTGGGCTCTGCTTGCTGCACGGCATGAGCGATGAGGAGGGCGAACCGCTCTACGTTCTGCTCGACAGCAACGACGCACTGCCGAGCTTCGTCATGGACCCGGCCATTCAGGCCGACTCCACCCCATGGACGGTGTCGTTCATCCCTGATGCTGAAGAGGAAGCGGACGAGCCGAGCGTGCAATACCTCGGGCGCTGGGACGGCCTGCACGCACAGGGGACTACGACCGCGGCGCGCAACTGGAAGACGCTTGGGGGCACCCGGTTTGCAACGAGCATCGAGCTGGGCGACGACCGTGGGCGGGAAGGGCACGCGTGGAGCTACCACCCGGGCCGCCTGGACGAAGGGAAGGGGAGCGAAGGCCCCCTCCACAACGAAACCGAGGCGTGGGCGACACGACTGCTCGAGGAGCAGCGCGCTGGCGGCGTGGAGGTCACGGGCGCGAGCAACGTGGCGGACTTCACCGCAGGCGCAACGTTCGAGCTGCAGGAGCACCCGCATGTCGACCTGGACCAGCGCTACGCGGTGCTGAGCGTGGTGCATCAGGCGGACTTTCCTGAGGCGGAGCTCGCGGACGGACACCGAGCCCCGAGCTATACAAACCGCTTCGTGGCTGCGCCTTTGGGCGCGGGCCCCGTGCGTCCGCCGCTGCGTTCCAAAGCACGAGCGACAGGCATCGAGTCCGCCACCGTCGTAGGCCCGGAGGGCGAGGAGGTGCACACCGATGCGCTCGGCCGAGTCCAGGTGCGGTTCCATTGGGACGATGAGCCGAGTCAGACCTGTTGGCTACGGGTCATGTCGTCGTGGGCCGGCCCCGGTTACGGCGCGAGCTTCATTCCCCGCGTGGGTATGGAGGTCGTGGTCGGTTTCCTGGGCGGTGACCCGGACCGCCCGGTTGTGACGGGCTGTCTGTACACGGGCACGAACACGCCACCGGGCGCTCTGCCGGAGACCAAGACCTGCACCACGCTGCGGACGTTGAGTACGCCCGGCGGAGAGGGGTTCAACGAGCTTCGGTTCGAGGATGCCGCCGGAAGCGAAGAGGTGTTCATGCATGCCCAGCGCAACCAGCGAACGGTTGTGCGTGCGGCTCAGTCCACGAACGTCGGCGCCTCGCGGTCCCTGTCGGTGGGCAAGAACTCCACACGCACCATTGGCGGCAATGAAACCGTGCAGGTGGGAACGCCCAACGCCGAGGAGAAGGGCGAGCTTCAGGTCTCCGTGACCGGAGGCGAGCTACGCAAGATTGGGGACATTCACGCCCTGGAGACTGTGTCCGCGTTCTGGACCGCTGACGAGGCCATCGTGGCCAACGCGGAGGAGCGTGTCTGTTGGTCCTGTACGTCCGGCCCCCAGAGCTTGGAGGGGGTGCCCACCGGAGGCACGGTCCTCACGCTCGAACCGAAATCGGGGAAGCTCGAAGCCCTGGAAAGCATCGAGCTGCGGGTCGGCAAGACCTCGCTCAAGTTGACTCCCCGAGGCATCGAGCTTCGTGGCGACCTCATTACGGCGAAAGCCGATGAACAGGTCTGGGTCGCTGCACCCGGAGGGCGGTTGTCCTGCAACAAGAAGGAGGCGGAAGTCTCCGGTGGGGCAGGGCGGGAGTCCTTCGTAAAACTGCGGGCCGATGCTCTGGACTGCAAGGCAAGAGGGCTGCTCCGTCAGTCGGGTAAGTCGGTCATCGTGGCGGGGACCGATGTGGTGCGCGCCTCGGCCTCTGAGGTCAAGGTCTCGGCCACAGGCTCCGTCGACATCGATGCGAGTACAGGACACGTCGTCGTCGCCGGTGGCTCGATGGATATTCACGCACCCACCGGAAAAGTCGACGTCAAAGGGGCGCCGATCAACCTGAACTGCTGATGGCTGGCGACCCCACATTGTTCGAGATGCTTGGACTCCCTTCGGTGGACGAAGACGCACGCGTAGCGGAGGCCCGTATGCGAGAGCGGTTCGGGGAGCTTCTCTTCCAAGGTCGTTACCCGTGGCCGAGTGAACTCGCTCGGGATCGGGAGCGGCCGCCCCACGAGGAACTGAGTCAGTGCACCGGCCTGCTGACGCACGCCGACATCTTCGGAGGGAGCGAGTGCCTGGAAGAGTGGGCGGAGAAATACGGTCCCGAAGACGAGTCCGACGAAGAGGACGATGGCTTTCCGTGGAAGATCGGTGCCCTCCTTGCGGCGGGTTGGGTGGTCTGGGAAATGCTGGACAAGCCGGTCAGTCTCCCCCCGGGCGAAGTCGAAGGTTCGCTCGACGGGTTCGAGATCGATGGCATCCCGTGGACGGTGGAGCGGATGCACCACCCCGGGGCTCCACACGCGGCCAGGGTCGGCGAGATGATGTTGCACGGGGGCACGGCGCTCCCGGGGCCAGGCTCGTCCAATGTGAAGATCGGCGGCCTCGGAGCGCTAACGTTCGAGCATGCGGTCGCCTCGTGCCCGCTGACGAACGTGGTGGGGATTCCCCACCTACCGCAGCCAGGCTCGTGGACGACCACGAACACCAAGGTGTTCGTCAATGGCTGGCCGCTACTGAGGCGGGGAGACTGGGTGGTGGAGACTCCCGGGGGCGCCAACCCCATCTCGGGCGGCATGCCCTCGGTGGTCGCCGGACCACCAGCACGCTCAAGCTTGGTCGAAGAGGTGCACTACCTGGGGCTCGATCTTCTCTCGGACGGCCTCGAGCGCGCTGGGTGGACTGGGCCAACGTTGAAACTGAGCGCAACAGCGAGTTGGACATGGCAGGGCATTGTGGGGACAGGGGTCGCGGTCGGCTTGCTTCACGCGGGTGCGGCGAACCCGATGCTCGCTCCAGTGGCGGGTTGGGGGGCCAAGAAGATTCTCGCCGCGATCGACAAACCAGAAATATCCCTGGGGATCGACATCGACCTCGGAAGCCTGTTTGCGGAGTACCGAGAGGACCGGAAGAACCCGTACCCGTGGGGTCCGAGAGGACGGTCCAAGCGGACGCGCTGGGTGTTCGACCTGCCGCACTGGTTTGACGAGCGCTCGGCCGAGGTCGATCCGACGAAGCCCGTTCCTCCGACGAAGAAAGAGGAAAAAGAAGGGTGGAAGCAGGAACCACTCGACGACGGCCCGAAGAAGCACGACCAGGACGGTTGGGACTTCGGACCGATTCACAAGCGGTCGCAGGACCACGATTCCGAAGAACAACCCGAGGCCTGGGAGGACTGACCCTATGAACGACGACGTCTTGTTTCGCCATCCTGAACCCAGCCCCGATGCGCTCGCGCTGTCGCATGAGCTGCAATGCATTGAGATCGACTTCGACCCGGGCGCGAGCTTTGCGGTCCCGGTGCCGCGGTCGATGGCGACGGCTCGGCCGACCCGCCATATCCCTGAGAGGGGAGGGCGCCCGATGCCGATTGCGGTGTTCGGGGAGCCACCGTCGCTCGAGGGCCCGCGACTGCTGGTCAGCTCGCAGACTCTTCCGTGGGAGGTCGACCCTCTCGAATGGTTGCGGTGGATGTGGATGAACGAAGGGTGGCGCATCGCGTGGACGAAGCGACATCCCGGACCCAACGGGCCTCGTTATGAGGTCGGAGCGCTCCGGGAAAAGGAAGGGCGAGTGGCAGTGCGGCGCACCATGGCGGTGCGCTCTGGAGCCCGGCTGATGCGCTGTGACGCCTCGGCACCGCTGCCGCTGTGGCCCGGCCACCATGATGCGTTGTGGCACGCCATCAACGGCTTTCAGCTTGGGCAGCAGACCCGCGGAACCATTGAATCGCTCGTGGTCCGAGAGGGTCCGTTACTTGGCTTTGCCGTGCCGGGGTCCTGGGACGCGCGAGGGGAGGGCGACGAGACTCGGATGGAGTGGGCCGTGTTCTTAGACAGCGATGCGCAGCGCGGGGCGGCGCTCAAGATGCACGCGCAGCCGTTGGATCGCGCCCCCGATGCCGGGCTGCGCCGGGCTTCGCTGTGGCGGGAATTGAAGGCCGGAGGCGTTCCGTTGGGCGCGGTGCTGACCGCGGAACGGGCAGAGTTCGCCAAGGCCGTGCCGGGCTGGATCGGGCAATGGCAAGCGGCGATCGGCGGCGAAGGGCGAGACGGCGTCGTTGTACTCGTTCAGCGAGAAGACGAGGGGATCGCACTTGATGTCTTGCTCGTGGCGCCCGCAGCTGGAACCGAACATGTGGATTGGATGCGGGCGACCCGAGCGCTCGACGTCGTCATCTCGACGACTCAGCTTCGGCCGCCGAGCGTCGCCTGACCGCGACGCGTTGAACTCGAACCGGTGGGGGGCAACCCCCCAGACCTACGCAGAGCGCCGTGCTGCGACGTGAACAGGAGACGTGTGCCCAAGTCATGAAGACAGAACAACCAGATCGTTTGGAACGCTACGCCCGGTGGCTGTGGAAACGGTGGCGCCGCGCCGCTCACTATGCTCAGAAGACGAGCGTCGTCGATGCGCTGCTGCGCTATCGGTTCAAGGACCACCAAGAGGTCCGCAAGGCGGTGCGAGACGTCGTCGCCGGCCCCGAAGGGCTGGTCTACATGCTGCACCGAGCAAGGAGGGCCGCGCGGTACCGGCTCCGAGAAGAGGTCGAGGACATCGCAATCCGCATCGCGTTCGCGATGCCTGCGGGGGGCGGAGGTGTCATCGCGGAGAAGGTGCGAAAGGCAGGCTACGCCGTGAGCCGGTCGACGATTCGGCGGATCATGGTGCGACGCGGCGTGTGGGGGAAGGAGGGCGCAGATCGTGCCAGCTGACCGCAACGAAGCCGTGGCCGCATGGGCGGAACTCGAGGATGCCGTCGGTCGCCTGGACTGGGCGACCGCATCGAAGCTCGCTCAGGCGTTTGAGAGGGAGTGGAATGCGGTTCGAGGCTTTGTCGAGATGTTCGCGGGACCGGATGGGGAGACGTGGGGGCGCCTGGTGGACAAGGCGATGAAGGCCCTGGTCGAAGCCCTGCGTGCGCGTCCTGTTGACCCCACGGTGGTCGACACGGCGATGTCACGGTTTCGGATGTTCATGCGGTGAAGGGGGGCTACTCGACGATGCCTGTAGAAATTGAGGACTCGGCGTGGCCCGTCGTGAAGCTTCGGATTCGGGGAGCTATCTCGAGCGAAGAGGAGGACTGCTTCATCGAGGCTTCGGCGGGGTTTCCCGACCGCGGGGAGCGATACGTCGCCGTGGTCGACCTTCTCGAAGCGAAAGCACCGTCGGGCCGCTTCATCCGAGGGCAAGCCGCGGCCATGGGAAAGCGTGCGACGGGACAGGAGGCTTGCTGTGTGGGGATGGCGTTCGTGATCGACTCGCCGATGCTCCGCGGGGCCCTTCAGGCGGTCTTTCACTTTCAGCGGCCTTCGAGTCCGTACGTCGTGATGAAGGATGCAGGGGAGGCTCGCCGCTGGGCAGAGTCGAAGCTTCCGGCCGCCCTGCCCGAGGACAGCACCGAGAACCGCGAAGGACCACGGGTGTGCCCTGGATGCGGCTGGATAGGCGCGGATGCAGGCCGCACGCATCGCACGTGAGTGAGTCGAGGGCTTTGGTGGCGGAGCACCGGTCTTCGGGACGTAAGGAATAACGGCGGTAGTCCGCGAGCGGCTACGGCCCCCGTTCGGTCACGCTTTTGGGTGGAAACGTGACCGAATGAAGGATGTCAGGTTCATGGTTGAGAACGCGCAGAGAGTTCTGTGACGCGGTTCTCGAACTGGTCGAGGACGAAAGTCCTGTCGAATGAGCCGCGGTGAAGGTTCATCGCAGACCATCGGTCGACCATGATGTGATCTTGCCGGCTCCCTCCAACGGTCACGAGGAGCCAGACGTCCTTGCCGCCGCGCTCCTTGGTGCCGCGTCGGTAGGCGTCAATCTTCTTCGATTTCTTGTTGATCGAGCTTTGGACCCACACTTCCGGCCTTTCTCCGCGACCTGTACTTCCTGCCCGAATGACTTGGGGTGGGGTGAACGGAACGATCGCAACGTGCCGAACCCAGAACATCCCGCGAGCCTCCAGTACCGGGGTGTCGAAGCCCGTGTACTCCGAGACCGCGCCAACCTCCGCGGCGAGATTGAGCAGTTGCTCGACCGCGCGCGCTTGGCCGGCCGAACCGCTTGCGTGCTCCGCTTGCGTGTCGCTGAAGCTTAGCCACAGGGAGACCGGCGGGAAGTCTGCTGGAAGGCTCCGGTTTGCGAGGGCGATCAGGCGGTCTTCGATGCTTTGAGATTTGGCGATGTGCGGGAGCGTGGCACTGGTGACTTCAAGTCCGACCCGCTCCGCTCTCGACTCAATCATCGCATCAGGTGTCTCTGATTGGTCCCCTAGAGCCCATCGGCCGCCGTCGGGCCATAGCTCGAGGAAAATGAGGATCATGCGTCGTTCTTCTTCGCTTCTGCCTTTGCGTGTCATGAGTGGTGGGGCTGGCGGGCGGACCAGGTCGCGAAGTTGGTGCGGTTAGGATGGAACCGGTGGCGCTCTCGGCGAGGGTACCAAGTTGGTCGAGCCGGTTGCCGCGCTCGGGCTCGTCCGCCTTCAGTCACGTTTCCCCGTTAAAGCGTGATCGAAGCCGAGGCGGAAACGTGACCGAGCGGCGGAGCCGCGCGGTGGAGACTCGGCTCGACGTCGGCGCTGGACGTCGTACCTTGGCGGCATGGACAAGGCCGCGGAAGACCTGCGCGAGGCGACGGACCGGTACTTCCGGGTGCAGGCCGTGGCGTTCGTGCGGCGGAAGGCGAAGGGGCCGGCTGATCCTGGCTTCGAGCCGTTGAGCGACGATGAGCTGGCGGCGTTGGAGGAGCTGGTGTCCGCGATCGAGGACGTTCGGGAGGTGCAGGCCGGCTGGGTCGCGGCCGGCCGGCCGTCGCTGGGTTGAGCGTTTTGGCTTTTAAACGGGATCGCCGGATGCGGTCATGGTCGTCATGAGGCAGCTCGCGAATCGACTTCTTCGCACCGGTGCGTTCTCGAGGTCCGTCGGCGGAGGGCAGGGCGCTCGCGGGGCCATCCTCTATAGAGGCAAAGGCGGGGCGGGACCTGCCACCCGAGGTCTACACGCGAGACGAGGTGCAGCGGTTGCTCGACGGGCCGCTGGGACGCAACGAGAAGACGCGGACGCAAACGGGATCGCCGGATGCGATCATGACCGTGATGACGCAGCTCGCGGTCGACTTCTCCGCGCCGGCGCGTCCTCGAGGTTCGTCGGCGAAAGGGCAGGGGTCCTGCGGGGCCACCCCACATAAAGGCAAAGGCGGGGCGGGACCTTCCGCCCGAAGTCTACACGCGGGACGAGGAGCAGCGGTTGCTCGATGGGCCGCTGGGGGCAGCGAGAAGACGCGGGCGCGGAGCCGGGCGCTGTTGGTGGTGATGTGGCGAGCCTGGCTTCGGGTGAGCGAAGCTCTCGACCTGCGCATGGAAGACCTGCGGCCCGGCGAGGGCGGGGTTGGGTGCGGCGAGGCAAGGGCGGCAAACCACGTCTCGCAGGGATGGACCCGGAGTCGTTCGAGGCGTTGCAGCCTTGGCTCGAGCTTCGGGCCGGTTTCGACCTCGGTCCCCGGTCTTCTGCACGTTCATGGGCCGCGAGGTGCAGTCGCGCTACGTCCACCACATGTGCCGGCGGTTGCGGTCGAAGCTGGGGTTGTCGAAGCGGGTGCACGCCCATGCACTGCGGCACACGCATGCGCACGAGCTGTTCCGCGAAGGCATGGCGACCAAGCTGATACAGCTGCAACTCGGGCACGCGCGGCTGGACTCGACCGACGTGTACCTGCGTCGGATCGGCGCCAACGAGGCCGTGGCGGTTGTTCGAGCGCGTCCGATTGTCGGAATACTTCGAGGAGAGGGTGGATAACTAGAGCATGGGGACTGTGATCGTTGTTTGGATGCTTGCGGTGTTTGGTGGGGCTCTGCCTCTCGCCTCGGAAGATGGTGGGTCCCTCCAGGATGCGGTGCGCAGCGAGGGGGAACTGTCAGACGACGACAAGCGCCAGATCTACCGGGAGGCCTCCGAGCATTGGAAAACGCTCGCAGCCAAGCTTGCCTCGGGGGAGGAACTCGACGCCGAGGAGGAGGGGATGCTCCGCTACGCAAGAAAGGGCCGCATTGGCCGACGTGCTCTCGTGGTTGGCGGAAGCCCGAAGGTTCGTTTCTATCGTGCCCCCGTCAAGGCTGGGCGAAGCCTCTCGATCGGTGCGTTCCCGTTTGGAAAGAGCGTTCTGTACTGCAAGGTCAGGAAGGGGAGGGACGGGAACCTGTGGTACCGCGTCACGGACAGCAAGCTTGGTTGTCAGCTGTCGCAGCCCGTATGGGTGAGGGCGTACAGCGATAGTGGGCTTCCTCTGGTCTACTGGTCTTCGGTCGACCGAGGGCGATTTGCTTTCATGTCACGAGAAGGAGGGAGGGGGAGTCGCGCATACGGAGGTCGATCTCGTCGAATGAAGCGGGAGGGCGTTCAGAGACTTGAGCCCGGCGACCCCGCTGTCGAAGCGGTGAAAGACTGTACCGTCTCGTGGGCTGTCGGGCGGACGGCATCGGTCTTCGCGGGTGGGGATGCTGTCACAGCGACCGCCATCGGATCGCTCCTCGGAACAGCTGCGACTTCTGATTCGATGGATGAGTTCGAGGACGGTGTGCCCAAGGGGCTTGTGGCCTCGGCCGCTGGCGCTGCGGCAGGCAAGCTGGCTGGCGGTGTGTTGGGGGCGGGTGTCGAGATCGGAGTCTGCGTGGCGCTTTACTAGAGACCGCTGTTGCTCGGGCTGCCTGATCTGCGTGACGGTGGTTGTCCTTGCGCGGGGCTGCAGCCTCGGACCGCACAGAATGAGCGAGCTGGCGAGCGGTGTCACGTACAAGCTGCTCAAGTGGTTGTTGGGGACTGGAGGTTCACGCTGGACTCGCAGAGGGCCGCTCGGGAGAGGGGGTGGGTCCCCGAGGGCGCCCTTCGCTCATTTTAGGATGCTGGCACCCTCGGATGGATGACCGAATCGTAGATCGAAACGGATGAGGGGCCACGAGGCGCCGAGGTCACCCGCTACTCGATGCTGAGGGTCATGTGAGGGCTCAGAGTTTCGCTTTGCGTCACGTCCTGAGTGGCAACGACCTGCAGGCGGTTGTTGGGGCCGAGCTCGACGCGGGTGACTTTGACCATGTAGCCCCCGTTTTCCCCGACCAGCGTGATCAGGGTGCCCGGGAGCGGCGGTTGTTCCGAGAAGACGCCATGGCTCCGGTCGGCCTCGAGCAGCTCGAACTTTTGGGCGGGGTGGGGCGGAGCCGCGGTGTCGTAGTTCGACAACAAGTCAGACGCCGTCGTTTCGATGGTGGATGCCTGACGTACGAGCTGGCTCTTCTGGCGGGTCTTGGGGTCGTCGCTGACGATGTCGAAGTCGCCTACGTGGGGGGACTCGAAGATCCTCTTGATCGCCAGAAGATCGGCGAGCTTGTTGGCCGATGCGACGACCGTGCTCTTCCACTGCGAGCGCACGCGCCTCGAATCCTTGGTGCCGATGTCTTCGGCGCTCTCGATCAATAGGCCGCCCGAATCATCGAGATGGGTTCCGGACTCGACTTCGGCGAGGTGGATCCGAAGGGTATCGTGGAGCGTCCGGATCGAACGCCAGTCGATGGTGGCTGAACCTTCCTGGTTGGGAGATGTCATCCCCAAGAGTGTAGGCGTGCTCGGGCCTGTGCGCGAAAATCGCGGGTGGGGAGTGATAATTCTTTTTATCACTCCCCGTTTGGTTCTCGCCCATGATCGAAAACGATCACCCGGGCCGGCTCGGGGCAGGGCTCTTCGACCCTCGAGGCGTTAACCGCGCGGCCGGACTCGCCCTCAAAGCCCTCGACCTCGATCCCCGTCTATAGAAGGATGGTCGGCGATGGCGACTCGGTGGGATGACACGCAGCGTCGGTGGCTTGTGGGTGGCGAGGCTGTGCACGCCGGGGCGGCGATGGAGATGCAGGGCAGGGTGCCCGTCGGTCACGATGAGGATGGCGAGCCGCGGACGGAGCCCGGCGAGTGGTTCACCGTGCGGATCGAGAGCCGGGGCGGTGGGCGGGTGCTCGATGCGTACGCCGAACTCCACGGGGTGACGTTCTGCGCTCGGGCGGTCGCGGGCTTCGACGGCGACGGATCGTTCGCGGTGTTCGGGCTGCGGTGGCCGGCGGCCAGAGGTGGCCGGGTCATCGAAGGGAGGTTCGGACGGTGAGCGGGACGGCAGTGAAGACGCCAGCGGAACGAAGAAGCGGCCCGCCCGCAGGAGGCCTTGTCGTCTTGGTTCCCTGCGAGTCCAACGAGGTTGGACTAGGGGCGGGAGTTTTGCCCCTTGGTCGGAAGGGCTCGGCTGTCGATCGGCGAGGAATCATCAGCCTCCGGGTTGAGGCGGCTCGGCCCGGAGAACTCGACGGAATGCGGTTGAGTTGCCATCTCTGAGAGGCGGTTTGCGATCTCAGTCGAGAGCTTGAGGCTGCTCTCGAGACCTCCGAGCCGGCCTTCGAGGTTCGAAATCTTCGTTTCAAGGGGGGTGACTCTGTCGGCAGAGAAGCCGTCGAAGCGGCCTCTTAGAGCTGCTTGCTCTCCCTCGAGCCTCGCGGTTCTCGGGTCCAAGCTTTTTAACGACTTCACTACGACGTCAAGTCCTTCGAGATTGCCGGAGGTCTTCTGCGCCCGATCCTCGATCTCTCGGAGCCGTGTCTCGGTCGAGTCGATTCTCGATCGCACAGTCGCGAGCAAGTCCGCGAACAGTTGTTTCTGGTGCTCAAGCTGTTGCCCGATGGTGATGGAAGCTTTGTAGGCCGCCTTTGCCTCCGTCAGGGCATCTTTGGCGACGTCTGCCCAGCCCCCCACTAGTTGGTGCCTTCTTGGAGCGCTGATAGCGTTTCTTCGAGGAGGCCTGTGAGAGTTCGTGCTGACGCAGCTGCGCGTTCAAGGTTCTCAGTTGTTTCCCGGAATAGGGATGCTGCCTGTCCGAAGATTTCTTCGGGGTAGGGGTCTGGGGTCTGGAGCGGGCTGATGGGCGCAAACTCGACCGGGTCGGAAGGCGCCAGCTCAACCAGGTTCTCCCATTCCGTGGTGGCTGCCTTGGCTACGGAGAAGAGCGTCATGCTGTTGCTGAGTGTCATCACCCTGGTCTGCCACTTGACGATACTTTTCGAGGTCGTCCTGGAGCGCCCCTGGAAACTCCAGATCTTCGGGGGCTTCTTCTTCCGTCGCTTCCCGGCGAGGCCTGGGAGATCCGCTGGATTCCCACTGGCAGGTGCTTCGCTTTCCACGGCCATCTAGACAACGATGACAGATGCTTCCTTTGCTCGCTAGCTCCTAGCGAAAACCCTCTAGGGTGACATCGTCCACATGGGGGACACTTCTTCTGGGGGTTCTGTTCCGCGCCACATCTTTTGCCGGGCGAATTGACCTCTGGGGCCGAGGCTACCGCCGTCCTCTGGGCCGCTGTCCGCTATTCCGGCCACATGTGCGTCTCTACTTTTTCGATTAGGGCCGGCTGGCGTTTGTGGGGGCGGTTTCGAGGCTGACGCCGCGAGCTTGATGGGAGACTAGCTAGGTGGGCGGCAGGCGAAGATTGTTGGGGCGCTTCTTGCGAAGGAGCTGGGGCTAGGTGGGGGCGCTGGTGGGTAAGTCCTCGCCCTGGCGGG
>JBOEGF010000047.1:0-118513 GCA_050633305.1 Nannocystales bacterium
TCCTCGACCTCGGCGACGAGAATTGACTTTCTCTCGACGTTACGGACTCAGGACACTAGAGGTGTCGAGCTGGTCGAGCTGGGCCTTGAGGATGCGGCGAACTGATGTTCGGCCGATGCCGAGCTCATTCTCCGCCTTCGCAGCGGTAGATGATGTCGTCGTAGATGATGTCGCAGGCCTCGATGGGCCTTCGTGGGTCTCGGCCTTCGCGTCCACCGTCGACCCAGGCCTCCACGTCTTCCACGCTAGGACATGGTTCGTCCGCCGCGGCGGCGAGACAGTCGTTGACGAGCGCGATCTCGTCGGAGGTGAGTTCCTCACACCCGAAGCCTCGGGCCAGATCGTTCTCGCTATCCTCCAGGCACGCCTCGACCGGATAGGGCTGAGCCTCGACGGTGCACTCGACTTGACAGTCGGACACCGCGACCGGACAGGGGGTGCACGATGCCGAGATCGTTCCACACGCTGCGGTCTTCTCGCATCCGACCTCGGCGACCGTGCGCGCCGCCTCTTCGGGGGTCGCGCCGTCAATGGTGGCCGGGGCGGGTTCCCCTGTGCACCCCACCGCAAACAACAAGACAGCGCCAAGACAACGTAGGTCCTTCATGAGCGTGGTCGTGCCACCCACGGGACAAACGATTAAGTCCCGTCCGTGAGCTGCGTCTCGCGGGTTGCGGGTTGCGGACGAGTGCCCGGGAGACCGCGTCAGGGTTGGGCACCGTGCAGCAGGAAGGGTGTCCGGGACCGCGTGGTCCTCGAATGGTTCGAGGTCGCAGTCTGTGTTTGTGCACCCGGAATAGGCCCTCCGCGCAACCTCGTGCTCCGGTACACGAAATCGGCGCGGCGGTGGTTTGCAGGACGGAACTGGCGCGAGACGCTGCGCGAGTGGATGGTCGAGGCGGAGCTCTGGACGCCATGGAAGCAGCAACGTCGAGTGCAGCAGCCTCGGCGGCGACGTCCGTACCGTGGTGAACTCGTGCAGATCGACGGCTCAGAGCACGGCGGCGTTGCGGTGGCTACGCGACGCGACCGGGAGCGGCTAGCCGAGCGAACCGCAAAACCGCCCGACGAGTGCCCTCAGCTTCGGAGAACCGACAGGGCGTCAATGAGGAGAAATTCCAGCGTGGTGTTCTCTCGCAGCAGCCCAGCAGAAACGGGGAATCCGGCCGGTAGCAGTCTGCTTCGAACTTGTTTGCAGAGATGCCCAAGACCTGACGTTCTCGGCTGGTCGCACCCCGTTGCAGCGGGCACGGCGCCTCCTAGCGCCGGATTCCGCTCCGATGTTCCCCATGCCCGTCAGCGACGGGCGGCCAACTACGCGAGGTTCCTGCGTCACGCAGCCGGCCGCCCGAACCGGTGGACTGCGGAGCGTTCCGCGCGGTCGGTGGGGCTATTCGCGATCGCTGCATCTTAGCGAAGAAACGCTGGCCTTCATTGTCCCAATAAACACTGAGCACATCGTGGATCTGTCGGTCGATGCGCGGCCGCGCGGAGGGGATAGCCGTTGAGCTTGAGGACAAGCTCGAACCGCCCAGGGTCGTTGACCAGGTCGAGTGATTCGAATTCGCCGAACACAAGACGCTGGAGCGATGCGCTTACCCCACTGCGCCCAGGGTTTGCGGGCGACTCCCGCGAGCGTGTCGGTCCAGAGGCAAAGGCACTCCCGAATCTCGCACCCCCCGTCGTGCAAGCTGTACGAGGTGTGTAGGTCACTGGGTCGACAGCAGCGCCCGCACCTCGGAGACGGTCGTCTGTTTCGGGTTCTGCGGATGCCGTTCGAGACGGCGGCATGACGGGTTCGCTCGGAGCCGTCGGAGTGGCTGGGCATGGCAAGCCGCTCCGACGAGGGGGACCAACAGGCGCCGTGCGGCCATCCTCCTCACCGTACACCGCGGACTCCGGGAGCCCCGCCGACGGCTCGAAGAGTCAAATTACGAGCCCAGATCGAATTTGACAAGTTTTTCCGTTCGGAACATACCGGACATGCAGAATGCTTGGTCGCGAACAACTGGAGCTTCAGGCCCGCGAGGGCATGACCGAAGTCTGTCGGCTCTACGGCATTCCGCCCAGCTTGGGCGCCGCATGGGGCGTGCTCTTTGCGAGTCCCCACCCGTTGAGCCTTGCCGAGATCGCGTCGTGTGTCGGCGTGGCCAAGAGCACAGCCAGCACCGCACTGCGTCGGCTCGAGCACCTCCGAATGGTGCGACGAGTTCGTCAGCCTGGCGATCGCAGTGATTCCTACGAGGCCCTCACCGACCCGCAGCAGATGTTGCGCGAGTGGCTGGAGCGCTTCATCAAGCCGGAGCTCGGCATGGCCGATGGCATGCACCACCGCATGCACGCCAGCCTGCAGCAAGCTTCGGAGGCCGGCGACCTCGATGAGGCCGAGACCGCAGTGCTGCAAGAGAGGCTCGCTCATCTCGAGTCCGCGACCACGCAGGCCCGCGCGTTGGTCGATGCATTCTTATCGCGCGCCTAACCACAAGAGGTCGGCATGTTCGACTACCAACAAGCACGCAGCACGATGACCCTCGCCGAGGGTCTGCAGGAGTACTACGACGTTCACGACAACGTGACCCCACCGGAGGAACACCGCCCCGAAGCCGCGGCGCTGTTCCGCTACCACGACATGGGCCACGTCGTGTTCGGCACCACGACCAACCTGCTCGACGAGGCCCGAACCGACACATGGCTGTTGTTCGGCTGCGACGTCGGCTTCCGCGGCTACTCCGGCTACTTCAAGCTGCCCGAAGCCAAGGCAGCATTCAACTCCATCGGCTGGATGCCCCTGCTCCGCGAAGGGTGGCCGATCACCAAGGCCATGTGGAACGTTTGGCGTCGCACCAAAGCGATGCGCAAGCCCTGGCCTTGGAAGCCTGCAGACGCCGCCCTTTCCCGCCCCCTCGTGGATCTTCGCGAGGAGTGGGGTATCCACGTCGTGACCGGGCCGGCCTGAGGGGCGCCCCTAACGGGGGCCCACCCACCGTCCAAACTTCACGCCCAACACCCCAGAGAAACCGTCGTAGCTGCTACGCACTGTGGTGTCGAAACCGGTCACCCACGTGTAGTGCACGCCGACATAGGGGCGAACGTGTGGCGACGCGCGGGGTGTCCACGACAAGCGAAGCCCCGTGTCGACGAACAAATTCGACGCGTCGGAGTCCCGGTCGCCAAGCAACTCGTTCTCCCACTCACTGACGCGGCGGTCGTCGGGCACCTTTCGGTCGTCCCCGTGCAGGTAGAACCCGAACCCGGCGAGGCCGACGAGCACCGGAACCTCGAGGCTCAGCGGGACGCGACGGAAGTCGTAGTACGGCGCGACAAAGCCACCGATCACGCTCCCGTCGCTCCGCAGCTCGAGTGTCTCCTTGCCTCGATAGGTGCCCCCCTCGGGCACCGCAACCTTGAACGTCGCGGGGTTGATTGGACCGGGGCGCGCAAACCCGGCCAACCCGAACGAAAGGTGACGCCACAGCGACAAGCCGAGCTGCCAGCCCGGTCCGTGACTGAGGTGGCCCCCCAAGCCCATGACGCGCCAGTCCGCGCCGACAAACGCCCCGACCTTGGGCTCGTGCTTGGGTGAGGAGGGAGCATTCGACGCAGCCAACGTCATACAGATGATGAGTGATGCAAGCATGAGTTCTCCTCCCGGCGATCAGTACGCCGTCCAGTCCGCCGCGTTCATTCCCCAGTGAAGCCGAATCCCGGCGGTTCCTCGAATGAGGAACTTCCCCGCGTCACCGTCCGAGCCGAACAGCCCTCCGGCATCGACAGCGGCATACACGTTGAGCCGAGGCGTCACCGTCACGACCGGCCCGGTCGTCAACAACGTCCCGATCTCACTGACATCGGTGATCGGGTCGACCTGAACCGCGAGCGGCGTGTCGACACCGAGCACCCAGGTCAAGCGGCGAGACACGTGCAAGTAGGCGAACACGCCAGTGTCCAACGTTGCGGCCACAGAGCGATCGGGACCGAAGCCCGGGTCCCCCGCGAGCCCAACCCGAACGCCGGGTGCAACGAGAACCGCCATCGTCAACGTCCCGGATCGAAGCACGGGGATGAAGACCGGAACGCGGGCGTTCACAAAGCCGTTGCGCTCCGTCGCATAGCCCCCGAGCACCGCCTCCGGGTCGTAGAGCCCCTCGACTTCGAGTCCGATGCCCACCCCTCGGCGGAGGCGCGCTCGGTAGCCGAACTTGGCTCCGAACCCAAGCGCGCTCGCCCGAGCCGAAACAGTCGCAGCGTGCGCAACTTCGTCCGGCAAACCGTCGTTAGACCGATGTTCTCGCTCCGCCGCCGCTGCAGTTCGCCCCCCCAGCAGGCCGAAGAGCACCACGCTGGCCCCCCAAAGCACCGTATTCGGTCTCATGCCGTCAGCCTATACGCAGCGAAACATTCCACCAGTGCATGCTCCTCATACGATCCATAACCATTCATAATATGCGCGTGCCCACCCTTGCGGCCCTCGACCTGAACCTGCTCCACGCCTTTGCGGTCATGATGGAGGAGCGCAGCGTGACCGCAGCCGCCAAACATCTCGGCGTCACTCAGCCCGCGATGTCCCACAAGCTGCGGCGCCTCCGAGACGCGCTGGGCGACGAGCTGTTCGTGACCGCAGGCAAGCAGTGGGTCCCCACCGAACGTGCCGCCGCGATGGCCCAGCCGCTGCGTCAGGCGATGGCCGGCCTCGCGGACCTCATCGCGGACGAGGCCCCCTTCGACGCCGATGTTGCGGAACACGAATTCGTCATCGCGGCGGCGGACCTGTTCGAGTTCTCCGCACTACCGGGCGTCCTCGACTTCATCAGCAACGAGGCGCCGGGGATCCGGCTCGCCGTTGCCTCCGCCCGCCAGGACACCCTCGTCGGAATGCGCCAAGGAAAGATCCACTTCGCGTTCGGCCCAGGATTCGACGCGGCCCCCGGGCTTCGCCAGACAAAACTCGGCGAGGAACCGTTTGTCGTCATCGGGCGCAAGCGTCACCCTGCGTTTCGCGGCGGATTGACGCTGGAGCGCTACCTCGATGCGGAGCACATGCTCATTGCCCCCGAAGGACGGCCAGGAGGCGTCGTCGACAACCTCCTGGCCAAACGCGGCCTTGCCCGCAATGTCGTCTACCGAGGCGGCTACTTCGCCACGGCCCCATTCCTCGTAGCCAGGAGCGACATGTTGCTGACCGCCCCCAAGTCTCTGGCCACCGCCGCTGCCGAATATCTCGAGATCTCGACGCGGCCCGTGCCGTTTCCGATCGGCATGACGTCCGCGGTGATGGCGTGGCACGAACGCTTCGATCGCGAACCGGCACATCGATGGTTTCGCGAGACGGCCCGCCGCATCTTCCGCTTCTGACGACGCGGCCGGGCCCAAGGGCTCCGCTACAAGCTGCGAAGCTGGTCGATCAGGGGCTGCGAGATGGAGAACTCGTACTCCTTCTTTCCCTTCTTGTTGATGCGGCCGGTCGAAATAGTTGTCGCTGATCACACACTACAAGAACCTACCCCGCGGCAAACGCCCAGGACTGGAGAGATCTTCGAGGAGATGGGGTGCGCGGACGCGGATGTCAAAGGAACTCCGCGTCCGAACGACTGTACGGGGTAGCTTGAGCTCCGACTTCAGGAGTTGTGCGAAGCATCGCGCAACCGACTCGCTAGCTGCCCTTTCCACCACCGTGGACACGAGTCCCTCCTGACCAGAGGGGTGGGTTACCCGCTCAATCGTCCCATCCTTGTTCATCTCAAGGTGGAGCACAGCCTCGACAACCTCGTTGGGGTTGTCGAGGCATTGGCTCGTTGTGAGCATTGTCGACTCAAGTACTAGGAGGCCGCGCATCCCTTCGTGCTCTTCCATGTCTCCCGCAGGGGCGAGTCCGGCCACATAGAGTTGTTCTGAGAAGGCTGCGCCTCCAAGACCCTCGGCGTCGTGCTGCGACGGGAGTAGGGCGTCCTCGTAGTAGTCGAAGTGGGTCAGCTTGTCGAGGGCGCACAGTCCGACGGGTTGGTCGACGGCCTCCCGGCACAGGTCCCCGCATTCATGTGCAAATGCCTTGCTCGTGGCCGCTTGCTGCGTATTCCAGTCCGAGGAGGCTTCTCGCCCGACCTGGGAGGCCTTCCTGTCGCACGCCAGGAGAGGCTGTAGAGCCTCGACGCACGCTTCGCCGAGGCACCACCGCGAACAATCCACATCGTCGCAGGCGGCCAAACAGGCATCCGCTTCGTGCCCCACACACGGGGGCGGTGTTGTTCGCGCCGGGGCTACGGCAGCCGACCGGGGGAGGAGTCGTGCTTTTGGGCCTTCGCTGGGAGCTGCCGCCGCACAAGCTAGGCTAAACGTCGCTCCCGCAATGAAGTAGCGGAGAGACTCGGGTCCAGACATATGCCGAGAGTAGGCTTTTTCTTGGCGCCATGCCGCCGCACCGTGGTGCCCACCCTGTTGCTGCTAGTCGAGCTGTTCCGAGATGACCAAGGGCGATGGTTCCCGGTCACCTTCCGGCAAGACGGTGGGGTGCCGGTCTACACCGTGGCGCTTGAGGTGGACGCCGCCGGCATCGTCGGTGTTGTCGACGGCAGTACGCGAGTCAGAGGGACTTCATCGGCATCAGCTAGGTGTTGTTCTGAGATGGCGTGCTTTCAGGCTCAGTCGGCCGTGATCTGGTGGAGCCTAGCAGCCTGTGGTGAGCGGTCTTCGATGCTTCGTAGCCGAACTCCGGGGCCAAGCCAGCGGCGCCACGCCTCCTCCATGCCCGCTCCCCAAACCGCGTGCATCGTGGTCGGACAGCGCGGCCCCGGACAGGACCTTGCTGCCGCCATCGAAGCCCGGGAACGGCTTTGGTGTGGGACACTCGCTGGCCCTCCGCGATCCGGCCCGCAACGTCTCTGGGACCGGGTTCGAGGTGTGGGCGACCCCGGAACGGATCACCTCGGAGCGCACAACTGACTGACCTCGCCCAGCCAGACTTCGCCGTGCAAGGTGAGCGTATCGGTGGCGAGCCGCGAACCATCCCGTGACGGCTCGACGCCGAAAATCCAGCTGGATTCGTGCTGCCGCACGATTCGCGGCTCTTCGCCAGGTCGATAGTGCATGAGTTTGTACGGTGTCGAGTCCGCACCCTCGAGTGTCATGCCCGTGAGCCAGTATCCATCTTCTGCTTCGCGGACCGACTGAACGACGATTGGGCCATCAGATTCGAGATGAGTGCGCAGCAGTGCCCCGGTTCGGGCGTCGAACTCCCCAAGCCGGCGCTGCTGGGTATCGATCATGAGGAGACGAGAGCCGTCGCGGGAGTACGACCAACGACCTCGACTGACGTGCGCCCACGCCTTCGGGCACGGAAATCGCGGCCGAACGTCGCCCATCGTGAGATCCACTTCGAAGAACTCCTGGCCTTCGCCTGCGTCGTACGTCATCAGATAGTCATCGGGACGAATGCAGTCCAAGGGGGAGCGCCAGGACCCACTGCGCTCGGCGACTGCAGGGAGTTCCCGCGCGGTGGTCTCGCCATCGGGGAGCCAGTGGACGGTAACCGGCTCGGCCTTCGCTGCGTACACCAGGCCGCCGGCACCATCGTTCTTCGGCCCACGCGACGGCCTCCTCGACGATCAGGATCACCTCGCTCGCTCCATCCTCGAGACGAATGAGAGTCGGACGAAGGAACCGTTTCGTCACGACGGCCAAGCTCTGATCGGACAACCAGACCGGGTCCCGATCACCACCATCCCAGTCCGACGATACCGAACGCTCCACCCATTCGCCCCAATCCGCCGCATCACCAGTGTTCGTGTATCCGTGTATCTGTCACGGACATCCAATACGAATACATCCTCGCCCGCGTTCGACGGAGACGACCTTGACATCCTGGCCTGGGCTCGAGCGTTGCGCAGCGGTGAGTGACCGCTACGGTTCGAGGGGCGAAAGCGCGACGTCGTCGGTGACGCGCTCGATCACTCCGTAGCCGGCCCAGAGTTCGGCGGGCCCCTCGATAATCTCGATGCCCGGCAAGCCCATCACCACCGTCTCGAGCGGAACGTCGGCGACCACGCTCATCCTCGCCCATTCGCCGTTGGCCTCCAGCATGAACGGTTCGGTCCGGTACGTGGTTGGGACATCGTCGACGAGCAACACGAGACTCAGCCGGGCTTGCACAGCGGTGTCGCCGGCTCGCAGCGGTACGGACCATCGCAGGCGATTGCCCGCTTGCTGGCCTCCCCACAAGAACGCCCCGCTAAACGTTGCCGACGTGGCCGTCTCGACATGGAGTGTCGGCGCGCCGTCGAACGTCATCTCTTCGTCGCGGCCGTAGGTGATCCCAGGGCCGGCGGCCGCCCAGGTATCAGGGCGATTGTAGTGGATGATCTCCTCGACGAACGCGTCGGTCGGCCCCCCACAGCTGGCGGCTTCCCGCGGAACACGGCGGTTCGGTGACGTGGTCGGGACATCTTCGCTGACGACTTCGAAGGTGGGATTGCTGACGACGATGGTTCCGGGACCCGTGAGAAGCGAGCCGAACACGATGGACGTGGCCTCCTCGGGGACGTCGACGACGATTTCGTACGTTTGCCAGTCGCGTGAAGTCCCGTACCGGGGACGCGCACTGCCGTTGTCCAGGTTGAACGACCCGCCAGGGCCATCAATGCGCAGCCACAGCCCGGCGTGATTCTCCACCTCCGAGAGCGCAACCTCAGAGCGAATACGGAGTCGCCTGCCCCGTGCCATCTCGGCTGAGAGCGTCTCGGTCGTGGCTCCGAATGCCCCCACGGCCACCTCGCCGACATCGGTCGTCAGTCCGAGTGCGGGTTGACCCGGCACCGGCGATTCATCGGTCGTGTATGAGTAGTACACGTCTGAGAATCCGGCCTCGGCCCAGTCGAGCACGTTCGACTCGGCCACGAACTCGAGGACCTCCGAACCGTCGTCGGGCCACTGCGCGCAAGGCGTGGGCTCCTCAGGAACATCGGGGGGGATGTCGGGCTCGTCCGTCGTCTCGCCCCCAGACGTATCTGGGTCGAAGCCGGAGGTGCCCGACGTCGATCCCGTGCTGAGCACAGGATCGTCACTACCGGAGCCCGTCGATGCTTCGGTTTGGCCCGCCGGGCCCCCCTCGAGCTCAACCGATGGCCCGCAGCCGAGCACGGCGATGCTGAGGAAGAATGCGACACGAAAGGCTGCGGTGGGCACGTGACCGGAGTACCGAGCGTCGGCCTTTTCGATTGCGCGGGCGGGACGCGTCCTTCGTGAGACAACGCATGCCGTCAACAAAGTCTCGACCTCAGGCCAAGACCCCGAATACCTGGACAAGGACTTCGGCGGCATCCTCATCGTCTGGGACCGCATGTTCGGCACATTCGCCGAGGAGCGTCGGCAACCCACCTACGGCACCGTCAAGGCGTCCCGTTGGGCAAAGGCCGTACCCCAACTCAGCCCCCACGCCCGCAAGACTCGCGCGATCCAAGGCCTCGTCCATACCCAAGACGCCACCTGGCTCACCACCGAAGACCGCGGCGTCGTAGGTGTCGCGAGCAACGGAGACACGACGCGCTTTGATCTGGCCGCCGGTCTGCCCGCGAGCTGGTTTCTCGCGCCCGCGGCGGATGAGCAAGGACGGATCTTCCCCGGGTCCCTCCGCAACGGAGTCACCACTCCCGAGCCCGACGGCAGCCATCGCCTGGTGGAAGGGCTCCCCATATGGCTGGATCTTCGACGTCAGCAGGGTCGGCGACACACCATATTCGTCGGCACCCACAACGGCGCCGCTGCCATCCAAGGCGGTCGAATCACAACCCTCCCCGACCTCCCCCACCCCAACGTCTACGGCTTCGGCGAGCATCGGGGCCCGCTCTGGATCGCGACCGAAGGCGGCCTCGCGGTCTACGACAACGGCGTCCCCGCCTTTGAATGAGAAGTGTTCGATTGCTACGTTCTTGACATGGCCGCGAACACTCATGCCGAACGCCTCGCGCTCGCGAGCGTAGCGCTTGAGGGACTGGCTGTTGGGGACGCCTTTGGCGAGCAGTTCTTCGTTTTTCCAGCCGAAGCCGTGCTCATCATCGAACAGCGGTCCTTTCCAAAGCCCCCGTGGCCGTGGACCGACGATACGGCGATGGCGCTTTCGGTGGTTGAGGTCCTGGCCGGGTGCCAGGGCATCGACTCGGACGCTCTTGCAACGGCGTTTGCGCGTCGCTACCAGGCAGAACCCGACCGCGGATACGGACCCGGTGCGCACCGCATTCTGCAGTCGATCGCCGAAGGCGTCCCGTGGCAAGAGGCGGCTTCGAGCGCGTTTGGTGGCCAAGGTTCGTTCGGCAACGGCGCTGCGATGCGTGCAGCACCGATCGGTGCGTACTTCTGGGATGACGACCACGCTGTCGTGGAGAATGCCGGGCGGTCGGCCGCACCAACCCATGCCCACCCAGAGGGCCAAGCTGGAGCGATCGCGGTGGCCGTGGCAGCTGCGACCGCAGCTCGTATCGCTCGTGGTGAATGCGCGGACAACCGAGCGTTGCTCTTCGAACGAGTCGCCATGCTTTGCCCGCCAGGCGTGACACGGGACCGCATCATCGAGGCACAGACCATGGCGGATAGCGATGATGCCCACCGTGTTGCAGCGATGGTCGGCAACGGCGAGGGTGCTGCGGCTCAGGACACCGTGCCGTTCTCCATCTGGTGTGCCGCACGACGACTCGACAACTTCGAAGAAGCGATGTGGACGACGGTGTCCGCGCTCGGCGATCGAGATACGACCTGCGCCATCGTCGGCGGGATCGTGGCTGCGCGTGTAGGGCGAGAAGGTCTACCCGCGAGGTTCCTCAAAGCTCGTGAGAGGCTGCCGAGCTCGTAACCATCGGCGGCTGATCGCCATCGAGAACGCCGTCGCGACAATCGAGAAAACGCCTGCACGCAGCCGGCTCCGGACACAGGGCCGCAGTTCGCCTGCAGGTCCGCGACGCTCGCCCCCACCCCAGCCACTTCGGGCCCGCCCTTGATGGCTCGGGAACGAAGAAGATGTCTTCGATGCAGCTCTTCGAGTCCGGCCGGCATGCGGAACACAGGGCTTCGGCGAGCTGTGTCTGTGCAGCCGTCGGCATCATCGACGCGGTCGTCTGATAGATGCACAGCCTCTGCTCAAAGCTGTCGGGCGAAGCGCAGCCGCTGAGGAGCCTGGGCCCGAGCCGAAGCCCAAGCATCTCGCGCGACATGCCCCTCACGGACACATCGACATCTAGGGCACCACAACCTTGTTCAAGACTCAGCTGCGTGATATTGCTCCCTCACAGCGACTCTGGATGACGCTCCTGGCCCGGGTGTTTCGCATCGACATCTCCGTGTGCTCCCGCAGTCGCGGGCCGATGCGGGTAGTTCGAGCCGTCACCACGCCGCATGACATCGCCGCCGAGCGTCACGCTGCTCGGCCACCGCCCCGTGGGCCCGTGTCCGCAAACTCCCGCTCTGCTCCGCTACGCCCTGAGTGTTCTGCGCTGCGCCTGTGGGTGGGCGCCGCTTCGTACGGGGCTCGTCTCGGCGTGCCTTCCCTTTCCCTCGGGGCTCGGCGTTCGGCTCGGGCCCACGTTTCGCCACCGATGCCTTTGCTTTGCCCCTGTTCACAGCCGGCCGCTCAGTTCCTGCTCCATCACCGCCCTCGAGGGCGGGAAGCCGTACTCCTTCGTAGCGGCTTTTTCCCACTTCGTTTGGCTCAAACGCACGATTGAGCTGATCAGGCAGCGTGGAGCCGTGAGCCAGCTTCCGCACTCGAACGAACACACGTATCCTTGTGACGTGCGCTGGTTGGCAGGGATTGCCGCCGTATGGGTGAGTGGCTGTGGACCGGACTCCGACCCGGACGGCTTCTCACGTCTCGCGTTCCTCCGAGACGGCAACGTCCACCAGACCGGTGGCCATGCCGCGCCGGTCTCCGCGGTGTTGGACAACGGTAGCCCGTCCTCGATGCATCCGGTCGAGCTGGCGTGGATGCGAAACGGTGTCCTGCTCTCTCTGTACAGCGACATGTCCGTAGCACGGGTCGATGAGAGTCCACTGCAACGAATCGGCACTTTCGACTGCGATCTTCAAGTCTACGACAGCACGTTTCGGGCCGAGGGCGACCTGCTGATCACGGACGTTCGCGGGAGTGCACCCTTCGGAACGGGCGAGATCGGAACCTGCTCATCGGGCATCGAGCCCATGAACCCGGACGGGCGACGAACCTGGGAGTTGTTCGGCAGCACGGTGAGCACGAACGGCGAGAGTCTGGCCGTGTCCTGTCGTGGGCTGTTCGAGGGTCTACGTACCGTGGAGTTGGTCGACTTGGACACACAGAAGGTGCTGGCCCAGCACCAGCTGAGCCACTGCCCGATTCTGCAACCTGGTGGGGACATGATCGCCTTCCGCGACGCCGGCCGACTCATGCTCGGCCCCGCAGACGACGTCGAGGCGGCCACGTGGATCGTCACCGGGCACGGGTTCAGCGAAACCTGGTCTCCCGACGGGCGCAGCCTGCTCGTCGATCGTGAGGGCGACGACTGGGCTGTCATCGACGCGACCACCGGCAGGGCTGTCGGTGCTGTCGGCGGCGAACAGGCTCGCTGGGCCGAATCCTCGAATCACCTTCTGTTGACCGAGCGATGCGGTCCGGACGAAACCCGCCTCACCGTTCACGCCCACGAACAAGGCCTCCCCGAGCTTTGGAGCACCGCCTGCGGATCCCGGGGCCGCGGTTGGCTGTCACCCGACGGCGACTCGATCGCCGCGACCGATTGGGAGGACGCTCGACAAGAGGTCGTTGTGATGAACCAGGACGGCCGCGTCTGGTCCCTCGGCGAGGGCTCCAGTCCGACCTGGCGACCGGAGTGACCGAGGCCGAGGTTTCCGCCGCCGCAAGGTCGCGGGGTACGTGAAGTCCGCTCGCGAGACGATTGAAGCGGCGGGAGAGCTGGGCGATGCCACGAAGACGAAGTCCGTGCGTTTTTACGAGCTGTGCCCAACGACGTAGCTGCGGAACCCCGTGTCCGCCTGTTCTGGGCACCGGGCGCCGCTGATAGCCTAGGGCCCATGGACCCCGTCTGTGCCGAGCATCCGATCGCATCAAGCTATTGGGCAGAGCCGGGCAAACTCCTGGCGGGCCCGCACCCAGGGGTTGGGGACCGGGCGACGCAGCGCGCGACCCTGCGGGCGTTGGCCGACGCTGGCATCCGCACGGTGATCGATCTGACCACGCCGCGCGAGCTGCCCGGAGTCCGCGTCCTGTGGGAGAAGCTCGCTCCGAACGCAGAGGAGTGGGCGTGGGTCGGCAGCCCGGTCCTCGACGGCGGGATTCCCAGCCGGGCAGGAATGCAGTTGGTGCTGGACACCATCGATGCCAGCTGCGGCCGCGGACGGCCGGTCTACGTGCACTGCATGGGCGGCCTGGGACGTGCGGGGACCGTGGTCGCCTGCTGGTGGATTCGCCACGGCTTGGTCGAAGGCGAAGCGGTCTTCGACGCGTTGACGCGGCGCCGGGTGGGTCAGCCGAACGCACATTCCATCTCGCCGGAGACGGGCCCGCAGTTTCGTTTCATCCGGGCGTGGGCGCCGGGGGATTGAGGCGCGGCGCGTCGATGCTACGGTCGACATGGACCCGCCCATGCTCGAGGACTACCTGCACCGCTTCAAGTTGCTCGTGGATACGCTCATGTCGCATCCGCAGATCCGCGTCACGCACGTGTGGATCGGGCCGCCGGCGGACGCGGAGGCGTTGGCCAAGCTCGGGCAGGCCTGGGGCCGAGTCCCCGAGGTCGTGGCCACGCTCTACCGCCAAGCCGACGGTATTCAGCTCCGCTGGGTCGACACCGCAAACTCCACGTACCACGCCGCACGTGACGACAAGACGCATTTTGAGGGGCCAGGTGACCGCATCTTCGAGGTGCCCGGTGAGGAGCTCGGGCTCCTCGACATCCCAACGATCGAGACCCTAATCCAGCGGGACATCGTGGGTGAGATGTTCGAGATGGGGGACGACCCATTGTGTGGCGCGGTGCAATTCGACAGTTTCGGGGAGTCCCAAGACGCGGTGCTCTACTTTGCCAACGCGCCGGATGACCCGTGGATTGGGGTGGCGGGCGACTATCTCGCCGACGTATCCCCGCCCGGAGAACAGACGCTCTCTCAGTATCTCGATGACGTCCTGTCCGTCTGGGCCTCGATTGATCGCCGCGGCAAGGAGGCTCCGAAGACCGTCGATGGGCTCCTGCGTCAGCGCATCCCGTTAGACCCTACGCGACTCGTGGGTCAGCGGGTCATCTACCTCGACAACAGCCCGGGCTACACGTTGATGCACGGTCGCGTCTCGTCGTTGGTCGACATCGCCGACCCGCCTGGGAGCTGGTGGTACGCGCCCACGGTCGCGGAGGTGGAGAGCGACCTCGGCGAGACGGTCTATGTTCCGCTGCTCTCGCTCGACCCTCCAGACGACGCGGACGGGTATGAGCGACTCCACGCTGATCCCAACGCGCTGCGGCGCTGCCTCGAAGGCCCCGTGGATCCGATGTTTGAGGCACTCGCCCCGGTCTCGAAAATGCAACACTACCTGGGCACGAAGGACGGCCCGAGCATCGCAAGCCACGCCTGGTCCTACGTGGCCCTCACGAGCGTGCTTGACCACCAAGAGGCTGCTCGCTTGCTCTTCCGCGCAGCGTACCGCCTGTACGAAGACCCCTCCAGACACGAAAAACGCGCGGTCGCTTGGCCGCTCACGCGCCCAGGCCGTCCCCACCGCTCGTCCGTGTTCTTGTCGACGCTCGCCGCCGGCCTGCTCGACGCTGCCACCATTCACACGAGCCGCGGCGCGCCACTCGATCTCGCCGCGTGGTTGGGACGCGAAACAACGAGCCCGTTGCGCAAGACGTTGGTGGGCATCCAAGCCCGAGACGGACTGCGCGGCTACGATCCGCTGACCGATACCTCGAAAACGCCCGGGTTCCTGGCAAAGGCACTCGAAGGCGGCCCGACCACGTTCAACACAGCCGCGACCGGGCACTTCCGGGGCGGCAGGCTCGGCCTCGCCGACCTCCGCGTCGTGGAGCGCTAGCAAGCGGTGCGTCTGCCTGGGATACTCGTTCCACGGCCCGCCACAGCCTCTCTTCGGTTTGGAGACGACATCACACGTGTGTGCGACGGTGACGTTCAGGCTAGGCGCGCTCGACATTGCCGCCTGGGTGACACGCGCCGTCCCGTTCGTCGATCTCGGCAGCTGGATCCAGTCGCTGGCCACGCTCTTGTCGGACCTGCGGGACCCCGCCGGGCGGCACGTCTTCTTCGAGGCGACACTGAAGCCCCGCTGGTGTTTCGCCGGAGCGCCACATCGGTTCGTGTCGAGTCCGCGGATGGGCAGGAACTCGCGCAGTGCAGCCACGCCAGATTACAGTCGGCGATCGAGTCCGGCCTTTCCATCATTCGGGCCGAGCTTGAGGCCCATGGCGAGCGCGGGGAGTTGTACTGGTCGGATGCGTTCGACGTCGTGGACCGCAGCTGGAAGACCGCCAGCTCGGCTCGAAAGCCCCGGCCCAGGGGCGCTTGAGCGAACGTTGGAGGAGCGAACCAGCTGCGAGCGCCGCTCGCCTCCGAAGACGCTCCGCCGACCCTGCTGGGTCGCACACGTCCCGGGCCTAGAACACAGCGTCGGGTTCGTCTTCGGTGGTTCGATGTCATGCTTCGGCTTTCCACCTCGCCAAATCGTACGCGTCCGACGGTCCGTGTCCAACGCCACAAGCCCGGTCCTTCCTCCTGTGGCTCGTCAGGCTGCTTCAGAATCTCTCGGGCGTTGCGCCGGTGACCTCCGCCGTCCTCCCCGAAGAGGGCCACGGCTCCCCGGCGTGTGGCGTCGAACCCGGTCTGCTCTACGTGTACAGCTGGGCGGGCATCGGCGAGCCCACGTCGGACGCCGGATACAACCGAGTACCACTCCACCGCGTTTGAGTCGCTACGTCGGGGCACGACTGGAGTGCTTCCAGCTCGCAGGAGCTCACGCTGCACGAGACCTGCGCGCCCGCCTCGACCAGGCCGTGCTCCGAACGGCCTCCGTGCTGCTACCCTCCGCGGATGCCACGCTCGGCGGTTCTGCGAGGAGCGCCGGTCCCGAAGTCCAGGGCCAAGCAACGCGGGCGGTCGGATGGCCACCCTCCCGCGAATACGGTGGTCGAGGACCGGTGGGAGCGAGAGAAGATGTCTCAGTGGCTTTCCCGCTGGCTTCCATCGTCCGCGAGTGTCGAGCAGCTGGGCTCCCTCGATCTGCGCGCGGTTGTCCGAGAGTCCTCCACCATCCAACTCGATGCTGGCGAACGGCTTCGACTGGTCGCGGTCTACTTGGATGACAACGCGCTGGTGGCTGGAAGCACGAGTCTGGCGCAGTGGCAGGTGTTCTCCCGAATCTACGCAGAGGCGACGCGGCTGTGCCCCGAAGATCCATGGATCCCGAACTCCGTGGATCCCGAACTCCGTGGCAGTCACGTCGTTGAGCCTGTTCACCACGGCCGAGGACGACGAGCCGGGCAAAGATCGACTGTGGAGAATCGCCCTGGGGGCCGCCGAAACCGCGTGCGGAGTCGACGACGCGAACCCGGACCTTCGATACACGCTGGGGCACGTGCTGTATCACGTCCGCCCCAGTCGCACGACGGAGGCATTGGCTGCGTTCGAGCATGCAATCGCGCTCGACGACGGGCACGCGTGGGCCTCCCTGTACCGGGCCCACTGCCTCCACGATCTGGCTCGCTGGAACGATGCGGCACAGGCGTACGAGAGGGTCGACGCAGCCGCGTTCGCGGGACACGCTGCCTGGAGAATCGAGCTGCTGCGAGAGCAGCAGGCCTATTGCCTGCTCCGAGCCGGACATCGACAGGACGCGCTCAGGGTCTTCACCGCAGTCATCGAACGGTGCGAGGCAGCGATTTCCAGGGGCGAAGACTCGCTCAACTCCCCCGTGCTCGGTGAGCCGCCGCAGTTGCTGGTCGAGGCAGCAAAGGGAGAGCTACGGGCGGAGCTTCTCTCCCGCACCCGAGCGTTGCTCGAATCCTTCGACGAATGGCGCTCGTGGCTGAAGCTCGACGTCGACGTCGATGACGCCTGACCCGTCGTCGCAGCCTCCCGGCCCACGGCCGATGCCAGTGTACCTCATGGCCTCGCGGGCCTCCAGGTCGAGCACGCTGCGGGTCACCTGCGGTAGCCTCCGAGGGTGGGAGAGTTCGTCCTCGCGGCCGTAGAACTGGTTGAGCGCGGCGGAAAACCTGCGGCGCTCTTCGTGATGTTGCTCGGCCTCGCTCTGATCCCAACGGGACTCTGGCTGACGTTCGTGATGCCCGGCGAGGCTCCTCTGGACGCGGCCCCGCTGGTGCACGCCGAGGAGGGCGACCGACTGTTCCTCCCCATCATGTTGGGCGTCAGCGTCGTCGGGCTGGCACTGTCGGGACTTGGAGCCGGGGCGCTGTTCGGGACGCAAGGTCGGATGCGTGGGCTCTTTCAGCGCTCGTCCTCGGTCGCGACGCAGACCGCAGAAGAGCAAGCGACTGTGTCCGCAGAGCTCCCGTTCTGGGTCTGCGGGGACTGTCGGGTTGTAGAGCCAGGCGCCTCCATCACGGCGCGTTGTACCCAGTGCGGATCGGTCTCCAGTTTCGTGCAGGTGGAGTCCGACGCGGACCGGCAGATGGCGCGGTCTGTCCTCGGGCACCTCGAATGACCTCACCAATGCTCGTGGCGCGTGCGCTCGTACCACGCTGCGAACAGACGCCGGAGCTCTCGGGCTGTTCAGATCTCGGCGGCCGTCTCATTGTGGAGAACTCGGCGCATTCGCCCTGGATGGTGAGTTCCTCGCCTACAACGGCGTACCGTTCGTCCTGCTTCACAACGGTCGCTTCACCTCGTCAGATCCGTTCTACCGACTCGACCTGGCGTCCGATGGCACATGGGAACTCTCGACACCTCAATGCCGAGCGGTTTGGGCGGCCTCTCGGGACGGCGATGCTCGCTAGCCGGAGAGAATCCGCTCCGCGTCCACCGCCCATTCCGGCGAACCGATGGTGAGGACGACTGCCGTCTTCGTCGTCACGGACAACGACGAATGTGGCAACGAAACGTTCTGGAACAACCACACCGTATCGACCAAAGACTCCGAATGATGGTCGGTCGTCATCACGGTCGCATCCTCGGACAGACCCAACTCGTCCCTCAACGCCACAATCACCTCATCCGCAATGTCGTGCATGCGCGTGCACCCCGGGCCCCAAAACATCAGGTAGGACGCCCCCTGAAGCAGCAACGTGGTGAGCACGCGGTCGGCTTCTGCAACGTCCGTATCGCTGGAGTCCCACAAGACCAGGCATGCAAAGTGCTTCGAAACCGACAGCCCCTCACCGGGCACCTCCGCTGTGCACGAGACCGACAGAGAATGCACCGCCCGGTCCAGCGAACCGCAGCCTAGGACCTTCATCGCCATCACAGAAGGGTACGCCGTTCCGCCAGGTTCCGAACACGCTTCTGCGCCCTGTCGATGCGGGGAGCGGGGGTCGAACCCGCAAAATCTCCCGGCACTCAACCGGGCGGCTTTACCAACTTGCCCATCCCCGCGTGGATGCGGAGAGCGGGGATCGAACCCGCAAAATCTCTCGGGTCTGAACCGAGCGGCTTTACCAACTTGCCCACCTCCGCGCGTGCGCGCGTGTTCGGACTCACCCCATTCGGCGATCTGGCCATGAGCGGCGAGTCCGTATTCAGTTGTTCGGAGTCCTGGCCGGGAGTCCTACGTAGGCGCAAGGCCCCGTCGTGCAACCAGCAGCGTCGCGCCCGGCAGGAGCCGAGTACGGAGCGGGCAGCAAACTGGGATTTGGGTCGCCATTGTCCTCACAACATGGTCGCGGCGCGGAAGTCTGTCAAACCGAAATCAGACTCGCGAACTCGAAAGGGGTCCGTGGCCCTCAGGAAACACTGAGCAGAATCAATACGGCGTCCAGGACTCGAACCTGGATCTTGGGTTTCGAACACCCGTGTCCTATCCGTTTGGACGAACGCCGCAACGATGCGACGTCCAGGATTCGAACCTGGATTTCGAGGTTCGCCCCCTCGTGTCCTGTCCGTTGGACGAACGCCGCAATGGTTCGACGAGTTCGGTTGTGTCCCCACGTTCGTCGCTACGCCAGGTCGCCGTCGGGCCGGACGGACAGCGTGGGCGTTGGACGCAAGCCACTGGCGACAGACGAACAACACATCCCCTCGAGCGCGTACCCCATGGAGGGCTCGCTGCTCGCCAAGGCGACGTCGTTGTTCGATGCGGTCACAGTACGAGGTGGCTAGCGCCGAGCTCGGGCGCTGTCAACGCGGATTCCCAACCGAGTTCAAACTGGAGAACAATTCGAACGGCTCTTCGTCGCACACACAACTGTGACACGCTACGCTCAGAGGGTGCGTACAGACGTGGACGCTGCCGTATGCCTGCGATGGCGCTTTGAGCAGCTCGCACACGCCACCTCTGACCTCGTGCGCGTGAGCCATCGGGACGATGTCACCCTCGCGCTCCTCGCCAACGCTGGCGAGTCGGGCTTCTCCACATGCTGGCCCAGGGGGTCACGCCTGCTTCTCGACGAGTTCGAGCGGGCATGGGACGCCGGCACAGGAGCGCCCGACATGCGGCTTGCCGACGCCTTCGCGGCCGCCAGCACCTCTTTCTGCGAGAACGCAGCAGCTCTGCACCCACCGGAACCCGACATCCCCGGCGGCCTCTCCTACGGAACGCTTCTGGCGGTCGCGGTCGCAGGCTCGAGGGTCGAGGGTCGAGGTTGCCTGGGTCGGTGGGGCCCGGGCGGTGCTCGTCCGCGGCCACACAGCCGAGGCGTTCACCCGTCCGCACCCCCTCCTCGAACAGGTTCTCGAGGTCGGCCTGGACCCACGGTCGAACGCCTCATGGCCGATTGACATCCTGAGGCGCACCATCGGTCCGGGCGACACAAACGACGCCGGCCCGGACTACGCGCGCTTCGAGTTTCGCGCGGGCGATACGCTCGTCCTGCTCTCGAACTCGGGGATGCAAAAGCCACCAGTCAGCCTCAACACAATAGCGGACATGGTTGCACTCGAGCCGGACGTCGACGCTGCAGCTTCGGCGGTGACGTCCGCCGAATACGCGAACAGCACCCCCTCGATCGCCGCCTCGCGGTACTACGCCCAAAAGGGTGATAGCGATGCACGGCGACGACATCGACGACGCGACCCCAACCGCCCTCCCGTAGACGAGCGGCTTGGAGTTCCAGCACCGCATCGCATCGCATCGCATCGCATCGCATCGCATCGCATCGACGATGCCCTCCCGGCTTCAAGTTCGCAGGTACGATCCAGGCCCTCCGCCGGGGACGGCGGTTCAAGGTGGAGGTAGAGCCGAACGCTCGAGGCCCTCCCCTGCCAAACCGCGACATGCTCAAACCGGTCCCTGGGAACGAGTTTCCTGCGCGTCTCTTGAGATAGACCTGAGATTGTTCACTGGACACATTCCGGTCACGGTGCAGGAGAGCTATGCGTGTCGCCCCAATGCCAAGTATGCGGTGCCAGGTCGGAAAACCGGGCGTTCTCGGCGTCGTAGACCTTAACTGCGGCTGGTACAGCCTCCGTTCGGTCGTCGGCTACCACTTCCGGCGGATCACTGGCCAGGACATGAGACATAGCCACCTTCCAAAGCCGACACTTGCAGCATTCCACCCGCGCGCCGATCTACCAGCTGACCTTCAGCCGCGCGTCACCGTTGACGACAAGCCCCGCAACGTCGGCGACTGGATCACGCGACTTCAGACCAACGGGCCGATCGTCGTCTCGGGGAAACTCGGGGCCGCATCGTGGGGCCGAGTTCCGGGTCTTGGGACCAAGCTAGGCGTGGGGCACTTCATCCTCATCGTCGGAGCACACGCTGGGCCATGGGCAGGTGGGGGTCAACTCATCTACAAGGACCCCCTCCAGGGCGATCATATTCGCCATCACTCGTTCACCGAGATGGATAGTCGCATCGACAATGATGTGTACTACGTGACTCGTCAAAACGCGCCCGCCCTGCTCCACGCGCTCCAGGCAACCTAGCGAGGCCGGCGGCTCGGCCTGCTGTCGCGCATCCCCAGGCCCAACCCGGGCTTCCGTGGGCGTACCTCGCTCCTCATGCTGGGGTCGGTCGATGCTCGGATGGCTGGCGCTCGGACGGCCAACACACCGCTGCGAACAGCCGCCCCGGAGGTCGACGGAACGCAGTGCGAGAGTGTCAGAGACGCGGTCCGGTGTATCGAACACAGAAGTGGACTGGCCCTGTCGCTGCTCTTGAACCTGGCGTGCAGCTCACGCTCCCAGCGCGGGTGTCCGGTCCGCCGCGCTCTCCGACCGTGCTCGGAACGCCTCGCGCTTGGGTGCGTCGGTGGACCGCGCGAGACAAGGGCGACTGCGAACGGCAACGGTCGCTCGGTCCTGGGCGTCCTCACGGTCGTGACTACAGCGGCACCAACTGTGCAGACGAAACCGGTTCGTCATCCCCCAAGCAGCACCTCGGGCCTTCCGCGCACGAGAACTCCGTCATCGCGACGCTCCCGTGCTCGCCAACGTTTGGACCACCTGTGGTCACCCAGCAAGGCCCACGTGACAGGCCGTCCCACCGCTCGCTCGCCCCCCAACAACGGACTCCACCATCGGCCTGCAGCGCGCAGGTCTCTGTCTGGCTGACGGCAACGGCCTGCACCTCAGCCCCGACATCGACCGCCCCGCCCACGACCACTCGTCCGCGTTCATCGACGGCGACCGACGACGCGTGCTCCTCCCCGCCCTCGGGCCCAACCGCGGTCCAGAGCGTCTCGCCGTCCGCGGCGTACTTGCCGACCCATGCGACGGACGACCCGTCACCGGGGCCGACCGCGCCCGCAACGACCACGGGCCCGCAGTGGTCGACTGCGAGCGCAAAGGGAGTTGCTGAAATGCCGCCTTGATACGAGCGCTCCCGCAGCAGTTCGCCCGGAGCGAGACAACCACCTCGGCAGACCGGCGTGAGGTCTGGTTCCGGGCATCCGTCCTCCACCCCCCCGCAAGCGACGACGAGCCCGACGAGCCCGCTCATCATGCGGAGTGACAACACGACAGCCACAGCGGATCCTAATACATCGTGCCTTCACGGCCAGCGTGTTCGATGGTTGCGCCTTCCCCGTCGAGCCCGTCAGATGCAGCAGGAGAACGTGTCTGTCGATGACCTGCTCGAGTTCGCCCCGCGACGTGGGCCAGAGTTCACAAGCGTCCGTGGCGCCGTCCGTCGCGGGCGTGAGCAGCTCCTCGGAGACGCCGAGTCCTCGCTTCAGCGGCCGCTCCTCGCCGCCATGTTCCGTGCGCACGGGCGACTCGCATGTCCTTGCCGTGACACCGGTGTCGCGTGTGGCATGGCGCTCCGTGGTGGTTACGGCGGTCTTCGACTGGCACGCCGCGTGCACACCGCAGGCGTATGGCTTGGCTTGATCGACGGTCCGCGGGGTTGCTCGTCTCCCTGGTGTTTCCTCTGTGCGCATGCGATCCAGCCGAGGACCCTGGCCCCGCCTCGGAGCAAGAGGATGAACAAATCTCGGAAGACGGGGATAAGGACATTGAAGAAGCCGGGTGCAGCGAACAAGGGGAGTCCCGCGCCTGCGAGTTCGAGGGCGAGGACGGCGTCCAGTACTGCGACACCATCGACGGTGCGCTGGCATGGGGAGAATGCGTCGGGCCCTTTGCATGCACTCCAGGCGAAGTGCAGGACTGCGGGCTCGGCGAAGAGTTCGGGGACGCCTCGGACCATTGCAGCCTCGAAAACGGAGTCCCCGCGTGGGGCTGCGACTCAGGCGACTTTGAGGGCTGCGCATGCAACACACCGCTCGTGCTCAAGTTCGACGCGGCACCTGTGCAGATGACGGCCTCCCCTGCCACAACGTTCGACATCGACGACCTTGGCGCATGCGTGACCACGGACTGGCCCACGACCGCGACACCGTGGTTGGCCCTCGATATCGACAAGGACGGCACCATCGACTCGGGGCGAGAGCTGTTCGGCTCGGGGACTCGAATCGACGGCAGCCGTCGCGCCCGCAACGGCTTCATGGCCCTGTCTCCGCTCGACACCGACCACAACGGCCGGATCGATGCGCGCGACGAACGATTCAGCGAGCTCGTACTCTGGTCCGACGACGATGGCGACAAGCGGGGGACCCTGGCCGAGATGGAACCGCTGTCGGTCCGCAGCGTGCTGTCGATCGAGCTGGACTACGCGGTCCGGCGATCCTGCGACGAGCGAGGCAACTGCGGGGTCGAGCGAAGCGCATTCACCTACGTGGATACGACCGGCAACATCGCCCAGGGCGAAGTGGTGGATGTGCACCTCGCTTGCCAGTAGGCACGTACGGGCCGCTCACGTGCCGCCGGACTGAGAGGAACAGCTCGGGGTTCGAGATACGACAGCACTGTCGTATCTGGCGCCCTCGCCGGGGCTGTCATTTGTTGTTGGGCAACAGCGACCAGGGGTCGGCGGTACCGAACGCCGCCAACGACATCGCTTGGAGGTCGGGCCGGCTCAGAGAGGGATCCAATGCGGGCAGCTGCTCGAAGCACTCCGCGGTGAAGTCGCTCGAGGGCGTGGTCGCGAAATCGACGATCGCTGTCGAAACGCAGGGCGCTCCATCCAAGAGCCGACCACCGACTCCGCTTCGAAGGCTGTGAGCCCCGTCCTCCACGATGGTCGGGACAACCCCGTACCGGGAGCCGAGCGACTCGGCCCAAAGCGGGGGCGTCTGAATGTCGAAGGAGCTACTGAGGATCAGGACCGGAGTGGTCGGGACTTCAAGGGTCACCAAGTTATCCGGAAGGTCGTTCCAGACCTCAGCGTTTGCAACGAGATTGTCCCCAAAACCGATGCTTGCGGCGCCGCCCTCGACACTGGCAATGGGGACCGCCCCGTCTTCCATGACCGACGTGCCCAGCACGACCCCGAACACCTCCGCCGAAGAAAACAAGCTGGGGTCGATCCCCCAGGAGGCCAGCGGAAGCGGGTCGGCAGACGATGCGATGCCGGCTCCCGAGAGGAGGCTGAAGTAGGCCGATTCGACGGCCTCTGTCAGCACGGGGTCGCACTCCGCCAACATCGCGAGGACTAGGGGCACATAGTTCCGTGCTCGCGCAGCGTTGGTTAGGACTCCCAGAAGGCCCTTGAACTGCGCCTGCTCCCACCCACCGGGGTCGTTGCCGCAGTCCTGCAGGTTGAAGGCATCGACCGCCTGTTGGACGAGAGCGTCTGCGTCTTCAGCCTCCAGATTCGACGCACATTCGGGGTCCGCGAAACACCGAGCCACGATCTCCCGAGCTCGCTCGTCAGCGTGGACTTCTTGCAGGGTCACATCCGCGTCGGCCGAAAGCACGCTGTCAAAGACGATGCCGTCCGCCTGGTCGGGGTAGAGTCCTGCATAGTGCTCGGCCCAGAAGGTCCCGTACGACACCCCATACACGACCACGTGTTCGTCGCCCTCGGCTTCAGAGCGGGCGATGGCATGGCCGAGGTCGCGGGCGGCTTGTTCGGTGTTGAAGTGGCGGAGGTCGGCTCCCCACACCCCCTCGAGCTCGTCCCGACATGATGGTGATTGGGCACCGAAGCCGCAGTCCAGCCGGGGGGAAATGGTCCCGCGGTGGGACATCACCACCACGTCGAACCCGCCCGCGAGGATCGTCTCCGAGCTGCCGGGGACGATGAAGCCAAGTCCCGAGCCGCCCGGACCACCATCGAGCATCCACACCTCGCCCTGGCGCGGCTCGGCGGTTCGCAGTCGGGAAAGGGCCACCACGATGGTCTCCGATTCGGGGTTGTTCCAGTCCAGAGGGACCTCGATCGCCGCGCACTCGAGATCGGGGTTGAGCGCGTGGAGATCGTTTGCGCCGACTTGGCACGCTCGGCTCCATGGGATCGGGTCGAGTTGCTCGGGTTCCCCCGTGCTGCTGCTGCTCTCGGCGAGGGTGTCGGACCCGGTGGAGCTGGAACTGGAGCCGTCCTGTGAAGTCGTTGCAGGATCCTCGGTGGTGGAGGTGACCGGTGCTGTGCTCGTCCCGTCGGCTCCAGTCGTCGACCCCGTCCCCGCCTCGGAGTTCACCGCTCCATCGTCGCCGCAGCCCGCGAGTCCGCAGGCCAGCAGGGAGGAAAGGTATGCGATGCGGACCGCTGGGCGACTCACTCCCGGGACCTTAGCGGGTCCCCAAGCCCTTTGCGCACGAAAGCGAACCGAACCAAACCGATGGACTACCTCGTCATTGACCTTGAAGCGACTGGCACGAGATGGAGATCATCGAGATCGGGGCGGTCGTGGTGGATGGGACGGATCTGCAGCCACGCTACGAGTTCCAGACATTCATCCGGCCGGTGCGCAACCCGGTGCTCACCCCCTTCTGCGCGTCACTGACGTCGATCACCCAACCCATGCTCGAAGATGCACCCGGATTCGCGGCGGCGATGCTCGCCCTGACCGATTTCATCAACGGGCGCGACCTGCTGTTCTGCTCCTGGGGCGCGTATGACAACAATCAGTTCTCGACGGGCGCGCGGTACCACGGCGTCGCCCTGCCCTTCGACGGCCGTCACCTCAACTTGAAAGCGGAGTTCTCCAGTCGGCGAAGCACCCGCAAGCGCTTCGGGATGGCGTCGGCACTCGAGCCCCCGTCAACGCTCCTGGCCCGCGACGCCGGGGTTCATCACTCTCCGGGCTGAGGCGCAGGGCCTGGAGGCGGGTCCTCCGGGACATCGGGCTCGTCGCAGAAGCAGACATCGTGCTCCTTCTCCTCGCTGTAGCCACACCCGACAGCGTCCAGCGGGTCGTCACCGGACGCGCAGACGTCCTCGCAGTCCGCTTCGATGACCTCGCCGTCGAGGCAGGCCACGATCCTCTCATCACCATCACACTCGAACCGGTCATCACCGCAACTCGCAGCCGGCGCGCCCGGTTCATCCGGACTGCCACCACCGCTGTCGTCGTCATCATCACCGGGCGTGGGCGACGGCCCCGGACTGTCCACCGAACCGTCGTCGTGAATCGTGCAGGCATTGACCTCCTGGTACTCGTCGAGGAAGTTGGTGCAGTTGTCGTTCTCGAGGGCGCGCTTCGTTTCGCGGGCCCAATCTCGCTGTGCGGAGGAGAGCAGTTCACCGGTGCAGCTGCTCACCACGTCCGTGCAGTCCTCAACCGACACACCGGCGGCAAAATAGTTGCAGGCATCGAAACGCTCACACAAGCGCTGCTCGACGGGCACCTCTTCGACGTCGCATCCGACGGTCGGACCAAAGAGCACACCTCCAACGACGACCGCAGGCACCAGCCCGACCAGACTCTTGGGGAACTTCATGCCCGCCTTCAAAGCAGATCCAATGCCGCGCCCCGCAGCGGGAGAACCCCAGAGATTTCAATGTCCGTTGCCGTGGGTCAACGGTGTCCCAGGCCGTGGGGTGAGACTGTCTCATGGGACAGTCTCACCCAGCCGAGCACCACCGGCACGCCTCAAGTCCCGCGGAACCGGGTCGGCATCCACGGGCCCAGCGCATCCATCCGTCCGGAGACGAACACCCGCTCGCGGCGCAAGCTCGTGCAGACGTCGTTGGTCGCCTCGTCGCCAACCTCGCCTTCGAACGTCTGACTTCAACACCGGAGGGCAGGCAGCCCCAGGTGCCGGGGACGGACTCGGGGCAGTCGGGGGCGCTGGCGCTGTGGATGCCGTCGTCGCGGACATCACGAGGGCCGTCCCGTGTTGGGGTCGGGCATCGAACACGACCAGCGCCTAGCCCGGCTGGACTGGTCAGCCCATGCTCGTTGAGCAGGACCGGGTGACCGTTGGTGTCGTCGAAGATCGTGGACCAGCCGTGCCTACTGACAGGATGGGCCGCGCCTACGTTCTCTCTCCGGCCCCGCTGCGACCCGTGCCCCTCCAACGTTCGCGCGCCGATGCGGGCATTCACTGTTCGTTTCGGCATTGATCCCCGCGCCCGCTCCCAACCCGCATAGGCTTCGGCATGTCCGCGACTCGCGACGTTCGGCTCGAGCCCCCCGGTCCCACTGGCACTCCGCTGCTGGGCTCCTTGTTGCCGTTCAAGCGCGATCTGCTGCCATTCTTGATGCGGACGTCGCGGCAGTACGGGGACGTGTGCCGCTTCAAGCTCGGCCCGAAGTCCATCTACTTCGTGAATCACCCGGACCACATCCGGCACATCCTGCTCGACAACTACCGCGGCTACCGGAAGTCCGAGGGCATCGGGCGGCTGCGCCCGCTCATCGGCGATGGCATCGTCGCGCTCGAGCTTCCAGAGTGGAAACGGTCGCGGAAGGTCCTGCAACCCGTCTTCCAACGAGCCCGTGTCCAAGCCTTTGCTCCGCTGTTCGCGGGTGCGACGGAACGGATGCTCGACCGGTGGGCCCAGGCCCCCGCGACGCCCTTCTCCTTGCGAGACGAGATGATGCGGCTAACGCTGTCGGTGGTGGGGCGCGCACTCTTTGACGCCGACCTCACGGGCAAGCTGGACGACGTGGGGCATGCGTTCACCGACGCCCTCGACCACGTGATGGCTCGGATTCAGGCGCCGGTCCTGGTGCCATTGTGGCTCCCCACGCCCGGCAATCGGCGGTTCGGACGGGCCCGATCGCTGGTCGACAAGACGGTGTACGGCATCATCGCCGACCGTCGCGGCCGCCTCGACACGGGCCCGAACGACCTGTTGGGGATGATGCTCGAACTTCGCGAAGACGGAAACCCCTTGAGTGACGAGCAACTCCGCGACGAGATCGCAACCCTGCTCCTGGCAGGCCACGACACGACGGCCTATGCCCTGACTTGGACTCTGTACCTTCTCGCCCGGAACCCCGAGACCCATCGGCGCGCGACCGACGAGATTCACGCCGTGCTGGGCGACGAGCTCCCGACCGCGGAAGACGTGGACAACCTCCCCTTCCTCGGCCAAGTCGTGCATGAATCTCTGCGGCTGTACCCGCCATCTTGGGGCTTGGCTCGTGTGCCGGTCCGCGACGACGAGGTTGGCGGACACAGCATTCCCGCCGGCGCCATGGTCCTCATGTCGCCGTACGTTCTGCACCGTCATCCGGACTACTGGGACGATCCAGATGCGTTCCGCCCCGAGCGGTTCGCCGACGATGCGGTCAACAGCCGCGCCTACCTTCCGTTCGGCGTCGGGCCGCGAACCTGCCTCGGCCAGCACTTTGCCACACTTGAGCTGCGTCTGGTGCTTGCCACGATCTTGCGCCGTGCGCAGGTCGAGCTCATCGACCACGAGCCGGTGCCCGCGCGCGCCGGGATTACCCTGCAACCGGGGCGGCCAATGATGGCGCGCTTACGCCTGAGAGACTGAGCGAGGCCACAGCGCCCACGTTCGCTCCGCCCCTGGCGGATGCGCACCGTGTTCGCAAGAGCGCGGCTCTGCTGACATCGACTGTCAGCAGAGTCTCCGCTCCTGACATGGTCTGTCAGGAGGCCTGTGTCAGCTTGGCGGCGTCCCTCGAGGACCGGAAAGACCGATGAACTACACACCGCAACATTTCACTGTTTGGGCCGAGATCCCCGTGACCGACATGGAGCGCGCGATCGCGTTCTACCGCGCAGCGACCGGCGCCGAGCTAAACCTCGACACCTCAGGCCCCAACCCCATCGCCATCTTCAAGCCCGAGAACCCCGAAACCGGCGTCGCTGGAAATCTCTACCCCGGAAAGCCGGCCGGGAACGGCCACGGCCCAACCGTGCACCTCGCAGCCGCAGGCTCGATCGAGGCCATCTCCAAGCGAGTCAAGGACGCGGGCGGTACCCACGTCTCCGACCCGATCACGATCCCTGCGGGCCGTTTTTTCTATGCCCAGGATCCCGATGGAAACTCCGTCGGCTTCTTCGAGGAACGGCTTCCAGGGTCCGCCTAGCGTCAGTTCCGCCCTCGGCCACCCGACTACACCCCGTCCAGCGGGTTGTCGCCGTCGGCGATCGTGATCTTCTTCCGTTTCTTTTTGCGGTCGATGCGAACCTCGAGCGTTGCGCCATCGGCCGTCTCGAGAGAAGCCCACGACGCCACTTCGACCTCCGTTCGCACCTCGACGAGACTCGACTCGTCGAGTCGGTAGTCCACGTGCACACCAACTCTGTTCGAGGCGTCGACCACGTCGAGCTGAACCCGAAACTTGTGGCGCTTACCGTCGGTTTCGACATCCCACTCCAATGGCGTCCCCACCTGTGCCGAGCTCGGCGCGTCGATCGGGGCCTCCGCCCCGGGCAACTTGATCTGCACTTGGAACGAGCTCGCCTTCGCAGGCTCGGCCGCCTTTGGAGTGTCGACATCCTCGCTACGCTCGGCCGAGTTCGCCACGGCCGGCCTAGCCGCCAGAAGCACCAGCACGGCCGCCGACGCGGCGCGGCGAGCCCAGCGGTTGAGGGCAAACGAAGGGGTTCGGTCCGAGACGGCGTCTCGATCGGGGTTCGGGTCTACGGTCCTCATCAATCGCTCCGCACCTGCATGTTCGAAGTCGCACCAGTCCTTCACCCCTGAATTCGGACTCCTACGTCACGAAAAACCGAAATGGGACAGAATCCCCGACAGAACGCCGTACATGCGCCATCCGACGGTGGTGTGGAGACAATCGAGAGCACTCTCACTTGCGAGTTGGCGACGTGATGAGGCGATGCGCTGGCTCACACGGACGGAGGGCCAAGGCCGAGTATGGATGGCGGGAGCACGTCCGCGGGGCGACCGAACCCCGTAGCGGCGAGGAGCCCCTGCACTGCCACAGCACCACTGCGTGGCATCAACAGGGGCTCGCCCGCACTCCTGTCACTCCCCTGCGATCACAGGGAAGACGAGCTGCGACGGGTACGCGGGCCCCGTCAGGAGGTCGACAGCGCTCTGTGGAATCGACCCGAAGTGCAGTTGACCGCTGTGCGGTTGATCCGAGCCCCCGATGACCACGTCGAGGCGCTGCCCGGCTTCGAACAGGGTCGAGGAGGGCCAAAGCTCGATCTCCAGCTCGGCGGGTTCTCCGTCGGCAAGGGGAACACTCTCGTCGTGGGGGTGGAAGGGACGCGTCGCGGTGGACTGCGAGGGGTCCAGAGCACGGTGAGAAGCGCGAAGCCAACCGTTGGCGACCTGCCCGTGTTCGACGTCTCCGGCGAGCATGGGGACTTCCTCTCCGCTGGCGTCGTACTTGCGAATGCCGACGAAGAGGTCCGTGTCGTCCGCACCTTCGACGGAGACCCACAAGCGCAGGTTCATGCTGCCTGTGATCTCGGTATCGTCGTCGAACGTGTAGCTGAAGTGGACGAATTCGCTGTCCCCGCCCGCGACGTCGTAGTGGGCCGCTCCCGGTGCCTCGGGGACCAGCTCGGTCAGAGTCATGCTCGTGGCGTCGAGACTGAGCGTGGTGACCGTGGACACCAGCGGCCACTGCTCGCTGGTCCGCATGTCCCCTTCGTACTGCGCCCGGCGAACCTCGTACAAGACCGTGGGCACGTCGTCCATGCCGTTGTCCTCGTCGAGCAGGAAGCGGTCGAAGAACTGAGCCTGCCGCTGCAGCGCTTGCTCCGAGTAGTACCACTCCCACTTCTTGCGTCCGTGGACCTCCAGCCACTTCTGCTCGGAGCCCAACTCTTCGAAGCCGCGGATCGTTCCGCGCGTGTGAAGGCCATGGTCTTGCCAGGTCGCGGCCACGTACGCCGGCACGTCGACCGTGTACAAGGCCGTAGGCATCAACGACTCGTAGAACGAGCCGAACAGTGGCGCCTCCTCGACCTCCGCAATGAGCGGCTGCTCTGCTGAATCGGGGTTCTTTGCGGGAAGGATCCGCTGCTCCCACCAGCCTCCGAAGAACGCGGACCCGCCGATTCCACCGTGATACGCGAAGTCCCGGTACACGTCCGTGAACCCCTCGTATGGCATGATCGCGGCCAGGTGCGGAGGCTCGAGCTGCGCAACCTTCCACTGGTTGATGCCCATATAGGACACCCCGTTGAGACCGACCTTTCCGTTGCTCCACTCCCGCATCGCGAGCCATTCGATGGCGTCGTAGTAGTCCTCCGCCTCCTGGTCCGTCAGCAGTGACATGTCGCCCTCCGAGAGGCCTTGGCCCCGGGCATCGACGGCCACGACGACATACCCGCGGGGAACCCAAAATGCGGGGTCGGGCATCTCGAATCCCGCCCATTGCGACACCTCGATCTCGCCGTCTTCCTCCTCGTATTCCCAGGGGAGGACGTCCTTGCCATACGGGGTGATCGCCATCAGGATCGGGTACTGCCCCGGCTGCGCGGGACGAAAGATGTTGGCGGATAGCCTCGTACCGTCCCGCGTGGGGATCCACTCCCCACGGTCAAAGACCATTTCGGTTCCATCCGGGAGCTCGATCGGTTCCTCGCCGCCCGACCCAGAGCTCGATACGTCGCCCGTCGATTCAGCGGACGTGGTGGTGGACACTTCGCCGCTGCTCGGCTCGCCGTCGGAGCTTCCGCCCGTCGAGCCTTCAGCGGCGCCCGATGTTCCGTCTTGAGGCTCGCCCGTGTCGTCGCTGGGACAGGCCGTGAGCCCCATGCAGGCCGCGGCGAAGAGCAACGCGGGAGCGCGTCGGAAGAGACCATGTCGCGAGAACTTCAACATCGAAACTCAGGCTAGTGAGCGCGACCGCGATGGGCTTGACCGGCTCGGCCGAAGTTCTTGACCGATCCGGCCAAACCGGACGGAGTGTGATTCAGGCCCTGTCGTCGCGCTTTCGAAACGCGAGCGGACTGAGGCCGCTGTGCTTTCGAAAGAACCGACTGAACGCGCTCTGCTCGGAGAACCCAAGCAAGAACGAAATGTCCGAGAGCGTGCGTCGGGGGTCATCGAGCAGCGTGCGCGCGAGACCGAGACGAACGTGTGCCACAAGGTCCTGGTAGCCGATGCCCTCCGAACTCAGATGACGCCGGAGGCCACGCTCACTCATGCCCAGTTCGGCCGCGACCGACTCCATCGGTGGAAGCCCCGAAGACAGTCGGGCCGCGATCCTGCGCTCGAGGTTCGACCTGAGCTCGCCTTGTGGCGGAGAATGCTTGGCGAGCAGAGCCTGTGCATGCCGATCGAAGAACTCTCGCATCGCTGGGTTGCTCGACCCCGGGGACCGGTCGAGCACGCTCGCATCGAACTCGATGCTGTCCTCCGTACGCCCGAACCCCGGCTCCACGCCGAAGTACTCCGTGTGGGCGCTGACCTCCTTGGGGGCCGCGTGCTGAAATGCGACCCCGGCACATGTGAAGTCCGGGTCCAACACCGCTCGCACCATCGCAACCCATCCTGCGAGCGCCCCCTCGTTGTCACACCGGTGACCGAGCGTTCGAGGTCCCGGGCGATGGAGCGAGAGGCGTGCCCGCCCCGGCGAAGGACGCGTAAGCTCGAAGCGGATCGTGTCCGACGTGAGGTGGGTGTATCGGATGCCTCGCTCGAACGCTTCCCATCCCGTCGCGCTCGTGACCGCTGCAAACCCTCGCACCTCGAGATCCGCGGCCGAGCGCATCCCACCCGCGAACACGGGGAACCCTGGATCGCGAAGCGTCCGCATGATCCGTTCCCACAGGTCGTAGTGCTGGGTGATCGGAAGTCGCTTGTCGCGAAGCGCTTCCGGTGTCGACACGCCGAAGATATCCAGCAGCGGGCCAGCTTCGAGCCCCCGTCGCCCCGCGGCTTCGACCACTCGCAGTGGAATCTGTGCGGTGATGCTCCCCATCCTGCGCTCCCGAGGTCACCTCGCGGCGCCCGACCATACCTCGACCGTCGTCGCGGCCGGCCCCCGTCGCAACACTCATCGTTATGGCGCCCCACCCGCTTCCACCGCGCCGGCGCCTTCGGGTCGAACGCCCGCGTGTTCGACCGATCGTGGAGCGTGTTAGCGTCGACGGATGCAGCTGTCGAAGTGCAGTGGATGCGACCGGCTCATCGATACCCAAGCCTCGACGTGTGTGCATTGCCAGGTGCCTCAGCGGCGCGCCAGTTGGCGCGCAGCACACTCCGGATGGATCGCTCCCCTGACCATCGCCGGCCTCGCCCTGGGAACCTGCAGCGGCACCGCGCGTGCGAGCACCAGCACCGGAGCAGACATGCCAGGCTCGACCGGCGTCGCGAGCTCGACGGGGGCTGCCAGCTCGACCGGCAGCACGGGTTCGCCCCCCGCGGAGTCCACCACCGGCGACACGACGGGCGAGGAGCTGATGACAGGGTCCGGCACCGACACCGACGCCGCCACTGAACACGACACGGAGAGCTACCCGCCTGCCGAGCCCCACTACGGAACGTCCGCTTGGGGCTGCGACATCGGCGAGGAGGACACCCCTGCGGCGCCCGCCTCGATGCTCCTGCTGCTGCTCCTGGCCCAGCGTCGACGAAGCCGCGACGCCTGAGCGCGTTCGCTTCGCAGACGACTGCGTTTCACGCGGGTCGTGTCCTCGACTCATGCCCCGGCGCCCTCGCCCGCACGGGGTCTCGATAGAGGCCGCCCTATCGCTCGAAGCAGGCCCAGGGCGGCGGAGACTCCTTCTTTCGCCTCCGCGGCGAAGAGCCCACCCCGACCTGAAAGAGCGGCCGCGCGGACGGCGGCTCGCTCTACGACACAGTCACGGACCTGGTGATCAACTCGGCGGGTGAGTTGGTGTTGAGCGGCACTTTCCTCTGGAAAGATCTCAACAACATCAGCCCCTACGCGGACCGGGACCTCTCGGCACTTAAGTTCGTGACGTTCGCCTTGGCGGGATATCGTACTGCCGATGGTATGGGGCTCTGGGCCGAGAGCTACGGCGGGGCCCATGGGGAGCTCAACAACGATCTCGTCGCGATGTCCGCGTCACCTGCAGGCAACGTGATCCTCGCCGGCTACTTCAAGGAGGCCGTTTCGATTCATGGATTGACCCTCCCTGCCACCACGACAGCCGACTTCTTTGTGCTGAGCACCGAGCCCTAGCTTCGCAACGGTGCTCTCGTGCCGCTGGCCCTGCATCAGCTGGGCATGGAGCGGCCTCCCTTCGCCGCGCGCCGCACCGGGGTCAGGTCATGCAAATGCGACAGCGCTGTCGCATTTGCGCAGCCACACTCCCAGGCCAACCGGGGCCGCAGCCCAGCATCCCGGGTTCATCCGAGGACGTCGATGAACCGCGTGCTCTCGTCCACCGTCGGCTCCTGGCCTGGGGTTGTCCTCAACCGTGCCAGCGCCGCTTCGGTGGCCCCGACATTGGGATGCGACAGCTTGGTCAGCGCTTGGGCCTCCCGTACGCGCCGCTTCGCGGTCGGTATGGATCGTCGTGTCGGCTCCGGACTTCGGCCCGCGCAAAACCTTGAGGGCGACGCATCGATCCAGGTTGGGAGTCCGGCGGGTGAACGACGTCAAGACGGAGCGGAGCTGCGAGGCGACTACAATGCAGTTCGGCGCTTCCACGGAGGCCCTCCTTCAAGGGATTCGCGGACGCTCTCTGGAGCCAGGAACGAACCGAGACCGAGCCGGTCGACGCGGCAGTCCCCGATTTCGATCCCGTCGTTCGCCCGCGTTCCAAGGGCCGCCTGCCCTCGCGCTGGTCCCGGCGGGAGCCAGACGGACAAAAGCCCAGGCAGGATATCGGGAACGTTCGGCCGCCCGCGGCAACTGACCAGGAGCCTCTATGCTGCTCCTGCCCCTCATGACGCTCACAGCTGCGACCGAAGCAGCCCTCGTGGCCTGGACCCCGACTCCGACCACGATCGTTCGCGCTTCCGAACCATCTGACCCCTCCGAACCGGCCGAACCATCCGACCCCGGAAGCGATCCGTCGACACAGCCCACGACCGATGCTGCAGCCCCGATCACCGTTCAAAACGCAGGACGGCGTGAGCGTTGTGGACCTGGAGGACGAAGCATCGTGGGAAGGACTGTCCCCGGCGGCGAAGGACAGGCTCCGAGCGGAGCGCGCGAGACGGCAGGCCGAAGCCGTGGCGAGCCCGGAACCGGCGGACGAAGGCGCCCACGTGCCCGGCACCGACCTGGAGCGACCGCCGACCCGCTCCGCACCACGACCCCGGAATGCTCGTAAGCTGGAGACTTACTACAAGGACAAGGAGCGGCATCTCGTCATCGCGACCGCCGTGCTGGGAGGGGCTTGGGCGGTCCTGGTATCTACGAGCATCGGCCTTGCGTCCACGGGCAGCGGAACGCCGGCGCTCTACGGCACGCTTGGGACGCTCACCTCCGCCGCGGGGCTGGGAACCATCGTCTCGGGCACACTCCTGGGGGCCCACCGGAACACGCGGCCGCTCTACTTCACCGCGGGGCGGGGTGGGATCGGCCTGCGGTTCTAGCGGCAGCCTCCGGCCCGTCGACGTCTACCCGTTCTCCCATGTACCTGGAGGACATCGCGAGGACTCGGTGTCTGACGAAGCGTTCTCCCCGGGGTCGGACAACCAACGATGACTGCTGTTCGTCCACGGATCGGTGATGCACAGCATTCTCCGGGGATCTGCTGGTCCGCATGCGACCTTGCCCAGGGTCCGTCCCTCTCGGCCAGGAAGCAGAGCTGTTTCAGAGGGCCCGGAGCGAGGCGACTCGGGCTGATCCGAGAGCAACGTTGCGACGGCGCGATCCACATTCCGTGCAAGCTGCGCCCGCGGCATCTGCGCTGAAGTCCCCTGCCAGCTTCGAGACGAAGGGCACACCAACCTCAACACGGATGTACACAACGAGGTGGAGGCCCCGTCGCCCTCGGAGACGAGCCAGGACTCGCAGTACCGCAAAGGCGACGCGCCGCTCGCAGGACACCGAACGACGCAGCCCCTGTCCGCTCATCCCTCCTCATGGGCTGGGGTTGTGCGCGGCCGGGTCCCTCCGGTCCAAGACCTCCGCCGGAGTTCCCCGTCACTGCTGCGATCGAGCTCGCCGATGCCCGTCATGCCCGGGCCGCAGCCACCCACGCCAGTGCGTCGGCATGCCCGCCATGCCATCGTGAGCAACGACGGCGGTCCGAAGGAACGCCCTGTTTCGAGCCATTGACGACTGGCCTATGCACAGACGAATTCAACTGACGACGACGATCGGGATCGGCCTGCTGGCAGGGTTGCTTTCTGCCTGCGGTGACGACGCTTCGGTCGGCACGGCCTCGGGCACCGGGACGGGCACCGAGGGAAGCGGTGCCGAGACGACCACCATGGTTCCATCCGACTCAAGCTCGAGTTCCTCGTCGAGCGGCACCACCCCAGACCCCACAGGTTCCGGAAGTTCCGGCGTGCCTGCATGCGAGCCCGACTTCACGCCCCTGCAGGCCGACGCCCTGCCCCGTTGCACGGACAGCACTCTGGAGTGTTGGCTGTCGTGCCCACTTCTCGACTCCCATGAATGCAGGTCGGCCTGCACCGCCGCCGACCCAACCCCGCCCCACGTTCTCGACGATGGCTCGACCGTCGACTGCGGCCGATGCATCAACCGAATGTTCGGCAGCTGTTGGGCGGATGCATGCCCCGAAGAAACCCTGGCCTCTCGCTGCTGCACTCAAGACTCGGGCTGCTCGGAGCAGTGCCTTGCGTTCGGGCCGTGCACCACCGAAGACCTCGAGTGCATCCGGACCGCGTGCGCCCCCGAGCTCAGCGCCCAGGCTGAATGCCTCGAGCAGACCGATGGGCTGGCCAGCTGCCGCGTCTCGAATGGCGGACTCGCCACGCAGTGCTTCGGCCCCTGACGCTCGACCGCGACGGAAGACGTGCGCAGTGCACCACCGAGACGCTGCGCTCTCGTCGGCTCCGGTCCGATGAGGTCGGGTCGACTCGCCTGGTGTGTCGCAGATGTCGGAGGTTTCGCCACGCGAGCGCCCGGCCAGCAGTGGCCCGAAGTTCGATTCGCCGATGACCGGCCGGGGCTCGGCGGTCGCGTCTGCGGGGAGTACTCGCGCGGGGGTCATTCAGGCCGATCGAAGTCTCGGCCGCAAGCGTCGTTGTCGTTGCCACCTCCTGTCCCTCGGCTGCAGCGGCCGGTTTCTTGCTCGCGACCAGCGAGCGCAAGAGGTAGGCGCAGGGGACCGAATGTAGAGAGATGGAACACCGGACATTTTCCACGTAAGGCGGATGACATCGGGGAACACCGGTCGTATAGTCCCCGAGTGCAAATCGCTCGGGCATTCTGTGCGGTCGCACTGGGGTTGACGGGCTGCCCCTCCTCCCAAGGGTTCGCCTGCGAGGACGACCACCAATGTGTCCAGAGCGGACAGGCTGGGGTCTGCCAGGCCAACGCGTTCTGCAGCTTCCCGGACGCCGATTGCCCCTCGGGGCATCGCTATAGCGAGCACTCATCGCATTTTTCGGGGCTTTGCGTCGGCGAGAACGAGAATCCCGGGGGCACGCAAGGGACCGACAACGGGGCCACGTCGTACACCCCCATCAACGAGCCCGAGACCGGTGGCGAGGAGACGTCCGGCGAGGGCACGACGACGACCGCCTCCGGCCCTTCACTCACCACGGGGAACGAGGACGCCGATTCCACCGAGTCATCGGGCACAGACGGGCCGCCAAACATGACGCTACGGAATCACAATGGTGAATGTGAAACCGGTAACGGAGTCGCATGTCTGTCCAGTGGTGACTATGTCGGGGACAATCACACGCAGGAGTGCTTCGAAAGCCCCTTGGAGCTTCCATTCTCGCTGCTCTCAGCCCGGTACTACGTCGGCAACGTCGACGAGGCACTCAGCGACTTTCGTCTCCAGGTACGCCCCGGATCCGAAGGAGCTCCCAGCGAACGACAGGTGCTCTTCGAGGTGCCTCTCGAGGCCGACGATGCGACACCTGGATGGCACACCTTCGTCCTATCACAGCCCCTGGAGATCACGGAGGCCGAGTTCTGCGTGGGGATTGCCGCTCCCGAAGACGGGCCCGGGGGCGGCGTGGGGATCGCCGCCGATTCGAATTCCTTACTGGTCTCCGGGCGCAGCTACTTTCGCTCCTCGCGCTGCGGGTTGGAAACGTTCGTCGACATCATGTCGCTCGACAACGTCTCCCCACAGCAGGGCAACTGGTGCATCGACGTCGAGGTCGGGAACTGAGCGCACCTGAACTCCGGCCTGCACTGAACGGCTCGCGGGCGGAGGCGTCCCGTCGGACCCGCTACGGCAGAAGCCACAGCGACCGGCCGCTGTCCGCCCAGAGGCTGTTCCCACTCTTGAGAGCGTAGAAACCCATCACGCAACCTGACTCACGGGCGCACGAGATGATCGCCGGTGGCACGCTCGCCGCCATGCTCTTGCTGAAGTTGATCGCCGGGGGCTCGGACGAATTCAGCCCCCGGTCACTCCAGGCACACTGACCGTTCTGAAGCGATGCGCCGTTGCTGCTTCCGCTCGGCGCCTTCGAGAACCGGATCACCATGTGGCTCTTGACCATCTCCACCTTGAACTTGCCCTTGCAGAGCATCTTGTAGGAGCGGGCCGCCGCGTCGGCGTTCTCGGGAGCCACGGTAACGGTCATGAGGCCAAGGCCGAGGAGCGCTGCGATTCTTGAATACTTCATTGTGGAGAGGCCTTCGGTTCTGTTGCGAGTCCGCCCACCCAATGCGCTTCCGCAGCTCCGTGGGGCTGGACGCACGGAGGCGCAAAGGTGCCGGGGGGTGGCCGAACGTCATCTTCGGGCCACAGACGTGCCCCGGGGACGAACTCCCTCACTTTTTCTTTGACGTGGCTTCCGTACCCACCCGTGCTCATTTTCGCCCAGCGCGACGGGACGCCACCTCGAAGAGCCCTCGATGGCTCGACGTGCGGCAATTTCAGATTGCGGCGACGCAGATGGGTACGAGGGGCCAACGCACCCGGCAACGGAGGGCCCTCGCTCCCCGATGCGGTCACGCGACCCGGGACCGTCGGCTACCAGATCGTGAACAGCGGATGCCAGGACACGGACAGCATCGCCCCGCTGCCCCACGCCTGGTCGTTCGAGAGCGGCTGGTACCAGTTGGCCTTCACCTCAAACGCGCCCGCGCGCTCGGTGTACACGCGCGCCGAGACGCCGGGTTCCGCCGCCGCAAGCAGCCCACTGCGCTCCGCGTGCACCTTCCCCCCGCCCGCGGTGATCGACAGGTCAGGACCCAACTCAAACCGGTCGTTTCCCAAGAGCGAGTAGTACCCCCGGGCTCCGCCCCAACCCAGCCGCGACTTGTTCGGGCCCATGCCCACCCGAGCGATCGCCATGAACCCAACCCGGTCCCACATGTATCCGAAACCGGTGCCCAGCGTCCCCAACTGTTGGTCGGACCGGCCGCGGTAGCTGCCGAAGTTGTGCATGTATCCGCCCTCCATCGGAACCAAAATGAGGTCCCGCTCTGGCGGAGCAGCGTTGGCGATGGGGACGCAGAGCAACGCGGTCAACCCGACCGCCGCACCGATGATTTTGTTTCCAGACATGCCCTGCCCAACCCCAGGCCGGCGTCGCTCTTACGCGGGCATGGGACCGCTCGGCGAAGCGACGGGTTGATCGACCCTGCTGAGCGATCGTGTGGGGCCTCCCCACGTCTCCGGCCCCGATTTCGCGCGTCGGACCGCAAGACGCACAGGCCCCGCCGCAGAGCGTCCTCCACGAAGATGGACACCTGGAGGCGGTCAGTCGAACAACGAGACTTGCAGGCCGGCGACCGCGGCAAAGCTGGTGCCCAAGAACTGCAGCAACCCATCTGCAGCAGGCGCGAGCTGACGCGACAGGTAGTGCTCATGGTCGAGGCGCCCGTGGGGCAACTCGACGGGTTCAGCGCCGCGTGCCGTAATCACGTAGCGAATCTCTCGAACTTGGCGTCCGAGTTTTCGCGCCGCCTGGATGTGTGGTGGCACGTTCCGCTCGTAGGCATCCAACCGACGGCGAATGCGCTTGCGATAGACCAACTCGTCGTCGAGTTCGCCTGCACGAACCGAGCGGGCCAAGGCCGCCATCCATTCACGCCACGGCCGCTCGGCGAACACGCGCGCCAACAGCTCGCGTTGAAATCGACGCGCCAGCGGAGTCCAGTCGGTCCGCACAGCCTCGAGCCCCTTGATCACGAGCTGCGCATCGGGCCCGGCGCCCAGGGTCCCCGCGTACCGCTTCTTGCTGCCTTTGTCCGAACCCCGCATGGTCGGCATCAAGAAGCGACGATAGTGGGTCTCGAACTCGAGTTCGAGGTGACTCTCGATTCCATAGGTGGAGGCAAGGTGTTCCGTCCAATGCCGATTGAGCTCGGCCGCCAAGCCCTCACCGATCTCGGCGCACCGCTGTGGAGTACCCACCCCCACGTGCACAAACACCGAATCGGTATCTCCGTAGATGACCTGGAGCCCCTGCTCCTCGATCAACGCCCGACTCTCCTGAATGATCTCGTGCCCGCGCAAGGTGATCGAGCTGGCCAGCTGGGGGCTGAAGAATCGGCACCCTCCGCTGCCGAGCACCCCGTAAAACGAGTTCATGAGGATCTTGATGGCACGTGACCGCGCGGCATCCTTCCTCCGCTTCGCCTCTTCCCGCGCCGCCCACAGGCCCTCGATCAACGCGGGAAGAATGTGGCCGTCCCGGGCAAAACTGGCCCCCTCGAAGCCCGGAATCGGATCCTCGCCGGGCACCGCGAGCCCCAGCGGATCGATCGCGAAGGTGCGGATGATGCTGGGGTACAGACTCTTGAAGTCCAAGACGAGCACGTTGTCGTAGAGCCCGGGCAACGAGTCCATCACCCAACCGCCAGGACTCCCAAACACCCCCTCTCCGTCGCCAACATCGGGCGCCACGTACCCGCGACGATGTAGGCGAGGCAAGTACAGGTTGTCGAAAGCTGCGACCGAGCCTCCCTGGCGGTCCATCGGCAGCCCAGTCAACGCCTGGCGCTCGGTCGCAAACCCGACCAGATCCGCTTTCGCGAAGATATCCAGCACCAAACGAGCATCTTGCAAGTTGTACGCGGCGAGGGCGGGCTTGTCCTCGGTGTGCAAACGGTTGATCTCGGCGACCGGGTCGGTGCCGTGTTCGATCTTCTTGCCACGACCGAGCAGGGCTTGGGCCACGTCTTCGAGCCGGAAACTCTCGAACGAAAAGGTGGCCGCGCGCAGGGTTGCGATGCCGTCGAGCACCGCTCGCCCTGCCACTCGAGCGATATGGGGCTGGCCGTCGTTCCGCGGCACCAAGACGGTCGCCCGCTCTCCGCCGCGACCCAAGGTGAACGGAATCTTCAGCGCCTTGGCCTTGTGTTCGAGGTAGGCCAGATCGAACTCGACCACGTTCCAGCCCGCCAGGATGTCTGGGTCTACGGTTGCAACGTGCTCCAAGAAGCAGCGCAGCAGGGTCGCCTCGTCCGGAACCGCACGGTACGTGCCGTCGGCAGCTTCGCTCGGCGCCGTGATCCAAACCCGGTCGCCACCGTGCCCTGCTGCGGCGATCGACAGCAACGGTCCATCGAACCCCGCGGTCTCGATGTCGAAGGAGAGCAACGAGGTCGCCGTCGTGAAGTCGGTCCTCTCGACCCGCGGGTTGGTCACCTCGCGAAACCCATCGCGCGAGCGAAAGACCCCATGAAGTGCGAAGGCTCCCGTCACAAACCGTTCCATCAAGAAGCGGTCGTGAGGCTTGATCGCGGCCTCGAACGTCAGACCGCCGGCAGACCGAATGCGGTGCCGTTCGGTGCTCAGCGCCCGCTGAGAGCTGAAGTAGGCCGCGTCGACGGGCGCACCGCGCAACGTCGAAAGCTCGACAGAACGACGGCGCCCCTCTTGGGTGGGTGTCGCCCGCTCGACGAACATCACCGCATCTTGCCCGGTCAAGACCGCCTTGACCGGTCCCCGCGCGGACGCCCCCCAGAACGTGAGTTCCAGGCCGTCGCGGCGGTCGAACCATTGACGGGTCAGCAGGACCGCCGAGACCGTCTCGGTCGCGGACTTCATCGCGGGACGCAGTCTACATGCGTGCCCTCCGGAGTCGACCCCACGCGACCCGTGAGACCGCGCTCTGCCGCAACGAACCCGTGACATGTGCTGGACCTCGGGCGAGACGCGCGGACGCGCGACCAGGAGCCATACGCATCCGGTACAGTATCGGTATGCGTTCCTTGGCTCTCATCGCATCACTTGGACTCGTCGGCTGCTTCAACCCGGACGACACCAATGCGGAGACCGATTCCGGCACCTCATCGACGGGGACGACCAGCCCGGACACCCAGACCTCCGCCCCGTCGACGAGCGCGCCGTCCTCGACGGGACCCGGCTCGACGACGACCGCCACCGTTTCGGACACCAACTCGAGTAGCGAGACCACATCCGCCGACGCGTCGACCACGGCGAGCACCGACCCCACGATGGGGACATCCGGCGATGCATCCAGCTCGACCACCGACTTCGTCCCCGGATGCGACAACGGCGTCGTTGAGGATGGCGAGCTCTGCTTCCTCGATCCGGTCGAGCTCGACACCCTCGTGAGTAGCCAAGGCGTCGCGATCGCGGACCTCGACGGCGATGACCACCTCGATGTCGTGGTCGGAGACTACGGAGATGGGGCCGTGGGAGGGTTGTACGTCTACCTCGGCAGCGGCGACGGGAACTTCTCGGACGCCATCGACTCCGGCGACGACACCCCACTCATCCGTGTGGCCGCCGCCGCCATCGCGGACGGCGTGGTCGATGTCATCGCGATGCGAGCGACCGCGACCTCGGCCATCATGCGATTCCGCGGCAACGACGACGGCAGTTTTTCCAGCATCACCGCCTATGCCGGTGGCAGCAACTGGGATGTTGCGTTGGCCGACCTCAACGGAGACGACCGGTTGGACGCACTGGGAACCAACTCCGGCATCAACGTGCTGATCGCGACCGCCGCCGAGGGCTTCGGAGCCGCCGAAACCTTCGGCAGTCCCACGGCGTTCCAAAACGTCCATGCCGCCGACTTGAACGGCGACGGCGACCTCGACGTGGTGGCAGGGGTCGCCAGCGGCATCTACCCGTTCATCAACGATGGCGGCGGAACCCTTGCGATCGGCACAGCGTTTGGCACGGGCTCCAGCGATGTGATGGTCGGAGACTTCGATGGCGACGACAATCTCGACGTGGCCGGAACCGGGAACAGCATCGTGTCGGTGCACTTCGGAGGCGGGGACGGCTCGTTCTCCGCCGGGCTGGAGCTGACCGTGAACTCGTCTCCGATCGCGGGCAAGGCGTCGGACCTCGACAACGACGGCTTCGACGACATCATCGTGGTCAACACGAGCGGAACGACCAGCATCCTGATGAGCAATGGAGACGGCACGTTCGCCCCCCAGGAACTGTTCACGATGCTCGATGGCTACCTGTACGACATGGACATGGGAGACTTGAACGAGGACGGGGTCGACGACGTCGTGGTGGTCTCGCCCAACGCCGGGCCGGTCCAGCTGCTGCTGTCGCACATCTGAGTTCGGCCCGCACGATCGAGCGGCACCGCTCACCGCATCAGGGCCGTCAGTTCATCCAGGTCCAGCGCCCTTGCGGTGCTCATCCCGCCCAGCACATCCTGCGCGAGTTCGCGTTTTTCACCATGCAACGCAAGGATCTTCGGTTCGATGCTGCCTACGGTGCAGTAGCGATAGACCGTGACGGGTCGGGTCTGACCCATCCGGTGCGCCCGGCCGGTGGCTTGGTCCTCGACCGCGGGGTTCCACCACGGGTCCACATGAATCACGTAGTCCGCTGCGGTGAGGTTCACACCCACCCCACCCGCCTTGAGACTCATGAGAAACACATCCGCGTCCCCGGCCTGGAAGGCATCAATGCGCCGGGCTCGCTCGGGACCGGGGGTTGAGCCCTGGAGTTCCAGGACACGGACACCCCGCTTGCGCAGCAGCTCGCCGAGGATCGCCAGCACGCCGAGGAACTGGGTGAACACCAACACCTGGTGCCCTGCCGCGACCAACTCGCGCGCTCGGTCGACGACAAGGTCGAGCTTGGCGCCTCGCGGTGCGGTCTCATCGACCAACCGAGGCTCGACGGCAGCGCGCCGTAGACGGCTGATCTCGGCCAGGATCTTGATCCGCGAACGGCCCCGGACGTCCTTGGATGCGCCCAGGCGTTCTTGGGCGAGCTGACGCTGGGCTTCGTACCAGGCGCGCTCCCGAGTACTCGGCTCCACCATGACGAGGGTCTCCGAGCGCTCGGGTAGCTCGGTCAAGACCATGTCCTTCGTCCGCCGCAACAAGAACGGCCGTACCAGAGCCCGCAGACGTGAGGCTGCCGCCGCGTCCCCGGCCGCGACGGCACGAGCGGTCGTCCGACGAAAGACATCCTCGTCCCCCATCAAACCGGGCACGCAGGAGTTGAAGACACTCCACAGCTCCCCGAGGTGGTTTTCGATCGGGGTCCCGGTGAGGCCGAATCGGACATCCGCCACAATCGACGCCGCGGCCTGGGTGCGTGCGCTCGATGCATTCTTGAGCGCGTGCGCCTCGTCAAAGACCAGTGTGGCGACCTCGAGGGGGTCGCCCTCGAAGCGGGAGAGCAGGCCATAGCTCAAGACCGCCAACGTGCCGGGGCCCAGACTCCGGAGCGTGGGCTCTCGCTGCGCACGGGGGATCGTGCCCACGTCGACGACCCGCATCGATGGAGCGAACCGAGTCGCTTCCGCACACCAGTTGGCGACGACCGAGGTGGGGCATACGACCAGGGCGGGGCCTTGTTTCTTGCGCTCCAGCAAGACGGCGAGGGTCTGCACGGTCTTGCCCAACCCCATGTCGTCGGCCAGGACGCCCCCCAAGCCGGCGCGTGCGAGACGGGACATCCACACGAAGCCTTCTCGCTGATACCCGCGCAGCGTGGCGCGAAGACCCCGCGGAGTCCGGGGTCGAGAGGACAGAGCGTCCTCGATGTCCGCGCGCCGCTGCCTCAACTCGCCGGCGAAACTCAGCCCGCCGTCCTCCCCCAGCAGACCCTCCAACGCGGGCAGTGCGACCTCGGGGAGCAAGACCCCCTCGGCCCCGTCCCGAGCCGCTCGGGCGTCGCGAAGGTGCCCAAGCGCGTCGAGTTTGCGGCGCAGGCTCTCGGAGAGGCGCAGCACCTGCCCATCCGCCAGGGGCACAAACCGACCGCTCCCTTCCCGCTCGGCCCCCAGCAGTCGCCACGTGCTGACCTCCCCCTCATCGACCTGTAGATCGGCTTCGATCCGCAACCAATGCCCCTTGTCCCGCCGGACCGAGATGTTGATATCGCGGACATCGTACTCCCGAGACAAGCGCAACGGTTTGCCGCGCGGCCACGCCAACGTGACGGTTCCGGCCTTCGCTTCCAGGGTCAGCTCGCCCAGGGCCCGACACGCGGACTCCACTCCGTAGGCCAACAGCGCGCCATCGTCCGCGGTGTCCAAGGCCTGAAGGCGCGGACACGCCTCGAGCAACGCCTCCAGAGCCGCTCGCTCTCCCTCGAGATCCCGCGTGGTCGTCCGCAGGCTGCGATCCGCATGCGCGACGATCTCCGCGGGCCCCTCTGCAGGCGTGCAGCGCGGACCTCCGCGCCCCAGCGGCCAGCATTGGATGAGGAGGTGGAGCATGGGGCTGCGCCATTCCAAGTCGACCTCCAAGTCGGTCTTGGGATCCACGTGCTTGTCCTCGAGGTCGAAAGTGCCGCGTGCTTGCAACGAAACCTGGCCGGCCAATCGCGGCAAGACAGGCAACAGACGCTCGAGCGCGACCTGGGGAACACGGCCATCGGGCGTCCCACCGAGCGCCTCGAGGACCGCCTCCGTGGGTTCGTCGGTCGGGTAGACGACCAACCGGCTCGATGTCTCCCACTCGACCGCGACCGGCGAAGCCCGCAACGCTTCGGGCTCGACGAAGATCCGCGCGCCCCGAGGATCACCGTCGACGACGACCCTCGGCGTCCCCCGAACCACGACCAGCGCCCGTCCGTCTCCCCCACGAACCCTCGGGTGGCCGACCATCGCCAGCAGCGCGGCGGCGTCGGGACCGACGGCCCGGCCCGATGCCGCACCGACCCCACCGCTGAGTTCGCTGAGTTCGCGCGCGCGCAACCAGGCGTGGGCGATCGCGACGTCGTGCTCGTCGGCGAGACCGACGTGCTTGCCGACGAGTTCCGCGATGCTGATCGCTCGGCCTTGCACCGCCTGCGCAGAACGGACCAGACGCGGCGCCACCGTGGGCGCATCGGCTGCACCCAGAACGTCCCAGTGGATCGCGGGCCGCCCACCCGCCTGCGGCGCCAACCGTTCGGCGAGAGCCTCGAGTTGTTCGACCACGTGCTCCCACGCAGCCCGAGGCGCGTACGCCTGCAGCAAGCTCACCTGCGATGAGGATGAACCGGAGCGACACGCCAACGCTGCGAACGTCTGCGGAATGAGCGTCGAGCGCAACGCCTCCGCACTCCGAGCATGCGCCGCGACGCAGACCTGGAGTTCCTCCGGCTCGTCTACGGGCATCCAACGGGTGAGCAGGCCTCCAACCAATCCGGTCGTCCACGGCAGGTGGGGACGCCCGCGAAACACCTCCCCGAGTTCGCCGGCCAGCGAAGCGACGGTCGACACGCCGGTCTCCACATCCCGGAACCCCCCGAGAAGCTCGAGGGCGTCCTCGTGCTGTGGCGACCGTCCGCGGGCTTGCCCCAACACATCGTCGAACCGCAGCCACGCCCCCTCCTGCCCGCATCGGGCTGCATCCACACACGCCAGCAGCATGCACAGCGCCACAAGCCCGCGTACCTGCGCCGGGTGCGACTCCAGCAGGGCGGCTCCGACCGAAAAGCAGCGACCCAGCTCGCCCTGCGCGAAGGCATGCAGCAGCGTCAGGCTCGCGCCGATCGCCTTGCCACGCACACGTGTCCAAGCCTCCGAACGCGCCGCGTCCTGCGAAAGCACGCCGCCTCGGAGCAGCTCGACCGGGAAGCGTTTGGTCGCGGTCAACCGCCGCGGCGCAAGCACCTCGAGCACCGTTTCGACGAGCCCGGTTGGCAGCGCGCGGAGTTCATCGGTGCAGCGCAGTCCCACGCCCTTGGCGTACGAGACCAGCACCTCATCCGGCGCGCTCTCCAACCACTCCCGTTCGGGGTTGAGGCCCAGCAGATCGACAGGCCACTGCTTGGATCCCCGAGCGACCGAGACGAACTCGGGCATCGACACCGACGCCATCGCTTCCCCCACGCACCCCAGCGCTAGCTGCACTCGAGCCTGGCGTAGAAGGTCCCATCCGTAGACCGACACCCGGCGCGTCCCAAAGGCCCGCGCGGCGTCGGCCTCCAGCCGGCCCGCTCGGTGGGCTGCCCGCAGCACCAACCATGCGCGCTCGGGGTCCATGACGTACTGCAGCCGCCAGGTATCCATCTGCGATTGCACCCAGCCGCGCTCCACGAAGCCCCGCAGGCGTCGGTCGAGTTCCCGCCCTCGAAACTCGGGTGGCAGCGGGTCTTTGCTCTGTCCCCGGACGACCCGCGCCGCGACTTCGAGCCAGGCCGCCTTGCTCTGCAGCTCGGGCGCGATCGCCTTCGCGACAAGAAGCACCCCGTCGACCTCGTCGAGGCCGGCAAAGAACGCCTCGCCGTGGGCCTCGTCCACCATGGGGCGCAATCATGGGGGCGCATGGCGGCCGGACTCAAGGCCGTGGAACGCGACGGCTCAGATGCACCCCTGCCGTCCATCCACCGCGAACTGGTAGACCCCCAGCCCCGCTGGCGACGCGGTCGTGGCACGACGCACACAGAACCCACGACCGTTGAACGGGACGGGTCTGCTCAACCGGGGACGAACGTCTGCACCGCGTGGTCACCACCCGGAGAACCGCATGCCGCACAGTCACGCGACCCCCCACACCGCGGCAAGACCCGCGGGAACGGCAAGCCACCGCGGAGTCAGCGGCCGCCGCTTGTCTCCCCTGCGACGACGGGAGCCCGGAGCTGGTTGGCCTCGGGTAGCCTCCCGTGGGCACGCACCGCGCATCCGCGGCCACAGCAGCCTAGAAGGCGCGCTCTGAGAGGCCGGCTGGTACGGTTCGCGGCTCGCATGGCGACGTCGAAACCAGGGCTCGAAACCCAACTCCGAGACGCCCGGGCGGGCGAGCAAGGTCTGGAGAAGTCGATGGCGTTCTCTGCGGTCCGCAGGGCTCTGCTCGGAGCCAAATCCGGGACGGATCCAGCCGACGACACCTTCGGCAAGTACAGGATCCTCGAACGCCTCGGGGCAGGAGGCATGGGCGCTGTGTTCGCGGCCTGGGACCCTGAACTCGAGCGACGGGTCGCCCTCAAGGTCTTGACCGGCGGACGAGAAGCTCAGCAGGAGCGGCAGATGATCATGCGGGAGGCGAAGGCCGCGGCGCAGCTGTCCCATCCGAACGTCGTGACCGTGTTCGAGGTCGGCGTGACACAGGACCGCGTGTTCTTGGCGATGGAGTACATCGCTGGGAAAACGCTGCGCGCGTGGGCGAGCGAGGCGCCGTCGGCCACGGCACGCATCACGGTCCTGCTCCACGCCGGTCGAGGGCTGGCTGCGGCGCATGCCCAAGGACTCGTCCATCGCGACTTCAAGCCGGACAACGTCCTGGTCGACGAACAGCAACAGGCCAAGGTCGTCGACTTTGGCCTCGCCCAGTCCAGCGATGATCCCGTCGGCGGCACCCTGGACGAACGAGAGACCGACAAAGGCCCAGTCTCGCCGATCACCCAAACCGGGCCACGCTCGGGGACGCCGGACTACATGGCCCCCGAGCAGCTCGGAGGCAGCCCCGCAAACGCCCGGACGGACCAGTTCGCGTTCGCGGTGACCGCATGGGAGTTGCTCTGTGGCGAGCGCCCGTTCCAACGGAATGAACACGCACGCGAACCCCGAGGACGGCCGCTCACCGGGGTGCCCAGGGGCGTCATGCAAGCCCTCACCCGTGCCCTCTCCGCCGCGCCGGAGGAGCGATTCGACTCGATGGACCTCCTGCTTGGAGAGCTCGACCCTGCGCCACGGGCAGCCCAAAGAAGCCGGGTGTTGCTCGGCGGCGCGAGTGTCCTGACGATCGGCGCCGTGGCGTGGGGCATGGCGGCCCGGACACCGCCCCCCACGGCCCAGTGCACGGGAGCGCTGGCGCGGCTCGAGGGGATCTGGGACGGCGAGCATCGCGACCGGTACGCGAGCGCATTCTCGGCAGCTTCCCAGGACGGCGCGGAGCAGTGGAGCGCGGCCTCGGACACCCTCTCGCGCTACGCGGATGCGTGGGTCGAAGCGTCCACCGACGCGTGCGAAGCAACCCGGGTCCGCGGCGAGCAGAGCGACGAGATGTTCACACTGCGAACGCGGTGTCTTCACGGCCGCCTGCGGGCGTTTCGAGCCCTCACCGGCCGCTTCGAGGCCCTCGACGAGGCCAGTGTTCTCCGCGTCGCTGATGCGGCGCGTGACCTCCCGCCCATCGATGCGTGTGCGGATCCAGAGGTGCTCACGGCACTTGTCGACCCCCCGCCGACCCAACTCGACGCCGAAGTCGACGCGGTCCGAGACCGTCTGGCCTCGATCGCGGCGTCCGAAGCGCTGGGCCAGTACGAGCTCGTGGGCGAGGCCATCGTCTCCGTCGTGCGAGACGCCCTGGGCATCGAGTACCGAGCGCTTCACGCCGAAGCGAAGTACTGGGAGGGCCGCGTCCACCAACGTCGAATGAAACTCGACGAGGCTCGGCTTGCGCTCGAGCAAGCAGTCCTACACGCCACCGCGACTCGCCACGATCGTCTCCTGGCCGAGAGCCTGGGTTTGCTCGCTCGGGTCGTGGGAGCGCTACAGTCGAACAAGGTCGCCGGGCTGGCCATCGCGGACCAAGCCGAGGCCGCCATCGACCGACTCGGCGGTGACCCAGCACTGACAGCCCAGCTCGCCTCGCGTCGCGGCGAGACCTACTACGCCGCCGGCGACTTCGAACCCGCCCGAGCACAGTTCGAGCTCGCGGTCGAAGGATTCACCGCACTCTCGCCCGAGGGGCCGCAGCTCGCGGACTCGCTCGCCAACCTCGCTGCTGCGACTCGCGGGCTTGGAGACTACGAGGCCGCCGCAACAATGACGGCGCGCGCGCTCGCACTTCTCGAGCGACGACTCGGACCCAACCATCCCTCCGTGGGCAAGACGCTCGTCAACCAGGCGTCCCTCCTCAACGCGCTCAACCGTAGCGACCAGGCACGCGCGAGCTACGAGCGCGCCCGCACGATCCTCGCGGCCACCTTCGGCGAGACCCACGTCAACATCGCGGCCATCGACATGAACCGCGGGAACCTCGAGCTCGACGACGAAAAGTTCGACGCCGCCCTCGATCTTCTTGAAAACGTCCCAACTCGCTTGCAAGCCGGGCTTCCTCCCGAGCACCCTTGGGTGGCCAAGTCTCTGACCTCACGCGGCCGAGTACGGGTCGAGACCGGACAGATCGCCGAAGGGCTGGCCGACCTCGAACGAGCGGTCGCGCTCTACGAGAAGACCGCTCCAGAGTCGATCGACCTCGCGATCGCCCAGTGTCGTCACGCGTGGGCCCTCGGCAAGGGTGGCGATGAACCAGGATCCCGGAAGGGGTTCGCGCAAGCCCTCTCGCTGTTCGAGCGAAGGCTCGAGCAAGCGGCGAGCGCTCATCCGGAAGTTCAAAACTGTCATTCCATGCAAGAGGAGCTATCATCGCAATGATGACATCCGACGACGCAGTGCTGATCCAGGCCTGGCGCGGAGGAGACATCCAGGCCGCCGATACCCTCCTGCGCCGCTATTTCGACGAGTTGTGGCGATTCTTCCGCAACAAGGTCGACGACGCGGCCGAAGAGATGATCCAGCGGACGATGACCGCGTTGCTCAAAACCCCGGAACAGTTCCGCGGTGACTCGAGCTTCCGCACCTACCTGTTTCGGATCGCCCGCTCCGAGCTGTTTCGATTCTACCGAGAGCGCCAACGAACCCACGATCGACTCGATTTTGGTTCGGTCTCCGTCGCCGACATGGGCGCGTCCCCCAGCTCGGTCGCTGCCCAGCGCCAGAACGAACGCGCCCTTCTCATCGCGTTGCGCCGCATCCCGCTCGAGTTTCAGATTCTGCTGGAGTGGCACTACTGGGAAGACCTGAAGATGACCGAGATCGCGGCGGCGCTCGACATCCCCTTGGGCACCGCAAAAAGTCGACTGCGACGCGCCCGGGAGCGCCTCGAGACCGAGCTGCGGGAGACGATCGACTCGCGCGACCAACTCTCGTCCACGCTTCAGAATCTCGACTGCTGGGCCCAACAGCTCCGCGAAGCGGTGGGCAAAGCCGACGCCGGCTGACCCCGCCTGCGAGAGCCTCGCACAGCCCAGCCCAAGTCGGGCTAGTTGAGGTCCCGATCGGCTCCCGGCACGCCGAAGATGAGCGCACCGCTGGAGTAGCTGGTCCCGAACGTGTCGACGAGGCCCGCGACCTGCTCCAGCGCCGAACCGAACTGTTCCGCGGTCAACGGGGACAGCGGATGAATGAACGCCGAGTACAACACGCCGTCGCTCGTCCCATAGCGGGCATCGAGCGCGGTGTGAAAGTTCGCCTCCAAGACCGCCGTGCGCTGCTCCTGTGTCATGTCCTCAGCATCGAGGATCGGTGCGACCAACCGCATCCGGTCAAAGCGCGTGTCGGTGAAGCAGGCCATGTGAACGCCGCCGATCTCGAAGTCCCAGGCGCCATCCTCTCCGCGCACGTTCTGGGCCCGGCTGCGGAGTGCGGCTTCGAGCGCTTCGACATCCATCGCCCCACGGTAGCAGCCCTCCCCGCCCGCGCAGCCCCGGCGACCTCACAACCAACCGGGTGCCGCCCCGGGATCCGTCGTACGCTCCGGCCCCAATGATCTACCCCCACAGCAACGAGACCCAGACCCAGTGGGACCGGGGTGAGCTGCACGTTCAGCTCGTCCAGCCAAACAACCCCCGCCCGGTGGGCTTCTGCGACGGGACCCCAGCGGACCTCGCAGAGCTTCGCGAGCTCGCCGAGTCCGAGGGCGCCGACGACTTCAGCATCGATCGAAAGGTCCTCAAATCAGGCCGAGAGATCTGGACCGTCTCCGGTTGATCCACGCTCGACGTCTTGCACCATCACGCACCCGCGGCCGGGATCGATCTGTGACGCGGCCCGCGGGCCCTCGCCCCGATCCGATACCTCCGCGGCACCCAGAGACCGCGAAACGGCGTCCGCCAAGAGTTGGCTCGCATCTTGATGGTGCGGCAAACCATGTCCGCACGCGTTCTCCTCGTCCTCGGCCTCCTCAACGGATGCGCCGCAACCTCCGACAGCGACAGCTTCGGCGGCAACGATTTCGGGGAAGGCACCAGCGGCGGGCCGACCGGCGGCATGGTGACCACCACCCCACCCGCCTCGGGCGAGGACTCCAGCGGCAGCCCGGGCACCAGCGACACCGATGGCACAGGGACCGGCGGCCTGGAGACCGGGTCGGGCAACGGCGAGTCCAGCGGCGAGGTGCCCGGCTTTGAAAAAGGGCCCGGCCTGTACGTCAACGCAACCGTGGGGGCGGACTCGAACGACGGGAGTCGCGAGGCACCCATGCGCTCGATTCAATGGGCACTTCAAGAAGCGCAAGCGCAGGGACTCCCCGCGGTCTACGTCTCCCAGGGGCTCTACACCGCCACCCACGATGACCTGGCGTCCATCGAGCTTCGACCTGGAGTCTCGTTGTACGGCGGGTTCTCAGCGACGAGCTGGGACGACCGCGACCCCGCCTTGTACCCAACCGAGGTCATCGACGAGTCGGTCGCGACGACAGGCGTCAGCGACCTGCTTCCCCACCACGCTGTGCATGCGCCGGTCGGCGTGTTTGAGGATGTCGTGGTCGATGGGTTCACGATCACCGCCGCCGAAGCGGGCTACGCCGCAGCGGTGTTCATCGAAGGCGGCTCTCCGACCCTGACGGGCAACACCATCCTGGGTCGCCCCGCGGCGAGCGTGACCACGGCAGTGCGCATCAACGGGGGACGGCCCGTCTTCACGGACAACATCATCGATCCGGTGGGCGCCGTCAGCTCGAGCACCGGAGTGCGTTGCGACATGGGCCAGCCCGAGTTCGTCCGCAACGACATCCACTCCGGGGACACGGGCACCACCCACGCCGTGCTCTACGAGGTGTGCGACGGAAGTCTGGCCAACAACGTCATCCGCTCCGAACGTTCCACTGCGGCCACCTCCTACGCGCTCCAGCTGCACGACAGCTCCCCAGACATCCTCTCCAACAGCGTCGCGACCGATCCCGAGAGTGGGTACAGCAGCTACCACGCGTACATCACGGGAACCTCGACCCCGAGGATCGACAACAACAACTTCGTCCAGGTCAGCGAGCTCGGAGCGGTCTACTGCGTCTATGCCAGCGCCGGCGCGCAGCCGTCCTCCATGCGCAACAACAACCTGGGCTGTAGCCAGATCTACTCCGGAACGCTTTCGGCGACGACGCTGCTCGAGCTGGAGATGAATCTGCCCACCGCCACGGACAACATCGTGGTCGAGACCGCAGTCATGGACGCCGTCTCGGGAGACCTCCGGCTGCGTGACGACGGCAGCGTCCCGTGCGCCCTCGCCCGGGGCGGCCTGGACCTGTCGCGCGTGCTCGACCAGGACCGTGCGGGATCGATGCGCAGCGTTCCGTGGAGCATCGGAGCGTACGAACTCGACAGCGACTGTGAGTGACGCGCTCGCGGGGCTCAACGGTCGCGCGACGCCTGCGGACGGCGTGCACAACCGCCGGGCCGGAGGTATGAACCCGACGATGGAGGGGTTCATCGCATTCGCCATCGGGTTCGGCCTCCTGCAAGCGGCAACCTACTTGTGGAACGAGCGCAGCCATCGGCAGGCGTGGGTCCACGATGTGCCGTATGCCCGCTCCGAACCGGACCTGGAGAGCGGATTCCGCGGGGACGGGCGCGTGCAGGACCAAACCTATGTGGGCCCGTTGCAGCACCCCCGCGCGCCATGGGGTGTGCGCGCCACGGCGCTGTGGTCGATCGGGATGGGACAGATGTTGATTCCCGGCGGGGCGATGGCGCTCGTGGGCTGCATGTTCTACGGCGTCGGCCTGGTGGGAATTCCGGGCTGCATTCTGGCGGCCCGCATCTGGGCGGTCGGACCGGCGCTCTTGCGAGCAGAACCCGGCTCGGTCCATCGCGCCCGCTCGGCCGCGAGGTTCGCAAGGGTGTTGAACACGATCATCCTCGTCGTGGTCGCGGCGGTCCTGACGGTCCCCGAGTTCATGATCCTCGCTCTGGGCACCGCCCTCTACGCGGGGATCTCGTTTGCGCACGCACGGGCCCTGGACCGCGCCGCTGACCGTGTAGAAGCGCTGTGGGTCAAGCGTGGGTACTCCCGCGACGAGCTGTCCTCCCTGACACCGCGGCCTCACGCGACAAGCCCCCGCCGTCGTTCACGGTCGGGGACGACCGCCGCCGCACCTGCAGCTCCGCCCAACGTCTGAACGGGTCCAGGCTCGCGACGACGCCCAAGGTCTGCGCCACCTGCGCCAACGGTCTGGGCTGCGGTCGGCTTCACCGAGACCACCCCAACCGCCCATCGCGACGACCTCCATCCTCGGCGGCCGTACGGCCCCGCGACCCGTCCGCAGGCGACCCACAACCTCACCCAGGCGTCGGCAGACCAAGCGTCCGGCCGTTGCACCCGCACCCCTCCCGCGCGATTTGACTTTCCCACGCACGCAAACAAGAGTCTCTTCGTGCGGTTTCCTCGCCTCGCCGCGGCAGTTCTCGGCCTCGGCTGCTTCGCGGCCCCTGTTGCCGCCCACGCTGCGGAAGAACCCGGCGAGCCCGAGGGCTTCGTCGATCCGCGCGCGCGACCCTTGCCCCGCAAGCATCGGTTCCGGCTGGGTCTTCAGATGGACTACATGCGGCTGTCCGCTGCGATCGACGAGGACTCGGGCAAGGTCCAACGGTTCCAGTTCATCCCGTTGCAGCTCGACTTCGCCTACCAGGGCCGGATCGGCCGCTACGTCATGGTCCGGCCCAGTCTCGCCGTGGGCGCAAACCCGGCCAACACCGTCGAGGCCATGCCGATGGTCATCCATCCGCAGCTGTTCACCGGCTTTCAGGGACGTCTGGTCGGCGTGGCGTTCGGCTACGGGTTCCTTGGCGCGCCCATCCAAAACAAAGACGCCGTCTCCGACATCCGGGGCGGCTTGGGGCAGCCGATTCTCAGCAACGCGCACCACATTGGTGGCGAGCTCTCCTTCACCACGCGAGTGCACCGGCGCCGCGAGTCCGCCCCCGGCGCGGGCGAGCTGTCCATCATCTTGCGCGTCGCAGGGCTCAACGGCCGCACTCGACACTTCGAGATCGACACCCGTCGGTGGCGAGCCATGTTCACGTTCGGCCTCGGCTGGTACTTTGGTGACGGTCGACGCGGCCAGGCCCGACGTGCGCAGCGGTCAGCCGACGGGTCTTAGTGGACCACGACCGCAACAGCGAGGCGCAGGCCTGCCCACCACGATCGGCGACCGACGAAATGCATCGTCGGCTGGAGGCCGAGCTCGAAGCCACCGACATCGAGGACGGCCCGACCATGGGTCGTGCGGCTGGCGGTGTGTTCACCATCGGCCACATCGCGCTCGCATCGGTCCTCGGAGGGGGCATCGGTGGGGTGATCCTGATGACCGTCAACGACCGCCGAATGGAGCACCGGGCCGTGTGGCGAAGCGCCGTCGCTTACGTCATGGCGACGATGGGTGGGGCGCTGTTGCTGGGACTCGCGCTGCCTCCGGGATTCACCGCCCGCCTCGCACCCGTCCTCGCGTTGTTGCTCACCGTGATCCCGCCAATCGCGCTCGCGATCGTCTTCCAGAGACGCATGATGGCCGGGCGACCGCAGGAAGCTGAGCCCGCCCGCTCCATCGCGTTTGCGATCGCCGCAGGCTGGCTGATCTCTGCTGCCGTTTTCGGGCTGCTTCGTTCCGTCCTCCCCACGCCTCCCGCGTGAGGATTCCCGGCGCCCGGGCAGGTAGGCGTGGCTGCACGGGCGGTGCGGCCCTTGGTACTTCTGCGGCCGAGGACTGCACCGCATGACCGAGAACTTGATGAAGGGCGCCGTCGCCGACATGACCCGTGCCATCGGAGGCACGCCAATCGTCCGCCTCAACCGCGTCGCCGAGGACATCTCCTCCGAGATCTACGCCAAGGTCGAGTACCTGAACCCGGCGGGTTCGATGAAGGACCGCGTGGGCATGAACCTGATCCGCGACGCCGAGGAGCGCGGCATGCTCGGACCCGGCGGCACGATCGTCGAGGCGACCTCGGGCAACACCGGCGCTGGCTTGGCCATGGTCGCGGCGATCAAGGGCTACAAGTGCATCTTCGTCATGCCCGACAAGATGTCGTACGAGAAGGTCGATGCCCTTCGAGCCTACGGCGCCAAGGTCGTCATCTGCCCGACCGCCGTCGAGCCCAGCGACCCCCGCAGCTACTACTCCACCGCGCGTCGCATCGTGGAGGAGACCCCCGGGGCGTTCTACGCGAACCAGTATCACAACCCCGCCAACCCCGAGGCGCACTACCTGAGCACGGGACCGGAGATCTGGGAGCAGACCCAAGGCGACTTCGACGTGTTCGTGTCCGGCATGGGCACCGGCGGCACCCTCAGCGGCTGCGGCCGTTACTTCAAAGAGAAGAACCCCGACATTCAGCTCGTCGGCGTCGATCCCATTGGCTCGCTGTACTACGAGTACGTGAAGACCGGCCGCCTCACGAAGGCCTTCTCCTACTACGTCGAGGGCATCGGCGAGGACTTCCTTCCCTCGACGATGAACCTGGATATCCTCGACGACGTCGTCCAAGTCGACGACAAGGAGTGCTTCTTGATGACGCGCGAGCTCGTGCGTCGTGAGGGAATCTTCTGCGGCGGCTCGTGTGGCGCGGCCGTCATGGGCGCCATCAAGTACGCCCGCACGCTCAAGGAGCCCAAGAAGATCCTCGTGCTCCTGCCCGACAACGCGCAGAAGTACCTCAGCAAGGTCTTCAACGACGACTGGATGCGCTCCAACGGCTTCCTCGACGAAGACGACGTCGAAGGCACCGTCGCCCACCTCATCAAAGCACGGGGCGGCGACGTCATCACCGCGCAGGCGTCCTCCTCGGTACGCGACGCCATCGGCGTGATGAAGCGGCACGGCATCAGCCAGCTTCCGATCCTCGACGACAAGGGACGACACTGCGGCATGGTGGCCGAGCGAGACCTGCTGAACGTTTTGGTGGAGAACGAGGGCAGCCTCGACACCCCGCTGCGGGATCTGGCCGACGGCGACTACGCCACCGTCTCCCCGCACACGCGCATCGCGTTGCTCAAGAACATCTTCAATGACGCCAAGGCCGTGCTCGTCACCGAGGGCGATCGACTCATGGGCGTGCTGACGAAGATCGACCTGATCGACTACCTCGCGAACCAGAAGGTCTGACGGCAACGACCTCGCGCGTCGTGACGGGAGCAGCACTGCTCGAGCACGACCGCGGAGGCACTGGCCGAGATCTTCCCAAAGACGCCGCCCCTTCAACGAGGGCGGCGTCTTCGTTTCTGCGACATCCGTCGACACGCCCCGACGAGCCCGGTGACGTCCACCACGGGCGCGTATCGGCGCTCGGTGGCTCTCAGCCCTCGGTGGCCCGATGACACAGCGAAGGGGCGCACCCGTTGGCTCTGGAAACCTCGACGAAGATGCGCGCGAACGCTCAGCTCGGCACGCATCCAGGTTCTCTAACATCTACAGATGTAATCTGAGACACTCTCCAACGTGCGCCCAATCGAAACCGGCCAACCGGTCGCTTTTCAACATCCACTCGCAGACGAGGAGGAACGGTTTGAGCACGGCCGTCGGTTGACCCTTCGCGGCCTGCTCGGCGGCCGTGATTCGGACCTTTGGCGGTGTCGGGCGGCCAACCGGATTCTCGGAAGCCTCGGGAATCCGGGCCTTGCAGCGGCGACCCACGTCGAACGTGACGCTGATCGCCGGCTCGTCCTCACCTACGAGACCGACGACCGCGAGCCCCTCTCCGCACGCCTGAGCGATGCCCCTGCCTTCGTCGAACACGTCCTCATCCAGCTGTGTGCCGCATTGGAGGCCGCCCACAGCCTTGGGATCGTCCACGGTGGGTTGACGCCTGGCGCGGTCCGCCTGGGACACGACCCTCACCGCCCCTCCGTGACCCTGGCAGACTTTGGCCTGGGGCATCTGTTCGGAGCCAAGTCAGCGCTCGAGGGCGGCCAGTCCTGGCAACCCCACAGCCCCGAGTAGGAGCAGGGACTCGAACCAACGCCCCGGGAGGACGTCTATCTGCTCGGCGCGCTCGGATACACGATGCTCACCGGGCGACCCCTGTTCGACAGCACGTCGCGGCCACAGACACTGCAGAAGCACGCGACCGAGACCCGAAGCGGAGTCACCCCGGGCAGCCTCCCCTGCGCGCCCGCCCTCGCGGCGATCGTGCAACGCTGCCTGAGCAAGAACCCCAGCGAGCGATTCTCCGGTCCCGCCGAGGTCGCGCATGCGCTGCTCGCCCGCGCCCCAGAGGCCCAGCTGCCCCCCCGCCCGGGACAACGCCCGGCGGTCGTCGGCGATGTCCTGTCGGCCGTCGCTCCATTCCCGCTGCGACCCATCCCGCCCGGTGTACCCGGAGACTCCAAACGGCTGGCCGCCATGATCATCGCCTCGACACTCGTCGTCACGGGCGTCACGTGGGCGGCTGTGTCATCCCTGCCCACGGACCCGTCTCCGCGCTCGAACGCAGCCGGTGCGGCAGATGAGCCCACGCGCGCGTCGGCAGCTGCGCCCTCCACCATCACTGCGGCGACCGAAGCAGACCTCCGCCCAGCCGCTCTCCTGCGGGGACCATGAGGTCCGGCCGCAGCTCGAGTGTCGGCGGGCAGGTGCCAACCTCGAAGGAGCGCAGCCGGACCGACGCCGGGAACTTCGCGGCACGCGGGGCGTGGGACCCCTCGTGCTCAACCCGTGCTACGCCTTCGGGCACGAAAAAACCCGGGAGCCCGACCACCATTGCTGGTGGGCAGCGCCCGGGCCTTTCACAGTCCGAAGCAGGCGATCAGCCGGCGGCGGGACCCGTGAACGTGTACGTGAACGTTGCCTGACCGTCGCGACGGTCTTCCGGCGTGAGCGCCAGACCGTCAACGGCCGTGACGACGCAGGTCTGAAGCGACTCGGGGGCGGTGGAGCCCTCGGCAGCGGTCGCGTTCATGATGGCGCCCGTCTTCTTCTCGACGGTGAAGTTCACAACAACGTCGCCCGAGAGGGCTGGGTTGTTCGCGAGCTCTTTGTCGTAGCAGCTGCGGACGTCCGCGTTGCGAGTCTCGAGAAGAGCGCGGGTGTCGGTGCGGTACTGGTCTTCGCCACGGGCGATGAACGAGCAGCCCATCGAAAGGGCGACCGACGCGAGGATCATGGAAGAGATGGTTTTACGCATGTCGATTTCTCCTGCGGTGCAGCTGAATCAGCCGCTGACCTTTTTCTCTTCGAGGACTTTCTCTTTGCCGTCTTCGGACACTTCGACCTTGGTCTGCGTGACCTCTTGCTCGATGATCACGAACTCGACGCGACGGTTCTTCTCACGACCGTCTTCGGTGTCGTTGCTCGCGATGGGCTGGGTTTCCCCGTAGCCCTTGGCCGAGAGGTGGTCCTTGGTGACCCCACCCTTACCGGTGAGGAACTTGCGAACCGCCTTGGCGCGACGATCCGACAACTTCATGTTGTGGTTGTCTCCGCCTTCGGCCGAAGCGTGCCCCTGGATCTCGATCTTCTTGATCTGGGGGTTTTCTTGAATGACCTTGGCGACCTCGTTCAACAAGTCGAACGAGACTTCTTGAATCTTGTCCGAGTTGACCGCGAACTGGATCTTCTCGTTGATGGCGATCTTGTTGTCGCGAACTTCGACCCGCTTTTGCGGCTCGGGTTCGGGGGCAGCAGCAACAGGCTCGGGCTCCGGCTCAGCAGAAGTTCCCACAATGGCGAGGGAAGCGTCGTCGCTGAACACGATCGGTCCGCAAGCGGCCGTCGTGAGGAGCATGAAGCCCGCAGCAAGCAGACCGATGGCCCGGCTGGGATTGCGTAGAGCGTGCATGATGATCTCCGTACAGTTGGAAAAAGAAGCGGACCGCGAACGACAACAGGCCGAGCGGCGGTGCGCGCGTGAACATAGAAAACGCTCAGGAATCGTCAACCCCGGGCCTAGAGGTAGCTTCAGTTCTTCTGTGTGCGCAGACCATCGGTCCAAGCACGAAGACCGCTCGCTCATCGAGGGAGTTGGCGCTAGCCTATGGAAGATGACGATGGTGAACCGGCTTGCATTGAGGGCGCTCGTAGGCGCCGGGTTTGTCCTGTGCAGCACGGGTTCGGCAGCGGCCGCGCCGGCTGATCCCGCGCCGGAGATAGCCGCACCAACCGGCGGGGAAACACCGTCCACCCCGTCCCCTGAGCCATCAGCTCCCGCGGAGGGGCCCACAGCGGCACCCGTCGCGGACGCTGGCGCAGTGCCCGCATCGCCCCCGGCCGCAGGCGCACCCGAGAGTGCGACGGCGGTGCCCGAAGCGCCTCCCGCCGCGGAAGACGAGGGCGCGGTTTCGGCCGCAGAAGAAACCCCACGTGAGGCAACCGCTACTAGTGCGGAGATTGAGGCAGAACGCCCCACGACCGGCCAGGAGAAATCCGACGCGATCGACCCAGATCTCCTCTCCGGGGACACGGAAGAGCCCGCTCCGCCCCCCGCTCCGACCGCCCGGACGGTCGTGCACGACCCCGGTGCGTACGACGCCGCGCTCGCGAAAGCCTATGCGGACGAGTACCGGCCCGCCGACAACCCCGGACGCCTACATGTCGGAGCTCGGGCGCTCTTCGCCAACGCGGGCGGCGACAGCGAGATCGGCGGACGCATGGGCGGCATGCAGGTCGATGTGGGCCAAGCGTGGAACCACTTCGGCTACGCCGCGACCGCATCGGCCTGGGGAGGCCGCGTCCTGTTGGGCGATCGCGTCGCCGAGATGAACGCCCTGTTCGGCATCGGGCCCACGATCACGTTGGGTCGCAGCGCGCTTCAGCAACGCGGCATGATCGACCTCCGGCTTGGCTACGACTTCATGTACGGCGTGGTCAACCAGCGCTCGCAGCAAGCGACCATCGTCGCTCCGCAGGACGACTCGGCCTTCGCGCTCGAGCAAACCGAAAACCTCCTGCCTCATGGCCCTCGCGCCATGCTGCAACTGGGCCTCCTCAGCCCCAAGCGCCGCAACTACCACCACGGTATGGGCATCGTGTTTGGCTACCAGGGGTTGGTGGGTAGCCTCCGTGGCGACCTCCCCTTCACCCACATGCTGGTGACCGGTTTGCAGTGGTGGATGGGCTGAGGCCGCATCCGATCCCGCAGCGGGCAACTCGCCCGGTACCATCGCGTGCGTGTCGTTCCTGAACATCACACGCGCCGGTCACGTTGCCCATGTCCTCTTGGACAACCCCAAGAAGCTCAACGCGATGGGGACGGAGTTTTGGACCGAGACCGCCAAGACGCTGCACGCACTGGGCGAAGACCCCGAGGTCCGTGCGGTCGTGGTGCGGGGTGCAGGCCGGGCGTTCACATCCGGGCTCGACATCCCGGACATCATGTCGAAGCTGCCGATCGACCCGACCGGAGGGCCACCGGATGGGAGCCGGCAAGCCGCACTCCACCGCTTGATCCGCGAAATGCAGGGCGCGGTCAGTGCGTTTGAACGACTGCCGGTCCCGGTTATCGCGGCCGTGCACGGGTACTGCCTGGGCGCCGGGGTGGACCTCATCACGGCTTGTGACATCCGCCTCGCCAGCGCCGATGCGGTGTTTGGCGTCCGAGAGACGAAGATTGCGATGGTCGCTGATGTTGGCACGCTGCAACGCCTCCCGCGAATCGTGGGCCCTGGGCACGCACGCGAACTGGCCTACACCGGGCGTGATTTCGATGCCGCCTACGCCGAGAAGATTGGGCTGGTCAACCGCGTCCTTCCCGACCCCGACGCGCTGTTTGCCGACGCCGATGCGCTGGCGCAAGAAATCGCGGCCAACCCTCCCCTCGCCGTCCGTGGAAGCAAACACGTGATGAACGAAGCCCAGCGGCACGATATCGACCGTGAGCTCGAGTACGTCGCGACGTACAACGCAGCGCACCTGGTCACCCAGGATCTGGGTGTCGCCATCACCGCAGCGCTCACCAAGCAAAAACCCGAGTTCAGCGGTCGCTGAGTGGGAATACGGACCCCCGAGCCTCGGTTTGGGGCGCCATGCCTCCCGCAAGACGGCTGCGCGCCAGTCTCCTCTTCTTGCTCGCCTCCACGCTCGGGACGGGCTGCGACCTCGGCACAAAACTCTGGGCAACCGAGGCCCTCGCCGGAGGTGCCCAGCCAGTCGCGGCACCGTGGGTCTCCCTGCAGCTCGCCTACAACCGCGGCACCGCGTTCAGCGTGTTCCCCAAGCTCGGGAACGCGCTGCCCATGATGGCCGTGCTTGCGCTGCTCATCTCGGTCGCCGTGGGGGTCTATGTATGGCGCAGCCGTCCCGATGGCATCACCACGTTCGCGCTGGGCAGTATCGTCGCTGGGGCGCTGGGCAATGGCTACGACCGCGCGTTTCGCAACGCGCCCGGTGGCGGGACCGGTGTGGTCGACTTTGTCTCGGTGCGACTGCCCGGGGGCTACGTCTGGCCGACGTTCAACGTCGCGGACGTTCTGCTGGTCGTCGGCGTCGCAACACTCTTCGCGCTCAGCATCCGACGCCGTAGCGCTGCTCCCCAGGCGTCCACCGCCTGAGGCTCAGTCGATCGACTTCACGCGTCGGTGGAAGCGAGCCACGATGTTCGGGTCCGGCGTGAGCGTGATCTGGGCATTCTCTTTTCCCTTGTAGGGAAACAGGCTGAGGATGTGCCGAATCGCGGCGAGCCGAGCACGCTTCTTGGAGTTCGCCTTGACGATGACCCACGGGCTGAAGGACGTGTGCGTCCGCGCGAACATCTCCTCTTTGTAGCGGGTGTACGTATCCCACAGGTCCTGGGCGCGATCGTCGACAGGACTGAGCTTCCACTGTTTGAGGGGGTTCTTCCGTCGGGCCTCAAAACGAGATTTCTGCTCGTCCTTGGAGATCGAGAACCAGAACTTGACCAAGTTCAGACCATCCTCGTAGAGCATGTGCTCAAACTCGGGAACCTGCCGCACGAAGGTGTCGTACTGCGCTTGTTTGCAGAACCCGTTCACGGGCTCGACCACCGCGCGGTTGTACCAACTGCGATCGAAGAACACGATCTCGCCGGGATTGGGAAGCTGCCGGGTGTAGCGCTGGAAGTACCATTGCCCCTGCTCTTCGTCGGTGGGCTTCGGCAACGCGACGACTCGCATGGAGCGAGGGTTGAGATGTTCGGTGAATCGCCGAATCGTGCCGCCCTTTCCGGCGGCGTCGCGCCCCTCGAACAAGATGGCGATGCGCAGACCCTTGTCTTGAACCCACCGCTGCAGCTTCACCAGCTCGACCTGAAGCTGGCTGAGTTCTTCCTCGTACTGAAGCACGGAGACCACCTTCTTGAGGTTGATGTCTCGATGCCGCAGCAGCGCGATCAGGCCATCCCGCGACGTGACGCGCGAGAGTTCATCGTGTGTCAGCGGTGCCTTCCGCTTCTTCTTGGACACGTCGAGGATCCCGTCCTCGTCTTCGCTGGCCACTATCGTGGCAAGGACCTCTTCGGGAGCCCCTGCCTGTCCTCGCTTGCTCGCCGTGCTCTTCCCCATTGAGAAGATCAGTGTGACGCCACCGCCCGACTCTCGTTCCGCAAATGCTGCGTCAGGCCCAACAAGGGACGCCCCAGTAGACCTGGGCCGCCCCTAACGCATACGTCGCTCGAGACGACGCGCGGTGTCTTCGAGGACCGCCCGGTACGTTGGCGGAACCAACTCCACCTGGTGTCGCAGGTACGGCAGCAACTCGGAGTTCGTCAGCTCGCGGAGCGCGTGAAGGGCCAGTTCGGCGAACACCTTGTCGTTCTCGCGCAAACGGTCACACAAAAACTCCAGCGCGGGCGCGGTGTTGATCTTGCCGATCGCTCGAACGGCAGCCGTGCGCGCTTTCTCGGCATCGGGCAGGTCCCGCATGGAGAAGATGCGACGCAAGGGCTCGAACGCATGCGGAAACACGAGCCGGGTGGTCGAAGCGGCAGCCGCCTCTCGAACGTCGGAATCGTCGTCGCGCAAGGCCTCACCGACCAGCGCGAACGACCGCTTGAAACGCAGGCTGCCCATCGCAGCACCCACGGCCTCCCGGATGTTCGCATCTGGGCTCAGGTAGAGCCGCTCGAGCGCCGCGATCACGGGATAGGCACGGATCGACTCCAGACGACGAATCACGTCCACCGCGGGGGCATCACCGCCGCGTCGTTCGAGGTCCAACACCAACAGCAGCGCGTGTCGCCGCACGAAGTCGGGGAAGCGACGATCCGCCATCACCCCCGCAGCGATCAGCCCGGGGTCGCCCTCGAGTTCCCACTCCGCGAGGTCCACGTACCAGACCTCCTCGTACTCAGGGAGTTGCTTGAGGAACTCTGGAACGGGCACAGGCCGTGGCGCGTCCTGCTGCTCATTGCCCAGGCGGTCGACGAGTCGGCGGTAGCGTTCGCGAACCTTGGTGGGCAACTCCAGCGCCGAGAGTCGCCCGTACACCTCGACCACCTGTCGATACGCCCGAACCGACGCGAAACCTTCGGACGCGGCCAGGAAAGCGTTCTCGACCATCTGCAGGGGATGCGAGGCCGCTTGCGCCTCGGCGGCCGTCTTCACCCATGCCTCCGCACTGCGCAGTCGAAGGTCATCCGCATACGGAAGACCCGCGCGGGTGCAGTAGTCGGCCGCCTCCCGCAGAATCCCCGCGGCGGCGTGGTGCTCTCCGGCCCGTCTCGCCAGGGTCACCAGAGCTTCGTAGAGCCGAAGGGCGTCGAGCTTGAGGCCGTCGTTGCGGAGGATACGGACGCTGTTGAGGTACCCCTCGGCGATGTTCTCGAACGCTCCGGCTTCGGCCCCGATCCGCGCCAGCAGCTGGTAGCAATCGAAGGCGCGTTCGCGCAGCCCTTCGGTCTCGAACCAGTCGGCGACCTCTTCGACCGCCGTCGTCGCGTCCGCGAGCGCGCTGCGGGCCCGCTCGTGCTTGAGACGAAGCAAGCACAGGCCGTAGTTGATCTTCGCCAATGCGAGTTCGTACTTGCGGTCGCGAAGCTCGTCGGAGGTCATGATGACCTGCCACAACTCCGAAGCGGCCGCGTCGTCCCCGGCTCGTTCGAGGGCAATGGCCTGATGAACCGGCATTCGGGCAGCGGCGAACCACTGCGCAGCTGCGGCGTGGTGCCCCGCCCGGGCCATGTAGATGCCCTGCAAACGCATCCCCCGAAGCGCCCCCTCATCCCCCGCCTCGACGTTCGTGACGGCCGCTGAGAACGCCTCGGTCGAGGGGACCTCGGTCGCGCCCAGGTACGCAGTGCAGCCGGCCGCTTCACGCCAATGGGCAAGCGCGCGGAGGCTCTCCCCCATCGCACGCAGCCATTCTTCGTACTCGAAGTCGATGCGGTCGACGACCTCGACCAAGTGCCGCAGGTGGACGAGCGCGTCTGCGTGGCGACCCGCCCGGATGTTGGCCTCGGCCCGGACCCACAGCACCGCGGTATCGATCACGAGCGACGACCTCCACCAGGCCGTGTCGAACGCCTCTTGGCGCGCCCACCATCGAGGTCGCTTTGGACCTCAGCGATGATCTGCCGGGCCTTGTGAGCGCGGCGCCCATGCGAGATGGCGTCGGAATCGATGACGTGGACCCTGTGTAGCGAGTCGAGATACGGCAGTTCCAGGGGCCCGCTGGGCAGGATGAACACCCCGTAGACCGGCGCCCGGGTGCTGAGCAGCGCCAGCTCGTCGGGTGGGAGCTGACACTCGCCGTGCGTGAGCAGGTAGACCAGCGACTGACCTTCCTTGCGCCGCGGCGTCGCGAGTTCGCTGTTGAGTTGCCGGATCACGCGGGCGTAGTTGCGACCGCGCTCCGCCCGAAACTGCAGCGCGTACGGGACCTCGGCGCTGCCCGTCCCGCTGACCTTCACCCCTTCGTACAGGCGTGAGTCAAAGAACCGCAGGCTTACATCCTCACCCAGCATCGCCAGCCGCTTGCACAGCGCCAGTGCAAGCCCCCGAGCGAACACCTCACGAACCCCGCGCATCGAGGCGGACCCGTCGACCAGCACCTGATGACGGCGCCGCTCGTTGTCCATCTGCTTCTCGTGCGTGAAGTAGAACAGCTCGTTGTCGACCAGCCGTTGCTCGAACACATCCTCGTCGTAGGCGAGCTGCGTGAGCACCAGGTCATCGAGGTTGCCGCGCCGCTCGATCGACGCGTACCCGTCGATCGAGAAAGACTGCTGCCCGCCCTCGCGCCGAACCTCGAGGATGCTGGGAAGCAACTCCATCGAGAAGTCGACAACGTCGGCCAAGGACGGCGAGATGATGACGTTGTATAGGTCGGCCAGATCGATCCCCGGCAACGCATCACCGCCGCGGAACAGCCCCAGCAACCGCAGCGCGTCGAGGTCGACCTGCTCCACCTCGAGGATCGGAAGCAGCCGATGCGTCGTCATCGTGCCCAGCCAGGCATGAGCCTCGCTCTGGTCGTAGCGGCCCCACGCGGAGGTGGGCTCGACCCGGGCGTACTGCACCACATCGACGGGAAGCATCGTCGGTTTGAGCACCCGAAGGTCTTCGGGAAGCTGCGGAATGATGGTGGAGAACACCCGAGCCAGAACCACGCCCACCATCGCGTCGCGGTGTTTCCATCCTGCTTGGGTCCGCACGAGCTCGGACTCCCCCAGCTCCAGCAACAACCGGCGCCAGGCCTCACAGACCTCCGGGTCCCCCAGTCCGCGGACCTGTCCAGCGGGTTTTCCCAGACCCGCGATCAAGCACCCAAGGTCGTGCACGACGACCAACGGGACCGCGTAGCCAAGTCGCCCCAGGGCGTTGTGCCAGGCCACTGCCCGCATGAGCGCGAGGGCACCGGTGCCCTCGAGCTGCGACATGGCCATCGTCCCGACCTGCCGTTCGAATCCGGGGCCGGGTCCAGGTCCGGAGCCTGTGTCCGGCCCACCAGCGGTGTCGCGCGCCATGAAGGAGCAATCAGAAGGAGAGAACCGTTAGACGAAGCGACTGGAGGCGAACATCGTCTCCAAGAGCTTGTCGACTTCACCGATCATGCGGCCGGCCGTGGGGTTGTCGGGCATGCGGGTGAGCGCAGCTTTGATGTCTCCGAGGTTTCGCAGCTGGCTGAACAACTGCATGTCCGAGAGCACCTCACTGCTGGTGAGGGTCTCGCGGATGACCTTGAGTTCTTCGAGGAGGTCGCTGAGGTTGGTCGGCGTAGCGCCGATCCGGGCCTGATCAGGGTGCTGCTCGTACCACTGGTCGAGCACGGGACCGACGATCTCTTGGAGGATTTCCTCCTGCTCGGGCGTGTTCCACACGTGGCGCAGCACGAAGAAGTCGCTGTCGTTGACCTTTGTTCGACCGTCGAACACGGCCGACGCTGCGAACAGCTTGAGCATCTTGACGATCCGGCGGTCGGACAGGCCGAGGCCCTCGGAGCGAATCTGAAATGCGAGGCCCTTGAAGGTGGCCAGGAACTCCTCGTTGAACGACAGCAGGTTGCCAAAGTTGCGCTGCAGCGAGCGGAGTTCGGCCGCCGTGACCACGGGGGTGAGCGCCTTGGAGTCGGGGTCCATGCCCCGTGCCTCCAGCTCGATGCCTTTTTGGAGCAACCCTCGGAAGTGATACGAGTCGAGGTAGTCGACACGCACCCGCAACAAGAAGCGGTCGAACAATGCGGAGAGCGCATCGTCGGTCGGCACCTCGTTGCTCGCGGCGAACATCGAGATCAGCGGCACCCGAATCGACTGGTTGCCATGGGTGAAGCGCCGTCCGTTGAGGACCGTCAACAAGCTGTTGAGAATGGCGCTGTTGGCCTTGAAAATCTCGTCGAGGAACACGACCTCGGACTCGGGCAGCATCGCCTCGGTCCGACGACGATACGACCCCTGCCGGAACGCCTGAATGTCGACCGGTCCGAAGATTTCGTTGGGCTCGGTGAATCGGGTGAGGAGGTAGTCGAAGTACTCCGCCTCGATCACCTGAGCGAAGCCACGGAGCAATGCCGACTTGGCCGTGCCCGGAGGACCGACCATCACCAGGTGCTCGCCGGCGAGCGCACTGACGAAGAGGAGCCGAATGATCTCCTCCTTGCCCAGAAACTGTTGTTCGAGCTGACGCGCTCCGTCTTGGAGTCGTCGTGCGAGGTCCGGGATCGAAGGGGGATTCGAGGGCGCGGGCGCGTTGCCGGGCGGCGGCGGCGCGGGTGACGGCTGCGTCATCACGCAGGTTTTACGATGGCGGGGACAAGGCCGGCTAGCAGATTCTCGACCGCCGCCTTCGGCACCAGCTCAGCGACGTGATCGAGGTATTCGGTCCACAGGCGATTGGCTCCCGCCTCGAAGCTCTCCAGTCCCAAACCGGCACCCCGTACCGCCGTGCCGGACAACGGCGATCCTAGCCGCGAACGCAGGGCGGGCAGGAGCAGCGGTAGGGCCAAGAACGCCAGGACCCCCGGGTCACGGCTGCCCAGCGCCAGTCCCAACCGAGCGTCAAACTCCAGCACTTTGAGGAAGTGAAGGTGGATCAGCGACCCTACGAGCGCGCTGAGAGACTCGGGGTCCGAGGCGGGTACCGCACCGGGAAGCGCGAGCATGCCTCCGGGGCGTGCGGGCAGAGGCGCCGTGGGCTTGGGTGCAACCGAGGGAAGCAGCGCCGACATCACCGCCCCACCGACCTGAATCCAGTCTTTTCCTTGCGCCCAACGGTAGACGATCGCCCGGGCCAAGCCGCGCTCGCGAAGCGCGTCTGTGGCGAGCAAGGGGGACCAGCCCGAGGGTGCTCGGCGCGGCTCGAGTAGACACGTGAGCGGCGAGGCCCGGAGCGCATCGTCGATCAGACGTCCTGCCTCCGGTGCGTGTGGCAGCGTCAGCCAGGAATGCGTCTCACGCGCCGTCCCCAAGGACGGACCGCCGAAGAATCGGCGCGGTGGCTCTTGCCCGGCGAACCGATGCTCACCACTGGCGTTGACCAGGACCGTGTCGGTGCGTTGCGACCCGAGGAATGCCCCCACGGTCACGTGCCGAGCAACGGCAGCACCGACGGAACTCGGAAACGGGAGCGTGAGGAGCGTGCGGGTGGCTCCCTCGACCCGGCGCCAGACGCTTGCGCGACTCCAAACCCTGGACCGGTCGGGATGATCGAACGCGAACGTGTTGTGCAGCCCCATCCACAACGAGAGTTCTTCGTCATCGGGCTCGGGCAACGCGGGGTGCGGCGTGAGTTCTTGGGCCCGGCGTAGCCGGAGGTACGCGAGCGCGGACCCAGCCTGGCTCACGTCACCAAGCCACTGGTCGCGCTCCCGCGTTCGCAGCGGTCGGCCCACGTGCACCGCGCCTCCGCCGAGCAACGGCAGGATGAAACCACGGAGGAATTGGTCGAACGTTGCCGGCACTGCCGAGTCCTACTGTCCGGGTCCTCGCTCGTCGTCCCGACCCATGACCGGGGCCTGCCCCCCGAATCCCCACAGGGCAAAACGACCGAGCTTCTCGTTGCGGATCGAGCCCGCGGTCAAAGCCGGCGCCGACGGGTCCACAACCTGAGCATCTTCCAACGTCAAGCGGCCGATCAGAGCCGCGTCCAACGGCAGCAACTGATCCGGCCCGACGCGGATCGGGGCCTTGTCGGGTCCGAGGAACAACGCGTGGTCCTCAGGCCCCAAGCCAAGAAGCTGCCGGAGCAGCGTTGGGCGGACGCGCGGCCACAGCTCGTACCCCTCGGGCAGCAAGACACCGGGGGCCGCCTCGCCCAAGCGCTGCCCCAGCGGCACGATGACCCCTGCCCCGATGCCCGCGGCCGAGGCCGCGGTTCGAGGTCCGAGGGACGACCCGGTGAGGACGACGACACCTTCGTCCAGCGGGACGACACGTGAGGCGGCGAGGGCACTGGGTGGGATCAGGTAGACGAGATTCCGCAGCAGGGCGACCTGCGACCAGGCGATCAGCGTGCCGCGAGGTTCCTTGGGCGCCGTCGTGGCACGCACCTGAAGCTCGACTCGCAACGGGGCCAGTTCGGCATCGCGCAGCTGCCCGACCTCTCGCAGCTGGTTGACCCCCGTCGATTCGACGAGGTGGCGACCATCGACGAAGCGTGGAGGGCCACCGAGGCGCTCGACCCGACCCACGCGCCCCCGGAACAGGAACATCTCCTCCCCGGGAAAACAGCTCTGGGCGGAGGACAGTGAGATCGCGTGTCGGTAGCCGATCTCGACCGCAGCCCGAGAGCTGACGGGTGCGAACAGATCGATTCCCGGAATGCCCGCGAGCACGTCCAGGGTCCGGGGCTCGGGCTGACGAAGCCGAAGCAACAGGCTGGGCCGTGCGTCGCTCTCGAGCTGCACGTAGTAGCCGGCCATCGGCACCTCGGACTGCCACAGGTACCGCAGCACCCGCTCGGCGAGCCCGGCGGAGACGAGGACCAGCGCCATCTCCCGCATGCCGAGCAGCTCCGAGTCGCGGGACACCCCGCCCAACGGCATCGGCATCGGGCGCAGCTGCAAGCGCTGGATCAGCTCGACCGGATCGATCCGGTCCAACGTTTGGTACCGCGCCATGTGGGTTGGCTCGACCACGGTCACGTCGTCGCCCGAGGGCACGATCGGCTCCACGACGTCGTAGCCGAACGGCGCATCGCGCTCTCGCCAGCGAAGGAACACCGAGCCGGCGCCCGAATACAGCTCGCCCCGCGCGGCCATGCACAACCGGGAGATCCGGTCGACAGCATAGCCATCCCCGGCACCACACCGCATCAGCATCGCGTGTCCGCCACCTTCACGGCGCGCGTGCTCCAACGTCATCGTTGGGATGAGTTCGTCGAGGCTGGCCTCGTCGCTGTACGCCCCGAGAAAGGAGACCAGCCAGTCGATCGAGCCGAACACCAGGAGGAGTTCCCGACCCACGGCGATTCCGCGGGCGTCGGGCGCCAGGCCTTGCATTCGGAATCGCGTTTGTCCCGCCGCAACGGGCTCGAGCAGGGCTGAAGCCACGGCGCAGGATACTAGCAGCCCGAGGTGAAACCCGGCGGGGCGGATCCCAAAGGATTTTCGAGCCCCGCGGCGAGAGTCGAAACCGCGACGAATGAGGTGTCCTGCGAGGTTTGGGGACGCGCGGAGGCACAAAACGGCACGGGCGACCCCCTGCTGTGCTCGCCGAGTCGACCTGCTCGTCCGTCCTCGTTGCCCCCTGCCCGTGTCGGCACGCCGTTGGACTGCTAAGATCGCATCCGGAGGCACAGGCCCCTGTCGCGAGGAAACGACCCGCTCACTCACCCGGAAAACGCGCTCGCTCGGCTGGACCCCACCGGTCGTGCGCGGTTGTCCCGGAGGTCGACGCTGCGGCCCGAGGTTCGTGCCGCGCTTGCGCTGGAAGAAGCCGGGGAACTCGAAGAAGCCGCGCGGGTCTTCGAGCACGCAGGCGAGCACGCTCAAGCGGCGCTGTTGCGGATCGAGCACGCCCGCACCCTCCGCGATCCATCCGACCGGCTCGATGTCCTGCGAGAGGGATGCGCCCGGAACTCGGGCAACACACCGCAGGGCAAGACGCTGCATCTGGCGCTGGCTGAGGTGTTGCTCGACGAGCGTGACGCCGAGACCGACGCCTCCCGAATCCGCTCGCTTGAACTCGAAGCTGCGCGCGCCCTCGAGGAAGCCGGAGAGTTCGCGCGCGCCGGCGAGAGCTACGAAGCGCTCGGCTTACTGCGCAAAGCCGCCCGCGCCTACGAACGCGGCGGCGAGATCGCCAAGCTCGAACTGGTGCTGGCCGTGCTCGAACGCATCGATGACAGCCGAAAGCGCGAACGCGACCTGCTGCGCGAGTTCGACGACGCCGTCGCTGCTGGCCAACGACGCTTGGCCCAGGAGCTGCTCGCCGAACACGACACCCCGACCCTGCCCGTCCTCGCCTCCGAAGCGCATCGGACCGCCGCCGCGGGGCTGCCCCCGGCACTGCTCGAGCGACGCCAGTGGCTGCAGGGCCGGGTGCTCGACCGAGACCGGGTCGACCTCGCGTGGGGGAAGGACCGCTTGACCTCCGTCCGGATGAGTCGCCATCTCGAGATCGGCCGCTCCCCGAGTGCCGACATCACCCTGCCCGCCCCCCGACTCTCGAGAGAACACGTTCGGCTGTCCTTGGAGACGCTGGAGGGCCGAACCCGGCTTGCTGCGACCGACCTCGGCTCAAAGGTCGGCACTTTCTGGGAGGGCGAAGCGCTCGTCCCGGGCGAACCCACCCCCTTGGAAGAACCCGGGGCGCTGGCCCTGGGCATGACCTCCGAGCTCGAAGTCGTCCCGGTCGAGGGTAACGCAGGCGCGGTGCACGGAGCGTTGGTCCGCGCCGCCCCTGACGAAGCGTGGATGCTCTTCCTCCCCAATGGCGGGCCGCTGTGGCTCGCACCGGACATCAAGGTGCCCGCCCGGGTGTTGTTCGACCGCGGCCTGGTCACCTTCGACCTCGCCACCGGCGTGGGCGCGACCCTGGGCGACCGTCCGTTGGGCGCGGGCGCGAACATCGAGTTCATCTTGGGCGACCGCTTGTGCTTGGTGGGCGCCCCGCTGTGCCTCGAGGTGCTTGGATGACCGCGTCCTGGGCCCTGGAGATGGGTGGCGCCGAAACCCCGCCCTCCCCCCTGCACAATGCCGCCTCGGAAGTGATCGCCGCGTTTGCCGACGGCGCGACCACGCCCGCGGAGCATGCCCTGCTTGGGCAGTTCGCCGATGCGCTGATGCGAGGTGTTCCCATGAGCGCGCTGCGAGCCGACCTCGCGCAGCTCAACCACGAGGGCTACATCCGCGGTGCGCTGGTGAGCATGGCGGTCGCGCTGCAGCGGCACGGCAACCCGGACGTCGCCCTCGCGCTGGGCCGCGAGCTCATGGACGCGATCGACATCGAGCTGGGCGTGCGCCTGTGCCGAGCGGTCCTCGCTCTCGACGATGTCGACCAGCACCGACACCAGCCTGGCAGCACCTTTGTTGCGGCCAACCGCATCGTCGGCGACGCGCTGCTCGAAGCGGGCGATGCCTCCACCGCGCTGCGGCATTTTGAAGCGGTGTTGTCCGTCGATGTCGACGATCCGCGGGCGCTGCGGGGATGGTCTGAAGCCACCCGAAGCCTCGAGCGTCGCGGCGTCGCAGTCGAGCACCGAACGCGCGGGCTATCGCTGCTCGAGGGGCTCGATGAACTCGAACTCGAAGAGGGCCTGGCCGGAGAACGCTACGAGGTTCAGCGACCGCTGGGACGGGGTCGCCACGCGGTCGTCTATCAGGCATTCGACCGCCACGTCGGGCGCGACGTCGCGATCAAGCGCCTCCTGGACGCCAGCGCACGGACCTCGGCAGCGCCGCCTCGCGTGGTCGAGGCGCGATTCTTCGCCGAAGCGTCCACCTTGGCCAAAGTCCGCAGCCCGTTCGTGGTTGCCCTCCTCGACGCGCATCCGTCCAAGCGCTTCATCGCGCTCGAGCTGTGCCGGGGTGGCAACCTGCGTCTCGCGTTGCGCCGGGGGCTTGTCGACGCATCCGATCTTCCCCGGATCGGTGGCCAGCTCCGGTCTGCGCTCGAGGCCGTCCGCGCTGCGGGTGCGGTCCACCGAGACGTGAAGCCTGCAAACATCCTCGTCCGAGCAGCGCGGCGAGGCTCCACGATCGCACTGGGAGACTTCGGGCTCGCGGTGGGGCATGCCAAGGCATCGGGCACGGGCCGTGGCGGCACGCTGCGCTACCTCGCACCGGAGCTGCGCACGAAAGACGCGCCCAAAGCGACGGGGCAATCCGACCGTTTCAGCGCCGGCGCGGTGCTCCTGGAGCTGGCGCTGGGAAGCCTCCCCGAAGCTTTCGACCACGTCGACGACACCTTCGACGCCGCCGCATTCGTCCCCGAGGACCTCCCCGAGGCATGGACCCCCCGCCTTCGCAGCCTTCTACAGGCCGACCCGCAGGACCGCTCGTGGTGAAATCCGTCGTCACCCCACTCTCGTTGCTGCTGCTCATCGTCACCGCGGTGGGCTGCGAGGAGCAGCCGCGGCTGTACAGCACCCGCGCCGCGACGGGCGAGGTCATCTTGCGTGAAGACTTCGACCGAGATGAGCTTGGCGAACGCTGGCACGCCACGGGCGAAGGTGCCCGGATCGAAAACGGCCTGCTCGTCGTCGATGGTGTTCGCAACCACCCGTTGTGGCTCGAACTCGACCTACCCGACGACGTTCGGATCGAGTTCGACGCCTGGGCCACCACCGACGAAGGAGACGTCAAGGTTGAGCTCTTCGGCGACGGGACGAGTTTCGCGACGACCCCCAACTACATCGCCAGCGGGTACGTCGTGATTTTCGGTGGTTGGAACAACACTCTGTCTGCGCTCGTCCGCAAGAACGAGCACGGTCGGCAGCGGGTCACGACCAACGAGCTGAAGGTCCAGCCCGACAAACGCTACCACTTTGTGCTGACCCGCACGGGCCGCGAGCTTCATTGGGAGGTCAACGGAGCCGAACTTCTGGTGTACGAAGACGCCCAACCTCTGCGTGGCGTAGGTCAAAACCGCTTCGCGTTCAGCGGGTGGGACGCCCAGGCCCATTTCGACAACCTCGTGATCGAAGCGCTGTGACCGATTCCCCCGACCTGCCGAGAGTGTTCGGCCGCTACATCCTCACCGCGCTGGTCGGCGAGGGGGGCATGGCAGAGGTCTACACCGCCACCGTGCAGGTCGCGGCGGGGCTCACCAAGCGCGTCGTCATCAAGAAGATCCGGCAAGTCTACGCCGACCACGAAGAGTTCACGCGAATGTTCGTCGACGAGGCGAAGATCGCCTTGTCTCTCAACCACGCGAACATCGTCCAAGTCTTCGACTTTGGGCAGGTTCAAGGCGCCTTCTACCTCGCGATGGAGCCCGTCGAAGGCATCGACGCGATGCGGCTGTTTCATGCGGTCCGGGACGCCCAAGAGCGTTTTCCACGGGTTGTCGCCGCGTACATCGGGCATCAGGTCGCAGCCGCCCTCGCCTACGCGCATCGCAAGACCGACGACCACGGCCAGCCCCTCGAGTTGGTCCACCGCGACATCAGCCCGCACAACGTGATGGTGTCGTTCGAGGGCCAGGTCAAGATCGTGGATTTCGGCATCGCGCGAACCGCAAACGGATCACGCGATGCCCCGGTCCCCGGCATCGGGGAACGGACAGAGGAAACGATCAAGGGCAAGGTCGCGTACATGTCCCCCGAGCAGGCCCACGGCCTGGCGGTGGACCAACGCTCCGACGTCTACTCCCTCGGCGTCCTGCTGTACGAACTCGTCTCCGGCGAGCTCGTGTTTCGCAGCCGCGACCGGCTCGCCGCGCTCGAACGCGTTCGCAACGAGCCTCTTCCGGCGTTGCGAGACCAGGCCGACGACGTTCCACAAGCCCTGCTGAACATCATCGACCGGGCGCTCGAACGCGACCCGCAGGATCGCTACCCCACCGCGCGCGCGATGCAGTCCGAGCTCGCGAAGTTCCTGCACGCCGCAGACCCGGTGGTCGACGACGACACCCTCTCGCAGTTCGTCCTGCGCTACTTCACTCCCACCCCACCTCCGGTCATCGACGAGAGCGCCCTTCCACGCGACGCGACACGGGGCGGACAGACCTCCTACCCGTCAGTCCGAGGGACCGCCGCGCGCGTCATCGTCGTGCACATGGCGTTGGACGCCCATCCGCTCATGCCCACCGCGGGGCCCGTCGAAGCAGAGCCCTTCTTGCGGCTGGTCGATGACGTCGCGTTCAAGCGCGACGCGGTGCTGCTGCGAAGGGATGAATCGGGCATCACGATGGCCTTTGGGGCGGTCCTACAATCCCCCGACGACGCCGACCGAGGGTTGCGCTGTGCCCTCTCGCTGCAGGATGACGTCGCCCACATGGCCCCCGGGCTCCGGGTAGGCGTGGTCGTTGCCCGCATTCGCGCGAGCGTCACCCGGGAGAGCAAGACCGTGCAGGTCAAGGTGCGTCCACAGACGGCCGACCTTCTCCACAAGGTCGCCGCGGTGGGCATGGAAGGCCCTGTTCGGGTCGCCGGTCCGCTGATCGAGGCGCTCTCGAAGGGCTGGCGATTTGGTCCCGAAGCGTTCGTCGACCCAGACGGAGCAGGAGAAACCCACTCGGCGGTGGATCGAGAGCTGGGCAACGTCGCCCCGGTCCTGGGCCCACTCGCACCGCAGGCTCGTACCCGCGCCGCAGCCCCGGGGGGTCGAGCGCTCCTGTTCGGACGAGAGCTGGAACTCAAGGCCCTGCGCGACACCTTCTCCGAATCGATCCGGGCCCGAGAATCGCGCGCTGTGGTGGTGCTCGGTGAGGTGGGTGTGGGCAAGCGAGCCGTCGTCGAGCGATTCGTAGAATCTCTGCCCCGGACCGCCTGCTGGATCCTACGAGCATCGGGGACGTACGGCCGGCGCAACGTCCCGCTGGGCGTGGTCCTCGATCTGCTCTCTCGCTTCCTGGGTACCGACCATCGCTGCGATGAGAGCGATGTGGTGAGCAAACTGCAAAGCCACGGCGTCAGCGAGGCGCCGGTCTTGGGCGCGGCGCTCGCCTCCGCGTTGGGCCTCAAGGGAAGTGCGGCCGATGGCGGGGACGATGATCTCGATCCGTTCACGCGCCGCGACCGACTTTGGAAACTCGTCCGTCGCTTGACCACCGCGCTGGCACAACGCCGGCCGGTGCTGATCGTGATCGAAAACCTGCACCTGCACGACGAACAGAGCATCGCGCTGCTCCGCGAGTGGGTTCAGATCCGGCATCCGTACCCGATCTTGGGGGTTACGACCGGCCGACCCGGGACCCCGCGTGTCGATGCGATCCTTGGAGAGCCCAACATCGCGCGCATCGAGTTGGGTGAGCTGGACCTGCAAGCGCGACATGAACTCGTGTCCTCACGGTTCGAAGACTCGCCTTCCGCACGAACCTTCGCCGAAGCCCTGCTGGCCCAGACCGGCGGCAATCCGTTGTTCATCGAGGAGAGCCTGGCTTCACTCCTCGAAGCCGGCGTCATCGGATGGAACGCCCAGGCCAGCGCGCTGGTGGTCAAGCAGCACGGGGCTCCCATCCGCATGCCGCCCAGCGTCGAAGCTGCCTTGGTCGAACGCATCGACCGCCTGCCCGAGGAGGACCGCCAAGCCCTCCTCGGCGCCGCAGTGCTCGGTCGACGGTTTCGCAGCCACGAACTCTCCGACCTCATCGAGCGCAGCGTCGGCCGAAGTGTCGACCACCTCATCGAGCGCAACCTTCTCGAGCGACTCACACCGACCTCGCCCCTGGGAGAGAACGCTCGGTTCGCCACCTTGAGCCTGCACGAGGCCTGCAAGGGCATGCTCGAGACCTCCGCTGCCCACGCCCTTCATGTTCGGGCCGCCCACCTGATCCGCGAGCGGCCCGACTACGCTGCAGAGCGTGACGACGGCCCGATCGCCGACCACCTGGTCCAGGCCGGCCGCGCATCCGAAGCCATCGCCCCAGCCTTGGCCGCTGCGCTTCGAGCCTACGACCTGGCGGGCAACGTCGAGGCCTACTACCACCTCTCGCAAGCGCTGCGCGCGATGGCGGACGATGACCCGCGGCGCTGGGATGCGCTGCTGAGGCGCGAGCGAATCCTTCGCGCATGGGGACGACGACGGGCCCAGGGTGCCGATGTTCGCGCCCTGCTACATACCGCCGACTCGCTGGGCGACCCGGTCCGCCAAACGATTGCGTCGATCCGGTTGCTGCGCTTCTATCTTGAGGTTGGCCGCGTGCATCAGGCTCAGCGCCTGATCCCCCGGATCGAGGCGAGGATCGAGACCCTGCCCGCCCCAGATCCCTTCTGGGCGGTCCTTGGCGAGCTTCGCTCCGAGCTCTTCTTTTCGACCGGGGAGTTCGAGGCCTCCGAGAACACCGCTCGCTCGAGCCTGCCGTACTGCGCGAGCGATGCGAGAGGCCAGCGGCAACGTTGCAGGCTGCTGCGCAGCATCGGACAGGTCAAGGCCACCATCGGGCGGTTCGCGCAAGCGCGGCAGTGCTACACCGAAGCGCTCGGCATCGCCCGCGAGATCGGCAACCAGCGCCTCGAAGCAAACCTCCTCAACGCTCTTGGCGAGGTTGCCGGTCGGAGCACCCACTACCAGGAAGCGGTGGACCACTTCAAGGCGGCCCTCGCCATCGACCGCGATCTGGGAGACCGCTACGCGACCGGCCGAAAGCTCGCCAACCTCGGCATGACCTATGCCTGCATTGGCTTGGCCCGCCGTGCCGAACGGTTCTTCCGCAAGGCGCTCGAACTCCACGAAGCGGTCGGCCACCCCGGCGAGTTCAACGACGCCGCCGTTCACCTGGGCGAGGTCGTCGCCGACGGCGGGGACCCAGAGACCGCTCGCACGCTCTTGCTGGATGCCGCACGCGTGGCGGCCACCCGGGGAGACATTCGCACCGAACTTCGTGCCCGGGTCCGCCTCGCCCAAGCGCTGCGCGCCGGCACCCCGTCGGCCGAAGACCTCAAGGCCTCCCGCGTAACGGCCGAGCAGGTCCTCACCACGGCGCGGGCACAAGGGCTGCGAACCTCGACCTGCCGCGCACTCCACGTGTTGGCGCAGCTGGACCTCGCCGCGGGCAACCTCGACGCGGCCCAGGCGGGCCTCGAAGAAGCCGTCGAACTCGTTCGCGCAGGCGCCGCCCCCGTCGACGGAGTCCGTTCGATCCACCTGCTTGGGGTTCGGCTTCGCGACTGTGGGCACCACGACGATGCGCGAGCACTTCTGCACGAAGCCGCGCTGATGGTGAAGGGCCGGCTCGATGAGCTCCGCGACAGCGATCTACGCTCCGGCTACCTCGAACAGCCCGAGGTCCGCCAGATCATGACCGACGGCGGTCTCGACGCGCCTCACGACGACCTCGGATAGCGGCTATTCTCCGGCGGTGAGCCCCGCGCGATCGGTTGCCCTGGCTGCGTGTCTTCTGGCTGGGTGTGCCAGCCGCTCGGGCATGCTCGTCGCGCCCTCGGGCGAGATGCGGCAGACCGGCCGCGACATGGAAAGCGGCGTGACGATGGTGATCACCTCCGGCGTCTGGACCGGTGCGCCCGAGGGACTCGAGGAAGAGCTCGAGGTCCTCCACGTGCTGGTCGCCAATGACGGAGACCAGCCGATCTTGCTCGCACCCGGGGACTTTGAGTTCCACGACCGACGAGGGTTCCGCTACGCCGTCTTGGATACCGGGGCGAGCTTCCGCCCGGCAACAACCACCGAGAAGAGCACTGGACGCTACGACTTTGACCTCGAGCGGGGATACGACCCGGGCGGACCCGCACCGGTCGAGCGCATCGAACCCTTGGGGGACATTGCCAGGCTGGCGCTGCCCTGGGGTGTCCTGCTCCCCGGATCTCAGATGCGCGGCTTTCTCTACCTCGAACCCGTCGCCGAGTCGGCCAACGGCGGAACGCTGACATGGCGCATGACCACAGCGGCGCACCAACGCATCGCCGACGTCGTCTTCGAGATGTCCGTGGCTCGCGCCCGCTAGCGGTGCTCGCGAGATCCGAACACGCTCTACGCAAAGAGCGGCGGCACCCCGAAGGATGCCGCCGCGACTCGCAAAACTAAGACTGGGAACTGAGATTGGGACTCACCCGTGGGGGCGTCGGTCAGTGGCTCACTCCGGGATGGCGCAGAAGCCAACGTCCTCGTAGCTGGGGATCACCATGCCCTCGGGGAAGGCGGAGATGCACTCTTGCCCACCTGCCAGGCCTTCGCAGTCCGCGGAGGCTTCCGGCTCGGAGATGTCGCAGTAGCTGGTGCAGCAACGTGCGCTGTCACAGCCAGGGACCGCTCCTGCGCCGACACACAGCAGACTCGAATCACATGCGTTGGTGAACTCGCAGGCATCACCGTAGGCGCCCTGGTCCGGACCCGACGCATCGGGAGCGCAAACGAAACCGTTCTCGCTCGGGTAACACGCCTCGCCATCCTGACAGTTCTGCGAGAGCGGGTCGCAGGCGGGCAAGCACAACGGCAGGAACCCCTGGTTGGCGACGATGCAGGTGGTCGAGATGTCGTCACACAGCGGGGCCCCCTCGGTGCCGGTGCACAGCGGGACGCAGGTCCCGTTGTTCTGCTCGTCCGTGTTCCAACACATCGACCCGGTGTCGCAACTGTCGATGCCGGTCACTCCGCTGCCTTCGACCGTGCAAGGGTCACCGGGCTGGCCGGGTGCTGAATCGAGCGGAGTGCAACGCGAGGAGTTCCACGAGTTGCCGCCGTCGTTCGCCCACGGCATGCACTTCTCACCTTCAGCGCAGTCCTGATCCCACAGCGAGCACTCGCCACCGCCCAGGGTGTCGTCGGTGTCGGTCGGGCAGTCCAGGAAGGTGCACTCCGGCTCCGTCTCCCCCTCGTCCGCGCCAGTGCTGCCGTCTTCCCCGCCCGTGCTCCCACTGTCCGAGTCGTCGTCGTCCGGGGTTCCAGGGTCTTCCGTCACAGCGCCTTCATCGTCCTCAGGGGTCGTCCCGGACGTCGCGCCATCAGCACCAGGGTCCTCGCCTTCCTTCGGGTCACACGCGGTCGCGCAGAGTACGAGGGCGGTCAAGCTACCGAAAATCCAGTTCTTCTTCATCGGGTGGGTCTCCTGTGGGTCGTGGCGGCTCCTCCGCCTTGCCAACACCCTATTCATAGCAAGACAGATAAAACTAACAACTTAAAAAGACCATAAAACTAACACTCCTTCCAAAAAACTAACATCCTGAGAGATCGGCGGCGCTGTTGGCGCACTTCGCCTCATGCGCTTAACGAAAAAAAGGAAGGGAAGCCACCAGGCTCCCCTTCCCTTTTCGAATCAGACGGTCAGATCAGGCAGGAAGTGCGCAGATGCCGACGTCCTCGTATCCCGGAGGCACTGCACCCTCTTCGAAGAAGGCTTCGCAGGTCTCCATCGTGTCGCAGCCCTGGTCGGCAGGGTCAGCGGCCAGGTCGCAGACGTTCTGGCAGCAGCCGCCGGCACCGGCGGGGCAGCCCTGGACGATGGCTGGGTTCGCGCAGATGTTGCCCATATCGCAGGCGTTGAGGAACTCGCACGGGTCGTTGTCCGCGCCTTGGTCCTCACCCGAAGCATCGGGAGCGCAGACGAATGCGTTGTCGATGGGGTAGCAAGCCTGGCCCTCGGCGCAGTTCTGCGTCAGCGGATCGCAGCTGGGCAGGCAGAGGATGAGCGTACCGCCGTTGGCGACCGAGCAGCTGGTGGTCGGGTCGTCACAGACCGGAGCGTTCTCAGAGCCGGTGCAGAATGCGACGCAAGTACCTTCGTTGGTCTCGCCGTCGACGTCCCAGCACATGGAGGAGACATCGCAGGTGTCGATGCCCGACACGCCCGAACCTTCGACCGAGCAGGGGTCACCAGGCTGAGCGGGGTTGGGGTCGAGCGGCACGCAGCGCGTCGCGTTCCAGGAGGAACCGCCGTCGTTGGCCCATGCCGAGCACTTCTCGCCCTCGCCACAGTCCTGGTCCCAGACCGAGCACTCGATGCTCACACCGCCGCCGTCGGGGTCGGTGATGAAGCCAGTGCTGACGCCGGTGGGATCCGGAGTGTCGGTGTCCGAGCCGTCGGTGGTGTCGGTCTCCGACGTACCTTCGGTGGTCATCGAGTCCGCGGTGTCTGCGGTGTCCGCGGTGTCTGCAGTGTCTGCGGTGTCTGCAGTGTCTGCGGTGTCGCTGGTGTCCTCGGTTTCACCCGCGGTGCCATTGCTGTCGCTTGCCGCGCCAGTGCTGCCGTCGCTGTCCGCGTCGCAACCGATGACCAGAAGGGCGGAGCCCAGTAGAGAAATCAAGACCTTTTTGTGCATTGTTCGTCCCTTGCGGTTTGTGGGTAGCTCGCTTGCGCGGTCGAAGAGCCAGTCCCCGAGGCTCTCTTTGCTCGTTCGTCTGAGCCGCCTTTCAGACGGGTTGACGAGGTGGAGCGGAATGACGTTGTGGGCGAGTCCTTTGGTTCTGCGAGTGGCGAGGGGTCGAAACAACGGGTCACGACCGTGACACCACGGCTGACGGAAGAATCCACAAAAAACTGCCGCCCAGCAAGCGAAAACTAATAAAAAAATGTGAGAAAGCTACCGAGGGCGACTTCGCGCATCGGAGACAAGATTCCCGAAAAGCCTCATCATCATCGACACCTAGGCCAAGCGACGCGCATGCGCCACCTGCGCACCCGGCGCGAACGTCGATACTTTCGTGCGTTTCGAGGATCCTACCGCCCGCCGCTGTGCGCACATGCGCGCATCGTCAGCAGACCGACACTGAGGTGACGGCCCGGCCCGGGTCGCCCCGGCGCCAAGCCCCCGCGCCCTCTGCGTCGAGCACACGGTCCGCCGCTTGCACTCGTTGTTGGGAATGCCTGACGCACCGTGTTGTCCCCTCTGTCAGCAGCCCTCGGGTGAGAGCAACACCCACGCGCGCATCATGCCTGTAGAGGACATGTCCGTCCGGGTGTGTGAAGCGTGTACGTGTGTGTTTCATGGTGTCCAGGTCCCACGAGTGGAGGACTGCTATCGCGCGCGGGTTTGGGGAGGACCGCCGCGTGCGGGCTTCACAGAAACCGGCGAAGGGTCGATTCGCCGCTCTCCCCCTGCGGCCCGCGCAGCACGGACTTCCGCCAAGCTGCATGCGCTTCGTGCCGCACTCCGGCGTGGTGCAGTGTTGTCCGCCTCCGTCCTCGAGGTGGGATGTCGGGACGGCGAGTTCTCGGCCGCTGCAAGGGATCGCTTTCGCGGACTCGAACTCGCAGCCTTGGAACCCTGGCTTCCTTGGAGAGACGAGGCCGCGGCGCGGGGGCTCACCGTGACCCCGGCCATCGCCGAGGCCGTGGACGGGGGCAGCGTCGATATCGTCGCAGAGTTCGATCTACTCGATCACTTCACCGACCCGGTCGCCCACCTCCGAGCGCTCACACAACTCATGAAACCCATGGGGCACCTCGTCCTGGGCGTGTCCAGCATCGAGACCTGCGCCGGAACGCTGCACCCGCACCGACTACGCCTCGACACCCCGATCGGGTTCACACCACGCTCCTTGCGGGCCGCCTGCACTGCCGCGGGGCTCGAAGCGAGGATCTGGGAAGAAGGCCCGACCCTGTTCGCGGTCTGCGAACGCGGGGATGTGAAACCAGAAGCCGCCCCACCCGGCGAGGCCGATGCACTGTCGCTCGCGCTCGCAGAGAACGACGGTCGGCTGTTGCTCAAGCGTGCCTTGGCCAAACACGGGGCCACCGATGCAGCGCTACGAGCCGCGGGCGTGGCTGCGCGAGCCTGCCGCACCCCGGCGTGTTACGTGGCGCTGTGCGAAGACGTTGCGGCGGCGTGCCGGCGTGACCAACGTAAGGACCTCGCAGCCCAGTGGTCGGCCTACGCACACGAGCGCCCCACCTCACAGAATGTGGCGTGAGAGGTCCTGATCTTCGAGCAGATCGCCGACCCGCTTGGCGACGTAGTCGGCAGTGATCCGGACCTCCTGCGCTCCCACTTCGCTCGCCTCGAAGCTCAACTCCTCGAGAACACGTTCCAGCACCGTGTGCAGACGTCGGGCCCCGATGTTCTCCAGCGTCGCGTTGGCTTTCCACGCGATGTCGGCGACCGACTCGATCGCGCCATCGTCGAAGACCAACTGCACGTTTTCGGTCTCCAACAGGGCTGCGTACTGTTTGAGCAACGAGTTCTCGGGTTCCCGCAGGATGCGAACGAAATCGTCCGCACGGAGGGACTCCAGCTCCACGCGGATCGGAAAGCGTCCTTGCAGCTCGGGAATGAGGTCGCTGACCTTGGAGAGGTGAAAAGCCCCGGCCGCGATAAACAGAACGTGGTCCGTCCGGACCGGTCCGTAGCGTGTCGAGACGGTCGACCCCTCGACCAGCGGTAGCAGGTCCCGTTGCACGCCCTCGCGAGAGATGTCCCCACTCCCGACCTTTTCGCGGCCACAGATCTTGTCGATCTCATCGAGGAACACGACCCCCAGCTGCTCGGTGCGAGAGACCGCTTCCTTCGAGACCGCGTCTCGGTCGACGAGCGATGCAGCCTCCTCATCGGCGAGGAGGTCCAGCGCGACCTTGACCGTCACAGTTCGCTTCTGCGATTTCTTTCCGAACTGGCCGAACAGGTCCTTGAGCTGTTGCATCTGCCCCCCCATGTCCATGCCAGGACCTCCGCCCATCATCGGCGGCGGCGTCGCTCCACGCTCGGTCACCTCGACTTCGACCTCGCGCTCATCCAGCTTGCCTTGGGTCAGCAAGTCACGAAGCTTCTCTCGGGTGGCGCTGCTCGCCTTGGGAGGCTCTCCAGGTCGATCCGTGTAGGTGCGCGCCGCGTCTTGAGCAGGCGGAAGCAACAGGTCGAGAACGCGTTCCTCGGCCGCGCTCTTGGCCTTCCCCTGGACCGAGCGTTCCATCTCGGCTTGTACGATCTGCACGGCGGACTCCACGAGGTCGCGGACGACCGAGTCAACGTCTCTGCCCACGTACCCCACCTCGGTGAACTTGCTGACCTCAACCTTGACGAACGGCGCCCCCGTCAACCGGGCGAGCCTCCGCGCAATCTCGGTTTTTCCGACGCCGGTCGGGCCGACCATGATGATGTTCTTCGGCGAGATTTCATCCCGCATCGGATCGGGGACCATCTGCCGTCGCCACCGGTTGCGCATCGCGATCGCAACCGCACGCTTGGCCGCATGCTGTCCGATGATGAATCGGTCGAGTTCCTCGACCACCCGGCGTGGGGTGAAAGCCTTGGCTTCGGTGTTCATTTCGATTCTCCTTCGCCCAGTGTGAGCACCGTGTGCTCGAGATTGGTGAAGACACAGATCTCGCCAGCGACACGCAGCGACTCCGAGACCACCTCCGCCGCACTCATGTCGGTGTGACGCACGAGCGCCCGGGCGGCGGCGAGGGCGAAGTTTCCGCCCGAACCGATCGCCAGGACCCCGTCATCGGGCTCGATGACATCGCCGGTCCCGGAGAGCAGCAACGAACGCTCTGCATCGCAGACGATCATCAGCGCTTCGAGCTGGCGGTACCGCCGCTCCATCCGCCAGTCCTTCGCCAACTCCACGCACGCGCGGGTGAAGTTTCCGCCCACCTTCTCGAGCTTGCCCTCGAGCAGCTCGAACAGGGTCAAGCCATCCGCCGCCGAGCCCGCGAAGCCCCCGAGGATGCGACCTTGCGCGAGTGTACGGAGCTTGCGCGCACGACCCTTCATGATCGTGTTTCCCATCGAAACCTGGCCGTCTGCTCCGAGGGCGACCGAGTCGCCGCGACGTACGCACAGGACGGTTGTGGACCGAATCTCAGGACGTGCAGGGTCCGTCATGCCGGGAGTATACGGCGCACCAGCCAAAAACCGACCGCGACAACGCCATCCAACGGTCCGCTTGACCGCATTCGTCCCGCCGACGACTCTTCGGCCGTGCTTCGCCTCAGCGCCTTCGCTTCCGGACGAGGATCCAACGTCGCGGCCCTGCACCGGGCGACGCAACGCGGCGAGCTGAACGCGGAGCTCGCCTTGGTGGTCTCGAACAACTCCGGCGCCAAGGTCTTGGCGTACGCGCGCGAACACGGCATCCCCGCGCTCCACATCAGTAGCAAGACCCACCCCCATGAGGGAGATGCGCTGCTCGAGGCGCTGGCGTCCGCGCGTACCGACGTCCTTGTCCTCGCCGGCTACATGAAGAAGCTCGCGCCCGAGGTCGTGGCGGCCTACGAGGGCCGGGCCGTGAACATCCACCCCGGCCCCCTCCCCGAGTTCGGTGGGCGCGGCATGTTCGGACAGCACGTCCACGCCGCGGTGCTCACTGCCGGGCGGGCGGAGTCCGGGCCCACGGTCCACCGCGTCACCGCGGAGTACGACGAAGGCGCGACGCTGGGTTTTCGGCCGGTGCCTGTGCTCCCCGACGACACGCCCGAGACCCTCGGTGCCCGAGTCCTCGTTGCAGAGCACGACCTCTATTGGCGCGTCATCGCGGACACATTCGCGCGCCCCTAGCGTGCTCGTGCCGGACTCGCCGCGCGGGCCTCACGGCGGATCAGCGCTCGGTCCGTCGCGCCGCGATGGCGACCTCGGGAAGCTTCGAGACCCGCACGCGCGCCCCAGCCCGCTCGGTCATCGCGACGAGCCTCGCTTCCCTCAGGGCGTGAGGCTGCGGTAGGAGACGCATCTTCGAGCCCATCCACAACGCCCCGCGCAAGACCGCCCCCGAACGGTCGCCCGCCGGGGATGATACGCAGCCCCACCGCCGGTCCAAGCACAGGACGCAGCGGTGCAGCAGCGAACCGCGGATGTCGAAACGGGTCAGGCCTTCTCGATGGTCGTCAGCGGCGGCAGAACACGACGGAGCCAGTCATCGAGCATCACCAGGCCCGAGATCGTCACCCCGGTATCGACCTCTTCGCGAACCCGCTGGTTGAAGTCGCCGAGTCCATACTTCTCGACCATGCCCGCGACGTCGTCACCGTCGACCAGACGCACGAGTTTGTGCAGGTGGAAGTTGAGCTGTCGACGGAGCGCGTTGACGGCGGGTCCGTCCCAAGGCGTGGCGATCTCCATGTGATCGATGGCCTGGTTGAGATACAGGAAGCCCATCACGTCGGTGACCTTCAGCCGCAACGCGAGCCACTCCTCAGGGGTGCGCCCCAAAAGCATCGCGAGCCGAACCGCATCGAGCACGGGCGTCAGGTACCGCAACCGAACCAGACGGTGCGCGAGGGACTTCGGCACCCCTGCCTCGACGAGCCGGGCCGTTCGTCCCTTGGTGCGACGCTTGGAGCCCGTCGGCAGGACGTCGTCGACGTGGGACAACAGCGCGAACGTCTTTTTCGCGGCGTCGTCGTTCATCGCCGGAAGCGGCATCTGATCGAGCAAGTAGTACGTCGCATCTTCGAGCCACGTCTGGGCCAGCGTCATGCACCGGTACACCGCGGTCTGCGTCTTCGACGTCTCGGTCGCGTACAGCTCGGTGCACAACTCGTCCCACTCGCATGCCGCCGCCGCGTGCATGTACGAAAGCGCGATGTCGCGGGTCGAGCTCCCGGTCGCCAGTGCGACCTCGCCGAGCATGCTCCCGCCCGCGTTGTCCACGATGTTGTTGACCAGCATCGTGGTCCCGATCTCGCGCCGCAGGAGGTGGTTCTCGACCGCATCCGTCCCGGCGAGTTCGAGTACGCGCTGCGGGAAGTAGTCCCGCACCATCCGGCGCACGAGTCCATCGGGGAGCGGTTCATCCTCGAGGAGCTCCCGGTACGCCAGCATCTTTGCGTGTGCGCACAGAACCGCGGCCTCGTGTTTGATCAGCCCTTGGCCGCGGCGTGAGCGGCTCTGCAGTTCCTCATCCCCGGGCATCGCGAACATGTCTGGGTTGAACGGGACGGCGTCGGCGAGGAATCGCAACGCACGCGAGTAGCGGAACACATCTTTGCGGCTGCGCTCGACATCGAAGGAGACCATTCGGCTCTGAGAACGGTTGTTCTCCAACACCATCTCCACGACCTCGTCCTCGCAGTCCTCCAGCAAGGTGTTCCGCGCATCCCGGGAGACGTCGCCGGACTTCAGAAGCGGCGCGAACAGAATCTTGATGTTCACCTCGTGGTCGGAGGTGTCGACGCCGCCGGAGTTGTCGAGGAAGGCGTTGTAGTTCTGGCCACCACGCTTCGCGAACTCGACCCGGCCCCGGTCTGTGATCGCCAGGTTGGCGCCCTCTCCGAGCACCCGACACTGCAGTTCGTTGGCGTTGACTCGGACCGAGTCGTTGGCTTTGTCCCCGGCCTCGACTTGGCTCTCGTCCTTGGCCTTGGCGTACGTCCCGATACCGCCCATCCACAGCAGGTCCACCTCGAGCTTCAGGATTGCGCTGATGGCTTTGTCGCCGTTGACGACCTCGTCGGGACCGAACCCGAGCAGTTCTCGGGCCTCCGGGCTCAGGTCGAGTTCTTTCGCCTTGCGCAGGAAGACGCCCCCGCCCTTGGAGAGCAGCGCTTTGCTGTAGTCCTCCCAGCTGGACCGCCCCATCTCGAACAGACGAAGCCGCTCTTCGTAGCTCTTCGCGGGATCGGGATCCGGGTCGATGAAGACGTGCATGTGGTTGAAGGCACCGACGAGTTTGATCGTCTTGCTACGAAGCAAGCCGTTGCCAAACACATCCCCACTCATGTCCCCCACCCCCACCGCGGTGATGACGTCCGCTTCGGGGTCGATGCCAAGCTCACGGAAGCTCCGCTTCGAGACCTCCCACGCGCCGCGGGCGGTGATCCCGGTCTTCTTGTGGTCGTACCCATTGGATCCGCCCGAGGCGAACGCATCGTCCAGCCAAAAGCCCTGGTCGGCACTGATTGCGTTCGCGGTGTCGGAGAGGTGGGCCGTGCCTTTGTCGGCCGCCACCACGAGGTACGGATCCTCGCCTTCGAGGAACGGGATGATGCCCTCGGGGTGTTTGGCGACGCCATCGACGACGTTGTCGGTCACCGACAGCAGCGCCCCGATGAAGCGCTTGTAGAACGCATCGCCCGCAGCCCGAAGTGCGTCGCGCCCTGCGGGTGGGTTGCGCAGGACGAACCCGCCCTTGGCCCCCATGGGCACGATCAGGACGTTCTTGACCATCTGTGTGGCCATCAGGCCGTGAATCTCGGTCCGGAAGTCCTCGGGACGGTCGCTGAACCGCAGACCACCACGCGCCACCCGGCCACCGCGGAGGTGCACGCCCTCGAAGTCGGGGTGATAGACCCAGATCTCGCGGAACGGCTTGGGGTCACGACCGAAGCTGAGGGTTTCGGCAGCGATCTTGAACGCGAGCGCTTTGCCCTGCTCAGCAACCCACGCGTTGGTCCGGCGAACCGCTCGCACCACCTCGGCAACGTTCGCGAGCACTCGGTCCGCGGTGTAGTCGGTGACTTGCCGAAGCTCGGCCGACAGCGCGGACTCGGAGGCGTCGCGGGTGTCGGTCGACTGCGCGCGGGGATCGAAGCGTGCGGCGAGCCATCCGACGAGCGCTTGCGCGACCGAAGGGTGATCGACCAACACCTGCCGGATCACGTCCGGACCGAACGGGACCTGCAGCTGGTGCAGGTAGGCCACGAAGGCGCGAAGGATCTCGACATCGCGAGCGCCCAGGTCGCTGACCACCACCAAGCGGTTGAGGTCGTCGTCTCCAGCACGCCCTGCGAACACGTCGCGAAGCGCGGAGACGATGTTGTGCCGCCGCCCCATGATCTGGCCGATCCGGTCGGGCCGAATGTCGAACCGGAAGTTGTCCATGTCGATCGTCGGCAGCCGAGCGATGTTGATGTCGCGGCTGTATTCGTCGACGACCTCGAAGCCAAAGTTGGTGATGACCGGAAGCTCGCGGCTGAGATTGAGAGCTTCACGCGAGAAGATCCGCAGGTTCAGGCTGCCGGGGTGTTCCCCGAACTCAGAGCTGTACAGGTCGCAGTCGATGTCGAGGTCGCCCGAGCGCAGACGCTCGAGGCAGCGGATGTCGCCTTCGATGCGCCGCACGCTGCAACGCCGCTTGTGCTCGTCGTTGAACGCATCGGTGTACGTGTCGATGAGCTCATCCTTGCGAGTCTCGTCGACCGCGTCCGCCGCTTCGCCCAGCCGGTCGCTCCACGAACGCGCGTGCGCGAGGATCTTGATCCGCAGCTCCTCCGTGTCCACCTCGCGCAGCGCACCCACGCCGGTGACGTAGTAGTGGATGACCGCGTTGTCGTACCGGTCGATGTAGACGCCGTAGTCGGCGTACGTCCCCGTGAGGTCCTCGAGCAGGATCGACTGGACCTCGCGACGGAGTTCTTCGCTGAACTGCCAACGGGGTAGCGCGACGACCACAAACGCAAACCGAGCCTGATCACCGATGCGGATGTGAACATCGGAGCCCCCTTCGGCCTCGGCCCGCAGGATCTGGTCGGTGAGCTCCCAGATGCTCTCCCGGTCCTGCATCAGCAGGTACTCCAGCGGCAGCGAGTTGAACGCGTTCGTGATGTTCTTCCCGCGGTTGCTGTGCTCGGAGACCTTTCCGTCGGTCAGCAAGTCTTGCAACGAACGGCGGATCACGGGGATCTGCTCGGGCGGGGTATGCAGCGCTTTGTAGGTGAAGAGGCCGTCGATGATGATGCAGCCCCCCGGCGTACCGTCCTCGGCGAACGTCGTCACGAGGAAGTGGCCGAGCTTGCCAGCACGGTGCACCGGCGACTCGACGCCAGATCGCAGGTAGCGGACGTGTCGCCCCTCCCCTTTGGCCGCGGCCGCGACGAGTTCGGCGTCCCGCTCCGGCTGGTGGATGCGGCTGGTTCCCAGGGCCACGGCGCGGTTGCCCTTGGCGTCGTACTCCTCGACCGCGAGCAACACGAAGCTCTCCTCGCACAGCCAGCGGAGCAGTTCTTCGGCTTCTCGCAGGGACGTCGAGACCTCACCACGCTCGGCCGAGGCCGCGGCGAAGTAGCCGTCGGCGACGGACGCGATGCGTTCCCCCATCGCGCCGAAATCCTCGACCATCGCTTGGGCCAACCGCAGCCGCTTCTCGATGCGCTCGACCACGCCAGCAGGAATCGCGGAACCGGCTTCGTTCCCAGCCGACGCGCGCATGCTGACCTCGGCCCGCATGAGGGACTCGGCCTGGCCTGCACCGATCGAGAGCATTCGTCCGGCGGGGTCACGGCGGACGCGAATGATCGCGTTGAGGAAGCTCTTGATCTCGTACTGCTCGTTGGCCAATGCCGCGCGAAGGGTCGACACCAAGAACGGCTGGTCGTCGAGACACGACTCGACGACAAGCAGGTCGCGCTCGACGTCATGACGAATCTCGACTTTGATCTCCGCACGCTTGCGGTCTCGCATCAAGGCGAGCATGTCCTCGAGTTCCACGACCAGCGTGTCGGGCGAGACCCGCTTGAGGTCGCGAACGTCGACCGAGGCGAGCACGTCTCTGGCCAAAGAGGCGAGTTGTTCCCGGTCGGTGTTCTCGCGGCGCGGCGAGAATGCAGACACGGCTTTTTGAACTTCGAGGATGAGCCGACTCGTCAGCTGGCGGGCAGACATGCACCGGGAGCGTCCCGCAGCAGGGTGCTCCACGCAAGCCGGAGCGCCTGTGAGACTGACCGCGCGCAAACCGTTGCGCGCCCCCTGCGGGCCCCCTCTCAGGCGAGCGATAGCACGGCGATTGCACCGAGCAGCGCGGCGCCCAGCGGCCCCGCCAACGGGAGCACGAAGCGAGGCGTATCGCGCAGCACGTAGGGCGAGTCGTCGAGCGTCATACGGCAGCCATCGTCGCCGATGCGCCCGCACCGTAGCTCGGGTATGGGCCGCAGCGTCCCACGATGGCAGTGCTACTCTGCGCGCCGATGCGTGTGTCTTCGGCCCGCTCTGGCGCTGCCTGTGGTGACCAACCCCGACCCAGCGCGGATGCTTGTGCGCAGCGGCGCGCCCGAGTCGCGTCGATGCTGGGGCCGGACGAGGCGCTGATCCTCTCTGGCGGGGCCGTCCACACCCGCTCCAACGACACCGAGTTCCGGTTCCGGCCGGACTCGGACTTCTACTATCTGACCGGCATGGCCGATCCCGGCGCCGTCCTGGTGCTGCGTCCAGGACATGAACCGGAGTTCACCATGTTCGTCCGACCCAAGGACGCCGACGCCGAGGTCTGGTCCGGCCGCCGCGTGGGCCCCGAACTGGCCTCCGAACGATTTGGCGCAGACGCGGCCTTCGCTCAACCGGAGCTGGCGAGCGAGCTTCCCGCGCTTCTCGACGGCGTCCGGCGCGTCCACCTCCCCCTCGAAGATGCCGCCCTTCAACGCCGCGTGCTCAAGGCTCGTACCGTGCTCCAGCGCCGAAACCGGACGGGTGCGATGCCGCCCGAAGGCTTCACCGACGCCCGCGTCACCGTGGGTGAGGACCGGATCCGCAAGGATACGGCGAGCCTCGCCTCCCTACGCCGCGCGATCGACATCACCGTCGCCGGGCACGAGGCAGCGCAGCGCAGCGTGCGGCCCGGCATGCACGAGTTCGAGGTCGAAGCTCGGATCGAGTACGAGTTTCGGCGCCGCGGTGCCTCCGGGCCCGGCTACGGCAGCATCGTCGGCTCGGGCGCGAACGCGACCATCCTTCACTACGTCGACAACGACGGCCCGCTGTCCGACGGTGAGCTCCTGCTGATCGACGCAGGCGCCGAGTTCGACCTCCACAGCGGCGACCTCACCCGAACCTTCCCCGTGGGCGGAACGTTCAGCCCAGCCCAACGGGACCTGTACGCCGTGTGCCTCGAAGCCAACATGGCGGGCATCGCGGGAACCCGGGTCGGGCAGACCATCGAGACCATCCACAAGACGTGTCTGCGCGTCCTGTGCCAGGGCTTGATCGACCTCAAACTGTGTGAGGGACCCGTAGACGCTCTGCTCGAGTCCGAGGACTACAAGCGCTACTACATGCACCGCACCAGCCACTGGCTGGGGGTCGACGTCCACGATGCGGGGTACTACTCCGTCGAGGGAACGCCCCGCCCGCTTCAGCCAGGCTACGTGTTGACCGTTGAGCCGGGGTTGTACGTGTCCGCCGACGACGACCGGGCACCGCAAGAATTGCGCGGCACCGGGATCCGCATCGAGGACGATGTGCTGGTCACCGACGGCGATCCCGAGGTTCTGACCGCGGCATCCCCCAAGACCCCCGAGGCGATCGAAGCTCTCATGGCTCGCGGTCCGGCAGACTGAGCCGGGGCTTGATTCGAGCCAGGGTTCGCGGACCGACCCCCTTCACCTCGAGCAACGCCTCGGCGTCGGGGTATGGACGCCCTTGGACGATGCGTGTCGCGAGGACCGGGCCGATCCCCGGCAGGCTCTGCAGCTCGTCGGCATCGGCCTGATTGGGATCGACCTCGATGCCGAGCGCGGCAAGATCCTCGGCGGCCATCCGCCCGACCTCACACCCGTGGAGCGCATCCCCGGCCCGCAGCCGGTGCCCCTGACCACAGGCGTCTTCGAACGTCCGTTCCCCGGCGCAGACCAAACGCCCGTGAGCCGAGGCGACGGACTCGCAGACCGCCGAGCTTGCGTCCTGACGCGGCGCTGGGTTGAGACTCCACGCGATCCCCACGGCCCCGAGGACCGCGACAACCCACGGAAACCATCTAGGTTGGGGCATCGAGCCCGAACGCCGAATGGAGGCTTCGGAGCGCGAGCTCTCCGTACCGTTCTTGGACGACGACCGACATCTTCAGCTCGGAGTTGCTGACCATCTGCACGTTGATGTTTTCGGTGGCCAGGACCGAGAACACCCGCGCCGCAACCTCGGCATGCGAGCGCAGTCCAAGACCCACGACCGAGATCTTGGCGATGCTCCGGTCGGTTTCCAACGTGAGCGACTCGTCTCCGGGACGCAGGCGTTCGAGCACCTCGCTCGCGGCTTCGAGGTCCGCGTTGCCGACGGTGAACGTGATGTCCGTCCGATCGTTGCGGCTCGCGTTCTGCAGGATCATGTCGACCGACACCCCCGCGGCACCCAAAGCCCCAAACACCTCGGCGATGACCCCGGGGATGTCGGGCACGCCGACCAGAGTGACCTTGGCCTCGTCGCGTTGCAGTGCGACGCCGCTGACTTCGATGGCTTCCATGGCAGGGTCTGCTCTCTGTGTGCGGATGCGGGCGACTTCTTCGGGAGCGACGATCATCGTGCCCGGGCCGTCGTGGAGGCTCGAACGGACGTGCACACGCACGCCGTACTTCTTGGCGAAGGCGACCGAGCGAATCTGAAGCACCTTGGCGCCGAGCGAGGCGAGCTCGAGCATCTCGTCGTAGCTCATCGCGTGGACCTTCTGTGCCCGGGGCACAATGCGCGGGTCGGTCGTGTACACACCGTCGACATCGGTGAGGATTTCGCAGACATCGGCCTTCAGCGCCGCGGCCAGCGCGACTGCAGAGGTGTCCGAGCCTCCGCGCCCCAGCGTCGTGATGTCTCCGCGGTCGTCGATGCCTTGGAACCCAGCACACACGACCACCCGGCCCTGCGCGAGCTCAGCCCGAATCCGCTGCTCGGAAATGTCGGTGATCTTGGCGCGCGTGAAGCTGCGGTCGGTGTGCATGCCGAGCTGATGCCCCGCCAGGGACACGGCTCGACCGCCGCGAGCCGAGATCGCCATCGCCAACAACGCCGCGGAGACCTTCTCCCCGGTGGCGACGAGCTGGTCGAGTTCCCGATCGTGCTCGGGGGACCGGCGTGCCGCCGTCACGTAGTCTCCTCGGCCCGGATCTGCGGAGACGTTGGACGAGTCTTGCACCAAGGCGTTCGCCATCGCGATGAGCCGATTGGTCTCCCCCTTCATGGCGGAGACGACGACGACCAACCCCTGATGGGCACGAGCCGTCGCCACGCACCGATCGGCGCATGCCCGGATCCGATCGAGGTCTGCAACCGAGGACCCTCCGTATTTCTGCAGTACGAGCATCGTGTGCGCGAGCAGGCTACCCCGCTTGGGGTCGGCCACAGTCCGGCTGTGTTGCAGAAAAAGTCATCCGTCGGACCCACTGCCGAACAGCCGCAGCTGATCGAGAAGGGCGGCGGGCAGTGGCTTGCGAGCCTGGGCACGCAGCCACTCCTCGAGCAGAACCTCGATGCCCCCACGACAGCTTCCGCAGCCTGTCCCAGCTTCGCAGCGCTCGCCGATCTCATCGACCGTATGCGCCCCCGCCCGGATGGCCCGTTTGATCTCGGCCTCGGTCACGTTGAGGCACTGACACAGCACTCGACTCATCGGATGCTCTCCACAGTAGCGCTATCCAGCGTCGGCGGCCCGTGCAACGGCGTCGCCGCCCCTCCGGGCGAGTTCACGCACCACCTCTGGATGCGCTGAGAGGCCAGGATCCCGCTCCAAGAGGCCCCCGGCGGCCTCGCGTGCGGCGACGAGCAGCTTGGTCCCCTCGCCGGCAAATCCGGTGAACCGCAGACGCGGCGCCCCCGCCTGGCGAGTCCCGAACACCTCGCCGGGGCCGCGGAACTCGAGATCCCGCTCGGCGACCGCGAAGCCATCCCCGGTCTCGGTGAGGACGCCGATGCGTTTCGCGGCGTCCGACTGTGGGCCGCCCGAGGCGTGCAACAAGCAGAACGACTTTCCGCCGCCCCGCCCCACCCGTCCACGCAGCTGGTGAAGTTGGGCCAGCCCGAACCGTTCGGCATGCTCGATCGCCATGACGGTAGCGGCTGGGACATCGACGCCCACTTCGATGACGGTCGTCGCCACCAGAACCCGCGCGTCCCCTTCTCGAAACCGAGACATCACCGATTCTTTGTCTTTGGACGACATGCGCCCGTGCACCACGACGATCTCGGTCTGTGGGATCTGGCTGCGCAGCTCAGCCGCGGTGGCCTCCACGTCCGTCGCCTCGAGCGCGTCACTGGCCTCGACCAACGGACACACCACGAACACCTGACGGTCCTGGCCGACCGCCTTGGCCACCGCGCGGCGCAGCGCTCCCAGCCCGCGTTTCCCGGTGTAGAGCTTCGTGAGCGTCGGCTCTCGTCCCGGCGGCATCTCATCGATCACCGAGACATCCAGCTGACCGTAGGCGCACAACGCCATCGTCCGAGGGATGGGTGTCGCGGTCATGACGAGCAAGTGTGGCTGATCGCCTTTGTGCCTCAGGATTGCGCGCTGTTCGACCCCGAAGCGGTGCTGCTCGTCCACGACGACCAGGCCCAGATCGGAGAAGTGCACATCGTCGGTCAACAACGCGTGCGTCCCGACCAGCAGGTCGATCTTGCCGCTGGCCAGCAACGCCATCTTGCTCGTTCGTTCGGCTCGCGGCGTGGACCCGGTAAGCTTGTCGATCCGTAGACCTGCAGCCTCGCACCATGGCCTCAACGTGCGCAGGTGTTGGTCCGCCAGGACCTCGGTCGGAGCCATCAACGCGGTTTGAGACCCCCGCGTTGCGGCGGCCATCGCCAGGCAAAACGCGACCGCGGTCTTGCCCGACCCCACGTCCCCTTGAAGCAACCGCATCATGGGCTGGCCCGAGGCCATGTCCGCGACCAACTCGTCCAAGACCCGCCACTGTGCGCCAGTTGGTTCGAAGGGCAGCGCCGCACGGACCATCTCGGGATCCAGCGAGCCCTCGAGCAGGGTCAAGGACGCCGCGAGCGATCTGTGCTGGGCCCTCTCGCGGAGCAGCGCCAGCTGAAAGAAGAAGAACTCGTCGAACGCGAGGCGGCGGTGCGCTTCGGAGGCTCCTCGCACCAGGGCGTCGACAACCTCTTCATCGGCATCGTCGTCCGGAAGGTGGAGCTGACGCAGCGCGTCGAGTTGCCCGGGCAACCCCGCTTCGGAGGCGATGTCGGCTGGGAGTGCGTCGACGAACCCGGGCACATCGCCCAACCCTTTGACCGCCGCTCGCACGACTTTGGCCAACGTCCGTGGCGCCACGCCTTCCACGCTCGGGTACCGCACGCCAATGGCGGGTCCGGGATCGCTGGGGTCGCGCAGCTCGGGATGCGCGAGCGAAAGCTGGCCCTTGTACCAACGCGCTGGGCCAACGGCGAGAACAGTGCCGCCGGCCCACTTCTCCAGGCCCCCCATCCGATGGAACCAACGCGCGAGGACGGTGTGCTCCGTCCCGTCGTCGTCCATCACACGGATCTCGACGGAGGCTAGGAACCGACCGCGCGCGAACCCCTGACGGATGCTACCCACCTCGCCTTCGATCACCGCGACCTCGCCGTCTTCGATCGAATCGACCGGCTTTCGGTGGCGGCGATCGTCGTAGCCGGAGGGCAACACGTAGGCGAGGTCGACCACCGACTCCAAGCCGCGCGCCTCGAGCTTCTTTGCAGTGGCCGGACCGACACCCGACAGCGAATCGATGCGAGGAAACACCGGGTCGAGCGACGGAGCCTCGGCCGGAGCCTCCGACTTTGTCTTCGTTTTCGACTTCGTCGTCGTCTTTGGTGACGACGCTCCGCGCGGCTTGCGTCCGCGGGTCCGTGTCACCTTGGCCTCCGGTTCCGATGTTTTTTGTCGCCGCGGCTTGGGGGCGACCTCGGGAGGGGGACGGGATGCAGCGCCGAGCCTCATGCCACGCGCGACGAGGACCGAGCGGTCTTGTCGGCCGAGGCGTTCGAAGCCATCCAGGCGCGCCCTCCAGCGACGGATCTCAGTCGGCACGTCGGGGAGCGTTCCGATCCAACTGTCTGCTTGGGACAGGACGCGTTCCGCGAGGCCCGGCTCGGCAATGCCAGCGAAGCCGTCCACCATCGCGTTGCGGAGCGAGGCGTGCAACGTCGCCCAAGCCTCTGCTTGGGACGGGTTGGTCGAGGTGCCCACGGTGGACGCAGGTTGGCCCACCCGAGGGGGCCTTGGCAACGCATCCTCTGATCGTGATCACCCCCGTGATCGTGCTCGCCCGCGCCCGGTCGGCCCGGGTTTCGGCCGAAGCCTACGAGGGCGGGATGAACGAGAAGCGGATCTCGTGGTCACACAGGCGGTAGGACGTGCCCTCTTGAATCAAGTGATTGTCCACGCGCTGACCGTGGAACTCGACCCCGTTCGTGCTCTCGAGGTCCTTGATGTAGTACTGGCCGTTTCGACGAACGACGGCGCAGTGGCGACGCGAAATGTTTGCGTCTTTTATGGGCAGGTCGGAGTACTTGGAGCCGCGGCCGATGACGAACTGGTCTTGGTCGACCTCGTACACTTGACCGTCGTAGTACAGGTACAGCGGTCGCGCTGGCGCGGCAGCGGGTGTCGCCGGGGGTGGGCGTCTCGGTGCGGCGGGGCGGCCTCCCGGTGGCGGGAGACCAGCAGGCGGTCGTGGCCGAGCCCCGTTGGCCCCGGCGCCGCCCGATGGCCGCGGTTGAGGAGGCTTGGGACGGGTGGGAGCCGGAGGTGCGGCCGACGGAGACTCCGTCGTCTTCTTCCGGCTGAACAACTGCACGAGAGCGGCCTGCACCACGTCATCGGTGGACATGCCGCGTCGCTGGGCAAGCGCCTCGACGCGAGCCCACACGTCGTCCCTACACTGAAACTCCCGCAGCGATTTTCCCATGGTGGGTCTCGAACATAGGGCCGACAGCGCGACCCCTGCCCATCCTAGGTTCTTGCTCGCGCTCGGGTCAACTGCGTGAGGATTCAGGTAGGCGTCACACTGCTGGGACGTCGAGCCGTCCGCGGACAGGCGCTCGACCCATCCGAGCACCGATGGGGCTATGCTCCCGCGGCCGACCGATGGCTACCGCGCTCCCCCACCGATCGCTGCGCCGCTGGACCGCGCGCGGCTGTGCCCTCGTGGCCGGCCTTGCCGCGTGGGGCCCAGCGACGGGTGCCGAAGCTGCACCTGGGCAAGCGATCCGTCTTGGGGGCGTGGAGGCACAAGGACCCGCGACCCGCGCAGTCACCGCGATCCATCACAACCCGGCGATGCTCGGGGCACTTGGCGGAACAGCCGTACAGCTGAGCGGAAACATCGGGTTCGAGCAGCTACGGACCCGGCGCTACGGGATCGACGCGAGCACCGGAGCCCCCAACGGCAGCCTCGAGGCCCCCGTCTCGGTAGCAAACCCGGCGGCCGGATACTTCGTCGGCGCCAGCGTGTTCTTCGATCCGATCGCACTCGGGGTCGGGGTCTACGATCTCGGCACGCGCTTCCGCATCGCCAGCGCCGATCCGCTCCGCTTCCAACTCGCGCCGGACCCCGAGCGGTGCGCCTCGCTCGGACTGTCGACCTGCCCACCCGATGGGGGCGCAGCGCGGGTCCGCCAGGACATCTCCCTCGCCCTCGCATTCACCCGAGGCGCGCTGAACTTCGGGGTCGCTGTGCACCTTCCCCGTCTACGGGAACGGTTCGCGTTCGACAACGACACGGAATTGACCCCGGCGCCCGAGGAGATCACCACCGCGCGATGCGAGGACAAAGAAGACCCAATCTGCGCGGAGCGGGTCGGCTTCAAGGGGTGGAACCGTTGGATCCCGCGAACCGGTGGGGTGCCTGGACTCGACGCCGCGGTGACCGTCGGGTTTGCGATTCAGCTTCGGAACGACACGCTCACACTCGGGGCCCGCTACCGCACGTTCCCCTTGCGTCGTTCCGGCGAGATCGCACTCGATGGGGTCAGCTTGGTCTGCCGGCCCTCGGTCGAGCTCGCCAACGGCGCCGGACAGGACGTTGTGCCGCCGTGCTCGGTCGCGGATCCCGTGCGCGCGAGTCTCCGTGAACGCCTCCCCCAAGAGGTTGCACTGGGAGCATCCTTCGTCCTGGGTCGTTCCCGGCTTTGGCGTCTGGATACCAATCTCTACTGGATGGACCTGTGTCCCGGCGGAGTCCGCCCCGGTTCCTGCGGAGGCCGCGATGGCCAAACCCTGCGCCTGGTCGGGCTGGACCGCAACAGCTTCGTTCCCCCTGAGTTTGTCCGCTACCGCGGAGCCCAAGACCTTTATGGGTTGGAGCTGCACGCCTCGTACCGGGTGCGCTCGAACATCGCACTGCTGATGCAGTCGGCGGTGTCTTCTCCCTCCGTTCGGCGCGGTGCTCAAACCGCAGCCAACGGCGAAGGGTGGCGGGCGGGTCTCGGTGGCGGAGCCCGCATTCGCGTCGGCTCCAACAATGTCCTGCTCTCCCCGGGCTACGCGTTCGACCTCCTGATGCCGCGCAATGTGACCGCGGACCGAGCCGCGCTCGACCCCACCGCCGCAACCGATTTTGCCGCTTCGGGCGGAGACCTCAACGCGCAGGGCGCAGACGCGTTCTTGGATGGGCGCGCACGGCCCACCAACGCGGCCCGCTACTTCGGCCAGCTTCACGTCCTGACCCTGACCCTGAGCTGGGGAGAAGCACCCAGGGTGCTGGAATGACGACACGCGGGCGCGGACGCCCTGGCTTGATACACTGCAACGGTGCTTCGAAGGCCCGCGCTCGCCCTGCTGATCCCGCTGCTCTCGATGGCGCCGGCCGCATGCAAAACCTCTGCGACCACCGGGTCAGAGCGACCTGCACCGCCTGAGTCGGTCGCCAGCCTCGACGATTTCCAAAACGCCTACAACGCCTACGTGCTCGTCCCCGAAGGGACACCTCGGCGGGCGGACTACCGCGGCGTGCTTCTACCGTTCCTCTTCGAGTATCTCGATCAAGCGATCGAGGCGAAGGACACCGAGGAAGCCATGAGCGCGCTGCAGTACACAGTGTCGCTGTTCACCCCGGTCGAGCTGCGGGCCTCGGGTCCGAAACCGGGGCTGGCGCGCCGCGCGGACGCTGTGTACAGCCTCGTCGCAAAACGCAGCGCCGAAGAACCGGCATTGCTGTGCCTGGCGGTCGCGGAGCATTTCGGCGATCCCGCCATGCGCAAGGACGCCACCGAGAACTGGAGGCTCATCGAGCGCTGGCTCGTCGACAACGGCCCCTATGCCGCCGACCCGCTTCTGCGCGAAGAGAGTCTGGAGCGCACCCTCGAGCAGGTTTCCTCCCTATTTCCCTCCCCGTTCGTGGTCAAGCAGCTCGAGGCGCTCTACGTCGCGCGATACGAGGTCGCCAAGTCCACCGGCGACAGTCGCACCGTCTCCAGCACGGTGGCGATGCGTCGGCAGCAGATCACAGGCTACCTCCTGCTCCGCCTCCACCTGCGCGCGGACGACCTCGAACACGCGGTCGCCAGCCTGGAACATGTCGATGTCGAGGTCCCGGTCGCGACGCTCGGAGAGATGACGCAAGAAGCGTTGCAGACCCGCCGCTCCGCCGCCCCCCTTCTCACGCTCGCCGACCAGTTCGCCCCGGAGCCGGAGGCTGACCCCAACGACCCCTACGTCACCCAGGGCTGGGGCATCGTGGACAACCTCTCCCGGCGGGCCGTCCGCGCTCACCCCGAGGATGCCTACGCCCATCTGATGCGGGCGCGTGCGCTGTCGAATGCCGGCCTGCGGGAAGCCGCCGTCGTGCACCTACGCTGGTCGATCGACCGCAAAGAGGACGTCTTCGACGCCTGGCAGGCCCTTGCCCAGCTTCAGCAGGATGTCCTCGCCGACCAGGCAGACCGCGACCCCCAGCGCGCGTTGGGCATGTTGACCGACGTCGAGGCGATGCACGCCCGTGCGACCGAGCTGTGGCAGGACCGGCCCGTGCAGCCCGGACTCCCGGAGGCTTTCTACACAGTCGCCGAGGGCCTGTACCAAAGCGGTGATGTCGCCGAGGCCACCAAGCTCCTCCAACGCGGCATCGCCATCGAGCCTGCACCGTCGTCCCTCGACCTGCTGGGCACGATCGCCCTCAAGCGCGATGAGCTGACCGCCGCCCGCAGCCACTACAAGGACCTCGAAGACCTCCCCTACGCCGACGAGCTCTCTCAGCTGCTCTGGGAAGCGCGTGCTCGCCAACAGCTCGGAGAGATCGAACTCCGCGACGGCGACGGCGCGGCCGCGACCAAGCACGTACGGGTGGCGCTACGCCACAACAACGACCTGCTGGCTCGCGCCGCTGCCAGTCCCCGCGCGCGGTCCGAACGATACGTCGAACGGGGAAAGCTCCTGTTCACGCTCGGCGATCTTCGAGCCGCGATGACCGACTTTCGCAAGGCAGCCGAGCTGAACCCCGGTGGGGTCAAGGTGTATGCCGACCCGCTGCGGCTGATGGTCGCGCACGGCTACTACGAGGAGGCGACCGAGGTCTTCCGGCGCGCCATGGCCCAGGGCTCCCTTTCAGACAACCTCAAGCTGTACTTCAGCCTGTGGGTCCGCGAGCTCGCCCTCCGGCAGGGACAAGGCAGCCCGAGCGAAGCCGACGCATTTCTCGCCGAGTACGCGGGAACCAAGTGGGGCGAAGCCCTCTCTAGTCACGCGCGCGGCACGATCGGGTTTGAGGCGCTGCTCGAGGCGGCCGCCAACCGCGGTGAGCGGGCCGAGGCCTACTTCTACGAGGGGCTGCAGCGCTGGGGTTCGGGCAACGCCAAAGGCGGGGCGGACCTCATGAGCAAGGTCGTCGACAGCCAGATGATGGGGTTCTTCGAGTTCGACATGGCGCAGCGATACCTCCGGTGGGGAGGCCCGCCTCGAGCAGCGCGAGTCCCCCTGCCCGCGCAGCTCTCGCAGCAGCCCTGAGCCGGCGAGATCTCGGTGGGGCCTGAGCGCCTCGCCGGGCCGGGTCCGATACCGGCACATGAAGAAGCCGCCTCCGACGTTTCGGAGACGGCTTCTTTGATTTCGTTCGTTGGAGGCCTGGGCCGGATTCGAACCGGCGAATGGAGCTTTTGCAGAGCTCTGCCTTACCACTTGGCCACCAGGCCGATGGTGGGCGCAGTGTCTACCACGCGTAGATCGAGGTGGCAACGAAAAGCGACGGCCCCGACTCAATGTCGAAAACCGCCGCTTGGTGGAGCCTGACCGCAACGCCCACCACTGAAGACGGGTGAAGGCGCGGAGGACGGGCCGGGGCCTAGAGCCCGTCGAGCGGGTCGTCCCCGCTGCCGAGGTTGATCTTCTTCTTGCGGACTTTGGTGACCGGAGCCGGATCGTCCGAGGCTGCCTTCGGCTTGGCAGCCTTCGACTTGGCGCCACCCCGGGACTTCTTCTTGCCCGTCTTCTTCTTGGTGGTCTCTTGCTCTTCCTCGGTCGCGGCGATCTTCGCCTCGAGGGCCTGCTTCTCGGCGAGCAGCTTTGCACGCTCGGCGTCACTCTTCGTTTCGCTGAGCTGCTTGTTGATGCCGGCCAGCTTCGCGTCCTGCTTCTTGCGCTCTTTTTCGAGTCGCTCCAGCGTCGCCTGGAAGCTCGCGCGATCTGCCGCGGCCTGCTCCTCGATCTTCGCCCGCTCAGCCGCCGCAACCGCAGCTTTCTCGGCGGCTTCTTTCTGGCCGCTGTAGTACATGAAACCGAGTCCGCCGAGGCCCAGGACGAGCAGCGGGACGACGAACAACGGCCACTTCGGCTTCGACTTCTGCTCCGCGAGCTTCATCTGCGCGTCGATGCGCATCTGCTCCTCGGCCAGACGAGCTTCTTGCTCTGCGCGGCTCCGCGCTTCGGCCTCGGCGACGCGGATTCGTTCTTCACGCTCCCGAGCTTCACGCGCGGCCTGCTCTGCGGCGAGACGCTCGGCCTCTTCGCGAGCCTGCTGCTCGGCGATTTCCCGAGCCTGACGCTCGGCAGCCTCTTGAGCGAGGCGCTTGGCTTCGATCTCCGACTGATGGTCTGCATGCACCTGCGCGACGCGATCCGCCTCGAGGTTCTTGAGCTCTGACAGCGCCATAAGCGCTGAGTTTTCCGAGTTCATGTCCTGGTCTCCTCCTCGTTCTACACACGGCCCGAAGCCGCCGATGTTCCCAAGTCCGTGGTGTGAACTTGGACGCCCCGCCGGGCATGGCTGGTTTGCGCCACACCGCCGGGAAGATTCCAACGCCCGCGGGGGGCGAGTCGGTCTTGGGCGAGCAACACGATTGATTCCGTTCGTAGGTCTGAACCCCCACCCCGGAGGACATCCCAACCCGGACAATCTGCCGAAATTTTGGGGCAATGACCAGCCCCTCGCTAGCGTCGGCTCGATGTTCGCGCGAACCCCACGCTCCTGGCACTGCGCTCTGTGGGGCGCCGCGTTGCTGCTGCTCCCAGCAACCGGCCCTGTCGCGGCGCACCCGACTCCCTCCCGCGGCGAGCCCGCGGGCACGAAACTCTCTCAGAGTCGCGTGCTTCCCTACCCCGTCGAACAGGTCTGGGGTGCGGCGATTCGGTACCTGCGCGTCGATCGGGACTACGCGATCGTCGATCGGGACCCGGACACCGGCTACATCGTGTTTGAAATTCCCCTGGGCGAGGTCCGAGGCCGTGGCGCGCTCGAAGCGTTCTCGACCACGGACCCCTCTGGACGGGTGAGTACCCAGATTCAGATCAGCACCGAGGCCGGGCCCACCCACCTGCCGCACACCCTCATCGAGGGCATCGCAAAGAAGGTCCGAGGCGAGCGCGGGCAAGCGCCGAGCGCACCCGCCCCGAAGCCGCCGGCGTCCCCGCCCAAAAAAGATGAGAACGACGGGCACGCCCCGACGATGCCGGCGCCGGCAGAACCGAACCAGTTGCTGCTCGAGTAGCCGGTGGGGTACGGGCTCTTCGTGGCCCGAACGTTCGATCTCCGCAGCGACACCGTCACCCAGCCGACCGATGCGATGCGGGCCGCGATGGCCGGCGCGCCGGTCGGCGACGATTGCTACGGGGACGACCCCAGCGTCGCGGCCCTGGAGCGCACCGTCGCCGACGCGCTCGGTCGGGACGACGCAGTCTTCTTGCCCTCCGGCACGATGAGCAACCAGCTCGCGGTACGGCTTCACGCCCAACCCGGCCAAACGATCGCCTGTCACGAGACGGCCCACGTCCGCATTCATGAGGACGCTTCCGCCGCGGCGCTGGGCGGGGTCCAGCTGATGCCACTGGGCGGGCGCACCGGGTATGACGTGGCGCAGCTCGAGGCATTGGTGCGAGAGGAGAGCTGCGGATGGCCTCCAGTCGCGACCGCTTGGCTGGAGAACACCCTCGGAGACGCGGGCGGCGTGCCTTGGCCGCTGGACCGAGACGGCGCAGGTCTGCAGCAGGTCGCGGCTTGGGCGCACGCCCACGGACGCACGGTGCACCTCGACGGTGCTCGTCTATGGAACGCCCACATCGCAACGGGGACCTCGCTCCGGGAGCTGGCGGCGGTGGGCGACACGGTCAGCGTCTCGATGAGCAAAGGTCTGGGCGCCCCGGCGGGCTCGCTCCTCGCCGGAGACCAAGCATGGATCGACCGCGCGCGGGCGATGCGGCACGGGATGGGCGGCAGCATGCGGCAGTCGGGCATCTTGGCCGCTGCCGGCCTCTACGGGCTGGAGCACCACCTCGACCGACTCGCCGACGACCACCGTCGCGCGAGCACACTGGCAGCAGCACTCCAGGACGTCCAAGGTCTCCGCGTCCGTGCGTCCACGACGAACATGGTCCTTGCTGAGGTCGAAGGCCTCCCTGCCGAAGCGCTCTGTGCTCCCCTCCGCGAAGCTGGCGTGTTGTGTCACCCCAACCGCTACGCCGAGGTCCGATGGGTGTTCCACCTGGGCATCGACGACGACGCCCTCAGCCAGATCGCCGCGACCATCCGGACGGTCGCGGCGGGCTTGCATCGCTGAACGAGGCCACTCGCATCATGCGGCGGCCACACACGAGAGCGCCCCGGCCGTAGACGCGGAACCGGCTTGTCCCGGAGGGAGGGCCCCCCATCGACGAATCCGGGCCGCGGCGAAGGGACGCTCTCGGACCATCACCGAGGTTCTTCTTCGACCCAGAAGTGCAGCCTGCACTCCCGATGGGGAACACTGGCCCCCGCGTGCGCGAAGTCGTTGGGCGAGTCCGCGTGGACAAAAACGGACACCTTGCCGGTGCCTGTCGCGCCGCCCACCGTCCCCGCCGACAGTGTGTGGGTCTGCGTGATGGACTGACCGGGAAGCAGGGTGAGCGTCTGGTCAAACGGAGCCACATACGAAACACCTCGAACTCCGGTCAGGATGGCAAAGGTATTGACGACGTCCTCGGCAGCATTCGTGCCGACGTTATGCACAGACATCGTCACCTCGACGTCGGTCCCGAGGAAGGCGGTTCCATCCTCGCTGATCGAGTGCACCACACCATCGTTGAGATACGTTGCGGAGACCTCACAATCGAGCGTTGCCGTTGGTTGGGCGGGGCCGCCTCCGGGTGAAGGCGCGGCCCCCGGGGACACGAAGAGTTGCGAGAAGAATGCGAATAGGAGTGTGGAGAACACGATCTGGGGATGCGAGGATCAGAATGTGTGACCCGAAATTCGTCCGACCTTTCTTCGAGGTTTGCGCAGGGCCAACCGAACGGCCGCTCCCGCCTCCCGCGGCTGCGAAGATCCACGCCAAGCCGCATCGTCAATAGAGGAGCCATTTGCCCAGAACAATCCGCGTCAGAGACGACATTCGGAGGCCACAATGCAAGGGTCACATCGGGCGTGTAGCCGCATCGTCTTGTCGATGGACGAAAGCCCGGTCCGATGGCAGACCGCGCGCTGTAGCCCCGGCCTCAGGCCTCGGAGCGCTCGTGCGCTCGGCGTGCCCGCAGCGCGTCGGCAAGTCGAGTCTTCGCCCGGGAGAAGCGTTTGCGCAACACCACACTCGTCCGCTGTAGCTGCTCCGGACCAGGCTCCTCCTCCTCGCTCAACACCCGCGCGACGTCATTCCACGCCAGTTCTTTGTCGACCCGAAGCACCAGTAACAGCTGGTCTTCGGGAGAGAGCAACGCTCGAATCTCCCGAAGTTCCTGTTTGTATGTGGTGCGCAGATACGGCGCTGTGGTGCTCGCGACCCGCTGGACAACATCGGGAAGGTCCGAGGCAGAACAAGGGCGGTCGGGGGCGGCCCGACGCCTGCGCATCAACCCAAACAGTGACCGCTTGGCGATCGTGTACGCCCACGCTCGGCACGGGCATTCGAAGCGGAAGTTCGGCATGCCCCGCCACACCTGCTCACAGAACATGCTGTAGGCCTCTGCTGCCTGTGACTCGTCGCGGGCCATCGCAACCAGGACCCCGAGGATCTCCGAGCCGTACGCCCGCAGCAACGCCGCCGTCGCGTCATCGTATCGCCCCTCCCCGCACAGCGGCTCGATCATCGACTCCATCGCCTGGGCGTCAGACATTGCGGCCCAGGGTACTCGACGCAGGCACCTGTCGCCGGCCACTCGAACCTCGTACGGTGCTCGTATGGCGCGGGGTCGGCAAAGCCCCCTCCGCGAGAACCGGCCCGGCGTCCCTCTGCGATGTCCAAGACCCCTGAGTACGAAACCGACGATGCGCTCGAGGACGAGTTGCGCGCCCTCTTGCGAGTGCCGCGAATCGACCCCGAGGCCTTGTTGGAACAGCTCGCGCCCTCGATGCTGGGCCCCGGCGTTCGTATCGATGACGCCTTCGTCATCGAGCGGCGCATCGCCCAAGGAGGAATGGGCGTGGTCTACCTGGCCCGCCACGAGCTTCTGAATCGCTCGGTTGCGATCAAGCTGTGTCGCCGACGAGCCACCGGGCCACAGACCCGTCGTCTCCTGCAGGAGGCGAGAACGATGGCAGCTCTGGACCACCCCAACGTGGTCCAGGTGCACCACGTTGGGATGTTCGACGACCAAGTTTACATCGCGATGGAGTTTGTCGACGGGGGAACGCTGACGGCGTGGTGCGCCGAACGTCCGCGCCTCCCCGCGGAGCTGATCGCGGCGTTCGTCGCCGCAGGTCGTGGACTCGAGGCCGCCCACGCCCTCGAGTTCGTTCACCGCGACTTCAAACCCGACAACGTGCTCGTCGGCGCCGACGGCCGGGTCCGGGTCGGCGACTTCGGTTTGGCCGCTGCGAACCGCGTGTCGGTCTTGGAAGTCGACGCAGCAACGCAGACCGACGACAGCGCCTCCGGAGTCGCTGGGACCCCGCACTACATGGCTCCGGAGCAACGTGCGGGTCTACGGGTCGGCCCAGCCGCGGACCAGTACGCCCTCTGCTTCTCGCTGCTCGAAGCGCTCGACGACGCGGCAAAGCGCCGCAAGGCCGCAGGGGACAAGGAGGAGCACGTACCTCGGCGGGTCCGAGCGGCGTTGGAGCGAGGGATACTCGCCGAGCCTCAGGACCGCCATGCGGATGTGTCCGCTTTGCTGAAGGTGCTGCAGGCCCGCCGACCGTGGTCGAGCTCGCGGGGGCTCGCGGGGGTGCTGGGCCTCGTCGGGCTCACAAGCTCGCTCGCGTGGTGTGCTGCAGCACCACCCACGGTGGAGTGCCCGTCGTCGAGCCAGCGCATGGCTACGGTCTGGAGTCCGCACCGACAGCGCGCTGTGCTGGATTCGGTCCCTCGGCAGGAATCCCGGCGGCTGCTTTCGGAGGGGCTCGACCGATTCGCACATCGATGGAGTCAGGCCCACGCACGTACGTGTGACGCATCAGAGTTCCCGACGTCCGCCTTGCGCAACGCATCACGAGCGTGCTTGCACGAAGCGAGCGCGCACTTCGACACCACCCTCGAAGCTCTCCTCGACCCCGACGGAGACGTCCGCGTGATGCAGGGCCTGTACGCACTGCCAAACCTGCAACCGTGCCTCGACATTGCCACCCTCCAACGTCGTCTGACACACCAACGCAAGCCCGGTGACGCCGACCGTGCGGCGGAGCTCCGCGTCGAGTTGGCCCGAATCCGCGCCGGGGTCCAGTTCGCTGGGCAGCGATCGAACGTCGGCCGGATCGACGCTGCGATCCGTGGCGCACGTACACTCGAGGACCGCTCCATCTTGGCGCTCGCGCTGCTGCTTCGGGCCCGCGCCGCAGACGACGGGCCCTCCAACGCCGTCGAGTGGCTCGAACGAGGGTTCTTCGAGGCGGAGGCGGCGGGCGACGATCGCTTGCGCGCAGAGATTGGAACCCAGCTGGTGTACTTTCTCGGTGTCGTACGGGGCCGCCACCACGACGCGCTGGCATGGGCGTCGCGGACCGAGGCCGTCGTGGCTCGACTCGGCGACGCGGGAGCCGCCGAGGCTGGCGCCCTCTTCGACAGCCTTGGATGGGTGCACCTCGAACACGGACAGCTCGAGGAAGCGACCTCTGCTCTGCAACGTGCCGAGACGTTGAAAGTCGCCGCCCTGGGATCCGAGCACCCTTCCACATCCGCAACCCGGCTCGCGCTGGGACGCACCTGGCTCCGGCGTCGGCGCTACGCCCTCGCCCGAGAGGCTCTGGCCGCCGCATACAACGGTTACACCCACGCTGGAGATCTTCGGCACCCTGGCATCGCGAGAACACAGCTCTTGCTCGCCGAGCTTGCCGAAGAGCGGGCGGACGACCGCGAAGCGGTTCGCATGTTTCGCGCGGTCTTGGAGCGGTGGGAGGTCGAGTTCGGGCTGCACCATCCACGCCTGATCCTCCCGCTGAACAGTCTCGGCCGCGTGAAGGCACGGGTCGGAGACTTCGATGAGGCTATCTCCGCCTACCGCAGAGCGCGTGCGCTTGCCGAACGCTCACTCGGCCCCGACGATGTGCAGACCGGCTGGGCGCTCGGCAACGAAGCGGAGGGCCTCCTCGCCGCCGGGGCGTACGTGCCCGCGCTCCAGGTGTTCGACGCCGCCGTGACGCACATGAGTGCACAACCCAGCCCGCTCGGCGGGCTCCTGACAGAGGCCCTGTCCGGACGCGCCGAAGCATCCCTCGCCCTCGGTCGCTTCCGCGCCGTGCTGCAAGATGCCGAACAGGTCATCGACACGTGCGAGACGGCGCCATGCGAGCCAGCCATCCTCGCTCGAGCCAGGTTCGCTCGGGGCCGCGCGCTGCGGGCCCTCGGCCGGCACGCACAGGCGCTTGCCCAAGTGCGCGTCGCGTTGACCGAGCTTCCCGACGGGCGCAGGACGCAGCGAACGCTACGCCGGGCGATCGAACAGTGGCTGGCGCGCCACGGTCCATGACCCCGGCCCTTCGAACGTGCGCGCTGCCCCACCCCCCATGAAAAAGCCCCGCCTGCCGAAGCAGCGCGGGGCTTTGCGTTCCGGCGAGCGGCGCTACATCGTGAACGGATAAACCGCGCCGAGTTGCGACTTCTGGAACTTCTTGAACTTCGCCTTCTTCACGGCAGCCGCGACGCAGTTCCCCAGCGGGGTGCCGTTGTGCGGCGACTGTGCGGACGCCGATGCGACGGTCCCCGTCGCGCCCGAGATCGAGAGCTTGACCTTCACCTTGGTGCCCTTGGAGGCGCTGTGCTTACCGCCGCAAGCTTTGGCCGCCGCCTTGTACGGTGCAACGCCGGCCCGAATGTCGGAGCTTGTCAGCGTGGCAGGCAGGTTGGAGTCCGCGGCAGGCTTGCTGCCGCCCGCGGGCTTCTTGCTTCCGCCCTTCTTGCACTTGCTGGGGTCGAGGATGCAGTCGACGCTGACGTCGCCCTTCTTCTTGCCAGCGGCCGGTTTCTTCCCGCCGCTCTTGGGCGGCGGATCGCCGAACCCAGCGAGCGGGTCGTTGCCTGCAGGCTTCTTGCTCCCGCCCTTCTTCCCGCCCTTGGTCTTGCGAGGCTTCTTGCCCGCGGATCCTGCACCTGTGAGGGCGGCATCAGCGTCCGCATCGGCCTCACCTGCCGTTGGCTCGCCGTCGCTCTCCTCTTTGTCCTCGTCTTTGTCGTCGTCCTTGTCCTTGTCCTCGTCTTTGTCCTTGTCGTCGTCCTTGTCTTTGTCTTCGTCTGAGACAGACGGGGCGGCGCCCGGGACTTCCTTGACGATGACCTGCGGCTGCTGATCAGGCTTGAGCAGGATGTAGGCCGCCAACCCGCCCAGGGCGAGGATCAGCAACACCATGAGGATGTAGATCGGGGCGTTGGAGCGCTGCGGTGGCGGCGGTGCAGCTGCGGCTGCGGCTGCGGCTGGCTCCGGCACAGGCGAGACCACCAGCGGCGCGGCGGCAAGACCCCCGAGTCCACTGCCACCGAAGCTCGGGAGCGCAGCGTCATCGGCCGCGGGAGCTGCTGCCGATGCGGCCACTTGCTGTTCATTGCCGACCATCGAGCCCAGCGCGCGAATGTCGATCAGCCCGGAGCCTTCGGAACCCGGTGCAGCAGTGGCGAGGCCCTTGGTCCCAACTTGTTGGTTGGATCCGGCGGTCGGCTTGTTCTGCTGCGCTTGCGCGGCGCCCGGAGACGCCAACGCCTGGAGCGAATCCAGCGAGAACAAGACGGAGTTCTCGTTGCGCTGGCCGGTCAGGTTGGAGACGCGCGGCGAAGCCTGCCCGGGACCCTGGCCAAGATCTTGGGCCGGGGCAGCGGCAGCTACCGCGGCGGTCGCTGCAGCCGCAGCACCGGCCGCATAGTCTTCTTGGTTCGCGTTCGCGAACGGGTCGTCGTCGTCCTGCGGCTGGCCGTACCCGTCGTCATACCCGGCCGCGGCCTGGCCATCATCCTGCCCTGCATGTCCTGCGTGGACACCGTCGGGGAGATCGGCGAAGGACGGAACGTCACCCAGAGGGATCCAGTCCTCAAAGCCCTCCTGCCAGACGGCAGTGTCCTTGTCGATTTCGCCAGCGCTGTAGCGAGCACGGACGTCGTCTTCGGCGAGCGGGCCAACCGTCTCTCCGTTGATGGCGAGGTGCCACCCCGGAGCGCCTTGGTCGGCATCGGCGTCGGCACCGGCATCGGCGGCATCGGCGGCGACGCCCTTGTCCCGAACGATGATGACGTTGCCGCACTTCTTGCAGCGAATCTTGAAGGTTTTCCCGCGGACCTTCTCATCCGCGATGGAATACTTCGCAGCACACTTGTCGCATTCGATCTTCATTCGGGGGTCTTCCGCCGGGAGACGAGCCGCGCTGGGGCCGGTCTCCGCTGTCCGTTCAAGGTTTTGCTTGCAACTTCCGAGGGTTCCAAGCGTGGGCAGTATACGTGCAGCCTCACGTCGCACACAACCGCGCAGCCGCGCAGGTAGCCAGGATCAGCACCCACCTTTGTGTTCACTGTGTGCATGGTGAGGGCCGAGAGAGCCCCCACCCATCCGAGGGGTCGCGCGAGGGCTCAGCCTTGGAACGCTTCGCTCAGCGCGATGGTCTCTTCGCGGCCTGGACCCACCGAAGCCAGGACCACCGGCACGCCCACCGCGTCGCTGATCCGGTCGAGGTAGGCCCTCACCGGCGCGGGAATCTCATCGCGGGTGCGGGCGGCGCGAAGCTTCGGCCCCACCGAGGGATCGTCCCAGCCCTCGACCGTCTCCAGAACGGGCCGTGCGAGCGCGAGATCGTCCTTGCCTGGGCTCCGGCCATCCTCGTACGCCGTGCACAACTGGATCCTCGGAAGCTCAGCGAGCACGTCGAGCTTGGTGACACACAGCCCAGACATCCCGTTGATGCGAGCCGCGTACCGGAGCGCGGGAAGGTCGAGCCAGCCGCAATCGCGGGGCCGGCCGGTGGTGGCGCCGAATTCCTTGCCCGCCTTCCGCAAGCCGTTGCCCTCGGCTCCCTCGACGCGGGTGGGGAACGGCCCGGCCCCGACTCGGGTCGTGTAGGCCTTGGAGATCCCCCAGACCTCATCGATCTGCGTCGGACCGACGCCGATTCCGGTGCACACGCCGCCGGCGATCGCGTTCGACGACGTGACGAACGGGTACGTGCCGTGGTCCACATCGAGCATCGCCCCTTGTGCGCCCTCAAACAGGACGCGCTTGCCCGCGTCGATGCTCTCTTGGCAGACCTCGCCAACGTCCGCGGCCATCGGCTCGAGCCAGCGAGCCCAACCGGCAGCGTCCGCCAGCAGTCGGTCGACGTCCACCCGGTGATCGTGGCCCAGACGCTCGAACTCAGGATCGACGACCGCCTTGCACTGCAGCAGCCGGTCCCGCAGACGGCTGGCGTCGAACAGGTCGCGCACCCGAATGCCGCGCCGCCCAGCCTTGGCCTCGTACGCCGGCCCAACGCCGCGCCGCGTGGTGCCGATCTGGTTGTCATGGGTGCTCGCCCGGTCCTCGCGGAGTCCGTCGAGCGCACGGTGGAAGTCGAAGATGAGGTGGGCACCCAACGACACCCGCAGCTCGTTGTTCTGCAACAGCCCCAGCGCCTGGAGTCCCTCGACCTCTTCCCGAAACACCACCGGGTCGATGACCATGCCCGAACCGAGCGCGCAGATCGTCCCCGGGTAGGTGCAACCCGAGGGAACCAGGTGCGTGATGATCTGCTGGCCTTCGACGACCAGTGTGTGGCCAGCGTTGTTGCCTCCGGCGAACCTGGCCACGACGTTGGCCTTGGAGGCGAGCACGTCGACAACCTTGCCTTTGCCCTCGTCTCCCCACTGCGCTCCCACTACAACCAAAGTCGGCATCGTTTGTTCTCTCTACTCTCGGGTCCAATTGGATGGGGTGTCTTGAACTCGGCGGAACCGAAGCGCCGCCACGCCGCCCGCTTCGTCGGGCTGAAGATAGGTGAGCGCATCGGCCTCGGCATCGAGCGCGACCACTTGCGCGTCTTTCAGCGAGAGGCCGCTGTGAATCCACGCTCGCTCCCCGGCCGCGCGCGCTGCCGCAGCTTGCCGAGAGGCCTCGATGCGAGCGGCGGGCGCACAATCCGGGTGCAGGGCGAGCAGGCGGCCCGACCGTCCCTGCCCCGCGGGTCCGCGCTCGCCGAGCGCCTCTTGCAGCGCATCGAGGTCCAACGCAAACCCGGTGGCAGGCGCGCCCTCGCCAAAACGACCGACCAAGTCGTCGTACCGTCCACCACGAAGAACCGGCGCAGCGACCCCCGGAGCCCACGCTCGTAGACGCGTCCCCGTGTAGTAGTCGAATCCGCGGACCTCACCGAGGTCGACATCCAGCAGCTCCGCCGCCTGGGGAGACGCCGCGCGCACGTGCTCCACGATGGCCGCCAGTGTTCGAAGGCCTGCGCCCTCCCCGGCCAGCTCGGTCCTCTGTTCGATGACCTCCGGTCGGCCATATGCATCGCACAGCGAACCGACAGCAGTGGCCTGGGCGGGAGCGACGCCCTTGCCGAGAAGCAAAGCTTCGAGCCCGCCGCGGTCTTTCCGCGCCAGTCGGGCTTCGACAGCCTGGCGGTCGTCCGAATCCAAGCCCAGACCATCCAGCACCCGGTGGGCGATGCCCCTATGAGACATGTCGAACCGAAAGCCCCGAAGTCCAACGGACTGCAGCGCCGCATGGGCCAGCCCCACCAACTCCGCATCCGCAGCCGGGCTCGCGTCCCCGACGAACTCGACACCGACCTGATGCTGTTCCGTCTTCTCCCGGGTGTCTGCCGGCTGACGCACGACATCCGCGGTGTAGGCCAAGCGCAGCACGGCATCAGCCGGCCAGGTCGTGCCTCGATGGTGCGCGACCATCCGGGCGATCTGAGGTGTGACGTCGGAGCGCAGGGCGACCACCTGAGAGGCGGGTCCGGACACGAACCGTACCACGTGGGCGCGGTCGGCCTCAGACAGGCCGGCCGCGAGCACCTCGTAGCGCTCGACCGTCGGTGTGACGACCTGCCGGTAGCCCCACGCAGCGAAGGATCCAAGCAACGCGTCGACCAACGCACGGCGACGCGCAGCCGCGCGGGGCAGCAGGTCGATGCCGCTGTCGGTACCGTGAGGACCCCGCATCAGCCGACTAGCCCTCTTCGCTGGGGGCAAGGTCGTAGAAGACCAGGCCGTTGGGGATCTTCGGGAAGAAGAACGTGCTCTTCTGCGGCATCACTTCTCCGCTGTCACAGACCGCCATGACATCTTTGACCGGCGTCGCGTTCATGAAGCAGACCAGCTGGGTCTTGTCGTCACCCGACTGCGCCACGGCGATCGACTTCTCGTACGACTTGAAGTAGCGCAGGTTGGTCTTGGCGGCCTGCGCTTCTTTGGTGATGCCCAGGGCACGCTCGAGGACCAGCTCATGAAGAAGCGCCACGTCGAGATGCTGCAGCGCGGCCGCGACGTCACCGAGTCCGGCAGCCGCGGGGTCGAAGTCGGCCCGGAGCGTGAGCACCGTGAGCTGCCCCGAACCGGGGACCGTCAGACCGAATGCTGCGCGTTCCTTGCCCGCCTCGGACATGCGGGCCCGCACCGCTTCCGTGTCAGCCGGCAGGGGCTCGGTGACCACGTCGAAGAACGGCTTGGCCTGCGAGACGACCGCGTCCAGGTCGACGTTCTCCAACCCGTGCACCAGCCGGTGCGTGGGCAAGACGACGAGGCCTGGGTCGTCGAGGTTGCTGAGGTAGATCATGCCGTACGCCGCCGAGGGATGGCCGCGCCCCTCGAGCTCATCTCGGAACGCGCACATCGTCTCGTAGCGATGGTGACCGTCGGCGATGTAGATCGACTTGTCCGCGAGCACGCCCTGTAGCGCCTCAATGGCGGCGGCATCGTCGACCTTCCAAAGCTTGTGGTCCACGCCCTCGAAGTCGGCGCTGAGGACCGGCTCGCCCTTGACCGGGTCGACCGCGTTTTCCCAAGTCTTGTCCGGGTCGGAGAACATCCCGAACACCAACTCGAGGTGTGCTTCGCAGGCGCGCATCAGCTTGAGCCGGTCCATCTTCGGGCCACTGAGCGTTCGCTCATGGGCGAGAACCGGACCGTTGCCGAAGCGGGTCAACTCGACCAGTGCCACCAAGCCCTTGCGGGTGTAGGCGGTGCCCAGCGCCTCGAAGCTTTGGTGGTAGACGTACACGCCCGGCTTCTCGTCCCGGGTCATCGCCTCAGAGACGATCGAGCGAAACGCCGAGGCCCCGCGCGCGTACTTCTCGTCGCCTTCGCCCTCGGGAAGAATGAACCGCATCGCATTGTGCTCGCTGCGGGCCACGAGTTCCGCCCTTCCCTCCGCGTCGACGACGTCGTAGGGAGGCGCCATCACCGGCGTTGCCGAGGCTCCAGCTTCGAGCGTGTATCGCAGGCCGCGGAAGGGACGAATCTTCGCCATGGCGCGCTCTATACCACCGTCGCTCGGCGTCCGATATCCCGGCGGAACTGCATCCCGTCGAAGTGAATCGTTTCCACCGCCTCGTACGCCCGGCCCAACGCGTCCGTGAGGGCGTCGGCGGTCGCACAGACACCCAGCACCCGGCCCCCCGCGGTTTCGCACCCGCCCTCCGCCGTCTCGCGCGTCCCCGCGTGAAACACGGTCACCCCGTCGACCGCCGCTGCGTCCTCGAGCCCGCCGATCGCGTCCCCTTTGTGAGACGACGTCGGATATCCCGCCGAAGCGAGCACCACGCTGGCCGCTGGTGTCCCCGTGAGCCTCCCCTCGCGCAGGGTCCCGGCGACCGCCGCCTGGAGCGTCTCCCCCAGCGGGGCCTCCAACCCGAGCATCAGTGGCTGGGCTTCGGGGTCACCGAAGCGCACGTTGTACTCGACGACCCAAGGGTCTTCGGCCTCATCGATCATCAGGCCGACAAACAGCACGCCGACAAACGGGCGGCCCTCGCTGCGCAGCCCCTCCAGCGTCGGCCGCACGATCCGGGCCATCGTCTTGTCGCGAACCACTTCGGTGAAGATCGGGGCCGGCACGTACGCGCCCATGCCCCCGGTGTTCGGCCCGGTGTCGTTCTCCCCGATACGCTTGTGATCCTGCGCCGGAAGCATCGTCGCGGCGTGCGTCCCATCGGAGATTACGAAGAAGCTGACTTCTTGGCCTTCGAGCCGTTGCTCGAGCACGACCGTTGCTCCCGCGTCTCCGAATGCTCCGCCTTCGAGGCAGTCCCGAAGCGCCGCGTCCGCTTCGTCGTGGCTCTGCGCGACCGTCACGCCCTTGCCCGCCGCGAGCCCGTCCGCTTTGACGACCGGTGGCACCGCAAACGTACGCACGGCAGCCAGCCCCTCCGCAAGCGACGAGACGGTCACGTGACGCGCCGTCGGGATCCCGTGCGCCGCCATGAAGGCCTTCGACTCGGCCTTGCTCGCCTCGAGTCGGGCCGCGGCCGCCGAAGGGCCAAACACCGCGACCCCTGCCGCCCGCATCGTGTCCGCCAGACCGTCGACCAAGGGCTGTTCGGGGCCGACCACGACCACGTCCGCGCCCAAGTCTTGGGCGAGCTGAACCAGGCCCGCGTGGTCCCCAACGGCGAGCGGGTGGTTGGTCCCCACCGCCGCCAGCCCCAGGTTGCCCGGCGCCGCATGAACCTCGTGGCCCTCGCGATGCAGACGCCAGCCGATCGCGTGTTCTCGACCGCCACCACCGATGATCAGAAATTTCGCCATGGAGAGCTGCTCTTGCCGGCTGTGATGCCGCCCTTGGTATTGCCTGGCCGTGTTGCCTGGAGTTCCGCCGCTAGTGTCGGAAGTGACGCTCGCCGGTCATGATCATCGCGATCCCGTGCTCGTCGGCGGCGGCGATGACCTCGGCGTCTCGCTTGGACCCTCCCGGTTGCACGACCGCGGTCACACCGGCCGCCGCCGCAGCGTCGACCCCGTCGCGGAACGGGAAGAACCCGTCCGAGGCCAGTACGCTGCCCTGCGCCCGATCGGCCGCCCGTGAGACCGCGCCCCGAGCAGCCTCGACGCGCGAGGTCTGACCTCCGCCGATGCCCACGGTGGCGCCGTCTTTGGCCAGCACGATCGCGTTGCTTCGGACGTGCTTGGCAACCCGCCATGCGACCTCGAGTGACGCCATCTCCACGGCGGTGGGAGCCCGCTTCGTGGCCACAGTGGCATCCGTCGGTGCGACGCCCAAACGGTCCTCGCGTTGGACGAGGAGCCCGCCGAACACGGTCCGAACCTTCAGCGGGGGAACCGGTCCCCCCGCGTCAAACATCCCGGGCAACTCCAAGACCCGCAGGTTCTTCTTGGCCCGAAGAAGCTCGAGCGCTTCCCCGGAGAACGCGGGGGCGATGACGACCTCGATGAACGTCTCGACGACCTTCGCCGCCGTGGCGGCGTCCATCGCTTCGGTCAACGACACGATGCCCCCGAACGCACTCTCGGCGTCCGCCTCTCTCGCCGCCTCGTAGACTTCGGCGAGCGACTGGGACCCATGGGCGATCGCAGCTCCGCACGGCGTGGCGTGCTTGAACACGGCCGCGGCCCGCCCCAGAGGCTGAAGGTCGCGGATGATGTCGATGGCCGCGTCGACATCCAGCAGGTTGTTGTACGAGAGCGCCTTGCCCTGGTGGACGCGGGCGTCCGCAATACCGGGCCGGCTGTCCGAGCCCGGTGTGGCGATGAAGGCCGCCGATTGATGCGGGTTCTCGCCGTAGCGAAGTTCGCCCTGCACAGGGCGCGGACCGTCGGCCTCGCGCGTGGGAGGCTGCTCCCCACCCACGAACACCATGCTGGGCACACCCGCCGCACCCATGGCAGTGCCAGCATCGTCGTGCCGCGCAAGGTATTGGGCGATCGCGGCGTCGTAGGCCGCAGTGTGCCCGAAGGCCTTGCGGCTCAAGGCCCGCCGAACCGGGTCGGGCACCGTCCCCTCGTGCTCCCCGAGGGCCGCGCCCAGCTGCGCGTAGTCGTCGGGGTCCACGACCACCGTGACCCGCGGCCAGTTCTTCGCCGAGGCCCGCACCATCGTGGGGCCACCAATGTCGATGTTTTCGATCGCGGTCTCGAAGCTACAATCCGGCTTCGCGATGACCTGGGTGAACGGATAGAGGTTCACCACGACGAGGTCGATGGGCGGGATGTCGTGCTCCGCTGCCTCGGCCGCATGCTCCGGGGTGGGCAACGCCAGGATGCCGCCGTGAATCTTCGGATGCAGGGTCTTGACCCGGCCGCCCAACACCTCGGGCGAGCCCGTGTAGTCACTGACCTTGACTGCCGCAACACCCAGCTCGGTCAGCGCCTTGTAGGTGCCGCCGGTCGAGAGCACCTCGACTTTGTGCTCGACCAAGACCTTGGCCAGGGTTGCGAGGTTGCGTTTGTCGGAGACACTGACGAGGGCTCGACGGATCC
>JBOEGF010000048.1:0-17879 GCA_050633305.1 Nannocystales bacterium
GCCCGCCAGGGCGAGGACTTACAGCGATTCTGCGACGCAGCGCGGAGAACCCCTCCTTCTGGAGGCGAACCTCGTGCTGACGATCGCCCCCGACAGGCACGCAGACCTCACAGGGCGCTGAGCACTGGGGCGCGCCATCGAGAAGGACCTGGCTCCCATCGACGCCGCCCATCACGAGTGCTCGGCGGCGGCGAGGAACGAAGCTGTCGCAAAAATGAGGGCCTTCGCTGCGCGGATCACGGAACCGTGTCCGCCCCTGCGTAGTCCATCGCACCGTCGGTGTTTGGCCGGGTGTCGCCATCGAAGTCGAACGGCGGGTCACCGTCTTCCCAGATGGCGATGTCCGCGAACTCGGTTTGGCCTGCGGCGGTCAGCCGGAAGTTGGCACCCGCCACGCTCTCGAACCATCCGGGGATGAGGGCGCCTGCATTCTCGTTGCCTGCAACAGCCTCGTCGAACGCGGAATTCGAAGCATCGAGAACGCTGCAATCGATGGAACTCGCATCAGAACCGACAAGGATGCTGTTGCGAACGACCGCGGACCCGCCGTTGCACTGAAGGGAGTCCGCGCCGTCGCCATCGTTCGCGACGATGCTCGAGTACAGGATGCTCAGCTCGCCCGCAGATTCGATACCGGTCGTGGATGCAAACTGGCCGCCGTTCAGGCCCACCATGCAGTTGCGAAGGAACCCACTCGTCCCCGCGGCCAGCGTGATGCCGCCGCCGGTGTTCTGAGCCACCCGTGTGCTGTCCGCGTACAGCGTGCCCGAGGCCTCCGCTGAGATGCCCACGTCGTCTGTGTTGGCGATCAGCTCCATGCGGTGCAGGTAGACGGTCGAGCCCGCACCGGTCACCGTGACGGTGGGGTTGCCACCTGCGCCACGGACTTCCCGCTCGGCGGCGCTATCCGAGACGATGGCGATGGTCTTCCCGCCGTCGACCGTCACCGTGTGGTTACCTCCGCCGCCCGTGAGCAAGATGGTGTGCTCCGCTCCATCGGCAACCGCGCCGATCGCCGCCTGAATGGCGCCGTTGCTGCCAGCATCGACCTCGCTCACGTTCGCCGCGTCTGCCGAGAAGCATGCTCCCGTTGCGATGTTGCACGCGTGCAGGTCGATGTCTTGGCACTCCTCGTGGAACGAGCACCCCACGCACGTGTTAATCGCCGCGTCGCACAGCGGCGTCTCACCTCCGCACGCGCTCGAGTCCTCGGCCGTGCACTGCACGCAGGACGTCCCCACGCACAGCGGCAGCGCCTCGTCGAGCGTCGCGCACGACTCATCCGGCACCGCTGTCGCGTCGCAGGTCGAGCAGGCTCCGTCCACGCAGAACGGTGCGGCCGGGCCCATGCATGGCACGGTCTCGGAACACTCCGGGCCCGTCGTCGCGCTCGGCTCCTCCGTGTCGGTCTCAGGCTCCACCGTCGTGCTCGAAGAATCCGTTTCGCCGCCGCTGCTTGTGCTCGCGTCGGCGATCGTCGTCTCTTCTTCGACGCACGAAGTGTCGTCGGCGATGGCGTTTCCTCGGCCGCAGGGGCTGTAGCACTCGTCTGCAGGGCGTTCGGGGACGCAGCCGTCGATGTCATCCTCGATGTCTGCGACGCAGTCCTTGAGTCCGAACGTGCAGTAGTTCCGCGAGCCGTCGGGGTACTTTTCCGCGCAGAACGAATCTCCGTCCTGCGCTCCACTGCAATAGTCGGGGCTGAGGGCAGTCCAGGTCTGGAGGCATGAGGTGCCCGCGGCAAGGCCGAGCGTAAGGGCGAGTAGAGCTGTTGTGCGGTGCATGGTCTCGTTCCTTAGAATCGTCCGGTCAGTCGCAGGCCAGAAAAACTGGGGGAAGCGTCAAGCTGTACGCGAGTGGTCTTCTTGCGCGGCTTCTTCGTCCTGGCTATGCCCACGGCGATGAGGGCGGCTCCAGCGGCGAGCGCTACACCGCCGACGACAATGAATCCGGTTCCGCGTTGTGAATGATCGACGTAGTTGTCGGAGGTGGGGTTCTCGGACTTGGATCTGAGCGTGCCTCGGGAGAGGTCGACCGCGCCTGCTATCCCGAAACCCAGGCCTGCTGCAGCAACGGCGGCGCCTACGGAAATGCTTGCGAGCCCCCACGGGTCCCGTGTTGTCGTGTCGCTCTTTCCCTCAGGTGTTTGCTCTGGTGCTTCCGCATGCTCTGTTTCCTCTTCTCGAGGGATCAGATGCATCACGTCGGGGAGTCCGCTGAGGGCGCAGCCGATAAGTTCCGCCTCGCCTTTCTGCAGGCAGCCGATGATCTTGTAGTCGCCGACCCTCTCTCCGTCGACCTGCACCTCGATGTGCGTGGCGTAGTCGCTTACGGCCTTGTCGGGCTGCACCTCCTCGGAGGCGTTGACCACCTGAAAGACCACCGTCGTGTTCGATGTTTCGTCGACCGTGACTCCACGTTTTTCAAGCTCCTCGATTGCCCGGCGCTCGAACTCGGGTTTGAGCCGCTCGATTCGGGCCGGATAGTCTCGTTTGAAGCGCGTCTCAACCGCGACGGCTTGGTAACGAGGCTCGGCCGAGGCTGGCGAGGCGATCGTCCACACGATGAGGGCTGCGAGGCCGCTTCGATATTGGTTCGAATTCATAGCTCCTCCGTGGAGATCTTTCGGTAGCACTCGTTGTTCAGCCGTACAAGAACTGGAGAGCTGTGCCCCAGGGTTTCTTGAGCGCACGCTGCATATCGTCCGAGCTGCATGAGGGCGTTCGCTCGCAAGCGAGTTCTCTCAGTCTTCGAGGGCCAGCAAGACGCTTTCTCCGTGGACGCCAGGACATCCTTCCACTGCTTGCTGTTGGCTGCGGCCTTTGCTTCCCCGCGCCGTTCTGCGCATGACGGTGGTGGGGGTTGAGTGGCTTTTCCCTTCTCCGGGGCTGGCGGCGGCGTGGGCTTCCGAACCTTTGTCTTGCGAGGGGGCTTCGCCGAGGAATCTTGGATGGGCTTAGGTGGGCCTGTGGCGGGCTCGATGTCGATGGGCTCGATGTCGATGGGTTCGACCTTGGGCTCAGGTTGTGGCTCGGCTGGCGTCTCGGTCAAACCCTCTGGTTGGAGGGCTCCGAGCTGTGATGGCAGGCTTCGCATGATGGGTGCCGCGGTCGTGCCGGGAGCGGGCAGGGCCCATATGGCGACTAGGCCCGCGAACAAGCCGAGGCAGAGGGTTCCTCCGATGACCGCCAAGCGAAGTGGCCATGAGGAGGGCACCAGTTCGGATACTGATTCCTGGGGGCTGGGCTCTTGGGGGGTGGGCTCCCGAGGTGTCGCTTCGGGAGGAGTGGCCGTGTTTGGGAGCGGCTGGACAACGTCGTTCGCTTCTTCCGGCTCGTCCTCTTCCGACCGAGCGAACGACGGTGCCGGGCCGGAGTGAAGGTCACGGATGCGCTTGGCGAGTTCGGCCGCTGTTGGGCGTTCGTCCGGATCGGTCCCAAGCATGCTGTCCAGCGCGTCGGCGAGTTCTGGCGGGGTTGAGCGACGCATGCGCAGGACAGGCGGAATTTTCTCCGTCAATTTCTTCTTGAGAATGGAGCGGTCCGCGACGTGCCCAAAAGGAGGGGAGCCCGTGAGTACTTCGTAGAGGGTGGCCCCGAGGGCATAAATGTCGAAGCTGCAACGGGGGCGAACGCCCGTGCCCTGCTCGGGGCTCATGTAGCGCTTGGTGCCGATGATTAGACGGTTTTCTGTTAGGTCAGGGCTGCGAGGTTCTTCGCCCTCTCCGGTCGCGAAGGCAAGTCCTAGATCGATGAGGACCGCGGTTCCGTCGTCTCGGACCATGATGTTCTCTGGCTTGATGTCTCGGTGCACGACGCCGCGTTCGTGCAGGTGTTCGAGCGCATTGAGAAGGTCGTGGGTGATCCGGATGGTGGCATCGAAGGGGAAGCGACCCGAGTGGAAGATGATTCGCTCCTTGAGCGAGCGGCCGCGGATGAAGTTGGTGACGAGGTATGGCGAGGAATCGTAGGGGTGCTCAGGGTGGGCGAGCGTCCCGCGGTCGGTGGCTTGGGCGATGCCTCGTTCTGGGGAGAGTCGGGCGCCGATGCGGATCTCGTTCTCAAAGCGCTTTAACAGACCCGGGTCTTCGCCCGGTTTTGCGATCTTGACAGCGACCTCCGTATCAAGTCTCAGGTCTGTGGCTCGGAACACGGCGGCGAAGCCTCCGTGGTCGACGAAGGCATCAAGTCGATATCGCTCACCGAGCAAAAGACCTTCGAGCTGTCGAGCTGTTTGTGCTTCGGCTTCTGGGTCGCGAGGTTGCATGGCGGGTCAGGGGCCGAGGAGCAGGCCTGCGGCTAGGCCTGCGAGGAGGAATATGACGCATGCCGCGACCCAGAGTTTGTACTCGGGGATGCTGTCGAGCGTGTTGAGGAGGTTGGGGGTCGATGCAGCGATGTCTTCGGGGTCGTTGGGCTCGGTTTCGTGGGCGGAGTTGCGAGGAATGGCGGCGTCGAGTTCCTCCGATGGGGGGCGCTCTGTTTGGTCGTGGTCGGCGGCAAGAATCACCTTGGCCGGGGGAGCGCCGTCCTTGAACGCCGCAAATGCCTTGTCGTCGTTGAGGATCTTGATCGACCTGGGGTCGTCGAGGTCGAGTGTCCATCCCTTATTCCGGGAGGCAGGAGGTGCTGGTGCGATATGTGGAGGAGGGAGGACTTGTGTTGTCTCGATAGTGCCCGTGTGGACTCGTGGCCGGATGATCGTCGGCTGCGCTTCGTAGAAGCTTTCGGCCGTCGCGTGTCGTGTGGGGCTCTCGTCGTCGAAGTCTGTGGCGACTTGGGGAGAGGGGGGCTGTGCTGCTCCGCTGGAGGGCGGGGGAACATGAGAGGTCGCGAGGAGCGTTGCAGGACGGGCTGCCGCGGCGATGTCTTCGGGCGTGATGGCCGTCAGGAAGGCCTCCGTCTTGCCAGAGGTGCTGCGCTTTCCGTAGCGGCTTTGGATGATGTCTTCGAGATCCTGTTGACCTCGAGCGAGGCTGAGTTCAGGTGACTCGGTGATGATGTCCAAAAGCTGAGCCCGTGCGACGGGAGCCGAAGGGCGCTCGCTCGCGTCCCGTTCGAGCATATGTTCGAGGAGGTCGACGAGGCTCTCTGGTACGTAAGAGGCGAACGGGGGGAGGTCGTGGTCGAGGATTGCTTTGAATAGCGGATAGTCTCCGAGGGTAAGTTTGTCTCCTAGAAACTTCTTTCCGTGGAGCATTTCCCATGCCACCGCGGCGATGCTCCAGATGTCCATCGCCGTGGTTTGCTCTCCACTCTCGATGCCCTCGGGGGATGTGTAGCTGGGCTTTCCGACCAGCGAGGGTTCTCGCGAGCGCTCGTTGACGGCCGACGACACCCCGAAATCGGTAAGCACCACAGAAACGGTGGGGCGGCGGATGAGAATGTTGTCGGGAGTGACATCACGGTGGATGACCTCCAGCGTCTCGCCGTCCTTCATGGCCGCGTGGTGGAGGTACTGGAGCGCGACAAGGACCTCGTTGAGAAGGTAGACGGATGCGGAAAGGGGGAGGCGGGCGCCGCTGCGTTGAAGGTCTCTGAGAAGCGTTTTGAGCGTGACGCTGAAAACGAAATCCATCGCGTAGTAGGGGCGGAGAACCCCATCGATGTCGTGGATACCTACGTCTCTGATGGCGACGAGGTGAGGGTTCGACAGGCACGACATCAGTTCCATTTCGCGGCGGAATCGGTCCTCCGAGGCTTCGTCGAGTTCGAGTGTGGGGTACTTGATGGCGACGGGGATCTTGATACTGCCGTCGATCTTGAGTGCTTGATAGACGACGCCCATCCCTCCTTGCCCAAGGCGCTCCCCGATGGAGTAGTTTCCAACGATACGCCCCGAGAGGTTGGTTGTTTTGTTGGGGGGCGTCGTCATCGGTATCACGTTCCTGTGCGGGATCCGGGCCGCCGGTCTTCGGGGGGAAAAGTAGAACAATCCTAAGCCCGGGGAGCTGGCGGAGTGCTCGGTGAAAGTGTACCGTTCACGGGACAGTGTGTCAGGTGATGGACGTCCGGAAGATGCGTGTGGAGTTGACGGGGACCCTCTCTCAGCGGCGAAGGGGGGAGGTCATGGCGCCGTGTGCCAACCGCGTTCGGTTTCGGGTTCGCCCAGCTTCGGGGGGGCGAGGGCGAAGCGTGGAGGTGGAAGGGGACGTTGTGACGGCCGGCCGGGCGCCCGAGAACGACCTTGTGCTCGATGACCCTGAGGTCAGCGTCCTCCATGCGGAGTTTCGGCTTGTTCCGGGCGGGGCGGAGGTGCGAGACCTGGGGAGCACGAACGGCGTCTGGCACGGGGACGTGCGTCTTGACGTTGGCCTCGTTCCCGAAGGGGCCGAGGTGCGGATGGGTAGTTTTCTCGTTGGGATACGAAAGGTGTCCGAGACTGAAGAGCCGCTCTCCAGTCGACGTGCGTTCGGCCAGTTCGTCGCGGTGGGGACGGAAATGTCACGCCTCTTTGCCAAGCTGGGGCGCCTCTCAAAATCGCCATGGCCTATCCTCGTTCAGGGCGACACGGGGGTCGGAAAGGAGTTGATCGCGCAAGCAATACGCGAGCATTCCAAGAGAGCGAGCGGGCCGTACCATGCGCTGAACTGCGGAGCGCTGCCCCCGTCACTCATCGAGGCCGAGTTGTTTGGTCACGATGCAGGCGCGTTCACGGGGGCCAAAGTCGCCAAGCGAGGGGTCTTCGAGCGCTCGTCGGGAGGGACGGTGTTTCTGGATGAGATCGGTGAGCTTCCGCTCTCTCAACAAGCCGCGCTGCTTCGTGTGCTTGACCCGGGCATGGTGAGGAGACTGGGGGAGGATGGCTCGGAGCGGCCCGTCGATGTTCGCGTGATCGCAGCAACGAACCGAGATCTGCGGAAGATGGTGAACGAGGGGACGTTTCGGGCAGACCTGTACTTCCGGCTCGCCGTTGGCGTCGTGCAGATTCCTCCTCTTCGGGAACGCTCGAAAGGGAACATCGCCGCGCTGCTCAAACTGTTTTCTCAGGGTGTTGGTGAGGAGCTTGGCGTGGATATTGTTTTCTCTCGCGATGCGCAGAAGGCTCTGGAGCAGTACCCGTGGCCGGGAAACGCGAGAGAGCTGCTGTCCTTCGTTCGTGCCAGCGCTCTGGAGACCCCGGTCGAAGGCTCGCGAGTCTTGGTTACGAGGCGTGTCGTGGGCGAAGTGCTGCGGGATGGTTTCGTTGTGAGCGCGGTTGGAGGAGCCGACACGACGGAATCGTTCGACCAGTTCACGAAGGGATGTCAGCAGCGGTACGTCATGACGGTCGTCGAAGAATGTGAGGGGAACAAGGCGGCAGCAGCAAAGCGACTCGGGATTTCACGGAGCCAGCTCTACCGTTTGCTCCCTTGAGTGTTCCCGCTGAGGGACGCTTCTGTGTCTGCTGTGGGATTCTTTGCGGGGGTGACGTTGTAAGTGCCTGAGATGACAGACACTTGATCCTGGTGGTCAAGTTGCTTTGTTGTCGGCCGTGCTTGTTCAGCGCATCGAAGACAAGGCAGAGGGAGAACGGGCGCTCCGCTTGATGAGGTGGCGATCGCCGCCACGCGGAGTGGCGTTCAGGTCGAACGGGGCCCTTGTGGTGGGAGACGCCATCTCGGGCGCCATTCAGACCGAACAGGGGCAGGGATGACCCGCAGCATCCTCCCGCCGTTCCTGCGCCGAGAGTCGCCTTCAGGTCGTCTCTCGGCATCGTCGAAGCGCCCGGGGTTCTCGCTACCTCCGACGCCAGCGATCGACCCCTGGATGCCCAGCGGGGTCCCTCTGGCCGAGCTCGCTCGCATGACCGAGGGGGCGGTGCGATGAGCCGGCCGAGAATGTGGATGCAGGTCGGGACCTGGCCGCCGCCACCGGAGGCTCGTCCAAGAGCGGGACACGTCCAGTGGCAACCCCCACCTGTGTTCGCGCAGTGGCGTCCGTCTCGGAACTCGCAGGTTCAGCGGCGTCGATGGATCGCAGCGAGCATTGTCTCTGCTGCTGCCTTCGGAGCGACCGCGGGCAGCCTCGCGACGGCCATGCTGATCGGTGCGGTGTGCGGATGACCCTTCTCCCCGTCAGCGTCTCCACGCACCTGTGCACTGCCGATGGAGAAGAGCCCGTACTCGCGACTCGGCGTTTCGAGTTGGTCGAGCGCATCGACCATCCCTTCGAGGCCACCGTCGAGTTGGTCACCGAAGACACGGGACTCGACGTTCGCTCTCTGCTCGGCGCTCGGGCCGTTCTCGAACTCGACCGACCGGACGTGACCGCGCGAACGCTGGGCGGCGTGGTCACGCGCTCGGAGTACATCACGACCCGTGGCCGGCAGCTCTTCGTGCGGCTGGTCGTCGAGCCTTCGCTGGCACTACTCCGCTACTCGACGCGGCGCCGCATCTTCGCCGACTTGACTTTGCTCGAAGTGCTGGAGGCCGTGGCCGGTCCGGTCTTCACCGCTCACGGGGGAACGTGGGACGCCTCGCGCCTGCGGAGAAAGCCGGAGCCACGGGACTACGTCGTCCAGTACGACGAGACCGACCTTGAGTTCGTACTGCGGCTGCTCTCGGAGTCTGGGCTGTGCTTGCTGCACGGCATGAGCGAGGAGGAGGGCGAACCGCTCTACGTTCTGCTCGACAGCAACGACGCACTGCCGAGCTTCATCATGGACCCGAGCATCCCGGCCGACTCCACTCCGTGGACGGTGTCGTTCGTACCCGATGCTGAAGAGGAGGCGGACGAGCCGAACGTGCAATACCTCGGGCGCTGGGACGGCCTGCATGCGCAGGGGACTACGACCGCGGCGCGCAACTGGAAGACGCTTGGGGGCACCCGGTTTGCGACGAGCATCGAGCTGGGCGACGACCGTGGGCGGGAAGGGCACGCGTGGAGCTATCACCCGGGCCGTCTGGACGAGGGGAAGGGGAGCGAAGGCCCCCTCCACAACGATACCGAGGCGTGGGCGGCACGACTGCTCGAGGAGCAGCGCGCTGGCGGAGTGGAGGTCACGGGCGCGAGCAACGTGGCGGACTTCACCGCAGGCGCAACGTTCGAGCTGCAGGAGCACCCGCATGTTGATCTCGACCAGCGCTACGCGGTGCTGAGCGTCGTTCACCAGGCGGACTTTCCTGAGGCGGAACTCGCGGACGGACACCGAGCCCCGAGCTATACAAACCGCTTTGTGGCTGCGCCTTTGGATGCTGGCCCCGTGCGGCCGCCGCTACGGCCCAAGCCTCGCGCAACGGGCATCGAGTCGGCCACGGTCGTGGGCCCCGATGGCGAAGAGGTGCACACCGATGCGCTCGGCCGCGTGCAAGCTCGCTTTCACTGGGACGACGCGCCGAGCCAGACGTGCTGGCTACGGGTGATGTCGCCATGGGCCGGCCCCGGCTACGGAGCGAGCTTCATTCCCCGCATCGGAATGGAGGTCGTGGTCGGTTTCTTGGGCGGCGACCCGGACCGCCCCGTCGTGACGGGCTGTCTGTACACGGGCACAAACACGCCGCCGGGCGCTCTGCCGGAGACCAAAACCTGCACCACGCTGCGGACACAGAGTACGCCCGGCGGAGAGGGGTTCAACGAGTTGCGCTTCGAGGATGCCGCCGGAAGCGAAGAGGTGTTCATGCATGCCCAGCGCAACCAGCGAACGGTTGTGCGTGCGGCTCAGTCCACGAACGTCGGCGCCTCGCGGTCCCTGTCGGTGGGCAAGGACTCCACCCGCACCATCGGCGGCAATGAAACCGTGCAAGTGGGAACGCCCAACGCCGAGGAGAAGGGCGAGCTTCAGGTCTCCGTGACCGGAGGCGAGCTGCGCAAGATTGGGGACATTCACGCGCTGGAGACGGGGTCCGCGTTCTGGACCGCTGATGAGGCCATCGTGGCCAACGCGGAGGAGCGTGTCTGTTGGTCTTGTACGTCCGGCCCCCAGAGCTTGGCGGGGGTGCCTACCGGAGGCACGGTCCTCACGCTCGAACCGAAAACGGCGAAGCTCGAGGCGCTGGAGAGCATCGAGCTGCGGGTCGGCAAGACCTCGCTCAAGTTGACGCCCCGAGGCATCGAGCTTCGTGGCGATCTCATCACGGCGAAAGCCGATGAGCAGGTCTGGGTCGCTGCACCCGGAGGGCGGTTGTCCTGCAACAAGAGGGAGGCGGAGGTCTCCGGTGGGGCAGGGCGCGAGTCCTTCGTAAAACTGCGGGCCGATGCTCTGGACTGCAAGGCAAGGGGGCTGCTCCGTCAGTCGGGTAAGTCGGTCATTGTGGCTGGGACCGACGTCGTGCGGACCCTGTCGAACTCCGGCATCGAGCTGGAGGCCGGCGGAGACGTCGGCGTGAAGACAAAGGCGGGGCACGTCACGGTCGCCGCGGGCTCGATGGACCTTCACGCTCCTGAGGGCATCGTCGATGTCCGGGGGTCCCGAATCAAGCTGAACAGCTGATGGCGGACGACTCCACATTGTTCGAGGGCCTTGGTCTGCCCGTGCTCGATGACGCCGCCCGTGCCCGGGCACGAACCCGGGAGCGGATGGCTGATCTTGTTCGTCAAGGGCAGGTGCCTTGGCCGAGCAAGGTCCAGCGGCCCCGCTCGCCGAGTGAGGAACTCAGCCAGTGCACGGGGCTCCTGACGCATGCGGACATCTTTGGGACGACCCCGTGTCTCGAGGGCTGGGCCGACGAGCACTATCCCGACCTCGACTCGGAGAGGGAAGAGGACGAGCCTGAGGAGGATTGGGATGTCCCGTGGTGGATCGTTGGGCCCATTGGGGGCGGCCTGATCGTTTGGGAACTGCTCGATAGGCCTGTTGGGTTCGGCTCGGGGGAGATTTCGTGGGAGTTCGATGGCTTTGAGATCGACGGGATCCCCTGGACGGTCGAGACGCTGTACAAGCCTGGGCCGCCTTTGGCAGCCCGGGTCGGCGAGATGACGCTGCACGGGGGGAAGGCGCTCCCCGGGCCGGGGTCTCTCGATGTTTACATCGGTGGCCAGCGAGCGCTGACCGTTGCGCACTCGGTCGCTACATGTGAGCGGACCACCACGCTGGGCGTCCCCCATGCCCCTCAGCCGAAGGCTTGGACGACGACGAACACCTCGGTGGTCGTCAACGGGGAGCTGCTGCTGCGAGCGGGTGATTGCGTCTTGGAGTCCCCCGGAGGCCCCAATCCCCTCGTCAGCGGAATGCCTACGGTGTTTGTCGGCCCTCCCGCGAATCCGGTGATGGTCCAGGAAGAGGGGTACGTGGGACTCGACTTCTTCATCGACGACCTCGAACACGTGGGTTGGTCGGGCGGGGAAATCACTTTGGAGGCTTCGGTGAGCTGGACCTACCAGGACGCGGCCAAAGGGTTGGCGGCGATCGGTTTGTTTCACCTGGGGGCCGCCAACCCGATGGTTGCGCCCGTGACCACGTGGGGCGCCCGATCGATCTTGGCGTCGATGAACAAGCCCGAGATCAAGCTGAGGTTCGAGGTCGAGGGCGGGACGGTCATCGCCGACACGCGCGAGGACTACGTGACCGTGGGTCCGGGCGGGGTGAAGCATAGGACCAAGCGCGAGCGCTGGGAGTTCGACTTGTGGGACTTCTTCGACGAACGCTCGGCGGAGGTCGATCCGGCGAAGCCGTTTCCGCCCATCAAGAAGGACGAAAAGAGCGGCACGAAGACCACGCCGATCGACAAGGAGACGACCCGGATCGACGAGGACGAGATCGAGGTGGGCCCCTTTCGCAAGAAGAGCCAAACACACGACGCCGACGAGGCGCCCAAGGACTGGGACGAGTGACCATGAAGAACGAACAAGCCCTGTTTCGCCATCCTGAGCCCAACCCCGAAGCGCTGGCGCAGTCGCACGAGGTGCGGTGCATCGAGATGAACTTTGACGCGAGCGCGAGCTTCGCGGTGCCCGTGCCGCGAACGATGGTGACGGCACGTCCGAGCCGGCACGTTCCCGAGGCGCCTGGTCGCCCGATGCCGCTGGCGGTGTTCGGGGAGCCGCCGAGCCTCGACGGGCCGCAGCTGCGGGTGAGCTCGCAAACCCTGCGGTGGGAGGTCGACCCGATGGAGTGGCTTCGTTGGCAGGGGACGCTTCAGGGGTGGCGCGTTGCCCTGGTGAAACGTCATCCGGGGCCCAAGGGTCCGCGCTACGAGTTGGGTGCTCTACGAGAGAAGGATGGGCGCGTGGAGGTGCGTCGGACGATGGCGACCCGTTCCGGGGCGCGATTGATGCGATGCGATGCCGTGGCACCGTTGGAGGACTGGTCTACGCACCACGATGCGCTGTGGCACTCCATTGAGGGGTTCCGGCTCGGCCGATGCGAGCGAGCCTCAATCGAGTCGCTCGCTGGGCACGAGGGGCCTCTGCTGGGCTTCGCGGTGCCGGGGTCGTGGGACGCTCGCGGCGTTGGTGATGTGCGTCGCATGGTGTGGAGCGCCCAGCTTGCCGACCACGCCCAGCGTGGCGGAGCACTCAAGCTCCACGTGCAGGTTCTGAAGGAGGCGCCCGATGCCCAGGCTCGCCGGGACTCCCTATGGCGGGAGCTGAAGCGCGACGGTGTGAAGCTGGGAGCGGTGCTTACGGCGGAGCGTTCCGAGTTCACGAAGTCCGTGCCTGGGTGGGTCGGGCAGTGGCAGGCGGCGGTCGGTTCCGACGGTCGAGAGGGGGTCGTGGTGTTGGTGCAGCGTGAGGACGATGGCCTGGCCGTCGACTACCTGATGGTGGCCCCGGCGGCCGGAACGGAACACGTCGACTGGATGCGAGCGAGCAGGGCGCTCGACGTGGCGATTGCGACCACGGACCTTCGTGGTGCGGAAGCGGAGGCGGCATGAGACCGGCTCAACGCTACGGGCAGCGGACGACGCGGCTCGACATGCAGCTGCGCGGCCGGCCCTGGAGTCACGTGGCGCCAGGTGTTCGATGGCGAGGCGGATTTCGGAGCGCTGGGGTGCCCGTACGAAGGGAGGCGATGAGCCATGGATGAATGGGAAACACAGGAAGGCGCGATGCCGCAGAGAAACCGGCCGGGGACTCCTCGGGGCACGTGGGGCGAAGCTAGGCCCGCCGTGTTGCGATTGGCTCGTGAGCAGGCCGAGGCGGAGGCTGTGAGATTCGAGGGGTTGCTGTCGACCTTGGTCGCTCTCCTCGAGTGCAAAAGGGGCGACGCGAAGGCGATCGAGGGCGTGAAGGAACAGATGCGTGCCCTCCTTCCTTCGGTCGGAGGAGGGATGGCTGACCTGCCCGCGGATGCCCCCAGGGGAACGGTGTCCTGCGGGGACCTGCGGCGCGAGCCCGACGGCCGATGGTTCTTTGGAACCACGTATTTGGGACGGGACGGTGAGCCGATGGCGGTCATGGTCGGCTCTCTCGGCGACCGCTTGGGCGTGGTCGCAGCACGTCTTGCGGAGGCCCTCGGTCAGACGTGCGATGCGATGGACGGGTGGGGCGATGCGCTGGCGGTCCAGACTGGCCGGGACACGCTGCGCCGGTTCGAGCGGTGGAAAGTGGGGCGCTCATGGTAAGACGAAGATGCATGATGAGGTCGTGCCTCCTCGCTGCGCTCACGCTTGCCGCGTCCTTCGGGTGTGGTGGCGGCGAAGGCAGCAGGCTTCGTCTCGAAGCGCCTCCGGAGCTGACCTCGATGCTCGAGGACGTGATTCGGACCTGCGGCGAGGGTTCAGTCGAGGCCTGTCGCGCGGCCCAGAACGCGCCTTCGGGGGCCTCTGAGTACGAGGCTGTGTTCCCCCCGGGGTTACTGAAAATGTCGGTGGTCGAGTCGTGTCGCTCGCAGAACTTTGCCGAGCTCGAGGCGGTCGTGTTCCTCAAGTCCGGGACGACGCACATCCGCGCCGGGTTCGTTCGCTACGAGGACGGGGCATGGTTCAGCAAGCGAATCGCGACCGTGGATGGGTCAACGCCGGAGCTGTGCGCGGACCTTCCGAATGTTCACACCGCCGAGGAAGCGAAGGCAGCCCTCGCGGACAAGGATGACTGGGTGCGTTGGTCCCGTCAGGACGGGCGCGACATCGCAGACTTCGCGCACCTGATGGACTACGGATGTGGGGTCAAAGGGCTCTTGGTCGGGGAGTCGTCCGACCAGGAGCCGATGCCCTTCGAGGTGAGGTGCTGGCACACCGACGGGTTCCCTGTGTCAGGAAAGAGTCTGCCGCCGCGCTTCAATCTCGAAGACGCGCCCTACCTCTACGTCAAGCTGGCATTCACCGACGGGACTTCCACCGCGGTCGAGAAGGTCGAGAATCCGTATCGCAAGGGAGGGGCGTGATGACGATGGTGTTGAGGCAAGTCCGCAGGGGGCTGGGCGCTTTGCTCTGCTCGGTGTTCTTCTTGTGTGCCATGGCCGCCTGTGAGTCCAGCGTGGACCGCCGGACGAAGAACAGCGGTATCGAGATGTGGGCCCGGCCCGAGCCCTCGAAGAACGACGGCTGGGGCATCTCTTTCGGGGGAATCCGGGGGCGCGCGACCGATGTTGTCGTGCGCTTCGGCGACGAGCGAGAGGAGACCTTCCGTCATCCGAGGTTTGAGCTCCCCGCCGATATCGAGGGACCGATCGATATCTGGCTGCTCGAGTACAAGATCAGCGGCAAAACCCACCGGGGGCCGTTTCGGTTTCACTTCGACCCCCAGGCTATGCATGTCAAGAACGCCAAGGACGACCTCGACATGCTTCAAACTCAATGGGTTGCGTGGCGTCGGTTGGGGGATGCGGACCTTTTGTACTCGACGTTCCTCGTGGGCCATGCCTGCGGCATCGACCACGTCGACTATGGGTTTGGCGAAGAGCCCGACCAGCGGCTGCCTTTCGCCGAGTGCGGAGAGTCGCTTGTTGATGCTGACATCTACCTTCGTTTGCCGAAAGGCAAACACTCCCACGTCGTCGTCCGCGTCACGTTTGCGGATGGGGAGACGACGCCGATTCGTCGGTTTCCGAACCCTGACTTCGGTGGCTAAGGCCGCTTTGCGGACCGCCGGACTCGGGGTCTAGGCCCCGGACTGGGGCGCTGTGGCCGTGGTCGTGCAGCGCGAGGATGCGTGCGCTGCTCTGGATGACGTGATGTGGGCTCCCACTGTGGGAGTCGACATCTATGGATTGGATGCGGAGGACCGAAACGCTCGACGTGGTGATCGCGACGAGTGAACTCCGGTCGCCCGGTGTCGCCGCCTAACGGCGAGCGTCGAGTTTGAACAGGCGGGGAGGACAACCCCGCCAACCCCACGCACAGCGCCGTGCTGCGACGTGAACAGGAGACGTGTGCCCAAGTCATGAAGACAGAACAACCAGATCGTTTGGAACGCTACGCCCGGTGGCTGTGGAAACGGTGGCTCCGCGCCGCTCACTACGCTCAGAAGACGAGCGTCGTCGATGCGCTGCTGCGCTATCGGTTCAACGACCACCAAGAGGTCCGCAAGGCGGTGCGAGACGTCGTCGCCGGCCCCGAGGGGCTGGTCTACATGCTGCATCGAGCGAGGAGGGCTGCGCGGTACCGGCTCCGAGAAGAGGTCGAGGACATCGCAATCCGCATCGCGTTCGCGATGCCTGCGGGGGGCGGAGGTGTCATCGCGGAGAAGGTGCGAAAGGCTGGCTACGCCGTGAGCCGGTCGACGATTCGGCGGATCATGGTGCGACGCGGCGTGTGGGGGAAGGAGGGCGCAGATCGTGCCAGCTGACCGCAACGCCGTGGCCGCATGGCAGGAACTCGAGGATGCCGTCGGTTGCCTCGACTGGGCGGCCGCATCGAAGCTCGCTCAGGAGTTTGAGAGGGAGTGGAATGCGGTTCGAGGCTTTGTTGAAATGTTCGCGGGGCCGGATGGGGAGACGTGGGGCCACCTGGTGGACAAGGCGATGAAGGCCCTGGTCGAAGCCCTGCGTGCGCGTCCTGTTGACTCCACGGTGGTCGACACGGCGATGTCCCGGTTTCGGATGTTCATGCGGTGAGGCCAGGTGATGCCACCGGTGGACACCGAGCCCGTCCCCCGCTCGCGGCGTTTTCACGCGCCGCTTCGAGCTTCCCGAGCAACGACCCTCCAACACTTCCGAGTCCGGACCTCCGGGCTCTCAGTACGCAAGGACAAGACCATGACCCACGAACGACAAACAACGGCCCCCATCTTTCTGCACGAAAAGGCCCCGCACCCTCACCTCGGCCGAGCGCCCGCTGAGGACCGTGCAGGGCCTCGTGAAAGCGAGGGCAGGCGAGTGACGAACGACGAAACGAGCGATGAGACGATGAAGAAGAGAACGAGACTCAGGAACGGAGTTGCCCTGTTTTCCCTGCTCGCGAGCGCAGCCGCGTGTGCGGACGAGCTTGAGCTGCCGCCGCTGACCATCGAGACGCAGTGGACGCAGATCGGGGTCGAGGACGAGTTTCACCATCCCTGCGCGGGCGACCTTGCAGCGGTCGATGCGTACGTCGATGAGCTGAGAGACCTCGCGGGACTCGAGCCTGCGCCAGTCGACGTCTACTTGCTCACGGATATGGGCGATATCGGACGGTTCTGTGGGTACGATGAGTCGTCGTTTCTGTTTGGGTGCTTCAGTCGCGGACGGGGCATCGCAACATTCTGGAGCGCACTGCGGCATGAAATCGGGCACTCGTTCGCTGCATCCGAACTCGACTTCGGCGGGCGAGCGTTCCTCTCCGAGGGCTTTGCAGAGGTCGCGGCGGGAAGGCACACAGCGTTCGCGTCGTATCCGATGCAGGTCAGCGACCTCGACCTCGACGACGACGAGCTGCGCAGCTCTGTGGGGGCGCACCGCTTCGCTCGGTACCTGGTGGAGACACGGGGATGGCCTTCGTATGTGGCCGCGATGAGACATGGCGACCTCGAAGGGGTCTTCGGGATGAGCGAGGCGGCGCTGGTGGAGGAGTTCGAGCAAGAAGCGCCCGCTTTGTACCCGGGGCGGAATCCGTGCGACCACCCCGTACTTCCAGAGGTTGCGGAGGGCGAGTGGGAGGAGACGATGACGTTCTCTTGCGGGTCCGAGGGCGCGACGCAGTACGAGTTCTCCAGCTGGTCGGCGACCCGAGACGCCGCGCTGTGGCGGTCGGTGACGCTGGAGGAGGGCCGGTATGGCCTCGAAGTCGAAGGGGGCGCGCAGGCGCTGATCGTTCAGTGCCAGACCGAAGTGCTGGCCGAGGAGCCGTCTTTGGTCTCACGCCTCGATGTTCGCAATGAGGCGGACAACCGCCGACAGGATGTTCCACTGGCCGCCGGTGTGGAACACGAGCTGGAGGTTGCCGCTGGGACCTATCGGGTGGGCATTTCGTCAGGGACGGAGGGCCAAGCGACGATGCGGGTCCATCTGCGGCGGTTGGAGTGATGAGCGGACTTCTGCGAGGGCCGTTCTGCCCCCATCTTTGATCGAAGAGACGGGGCCGTAGCGGTCTTTGCAGCCCCGGGTCTGGCGGCATTGGGGGTGTTCATGGAGGTTCCTGGTGCCTCCCTGCATCGACGCGCCCCGCAGCGTCATTTCACTCGCCCTCGTCGTGCTCGAAACGACAGCGGGCCGTTCTCTTCACTCCAACAAGACAGGTACAAGACCATGCTCAAAATCGAACGACAGACAACCCTTGTTAGAAGACCGGAGGCGCAGGTGGGCAGGGGGAGCCTCGGGATCTTCTGCCTGGGTGTCTTGGGGAGCTGCTCTGCCGAGCCGGACCTTCCGCCGCTCGAGATTTTCTCCGAGCGCATCGCAATCGCGGTCATCGGCGAACACCCTCCGTGCGCTGGCGACCTTGCTGCCCTCGACACTCATGTCCGGGAGGTCGAGCGGCTCTCTGGGTTCTCCGGGGCTGAGACGATCGACGTCTATCTCGGCTCCGTCGACGAGCGCTGTAGAGGCTTCCCCATGGAGTTCGTCCGAGGCTGCTATCGGCAGGGCCTTGATGCGGTTTTCTC
>JBOEGF010000049.1:0-46727 GCA_050633305.1 Nannocystales bacterium
GTCTGTGGTGGCCCCCTTGTGTTACCCGCACCCGCCCAACCGCAAACTGCGGGCCCCACTGTGGCCGGTGGTGGGCAGCTCCATCTTCAAGCAGCTGTATGGCCGAACCATGTTCAGAAGCTACTTTAGGGATGAGGTGTTTTCTCGCCGAAATAACATACCTTTTCAGAGAATTGATGACCTCTACGAGCTGTTCAATGTGCCTTCTGCACGGGAGAGCGCTTACGCCATCTTGCGGTCGATGTTGGACACCCGCCCCATCGTCGCACGGGTCACCCGCATCCGCCGCCCAGCTTTGGTGCTGTGGGGCCGGGCCGACCGCATCTACCCAGCGTCGTTCGCGCTCAAACTGGCGCGCGAGTTACCTAATGCACGACTTGAACTGTTCGACTCGGGACACGCGCCACACGAGGAGAAACCGGATATGTTCGTCGGGGTGGTGGGGGAGTTCGTCGGGGGGCTGGGATGATCCTCGGATCCCCGAACTGCCCCCTGGCCAGGAATGCCTGGGCTTCGAGCTCCCCTGCATCGGCCCGTTCAGTATCTCGACGGACGAAGAGTTGGTGGCGATCAGCACGTGTAGCCACATCGAGGGCTACCTTCAGATTCAAGAAGAGATCACCACGCTTCAAACTCTGAGCTGCTTGCGCAGGGTCGATGACTTCTTCGCCATCATCGCCACTTCGCTGACCGACCTATCGGGGCTGGCCGGCCTTGAGAGCACGGGCGGGTTTGGGCTCGCGGAGAACCTGCAGCTTGTCACCGTCGATGTCCCAAGCCTGCAGAGCACCGAGGAGTTCTACGTCTACGACAACCCGTCGCTGACGTCGCTGGTCGTGCCAAGCCTTGTGGAGGTCACGTACGTGGAGGTGTTCTACAATCCGTTGCTCCCCGAGTGCGAGATCGAGGCCCTGCTGATGCAGGCGAATCCAGACCAACTCTTCTGCGACGGGAACCTGCCGGACATGTGTGCCGGCTTGTGTGGGTGAGCGGAGGCTCGGGGTCATGTCCAAGCGCGTGCGACCGGCACGGTGGTCAACGAAGCCGCGCCCTGCACCGCGGTGGCGGATGGGGAGCTACCGCGCGCCCGCACCGGACCCCGACGATGCGCCGCCCGGAGAGCTCGACTTCGAACACGGCGGGGACTACGTCGCGCTGGGCCCGAGCGTCTTCGTCCGGCTTTGGCGAGCCCTGGTGGGGCGCCGAAGCTGAGGCGTCGCTTTCGAAGTGTGCCCCGGGAACCTTGGTTGTGTCAGCGGGTTCAGCGGCTACTTCCGAGCCGCCAGTTCCGTGTTGAGAACCGCACCGCGATGCCAAGCTCGTACAAGTAGAAGCGGGCGTCGTCGTAGCGGTTGGCGTAGCCGCCGGCGGTTCCTTGCGCGTACAAGTCGACACTGTGCGCGATCCGAAACTGGACGCCTGCACCTCCGGAGCCCCCTAGGTGGCGGGCACGTTGGTGGCCGCGGTGAGCTGACTCAGGACTCTCCCGTACACGGAGAAGAAGCTGAAGTGGCCCGCGACCCCGAGTCCGAACGAGCCTCCCCCGGCAACGCGGTCGACGCTGCTCCGACCATCGACGGTTAGGCAGTCGGTCCTCGTGGGAACCGACGACGGTTGTGAGTCCGGGTTGCCGCATCGTTCCCCTCCCCACCCGCCGCCTCCGGCTACGTGGAGATCGGTGGCGAAGTAGTTCTTTGCGTATCGTCGAGGGGCATACGTGAACCTTGGCCCCACCCAACCCATCCCCCACCCGCCTCGCGAGAGGTTGCCACCGGCCTCCATCGCGACCCAGTCCCGGACTCCGTAGCTCAGCGATGGCCCGCCGACGGACGGGAGGGGCAAGCCAGTGCCCGCGGCCCCGACTGCGAGATCCCCTTCAGAAACCCTCGCTGGCGATCCGCCGTGTGGCCCTTGTAGTGGCGGTGCGTACGTCGAGTAGCAGCCCGAGGCCGTCCCACCCAGCGCGAGTGCGACCGCCATCCCTCGCCTGAGCGCCGATGCCATTGTGACGGCAAGTGTACCGGACACCGATCTCTGTCGGTCGGTGGGCTGGACCTCGATGGTGCGGACTGGAGGTCACCACGCGTGGGGTCAAAACCACAGCGTGAAGTCGAGGCCCAACGCCAGCTCGACTCCGCCGAGTCGGGCGAATGGGGTCGAGCCGCTTTCGGTTTGGGCGCTCAAAATGAGACTTCGTCCGCCGTCGTCGGGGATGACGCTGGCGTCGAGGTCGACGAGGGCGCCGAGCCGCCCACGGACGCGGGCGTCCCATCCCTGGTCCAGGAGAACTCCCGGTGAGAGCCGTACTCCGCCTCCGAGCAAGGGTTGACGCGACACCGGCTCATCCTCGTGCACGAGCGGTGCCGCGTCGCCGTCGCGCCGGAGCCACCAGGGTTCGACGAACACGCGACCGAGGGTGACGAACTCGAGGGCGCCGCGTTGCCAACGATAGCCACCCGCAAACCCGAACCGCGCCCGGATGATGCGAAAGCCAGATGCGGCTCGGCCCAAGACCCGTGCCTGCGCGCCAAAGAGGGCGCCGGAGCCTGTGCCGAGCAGCACGCCCACCGACGACCCCGCGCCGAGAAACGCGGGGCCGTCAGCTGGGGCGAGACCGATGCCGACCACGGGCGAGAGCGAGAGCCCTATGGAGAGGCCAGGCTTCGTGTTGTCCGCGTCGGGTTCCGAGACAGGCTTGGGTTTGGGCTCTGGGCTGGGCTTCGTTTGTGGTTCGGGTTCGGGTTTGGGTTCGGGTCCCGTCTCAGGTTCCGGCTGCTCGACATCTTGGCGTGTTGGAGTGAGCGTGCCCTCGCCGACCGCGTCCACCAGCGTGGCCAACTCGACAGCTGCGCTGCGCAGCGGTTGCTCGTCGATGTTGTCGACGGTGCGGTCGTAGGCGTGGCCGTTGGGTTGAATGAGGGTGACCCGAAGCGTGGGCTCGGCGTAGTCGACGAGCGCGTACGCGAAGGGCTCCTGGGAAGCATGTCCCCAAAGCGCGACGTCCCGGCCTCTCATACGCAGGGCGAGCGCTTGTCGGAGCTCGGCCTTGTCGAGTCCCCGCACCTCAACCACAAGCGGGAGCGGTGTCGAGGCGGGGGTCTGGGCACCGGTGGGCTTCCTTGCGATCGCCGTGGTCGCGACGCTCGCCAGCCACAGGCCCAGTGCGGCGGCGATCAAGCGTCCAGGCACTCGCCTTCGATACACACTTGGTCTCCATCGCACGACCGGTTGCAGGCGTCGCAGTGCAGGGGATGTGACTCGAGGTCGACGCAGCTCTGTCCGCACTCGGTCAGCCCTCGCGCGCAGGTGACGTCTTCGTCGTGGCAGTCTCCGGCCTCACACAAGTAGAGTTCGATCTCGCCTTTCTCGTCTTCGGCGCAGACCTCCCCGCACTCGCCACAGTGGGCAGCGTTGGTGTCGAGGTCGACGCAGGCTCCGTCGCAACGGTCGAACCCCGGCCTGCACTCGCATGAGCCCGACGAGCAGACCTCGGTGACCAGGTCGCAAGCGTTCCCGCAGGAGTCGACGCACTGAGCTTCGATGCAGGTCCCTCCGGCACCACACCCGCGGTCGCAGTCTCCGCAGTGGTTGGAATCCGACTCGGGGTCGATGCAGCCGTCCTCACAGGCGAGGTTGGGAGCGAGGCAGTCTCCGGTGTCGTTGTCCTCGGTGGGCTGTGATGTCTCGCCCTGATCCGCTTCCTGGCCCTGGGAGGTCCCGCCTTCGGTCTCCAGCGGGACGGTGTACTCGACTGGGCACCCGAGCATGAGCACGGCGGCGAGCCAGCAGGGCAGGGTGGCGAGTGGACGGGGCATCAGGGTGCGAAGCGTTGGGCCCGCTTCGCGTGAGCGCCTCGGGGGTGCTTGGCCAGGTACTTCGACCAGCATGTCGAGGCGGCCTCACCAGAGGTTCGCATGCAAAGCCCTGCGCGTGCATCGTCTGCGTAGCGACCTTGTGGAAACCGGCGCAGGTACTGGCGCCAGATCTGGGCCTGCTTGGCCGCGCCCCCACGCTGCTTCTCGAGCGCGAAGAGGTCGCCGTACGCGAGTTCGGCCTTGGTCCCGCGTCCGGCCCGTCGAATGATGGTTCGGAACAAGGACTCCGCGCGCGACAAGTTCCCGGCCTTCCACGCGGCCATGGCTTCGGTTTCGAGCGCATCCAAGCTGGGTCGCTTGGGTCGAGCGATTCGCTTCCAGGTCTGGGTGGACTCCGCCGGCTGCGGCTCGGGTTCGGGTTCAGCCTCTTCGAGCAGGGCCGGCGGCGCCGCGTCGGGTGGATTCCCTGGCTTCCGTACGACGGGCTTGTGGGCTTGCGTCCAGGCACCCTCTGCGGCGAGGTTGTCCAGGCTCTTGGAGGCCATGCTCGCCGGGCTGTCTTCCACCTGTCGATGTTCGTCTCCGGAGCCGATGGCAAGACCCACGGTCGCGATTACAGCAGCGGCGACGGCGAGCCAGATGCCTCGCGCTCGACGTGCCGGAGCTCGGGCCGGGATGACGGTGGGCTGCATCGCCCGGTCTTCCACGTCATCCTCGATGTCGTCTCGAAGCGCAGCCGCAAACATCGCGAGCTCCGCATCGAGTGGCTGGTCGTCGCAGTGTTCCCCGGAGTTGTCCGCGGGCACGCCGAGTCCCGAGGGGACGGCGTCGGCATCGATCGCACGTGCACGCGCCAAGACATCCGCCAGGTCGGGCTGGCCTGGGAGAAGGTCGAGCTCCACCTCGATCCCCGAGCGCAGGCCCGAGGCCGCGTCCTGAATCCAATCGAGCTCGTTCATGCTCCTGCCTCCAACGCGCCCATCGCTCGCAGGATGTCCCGGATCTTGCCACGGGCTCGGTTGGCGCGGACTCGTACGTTCCCCGAGGTTGTCTCGAGCCGGGCCGCCACTTCGTCGACGGAAAGCCCCTGAACGTCGCGGAGCACAAAGGTCTCACGCAAGGCGGGGGCGAGTTGTTCGAGTGCAGCCGTGAGCGCCTCGGCGCGGTTACGGCGTTCCAGATCGTGTTCTGGCCCGTCGTTCCGTGGGGCGGAGGTCTCTAGGGTCTGCTCTAGACCACCGTAGGCTCGTCCACGCCGCTCCTCCGTTCGCCAGGCCCGCCGCGCCAGGTTCAGGATGATCCCCCGGATCCAGCCACCGAACGAGCTGCGACCGTCGTAGGCGGAAAGCCTCGTCAGGCCCAAGGCGAACGCCTCCTGGACCAACTCCTCCGCGGTCGCTGCGTCCCGGCTGAGGTAGCGGGCGTCCCGGTACAACGTGTCGAAGTTGTCTTGGTAAAGGCGGGCCCAGGCCGCCGAATTCCCCTCCGCAGCGGATTCGACCAGCGTTTGCTCGCGCAGCCGAGGCGCCGAACCGGCATCGGGTGCAGGTTCGACGGGTCGAAGATGAGGGACGGTGGGCATGACCGGTCGGTCAATCGTGCCCGCAACCGGCCGCTCGTTACAATGCTGTCGCCTGTAGCGCGATCCATGGCGCAATTGCGCTCGACGTCGCCTGTCGGCTTGGCTATGCATCTAAAGTGGGGAGGATTCGTGCCGCGATGCCGCAGTTTCTTCTCCAGCAGGTGGAGAGATTCGAGCCCGAGCGCAAAACCGCCATCCTGGACGCCGTTTCGACCGAGGCTCTCGATGCGATCCGCGCCAAACTCGCCATCGGGTGGCTCGACATGACCCCCCACATGGAGTTCATGGGCCAGCTGGAGGGCACGGTGGGTCCTGACGCATACGAGGACCTGTGGACCGAGGCGGGCCGAAACTTCATGGAGCGTCCCATCGCCGGAGGGTTGCTCGGGATGGCGAAGCGGCTCTTTTGCAAGAAGCCGCGCGAAGCCGTCCGTTTCCTCCCGCGAATGTACGCCCTAGGGGTTGAGGGGCTTGGCGAGGTTTCGGTGGAGGACCTCAGCGAGAACGTGTTCTCGGTCACCCTGCATCACTTCCCCGCCGACCGCTGGGACTTCGACAACTTCGTGATCGGTCTGGCGGGCGCGACCCGGGGAGCGTGCGCGGTGATGTTTCCGGACTGGCCGATGGAGATCGGCTTCGAGACGCCCAACCACGAGACCGGTGCCGCGGACTACCGGCTCGTACTCGGCCCCGACTCCGGCGACGTCTCCGCCTGACGAACACGCGAGAGCGGCTCAGCTGCAGATGCCGAGCAGCCCCAGCGGATTGTTGCAGACGCCGCTGTTGCACTCGCTCGCGTTTGTGCACGGCGAGCCGAGACCGCCGTCTCCGCAGACGCCCAGGACACTTCCGCCTGGCTTCGTGCAGACCCAGTCTTCGGGGCAATGCGCAGCCGTCTCGCACCCGCCCAACAGACAGATCCTGTCCTTTTCGGGCAGGTAGCCATCGTTGCAGATCGCACCGCCGAGGCCGACGGGGCAGCGACCATCCTCGCCGCACGCGGGCATCGTGTAGCAGGCCGCGACGTCGTCCTCGAAGCAGATCGCGTTGGAGTCGCAACCGTCCGGAGAGCCATTGGGGGTGCACGTGGTCGAGGTTGGCGGTGTCGAGCAGAGCCCCTCGAGGCAGAGCTGTTCGCCGAAGCAATCGCCGTTGCCCTCGCATGAGGGGACCTCGCTGTTCTGGCACAGCAACGAGGACGTGTCGCAGTATTGGTCGTCGGCGCAGTTGTCGTTGTTGGTGCAGCCGAGTGCGCACAGGCCATTGAAACAGAACAGCCCATCCCCGCACGGGTTGCTGCTGCTGCACGGCTCGAACCCTCCGCCCTCCGCTCCGTTGCTCTCGCCGTCGTTCGTTTCGGAGCCGCCGTCGGTGTCGTCACCGAGTTCGCCAAGGTCGGCGTCGCACCCTGGTGCAAGGCTGAGCGCGAGGAAGAGGAAACATCGAGACAACGTGGACGCAGGTGTGGTCATGAGAAGTACAGGTGAGTGGCCCGCCACCGGGCAATCCGTTGTCGGCTGAAAGAAAAAGATCAGCCTTCGCACGCGTTGCGGATCGCGGCGGTGTGCATGGACTTGGGCCAACGGGCTTCGAAGGCGGCGCGTTTGGCCCCTGCGCCTTCTTCGTTGCGTCCGCACGCGATACGGACAGCTGCGGCTTGGCGCTCTTCGAGCAGGGCCCCCTTGGGAAACTCTCGCTGGTGTTGTCGCAGCAGCTTCGATGCCCGCGCATTGTCGCCACGGCTCAGCGCTTGACTCAGGCGTCGCATGAGCGCGAGTTCGTCGGCGAGACTCGGCTTTGGTTGAGGCTCGGGCTTGGGCTTGGTTTTGGCGGGTCGGGTTCGTGGGGCAGCGCGTGGAGTCGTTAGGGGGTCGGTGGGGCTCGCCGCTGGTTCGTCCGGGGCGATGACCGGGTCCGGTGCTGGCTCGGGAGGCGCCGGGGCACGTGGAGGACGCTCCAGCTGGGGAACCAGGCCTGGGCTGGCGACCACCGGGTCCGGTCCAACCCCGGCGACTGCGACCACGGCCGCAGCGACTGCGAGGGCGACGATGGTGAGTCCTGCCCATCCCAGTCCCGTGGGCGACGCGAGGAGCGGTTGGGTGTCCAAGACCGGAGCGGGACCTCCGGATGCGAGCCCCTGCTCGATTCCGGACCACGCTCGGTCCAGCGCGGGCGCGTCGGGCCCCGGGAGGGCGGCGTCCGCATCGATCAGTTGCGCGAGGGGGTCTCGAGAGTCGTTCATGCGCGCTCCGTCTCCGCCCACTGGCGGGCCATGGTCTGCAACGCTTTCCGGGCGGCCCGCAGACGGGTGTAGATGGTGTTGGAATTGGCGCCCAGTGCCCGTGCGACGTCGACGACGGCCTCTCCTTCCAGCTCGACCAGCACGAACACGGCGCGTTTGTCCTCGGAGAGGTGCTGGAGCATCTGGGTGAGCACGCGTTGGGCGTCTTGGCGTGCGTAGGCGTCGGTCGGCGGAGCGCCGGTTTCATGGGTGAGTGCGCCCAGCTTTCGATCGTGTCGGGCTTGTGAGCGGCGGCGGCTTCTCTGCACTCGCATCGCGATGCCGAACAGCCAGGTCTTCATCGAGGAGCGGCCCTCGAAGGCTTCGAGGCGTCGCGCTGCCACCACGAAGACGTCCTGAAGTGCATCTTCGAGTGCGTCGGGGGGAACGCCGAGGCGGCGCAGGCTCCTCCACACGAACGGTGCATGCTCGCGGTAGATCTGCGAGAGTGCATCGGAGGGAGCCGTGTGCAGCTCCTGAGCCTCGGTTCGATCCATGGTCGTCGAGGGGTGAGTGACCGGGTCTGTACGGATCCGTTTCGACCTAGAGCCGAATTTCGAGGCCCGCGATTCCCCGGATGCCGCCGGCGTTGGGGCGCCATAAAACACCCACCGGCTGAATTCGGAACGCAGGTCGGATCAGGGGCACGTAGGGCTCTACGGACAGGCTCAGACCGACCCGTGGGTGCACCATGCCGACCAACCCCGCGCGAACCTGAGCGGCCAGCCACGGGATCGAGTCCGACTTGGACAGGGTGAGTCCAACCCCCTGCCCGAGGATTGCGCCCGCTTCGATGCCACCGCATAGCGGGATTTGAAGCCGAGTGTTGGGGCGGAGAACCCCGCAACCTCGGCCGACGACGAAGGCATGCCGGAGGTCTGCGCCCACGTCCGAGTTGTCAGCATAGCGGGCGTCCCGGACGAATGCGTAGCGGGCATCGACCTCGACCCGCAGCCGGCTCCACTGCATCCCAACGCGGAGCCCCGCCGTTGCGCCGACCCCGGGCATTGCACCCCAACTCAGACCGCCGTGGCCACCCACGAGCACCTGCGGCCGTGCACGCGGTTGAGGTGCTGGTGGTGGTGTGGAGTCGGGGGGCGAGGTCGGGGCCGGGTCGGGCGTCGGGTCTGGGTCCGACGCGGGGGCAGGCTCGGGTTCGGGTTCGAGGTCGGGTTCGGGGGGCGGGTCGATGGCCATCGCCGCGACCACGACAGCCGCCTCGGCCGCGGTCGCACAGGTCTCTGAGTCCAGCGAGCGCTCGTGCGTCGTGTCGAGGGACACGGTCCACAGCTTGAGGTCCCACCCCGCTGCCCCAGGGCGCGCGCGAGCGATCACGGAGATGTGTCTGCCCGTGAACGACGAGAGTGGTCGACCCAGAACCGCTTCGAGGTCGGCGGTGACGGCTGCCTCGGTCGGGCAGCCCGCAGGTGCGTCCCACCGGAACTCCGCCGACGTCGCCTCGGGGGCCATCATCGCCCACAGGGCGAGCGTCGCAGTCGCCCAACTCATCGGCGCGTAGCATCGTTGCCCGCACGACCGCGCGCAAGGTCGGTCCCCAACCCCGCCGGTCTACGGCTCGCCCAGCACACGCAGCAGCTCGCGGTTGAAGTGCTGTGGATGCTCGCGGTGCATGAAGTGACCACCCGGCATGGTGACCACCTCGAAGTCGGAGGTATAGCGACCATGGGTGCGATGGTAGGCAGCGGGGGCGATCATGTCGTCGGTCCCGGCAAATGCGACCGCGGGCATCGTGATCTTCTTGCGCTGCCCGGCGGGGAGCTTCGGAGACAACGCGCGGTAGTAGCCCAGCGCGGCCTCCAGGCAACCGGGCTGCGCGAAGGCTTCGAGGACGGGGTCGAGCTCATCGGCGGGGAAGTCCCAGGTGGGCGACCACCGGTGAACGAGTTCCCGGATGTACGCGTAGTCGGTGCTTCGAATCTTGTCCGCGATGCCGCGCCGCCGCAGATAGAAGAAGTGGCGAACGCTCCAAAGCAGGCTCGGTGAGGGGCGAATCCCGGCGGGGTGGGGAATCGCAACGGTGACCAGCTTGCGGACCTTCTGCGGCGCGAGCCCGGCCAAGGAATACGCGGCGCTGGCCCCCCAATCGTGGCCTACGACGATGGCAGAGTCTTCGCCGAGGGCGTCGATGAGCGCTTCGAGATCTCGGCCGAGCGTGTCGGCGTCGAAGGCCTCGGCTGCAGGCGCTTCGGTGGGTGCGTAGCCGCGTGTCCATGGGCTCACGGCTCGGTAGCCGGCCTCTGCGAGCGCAGGCCGGGTGAGGTCCCACGAACGAGCGGTGTCGGGAAACCCGTGGACGAGCAGGACCAACGGACCCTCGCCCTCTTCTAGGTAGGCGAACTTGAGACCGTTGGCGGTGACGTGCTCCATCGCCGAGCACAACGGCGCCGAAGGCCACCGAGTTGCGGCGGCCTCGAACAGGCTCTACAGCCGACAAAATAAAGTGCCCCGGGCACCCAGCTCTCCGTTACCGTTGCTACCTTCCGGTCCTGGCGGAGTTGGCGGAGAAACCGTCGCCCGAGGCATGAACCCCAGTTGATCAGGTTTGGGGAGTGTTGGCTTAGCGGAGAGGGCGGGATTCGAACCCGCGGTAGGTTGCCCTACACATGATTTCCAATCATGCACCTTCGGCCACTCGGACACCTCTCCAGGCGGGCCAGCACTCAAGTTGTTTGATCGTTGTGGTTCGTCGTCGTGTCGGGTGCTTCGCTCGAGTCCCTTGGGGAGCCGGGCGAAGGCTTTAGCGGAGAGGGAGGGATTCGAACCCTCGGAGAGCGTAAACCCTCACCAGATTTCGAGTCTGGCACCTTCAACCACTCGGACACCTCTCCAAGTGTCTTTGGGGGGCGGAATGTACCAGGATCCATCGGACGGGCAAGCCCGATCTTCGGAACATGCTTGCGCATATGCCGCAGCGTAAGGTTTGGCCGATTCAGGCGCCTCTGCGCCCTAATCGGGGGCTTGGGTCCCGGTGGTCGAGTCTCCTCGACGCGTCGTCGGGAGTCTTTTGCGCAACCCCGAGAGTCTTGGCGTTCGGAGTTGGCAGCCTCCCGCCCCTGATCTCAGTCACGCCGGGAGCCCGCTTCGTGTTGGCCCGGCGTTGGCGGAGACGTGGCCGACAGTGGGACCGCAGCGGTCCGCAAGAGACCAATCTCGCACCAGCCGACTGGCTCCCGCGCCAATGAAGACCTTCGAAACAGAGATGGAGCGCCCCCGCACACCGTAGGAGTTAGAGGATGCGGACCTCGAGCTTCTTCCTCGTCCTGGTCATGGTCGCGCTCGCTTGCGATCCCGTGCCGCCCACCGAGGCAGGGGACACGACGTCGAGCTCCGGGAGCGACGAAGCGACGACTGCGTCTACGTCAAGGGGCGGTACGAGCCTGACCGACGCGTCGAGTGGACTGACTTCTGCAGAAGCCAGCGCCGCAGCGAGCACGGACTGGCGAGCGACCGGCTGGGCAACAACTTCGCAGACGTCCGGTCTGGGAACGACCAGCTGGGAAGCGACCTCCCAGACGTGCGGCCCAGGGACAACTGGCTGGGGAACCACTTCGCAGACGTCCGGCCCTGGCACGACCTCCTGGCCGCCGACCTCCGGAACAGCGACCACGAGCTCGAGTGGGGTTGGGTCGGAGTCCTCCACTGCAGCGAGCACAGGCTCGACCCAGGGCACGGGGACAACCGGGGAAATCCTGGACCCCACGGGATGCGAATGGTCCCGCGGAGTGGGCTCCATGCAGCCCGAGTTTCTCGCTTCATTGGGAGATGGAACGCTCGTTGCGGGGGGGGAAGAGGGGGGATTGACGGTCCTGGTTGGACTCGATCCGGAGGGCGAGCACATCTTCGAACACGTGCTCGATCCGGAACTCCTAGGGATCACTGGAGGCTTCCCGCACCAGGGGCTGGCTGGACTCGCCCCACGCGGGGCTGAAGACGAACTCCTGGTCTCGCTGAGCACGGGCGCGCTTTCGATGGAGACGTCGACGGGAGCGATCAACTGGGTGCTCGACGACGAGGTGGTCACGACGATGGGATTCGGAAGCGGCACGGTCCGCATCGGCGGCATCGCAACGTCTCCAAGCGGGGAGATCGCCGCGTATGGCCAGAGCTACGACGACCTTCACGGAGTCCACGTGATGAGGATCGACCCCACGTCGGGGACCTCGCTGTGGCATGCGTCCCGGTGGGGTGATGGAAGCGACGCAGACTGGCCCGCCGACATCGCCGTTGATGACGGTCCGTTCGGGGTGCTTTTTGGGGTGTCGGCGCACGCCGGAAGCAACGGCTGCTCCAGCTTCGCTGACCTGGACCGTTACGATCTCGACACCGGGGAAGCGCAGCCGTCGATCTTTTCCCACGGGACCTGCGGGGGGGATGACGACTACACGAGGTGCGTGGCGATTCTCGGGGATGGCCGGGTGATGGCGGTTGTTGCACACAGCCCCAACCCCCCCAACGGACCACGGTCGACCCATGTCGAGCACTGGACTCCGGCAGGCGAACTCGAGGCTTCGAACGTGGTGCCAGGGCACTACTCGTACTCCTGCAGCGCGGTGGCAAACCCCGACGGTGGGTCATTCGTTCTCACCCGCGGCGGCACGACGGAGGGATTTTCACCGAGTGATCCGGTCACGGACCTCGTGCTCCAGGTTTCTGCGAACGGCGATTTTTCGGTCCTTCTCGATGAGGGTCCCGACGCTCGGGCTGACATCGGGCTGCGCCCCAGCGGCGCCCTCGCGGTCTTGAGAACGACGAGCCTCGGCAATGCATCCGTACGGCAGTACTGCTTTGACTGAACCGGAATCCTCCGTTGCGGTGGGGCTCGTTGTGGTGCCAAGCTCGTTTTGATGTCGACGCGCACGATTGCAACCTTGGCCCTCACGGCGGTGACGCTGATGGGCTGCGAGAAGGGCACTGCGACAGCCGAGCCGGTCGCGGCTGCCGTTGCTGAGGATGCCCATCCTTGTGATGAGGCCACCACGCTTCTCGTCACCGCCCTGCAGAAGGGCGACTTCGAAGGCCTGGCCACGAATACCGCCGACCCGCTCACCCACGACCTGAGCCAGGCGGAGTTCGACGACCTCTCCGCGATCGTCCAGTGGCTGGGACCGCTGCACTCCCGGACCGTCGCGGACCACGATGACAGCTTCGGCGGTGGGGTTCGGTCCTACGCCATGCAATTCGACCGTGGCGACGCCGTCGAACTCGAGGTTTCGATCGCGGCGGGCGGAAAGCTGGTCGGGTTCGAGTTTGCGGGCAAGGGCTACACCGAAGCCGAGCGGGGTGTGCTGGCTGAGCCTTGGCGCGAGTTCAAGGTCTACGACTTTCATTTCCTCGACCCGGATGGAAATGTCCTCCCCGAAGGGGCCCCGATCGCCGGCAAGAAGGTCGACTACGAGATCGTGGTGGGAGGGATCGAAGCGCTGCTCGGTGGTCACCATCTCAGTGTCGAGAAGATCGTTTTCGACAAGGCCGGGACCGCTGTCTTTCGCGAGCCGATCGAGTTCGATACCAAGTTCGACGCCGACGCGATGGGCGTGCCTCGCGGCTCCGTGCGGGGTTATGTCGAGGTCCCCGGACCTGGGCAGTGGAAGATCGACCTGCGCATCACGGATGAGAACGCCCACCGGGACATCGAGCACCAGCAGTCGTTCGAGACGGTCGCCGGTTAGTTGGACGCCGAACGGGGTAGCCTTGCCCCGTGGCAAAGAAGGATCCCCTCGAAAAGCTCCGCGAGATCATCGAAGCGCTTCCTGAGACCAGCGAAAAACTCAGCCACGGCGCGCCGACATGGTGGGGCGGTAAGAAGACGTTCGCCCGTTTTCACTCGGGGGGGTACGACGAGGGCCGGCCGGGGGTGTGGATCAACGCTCCCGAAGGGGTCCAAGCCGACCTCATCGAAGCCGACCCGGCGAAATTCTACCGTCCGAAATACCTCGGACCCAGCGGGTGGGTTGGGATGCGTCTCGAAGGCAAGGTGGACTGGGACGAGGTCCGCTTCCTTCTCCTGCAGGGCTATCGCATGGTCGCGCCGAAGCGAGCGTTGGCGCTGCTCGACGCGTGACCCGTCATGGGGGCGCGAGATCGCCTCCGAGATCTACGACGCGTTCCCCCGCGATGTAGAGCATCTGATCGAGGACGAGATGATGGGGCCCGACCCACGCCTCGGTCTCCCCGGCGATCACGTCGGGCAGACCGGGGAGGAGCGCATCGGGTTCGGGTGTGCCGGGCAGCGTGGTCGACTCCGGCCATGGACCCCCGCTTTGGCGGAGCTCGAAGACGGTGTGGTCGGTGTTCCGTACGAGCACGTACTGGAGGTGGAGAAGGTCGCCGAGCATCGAGCCCACCATGACGAGCGACCATGCGCCGTCGGGAGAGGCGGAGACGGTCAGGCCGCCGACGGGTGAGGGAAGGGCTTCGTCGGTGTTGCCAATTGGCGGGAACCCGCACGGAGCCATCAGGCCAGGGCCCTCGGGGACGCCGCATTCGCTGCCGCCAAGCGTGAGCTCTTGGGTGAGCGAGCCGTTGGAAAAGCGGACCGCCACCTCTCGGAGGTTGGAGCGCATGTCATGGGGGTGATCCGAGACCCAGATGCAGACCGAGCTGCCGTCCTCGGAGATCCACATCTCCTCGTCGGAACGCAAGCCGAGTGGGTCCGCTTCGAAGTCCGAGCCGCTGCTCGCACCCGCAGGGCAAGGAGGGTCGAGCGGAAGTGCCGCCAGCCGAGTCTCGCCGCCGGCCTCGTCCAGCAGGCGGAGCACACCATCTTCCCCGAGCACGACGGCCGTGCGTTTGCCGGGGAGGTGTCGGATCGCGACGGCCGGGGTGTTGGAGCGTTGCTCGAGCACCCTGCCATCGAGGTCGAGCACCCGAACGCCGTCCGGGCCAGCGACGAGTAGCTGGGGTCCTGACGGTGTTGGGATGGACTCGTTCTGAGTCTCGCCCACTTGGGGCGTACTCACAGGCGCATCCGTCGTGGGGAGGGATGGGGGGCGGGTGGACTGCGCGACGGACGGCTGCGCGGGTCGGCATGCCAGTGCGCAGGCCATCACCGACGAAAGAGCTGCCAACCGAGCCATGTTCACCCGGAGACGTCCCAGACCGACCTGCTTCTTCCCTGAGCGCCGAAAAAAAAAATCCCGCCCCGGAGAATGCCGGGGCGGGTACGTGCGGGTGATGGACGTTGGAGGAGGGAGTTTGTTATGCGGCGTTCTTCGGGCCGCGGCGGGCGAATCGTTTCCGGTCGGTGCGGCTGCGGCCGCGCTTGGCGAAGGCTTTCTTTCCGCCGCGTCGGGTGGCCTTGCGGGCCTGCTTACCGTCGCGCTTGGAGCTCTTGCGGGCCTTCTTGTCGCCGCGCTCGCCCTTCTTACCTTTGCGGGCCTTCTTGTCGCCGCGCTCGCCCTTCTTGCCTTTGCGGGCCTTCTTGTCGCCGCGCTCGCCCTTCTTGCCCTTGCGGTCTGCCCGCGCGGCGCGCATCTCGGCCATGGTCACCTCGCCGTTGCCGTCGGCGTCGATCTTGGAGAAGCGTTTCTCCATTTTGGTGCCGGCGACTTCGGCTGCGCTCAGGGAGCCACTGCCATCGACGTCGCGCTTGGCGAATCGCTCTTTGGCACGGGCACGATGGTCTCGGTCTTTGCCCTTCTTGCCCTCCTTGCCGCGGTGAGCTTTGTGATGAGCGCGCATCTCGTCGCGAGTCAGCTCGCCATCGCCGTCGGCATCGATCTTGGAGAAGCGTTTCTCCAGCTTGGTGCCGGACACTTCGGCGGCGCTCAGGGTTCCGCTGCCGTCAGCGTCGTAGCGCTGCATCTTGTTGGCTTTTTTGCCGCGCTCTCGAGCCGGGGCGTCAGCGGCAGGAGCGGCGAAGAGGAGGGAGGCGGGGACGATGAGTTGAAGCAGTGCGTTCATGTCGGGAAGTCCTTACAAAACTAAGCTTGCGGGGTCCCGAGACGATGCGCTGCCCGCCTTGCGGAGCGCTTTCGAAGAGGGGCCGTTCGTGAACGCAACGTGAACAGAGCCCCTCTCGATTGGGTATCGAAGCGCGGTTATGTGATGAACACGCAGATCTTGTGCCCGTCGAGGTCCCGGAAGTACCCGCCGTAGAACGGGCCTTCTCCACGGGGTCCCACCGCACCTTCGTCCGTCCCGCCGTTCTTGAGCGCGGCTTCATGGACCGCGGCCACCTGCTCCCGGGTCTCTGCACGAAGCGCGGTCATGCTGCCGTTTGCCGAGGTGGCGGGCTCTCCGTCAAACGGGACCACCACCGCAAACTTGGTGCCGCCTGGATCTTGGCCCCAATAGATCTCCCGCTCGTTCTCGTAGAGCAGCTTTCCGCCGAGCGGCGCAAGAACCTCGTTGTAGAAAGCCCGAGCCTTGGGAAGGTCCCGGGTTCCGATCGTGGTGTATCCGATCATGCTTGGAGAGTAGTGCCGTTTTTGATGGACGCAGTCTGTTCTTGGAGAAATGAACCCGAAGATGGCTATACCGACGCGAGCGCTGCCGGCTTCTGCGGCAGTGGCTGGCCTGTCTCGACGCGGGCCCGGAGGTCGTCGCCGAACTTGACCACCTCGGAGCGGATGCTCCATCCGAGCAGGGGCGCCAACGGCAAGGCCCACCACTTGAGGCTGACGGAGGCATGGCTCTTGACCCGGCACCGCGTTTCGCCGAGGGGCTCGACCGACCACTGGTTCGTCGAGGTTGGAATCATCGCCGGCAGCTCGCCGCCTGCGACGTAGGCGTACTTCATCGCGCTTCGATCGAACTCGGTCAGCTCCTCGGTGATCTGGAGCGCGGGGAACGGACCAAAGCTCGGCGTTTCGCAGGTTCGAACCGCACCCACTTCAGGGGGCCCCTCCATGGAGGAGGCGCGGACCCCCCGGGCGTAGCTGGCCACATCCCCAAACTCTTCGGCGAGGACCTGCCATGCCTCGGACGCGGGCACATTGAGTTCGACCTCCATGTGAATGTTGATCGGAGCCTCGGTGTTCGGCCGGACCAGGTAAGCCACCAAGCCCACCCCACCCAGGATGAAGAACTCGATCAGCGGCGTGACACCCAGCACCGCGCGCATCTGGGGGTTGGAGAAGGCGGCGAGCCGGAGCACGGCCATGAGGCCAAGGGCATATCCCGCGATACGCAGCCGAGCCGATGTGGCGTCGTCGGTCGAGAAGAGGGACAGCCCCAGCGGAAGGGTGAACGCCCCGATCGTCGCCAAGACCAGCAGCCCCGGCCCGTCGATGTTCACCGGGCCCCCGGCGAGCAGGTTCGTGCCGGTGAACATGAAGGTGGCGAAGACGATCGCGAGCGATCCTCCCATCAGGGTCAAGAGGGCGCCCACGGACTTGGCGAGGCGATGGTAGGTGGTGATGTTGACTTGCATGACTACTCCTTGGAGACCCGCGCCGCGCCATGCAGCAAGAGGTCGATGGTTTGCTGAACCCAGTGTTGGCGGTACTTGGGCTCCTTGATGGAGGCGCCGTAGACCGACTCGATGAAGTCCACGTGGTGCACCTGGTTGTTGAGGCGTTCGAGTAGGGTTCCCGCCACGATGTCGATATCCACGCCCTTTCGCAGGAGGCTGCGATGGCGGGCGGATGACAGGAACCCCGTCAACACCTCGTGGTGCTTGCCCAGGTTTTCCAGCACGGCGGGGCCGCTGTTCCGGAACCGGGCCTGCATCTCGGCGTAGAGGATGATGAGCGGCTCGGGGTCGCGGAGGTGCGCTGCGAGCGTCTCTTCGGCGAACAACACGAGCCGCTGTTCGAGGTCGGCGGTGTCTTGAGGCGGGCGACCGAGCAGTCGCTGCGCGCTTGCAAGTCGGTCGTCGCCAATTCGTCCGAGGATGTCCTGGTACAGGGCCTGTTTGCCCCCGAAGTGGTAGCTGACGCCGTTCACGTTGGCCCCCGCCGCCGCGCAGATCGCTCGGACCGACGTGGCCGCGAAGCCGAGCTCGGCGAAGAGCCGGGTCGCCTCAGCCCGGATTCGTTCAGCGGTGTCGCTCACTTGATGAGCCTAGGAGCTGTGGAGAACGATCGCAACATAAAATTAAACAGTCGTTTCAATCGGCGATTCGAACCGACCAAAAAACGCCCACCCCCGGGTGGTGGGGGTGGGCGTCACTCAGAGGGGGGATGTTGACTCTTCTACCGGTTGCCTCGCTTTCCGCGGCGCTTGGACATGCCTTCGCCCTTGCCGGACCGCTTTCCTTTCTTGTGTCCTGCGCGGAGTTCCTCCTGCGTCAGTTGGCCATCGTTGTTGCTGTCGATTCGGGAGAAGTGCCGCGCGAGCCGGCTCCCTTCGACCTCGCTCTCACTGAGGCTCCCGTCACCGTTGGTGTCCTGAGACGCAAACCGTTGTGCGTGTCGAGCTTCGCGCCCGGCCTTCATCTCCTGCTTGCTCAGTTGGCCGTCGCCGTTCGCATCGATCTGCGCGAAGTCGTCGGCAAGGGGGGTTCCTTTGACCTCGGCGGCACTCAGGGTGCCATTGCCGTCCTTGTCGAGCCGCTTGCCGCGCTTGCCTTTGCCGCGCTTGCCCTTGCGGCCCTTGTGTCCGGCCTTCAGCTCCTGCTTGCTCAGCTCCCCGTCGCCGTCCGTGTCGATCTCCGAGAAGCGCTCGGCGAGGCGTGTGCCCTCGACCTCTGCGGCGCTGAGAGTTCCGCTGCCGTCCGCGTCGAGTTTCTGCATCTTCCCGTGGCGGGCGCCGCGGTCGCCATCGGCATCGGGGGTTGGTCCGGCGAAGAGGAGGGAGGCTGGGAGGAGTAGCGAGAGGAGTTGATTCATCGTGTTGTTCGTCCTTCCCTCTCATCGTGCGGTTGTTGGCCGTGGTGCGCCGCTCGGCTTGCAAAGCGCTTTCGTTGGGCCTGTCTCGATCACGGTTCGTCAACGAAGGCGTTGCGCACATCGATGCCCCAGGCGAGGATCCCCGGGTGCCGCACCCGCTGCCCGCCGTTGCCGACCTCGACATCCAGCGCATTCGAGAGGCGTCGTTCGACTCGCCCCTCGGCGAGAGGCTGCCGTGGATGGAAGAGGGGCGCCGCGTGCTCGTAGCCGGTGAGGTCGAACAGATGCAGGGCGAGGGCGCGGCAGCCTCGTTTGAGCGCGCCGGTCCCCGGCAAAAGATCGCGTTCCAACCAGAGACGATCACCTGCGGCATCGTGACGTGCGGCGGGCTGTGCCCCGGCCTCAACGACGTCATCCGGGCGATCGTGATGACGCTGCACCACTGGTATGGCGTGCGGAAGATCTTGGGGTTTCGATACGGCTACGCGGGGTTGGCTCGGGAGCCGCTCGAGGAGCCGATGGAGCTGACCCCACACGTGGTGTCGCGGATTCATGACGATGGCGGCACGTTGCTGGGCAGCTCCCGAGGCGAGCAAGACCTCGGGGAGATGGCTGAGACGCTGGCCGCACGCGGGGTGTCGGTGTTGTTTGCGATTGGGGGAGACGGGACATTGCGCGGGGCGTCGGCGCTGGCCGAAGAGCTTCAGCGACGTGGTTCGCCCATCTCGGTGGTTGGTGTGCCCAAGACGATCGACAACGATCTGATGTGGATCGAGCGCTCGTTTGGGTTCCTGACGGCGGTCGAAGCGGCCCGAGGCGCCATCGCTGCGGCACACGCCGAGGCGCAAGGCGCCTGGAACGGGGTGGGCTTGGTCAAGCTGATGGGGCGCCACAGTGGCTTCATCGCGGCACAAGCCACCCTTTCCAACAGTGACGTCAACTTCTGCCTGGTCCCGGAGGTTTCCTCCGTGCTCGAGGGGGAACACGGCTTTCTCGCCGCCTTGGAGCGACGTCTGAAGACGCGAAATCACGCAGTTGTCGTAGTGGCGGAGGGCGCAGCGGAGACGCTGATGCCTGCCGAGGATGAGGCGAAACGCGACGCGTCGGGCAACCGAAAGCTCGAAGACGTGGGCGTATTCCTCCGTGACCGCACGAAACGACACTTCAAAGAACGCGGCCTCGACCTGTCCGTAAAGTACATCGATCCTAGCTACATGATCCGCGGAATCCAGGCGAACGCCTCGGACTCGGCGTTCTGCCTGGCGCTGGGACAGCACGCCGTCCACGCCGCGTTGAGCGGGCGCACCAACATGCTGGTGGGGTACTGGAACCAGAAGTTCGTGCATCTGCCGATGACGCTCGCGACGAGCGGTCGGCGGCAGATCGACCCTTGCGGAGCATTCTGGCACCGCGTGGTGCTCTCGACCGGACAGCCCCGCATGTTCGGAACCCCCTGACCCTCCTCCCAACCCGAGTCAGGCCGGGTCGCGTGGGATCGCGGTAATCAGCAGTTCGTGTTTTCCCGTCACGAACACCCGCTTGTGGTGTTGCTGGAAGTACTTCTTGTAGAAGGCCGCGGCCTTGAGCAACAGCGAGAGTTCGGGCTGGCGGAAGTTCACCATGCGTGTGCCGTGCAACAGCTCGCCATCGAGATAGCGGCAGTTGGGCAGGCCTAGGATGACGCAACCACGTGGTTCGAGCAGGTTCTGAACCATGTGTCGCAGCAGCACTCGGTCTTCGACGCCGGGGCTCTGGAGCGTGTCGATGCAAACGACGAGGTCGTGCCGGGGGAGCTCCGGTAGCTCGTTGAGGTCTGACTCGATGAACCGATGCTGCGCTCCGAGGCGCTCCCGCGCGACCCCGAGTGCTTCTGCGTCGTGGTCGATCCCCGTGCACACCGCGTCGTCATGGCGGTCGAGCACCGGGACGAGCTCATCGCCTCGATTGACGCCGAGACTCAGGACCCGCGGCCGCGGCCCAAGGGCGCAGCGTTCCAGAGCGTCGTCAAAATCGATGAGGAAGTCTGGGTCCTCGAGCTTGCTGACTCGACCGAACCCCGAACTCGGCGCGTACTTCCCCGGACCACGCACGTTTCGCTGCAGCAGCGTCGCGGCGGGGTCGAGCTTCGAGAAGCTCAGGGCGATCATGGAGTCGCGCCGCACTGGGGTGTGAAGCCGAAGCTCCAGTCGGTCGGCGAGGTCGGTCCATACACGCAGCGGTCGGTGTCGACGCGCGGTCTGCCCCTCGCCCGAGCATTCTCCGGGGTATTGGCCTTGCCCCAAGTCGGGGTCGGGGACCTCGATGGTCGCGGACCCTTCGGTGGCGATGCACGCTCGGACGTGTGCGACAACGGCCGCCAGGGGCTCCGTCACGAACGTCCGACTCATGGGCCACCCGTGGTGGTGGTGCCCGAGTCTGTGTCTGTGTCTGTGTCTGTGTCTGTGTCTGTGTCTGTGTCGGTATCCGTGTCTGTATCGGTATCCGTAGACGTCCCACTGGAAGAGGAGGAGGAGGACGAGGAGGACGAGGACGAGGAGGAGGACGACGACGACGTTGAGCCGGTCGTGTCGTCCGTGGTGCCCGTGTCGAGGGTCATGAAACCGGTGCTGGTCGCATCGCCCGTCGTCGTCTCATCGATCGTCGTCGTACTGTCGGTTGTCACCGTTGCGGTCGTCGGAGGCACGAGCCCTGTGGTGGTCGTACCGGCCGCCACGCAATCGCCGATACAGACGGCTGGTGCGATGCAGCCGCTCAGGCACGCGCCTGCCACGAGTACGAGCGCCGTACGAATCATCCGCAAGGAGCGTCGACGTTGACCAGCGTGGACTGGCCGAACTCTGCCTCGAATGCACGCGCGGCCTTGCGGGCCTCCTCGGTACGTTGACCCTTGCAAAGGGTACGAACCCGGAGCGCTGCGGCTTCAAGCGAGAACGTGCCGCGTGGGAAGTCGCGGAGGTAGCGATCGATGCGCTCCAACGCGGCGCGGGTGTCGTTGCGGCGCGAGGCAACCTTGGCCTGCTCGAAGCGCTCGAGCTCCGCGGCGAAGGGCTCGGGCTTCGCCTCCACATCCCGAGCCTGGACACGGCCGGCCGGAGCCCGCTTAACGCGTCGTTTCGTCGACCCGGAGAGCAGCGCAACCATGGAAGGCGCGAGCGGGACATCCGCCGTCGGTGGGACGACGGTCGGTGCGACGGAGGCGGAAACGGCAGCGGCCGTACTTGGGATCGTGGGGCCCGGGGCCCGGGGCTGAACCGCGGTATCGACCGCGACCGGATCGGCGGACGCGAGCGCTGGCGTGTCACTGGGAAGCTGCGTGCCGTCCGTCATGGTTGCCGCCGCGGCGGTGGTGCCACCAATGACGGCCGCCGCAATCGCGAGCTTGCCGAAGAATCCCGACGTGATTCCCAGGCCTGCGAGGCCGGTGGTCGCGGTGGCGACCTTGGTCACGCCGAGTTTGGCGACCAACAGACACCACGTGCGGCCTCCTGCTCCCGCGGCGGGTCGGGCCTCCGATGCATTGCGGACGGTGGACCGGTAGCTCTCCATGTTCGCTTCGCGGCGTGCCCGGCGCGAGACGTGGAGTCGGGCCGCCCGAAGTCGGGCGTAGATCGTATTGAGGTTGGCCCCGAGCATCGATGCGATCTCGGGTGCGCGCATTTGCTCGAACTCGGAGAGCACGAACACCGCCCGCTTGTCCTCATCGAGCTCGTCGAGCCAGTCCTGCAACTGCTGGAGGGCCTCGTTGCAGCTCAACGCGTTGTCGGGTCGACCAAACTCGGTCGGGGTGTCGGCTTCGGGCTCGTCTTGGGCGCGACGTCGCGCCCGGTCCCGGTAGCGGAGCGCGATGCGACGCGCGATTGCGAACAACCATGTGCGAACCGCGGCCCGGCCTTCGAACGCGTGCAGCTTGCGATGCACGACGATGAACACGTCCTGTACGGCATCGTCGACCGTGGGCTCCTCGACACCAAGGCGCAGCAGGCTGCGCCAGACGAACGTGTAATGACGTCGATACACCTCACGGAAGCTCGGCGGCGGCTCCATGACGGGCACCGGCCGACTCACCTGTGATTCCGATGCTCCTGAAAAAGGCACGACTACATAAGTGTTATGGAGTTTGGCTCTGAGATCCGTTAGAAAATCTCGCTTCGCCGCAGATTATTTGGTTTGGCGGCTTGTGCACAACGCGCATCCCTCCATTCCAGCCTATGCGACGATGCTCGAACTCGCTCCTAACCGCGGCTGTGGAGGTTCCTGTGGCGGTTCGCGGGTTGGTCTGCCACTGGCAGGATCCCCGGGCCTGGCCGACGCGTGAAAGACGCGACTTCGGCCGATTCTTTCTTATCGAGGGTAGGACTCGGTCCTGCACCGGTGGCCGCGAGGCTCGAGTTCCTCGTTGCGTCGACCGCGGACTTGGCCGTGCTCCTGCCACGGCCCCCTGACGAACCGGCGCGACCACTATCGCCCGGTTGTTTCGGGGACGCCGTACTCGGGTCCACCGATGCTGGTGCTGCTGCCCTCTCCGGTGGAGGTTCCGTCCGTGCCGCCCCCGCTGCTGCTCGAGCCCCCAGAGGACGACGTGCTTGGGAAGTCGGTCGTGCCGACCCCGTAGGCAGGCTCGGGGCCGGGCCCGCTGCTGACCGTGCCCGACATGTCTGAACCCGTGCTGCTCATCGTCGGGTCGGTCGAGTCGGTCGGATCGGTCGTGCCGCTCGAGCCCGCGGTCATCGTTGCCGAACTGGCACCCGTGTCGTCGGAGTCATCGTCGGCCGGGCATGCGGTGAGGCTCAAACCCATGAGCATGGCGCCCGCGGTTCGGACGACAGTCCCGAGCTCGTTGCGAACCCGACTCTCGCAGTGCGGACACGCGGACTCGTCGGCGCGGACGTAGGTGCTGCACGAAGGACAAGCGACAAGTTTTCCCATTCAGAAAGTCTATGCCGGTTTCGCGTCGCTGTGACGGCAAGCACTGCGGAAAGCTGCGAACGCATCCGGCCGGCCGCATGTGCACCGATCATTTCGGTGTCTTCGCCCCTCGCCCGAACGTGCTGGCTCCTCGCCGCGGCGTCCTTGGGATGCGCGACGACTCACGCCGAAGGTGTTCGGCCGCGCTGGATTTCGGCTCCTGCCCCACCCGTCCTTCGCTCCGATGATGCAAGGCCAGAGATGATCCAGGAACGGTTCTACGAACTCGCGCGTCTTGTGGGCTGGGCGGACCCGAGAATGCGCCGGCGTGTCGCCCAGCTCGAAGCGCTCTGGCCCGACTTTCCCACCCCTCCACGACCCGCACCTGAGGACGGCGGTACGCCCTGAGGCTGGGTTACTCGCCGGTCGTCTCGGGCACGCCGTACGCGGGCTGGTCGAACCCAGTACTGCTGGAGCCGTCGGTGCCACTGGAGCCGCTCGACTCCGAGCCGACGCCACTGGTCGAGGAGCCCCCTGTGAATCCGGTGGTCGAGGGGACCCCGTAGTCCGACTCGAGCGCGCCTGTGCTTGGGTCTGAGGATGTCGTGGTGTCCGACGTCGTACCCGACAGGCCGGTGCTGGATGCGCTGCTCGAGGACCCCGCGGTCACCGTCGCTGAACTCGCGCCTGTGTCGTCGCCGTCGTCATCCGCAGGGCAGGCGGTGAGGCTCAGTCCCATGAGTGCGGCAGTTGCGGTCCGCGACACCAGCCCCACCTTGTTCCGCAGTTTTGCATCGCAGTGGGGGCAGTTTGTTTCCTGCGAGATCACGTGAAGACTGCAGGCCGGACAAACAACAAGCGACATGGACACATCCTACCCGCCTGTTTGTGGTCCCACGGGCCGCTTGCCGATGGAGCGACGACGCCCTAGGTTGCGCCGCCCTATGGTTGGCACTCGAGGACATAATCTAGTTTTCCTTTCGGTCTTCGCCGCGCTCGGATGTGGTGATGATGCCACGTCTGCCGAAGGCTCCGGCTCGAGCGCATCGTCGACGACGGACGGCGCTAATGCGAGTACGGGCGAGGGGGGCAACAGCAGCACTGCGGCCTCGGATTCGGCGAGTTCGGGCGGCACAACAGACGCGTCGAGTTCCGGTACGACGGTCGGGGTCGCAAGTTCGACGGGCTCGTCAACCGGTGAGCCCGCGACATCCGCGGGAACGACGGATGCGGGAACGACGGGCGGGACGGCGTCGACGGAGGAGACCGGAGACGAGACCGGTGGCACGGCGACGGTCTGTGCAGATGGTGGTGAGTTCGTGCTGCAATGGGGTCTGCAGGTTCCCGGTGGCATCTTCCCGGACGACGTCCCCGAAGACCTCACCGCCACGTGTTCGTTCACTCCGTCGGTGGCCGCTGGGGAGATCCCATTCACGTGCAACGGTGTCGACTTCTTGGTGACCGTCGAGAGCACCCCGGTCGCTGCGCTGCCCGACACAGCGCAGTCGGTCGAGGTCCGTCTCCATCGGCAGATTGGACCGCTGGGCTTTCCCGACTTCTGGGTGGACCTCGAGTTCGCCGATGGTCAGCGGTTCTCGTTCATCAACAGCTCCGTGCTCGTCCCCAACAACAACACGGTGGAGCTGCCGTACGGGATGGTGCTGAGCGAGGAGGACTGCGGCCCCTACAACATCGGCAACCCCTTCCAACCCGAAGACCCGTGCGGCGAGCAGATGTGGCACGGGCTCCGGCTCGACCTCGACACCGACGTCACGGTCTTTCACGGGGCGCACGCCGAGGGCGCCAGCAGTGGTGTCGACGTGGGATTCTGGGTCGCGACCGCGCGGGACTACGGGGTGCTCCCCAAGACCTGCGACTTCGCGGCGCGGTTCTATTCGGCGATGGTCGTGACCGCGGCGGAGTAGCCGCTGACGTGGGTCAGAACAACTTGAGCTCGACGCCCAGGCTCAGTTGGAAGCCGATCGGGGCGGAGGTGTACAGCGGGTCGTTCTGTTGGCCGACGCGGAACGAGGGTCGACGGAGGGCGGCGAGGACGCCGAGGCTTGCGTAAATGCCGAAGTCGGGGATTGGGGACCAGATGGTCGCGCCCTCGGCTGTGAGTCCAAGCGCCGGGCTCCATGCTGGCCTTGGGTCGTCGGCGCCTCGGGTCGCGACGCCTCGCAGACCACCGGCCCGAATACCGCCGCACAGCGGGAACTCCCAGCGTTCGAAGCTCGAGACCCAACAACCGCGCATCGAGCCGAGGACCGCCTGGAATGACCCGGCGACGTCGTCGATGCGTTCGACCCGTGGGATGGCGTAGTCGATCTGCGCTTCGATACGGAAGGTACGGCGTTGATAGCCACCGGCCAGGCCCACGCCGCCGAAGAATCCCGGCCGTTCGCCAACGCCTCCGTGGGTGACGAGTCGCAGGATCCCCGCGCTGCTCGGGCGGCGCGCAGGGGGCCTGCGTCGGGCGTCTCGCTCCTCTCGGCGGGTGCGAATTGCGACCGTCTCGGGGACGGGGCTGGAGTCGACGGTCGGTGCAACGCCCTCCCCGACGGGCTCCGGCTCAGGTTCGTCCAGCGCGAGAAAATCCTCGGGGGCCTGAACTAGCTCACGGACCCCTTGGCTGGTTCCGACCACGTCCACGTGTACGGCAATCACCAACGCTGCGGCCCGGGTCAGCATCTCGCACGAGGGTGCATCGAGTTCGCGGACGGTGGTCTCGCCGGGTCGGCTGAGCGAGAGGCTGAGGTGCCAGGTCTCTTCACGGGGCTCGGCGGTCGCGTCGATGCTCAGCGCATGCGACTCGCTCTCGGCGAGGTAGCGTTCGACTTGCGTCGCAAGCCCTAGAGCGCTGCCGCAACCCGCGGGCGCCGTCCAGGCGAATTCGAGCCCGCCCGCCGCCGCCCGGTCGGGTTCTGGGGCCGCCGGAACGGTCATCGCCGGCGGATCCGGAGGCAGCTGCGGAGGCCCAAATGGCACGCCGCGCAACGATGCCACACCTGTCCCGCGCGTCCGACCCCGCGGCGGGACTGACCTGCAGGCGCGTTGTACGGGTTCGATCAAGGAACTCCGCGCTCGGGCAGGTCACGTCCTGCACGTCGCGCGTCCGCGAATCTCCCCCCGCGAACGGCGCGCGCGCTCGTCTTCGGCCCTGCAGAGCACGCTCGGACGCGGCGGTTGGAGGGCGACGCAGATCACAAAACCATGACGCGGGAACGCGTCGGGTGCTCCACACTTTCGCCGACCGTGAGTGCTCCTCGACCCGCTGGTTACGACCAACGACCTTCCATGCGAGGCGTGTTGCATGCGTGGGCGTTCCTCCCGTTCGCGCTCGCGGGTATCTGGCTCGTGCTGTCCACCGCGCCCGCTGATCGCTGGCCGACGCTCGGCTACGCGCTGAGCGTTCCCGCCTGCATGGGAACCAGTGCGATGTACCACCGCGTGTATTGGGAGCCGCCTTGGTACGCGCGTATGCGGAAGCTCGATCACGCGATGATCTTCGGCCTCATCGTCGGCACTTGGACCCCGTTGTGCCTCGTCGTCTTCCGCGGCCGCGATGTGGACACCCTCTTCGCCACGCTGTGCGTCATGGCGGCCATCGGGGTCACCGTCACCTTGTTCTGGAGCACCGCTCCCAAGTGGCTGAGGACCCTGATCTACTTCGCCGTCGCCTGGGTGGGTGTTCTTGCGATCCCGCATCTCTACGCGACCGAGGGGGAGCTCGGTGTCGGGCTTCTCGCCGGCGGCGGGGTGCTCTATTCGGTGGGGGCGATCGCGTACGCACTGCAGTGGCCCAACCCGTCGCCGCGCGTGTTCGGCTATCACGAGATCTTCCACGTGTTCGTGATCCTCGCGGCCGCGACTCACTTCGCGTTGGTGGCGATGGCTGTTCTTCGGTAGGGCCGAATCCGACTCCGGGTCGCTTCAAGGCATGGATGCGGAACGGACGCGCTCGAAGAAGGGGGCCGAGTTCGGGAAATGTGTTCTCGAGTCCAGCGCGGCCGACGACGAGCTGCGCGGCGAGATGCTCAAGCAGCCGGTACAGGTCATCTTTGCTGCTCTCGTCGGCACAGGTTTCTTGACCTGCGGTTTTGCGGAGTTGTTCGCGAAGTAGTAGGAGGTGGCGCTCCCGAGCCGCTCAGCGTTTCGGATACGACATCGCGACGTCGCAGCGGGTGTATCGGGGCCCGAAGCGCTTTCGCACGGCGGCGTCGTGCACGAAGCCGTACTTCTCGTAGAGGTGGATCGCGGCTTCGCACTTGGCGTTGGTCAGCAGGAAGAGCTCGCCCATCGTGCCCTGCGCTCTCATCTCGGCGGCGCGTGCGAGCACGGCTTGCAGGAGGAACGCGCCGGCTCTCTTGCCGCGGGCGCTGGCGGTCACACCCATCTTTGTCAGCTCGAAGGACGTGCCCTCTGAGGGCATCAAGGCGCAGGTGCCCACGATGCCAAGGTCTTCCGCTTCGACGAAGAGGATCTCGCCGCCGCGGTCGATGATCATGCCGCGTGGGTCGTCGATGATGGCCTTGTCGTTGGCCTCGAGTGTGAACATGTCCTCGACCCACGCGCGGGTGATCTCGGCGAAGGTCCCAGCAAGGCTGTCGTCGTACGGAAGGATACGCAGCGGCGGGGTGCGGGCGTGGACCCGATCCTCGAGCGAGGAGGACTGCATGGCGTCTTCGACCCTGCAGATCAGCGTGAGCAGATCCGCGGGCGGTCCTTCGGCAAGTGCGGCCGCGGCTGCGTCGATGTGAGGCCACAGGTCGCGTTGCATGCGGGCGAGCAATGCTTGGCCTTCGGGGGTGAGGCGGATGCGTTTGACTCGGGAGTCGCTGGGGTCGCGTTGGGTCTCGACCAGGTCGGCGGCGATCAGACTGCCGAGGGTTCGTGTCACCGCGGGCTGGCTCACTCCGAGGGCTTCGACCGCTTCGGTGACCGTGAGGGGACCCCGAGCGTCGAGGGCAGCCAGCAGGGGGAACTGAGCCGGCTTCATCGGATATCCCATCCGCGCGTGGGCCTTGGCGGCGTCGGCCTGAAGCTGCTCTGCGAGGCGCTTGAGACGACTACCGAGAGCTAGATAGCCGAGATTACGCAGGATGTCGGAATCGGCGGACACGCGCATAACAAGGTATATAACATGGTATGTTTTGCGTGTCCGCCCCGGAGTTACCGGCGGACGGCGTACTCTGAAACGAGCACGCCGCTGTCGTACGTGTTGGATCCCAGCAGCTCCAAGGAGCGCGCGACCGTGGACGCGAACAGCGGAACCCCGCGTCCAAACACGACCGGGTAGCGCTTGATCGTCACACGATCCACGAGCCCGGCGTCGAGCAAAGACCCAGCAAGCCGGCCACCGCCGCACAGCCAGATCTGCCCACCTTCCCGTGCCCGTAGCTCGGCCACTGTTTCCTCGGCCGAGCCGCCGTGCACCGAGACCTCTGAAGCGGCCTCTGCAGGGAGGCGGCTGGAAAACACGTGGGTGTCGAGCCACGGGTAGGGGTTGTGGACTCCTTGTTGCCGGCCGACCTCGAACGTGTCGTGTCCCATCACCACGGAGTCATAGCGCTCCTTGATTCGAGACAGAAACAGCTGGAGCTGTTCCTCATCCGGGGTGAACGCGTCGAACGAGCCGTCCTCGCGGGCGATGTATCCGTCGACGCTTGCAGCAACGTAGTACTCGAGAATTCTAGGCATGGTGTCTCCGGCCGCGGAGAAACACGTCCGAACCCCCATCAGCCTCTTTCGAGTCGACGGGGCGCGGCATGAACGGACGAGGCCACCGTCGGATGCGTCGCATCCGGTGGCATAGAGGAGGTGCCGCCACTTTGAAACGGCGGTACGAACCAACTCGATCGTCAGCAGTTCATGGCCCTGAAAACGTACCAGCGCGTGCGCATGGTCGTCAAAGCCCGCCCGAACGCGTGGCTGTTGGGGCGGCCTCTGAGGTTCGAATCAGTGGGAACGCCGGGACGATGCGCCGCTGACCGTCACCGGGGAGGCGAGGGACTCTTGCAGGGCCTCGGCATCCATGAGCGCGGCGACATCGATGTCCGCGAGCTCCGTTGCTTCCACCGCGATCGGTTCGGCCGGGGAGATCGGCGTGATGGTATCCGCATCGCAGCAAGGGCCTCCGTTGAGGAACTGCTCCATGACCGCTTCGCGGTGCGGGAGGAACTCGTCTCGTACCGCGGCTGAGACCGGGAAGCAGGGGCTGTCGCCGTCGCCGCAGCCGAAGTTCCCCGCGAACTCGCTGGTGTGAACGAACCCCGTGGGGATGCCGGTGACTCCATTGCCCAGGTCGACTCCACCACTACGTAGGTGGCAGCCGATGCACCCTCCGGCGAACTCGGCTCGGCGCGCGATGTGAATGGGTTCGAGGTCGCTTGCCGGGTCGTTCGCCAAGATCTCGGCTTTGATCCTTGCCTGCAGCGAATCAGGATCTTTGGGCGACCCCCCTGCCAGGAGCGCGGCTGCATAGTCCATGACCGGTCTGTTGGGGCTCTCGGCGGCCAGGCACTCCGGCGGGACGCTGACCGCCATGAGGTTGAGGTCGTCGGCCATCAGGTGTTGGACCGTGTCGACGAAAGCCTGCTGACAGGTTTCCGCGAAGGGAAGCGCCATGCCGTTCTCGTCCACGAAGGTGTCGTTCCACAGTGGACCGAACGGGTTCGCCGCGACGGGAACCTCGACCATGCGAAGCACGCTGGGTTCGAATGGCTTGGTGAGGTCTGCGCTGATTCCGGTGCTCGGGTCGGCAACCGCGACGGCCTTGAACTCGCGGAGAGACCACGGGCCCTGGTCGAAGTTGTTGGTGCGGATCTGTCCCGTACCGAAGGTCATGTTCCGCTGGCTCATGAACGGCCCGAAACCATCCGCGAGCAGACCCGGGTGGCCGGAGATGAAGGCTGCCTCGAGCTCCTGTGCTCGCTTGCCCGGGTTCCCCGAGAGATCCGCCCAGAACCGTTGGACGGGCTCACACGCATCGATTCCGCAGCCCGGGTCCGGGTTGGGGATCTGCGCCTCGAAGATCGTGAAGAACCGACCGCCCTCGTTGTTGGCGAACACAAGCCGCGCTTCCCCACAGTGGCTACCGTCCGAGGGCGCGAGGTCGAAACGGTTGACCGCTGCGATCGGGCGCCATCCATCGAGGTTGCCGATCTGATCTCCCTCCGCGCGGGGGCAAGACTCGTACGGGTAGCCGTTGATGCCCGGTTCCCCATCAAACGCTTCGAAGTCGTCGCAGTGTTGGCCCAGGCCCAATCCCGGTCCTTCGTTGTATGTGTCGACGAACTGGTCGTGGGTGAGCTCGGCCTGCGGGGTCAGCCCGGCGTCCGTGGCCATGCTGGTGAGCACGGCCTCCATCGAGAGCTGGGCGAGCGCGGCTTGGCTGGTCTCGAACAGCGAACGGCGAGGGTTGACGTCGGTCTTCTGGCCCGTGTCGTCGCAGCCGGGCCCGCCACCGTCGTCGTCACCGAGTGTGACGTTGGTGGTGTAGCCCCGAAGCGAGGATGCGGACTCTCGACCGTCTGCACATCCGGTGACGAGGAGCAGCCCTAGGGCGAGCGTTGTGGTGGCTTGAAGGAGGGCGGGAGTCGGGGGCGTTGCGGAGCGTTGCATGGTGAGGCCCCGACTCTTTGCAGCTCGGCCCCGAGATCTGATGGCCCGATTTAGTTGAAGTCTGGGGGATCTTCGAACTCGCCGTTCGCGTTGTTGACGTACTTCAGTTGTACATAGACCGGGACCTTTTCGTGGACGATCACGAGGGTGGCGGTTCCTGTGCCGAAGTGCGCTTCGGAGAGGTGATCGGCATTGTCCGGAAGCATCCCGTGGATCGGAAGGGTGTAGCCCTCTCCCGGCCCCTGCACCACGGTGCCGAACTGGCCGCGCAAGTGCCGGTAGAAGAACGAGCCGGCCTCGGTGAGGTCGGAGATCGACTGGCCGAGTTCAGGATCCAGATAGACCGCGAAAACACCACCAGTGATGTTCCCTGCCCCCGGGGTTCCACCGGATACGGTCCAGTGGCTGCCGCACTTCGGACAGAAGATGTCGGGGCTCCCTCTGTCTGCGTCGATGACCCCGGGTAGGGGCCCGTCGTTCGGGCCTTCATCAAAGCCCTCGAACTCAGCCGACCGAAACGCGCCGTCGCATTCCTCCGCCGGGACATCACACCCTGGCAGGGCGGCAGCGAGCCCAATCGCAGCGATCCATCGAGAACACGCACTCCACCGAACAAACCCAGACGCCATCGCCTTTTTGTTCCCATGAACAACGTGGGGCGGGCAAGGCCGGAGTGGGGTTCTTGGGGGCTTTTCGCGGTGTGGAGCGACGTGACAGAGCTAGACGCACCTCGCCGTAACTACCCTTTGCTGGACCGACCCAAAACCTGACGGTCCAGTCCGAGAAAAGCTTGGCAGTGGTTCCTAGCGCGACCAAACCCGGAGCGCGGCCAAGGGCGCACGAGTTCCCGGACCGCTGGCTTTTGACCAAACCTCGTGAAGCGCGACCGAAAGCTCCAGCCGCTGCGGCGTCTGGTCGGTGAATAGAGGGACCCCCACTTCCGCTGCCATCGCTGCTTCGAGAGGTCCGGTCGCGGCCAGGACCTCGCTCGTGCCCGCCAGGAGCAACGCGTGCGCGAGGCTCAGCCCACCGGTCCAGCTGCGTCCATCGGGGAACGCCACGTCGCAGCCCAAGAGCACCGCCGACCAAGGCACGGCATCGAGGCCGGACACGTCCTCGATGCCCCAGTAGGTGTTGTTTGCGACCAGCAGTGCTGTGCTCCCGACATCTCCCGCGTGCTCGAGCATTGCCGACCCTTCGGCCGAGACTCGTTCCCCATGCCCGAAGTAGACCAGCAACCCGCCCGGGTCGATGGCATCCTTCATCTTCGGGATCCGTGTGGAGGTTTCCAGCCAGCGCGGCCCCCATCCCCCCTGTTCCAGGGTGGAGTACACGCGACGGATGTCCGCGGCGTATCGCTGCAACGAGCGGTAAGGGTCGGCGTCCGCGAACACGACCGACGCCGGTGCTGAGACCACCCGCCGTTGCGCCCGTAACGGATCGAGGTCGAGTCCGAAGGTGACGGGCCGCTGTTGGATGAGTGGTTCCCCACGCCACGTCAGGGCGTGAAGCGGGGCGTGCAGTGCCGCGTCGCTTGCGAGGATCCGAACGCGCCCTGCGGAACCGATCGCGTCTGTCCACGCATCCCACCAGTCGGTGTTCTCCCCGGTGCCGGGCGCCCTCGCATGGGTGACCCCGACCACCTGTTCTTCGACGATCTCGAAGACGTACCAATCATCTTTCGTTTCGGGGACGATCAAGAACACGGCCTCGCCATCACTGCGTGCCCACGGGCGCTCGCATGGCCCGCGTTCGACACCTGAGACGTGCTGTAGATCCAGAGCACGAAGTCGGGCCGAGCGAGCCGCACACGCGGCGCCCTCGAGATCGTCGTCATCGAGTCGGGCACGCATCAGACCCAATGCGCTGCGTCGATACGCGGACAGCCAACGCGCTCGCAGGGCGTCGGAGTTCACCCCGTCCCACAATTGGTCGAGCACGTCTTCCGCCGCGAGGTAGGCGAGCTGGGCTGCGGCGTTGTCATCTTTGGCGAGCGCAGCCCGAGCGAGAATCATGTGGCGCCGCCACCGTGCCTCCGGCTCCCCGTCCATCGCAAGCCTCTCCATGGCGAGTGACAACGACGGGACCTCGGAGAACCGCCGCTCCAAGACCGCAAGCTCGAGTTCGAGCTCCGCCGCCTGGGAGGCGTACTTTCCGTCGAGCCGCATCTTCGAGAGCTGCTCGACAGAATCCCGCAGGGCAGATGCGTCACCGCGGAGCGCCGCGTCGTATCCTAGCTTGGCGAGGTCGTGTGCGAGCAGGTAGGCGTTCTCACAGGCGCCTCCTGGGCGATGGGCGCGACGCGCAAGTTCAAGGCCGGGGCGCGTTGCACCAAACCTCGGCGTCCCGTTTTGTCGCGCCCGGATCCGAACGAAGCCGAGCCACGACTCCAAGTTGGCCCGCTCGCAATGCCCGAGCACAAGCGCCTGAAGGGATCGAACTTCGCGCTCGGCCTCACTCCACCGACCCGTGCGGACGTACAGCTCCATCATGTTCTTGGATGCCTCTACGCTCTGCTCCGGTAGCACCCGGGAGGCGACCGTACGCGCGTTGGAGAGCCGTACCTCAGCGTCGGCGTAGTCGGCTTCGCGCAGGGCTTGCTTGCCAACGTAGTGGTCGAACTTGGCATCGAGTCCGCTGGAGCGTCCCCGGCAGGACGCCTCGAGCGGCTTCCATCGTCGTGTGAGCTCGGAGTCTTGACGAAATGTGCCCCAGTACACGCCGAGCAGAGCCGCCCCACAATGGACGCTCCACAAGCCGAGTTCTGCCGCGAGCTTCTCTTCGCGCTCGAGCAGCCTCAGCACCGCATCGGCTGAGCCGCCGGGGTCGCGCTTGTCGTAGGCGAGCAGGCGGGCGTAGTGGACCCTCGCGACCTCTTCCATCTCCGAGATACTTGGGCCGGCGAGCAGCGCATCGGCTAGCTCTGTCCGGTCCGCGGGAGACCGACTTGCAAGGGCTGCCTTCACCTCTGTCCCAAAGGCAAAGTTGTCGAGGACCACGGGGTCGGGCACGACCTGAAGCGTGAACAGGGGAAGCTCGTCGCTGTCTTCCGAGAGCGTCAGACTGTGCGGGCCGTCGTCCAACGCGGTTGTCTCGAAGGAGAACCGGACCCCGGAGTCGATGTCCTCCCGCGTAGGGCTGATGGGCGCCCCATCCAGGGTCCACTTCCAGGAGCGGCCGGCCTCGGCCACCCATACCCTTAGCTGGCCGTGTGAGATCTGACATCGTTGGTCGTCGACGAGCCGACACCCAGACCAGAGCACCTCCACCGCGGCGGAACTCAGCTCCGGCTCCAACTCGGGCTCGCTCAGACCATCGCATCCCGTACTGCAACCAACCGCGAGCGCCAGGGCCCGGAGCTGGCGGAGCCTAGGGGCCAACGACCCTGATCCGTGTCTCGGCGGTCTTGCAGCCGACCGAGGTGGAGTCCGGGCAGCCCGAAGGGCCGCCGTAGCGAACCTGCAAGGTCCAGACGCCCGGCGACAGGAGTTCAGCGATCTCTCCGTCGAAGACGACGGACCCATCGCGGCGCTGTGTCGCCAAGGGGACCGGTCGTAGGGCGCCCGACGAGTCCTGCGCGAACACCTCGGCGACAAGTCCGGAGTCCAGGGGCGCGTCGAAGGACAACTCCACGAAGAACGCGTCTCCGGGTCCGTAGGTGCGGACCGCCGGTGTGTCGCCGAGGATCCGCGCGGTGCCGCCGAGCTTGAGTTGGCCCGTGGGCACCGAGAACGCACCGATGGAAGGCGCCTCCGCGTCGGGTGGCGCTTGCCACAACACGATGGCGGCAGCGAGCGCGACCGCGACACCGCAGGCCCAGGGAATCCAGCGGGGGACTCGCGGAGAGGGACTCGGGGCCTCGTCGGCTTGGGGCTCGGACGCGCGTAGCGACGCGGCCACGATGGCGTCCATCTTCTCGCTCGAGAAGTCCGGGACGCTAGCCTCGAAGCCCTCCGCCTCGGCACGTTCGATCGCGGCATCCTGAGCGTCGAAGAGCCCCATCTCGAGCAGGGCCTCTTCGACCGAGTCGTGTTCTACGTCTTCGCTCATGGTGTTCCCCGACTCGCGCTGGGCTGTTCCTGTGACAGGAGACGGCTCGCGCGCCGTTTGAACCGGCTGCGCCATTGGTAGACGGCATCTCGGGTCATGTTGTGTTGCTCTCCAACGTCCTCGGCAGAGCGGTGCTCGACAAAGAGGCCCACGTATAGGGCGCGGCCATGCTCGTTCTCTCCTGCGAGCAGGAGGTCCCGGACCTCCCAGAGCCAGAGCTGATGCAGGGTTGCATCTGAATCATCACCGACCACCTCCACGTGGCTCTCTGTCAGGCGGTCCCTCCATGGGTTCTTGACCGACGAGCGAAACAGCTGGAGCACGTGGAAACGGACGACGCGGCGGAGGAAGCCCCGCAAGGACAGTCCGCGCTCGGGGTCCCAGGTTCGTATGACACGACCGCGGTCGGCGAAGAGCTTCAACATCACGTCCTGGACGACGTCTTCGCAGAGCGACGCGGGACTCCGGCGGTAGTGTCCGCTCCACGGAACGAGCTCTCGGGCGGCAAGCGGAGGCAGGAGGATGAGCAGCGCGCGGGCGAGTGCGTCGGCTCGAGGCCGACCCTCTGCGAAGGCCCCACGCACCGATGCTGGAGTCCAGCGGTCGGTGCCCACCAGCCGTGGGCGCGTGCTCGACATCGACGTCATGCGAGTCGACAGCCTACAGCACGTAACGCGTTCTCCAAGCCATTGATGGGATCCGTCTCGCGCCAAAAAAAATCGCAAGCCTCCGTCAGGTTTTCTCGAACGCTCGCAAAGAGGGGGGGGGGAGACAATCGATGTTGCAACGACACGAAGTGCTGTGGGTCCTCCTTCTGTCGGCAGCTTGCACGGACTCCGCGCCTGGCCGGACGAGCATGTCCACCGGCCAGCCCGGGACGGGTTCGGATACCGAGTCCGCAGAGACTGAGGGCATGACCTCGGGCTCCAGCGGCGGGGGGGTGGGGACCGGTGGGCTACCGACCGCAGGTGAAGCACCGTGTGCCGATGGCGACGCCTGTCCTCCGGGTGCGGCCTGCGCCGACCCGGGAGCCTGCGGAAGCGGATTCTGCGTGGATGGGGTGTGTTGTGACAGCGCTTGCGAGGGAGCCTGTGAGACGTGCGCGCCGTCTGGGACGTGTGCGCCAGTCTCACCGCAGACGCAGCCCGAGTGTGCAGCGGGGTGGGCACTGGGACTTGGCGCTCCGGTGGACGTGGAGGAGGAGCCCGACGCCAACTTCGACCGAGGGACATCGATCGCAATCGACGAAGAAGGCAACCTCTACCTGGCCGGTACGTACAACCAGCAGGTCGACTTCGGAGGCGGCGTTGCCACTGCGGGGGCCGACGACCCGTTCGTTGCGAGCTTTGCCCCCGATGGCACGTACCGCTGGCACACGCAGTTTGGCGGACCCGGCCATGACACAGGCGGTGGTGTGGCGGTGATCCCCGGCACCCAGGAGATCGTGATGGTCGGGGCGGTGACCGGAGATCCTGGGCTCCCGGGCAACTGGGTGGAAGGCAGCCTGAGAGGTTTTGTGGCCAAGCTCGACCGCAACACCGGGACGTTGGCCGCATCGCGGGTCCTCGATGCGTCCGAGCAGAGCCGGGCTATCGCGGTCGCCGTGGACCCGGGAGGGGGTATCCACGTGGTCGGGGGCTTCTACGGAGCGTTCGAGGTCGACATGGCGAGGGCCTCGGTCGGCGATGAAGACATGTTTGCGGTTCGACTCGATGCGGCGCTGCAACCGACGTGGACATGGACCGATGGTGACGTCGAAAAAGATCTCGCCCGAGGCGTCGCGGTGAATGCTGCCGGAAGCATCGCGTTGACGGGATTCGTCACGGGAGCCGAGGACTCTCAGGACATCGTCGTCGCAGGTTTCGTCTCGCCGCCGAACGTCGCGCCGACGTGGAGACACCAGTTCGCATCTCCTCCAGGTGGAGGGGCCAAGGGCCACTCGGTCGCGTGGACGCCGGACGGCGATGTGGTGATGACCGGGTTCTTCACGGGCCCTGTCCTCTTCGGACAAACTACCCCCGACGGCGGGGGCAGGGACGGGGTGCTGGCACGCTTCAACGGCGCGACTGGAGATGGGGTTTGGGCCATCACCTACGGCGGGCCCGGAGACGACCATTCCCGGGATGTCACCGTGGACGCGGCGGGCAACCTGCTGGTCACGGGCGACTTCAGTGACGATGTCGTGATCGGGGGGCCGTTGACCTCCAACGGAGCCAAAGATGTGTTTGTCGGGAGCTTCTCCCCCGACGGAACGCCGGCGTGGACCCGGTCGTATGGCGGCGTGTCCAGCGACAACGGCAACGCGGTGGCGTTGGCCCCCGACGGGACATTGTACGCAAGTGGCCACTTTCGAGAGACCTCCATGTTCGAATCCGCCGCCCTGGTCGCGGCAGAAGGCGCGGACATCTTCTTGATGCGGTTGTCACAATGAGGGCGCGCGTTTGGCCGTTGCTCTCGCTCGTGGCGGTCATGAGCGGATGTGGTGGCCCTGAGGCCTTCCGCTGCGTTCGTACCGACCAGTGCCGCGACATGGGCCTGGAGGGGTTGTGCGAGCCCACGGGGTACTGCAGCTATCCGGACCCGTGGTGCGCCTCGGGTCAGAGCTATGGTGAGTTCGCGCCACCTCCCTTCGGAGGCCAGTGCGTTCCCCAAGGTGCCGAAGACACAGAGGGCGGAACCGGTGGCGACGAAGGCGGGGACGGTGGAGGTGGTGTATCGGGCGGGGGTCCGGTGCCCGACGCGGAGTGTGGGAACGCCATCGTCGAAGCCGATGAGGAGTGCGACGGAAGTGACCTCGGGGGCGCGACCTGTGCCGGGTTGGGGTTCGCCGCGGGGGCCCTGCAGTGTGGTGATGGTTGTGCACTCGACACCGCCTTCTGTACACAGTGCGGCAACGGTACGCTCGACTTCGGCGAGGCGTGCGATGGCGTTGCGTTCTCCAACGAGGCCACTTGTGCCGACGTCGGATTGGGCGCCGAGGACGAGCCACTGGGGTGCACCCTAGGATGTGCGCTCGACTTCGCGATGTGCAGTGCGTGCGGTGACGGCATGCTCACGCCTCCCGAAGAGTGCGACCCAGCTGTAGTCGCAGAGGAAAGCTGCGCAGGGCTTGGCTTCGACGGAGGGGCGTTGGCGTGTGCGGCGGGTTGCGTTTACGACACGAGCGAGTGCACCGACTGCGGCAATGCCGTGCAAGAAGGCCTCGAGGCGTGTGACGGCGCGGATCTTGGCGGCGCCACATGCCAGACCGAGGGGTTTCAGCAGGGGCCGCTGCAGTGCACACCGACCTGCGGTTTGAACACCAGCGAGTGCTCGACCTGCGGCGACAATCTGATCTCCGGATCCGAGGCGTGCGACGGAAACGAGCTGGGCGGGGCAACCTGCGAAAATCAGGGGTTCACCACCGGGCAGCTTTCGTGCAGCGGGACGTGTGCCCTGGACACTTCCGCGTGCAGCGTGTGCGGCAACGGTGCGATCGATGGGCCCGAGGTCTGTGATGGGCTCGAGCTCGGCGGCGCTTCGTGTACGTCGCTGGGGTTCGTCTCGGGCGCACTTGGATGCACCGACTGCGGCTTCGACACCTCGGCGTGTGCAGGTCCTGGCTGCGGTGACAACATCGTCAACGGGGGCGAGAGCTGCGATGGCGCGAGTGTGCCGAGCAACTGTGTCGCGCAGGGGTTCGACGGCGGCATGCTTGGATGCGACGCCGAGTGTGGCTTCGAGACCTCTTCCTGCTTTAGCTGCGGCGACGGTGCGGTGAACCCAGGCGAAGAGTGCGACGGCAACGCGCTGGGCGGCAACACTTGCGTTGGCCAGGGGTTCGATGGCGGTGCGCTCACGTGCGATGGATGTGGACTCGATACATCCGGCTGCCACTCGTGCGGCGACGGAGTCATCAACGGCACCGAGGAGTGCGATGGGCTGAGCTTCGGCGGGGCAACGTGTGTGTCCGAGGGGTTCGGCCCAGGCAGCCTCGGGTGTACGAACTGCGCCATCGACACGGGGTCCTGCTCCTTGTGCGGCAACGGTGTCGTCGACGCCGGGGAGGACTGCGATGGACAGGTGTCCGGCTGTTGGAGCTGCGTGAACTGTGTGCTCGACGACGCGCTGTGTTGCGGCGGTGTCGGGCAGCCTCAGTGCGACTGAGCTTCTTCGCGCACCCAGGAATCCCTTCAGCTTCCACCTGGAGACTAGAACCATGACAACGCAACAGCTTTCATCAAGAACTCGGCTCCGCGCTGCGGCGGCTCGCTCCTTCATCTCAACACTCGGCACCATCGTCGCTCTCTCAGCGACAGGCTGCGACGACGAGGCGGGAACCCCCGACACCTACTTTGAAGGCACCGAGATCGCCGACCGCGTCCGAGCGGACCCGGACGCGATTTTCGTTGTCGACATGAAGTATGGCGTCGGCTACGAGTTCGACCAAAGGCAGGAGACGATCGATTTCTCCCGATTCCTCATCAAGTGCCCCTCGATGGACTCGCTGCAGCCCATGGAGTTCTTCGCGCAGACCATCGAGCTCGACCTTTCCACCCCGTACTGGGAAATGGGTCCTGCAGCCGAGATGCCCCGCAGCGGGAATGACGAGGGGTACTGGAAGTGCAACGAGGAAGGCGAGGACTGCTTGTGGCACATTAAGTAGTCCCTCGGGCGGGCAGCGTTCAGACGCTCATCGGGGGGTCTCGGTTGGCAAGCAGACCGCGAGGGTGCCTTCGATGACACACGAGAGCTCCGGGTCGGCGCAGGTTGGCGTGTCGAAGTCGTCTGGCCCGGACACACACATCGAGACGCACTCGAGCACCACCACCTCCGGGTCGAGATCCACGTCGATGCACAGGGTTCCGGGACCGCAGTTGTCGACGCCCGACCGGATGTTGCCCTCGATCTCACAGCTCTCACCCAACGTCGACGAGAAGGTGTCCAGGGGCACGCATCGCACCGCGTTCCACTCGTCTCCCGCATCGTTGGCGTAGGGCGTGCAGCGTTCCCCTTCGCCGCAGTCTTGATAGAGCGTGTTGCATTCGATGGCGACGTCGGTGTCGAACGCCGTGGGGTCTTCGAAGGGTCCGGTGGTGGTGCCATCGCTCGACCCAGAGCTGCTGCTCGTGCCACCCGCGCTACCGCTGCCGCTCCCCGCTGAGCTGCTCGACCCTCCCGACGAGGTGTTGGAGACCTCCGAGGTGGTGGTGGGCTCGACGGAGGTCGTCCCGTCGCTCGATGTGTCGGAAGCCGCTGAGCTGTCGTCGCCACAAGCGGTGCAGAGCGCGATCCCGGCCAGGAGCAGGGCGGTGTCGCGGAGGAGACTTCGACCGAATACGCGAGGACATGCAGAGGTTAGGGGGCGGAACATGGTCCCCTCTTTGCGACTTCGCCGGGTTTTCTTACGGGCTTGGGGCGGTGCGAGGGACGGATTCACCCAAGCCTGGCGGATGATCACCCCGGGGGCGGCAGCGTGGTGACGCACTCGGTCAACGGCCCGGTGATCCCGCTGAGCCCCGCTGCGGTCCCACCTGTGCTCTCCGGTCCGGTGACCAACACCTCGGACAGCGCGAGCGTCCCGGGGTCGGCCTCGAAGAGCTGGGCGCTCACGTCGAAGATGTACAGCCGAGCGGTGTCGTCGTCGAACAGCGGTCCGCCCAGCACGTGCACGCCGTAGGTGCCGGCTGAGCCCAGCGAGACGCCGTTGCCCTCGGTGTAGTTGAAGTCGTAAACGGTGCCGCTGTCGATCGCGAACCCTTGGCCGTCGGTGACCTCGCCATCCTTGTCGATGCCGGGCCCGAGATCGTCGATGTCCGGTGCGTTGTCGATGGAGAGGTCCGTGATGACCTCATAGGACAGGTCTCCGGAAAGGTAGTCCTCGGTGAAACGAATGAGGCGGTTTCCGTTGGTGTCGACCACGTCGGTCCCCGTGTCCATCAGGTACACGAGACCCTCGCAGTCGGTGTAGAGCGCTTCGATGCGAAGGTTGTCGGGGACCATGCCCAACACCTCGACCTCGATGTCGCTGGCCACGGTGGGCGGCTCCTCGATGTAGTAGATCTCCGTCCCCGCGGCGCTCTCTCGAGACAGCACCAACCCGCCGCTCTCCAGCATGGTGATCCCGGTCTGCCCATTCACCATCGGGGTGGTGACGATGCTTGTCACCAGCTGCACCACGCTGCCGTCCGACGGATCGAGCTCGATGTAGTTGAGCCGGTTCTCGGTGGAGTACCAGAGGTTCGGGTTCACCCACAGCGGGTCGGGAGGGTCGACGGGCTCGCCGGTGGAGCTACTCGACTCGTCGCCGCCAGAGCTGCTCGACGACGCCGGCCCGGTGGATCCCGTGGTGCCCCCGGTCTCGAGCACCGAGGTGGTGCTGCTGGTGCTCGGGTCCACCTCGGAGGTGCTGCCGCTGCCTGAACCCGCGCCCGACGAGCCTCCTGTCCCCGGAACCCCGGTGGTGGTCAAGCCCGAGCTCGCGTTGCCCGTCATCCCCGCGGGCTCACTTTCGCCGCCGCATCCCATCCACATCGCCGCTACGGCGACCACGCCCAATCTCTCCGCAAACCCCACGTGTCAAAGAGTGCCACGCCCTCTGAAGCTGGTGTAGACTCCGTTCTGCGAATGCCGTACGTCGAGTACGCATGCGAAGGGCGCCTACTCTTTCGCACAGAGACCACCGAGGGATCACAGTTTGTGCCCCGGGTGCACGAGATCGTCGTGATCGACGACGAGCCGTACCAGGTGGTGGACGTCGAGTACTGGGCGCGACGTATGGGCGCCACCGACAGACGCTTCGTGTGGCCCACCGTCTACGTGATCCCGGTCCCGTCCGAGGAATGGGAGCTGAGATTGGCTCGCCGCAACGCGAAAGCCAGCTCGGGCACGCCGCCGGTCCGCTATTAGATCTGCTCTAGTCTGTTCGTGATCTCGTTGACCTGAACCGTTCGAGGAGTCCGCTGTGCTCGGTCGCAAGCGCAACAAAAAATACGCAAGGCCCCTGCTCCCCCCGCGAGAGTGGGCGCGCGTGGAGTCCTACATGGTCGACGACGCGGGCTTTGGTACCGATCGCTTCGGGACCGACGCCGACATGCTGGGCATGGGCTACGCGCTCGGATACTGGCTGCATCGGCACTTCTTCCGGGTGGTCTCCACGGGGCATGACCATGTCCCCAAGAAGGGCGGTGGTGTTGTCGTGGGCAACCACAGTGGCGTGCTTCCGTTCGACGCGATGATGATCGCGACGGACGTCTTCCGTCACACCGACCCACCGCGCTTGATGCGGTACATGGTCGACTACTTCGTCTACCGGGTTCCGTTCTTGGGTGTGTTCTTCCGCAGCATGGGGCAGATGCCCGGCACGCGCGCAAACTTCGACGGCTTGATCGAAGAGGGGCACCTGATCGGCATCTTCCCCGAGGGCGCGGAGGCATTGGGGAAGACCGCCGACAAGGCCTACGAGCTGTACCCCTTCAGCCCCGGGCACGTGGAGCTCGCCGCCCGACACGGTGTCCCTGTGATCCCCTTTGGGCTGGTGGGCGCCGAAGAGCAGATCAACATGGTCGCCAACTTCGAGCCGCTGGCACGGCTGCTGCGCGTCCCCTACTTCCCCATCACGCCCACGTTTCCGTGGCTGGGACCCATGGGGCTGCTGCCCAAGCCGGTTCGCTACTTCATCACGTACGGGGAGCCGATTCACGTGGACCCGGCGGCGCTGACCAGCATGGAGGCTCGCGAGCGGGAAGTGGCTCGGGTGCGCGATGCGGTGATCGAGTTGCTCGACGAAGGGCAACGCACGCGTAAGCGTTACGCGGAGGGCAAGAACGAATGAGCGACGAGGACAAGGTCAAGGCCACGCCCGGTCGCAGAAAACGTCGCGACACGATGCGGCGAGCGGCGTTGGTCACCCAGGTCGACGAAGGGCCCGAACCCGGCGCACTGCGGGAGGGCCGTCGGCGGGTGCTGGTGGCGGGCGCACATCGCCTCGTGGCGGTGCACCTGATCGAGCAGCTTCTGGCCGACCCCAACGTGGATGCGGTGCTCGCCGTGACACGCGGGGCGTGCCCACCTTCGTTGTTGGGTGCAGACCCGGAGCGCTTCCACTTTGTCTCCGCGGATCTGTCCAAGCGGAGGCAGGTGGACAACCTGTTCCTGCTCGACCGGTTTCGCGACAAGCCGTTCGACACGGTCGTGCACCTCGCCTTTCAGGGCGACCCCACCGGCTATACCCAGCGCAACCACGAGTTCAACGTGAACTCGGCCAAGCACATGCTCGAAGCGTCGCTTCGGCACCTGGTGGGCAAGTACATCTTCCTGTCGAGCGACGCCGTCTATCGCATCGGAGCCCGCGGCGACTACAAGGTTCGCGAAGACGCCGAGCTCAACCTCGATCCGACCGTGCATCCCATCTTGCGGGACACGATCGACGCCGAGTTCATCTGCCGGGCCAAGATGGACGACCTCGAGACCGAGGTCATGGTGTTGCGTCCCAGCGGGGTCTTTGGCGGCGGGGTTGTCTCCGGGATCAACCTGCTGTTCGAGAGCAACCCGCCGATGCTGCCCGTGGGGTTCGATCCTATGATCAATCCCACCACCAAGGAGCACCTCTCGCGAGACTTGCTCCTGGCGCTCAACCTGCACGGCAAGGGCGTCTACAACGTCGCTGGCCGTACCGTGGGCCCGCTCAGCAAGTTTCTCGAGGAGCGCGGCATCGTTCCCGTTCGCGTGCCCGGGCCCGCCCTCAAGATGCTCAACCGGGCACAGCGAGCGCTGGGCAAGACCCGATACCACGCGGGATTCAACCCAAGGCGGCTGTACTACAGCCTGGTGCTGGACGACGCTCGCTTCGAGAAGATCTTCCGGACCCACGCGGCGCGGGTCCAGGTCATCGACGACGGCTGACGGGGAGTCGACGCTCGGTGTTGAGGGGCTCGTTCTAGGCCCGGGCTTTCCGCGCGTCCGCGTTCTGCTCGACACGCTTCGTCTGGGTCTCCGGGCTGCGCCTTTCTTCGGGCCCGACCAGGACCAGTTGAGGAGATGCATGTGGCTCTTGGCGCCAGCCCGGAGGCCACCGCACGGCCAAGTGGCTCGTCTCTCTGAGCGGGCAGTTCGAAGTCCGGCTCGCCCATTCTGGAGACTCCCAGCTCAGCAGGAGCATTTTATGCCCACGTATTTTTTGTAGTCTGTCTTGCGTTCCGATGGGCCGGTGATGCACATTACTCGGGATGCCGACCCTGGAAAACAAGCACGGATGCCTCATCCTCGCCTCGACGTTCGTTTTGTTCGCTTGTGGTGACGACACCACCGCCCTGTCGAGCTCGGGGTCTACAGGAGAGGAGACCTCCTCAACGACAGGGGACCCGACGACGGTGGGGGATTCGATGACGACCGGGGCTTCGATGACCCAGGGGGACTCGATGACGCAAGGAGACTCGATGACGACCGATGATTCGGGGTCGACGGGGGGCGAGTCGACGGGGGGCGACGAGAGTTCGACGACGGACGATTCTTCGGGTTCGTCGAGCGGGGGAGACGTCCCGGTTTGCGGAGACGGCGTGGTTGATGTGGGAGAGACGTGCGACGACGCCGGAGAGTCCGCGACCTGCAACGACGACTGCAGCACCACGGCGTGCGGAGATGGGATCATCAACGCCTCTGCGGGCGAAGGCTGTGACGACGAAGGGGAGTCGGCCACCTGCGACGATGACTGCACCGTGCCCGAGTGTGGAGATGGGCTCGTCAACGAGAGCGCGGGGGAGGCTTGCGACGACATGAACAAGGACGATGGCGATGCGTGCGTCGCCGGTTGTGTCGCGGCCTCCTGCGACGATGGGTTCCTCTACGTCGGCAACGAGACGGACGTGGACTGCGGCGGTGACACTTGTGATCCTTGCGAGCTTGGACTGGATTGTGTGGACAACGACGACTGCGCATCGGAGTTCTGCGCGCCCGAGGGGGTCTGTGCTCCGCCCATCTTGTCGTCCGCCATCACGGTGACGAACGATGGGGCGGTTGACCTCGTGGACTGGCAGGTACCGGTGGACCTGACCGACGCAAACTTCACGTATGCGGATGCACAGGCGAACGGCGGGGATGTTCGGTTCTCCTCCGACAACGCGACCCCCGATCTGAGCTATTGGATCGAAAACTGGGCCGCCGGGGGCGACAGCCGAGTCTGGGTCAACGTTCCCCTGATCCCCGCCGGCGGTAGTGTGGACATCTACCTGCTCTACGGCGACGCAGCGCTGACGGACGCCTCCGACGGCGACGGCACGTTCGAGTTCTTCGACGACCACGGGGACGACGACTTCACCGACAAGTGGACGGACAACGGTGGCGCTCCCTTGGTGGAGGGCGGCGGAGAGCTGAACCTCACCGGGAACTCGAACTGGGCGTACGCGGCCAGCGTTCCGACCTTCGACTATGAGATCGAGGTGCACACCGACCTCTTCGCGGGTGGGCAGTCCTCCGGCTTGGCCATCATCGACGACGATACGGACCTGCGCTACACGTTCCGCAGGACGGGTGCAAACACCGGGGTGACCTGGGATGCGGACGTCTCCGGGGGGAACTCATGGGAGGATACGGGGTACCCCGCGGTCCCCTTCACCGAGGGCGCGACGCGTCGGGTGACCTGTGCGATGCGCCTCGTGGGCGACCAGGTCGAGGTCCTCGACTACTGCGACGGTGACACCTGCGGTGGTGTCCCCGCTGTCCTGACTCGGACGCCGTTCTCCGGTCTTCGCGTGGGTGTCAGCAACTACAACCTCGCGAACGGTCCGGTCGCGAGCGAGCTGTTTTTCGTCACCAAGCACACCACCGCCAACGTCGTGGCGACCGTGAACTGAAGCGGGGGACTTACCCCCGATTTCGGGTTCCGCCGCTCTGTTTGTGCAACACTCCGGGCGGGTCTGACGAGCCTCGGAAAGCATCGCCCCACACCTCGAGCCGATCCAAATCTGGTCTGCTGCCCGTGCACACAACCACGCGCATCGAGTTCACCTGATCCCGGCGGAAGGGCGAGGTTGCAGCGCAGGGACGACGAGGCGGTCGCGGAGTATGGATGCCCGGCCGAGCACGCCGAGCGTGTGGGCTTCACGGCCGAGGAGGTGCTGGCTCATGAACTCGCTGGACGTCACCACCTGGCCTGTGGCGACGAGCTGGGCGGTCGTCGCTCTCTCAACGAAGCGCGTCCGGCCTACGCGCGGTGAGGCCCGCTGGGAAAGTTCGCGCAGCTCCACGACCGGACGCAGACCGCGCCTCCTCACCCTTTCACTCCAGCAAAGGTGCAGACGGGGTCAGGGCGACGGGGAGTGTGCCGGCCGCTGGACTGGAGCTGCTCTACCGAAATCGCCGACGTATGCCATCTTTGCTTGCGACGAGGCTCCCGCGATGGTGTTCATGGGGGGTGAATATCTGGTGCTCGGCGGCGCGGCTGTTGGTCCTGGTGGCGTTCTCGGCGGGGTGTGGAGATGACAGCGGACCTGCTGATGGGGCCGAGCTCGGCGCATGCGTCGATGGGTTCTGCCACGCACCGCTGGTCTGCGCGCCCGAGGACGTCTGCGTGGACCCGGCCCAGCTGGCCGAAGGTACGGAGACGGGTACGACGTCGACTTCGGGCGCGACAACAGCAGGCGCAGAGTCGGACGCATCCGCAGGCGACTCGTCGCCCGACGAAGGCGGAGGGGAAGAAGGCG
>JBOEGF010000050.1:0-42026 GCA_050633305.1 Nannocystales bacterium
GCTGCGACAACGTCGTGTACGTCACCCGCACCGCACTCGAGGTGGGAGGGTTCGCCGACGGAGTCGCAACGCTCTTGGGCATGGACGACGAGACCCGCACCAAGCTCTACGACCTCGACGCGGACAGCTCCATCGCGAACTCCATCGAAGATGCAGACGCCGTGTGGTGCACCAACTGGAACGACGTCCCTGCGACCGACGTCGTCGCCGTCTCCGACGACAGCTACAACGCGACGCTGATCACCGAGGACCCCAGCTTCACCATGGGTGCTCAGGCGTACGAGAACATCGACCCCGAGTACAAAGCCGAAGGCTGCTCGGTTCAGTAGGCGATTCGCACCCGCTCGAGGGACGAGCCCGGCTGCAACGCAGTCGGGCTCTCTTGCGTTCGTGGACTCACGGCATGAGCTTGGCGAGGTATCCGTCGGACCCCCCGAAGCCGCCGCCCGACACGAGATCACCATCGCCAAAGTCGATCACGCCGTAGAACGACCCGCCGACATAGACGTGGCCGGACGCGTCCGTCCCCACACCAAGGCCCTGCTGAAGGTTGGCTTGTTGGTTGTCGTCGGAGATTAGCCGGGCCCAGTTCAAGGCCCCGGTCTGAGCGTTGTACTTGGCGAGGAATCCATCGCTCGACGCGGAGGAAAGGGGGCCGTCTCCGAAGTCGACCGTGCCCTCGAGGTTGCCAACCACCAGAAGTCCGTCCCCGGTATCCCGGGCCATGTCGAGCACGCCTCGTAGGCCTGTCATGGAGCGGTCCCACTGTGCATTGCCGTCTGGATCGAGGCGCACCAGATGAAAGAAGCCCTCGCTCGGGCCAAGTCCGAAGTCCACCTCGATGTTGTCCGCGGAGCCCGAGTAGGTGCCCAAGTAGATCGCATCGGAGGTCGCCAGAAGTCGAGGGAATGCCGCCGTCGCACCCGGCGCGAGGTCATACTGCTGACTCCAGACTTCCTCGCCGTCGTCCGCCCCGAGTCGTGCGACGACCATCGACGACAACCCCGTTGTCGTGTGAGAAGCGTCCCCCCCAAACTCCACCGTCCCCCAGTTTCGCCCCGAGACGACAACGTCGCCGCCTTGCGTGAACCCAACGCCGTAGCTGACCTGCGTCGCGTCATCGCCAAACCGGCGACTCCAAAGATGGGCGGCGCTTGGGTCGAAGACGGCGACGAACATGTCGGGTCCGTTGCCTTGAGCGGACATCTGGTTGCCGCCAAAGTTGATACCGCCACGGAATTCCCCACCCACGGCGACCCGACCATCATCATCGATCGCCACCGCATGCGCGGAGTTGGACTGGTTCGAGTACTCGAAGACTTGGCCCGACGCCAGGCTTCCATCGGCGTCGAATCGCAGGACAGGTGTGTTCCAGTTGCCGTTGCCCTCGAACGTCTGGCCCTGGACCGTCAGGTTCCCGATCACCGCACCGACGATCACCGAGTTGCCGTTGTCGTCGACCGCGCTGCCGCGAAGTTCGAGGTTGTGCGTCCCACCGGAGCTGAACAGCCCATGCACCCACAGCAGCTCGCCGTCAGGGCCGACCCGCGCAACGAACCCCGCGCCCTCCCCCTCCACCGTACCAAGGTCGCCAAAATCCGCCACGCCATGCACGCGGCCCGCGACGACTGTGTTGCCCGCCGGGTCGGTCGCAAGGGTCCGGACGCTCTCGCTCGAGACAGGTGGCGCGCTGTTGCCATAACGTCTGCTCCACACGACATCCCCCGTGCAATCGATGACCTCGCAGTCGGGTCCCACCGGGTCGCCCGTCTCGCCCGAGCTACCCGAACTGGCTCCTTCAGTCGTGGTGCCTTCGGTGCCTTCACTGCTCTCGGCATCCGAGTCGACTCCCTCCGAGCCTCCATCGGTAGCCGTCGCCGTGCTCGACGCATCAGCCCCTTCGGATGCCCCGCCTGCGGTCGTCCCACCGCCCTCTGTCTCACTCGCTCCCGCATCGTCGCTCGCCGCCGACGCGCCTGTGTCCGCTTCACCGCTCCCACTGCTGTTGGGTGCATCGGAGAAACAGCCGAGCGTCATCACCGAGGTGGCGAACAGGATCCAGCGTCGAGAAGACACGCGGGCATAGTCAGCAAGGCGCGTACCAACGCCCGCCCGTAGAGAAGTCATAGCGTCGGGCCGAGGAAGGGATCGATTCGGGAACCTCAGCGCCGAGCGGCGCGCCCGATCCGGGTCGCCGTTCACGTTGCGCGACTCGAGCCTTCGGCCAGAACGGAGCACGGCCCGAATCGTTGCCGATCCGAGCCGTTGTGTGCGGGGTTTGCTGCCGAAGTGCGTTACGCGTCAGCTCGGCTGCGGGTCACCGCCACCGTCGCCTCCGCCACCGTCGCCTCCGCCTCCGCCACTGTCATCGCACGAGCACTCGTCGTCGTCCCCGTCGTCGTCATCATCATCGTCGTCGTCGTCGTCATCGCCGCCATCGCCGCCATCGTCATCGCCGCCATCGTCGCCGTCATCATCGTCGACGCCTTCGTCTTCATCGGTGTCGTCGTCATCGGCATCGTCGTCATCGGCATCGTCGTCATCGTCATCGGCATCTCCCTCGTCGTCAGCACCGTCGTCTTCCTCACCATCGTCGTCGTCGTCGCCGCCATCATCGTCGTCGCCATCGTCGCCATCGTCGTCGTCGCCATCGTCGTCACAGCTGCACTCATCATCACCGTCGTCGTCATCGACGCCGCCATCGTCATCGACGTCGCCATCGTCATCGACATCGCCATCGTCATCGACGTCGCCATCGTCGAAGTCGCCGTCGCGGTCACTGGCGTTGTCGGAACCGACGTCGCAAGCGACGGCGCTGCCGAAGAGAAGAAGGGATGCGGCCGCAAACGACGCGGCAAGTTGGCGGAGGGAGGCGGTTTTCGTGTTCACGGGTACGGTTCCTTCGCGTAGGCCACGGGCTCATCGCGACCTTCACTTCCTTGTGCCCGCTGCCGACGACCCGTTACACGCTCACCGCCTGTTTTGTTCGGCGATTGAGAACGGCTTGCCACCGCCATCGACACGTGGCGGAACGCGGTGGCAACACTCCGCTCCGCTGCTCCTCACCGAACTTCGGCTCCGCACATCCCGACTCCGCGACCGGTCGACTTCAGGGCTGAGCTTCGGGCGATGGGCTCCGGCAACTCCAGGAGCGGCTCTCCAACCGCCGCGTCGAGTGCTCGAAATCGCCCGGCGACATCCATCTGACATCAAAAAAGTCACCGAGGCGCAGGACATGTAGGCAGATCAGCGATAACCTGCTCCGGAGTTCACCGCGATGGTTGGGAGCCGCCGCCCCTGAACTCTGGGATTGGGGAACAAGATGAAGCGCAGCGCCATGGAGAACTCAATGATTCGGATCGGTTGGACAACAACGTCTCTGCTGGCAGTGATGCTCGGTACAGGCTGCGCTACATCCGAAGAGCCCGACCTCAACGGTACGGGAACCGAAACCGGCTCCGTGACCAAGGGCGACGACCCCGACGATCCCAGCGATGGCGAAGGTTCCACGGGTGGAGCGAGCGACTCCGACGAGACGGCTGGCGACAGCTCGACCGGCGACGACTCCGAGGGCGGCGAGTCCTCCGGCGAGCCCACGACCGACAACGGCATCGACGACTACATCATCGGCCTGGGGACCCTGGAAACTCCAGCCGCCGACGTCGATGAGGGTGTCGCCAGCGCTCCCTTCATCGATGGTGACTACGCCTGCACCACCACGAACCTGCTCGAGACCAAGCAGTTCGACAAGATCGTGGCCTTCGCAGCCAACTCCGGAACCCTCTACCCCGGAGCCACCATCGGCGGCACCACGCTCTCCGACGGCACCCTCACCCCCAAGGTGTTCGACCGAGCGCCCCTGACCTTCTCCGCATCGCTCGAAGGCGTCCTCGACGGTGACGTCTCCGCCACCATGGAGAGCCCCACGCTCAGCGAGTTCCGCGAAGCGATGGCCGGCATCCTCGACGCCAACGTCATCGGCAACACCCCTGCCAACATCGCCTACGAGATGAGCGAGGTTCACAGCTCCGAGCAGCTCAGCCTCGCCCTCGGCCTCGACGTCTCGTGGATGAGCGGCGACGTCTCGGCCAGCATGGAGTTCGACCAGCAGGATCGAAACAGCCGCTACCTCGTCAACTTCACCCAGGCCTACTACACCGTCGACATCGACGCCCCTGCACGACCCAGCGACTTCCTCGACCCCTCCGTCACCCTCGAGGACGTCGAGCAAACTCTGCAAGGCGAACCTCCTGCATACGTCTCCTCGGTGACCTACGGCCGCATCGTCTACTTCGCCGTCACCTCGAACTTCTCCAGTGAGGAGCTCAAGGCCGCACTCGACTTTGGCTTCTCCACCGGAGCCGTCGACGTCGACGGCAGCGTCTCCCTGACCCACTCCGAGGTCCTCTCCGAGTCGCACATCACCGCCTTCATCCTCGGCGGTGACGGCAACGTCGCCGTTCAAGCCATCCAGGGCGCCGAGGGCATCGCCGACTTCCTGCAGAGTGGCGGCACCTACTCCCCCGAGTCGCCCGGAGCTCCCATCGCCTACAAGATGGCGTACCTCGCCGACAACAGCCCAGCCGGCTTCTCGCTGACCACCGACTACGAAGTCCGCGAGTGCACTCGCGTCACCCAGAACGTCCAACTCACCCTGCAGAACATCTACGTCGTCAACGACGGAGGTGACTCTGGCGACGACCTCGAGGTCTACGGCTGGATTCGCGGCTGGGACGAGCAATCCAACGCCTACCCGCTCATGGAGCGCGACGACGACCAGTACGTGACCATCGGCATGAGTCAGCAGTGGCCCCAAACCGGCACCATCGAGACGCAGATCCTCCCGGTGGTTCCCCAGCCCGACCACAGCTTCACGATTTCGATCAACCTCCGCGAATCCGATGGGTTCCTCAATGGTGATGACAACCTTGGGGACCACGAGGTCGTGATCGACTACGAGGATGGGTGGCGCGACGATGCCTTTGTCTACAACCTGGCGGACGGGGACCAGCAGGTTGAGGTTCGGATGGCGTTTACGCCTGTGCCGTAGGGCCTGGTAGAACGCTTTCAAGGGACGCCCGGCTCATCGCGAGTCGGGCGTTTTTGCGTCTTCGCTCGCGCGTAGGGCTCGCTGTCGGAGGGACACAGCCGAAGCTGCCGAGCTGTGGCCCACTGATGCCCTTGGCCGGCCCGCACTTGGGCCACGTGGCGACCCACCCGCTGCGCAAGCGCTTTCGCGCGTGGCGTTGCGCGAGTGGCCCGGCATGCGCATCAGCAGCGCCGTGCAGTGGCCAGCTGTCATGCTCAGGCGCGCTACGTTCCGCGGACCACCCAGGACAGCGACGCCCTCGCCCTGGTGCGCGAGCACTAGCCTGCGTTCCGCCTCGCACCGTGACGGCACGAACGGCTCGCGATCCCACCGGCACCGCTCGAGGCACATCTCGACTTGCGTCGGACAGGGCGGCTCGTCCTCGGGCGCTTCGATCAGCGCAAGGCCCAACCCTGCGCCTGCGTGAATCACCACGGTCGTCGCGATGGCGACCGCGACTGCGAGCCAAGGCGACGGTCTGCTGCTTCGATCCGTGCGCATCGCGACCCGTCGACGATACGCGCGGTCGGCCACGGAGCGCCACCGACGACCAGCCTCCCCAGCCCGCCCCGCCTTGGCGATCTAAGGCTTGCTGTCGCTCGGCGTCCCATGAAAGCGACATCGTTTCGGATCGTGTGGGCAGGGAACCCCTTGCTCCAGCAGCCTGGTTGACCCGGGCGTGTGCGAGCGTGCCAAGAGCCGAGAACAGCGGGAGCTGTCCGGGCGTAGCCTCGACATATGCGAGGACCACTTCGCCCATCGTTCGGTCCACTGAGGCGAGGCATCAGTCGACGCGCCGGTCGCAGCCCAGAGTCCGCCACAGGATCATATTCTTGTACTCGTCGTAGTCGTGTAGCTTCAACGAGACGGTCGAGTCGCCGCTACCCGGATAGACGTCGAACTCGACGACGCCTGAGAGCCCGGCACCTGGGAGCTGGGTCAGCTGCGTGGTGTTGTCGATGGTGAGTTCGAACTGCGGAGGTTCGTCTTCTGGGTTGAACTCGAGAGCGCATCGGACTTTCGCGACCCTTCCGGCAGGAGGCCGCGTCACCGCGAACGTGACACCGACCTCGGAGCTCAGATACACGCTGCCGGGATACCAGCTGTGGACCGCGCCGCCCGCGAGGTGAATGGCAGCCGTGGGATCGGCCAGCTTCGACGGCGGGACGAACTCGAACTCGAGCGGCCCGGTGCTCGTTGGCGGGGACTGCACCGGACCCACTCCCTTTGGCCGCGCAACCCCTGGCACCGTGGCTGATTTCCCGCCGGCCGACCCCCTGCGACTCTTCTTGTCGAGCCTGCCGAGGCCGGAGACGGAGCTCGGAGCTGGCCTCGGCGTGTCGAGGAGGTAGCGTGGGATCCGGCTCTTCCGGAGGCGCTTTCGGCGGCCTGAGAAATGCGTCTTCGAGCGCGCACGCGCACTTGGGCCGTCCGCACGCTTTCCCGCGCGCGGTCGGGCGCGGGACTCGGATGCCCACCCAACGCTCAGGCCTCCGAGGACCAACGCGATGATCGGTACCAAGCGCCTCATCACGCACCTCCGGTCTTGGTGATGGTGCAGTCTTCAACAAGGAAAGCGGCGCCGAGGGCTTGGCTGTTCGGAAAGGCGAACACGTACTCGTGCCTCCCGTACGGCGCCGGGTCCACGCTGAAGTCCACGATTCCGCTGCCATCGGGCTCGATCGTCGTCTTCTTCCCGGCCCAGTGCTTGCCGTGAATGACCTCGGTGAGGTTGAGGGTGTGCTGGTGCTCGATCCTGCAGCGAACCCAGACGGACTCTTTGAGATCGCCGAGGTCGAGGGTCATGGAACGTGCCGCGACCCCCGCTGGCCCCAGCTCTGCGTAGCCGATGAGCATACGGTACGGACCCGACTCGAGCCCTTGGCGCCCCACTGTCACCACGCTCGGAGTGGTCGCAGCACGGGCCGAGGCAGCGAGGCCAGCACCAAGCGCGAGCGTCGTCACCCCGGCAAGCCAGTATCGTGTTGTCTTCACATCCTACCGAACGCGCAAGACCCCGCTTTGCCTCACCTCGTAGGGGCCGTCCCCAGATGCAGTGCAGCGGGCGAGCCTACTCCAGCTTGTCCAGGCACGCCTCGTAGGAGGCTGCGCATTGTCGCTCGCAAGAGTCGCATTGTTTGGTCGGGCTTTCTCCCGGCTTGCAGCACGAGAGCATGCACTTACCCATCGAGCGTATGCAGCCGCGCCCGGGGCGGGGAGGCTGCACTCCGCGAAGGTCGTCGTCATAACACTGGCTCGTCCCGTGGCTGAACTCTGCGCCGATCTTCCATGCACCGTCGACAGATGTCATGACCACCCATTTCCGCTGAAACCTCGGGTACGCGTGCCGCTTTCCGATCCCATCTCGATGGACGCCCCAGTGGACGAGGACGACTTGGTCTGGACTGATCAGGACCGGATGGATCGCCATGGTCGAAAGCGGTCCGGTGCCCTCGTTCGTCGAGCCGAAGTACGGCCCTCGGAGTTCCTCAAGCGTACTGCGAGGATAGTCCGGCTCACCGTAGAAACAGGTCATCGGGTCCGCGAACGCGCCAAAGTAAGCTGCGGTGTCCTTCGCAGCGTAGGCCTCGATCGCGGCGACGTACGCTCGGCCCGCTTCCGCATCTGGTGGCCCCGCAATCGCCTCTGCCGCGGGCGCTGCCGGGTCCTCTGGGTCTGCGTCTCGTCGGACTTGGGGCGGGGCCGTTTCAAGCTCCTCGGGCACGGCCGAGTGCTTCGCAGCCTGCGGAGGCCCAGCCGGCGCCGCAGGAGCCGGACTCGTGCACCCCACGGCCGAAGAGACAACGAGACCGATGAGCGCGCGACGCATCCACGACATCGTAGCCTCGCAGAACTTCAACAGCATCCAGCGCCGCCGAACAACGTGTAGGACGCCGCGAGGGACGAAGAACTCCCGTGCTTGCTGTCTTCCAAGCAGTCGCACCACCGAGGGGAACGCATCGCCGAACTTCATTCCACCGCTTTAGACGCTCTCCACCTGCAGGAGCCCCTCCGAGCCCGAGTTCGTTAGTCGTCGATTCCGTTCCCAAGACATTGATGGTGCCGCTCTGCGAGGTACAGGACCACGGGGAATTCTCCGAGACGACCTCCTGTGCTCTGCAGCGACCGTGCGAGTGAGTGTCGCCCTCCAAGAGACCGGCAAAGCAGGCGCCCGCGGTGGAGCAGGACCAGCGAGAGCTGGCAAAAGCCCGCCAAAGGCGAGCACAGCCTGCTCATGGCGCCGACGGGCGGCGGTATGCGGCTTCCTTCCCGCCAGGCTTCGAACGCCTCGGCCAACGGCGGTTGCCCTGCGCTGACTCGATTCGTGCGACGGCTGCAACCGCTTCGTCTTAGTTGCGTCTCTGAGTATGGACCGACCGCGATGTCCAGCACCGTTCAGCTACTGCAAGCCCAAGCCCGCGCTGCGCCGGCTTGGTTGCGCCGCACCATCATCGCCCTCCCATTCTTTCTTCCCCTGGTCTGGATCGTCGGCGACGACACGCCCTTCGATTGGGTGCTCGCTATCGTCACCGACCTCGCAGGGAAGGACGCCGATCTTCGGCATCTCACCGCCTATCTACTGTGCGTGTTGGTCCTGCTCATCCCCGGGGGGCTGCTGTTGCAGGTCGTCGGTCGGGCTCGGCTGAAGCGGAGCGCGGAGCGGGCCTGAAGGGGTCGCCCCAAGGCGCTCGGTCGCCGGTTCATCCCCTGAGGCTAGTGTCGTGGAACAGGAATCCGTTGCAAGTGAACACCGCCCCCGAACCCGGTGGCGACGTTCCTCATCGGTCGACTACGCCCAGTAGACTCCTTCTTCGCGCCTTGCCACCGCGTCCGGGGACGGCGTTCCTTTTGCTACGGATTCCTGTTCCACGACACTAGCTCAGCGGCGATGACGAGTCAGCTGTCCTGGCTCTCGTCTTCTTCGGTGGGCACGAGCTGGCCCGTGCCCACGCCGCCCTCGTCGGTGTGGTACCGGCGACGCATGACATCGGCTTGCCCGAGGCCTGGGTGAGGCTGCGAACTGGAGACGATCAGACATCGAGGACGACTGCTCGATCGAATGCGGACCGTGTTCCCGGCGTCGAACAACCATGGATATGCGTCGCATGGTCTCAGCGGGTCGCTCTTGGAACCTGTGCGCGACTCTGCTGATGATGCTCATCGTTCCCGCGTGTGGGCACGTGGATGTGTGGTCACGCGATGACAACGGTGGGTTGCTCCAGGCCCGAGGAAACGAAGAGCGGGCTCAACAGGATGCGAAAAGGGCCATGGCCGAGCACTGTGGGCCAGGGCGCTATCGAGTCGTCCCGCTCGAACCGGGGGGTGTTCCACAGGGAGCCGCCAGCGGCGTGGAACTCCGGGTTGGGCCTACGGGCCCCAGCGTGCGCGAGGTGAGTGCGGAGGAGGTCAAGGCGAAGTCCTACATCCGCTACCGATGCGCGACGCCGACCCCGCCCCCGCAGACGACGCCCGTCTGACGCAGTCCGGCTCAGCCGGGTAGGCGGTCGCGAACGCTGCGATGATGAGCTCTCATTGCAGCTCGTCTTCCAAGCGCTCGGACCGACGAGGGAACGCACCGCCCGAACTCGTTCGTGCGGAAGGATCCGTCGTAACCCAGGGTGCCCACAAGCGCGGTTCGAGGTGCAGAAGAGTGTTCGGCCCAGGAGGCTCAGTCCGATGAACCGTTGCATTGCTCCGCTTCGGGACTCGAGTCTCTCCGGGGCAGGTGGCGAGGATAGGGCGTGCCCCGCTCAGCCGCTGTCGGGGGAACTTCGCGTGCTCGCGGGGTATTGTTGTCGACATGAAGCGACGGCACACAGTCTTTGCCCTCAGCGCGGTGTTTGCCCTCGCACTGGGCGGCCGGAGTTGCTGCTCGTGTGAGAGGCGAGACCCGGGGGATACCGATGGCGTGGCCCCGGGCGACTCGTGCCGCGGCATCGACCCCAACGACGGCCTCATGACCTGTGACGACGCGCTTGAGAACGTCCTGTTTTGTTCGTCGGTGACGAAGTACCGGTGGGTCGTGCTCCTAGAGTGCGACGCCGACGAGACTTGCTGGCACAACGACGACGAAAGCGTCTACACCTGCATGCCCGACGACTGACGGGACGCAGGGCAACGGCACGATCATTCCCAGTGCCGCTCGCAGGATTGCTCCGACGGCGTATAGGGCGGAGCGGCTGGGAACCGAGCGCCGAAGCAGAGCCCAGCGGCGGATGGTTGGCGAGTTCGTCGCAGGCGTCCCAGTCTTGGGGTTCACCCCCCGGGTCACTCTCGACGCAGGCCGAGCCGGTGAGGTCGCTGCCCTCGACCGCGTCAATCCGCAGAAAGAACGGCATGGGTTCGCCGAGGCAGACCCACTCTCCCAGGACATTGGGCGGTGGCACGGCCGGTCCGGTCGATTCGCTCGACCCGGTCTCAAGGCCAGATCCGGTCGACTCGCTCGAGCCGTCGCTTGCTGTGGATGTGGACGCACCATCCCGAGATGTCGACCCGGATGGAGTTGCGGTACTGCCTTCGGAGTCGGTGCCGTCGGCCCCGGACGCTCCGCTCGTCGAGCAGCGCGAACATCAGCTCAGAGAGCTTCATCCAAAAAAATCTAGCGCGGTTCGCAGCGCCGAAACACCCGCCCGGGGGTACATCGATTTCAGCTCGAGAGACTCGGGAGGCGTGCAGATGTGCCCGCGACGCGACGAAGTCTTCGTCAGTCGTCCCAAAACACAGGACCGTTCGTCGCCGCAAACGCCTCCGCGTATCGACGAGACCGAAACTTGATGGTCAGCTGAGCGGTCTCGAGGTTCCAGTCGAGCCTAGCGGGCTCGTGTCCATCCGAAGCGTGTTGATTGCAGACGGGCACGTTGGCCTCGTAGCGCCGCTTGCTGACCATGTTGAACGTCCCGAGGGTCGCGGCGCGAACCATGAGGTCTTGCGCGATCGGAGCGTCTTCGTCGAGCGTCAGACTCACAACCACCGCCTGCTCGACGGTCCCGGCGCACACGCAGCACCCCGACGGCCACTGAATCGCACGCGGACACTCGGCCGCAAACACGGGTTCGGGCTCGATGGCGTCGACTCCCGTCTCGACGCAGACGCCTGCTTTGGTCCGGAAGTACGCTCCGCAGCCCTGGCAGTGCAGCGACCGGTTGTTGCGCAGTCGAACCCCCGAGCGAAGGAAACCGCACTGTGGACACGGCGCCTTGCCCAGGCCCCAAGCCGCAACACCCGCGGCGACAGCGAGGACTCCCACGAGGATCCACACCCGTGGGTCCGTTCCAGAGCGCAGCCCGACCCCAAGCCTCGCCAGTGCCAGCGCGCCAGCCCCCGCGAGACGTAGAGTATCGATTCGAACGGTCGGAACCTAGGTCATTGCACGGGCACAACCCGGGCGAGCAGCCCAAGTCGCATCCAAGACCTTAGAGTTTCCGACGGAGTTCCTCGATCTCGGAGCGCGCGGGGTGGGACACACCAAACAAAGCCGTGAACGCCACATCTGCCGCATCGCACGTCGTCCCAGCCCGAACGCCATCGCCCGCGTTGACGTGCACCCGACATCGTTCCAACACCGCTCGGGCAACGATATCCGCTCGGCCAACCCCCTCGGCCAGCACCACCGATCGGTCCAGCAGCCGTAATGCCGCCTCTGGTTTGTCCTGCCAACTGCGAATCCTCGCGAGGTTCATGAAGACGTCCGTCAGATCGATGTCGACGTTTTCGGACGCCTCGAGGATCGCTTGGGCGCGTTGGAGGTCGGCTTCGGCGAGCGCGAAGTTGCGGAGGATCGCGTGCATCCCTCCCCGAGTCTTCAGTGCCCGAGCGACTCGGAGTCCCCCCTCGCCGTGCGCTCGCACCAGCACACGAACCGCGCGGTCGGCATGCGTAAGAGCCGTTTCGAGCTCCCCCGCCCCACTCGCCACGTGCATCAGGATCCTCAGCGGCTCGGCCAACTCCGGAGCGCTCACCGGGTGCTCGGAAGTTCGGCGTGCCTCATCCGCCCGGGTCACCCCGGCCCTCGCGGACACCCGACCCTCCACCTGGAGGCGAGGACCGAAGCCCTCGGCGCACGAACAACCAACACGAACGGACGAGCAAACGCTCGCCTTCCGCAGACTCCGGACTTTCCCCCGATGCGCGAGTGGCCCGGTTTGCGCATCAGCAGCGCCGTGCAGTGGCCAGCTGTCATGCTCAGGCGCGCTACGTTCCCCGGACCCACCCAGGACAGCGACGCCCTCGCCCTGGTGCGCGAGCACTGGCCTGCATTCCGTGAGCGCCTCGAGGAGCGAGCCGGCTCGCTGCCTCGGTTTGTGCGGGACGAGCTCGAAGGGTTCATCACTTGCGGAGACTTCGAGCACGGCTTCTTGTTGGCGCAGTGCCGCCGCTGCGGCGACAGCCTGCGTGTCCCGTTTGCCTGCAAAAGCCGCGACATCTGCCCCTCGTGCATGGGCCGGCGCATGGCCGAGACCGCCGCGCTCCTGGTCGAGCATCGTCTGCCGGCGGTGCCGTGGCGGCAATGGGTGCTGAGCTTCGAGGGCCCGATGGCGGTCCGGCTGGGCTACAACCGGCGGCTGCTCGGGCGGTGTGTCAGTGGTTTGCCAAGCGGGTGATGCAGACGCTTCGGCAGCAGAGCAAACGGGAGCATCGCTTGCGCAGCAGCAGCAAGCTGCACCCCGGAGTGCTCATCGTGGTTCAACGTTTTCGCAGCGACCTGGGCTTGTTCGTGCATCTGCATGCGCTGGTCACCGACGGCTGCTTCGAGGCGCCGGCGGTGGCGGACGAGGCGGCGGTGTTCAGGCCGGCCGATGGCCTGTGCGAGCAGGACCTGTTGCGGACGCTGCAGCGCTTGCACGGCGACCTCGGTGAGCACCTCGACGACGCCGGCGATGGCGAACCTCTCGACGAAGCGCTCGTGGCCTGCGTCCAGCTCGGCTTGCCCCTGCGTGCTCTCGGACCGCCGCCCTGCGAGCCCCGGCCCGCCTCGCCGATGCTCGTCCGCGGCTTCGGCATGCAGCTGCATGCCGCCGTCACCGTCGACGGCCGAGACCGCAAGCGCCTCGAGCGAGTGTGCCGTTATCTCCTCCGGCCGCCGTTTGCCTTCGACGCCGTGCAGCGGACCGCCGACGGACAGGTTCGGGTCCACTTCAAGAAGCCCAACCGCTTCGGGGCCACCTACGCCCAGATGACCCCGCACACCTTCCTCGCCCGGCTGTGTGCGCTCGTCCCCCCGCCCAGGGCCCACACGGTTCTGTACTACGGGGTCTTGTCGGCCCACCACACACTGCGTTCGGCGGTGGTGCCTCGCGCTGAGGAACCTGCGCTCCAGCCCAAGCAGCTCGCGCTGTTTGTCCCTCGCGGACACGTCGAGTTCCCGGGCACCACAACCTTGCTCGAGCCCCAGCTGCGTGATGCTGCTCCGTCTCGCCTGTCCTGGATGACGCTTCTCGCCCGCGTCTTTCGCTTCGACATCTCCGCGTGCGCTCGCTGTCGCGGGCCCATACGGGTCACTCGCTTCGTCACCACCCCCGAGGACATCGCCGCCGAACTTCACGGTGCTCCGCCACCCCCGTGTCCGCCTGCGCCCGGACAACTCCTGCTCTTCTCGGCTCTGCCCTCAACGCGCTTGGCTCTGCTCCTGGATGCGCGCCCCTTCGCCCCGCGCTCGTACCGGCGTGCCTGCAGTTTGGCCCCGCTCGCTCCCCGCTCCCCTTCGGGCCCGCTTTCCCCCCCGACGCCTCCGCTCTCCCAGGCTCACCCCCAATCCACACCCGGCCCCAGCCCCGCTCCGCAGCGACCGCCCTCGCCGCCGGCCAAACCTACTCCTCCAATCCTGCTTCTTCCCTGTTCATTTCGCTTAAACGCGCGCACCAGCGTCTTTGCCCTGTCGATCTGCCTCCTCCTGTGCGGATGCCGTGACGAACCCAGCGACGAGACCGCCGAGGACGAAGCCGGCCTCGATCTCAGCATCCTCGACGCGCCGCCCGACCCACGTTGGCTCGACGCGCCCGCGGACGTTGTGGCCGGCGGCGTCGAGTTCATCGACCCGGATGGTGCGCTCGAAGGTCTCGAACTGAGCATCACCTCTCGGCCCGTCGAGGGCCTCGTCGGGGGCGTCGCGGGCTGGTCGATCGAGCCCTCTGGCGAGCTCGACGACATCATCTACGCCCGCTTTCCCCTACCCGACGCTCGGAACCCCGGCGAACCCCTCGTCTTGTGGACGCAGGCCGACGACGGCTGGTGGACGCAGTCCGTCGGCATCGTTTCCGATGATGGCCAGTCGGCCGTCGCCGCGAGGATCCACTTCTCCGACCAAGCGCTCGTCAGCCGAGACGCCGCCCGCGAGGCGTTCGTCTCCGGCACCTATTGCAACGGTGAGCAAGCCACCGGCGACGTCTTCAAGGACAATGAGAAGAACCGGAGTGACCTCAGCGAGTCCGCAATCAACATGCCCATCGCACCTCCAGACGACCGGCCGACGCATGCGTCGATGACCGAGGATCTCACCAACATCTCGCTGACCCCTGCGGCCGAGTGGGTCGTCTTCAAGAACGAGGAGCGTGCCGGGCCCAGCGAGGCGTGCTGCTGGGAGGGCAACGCATGCTCCTACTCCGGAGAGGCCGGCTATGAGGACGAAGACTACTTCGGTGATCCTGCGATCGCCGAGCCGCTTCGCCGCCTGGGTGAGCGCGTCCGACCCCTCAGTTGCGGCTCGCTGAAGTTGGGGGTCTCGGAGATGTTCGACACCGGAACCGCGAAGCGACCCGGCGGTGAGCACTCCGCCAACTCCCTCCACTACGAGGGCCGCGCCATCGACCTCTTCCTGCTTACAACCGACCCCACCTCCTGGTCGACCCAGTGCGGAGACGATGACCTACGCCGGGGCCGATACGCGCTTGGCCTCAGCCGCCTCGCGCAACTCACCGCCGAATCCCGCGACGACCCGACCGCCGACTCTGGATTTGGCTTCGTGAAGTACGAGGTCTTCTCCAAAAACCGCGCCAACAACCACATCCACGCCAGCGTCCCCAAGACCCACGTCGAGCCTCTCCCCCCCAACACCTTCGAGGCCAGCGTCGAGCTCCGCGGCGAGTCGCTCTCCATGTCTTCCACCGACATGATTCGAGGCGAGCGCCCCGACGGGACCATGACCCTCACCAGCACCGACTTCGTCGACGACGCCTGGCTCACCGTCACCCTCGTCCTGCCCAACCCCGAAGCCAACAGCGTCTTCGAGCTCAGCGGTATGGAGGCCCCCACCCTCGAGGTCGCGCGCGGCGGCGAGACCTCCTACGCCGCGAGCGGAACGCTGGTGTTCGCCCAGGTCCTGCCGTTTGCCAACAAGAACTACCTCACCACCACCGACGGCACGTTCAACGCCGAGCTCGAGGACGGTGCGGGAAGCGTGACCGGCCGCTTCAGCGTGGACGACTTGGTCTTCTGGGACCTGTAGCGGTCCTACCGCTCAACGCGTCTCGCGGTACTCGGTGCAGGTCCCGGCTTCTTGCGCCTGCTTCATCAGCGGGCCGAGTCGTTCTGCCCAACGATCGGGATCGGCGACGTAGGCCGCCGTCTTGCCGTCACCCGAGACGCTGATCGTGTAGTCGAGCCAGCGGTCTTGCGCCGCCGCATCTTCGAGGGAGCGGCCCGGCGGCGGCTGGCCGAGCGTGGCGGCGTCTTCCACCTGCCGCAAGAACCGCTCTGCATCCTTGGCCGGCAACCGCCCCACGCAATCCGAGCCTTGAACCTCCGAACCGCCCGTCGATCCCTCGGCGTTGATCAGGAACCCGCCGTCCGTCGCGATCTCGTACGTCGTCCAGAAGCCCTCATCGGCCGCAAGGTCTTGCGCCGCGATCGTGAGCCTCGGCCAACCCAGGTCCGGTGTTGGTCGGCGAGCAGGAGTCGGCTCAGCTGGCGACGCGGACGAAGACAGCTCAGTCGAACTGCGAGCGGGCTCGCTTGGACCCGCCACAGCCGGGCGACTCGGTGCCTCGGCGAACTGCGGCTCCGACCGCGCCGCGCAGGCGACGAGCAGGGCGGCCGTGAATCCGAGTGCCCAACGCCAGCGCGAATGGACAAGCGGAGTCACGACCTTAGCGTACTCGACCGTCTGTCAGAGGTCTCAAACAGCCCCTCCCGGGATTGCCACGGCCGGTCTCAACCGGCTCCTCGGGAATACGCCACTGCTGGGCACCCTTGACCGCTTGGGCGAACCAGACCGCGGGGACCACGACGACGGTCCCGCAGCTTTTGACGCGGTGCGAGACGTCGCACCCGTCGGTGCACTCCGTGTGTCGGTAACAGCCATCCTTGACCTCGACGGGATAGCGGGTCTGCCGATCTCCTTTCACGATGCCAACGAGAGTGTCACCCGCCCTTGAGAAAATGGGGGCGCCGCTCGAGTGGTTGAAGACCGTCGCCTTAAACCGCATGCGATCGTCGTCGTCCGGGTGTTCGCAAAGTTCGCCGAGTCCGTGCTTCAGAGGAAGACCAAGCGGGTGGTGTGAGATCTGATACTCATGGCCTGGCTTGAACTTTCTGGATGGGACGAGTTTTCCCCGGTACGGATGAGCATCCTCCGGCGGAGGGGTCTTCAGCACGACCCAGTCCGCTGCGCCGGCCCCAACCGCGTAGACGTAGAGTGGCCGCACCTGCACGTCCTCGGCGGTCGGTGGGCGCCCAGACTGCATCTGGTAGCCGAGTACCACCGATGCGTCCGTTTGGTGTCCTCTCTCGCACGACGCCTGGTCACATTCCTGTATGCAGTGCCGCGCAGTTACGACAACGCCGTCCGGGAGGAGGACGCCCCCGCAAAATGACACCGCGGGCTGTTCGGCAAGCTGACGCAGCACATCGCCTTCGCAGATCTTCTTGTCGCCCAGGCGATCCTGCAGAGTAGGCCATGGGTCGTCTTCGTTCGTGGGCGGAACCACTCGTATGGAGACGGTCGCGTACAGCGGATCAGGTTCCATCAGCGGCAACTGGTCGAACGAAATTCCCGAGGCCTCCGCCCGATGGAATGTGATCAGCTCGGGGTCGTCTGGTGGAGGTGCTCTTCTCGGTGGGTCCGGGCAGGCGGGTGGGGTTGACCCGGTCCTCCGCAGGGCCCGGCGAGCGTTACGGGCTTGCCCAGCCGCCGGTGAACATCCGAAAACACAGATCAACCCGGCGAGTGCTAAGGGCCCTGTACGCATGGCTCCGTGCAGGGAGTAAGGTCGCCCACAGCCGCCCGCCTCGTCACCTTCACCCGTAGCGTCCACCCGGGAAATTCCCCGGTCGTGTCGATGTAGTGGTCGTGAGACTCGTCGTTGGTCTCCGGGATCTTGTAGCCCAAGACCAAGTCCTCGACGTTGTGGCCTGGGTACGGGTCCTTGATCTTGACGTAGACCTTTAGCTTCGCGCCGGGGTCGTTGATTTCGATGACGAGGCAAGACACCGTCCCTGCGGCACTGGAAGAATGCACCAGCCGATCCGTGGCTCCGCTCGCGCGCTTCACCTGAAGCTTGACGAAGATATTGTCTCCCCCGGTTGGGGCGTTGAGCACTTTCGGGACGCAGTCATCAGGCAGGTTGGTCCCATAGTGAAATCCGACTTTTCCGATCTGTGTAGACATTCGTTTCTCCTGACTTCGTAGTGACCCTGCCGGCCGAAACCGTCAGCGTAATTCGACGCGAATTTTCTCCGCCCACCCATCGAGGTCTCCTGCGGTGCTTTCCACGACCCCCGGCTCGTCGGCGACTTCCACGATCGCAGCCTTGAGCCGTGCCTTCCCGCTCCGGATGCGGCTGCGAGCGGTGTCCTCGGGGATTTCCATGACCTCACCGATCTGGCCGGCCGTCAGCTTCTCCCAGTAGTACAGCTCCAGGATGACCTGGTCCTTCATGGGGATTCTCCTCAGCGCCCTCAGCAGCACCTGCTGCTCGCGTTTCGCCTGAAGAATGGTCGAAGGCCCCGCGCCGAGGTCCTCGATCGAGAACGCGCCGAGGTCCTCGTTTCGGCGATCTTTCACCTTCGCGCGATAATGCTCGCGCAACAGGTTGTGGGCGATCGCGAAGAGGAATGTCCGAAAACTCGAGCGACCCTCAAAACGCTCGGCAGCGTCTAGACAGCGCACAAACGTGTTTTGGACCAGTTCTGCGACGTCGCCGTCCGTCTTGTTGACGAAGAATCTACCGACCGGTTCGAAGTGCCGCTGGAAGAGTTCGTCGCCGGCCCGCCGATCTCCTGTTTTCCACGATTCGAGGAGCTCCTCGTCGCTGTTGACCACCACGTCGCGTGGCACTATGCCATGCGGCTGGCCAGCTTGCGCGGAAAACCGCGGCCTGGGATGACGGTTTGAACGATCCGGAACACCAACCCATTGCGGTGAAACAGGACAGCACGCGTTCGGACTCTGGCTTGTCGCCGGAGGCTCCGCCACAGGACGTCGGCTCCGAAGCGATGAAGGCTGCGATCGCCAGCGATCTGTTCGGAGACATTGCCGCGCCTCTTCGCGTGGGCCGATACGACGTCCGCGAGGTGCTTGGTCAGGGCGGCATGGGAGTCGTCTACTCGGCCTGGGATGAATCGCTCGGACGAGCGGTTGCGCTCAAACTCCTCTCGGCCACATCCGGCACTTCCGACCGGCGTCGCGCACGAATGATGCGGGAGGCTCAAGCGCTCGCGAAGCTGTCGCACCCCAACGTGGTGCAGATCTACGAGGTCGGCACCCACGACGATGACGTGTTCGTTGCGATGGAACTCGTCGATGGGCTGACACTGCGGGAGTGGGCGCGGCAGTCCGACCGCTCGACGCGGGAGATTGAAGGCGTGTTCACGCAGGCCGCAAGTGGCCTCAGTGCGGCGCACCAGCGCGACTTGGTTCACCGCGACTTCAAACCCAGCAACGTGATCGTGGGCTCGGACGGGCGGGTTCGCGTTGTCGATTTTGGCCTGGCGTACGGCCCGGGGCTCGGGACCGAGTCGGCAGAGCCCAGCGGTACGTCGAGCACCTCTGCCAAGCTCACCCACACGGGCGCGGTCCTGGGAACTCCCGCATACATGGCACCGGAACAGTTCCGGGGCGAGGTGGCGGACGCACGCGCTGACCAATTCTCCTTTTGCGTTTCGCTGTTCGAGGCGCTGACCGGGGGTCGGCCCTATCGATACGCGGACCTGCGCGACGACCCCGCGGCCGCGAAGGTCGACGGCTGGGCCTCGGTCCCGCGGATGTGGCGGAGTGCGCTTCGCCGCGGCCTGAGCATCGGCCCGGCCGAGCGATGGCCAACGGTCGATGCGCTGGTCGACGCGATGAACCGCGGACGAGCTCGCTGGCGACGGGGGCCCTGGCTCGCCGCTGGAGGAGTCGGGCTCGTGCTCTGGGCGCCCTGGTCGGGTGGGCCGAGCGATCCGTGCGAGGCCGTTCCGGTGGCGCCCGCCGGCTGGAACGAGGAGCGAGCGAGCAGCCTCGCCGCGTCGTTTACCGCCACCGGAGCACCGTTCGCGGCGGACGTGTGGGCCACGGCGCGCAGCAACATCGAGTCTTTCGCTGCTGAGTGGACCGAGACGCGAAATGAGGTCTGCCGCGTCCAGCCCTCCGCGGACACGCTTGCGTGCCTTGACCGGGCACAGACCGTTCTCTCCGCCGTGCTGGCCGAGTACCAGCAAGTCAACGCTACGACGGTTGGCAGCATCCATCCGCTCTCCGCACTGCTTGAGTCACCCGCGTCGTGTTTGGATCCCGAGAAGGGAGCCTTCTCCTCGGAGGTCAACCCCGATCAGCTTGCCCTCCTCGCTCGCGCAAGGGCGGAACTCGCTGCGACCAGGCCCGACGCTGCCCTTGCAACGCTCGATCGCCTCGCCGAGGACCCCGATCTGAAAGACACAGACGCGATCGCGGAGGTGTTCCGCCTCCGAAGCCAGGGACACGCGACCCGGGCCGACACCGATGCAGCGCTTGCCGACCTGGCCCGCAGTCTCCAGGAGGCGAGCAGCCCCGTAGTCCGGTCGCGTAGTCTCGTCGCGTGGGTTCGCCTGCTCGCCGACCAAGAGCGGACGGAGTCCGCCGTCGATGGGCTCAGGCTGCTGGAGCCCGCAGTCTCGGCTGAGAGCCCGGCAAGCCTTCGTGCCGACGTTCTCGAGCTTCGAGCGCGGCTTCATGCTTCGACGCTAAACCAAACGATGACTCTCCTGGAGGATGCGCTTCGACTCCGCATTTCGGCCGGCGACGAGCGACGAGCGACGCAGACTCGGTTGGCCATCGCGAACGGACTCTCCCAAGCCGAGGATCCGGATTCCATTGCTCGGGGGGAGGCATTGCTCCGAGATGTCATGGCTGAGCGGCGGCTCTCCCTTGGCGACCAACACCCCGAATACGCCGTCTCGCTCTCCAACCTCGGTGCGTACGTCGCGGACGTTCGCCTCGACTGGGACGAGGCCCAACAACTCCTGGCGCAGGCCGATCGAATCGCGGGTCGCTCCCTCGGCACCGACGCCCCTGCCCGCGCGCGCACGCGCCTCAAGCTCGGCGAGGTTCTGATTCGCCTCGGCCGTCTGGACGAGGCGGAAACCATGCTCGACTCCGCCTGGGCACGCCTGCAGTCCCTGCCCGAGACCCACACCGATCACATTGCGGGCCGTACCCTCCTCGCGTCGTTCACCCTCAACCGGGGGGACTTCGCGACGTCGCTCGAGCACCACCGGGTCCTCGAAACGCTGGCCCCCGACGACGTCTTCATCCAGCAGAACATCGCCTACCTCAGCGGCCAGCTGGGGAACGCGACGGATGCGGAGACCGCGGTAGCGCGGGCGCGCGCCCTGGCCACCGTGTCACCCGACCTTGACCCGCCGACACGCGCGCTGCTGGAACTCTACTTCCGGACCATCGACGCACAGGTGGCGCGACTGCGAGACCAGAGCGACGCGGCCCGCACGATCCTCAAGGAGATCGAAGCCGCCGCGGCAGCATACGAGGTCCCCGATGACCGGCCTGACCTCGCCGCGCAACTCGAGCTGCTTCAGCCGGAGATCGAGACCGTTCGGGATGAACTGTCCGCCCCCTAGACCGCGTCGAGTTCGTACGCACAGACCGCGGCGACGCCCGGGACGCAGAACCCGCCCTCGCAGGTGAGGCCGGCAGAGCATGTCACGCCGCAGGGGTCTCCGGCGACGGCGCCTGCTTGGCACACGCCGTTGGCGCAGGCGCTTCCGGGGGCGCAGGTGCGGCCGTCTTGGGACGCAATGGCGGTGCAGGCCTGGCCGGCTTCGGGCAGCGCTGTGCACGAGCCGGCGATGCTGCAATAGGGCCCGGGGCCGCAGTCGCCGCTGAGGCTGCACGAGAAGCTGGTCGCGGGCTGGGCCCGACACCGCAGGCGGTCGTCGGGATCCTCGGTGGACGCGAGGCACCGGAACGCCTGCTGGCAGTCGGCGTCGGCTTCGCACGCGTCTTCGAATCCGCCGGCACCTGCCGCCACGCACACGCCGGCCTCGCAAAAGCTGTCGAGTCCGCAGCTGTCCCCGAGGCCACCGTCCAAGCGCTCGCACGCATCGCCGACGCTGGCCGTACCGCGGAACAACCGGCACTCGCGGAGTTGCTCGGAGGCGGCGAACAGCGGTCCACTGAGGGCGGCCTCGTCTTCGGTCTCGCACGCATACTCGGCGAGCGCGGTGGCGACCCGGTCGGTGCAGTCGCCGTTGAAGCTCAGGCCGACGTCGTCGAGCGCTCGGTCGACGAGTTGGGCCTCGATGCCTTCGACACACGCGGCTTCGTCATCGTAGTCGTCAGTGAAGGCGTTTCGGCAGCCACACGCGAACGCCCCCGCGCACGCGGCCTCGGCCAGATGGCCGCTTGGTCGCGCACGGTGACGGCCTCGGGACCGCTCTTGCATGCGGGGACGAGCAGGACGAGGAGTGCGAGGGCGATCTGTCGCATTAGACGTCGAGGTTGCGGGTGTTGAGTGCGTTGGACGTGATGAAGTCGCGCCTGGGCTCGACCTCGTCTCCCATGAGCACGGTGAAGATGTTGTCGGCCTCGAAGTTGTCGCCCACGCGTACTTGCATAAGCGAGCGCTGCTCGGGATCCATGGTCGTCTCCCACAACTGCTCGGGGTTCATCTCACCCAGACCCTTGTAGCGCTGGATGGTGAGCCCCTTGCGACCGACCTCACCCATCTCTTGCACGAGGGCGATCAGGTTGTTCGACTGGACGAGCACTTCGTCGTCTCGACGAAGCGTGATGTCTCCGCTTCCCAGGCTCGCAATGTAGCGACGGGCGGCGAGGAGCTCCTCGACCTCGGGCGCGACGACCAGCTCTTTGGCGATGGTCTCGAAGAGGGCAACACCGTCCTGTTCGATCCGTAGCCGGATGGCCTGCAGGGCTGGGTCGTCCTCGTCTTCCACGAGCTCGTAGGAGACCCCGGCGCGCACGAGCCCCTCGGTGGCCTTGGCGACCAAGCGCTCCCCGACGGAACGAAGCGCGACCTCGATGCTGAATGACGAGACGACCGCATCCGCGCCGTCGTCCATGAGGATGTCCAGCAGACCTTCGATAACAGCGCGTCGGTGGTCACGGGCGAGCGCACCCACGAGGGCCTTGTAGCGAAGCCCGCGTCCAGCCAACTCGGCCAGGACGTCTTGGCTGACCTCGTGCTCACCCACGGAGAGCGAGAGGTTTTCGATCGCGATGTTGATGACGTAGCTGTCCATCTCGGAGTCGCCCTTGAGGTAGCGCTCCTTCTTGCCGGCTTTGACTTTGTACAGCGGCGGCTGGGCGATGTAGAGGAAGCCGCGCTCGATGACGTCGGGAAAGTGGCGGTAGAACAGGGTGAGCAACAACGTGCGGATGTGCGATCCGTCGACGTCGGCGTCGGTCATGATGACGATCTTGTGGTAGCGCAGCTTGTCGACGTTGTAGGTGTCGCCGACCCCGGTACCCAGGGCGGTGATGAGCGTGACCACCTCCTGGCTGGAGAGCATCTTGTCGAGCCGCGCCTTTTCGACGTTGAGGATCTTGCCCTTGAGCGGGAGGATCGCTTGGGTCGCACGGTCGCGGCCCTGCTTGGCCGAGCCACCGGCAGAGTCACCCTCTACGAGGAAGATTTCGGACTCTGCGGGGTCCTTGCTTTGGCAGTCGGCAAGCTTGCCCGGCAGTGAAAGCCCGTCGAGAACGCCTTTGCGGGTGATGGTCTCGCGAGCCTTGCGAGCCGCCGCCCGAGCCCGCGCTGCCAAGAGCGCCTTGTCGACGGTGAGCTTTGCGCTCTTGGGGTTTTCCTCGAAGAAGCGGCCGAGCTCTTCGGTGGTCGCGCTGGAGACGAGTCCCGTGACCTCGCCCGAGACGAGCTTGTCCTTGATCTGAGAACTAAACTTCGGATCGGGGTGCTTGACCGAGACCACGGCAAACAAGCCCTCGCGCACATCTTCGCCGGAAAGGCTGCCCTTGTGGGACTTGAGCATGTTGTGGCTGCTCGCATAGCCGTTGACGACCTTGGTCAACGCAGTGCGCAAGCCGGTGAGGTGGGTGCCCCCATCCTTGTTGTTGATGTTGTTCGTGAAGCACAGGATGTTCTCCTGGTAGGCGTCGGTCCACTGGAGTGCCAGCTGCACGCCACATGAGGCTTGCTGTCCCTCGAACTCGAACTCGCCGTCGGTGTTGAAGTACGAGGACATCGTCGCCGAACTTCACGGTGCTCCGCCACCCCCGCGTCCGCCTGCGCCCGGACAACTCCTGCTCTTCTCGGCTCTGCCCTCAACGCGCTTGGCGCTGCTCCTGGATGCGCGCCCCTTCGCCCCGCGCTCGTACCGGCGTGCCTGCAGTTTGGCCCCGCTCGCTCCCCGCTCCCCTTCGGGCCCGCTTTCCCCCCCCCGACGCCTCCGCTCTCCCAGGCTCACCCCAATCCACACCCGGTCCCAGCCCCGCTCCGCAGCGACCCCGCTCGCCGCCGGCAAACCCTACTCCTCCAATCCTGCTTTTTCCCTGTTCATTTCGCTTAAACGCGGGCGCGAGCCGTCGGTTGGATCCGGGGCAGGGCCGCTTGGGATACGACCGTGCCCTGCTCAGCCGGGTGTGTCAGCGGTTCGCCATGCGGGTCATGCCGACGCTTCGGCGTCAGGTCAAGCGCGAGCATGGCCTGGCGACGAGTGCGTTCCCGCACCCTGCTTCGAGGCCTCGGATGAGGAAGATCCTCGCTTCCGGCCCGTCGAAGGACTCTCCGAGGGGGCACTGGGTCCGCACGCAGCAGCGGCTGCATGCCGACATCGCCACGGATCCTGACCAGGACGACGCCTGCGCAGACGAGGCGATAGCCGCGTGTGTCCTGCTTGCTCTACCCTTTCGCGCTTCGGCTTCGACTCGCCGTGTCACTCCCCAGCCCCGCGAGCGGCCTCAGTCCGAGCCGGTCGCCCTCTTCGTGCCCCATGGACCCTTGGAGCTTCCCGCCATCGCCATCACCACAATGCTCCAGGCCCAGCTCTTCCTCAACCGCCTCGGCCAAGGCCTGGAACGGCGGCATCGGGTCCTGGAAGTCGCTCGGGATGAGCCCCACGACGGAGTAGTCCACGAAGAAGGGATTGGAGCCCGCTACGTGGGACTGTCCGTCCGGGTCACAGAGCATCCCCACCAGCACGTCGTTGTTCGGTGTGGAGTAGGCCTTGAGACCCTCGATCCAGTCTGCCGTCATCGTCCGGGACTGCTTCGACCCGTCGATGGGCTTGATGAAGTAGACCTGCGAGACGTAGGACTGCAGGTCGCTGTCCCCGAGGTTGCCGTCCATGTCGACGGCGGCGCCCAGACGGAAGGTCTCGGCCGATCCGTCCTCGATCTCCTCCGCGTACTCGTAGGCAAGGGCGAGCTCGGCGAAGACCTCCACCGAAGCAGACGCAATGCCGGCCTTGATGCTCTTGCCCCAGAAGGTACGTACGGTGGAACTGACGCTCCAGGCGTTCCGGCTGATGTTCCGCCTGCTTTCCTCGAACGCGACGTCCACGTTCACATCGTTGCCCGAGCTCTCGTTCCACGATAGCTGGGGCCGGCTACCCCCCACGAAGGGCAAGGTGGGAAGCGCGTCCAGGGCGGAGATGTGCTCGGGTGTGGCGTAGGTCGACAGCACGCCGGGAATGGGCCCCTTGTCGATGTCGAAGCTCAGGCTCTGGATGTACGGATTGGTGGCGGTGTAGTCGTACAGGACGGCCGCATCCGCCGAGAGGCCGGTCTGGAGGTCGAGGTTGGCCGGATCATCCACATGCGGACCGGCGAAGTAGTAGGCGTAGCCGATGATGTCTGCCTTCAGGAGGTAGGCGGTGCCCGACGGACGGATCCAATACGGGCCGTCCGGTCCCTGCGGGATTGGCTTGGACGACGGGCTGATGTGATTGGTGACCGACACCGACTCGTAGGTCTGGATCACGCTCTGGTAGGCGTACTGGGACGACAACCTGATGCTGACCCCCCCGTTCTTCTCGACGTATAGGTTGTCGGTACCGACTTTCGCGCCGACCGTCACCGTTCCGCCCACGGTCAACGACGCGCTGTAGGCTGTGGTGGCGGTACTGCCCCGAGTCGCCGTCTGGGTCGTTTCGATGGATGTCGTCGAGGAGACGGACGTCCCCGACTCGCCCATCGATTGCAGGACGCCGTTCGACAAGGGCGGTCCTCCCCGCGCCACGCCCAGAAGGACGGGGGGCACGTTGATCGCGGGAATGGGATCCATCCGCCGTCGGCAGACGTGGCCAAAGGCCTTCGAGGCGATCGACAGCCCGCCGGTGCCGTAGACGACACTGATCTTCTCGGCCACGGGGACCTGCACGCTGCCGGGTCCCGGCGTGCCGTTCGAGCCCTGGTCGACGATGCCGCTGTCGTCGGACGCCGGCAGGAACGCCAGGGTGGGTGACCTCCAGAGCTGGATGGGCCGGCTGCCTTCCGGGGTGAGGTCGGCGTGGACCTTCTCGTCGTACTCCCACGCCACGACCTGTCCGTACGTGCCGGTTCCCTTGCGCACGAACTGACTCATGTAGGTCTCGCCGTCGTTGTGCTCGTAAAAGGAGACGTACACTCGACCGTCGACGGCCGTCTGCGCCACCGGAAATTTCGTTTTGATGCTGGTGCTTGCGTCAACCCGCATGGGCTCGTTGGACACCAGCGTGGGCTCGTAGTTCCTGCCCAAGGTGTACTCCAGGACTTGGATTCCGGTGGCAGGGCTTTGGGAGGTGTCCTTCATGGTGACCACCAGACGGACACCGGTAACGTAGGGCACCTCGTCGGCATTGTTCCCCGGGTTGGGCTCGACGCTGTTGACGATCGTCGCCATGCTGCGGCTCAGATCGAGTGACGCGGTCACCCCCTCCGTGCTCAGGGCATACCAGTAGCTGGCGACCCGCGGGTTTGTGTCGGGCCCCTGCAAATTCTCGTTCGAGAAGAAGCACAGGATGTTCTCGTCCTTCGAAGCTCCCCGGGTGACGGTGAGGACGCCACCGGGCACGGGCGTGACACTCACGCCATTGGTGTACAGGGTCGACGTCGTCTCGTCGTCCAGCCGGTAGCGTAGCTGCACGGCCGACCAGCGGCTGGCCTTCTTGGCGATGTCGAAGCTGACGCGCCCCATGTACAGCCGTGAAGCGTCGTCGCTCGCGTAGAACACGTCGATCTGGTTTGCCCCGTGCGGCGTGGGACGCAGCACCGGCGCGGTCTTGTGGCAAGACGAACCCGTGGAGCAGTCCAGAACCGGAGAATCCACGGAGTCACCCTCATGAAGGACCGCATAGATATCTCCGTCTCTCCGGTAGGCCTGCCACCGGTAGCCGTATGGACTGTTGTAAAGAGCTGTTGCACCTGATTCGATCGCCATCTTTTTTGCTTCCCTGGTTGGATGACACCGCCACCGACATCGCGTCATCGTCGTGTCGGTGGGACGTCACGTTGTTCGCGGATCGGTTCCGCACCAGACGGTTCCCGCGAGCATCGCGAGCGCCGTCGCATTCGATGGGTGGTGACCGTCGAGCGCGATCGGATTGCGGACGACGACGACTTTCTTGCTCAGCCCGTCGCGTCGACACGAGCGACCGGGGTCGAGACAGTCCCGTCCCGAAGCTCCCCGCGACTCACGGAACGGCTAGCGAGCACCCACCTGGGGTAGCGCTCGGATCCACTCCTCGAAGCCGCCCAGGGTGCTGGTCAGCTCCTGGGGAGTCTCGGCGAGGTCGGTGCTCCTCTCCTGCAGCAACTGGCGACCGCGACGGATCCGGGTCTTGATCGTACCCACGGGTACGCCCGTCACCTCGGCGATCTGCGTGGCGCTCAGCTGTTCCCAGTAGTGCAGCTCGAGCGCCACCTGATAGTCGAGCGGGATGTTTCGCAGCGCTCGCGCGAGCAGGCGTTGCTCTTGCTTGCGCCCCAACGCCGTCGCGGGGCCGGGCGCGAGCTCGGCGATCGAGACGGCCCCGGAGTCGAACGGTTGCTCGGACCGATGTCTGCCTCGCAAGTGATGCCGCAGGATGTTGTGGGCGATGCTGAACAAGAAGGTGCGCACGCTCGCGTCACCGCGAAAGCGATGCGCTCGCTGTCGCGGGCCCATGCGGGTCACTCGCTTCGTCACCACCCCCGAGGACATCGCCGCCGAACTTCACGGTGCTCGGCCACCCCCGCGTCCGCCTGCGCCCGGACAACTCCTGCTCTTCTCCGCTCTGCCCTGAACGCGCTTGGCTCTGCTCCTGGATGCGCGCCCCTTCGCCCCGCGCTCGTACCGGCGTGCCTGCAGATTGGCCCCGCTCGCTCCCCGCTCCCCTTCGGGCCCGCTTTCCCCCCGACGCCTCCGCTCTCCCTGGCTCAGCCCCAATCCACACCCGGCCCCAGGCCCGCTCCGCAGCGACCGCCCTCGCCCCCGGCCAACCCTACTCCTCCAATCCTGCTTTTTCCCAGTTCTGCTTTTTCCCAGTTCATTTCGCTTAAACGCCTCGATGCGCGGCGGTGTGGAGCAGTTTCCACGCCAAATGCGTCCGGCGCTGACGCATTTCAAATACGACATACTGTCGCATCTTGATCGATTTCGCGCATCTGAAACGCAGCGTCGAGGCTCTGCGGGATAGTCGAGCGGCGGGGAACGCCGTCGTAGGATCCTTGAGTCTCTGCCATGACGGCTAGGTGCACCCCCTGCCGGCGGCGTCGGGCGCTCCTCGGCATCGAGCGGAGCGCCCAGCAACGCGAGGGCTTCGTCTCCGGCTATGCGGTCTCTGTGAGTCGAGCGAGCCGTCCGACGTGAAACGCCAGCTGCAAGCCCCCATGACCCTCTATCCAGGCTCGGAGAACGGGACGTCGGCGAAACTGAGCCGCGCACGTCTGCGGCACGATGTCGTGGGCGAGGCAGGCCTTGAGGAATCGTCGGTGCACACGCACCAAGAGGAGCGGACGGCCCTCCTTCGACCATGCGAAACAGGCCACCGCGACGATCAAGAGTACGCGCGGCCATCCGTGCTTCGCGAAGAGCAGGTAAACCGAGAGCGGCCCGACGACGGCACCCGCCACAAGCCACCACCACAAACGCCTGAGCACTTGCCCCGGCTCGAGGACGCCGGGGCCTGGCGGAGGCGCAGGCATCAGCTCGGGGTCGAGCTTGCGGACGAGCTCGAGGAGGAAGGGCCCAAGGTTGCGGTACCGGTTCCACAGACTCGAGAGGTAGGCTTGGGCCACGATGGGGTCGCGCTCGAACCAGCGCGAAAGGTCCCGGCCGAGCGCGGCGCGGTGGCGAGGGTCCAGCGAGATCAGGCTCTGCGTCATGAACGCGCGGACGGCCTCCGGAGGCTCGTCATTCGCGAGGTGTTCTTGCCACTCGGGGCTGATGCTCAACAAGTACGGAAACGTCGGGTCGTTCCGGTCGAAGACCTCGGGGCATTGAACGACGAGGACTTCGTACTCCGCGCGGTCATGGAGCACGAGTGCCAGCCCGACACGGTGGGTTGTGCGAGCCACCCGGGGACTTCCCTCGAGGATCGCCGCGCGCCACCCATCCTGCTGAACCTGTTTGAGTGCCTCTGCGAACGCCCCACGGTCGAGCGCGGCATGGACCGTCGCGAGACTCAGGTCTTCGGGGCTCTCGCTCGGCGGCGCAGGCTCAGCGTGGAATGCTTCGACCATCGCACGGCTCTGAACGATCGCGGTGACGAGCTCGTATGCGTAGCGTAGTCGGCGAAACCCCTCGGGATCCCTCTCCGGCTTATGGACGCGCAGTAGCTTGTGATAAGCGCGCTTGATGGTGCGCTCGTCGGCATCGAGCGGAACGCCCAGCAGCGCGAAGGCTTCGTCTTCGGTCATGCGGCCTCGCTACTGCGGCTGGAGCCGCTCCAGCCGCTCGCCCATCCGGTTGGGGATGATGACCGCCTGCCCGTCCATCGGGACCGCGGCCAGGGAGTGGGTGGTGCTCAGATCGATGCCGATGCGAACGCCCGCGTCCTTGGGTCGAGTCACCCCGCGAGTATAGACATATCCGGACGCCACGACCCCACGTCGCCCGAGCGGTACAGCCACCACTCGTCCGCCGGCAGGAACAGGCTGCGCTTGGTGAAGTCGACCGGTCTGCCCGAGGTCGGCGCGAAAGGTGACTTGGGCTTGACCCACATCTCGCCGACGGGTGGTCGAGCACCGCCAGCCGGACGAAGCGGCGCGCTCGACAGTGGCGACGAGCTCGGCTTCCCACGCGGCGGCGTCGGCTCAGAGTGGAGACCATCCGGGAGGGTGGTGCGCGTCAGGAAGTCGACGTGTAGCGTGTCGCGAACCTACCCGCTTTCGCGCGGCCCGGGATCGGCGGTCCTGTCGCGGCGAGTGGGTCATTGCCCCTACGCCGTCGGCACGATACCCGCCCGAGTAGCGCCTGGAGCAGCTTCGGTGACGAGCTCAGCTATCCTAGCTCAGGGACGCCATCGCCCAGCCCGCGACCACCAGCGCGAGGACGAGCAACGCAACGCCCAGGATCGAAACGATGCCGACGATGCGCCAGTAGAGCAGCTGGTGGCCGAGGGTGTCTTCGAGGTCGAGCAGTTGACCGCGTTCGCCGACCCGTTTTGCCGCTTTGGCAGCATTGCGCAGGTGGAGTCCGCTTCCCCCCCCGACGCCTCCGCTCTCCCAGGCTCAGCCCCAATCCACACCCGGCCCCCAGGCCCGCTCCGCAGCGACCCCGCACGCCGCCGGCCAACCCTACTCCTCCAATCCTGCTTTTTCCCAGTTCATTTCGCTTAAACGCAAGGGTGACGAAGTCTTGGTGGGTCAGGGTGTCGGCAGTCTCACCAGCCCGAGCAATGCCGAAGTCCGTCACCCGGGCCCGCTCGTCCTCCCCCATGAGAACGTTGGCCGGCTTGAAGTCACGATGAACCAGCCCCGCCGCATGGGCGGCGACGAGGCCCTCTCCGGCCTCCAAGAACACATCGAGGATCGCGTCCCGGCTCCGCTCGGCGGCCGCGAGCCACTGGCCGAGAGTTCCCCCCACGACCAACTCCATCGCCATGAACACGTTGCCCTCGAACTCCCCCACATCGAGAACAACCACGACGTTGGGGTGAGCCAACCGGGCCGTCGCCCGAGCTTCTCGAACCATCCGAGCGTTTCGTTCGGAGTCGCCAGTCCGCTCGCGGAGTAGTTTCAGCGCGCCGCGGCGATCGAGTTCGGGGTCGTAGGCAGCAAACACGACGCCCATCGCCCCCGTACCGAGGGAGGTCCAACATCACGTAGCGGCCGACTTTCGAGCCGCGTAGCAACTCCGGCGGGAGCAAACCCAGCGCTGGCTCGGACGCATCCGTCTCGTCCTGTGAGACCTCCTCCGGCTCCGGCATCGATGAAGCCTGCAGCTCGAACACCCGCGCCAGCTCGATCAGCACCGCGCGGCACGCGTTGCAGGTATCGATGTGCGCCTCCGCCCGAGCCGCCTCATCCGGCTCCAGGTTTCGCATCACGAAATCGACGATTTCGTTCTCTGAGAGGCACTCCGACATGGTCCAGGACCGTCCGCACGGCCTTACCACGCCGGCGGAGCCGGACGGACGCGGATGGAGCTGCAAAACTTCATTCCACAGCCGCGTCGAGCCCGCCGTCGCGCGTTTGTCGGGCTACGATCGTAATCCGCAGCCCGTGAACTCAGCGACCCCAAACCTTCGGGTGCTCCATCTCCTGGACCGCGCGCAACTGTCGATGGTTCGGACGTCGGACGGGGGTGTTCGCGTTTGGAGCTGCGCGGCACTCGGATTGCGCCTGACGGGGCCGGCCGCCGAGGCGCGTCGCCTCAGAGGTCACTTCTTGCGAGAACTCTTCAGCATTGTGAGCGAGGGAGACCATCCGTCAGGTTTCCTCACCGAAGAGGAGGAGGACTGCGTTCACGCGCTACGCGCGTTGGACGGATTCGCGCTGGAACTCATCGGCCGCAGTCGCTTCCCGGAAGCCGCGATGCTGGCCCTGTCCATCTGTCGAAGTCGTGGAGAGCTCGGCCGCACGGTCTTTCCACCATCGCGGACCTCATCACCCCTGCTCGACGACTTTCTCCTCGCACTGCGAGGCTAGTCGCCCCTACACGCGGCGAAGAATCGCGCTGTCGCGAACGCCAGCTCGCGCAAACCCGCCGTCGAACGAGTGCGTACTCTCGCTCTCTCCGACCGCTAGGAAACCGCCGGGCAACAGCGCCTGATGCATGCTCGCCAGCGCGCGTGGATGAACCTCGGGGCGCAGGTAGATCATCACGTTGCGGAACAAGACCAAGTCGCGGTCCTCGGGGGGAGGGTCGGCCAGCACGTCTTGCACAGAGAAGCGCACACAGCTGCGCAGGAGCGGGCCCACGTTCCACTGGCCATCGACGATCGTGCCGTAGCGGTTTTGATACTCAGCGGGAATGTTGGCGACCCGCGCCAGCGCGTAGGATCCCGCCGCCGCGTACTCGATGGCGTCCCGTTTGCCCTCGACGCCGTGCAGCGCACCGCCGACGGACAGGTTCGGGTCCACTTCAAGAAGCCCAACCGCTTCGGGGCCACCTACGCCCAGATGACCCTGCACACCTTCCTCGCCCCGCTGTGTGCCCTCGTCCCTCCGCCCAGGGCCCACACGGTTCTGTACTACGGGGTCTTGTCGGGCCACCACACACTGCGTTCGGCGGTGGTGCCTCGCGCTGAGGAGCCTGCGCCCGAGCCCAAGCAGCTCGCGCTGTTTGTCCCTCGCGGACACGTCGAGTTCCCGGGCACCACAACCTTGCTCGAGCCCCAGCTGCGTGATGCTGCTCCGTCTCGCCTGTCCTGGATGACGCTCCTCGCCCGCGTCTTTCGCTTCGACATCTCCGCGTGCGCTCGCTGTCGCGGGCCCATGCGGGTCACTCGCTTCGTCACCAACCCCGAGGACATCGCCGCCGAACTTCACGGTGCTCGGCCACCCCCGCGTCCGCCTGCGCCCGGACAACTCCTGCTCTTCTCGGCTCTGCCCTGAGCGCGCTTGGCTCTGCTCCTGGATGCGCGCCCCTTCGCCCCGCGCTCGTACCGGCGTGCCTGCAGTTTGGCCCCGCTCGCCCCCGCTCCCCTTCGGGCCCGCTTTCCCCCCCGACGCCTCCGCTCTCCCAGGCTCACCCCCAATCCACACCCGGCCCCAGCCCCGCTCCGCAGCGACCCCGCTCGCCCAACCCTACTCCTCCAATCCTGCTTTTTCCCAGTTCATTTCGCTTAAACGCCCGTTCCTCGAGAGCCGCGGGCGGATGCTCGAGCGTGCGCGGGGCGGGCAGGCCGGCACGGTCGCGCCTTCGACCGCGCCCGTCGCTACGCCTCCGGCCGCCACCGTGCCCGTCGTTGCGAAAGCCCCGGCGACCCCGAAGCCTCTCGCGCCCACACCCGCCCCGGCTGCGCCGTCTGTCGCTGCGGCGAAGCCCCCAACCGTTGCGGCCAAGCCGACGCCCTCGGCCAAACCCGCGCTGCCGAAGCCCGCGGTCTCCACCAGTGCCGCGCCCACTCCGGTTGGCCCCACGCTGACCCGCGAGCAGCTCGAGATCGACGCATCGGGCAAGATCTCCGAAATCTTCGGCCCGCTGTTCGAGCAGCAAGACGGCTACGCCCGGCAGGTCCGCATGCCCGAGCCGCCGCTCCTGCTCGCCGACCGCGTCACCGGCATCGACGCCGAACCCGGTGTGCTCGGCAAGGGCACGATCTGGACCGAGACCGACGTCTGCTCGGACAGCTGGTACCTGCACCGCGGCCGCATGCCCGGCGGCATCTTCATCGAGAGCGGCCAGGCCGACCTCATGCTCATCAGCTGGATGGGGGCCGATTTCCTCAACAAAGGCGAGCGCGTCTACCGACTGCTTGGCTGCACGCATTCACGTCGACGGCCACGCGCAACACGACGCGGTGCGGCTGTTCTTCTTCCACTACGGCTGCCGGATTGGCGAGGCATACGAACTTCTCGTCCGCGTTGACTCGCAAGGCAACACAACCGAGATCGACCGTCGAAGGGTGGAAGTCTCGCTCGAGGAGCACACTGATGCCTGCGCCGGGCCGTAATGTGGGACGACCGACTGTCACACCCGAGCGCGGCACGTGCCGAGCTCCACGGCGCACGCCCTGTCACCGGGAAATTGTGGCACGGGATGCAACAACCTTCTCTGGCGAACGTCGTTGCCGATATGAGCGAAGAAATGACGGTGGAGTTCCGGCGTCTCCTCATCATGGCGTCGGGGATCGCGACAACCCTCTGCGTGCTCGTGCTCGTCGCGACCACGAGCTTTGGCGAGATGTTGTACGCCTATCACCGCATCGGTGTCTGGCTGCCCACCGGGGCGTTCAGCCTCGGTGTCCTGGCGGGGAGCGGGTACGGCGTGGCCGGATGGTTCCTCACTCGACTGCGGTTTACGCCCGCCATGCTCAAGGCGATCTTCGCCTCGATGGTGGTGGCGTACGTTGGTACTGCGTTGATCGAGTACGCGCACGCAGCCCCGAACGGGATGCGCTTCTTCGACTACTTCGATCGGTCTACGCGTTCGTCCTCGTGGGGTGAGGGAAGCGTCTTTGGAGCCGAGGGATACAGCTATCGCGTTCTGGAATTGTTGGGACTCTCGGTCGGCGGAATGGGAGGGCTGTTCGTGGTCCCAGCGCTTCGCCAGCGTGGCGTCACAAGACCGTAGGCGCCCTTCGAAGGGAGGCCCGCTGTGTCGGAAGCCGCGCGGACTCGCGACGGGGGCTGGGCCCACCGGAGCCGGGTGCGGACGGGACAAGGACGCGAAGCTGGCGTGGAGAGGGCCAGATGCGAATCCACGGGCAAGGCGTGCACCGTCTCCACCACCGTCGTCATCGAGGAGGTTCGCCATGGAGCCCGCGCATTGGGCGGAAGGCCGAGCGCGACCCGGCCGCACTGACCGAGCGCGCCGTGGCGGAGATCATCAGGGACCAACCCGCCGACACGATCTTCACCCTGGGGGTCGAAAATACGATTGAGGACGAACACGGCGACCCGTACGGGAATGAGGTCGTCACGCTTCATCACATCGTCGCAGCGATATCCCAAGGCGGTGTCCAGACCCCCGCGAAGCTTGTGACGCGGGAGGCCTGGAAGACCATCTGGGAACCGCGCTGACTAGCTCCCGGGCCTCACGACTGGGATCACTCCCCTTTGCCGCCGCCGACGAACCCGCCCACGCCGATCCCTCCCCCGTCGAACGTGCCGATCGGCGTCCCACTCTCGTCCCAGAACGTGATCTCGATGCCGACCCCCGCGCTGGCTGTTGTGGCTCGGGCTAAGTGATCCACGTCAGCTCGGCAGAACAGGCCCATGGGGAACAACGGGAATGGATCCGGCGCTAAGCGGCGCGACGTCCGCTAAACGTCGGTGCCCTTGAAGGGAAACCGAGGATTGGCCTCCTCCGCAAGAAGCCCTACTGGTCGAATCCTGTGTTCTGGCTTGCCCGGTGGCCCATGGAGTCCGGATAAGCTCACGCCCCATCATGGGCGCCAGCGGGACGTGGTGACCAGCGCGGCGCAAGAAACTCCCGTGTCGGGGACACGCGACCCAGCACCCAGCTCTGCATCCGACGACCATGAACCCGTTCATCCAGCTCAACCACGAGGCCAGGCGCATCGCCGCAGAATCGACGGCGGTACGTGAGTCAGAGGGAACTTCATGCGGGTGAGACAGGGCGAAGCCGCGCACATCCACTGGCACAGCCCAGAGGTGTTAAGCTGAGAACAGCACGAGTTGTCCGCCTTCGAACCATAGATCTCGCGGCCCGCGGACATCTCGACATTGATGACGCGGACGTCCTGCTCCCTGCTTTGCCTCCTGTCCTTCGCCTGCGCCGACGATCCCGCGCCCATCGCAGGGGGGGGCTCCTCAGGCTCCGTCGGAATGGGCGGAATCGGCGAGACTGAGACGACCGCCGACGGAGTTGGCACAACCGGCACTGCAACCGAAGGCACGTCGGAGTGCGGCAATGGCGAGGTCGAGGCCGGCGAGGAGTGTGACGACGGCGGGCACTCGGTGAGCTGCGACGATGACTGCACCGTGGCCGAGTGTGGCGATGGGCATCACAACCCGGCGGCAGGCGAGACTTGTGACGACGGCAACGATGTCGATACCGATGGCTGTCCCTCGACCTGCCGACTGGCCAGCTGCGGTGACGGTCTCGTCCACGAAGGCGTCGAGGACTGTGACGGTGGGGAGACCGACGTCTGCAACGATGACTGCACTGCGTCCGCCTGCGGCGACGGAACGCTCAACGTCACCGCTGGCGAAGTCTGCGACGACGGCAACATGGACAACGACGATGCCTGTCCCGCGTGCGCCGACGCGAGCTGCGGCGACGGCTTCGTGTGGGCCGGCAACGAGACCTGTGACGATGGCAACGTGAATGATGGCGACGGCTGCGACGCCGGCTGTCAGGTTGAGGCGCCCGGGCTTGTCTTCCTGGCCAGCGCGCTTGGGGACGCGGGTTTTTACGGCTACGACATCGAGCAGGACAGCTGGACGTCGTTGACTAGCCCCCCCCAGACAACCTACAGCCAGATCACGAATGACGGTACCAACGTGTTCCTGATGGGCTCGGGCAACACCATCTACGCGTACGACATCGACGAGGACTCGTGGGCCGACGTCACGCCCGGACCAGGTGGAACCACAGACTCCCCGGTCAGCTACTTCCAGTCCTCCCCGGAAGGCCTCTACTACCTCCCTGACGGTCAGTCGACGATGTGGGTCCACCGCGATGGCACGTGGACGATGTTCGACATTGGTGGGGCCGGATCATGCGCGGGTAGCTACGATCGAGAGAACAACGAACTATATATTCGCACCTTCGCCGAAACGGGGTTCCGCGTGATCGACACGACCAACGACACGGTCGTTCGGACTATCACCGACAAAACTCCTTCCATCACAGAACCTCTCCGCGCCGGCGTCTATTGGGACGGCAACTTCTACACACGGTCCTTCTCGGGGTCGATCCAGCGCCTCGACGCCCAGGACGGGACGAAAGTCGACACCGGTGTCACACCGGCCTCGCCCAACAGTGGGATGGCTACGGACGTCCTCACCGGCCTGATCTACGTGTCGGGTTGGGGGCTAGACACCACCACAACCTCCTTCGAGGTGTTCGATCCTTCCGACGATAGTATCACGACGCTGGCGGACCAACCGGCCACGTTGAACCACTCCACCATCACCGTCGTACGCCCGGCCCGATAAGCTCGAGATAGCTTCACTTCGACGTGGGGCACGCTCCGAATACATGGCGTCGAAGACCGCCGGCAGCTCCTCAACGCCTCGCCTGCGACGCCCTCTGGCTAAGCAACGAGCACCCCTTCGCACCATGTAGTAGCCCCCGTTTGAACCGGACACGTCCGAGAGGACGAATCCGATGTCAGACGAACTCCGAAACTTACAACCAGCCCAACCCGGCCGACGGCGCCGTTACACGGCCGAGCAGAAGCGGGCCTTGCTCGACGATGCTGCGAAGCCAGGCGGAACCATCTCCGAAACGGCGCGACGGTATGGCGTGACGCCCAGCCTTCTGTTCCAATGGAAGAACGTCATGGACGACGCGACGAACAAGGGCCTCAAGGCCAACCAGCGGGTCGTACCCGAGAGCGAAGCCAAAAAACTCAAGGCCCGCATTCGCGAGCTCGAGCGCATGCTCGGCAAGCAGACCATGAAGGTCGAGATTCTCGAAGAGGTGGTCGCGCTCGCGCGGGAAAAAGTGGTTCTCGGGCGGGAACTCGCCCGGCGAAAACGGTGGACAGTGACGGCAGTCGCCAACGCTCTGGGCGTCTCGCGGCCGCATCTATCAACGACGCTGAACGCGAAGCCGGAATCGAAAATTCGCGGCGTCAAGCCGGCTGACGTGGCTCTGCTCAAGTGCATCAAGCCCATCGTCGAAGCACGCCAGCGGCTACCGTCGCGTGACGGCGCAACCTCTCGCACCATGGCAAGATCGTCACGCTCGCTAGCGATATGCGTTGGTGCAGCGACATGTTCGAGATTCGCTGCTGGGACGGCGGTAAGGTATCGACCGGGTGCTGGTGTGCAACCACAGCTTCCGGGCGTCGGGGATCACGGCGTACATGGCCGGTGGCGGAAGCATCTAGACGGCGGCCGAGATTGCCGGTCACGCGAGCACGGAGACGACGAAGCTCTACGACCGGACGGCGAAGACGGTCTCGCGTGGAGAGATCGAGCGCATTCGGTTCTGACAGCGATATGGAGCGGCAGCGGCCGCCGCTTAGCGGTCGGATCCACTTGCACCACACAAGCTGGACCTCATTCAGAAAGCAACGCATGGCCGCGTAGTTTCCGACGATGCCGAAGTACCCGTGGTGGCCACGAAGCTTCTGCGCGAGGACCTTCTGCTGGACTCGCAGGTCGTCGTGACGGTGCTCTCGGCACCACTGGGCGACCCGCTTGAGCGAACGGCGGAAGCGGTCTTTGGCGGTCTTGCGGCGCACGGTCGGCTTGCCCTTCCGTGAGCGCCCAAAGTGGTGCGTGAAGCCGAGGAAGTCGAACGTACCTGGACGCTTTCCAGCGTCCGGTCCCACACGCCTCGACCGACGGTCGGGGCGCACGAACTCGACGGTCCTCGTCTTCTGGGGATGCAGGGTCAGCCCGTATTTCTCCCCCCCGACGCCTCCGCTCTCCCAGGCTCACCCCCAATCCACACCCGGCCCCAGGCCCGCTCCGCAGCGACCGCCCTCGCCGCCGGCCAACCCTACTCCTCCAATCCTGCTTTTTCCCTGTTCATTTCGCTTAGACGCATAAACGCGGCCGGGAACGACATCCTGCGCAACAGCGGTTTGTTCATCGTCGACACCGAAGGTGCGGTGCACGAGCCCAGCGGGTTCCGCCACCCGCTCGAGGTCGAGGCGATCGGACGGCAGCTCGCCGCAGACCTTGGCGTGCCCTTCGAGATGCGCTGAGCTGACTGGGGATGCGTGAGGTCGAAAGTGCCGTGCGCCTCTGCGCGGACAACCACGGCCATCTCGAAGCTGCCCCAAGAAACCCTCTGGGCTCATCTGGGCGTACGCGGCTCCGTTTCGGGTGGGCTTCTTGAATCGAACCCGGACCTGTCCGTCGGCGCTGCGCTGCACGGCACCGAGCGCGAACGGAGGGCGAAGCTCGCGGAGCGTCGTAAGGCGCCTCCGAGTCCCGCTTGGCCGACTTCTGTGCCGACACCGTTGCGAGGTCGTCCCGCTCGTCACGGCTGAGCGCGGGCCCGTTCCCCAGTTCGCTTCGCACGCGCGTCTCCGCTAAGTTGGGATCAGGACCAGGGGATCCGCTTCCCGGCTCGAACGTCAAAGTGCATCGACGTCGGCGTCGCGTGAAGCACTGCTTCCAGATCCGGGCGAGACCACCCTCGGTCCGACTTTGGGCAGTAGTTCGAGGTCGCGACCAGCTTTCCCCTGCGGACTCGCCCCTCGACCGTCTTCGCCAGCGTCGCCCTCTCCTCCGCCCACCCGCCTTCGTCCGGCCACGCTGGACTCGAGCGCCAGTAGATCAGTGCGGCGGTGGCGATCGAACACTTTGGGTGATTGACGATCGCGAACAGCTCGGCGTGGCCGCAGTCCCAGTTGTGTTTCTCCGCCACGTTGTGCAGCGCACGAGTGCCCTTCCGGTCGATGTCCCGTCGGAAGGCTCGACTCGCCTCCAAGGCTTCTGCCACACCATCCCGAGCGCACAGGAGCATCTCCGCCCCCCGCATCGTGAGGAAGTCTTCCACGGCCATACCAAGCTCGTCTTGGGACCAGCGCTTCCACGCAGGATCATGCCAGCTCTCGAAGTCCCTCAGCATCTCGCCGTCGTCAAGCAGCGCGATCGCATTGCTGAATGCCTCCGATGCGGCAACATCGCGGAGGCTCCGATAGGCCTCGGTTTGGTGTGGGTCGATCAGAGACGCGGCCCAACGGTCCGCTTGCTCCATCGTCCGCGTTCGGAGCTCGACGAGACGCTCCTGGCTGCCCTCGAACTCTGCGCGTGCCCCAGCCCTCACCTCCGCGGTAGAGCGGCTCTTCTCTTTTCCCACGCGAACACAGACGCCCCACAACCCGAGCGGTTGCATCTGCTGGTAGAGACGCGCGTGAGGCCGATCGGTCTCAGGGCGCAGGCGCCGAACCGCAGTCTCGTGTTTCAGGTGGAGGCGTTCGGGCCCGCTCGCGACGCGCAGAGGACACGGGCACGACGACTCAGTCTTCGCAGTCCCCCTCGGGAACGCGCCACGGAGTCTTCGGGTCCGGTAGGCCGAGGACATCGCCGCCGAACTTCACGGTGCTCGGCCACCCCCGCGTCCGCCTGCGCCCGGACAACTCCTGCGCTTCTCCGCTCTGCCCTGAACGCGCTTGGCTCTGCTCCTGGATGGGCGCCGCTTCGCCCCGCGCTCGTACCGGCGTGCCTGCAGTTTGGCCCCGCTCGCTCCCCGCTCCCCTTCGGGCCCGCTTTCCCCCCCCGACGCCTCCGCTCTCCCAGGCTCACCCCCAATCCACACCCGGCCCCAGCCCCGCTCCGCAGCGACCGCCCTCGCCGCCGGCCAACCCTACTCCTCCAATCCTGCTTTTTCCCTGTTCATTTCGCTTAAACGCCGCTCAACCTCCTGTTTCGCCCGGGCCCTCTTTGCCGTCGTCGAGTCGATTCAAGAACCGTCGCCTCCGCTCTTCGCGATACCTACGATGCTCTTCCGCAAGAGTTTGGACGCGGGAGGGGTGGGCGTTGAGCCAGGCGAACATGGCGGCTTCGCAAGACGCATCAGGTTTCGGGGCCCCGTGCGTGAAGTCGATGAGTTCCTCTCCCGAGAGCCTTGCGGACTGCAACGACGCCGCATCGGCAACAACGTACCCCTGAAGGTGACGGGGGAGTCGGTCGATAAGGACGCCGACGCAGTGCTCGTCGACGAGCCAAAGAAAGTCCCCGAAGAATTCCGCTTCGGTGATTTCTCCACGGGCGTAGCGGTCGATGAGTTCTTCGAACGAGCCCAATGCACCGCCCAGCATAGCTGAGCTGCGCGGCGGTATGAGGCGGCGGAACAGGAAGCCCCCTGGAGTCCCCACAATGGCCCGCTGCTTTGGGCTGAGGCGCATCCGCAGCCAAGCCCCTCGCCTGCCCAGGGGTGCTACCGGTCGCGATGGCATTGACGAGGGTGTAGACGCAGTGCTCGAGGACATGTTCGTCGCCGAGCACGGCCCGGTTGCTAGGCTCGTCCTCCGCCTCCGAGGAGCATCCGACCGCTGCCGCTTTTCCACGTACCCAGGTGTGGGATCGATGGGCTCGGCTTGGGGACGGCCGCCCAGCCGTTGTGTGCCCATCGCTTCTGCCGAGTGCGTAGGGGGGTACTTGGATTCGCGTTGCGCAACGCTAGTGACACGCAGGATCGCGGGGTGCACCATCATCGGGCCAGCTACTCAGCCAATGTGAGCTCCAGCGGTTGTAGCTGCGGTCTCCTCTTGTACCGACATCGACGCGGAATCGACGCCCAGTAGTTCCGGGGCATCCTGTGGGTACATGCCCGACATCAACACCTTCGCCACAGGTGCCACCATTCCCACCGGACCTGTCGGCAGGGCCGGCGACATCGTCGTGGACGCGTCTGCACTCAATGCGATCAGCATGTCAAAAGTCTACACACAGGGCCGCGCGGTCGGCCCTGGGGAATGCGTCGTTGTCACCGGACTGACCTCCTGCGTCGGGCTGCTACTGCTGTGCAGTGGCCAGTACTTGGTGGCCTGCCACTTCAACGGCGGACATAATAAGAGCACCGAGTGGGCAAAAATCAGGGCCCAGGTTGATGGACGACAGGTTCTCACCGCCGTCATGATCGTCAACGACGATGGTCTCGCGATGGACTGGGATCACCTTCAGCGCGGAGTCAACTGGCTGGGGGCCCGCACCAGTCTTCGCTACACCCCCAGCGATCAGAATGTTCCGATCGCGTTGTTTCGTGACGGCAACTTCGGGGAGATGACCCGCCAACAAGTGGCCGCGCGCCGAAGACGACAAAGGTGCGTCATTCTCTAGACAAGCCCGCCCGGGGGCCAGTGGCGAGTGTTCGGCATCATCTCCTACCCAGATCCAGACCCGGGGTTGTTTCTGCTACCCAGATCCAGACCCGGGGTTGTTTCTGCGGAGGTACCGCCAGTGGCCCAGTGGCCCACCCACTGGTCCAACCGCTACCCCCAGATCCAGACCCGGGGTTGTTTCTGCGGAGGTACCGCCAGTGGCCCAGTGGCCCACCCACTGGTCCAACCGCTGGCCGCCTTCGCCCAACGCTCCGGTCAGCACGCCTGAAATCACGCGGTTTCTTCCCTCCGGCGAAACTGGTCAACTCCTTGCTCTCTCCGACACCCGGTGCGTCGCGCGAACCCGTCTTGCCTTGACCGAGCATGCAGCAGTTCCTGCACGCCCTTGGCAGGATGCACGTGGAGGCCATCTCTATGACTCGCCCTCGCTTCGTCAAGGCCGGAGAGGTCGTTATGGGGACCCGTCGCTGCAGTGAGCGTCGCTTCTTCC
>JBOEGF010000051.1:0-1083 GCA_050633305.1 Nannocystales bacterium
CCCAGCCTTCTGTTCCAATGGAAGAAGGTCATGGACGACGCGACGAACAAGGGCCTCAAGGCCAACCAGCGGGTCGTACCCGAGAGCGAAGCCAAGAAACTCAAGGCCCGCATTCGCGAACTCGAGCGCATGCTCGGCAAGCAGACCATGAAGGTCGAGATTCTCGAAGAGGCGGTCGCGCTCGCGCGGGAAAAAAAGTGGATCTCGGGCGGGAACTCGCCCGGCGAAAACGGTGGACAGTGACGGCAGTCGCCAACGCCCTGGGCATCTCGCGGCCGCATCTATCAACGACGCTGAACGCGAAGCCGGAATCGAAAACGCGCGGCGTCAAGCCGGCTGACGTGGCTCTGCTCGAGCGCATCAAGCCCATCGTCGAAGCTCGCCCGACCAGCGGCTACCGTCGCGTGACGGCGCATCTGCGAAGGCAGCCAAAACACGCTCCTGTGAACCACAAGAGGGTCTACAGGGTGATGCGGGAAGCGAGGATGCTGCTCGAAAGATACGGTCCGAAGCCCAACCTCTCGCACCATGGCAAGATCATCACGCTCGCCAGCGATATGCGTTGGTGCAGCGACATGTTCGAGATTCGCTGCTGGGACGGCGGTAAAGTCCACGTCGCGTTCAGCCTCGACTGCTGCGACCGGGAGGCCATCGGGTGGGTCGCCGCGAACAACCACCTCGACGGCGCCAGCGTCCGCGACCTGATCGCGCTGAGCGTCGAAGCTCGCTTCAGTTCGACGCAGACCAGCCAGGACGTTGAGTGGCTCACCGACAACGGGCCGCCGTATACGGCAAACGAAACACGCGCGTTCGCTTCCGCGTGCGGCCTGCTTCCTCGGAACACGCCCGCATACTCGCCCGAGTCCAACGGCATGGCCGAGGCCTTCGTGAAGACCTTCAAGCGCGACTACGTCTACATCGCCGACCTCCCTGACCCTGAAACTGTGTTGGCCAAGCTTCCAGCCTGGTTCGACGACTACAACGAACACCAGCCCCACAAGGGCCTCAAGATGCTCTCACCGCGGCAGTTTCGCCGCCTTCAAACGAACTGAATACGTGTCCGGTTTTTCGGGGGCAACTCCA
>JBOEGF010000052.1:0-452 GCA_050633305.1 Nannocystales bacterium
CAGTCGACGTGCGCGTAGTGACGCTTCTCCGAGTTGTACTCGACGTGTGCGGTCGAGATCGTGATGCCTCGCTCGCGCTCCTCCGGAGCCTTGTCGATGTTCTCGAAGTCGACCTTCTCCGCCCATCCACGAAGGCCGAGGACCTTGGTGATGGCAGCGGTCAGCGTGGTCTTACCGTGGTCGACGTGACCGATGGTACCGATGTTGACGTGCGGCTTATCGCGAACGAACTTCTCTTTGGACATCTTCAGGCGACCTTTTCGTCGGGAATTCGGGCGATGTTCTACCCCCGTCCCGCGCCCATGGGAAGGGGCATTGCGCGGGGACGCCGTACGACTTGGCTCACCTCATGTGCTGGGGCCACGCACCCGGGTCGGTCCGCGACTGCGCGCAGCGCACAAAAAAACCACCCCGCGAAACGGGGTGGCTGGGAGCCTTCGACCGGATTCGAA
>JBOEGF010000053.1:0-67042 GCA_050633305.1 Nannocystales bacterium
TCAGCGTGGTCTTACCGTGGTCAACGTGACCGATGGTGCCAATGTTGACGTGCGGCTTGTCGCGAACGAACTTCTCTTTGGACATCTTGAATCCTGTCTAGGTTTGGCTTGGAGCCGAAAGCTGTGCCGGGTTGCGGCGTCTGGTGCCTGGGCGCGGAGGCCCTGGCGAAGAGGAACTTTTTCAGCGGTTGCTGGGGGAGAGGGGCTGAGGTGTTCAGTAGCCCCGGATGCGAGTGACGATTTCGTCTTGGACCGACTTGGAGACGTCGGAGTTGTGACTGAAGCGCATGGAGTAGCTCGCACGCCCCTGGGTCGCCGAGCGCAGCGCAGTAGCATATCCAACTAGCTGTGCCAAGGGGACTTCGGCGCGCACGGTCTGTGCGTTCGCGCTGCCGGGGATGGGCTCCATGCCCGTGACCCTCCCTCGACGGCCGCTGAGGTCGGAATTGACGGCTCCGGTGAAGTCGTTGGGGGTCGCGACATCGACCGACATGATCGGCTCGAGAAGTCGCGGACCTGCGTTTTCTACGCCCTCGCCGAAGGCCATCGAGGTGGCCGCCTTGAAGGTGCCCTCGTTGGTATCGGTCTCGTCGAACGCGGCGTCCACGAGGGTGACCGCCATGTCTTCGACCGGGAATCCGAGCAGTGGACCCCGCGTGAAGCTGTCGCCCACGGCCTCCTCGACCGCGGCCACGAAGTTCGCGGGAAGCAGTGGCTTCCCATCGGGCCCATCGCCGATCACGGAGGTGAAGAGGTTGCCTTCGCCCCGCTCGCGCGGAGCGAGTTCGATCACGACCTTGGCGTACTGGCGCTTTCCGCCGATCTCGCGGTCGTACTCGAGTTCTTTGCGCACCGAGGTGGCGATCGTCTCGCGGTAGGCGACCTGCGGCTTGCCGACGCGGACGTCGAGCTTGTACTCGCGCAGAAGCCGGTCAATGAGCACCTCGAGGTGGAGCTCGCCCTGGCCACACACGAGGGTCTGACCGGAGTCTGCGTCCTCGCGCAGCTTGAAGCTGGGGTCTTCGCGTTGGAAGCGTGCCAGGGCCTCGTCGAGGTTCTTCTGGTCGGCCGCGGTCTTGGGCTCGATGGAGCGGAAGATGACCGGCTCGGGGATTTTCATGCCCGCCAGGACGACCCGCTCCTTGTCGGAGGCGGCGATCAGCGTGTCACCGGTGCCGGTGAACTTGAGCCCCACGGCCGCGACGATGTCCCCGACGGAAACCTCGTCGCACTCGGTGGTCTTGCTGGCGTGGATCTGAAGGAGGCGCTGGACCTTCTCCTTGCGCTTCCGGGTCGCGTTTGTGATCGCTTCGCGGGCCTTGAGGCTGCCGGAGTAGACACGAAAAAACACGAGCGCACCGCGGTGGGGGTCGTGGATGACCTTGAACGCCAGCGCGAGGAAGGGATCCGAGGGTGACGGACGACGCAGGACCGAGGGCGCGTCGTCGGCAACCTCGAGGTCCTTGCCAGCCACCTGGGCCTCGACCGGCGGAAGGTCGAGCGGCGAGGGAAGGTAGTCGATGATCGCATCGAGAACCGGCTGAACCCCCTTGTTCCGCAGCGAGGAGCCGCAAAGAACAGGGAAGCCCTTGAGCTCGAGCGTTGCGCGGCGGAGCGCGGCCTTGAGGTCGGCAGCGCCAATACTGGCGCCCTCGTCCTCCAGGTACATCTCCATGATGGCTTCGTCGACCTCGCCCAGAGCTTCGACGAGCGCGGAACGGGCTGCGGTCGCGTCGGCGAACAAGGCAGCGTCGATGGACTCGGTCAGCGGCGTCCGCTCGACGGTCTCGCCTGCGTCTCCTGCGAAGTGCAGCACCTGCATCTCGAGCAGGTCGACGACGCCGGAAAAGTCGTTTTCAGCCCCGATCGGGAGCTGGATGATCAGCGGGTGCGCCTCGAGGCGCTCTTTGAGGCTGTCGATGGTGATCGAGAGCTTCGCGCCGACCTTGTCGAACTTGTTGATGAAGACGATCCGGGGGACGCCGTAGCGACTCGCCTGCCGCCAGACGGTCTCGGACTGCGACTCCACACCCGCAGCGGCGTCAAACACCGCGACCGCGCCGTCGAGGACCCGAAGCGCTCGCTCCACCTCGACGGTGAAGTCGACGTGTCCGGGCGTGTCGATGATGTTGATCCGGTGCTCGTCCCAGTGGCACGTCGTGGCGGCCGACTGGATCGTGATCCCCCGCTCCTGCTCCTGGACCATGTAGTCCATGGTCGCGGCACCGTCGTCGACCTCGCCGATCCGGTGCGAACGGCCCGTATAGAAGAGGATGCGCTCCGTCGTGGTCGTCTTGCCGGCGTCGACATGGGCCATGATGCCGATGTCGCGGGTTGCGGCGATGGTGTTGTTGTCGACCATGACGAGAGACTGGAGAGCGGAGCGGAACGAAGCGGAGACGGTAGAACGGATGCGCCGAGTGGGCCGCTTCGGTCAGCCATCCAGTTCCAACCTTGCGGCGGAATGGGTGTGGCGTTCGAGGGCCCGGGTGGACAGACGAGGTCTGTCGCGGCCGCGGCCTGAGCACGTTTGGGTCGGCGGAACTGCCCGGAAGATGGAGAGTTCACGGCGCCGTGCAGGGCGTTGGCAAGAGTGTTGAGAGCGGCGTTAGAACAAGGAGTCGACTCCGAAACGGATTCTGCACCTACATCGGTGCAAGGGCCGCGAGTATAGACAGTTCAGTGCCAACAGCAACACCGTTTTTGTACAGTCCCCCTCCCCTCCGGATCCGGGGCCGGACGCGGTCCTGCGCCATGCCGAGTGGACTTCGTCCCGGTCGCGGTGAGGGCGCCGGGCAACGGAGGCACGGAAGGCGGCCCGGATCTCACAGGGCGTTTTCGAGCCGGACGCCGCGGGTCCTTCACATCGTTCGCAGGAGCGTGCCCAAGCTGACCTCGAGCTGACTCCGCACGTTCCGCCAAACATGGTCCGCGGCCCCCTGCTCTGACAGCTCGGATTGCATGCGCTTCAAGATCTCGGCGCGCCCCTTTTGGAGGCGTCGAGAGATCGTCGCGGGATGCACGTCGAGGATGCGACCGATCTGCCGCAGGTCGAGCCCATCGACATAGTAGTAGCGCAGTAGCGTGCGATCAGCACCGTCGAGGTCCGCGAAGGCTTTGGCCAGCGCATCTGCGAACAGCCGCTTGTCCTCCGCCCTCAACGAGCGGAGTTCAGCATCGATGTCGTCCCCGAGCAGCCGGTCCGAAACCTCGGATGCCTCGCGCAGGGGGGACCGCCGTCTCCGCCACATGAGGCAGCGTCGGACGACACACGCGCGCAGCCATCCTCCCAAAGGACCCCGACCATCGTACTGCGTCAGGGTTGGAGGACGTGTTGCCGACCCGATCAACAGGGACGTCATGACGTCTTGCTCGAGGTCTCCGGCATCGTAGGCGCTCGCCCCTGCGGCTCGGATTCCGCGGGGGCAGAGCGTGCGAACCTGTTGGCAGAGCTGATGCACCGCGTCGGGATCTCCTTGCAACGCCGCCCACGCGAGAAAGCGATCCGCCAACTGTTCACCGGCGTCGTCCTCGCGGAGGCCGACCACGAAGGCGCTTGGGGGGGCGGTGATGTCGGGCCACCGCGCCGCGGCAGCCCGCACGTCGTCGATCGACACCACGTCTCCGCTATCGCATCGCGTTGGAGAACCGTCCACCCCCGTCTCGGGGCTCTTGACAACGTCCGCCACACGCGTGCGGCGGGGTCGGGGAGTCGGATCACGCTATCCTGGTCCTGGTGACCGATAGCTCGGATTCGCGCGTCGGCGACTGTCCGCCGCTGCAACGCCTCCAGCAGTGCTTCGACCGCGAGCTGTCGGAGGCGGAGGGTGCCGCCGTCCATGCGCACATCGACGCGTGCGACGCCTGCCGCGAGTTCATGGCTGCGATGGCGCGGTTCGAAGAGGGCGCGGCCCCCCCACCCCCGCCGATCCAACAAGGCGACGAGGTGGGGCGCTACACGGTCGGACCGCAGCTCGGCGTGGGGGCGATGGGCGTCGTGTACGAAGCCTACGATCGCGAGCTTCACCGCCCGGTAGCCCTCAAGTTCCTGAGTCGCTCCGTGGTCTCCGGCCACTCCGAGCAAGCTCGCCTGTTCGACGAGGCCCGCGCGATGGCGCAGGTTTCCCACCACAACGTCGCGCAAGTCTACGAAGCCGCGGAGATCGCCGGGAGAGTGTTCATCGCGATGGAGCTGGTGTCCGGGCAGACGCTCGAACAATGGCTCGACGGCCAGAACTGGCGCACGCTCCTCGAGGTCTTCGCCCAGTCTGCGTGGGGGTTGGAAGCCGCCCACGCGAAAGGTGTCGTTCACGGCGACTTCAAACCCCACAACGTCCTGGTCTCCGAGTCTGGGGCGCCGAAGATCATCGACTTCGGACTCGCGGGCGTCGCGGCGCGCCGACCCCACGAGTCCCCGCGGCGCGACGAGGACGGAGCATCGCAGTCTCTGAGCGGCACCCCGCTGTACCTGTCCCCGGAGCGCTGGAGGAACGAACTCGCGGACGCGCACAGTGACCAGTTCGCGTTCTGCGTGGCGTTGTTCGGCGGGCTGTTCGATCGACAACCGTTTCCTGGCGGAACGCTGCGCGAGCTCGAAGCCAACGTCACGGCCGGGAACATCGACGTCCCGCACCGCGTATCAGGAGTCCCTACCCGGGTGCAGCGTGCGGTCCTGCGAGGCCTACGCGTCGCGCCATCGCAGCGGTGGCCGTCGATGGCCGCCCTCGCCATCGAGCTTCAAGAATGCCGAGTCGCCCACGCGCGGCGTCGGCTTTGGATCGCCGGGGCCGCGATCGCGGCCGTGAGTGGAACCGTCGGCGGCCTGGGAACCGTCGACACCAACACCTGCCCATCGCCGACCGAGTTCGCCGCCCAGCTCTGGAGCGCGCCGCAGCGCCGCGAAGTCGAGGAGAAGCTCCAGCCCGCCACGGGTCGAGCCGGCGAGGTCGCGCTGTCGGGCCTGGATGACTATGTCGAACGCTGGGCAACGAGCCGGGCCGAGGCCTGTGAGCGCTTGCGAAACGATGGCGGCGAGTTCACGGCGGCCCGCGTCGACCAAGGTTTGGAATGTCTGGCCGACGCACGGCGTGCGATCAAAGCGGCCGCGGCGGTCTTGGCCGCCACCCCAGCGGAGGACCTGACCGACCCCGTCGGTGCGCTGGAGCCCCTGCCCGACCTCGACTGGTGTGCCGGAGTTCAGGACATCGGAACTGAGCGCCTCGGAGAGGACCACCACCAGCACGGTGCCGTCCAAGCGGCCCGCGAAGCCCTCGCGACCGCCCGAGCCCTCCGCGGGATCGGTCAGCTCGAGGAGGCCAACCTGTCGGTCCAAGCGGCCGAGGCCACCCTCTCCGACGTGGACGGAGACCACCCGGTTTGGAGCGAGTTCCGGATCGTCCGGGGTCAAGTTCAGTTCGAGGCTCAGCGGTACGACGCCGCCAACGATGACCTGCTGCACGCGCTTCGAGCATCGATCCGCACCGGTCGGGATGGAAGCGCATCCCAAGCCGCGCGGGCCCTTGCGTTGCTGCTCTCCTCGACAGACGGCAAACGAACGAACGAAGCGAGGGCCTACGCCCGCCTCGCCAAGGACCTCGCCTCGAAGCGGGGCGACGTCGCCGGAACCCTGGCCGCGGACTCTCGGCTGACGGCGATCGAGCTGTCCGCGGGCTCCTATGGCAAGGCACTCCAGCACGCCGACGCTGCACTCGCGCTGCAGCAGTCTCGCAACTTGTCGGATCCCTTGCTGCGAGCCGCGCTCCGGATGGACCGCGCGGAGGCGCTGGGGTACTTGGGCCGCCTCCAAGAAGCCGAGAAGATCTACCGGCTGGCCCTTGCCACCACCGGGGACATCCTCGGCGAGGAGCATCGACGCACCGCGGTGGCACGTACAGGCCTCGCCGCGGCGCTGGGGGCCCAGGGAGACTTCGACGCGGCGCTCGTCGAACTCCGAGCTGCGCGCCGCACGTTCGAGGCCACCTTCGGCCCGGGCGACCGCCACACAGTCGACACCACCCAGAACATCGCAGTCGGACTGCTCGGGCAGCGCCAGTTCGCGAGCGCGGAGCGGGAGTTCCGGTCCCTGTTGGCACTGCCTTCCCTGCCCGGCTCAGCTGCGAACCTGCTTCGTGTGCACTGCAACCTCGGCGCGGCACTTGTGGGGCAGGGTCTGTTCACCGAGGCGACCAACAACATCGAGGCAGCCCTGGGCGTCGCCGACCTCGAAGACGACCACGCGGTGGTGATGGCCTGCCACGAGGTGGTCGGAGGAGCACTGGCGGCCGCCGGAGAGTTTGCGCAAGCGGCAAAGCTCTACGCCGACCTCGTTGAGCAATGGCAACAACGAGGATCCCCGCGGCACCCCTCGCTGCTTCGGATTCGGCTGGAATTCGAATTCCTACGCTGGCGTACCGGGACAGCGACCGCTGCCCAAGTCGCAGCCGAAGTCGAACGGATCAAGGAAGCGGCGCACGATGAGCTGGACCCCGCGCACGCAGTCCTCCTGCGAGCGGAACTCACGTTGGCGAAGCTGGCGGTTGCCCAACAGCAGCTGGATCGCGCCGACTCGCTCTATCGCGCGGCGTTCGAGGCCGCGAGTCCTGGTTCAGGCCTCCATGGGGAAACCCTCGTGGCGTTCGGCAGGTATCTGTTCCACTCCGCTCGGCACGCCGAGGTCGTCGATGTGCTGACGCCAGCTCGTTTGGCTGCGATGGACGGAGGCACGCGTGCGGAAGGGCTCTCGCTTCGTGGCTACGCTCTGTGGGAACTCGCCGAGGACCGACCCGCCGCCCGGGCGCTGGTTCAAGAAGCGGTTGAACACTACGAGCTGCGGCCCGGCAGTTTCCCCGCTCGAGCAACGCGGACCCGGGCTTGGCTCCTCGAGCACACGCCGTAGCGCGGTGTTCGGCCCTTTCTTCCGCTCGAGACGCAAACGGCCAGCGCGGATGCATCACCCGTAGGGGACCTCGCACAACACCCGGGCATGAACCCCGGGTGAGCGGCGCGTCCCGCGTTCCCGGGCGACCCGGGACGAAAGATCTGCGAACGATGAAACTGGCCCAACCACGCCCTCGCCTTCCTTTCACTCTGGCCCGCAGCCTCGCCGTACTCACCGTGCTCGCGGCGTTCGGCTGCTCCAAGTCTCCGGACCCTGATTCGCCCGCGTCCCCTTCCGACACGGCGGCGGCTGCGGGTTGCGACGCCGCAGCGCTCGATGCCGAGGCGACAGCGCTCCGCTCCGAGAGGTCCGATTGGCGAAACGACTCGGGCGTGCCGCTTCGTCAGGCGGAGCGCGCCCGAACTGCACTGCGGACTGCGTGCCCGGCCAGTATCCTTGCCCCGTACGACGCGGCGTTGGCCAAGGCAACCGAGTCCAGCCGCGAGGGGAGACCGCTGCTCCGGAACGAAGGTGAAGACACGGCACGGGTGTGCCCGACCGCAGATGCTGCGGCACAGGACGCGTTGCGTCGCGAGGGCCACGAGCGCTCCGGGTTCCTCTACGACGCCTGCGACCTCTCGCGATACGCAGCCGTCGTGGAACGAGACACCTTCGTCGCACTGCACGCCAACACGGGAGCAACGGTGCTGCTCGAGCTCGCCGAAACGCTCCGCGGCGCGGGTGTCTCCTCCTCCACCGCCGACGGTTTGGTCCGCGCGTTGGTGTTGCAGTCCGGCGTCAGCCCGCTGCAGCCACCGGAGCTCCTTCTGCCCGCGGCCCAGGGAGACCCGGTCCCTCGTCACGGATTTGCGGTCGCAGTGAGTTCCGAGGGCGTCGCAACCGGAGAGCTGTTCGGACCGCTCGAGCAACTCGCCGACCCCGATGGCCTCCTCGACATCCTCGGCGAAGCCGCGGACAAGCAACGGCAGCTCGCAAGCCGCTCCAACCCGCCAGGCGACGCAGGACCGTTCATCCTCATGGCCCATCGCGACACGACGGCCGCACAACTCGCGGCGCTGCTCGTCACCTTCGAGCGTGCGAAGGCAACCCGACCGATACTCCTCGTGCTCGACGACGATGCCGACACACCGTTCGCGGTCCGTGCCATCCCCGATGTCTCGTCCGAGTCCACCCAGACACTCGCAGAGCTGCTGCGCGTTCCCTGAGCGCTCCGGGAAGAGCAGCCCTTGTGCGGGCAGGAGAACAGGACACGAAAAAAGCGGCGGCCCCTGGTGGGGTCGCCGCTTTCCTTCGCAAGTTCGAAAGATTCGAGAACGAGTACGCAGTTACCAACGGTAGTGCGCGAAGGCCTTGTTCGACTCGGCCATCTTGTGGATGTCTTCGCGCTTCTTGACCGCGGTTCCGCGGCTCTGAGCGGCGTCGAGCATCTCGTTGGCGAGCTTCTCGCTCATCGTTTTCTCGGGGCGAGCACGCGAGGCGTTGATCAGCCAACGGTAGGCGAGCGTCTGGCTCCGCTCGGGGCGGACTTCGACGGGCACCTGGTAGTTGGAGCCACCGACACGACGAGCGCGGACTTCGAGTCGCGGACGGGTGTTGGCGACAGCTTTTTCAAAGACCTTGACGGGGTCGTCCTTGGTTTTTTCCGAGATGATCTCGAAAGCGCCAAAGACGATCTTCTCCGCGGTGCTCTTCTTGCCGTCGAGCATGATGCCGTTGATGAAGCTGTTGATCTGCCGGTTCACATCCGCCGGGTGATCCGTGTATCGGATCTCCAGGAGGGGGCGAGGCTTGCGATTGACCGTTTTGCGGGACATACGTGGTCTTCCGTGGTCTTCCTAAGAGTAGGCCTGAGCGTAGGCAGAGGCCTACTTAGGACGCTTGGTCCCGTACTTGGAGCGGCGCTGGCGACGACCCGAAACACCGGTGGTGTCGAGCGTTCCGCGGATGACGTGGTAGCGAACACCGGGAAGGTCTTTCACACGACCGCCGCGAATGAGCACCATGGAGTGCTCCTGCAGGTTGTGACCTTCACCAGGAATGTAGCTGGTCACTTCCATTCCGTTGGTGAGGCGAACACGAGCGACCTTGCGAAGGGCCGAGTTCGGCTTCTTCGGTGTGCTTGTGTAGACGCGGACACAGACGCCGCGTTTTTGTGGGCATGCCTTGAGGGCGGGAGCGGTCTTCTTGGCGAACTGACGCTCGCGTCCCTTGCGGACGAGTTGCTGAATGGTGGGCATGGATGCCGAGTCCTTGGTTCGTTCTCGAGTGGCGGCCGACAAGGGCAGTGACTGCGGGCAGTCGGGTACGCCAAAATGCGAAGGCCTCGCACACGTGCGAGGGGCGGCCGAGTATAGACAGAACGGCTCTGGGATCAAGCGCTGTTCACAGCCCGGCATCGGGCCCGCCTCACGAGCCGGATCCGTTCAGAATCGAGCGGTCCTCGCAGCGACCTCCTCCGGCCCGAGGGTTCCTGGGGGGGTCCCAAAACCCCATAAGATTCAGCCGGTTGAGTTCGTCACGGGCGCGATATGCCCCCGCCGCGCGTTCAGCGGGGCGGGCTGGCTACCTCTATAGTAAGCTTGGGGTCCTTTGATGCAGCACAGGAGCGGGAGCCGAAAGGCCGCGGTTGGAGTCGTTTTGGGCGGGATCCTACTCTGCGGTTGCGCCGGTGGCGAGAGCGACACGGCCGGCGCGATCAATCTCACCAACGGGTTGCCGGGCGAAGACACCACCGCCACGCCGACCACCGGAACCTCAGGCGCGGGCTCGGAGACGACAGCTGCGTCGGCCGGCGAGACGACAGACTCGCCCACCACGGATCCAACGAACCCGACCGACCCCTCCGATCCCGGCTCCGCGACGAGCGGCGGAAGCACGGGTCCAACGTTGTCCTGCGTGCTCGCGGATGACTGCGACGACGCAGATCCGTGCACCGAGGACAACTGCGTCAACAGCGAGTGCGCCAACACCCCGCTCAACTGCGACGACGGGGTCGGATGCACGGTGGACGCCTGCGACGCGGCGACGGGCACCTGCACCAACATGCCCGACGACGCGGTGTGCGATGACGCCAACCTGTGCAACGGCGAAGAGCTTTGCGACCCCTTGTTGGACTGCTTCGGCGGCACCCCGATCACCTGCAGCGATGGCGAGGCGTGCACGCTCGACACCTGTGAACCGGCGACCGGCCTGTGCTCCGTCGAGCCGATCGACGCATGCACCAGCGGTGACGGCTGCTGTCCGGCCGGATGTTCTGCCGCAGACACCGACTGCACCTGTACCAACCTGGCCACCAGCGCGACGGCGAGCAGCTCGGGTGGAGGAAGCGGTGGCTACGGACCTGGCGCTTGGAACGACGGCATCGCCGAAGAATCGTGTCCCGCGACCTGCCTCAGCTGCTTCGGCTGGATCTCCAACGGGCCCTCCCCTTCAGGCGCGTTCATGCAACTGGACTGGGCCACTCCCCAGCTGATCGGTTCCATGTTCATCGACGGGATCGCAGCGGGCGGCTGCCAAGCGACGTCCCGCGGCCTCGCGGGCGGCAACGTCCAGTATTGGTCGGGCGCGAGCTGGGTCACGGCCTCGACATTCGCCGGAGGATCGGGCGATCTGGAGTTCACCTTCAACCCGCCGATCACCACCACCGGGATTCGGATCTACGACGCGGTCACGCCTCCGGGCGGCAGCAACTCCTTGGCGTTCGAGTGGTATGTGTACGAGCCACTGGGATGCACTCCGTGACCGACACTTCCACCCCTGGCGAAGACCTGCTCGACCGTCTCATCGCGCTCGTTCAACAAGGCGACGACGACGCGCTGCAGCAGCTCTGTCTCGAGCACCGCGGACACATCGAACGAGAGTTTCGGGCGTGGAAGACCGTCCCCCCCGCCTGGCGGGAGGACCGAAGCTCCCTCGACCAGTACGTCGCCGGATTGCTGGGCATCGCCCGCGTGTTCGCCAACACCCTCGGGCGTCCGGACCTCCTCGAGCACTTGATGGGTCGCGACCGCGCCGAGGGAGAGACGGGTCCGCTGGAGCGCTGGCATGACGGCCTCGAGTCCGCGCAGGCGCTCCTCGACGAGGGAAAACACCGCGAAGCCGCCACGATGCTCCAGGGCATCGTCGACGAAACCGAAGGCGTGCGCGGCAGCTGGGTCGATGAGTACCTCCCCGTCACCTTGGGCATGCTCGGTGGCGCCTACTTCAACGCGGGCTTGGTCGAGCGCGCCTCCGATCCCACGTCGCGGGCGCTGGGGATGTGCAGAGAGACCGAGGACGAAGAAGGGACCGTCGCGTACCTCACCAACCTGCACGAGATTCGCCGCTACCTGGGCGAAGCCGAAGATGCCGCGACCCTCGCGCGAGCGCTCGCGGACCGCATCGAGACCGAAGACGCCCCCCGTGCCCGCCGTATGCGGACCCGCGCCCGCATCATCGACCACGGCGAGCCCTTGCTGCGCGTTGTGGTGCTGCCTCCCGACGGCAGCGGCCCGGTCGAGCTCGACGAACTCGATCTCCTCTCCCCTCTCGAGGACGACACCGACTCGCTCTTGGGCGGCCTCCGGTTCGCGTTCGAACGCAACCGGGTGACCCTGGGAGGCTGCAGCGACCGCCTGGAATCAGGACGCGAGTTCGCGACCCATGGTCGGCTCTCCGAAGCCGTCGCGATGTTCGAGGCCGCCGCAGAGGTCGACCCCTGGGCCCCGGACCCGCCCTACCTTCGCGGCCTCGCGCTGGCTGAGCTCGGGGAGTTCGACCATGCCCTCGCAGCGTACGAACGAGTCCACGAGCTGGCACCTGGCTGGCACCGCGTCGAAGAAGACCGTGCGCTGGTCTCCGCGATTGCAAACGGGGCGCTCGCCCCCGACATCCTCAACATCGTGCGCGAGATCGAGGATGGGCCTCGCACGCCCCGCGCCAAGATCGCTGTCGCCCTCGGTGCCATCGAGCGTTTTCCCAAGCTCGCACGCCTGCACTTCGCGCTCGGCCGAGCGTACTGGTCGCTCGACGAGCACGACGAGGCTCGCGAAGCATGGCGCATGGCCCTCGACCACGCCGACAACGCCAGCATTCGCACGCGGGCGCTCGCCGAGCTGGGCGCGACGGCGCTCGACTCCGACGAGGGCGTTCGCGACCTGCACCGCGCCATCGAAGAAGACGGTGAGTTGGTGGCCGCGGCCATGGCCCGGGTCCTGCTCTACCTCCGCCCCAAAGCCTCGCACTGACCTCCGCGCAGCCGTTACCCTCGGCGCATGCGGATTGCGACGATCAACTGCGGCAGCTCCTCGCTCAAGGCCGATGTCCTCGACAGCTCGACGGGCGAGCGATTGCTTCGGCTGCGAGCGGAGCGAGTCGGGGGTGCCGAGGCATCGGTTCGCTGGGACGACGCCCCACCCCAGCCGCTGGGCAGCCGTCCGCTTGAAGATGTCCTCGGGCAACTGCTCCCTGCGCTCTTCGAGCGGGCCGGGGCCGTCGACGCGGTCGGCCATCGCGTCGTGCACGGAGGCGAGCATTTCGTCCGCCCCACGCTGATCGACGACGCCGTCGCACAAGCGATCGAGGCCCTCACGCCGCTGGCCCCCCTGCACAACCCGGCCAACCACGCGGGCATCCTCGCCGCGCGTCTCGCCCTCCCCGGCGTCCCGCACGTCGCGGTCTTCGACACCGCGTTTCACACCACGCTGCCGGCCCGCGCTCGACACTACGCCATCGACCCCACCCTCCTCCCCCAGGCCCGCCGATATGGGTTCCATGGGACAAGCCACGGCTACGTCGCTCGGACCGCGGCTGCGGCCTTGGAGACCCCGCTCGAAGAGCTGCGGGTGATCACCTGCCACCTAGGGAACGGCGCCAGCATCTGCGCGGTGGAAAACGGACGGAGCGTGGAGACGAGCATGGGGATGACCCCGCTCGAAGGGCTGGTCATGGGCACCCGCAGCGGCGACCTCGACCCCGGTCTGGTCCTGCAGCTGCTCCGCAATGGGCGGGACCTCGACACCGTGGACGCGCTGCTCAACCGCAACAGTGGCTTGGCCGGGGTATCCGGCACCTCCGGGGACATGCGCGACATCGAGAACCGCGCTGCCGAAGGCGACGAGCGGTGCCGGCTGGCGCTCAAGCTGTTCGCGCATCGTCTCCGCAAGTACATTGGGGCGTACGCGGCGACGATGGGAGGCGTGGATGCGATCGTGTTCACCGCCGGCATCGGTGAGAACAGCCCCGGGATTCGCCATCGTGTCGCCCAGCGCCTCGACTTCCTGGGTGCGCGCCTCGATGAGGACCTCAACCGCGACGCCAAGGTCGCGGCTCAAACTCCGGTCTTCGACATCTCCGACCCCACCTCGCGGGTCAAGCTGCTGGTCGTCGCCACCGACGAGGCACGCGCCATCGCCGAGCACACCGCGGCCATCGCCGAGCACGAGGATGACGTCACAGAGGCGAGGACGATCCCCATCGCGGTGTCCGCTCGACACATCCACCTCACCCAGGAGGCGGTCGAGGCCTTGTTCGGTCCCGGACACCAGCTGACCCCCCGCAACGACCTCTCGCAACCGGGGCAGTTCGCGTGCGAAGAGACGCTCACCGTCGTCGGCCCCAAGCGCTCGTTGGAGAAGGTGCGCGTCCTTGGGCCCACACGCCCGAAGAACCAGATCGAGGTGTCGCGGACCGACGAGTTCTGGCTGGGCGTCGACGCTCCCGTGCGCCGCTCCGGGCACGTCGCCAACTCGCCCGGCGTGACGCTGCAAGGGCCCGCAGGCAGCCTCACGCTGACCGAGGGCCTGATCTGCGCAGCGCGGCACATCCACATGACCCCGCAGGACGCCGAGGACTTCGGGGTCGACAACGGCGACATCGTCGAGGTTCGAGTCAACTCGGAGGACCGAGACCTCGTGTTCGGCGATGTCTTGATTCGGGTCTCGCCCAAGTACGCGCTGGAGATGCACGTCGACACCGACGAGGCGAACGCAGCCGAGCTCTCTCGCCGCGACGAAGGCATGCTCGTGGCAACCAAAGGAACAGCCCGCCTCACCCACCGCGAGCGGAGGTGACACGGGCTGCCTGCCCATCTGACGATGGGTGGAGGGAGCGTTCGGTTCAGGCGCCTGGCTTGACGAACTTGAGCGTCATTCGGTCGCTCTCGCCGATCGCCATGTACTTCTCGCGGTCCTTGTCCTTCTCGGTGAGCGAAGGAGGCAGGGTCCACACGCCCTTGTCGTAGTCCTTGGTGTCCTTGGCGTTGGCGTTGATCTCGGACTTCTCCGCGAGCTCAAAGCCAGCCTTCTTGGCAGCATCGATCACTGTCGCTTCGGGCAGGTAGCCCAACTTCGAGGTGGTGCTAGGGTCGGCACCTTCGGCTGCCCGGTGCTGGACCACACCGAACACACCACCAGGACGCAGCACGTCGAACGCGGCCTTGTAGACCAGGTCGATCGCCTCGCGGTTGTACAAGCCGTGACTGCTGCGGAAGGTCAGGACAGCGTCGGCCGAGCCTGCCTCGCCCAGGTCCATTGCATTGATCTTGATGCTTTTGACCTTGCCCTCGTCGCCGAGCACGATCGCGTTGTCGACGTAGACCGCCTTCATGTTGCCGAACAGCTCGGCCTCGTTCTTCTGCCGCTCCAGCATGGCCTTGGCCTGCCGCGTCCCGTAGTAGGACTCGGGTCCAGCGGGGTCCGCAATGGAAACGGTGAGCTGTCCGTCCGCGTTGAGCAGCGGGGCCAGCACTTCGGTGTACCAGCCACCGCCGGGCGCAAGCTCGACGACCTTCGAGGTTGGCGTGATCCCGAAGAACTGCAGGGTTTCCTTCGGGTGGCGGTACTGGTCGCGAGCCTTGTTGTCATCCGAGCGGTGGGCACCTTCGAGCGCGCTCGCCCAAGCGTCGACCACAGGCGCGGCCTCATCAACGACATCAGCGGCGGCCGGTGCCGGCGTGTCGGGCGTGGCGGGCATCGCCGTATCGGGGGACTGCTTGTCGCAGGCCATCGCGGCGGTCATCGTCAGCAGAGCGAGTCCGAACAATACGCGGGTCGGTTGCATGGGGCCGGAGGGTACTTGGCCTTGGCGCCGCTGGCAGCGCGGAGATCGGATCCTCCCCCTCGCTCCACTGAGTTCAGGAATGCGGCCGCCGCCTGTCACATTCCTGAACCGCCTGGTGAAATTCGGGTGAGGCCTCGACATGGATCCTCAGTCCGTCCCGGAGTTTTGCCAAAACCGTAATCTGTTGGCCAAAGACACCAATTGCGGACCATTCCCCCCATGTGGCAGGTTGAAACCAGAAGGGCGACGCGTTGCATTCTGAGTTTGGAATGCATGCGACGCGCCCTGGCGGAGCTGTGTCATGAAGAGGTGGGGAGACGTTGGAACGATTGTGATCGCGGCGAGCCTGATCTCGGGCTGCTACGCGGGGATCGGGACCGGAGGAGACGACGACGGAGACGGCCCAGGAGCCGACTCTGAGGGCGAATCCGACAGCAGTGACGACTCTGGGGACAGCGGCGACGAGCCGGAGCCCCAACAGCCCGAGGAGGAGTGCGTGGATACGCGCAACTACTTCGAAGAGGAGATCTGGCGACCTGTGCTCCAGGCCGACTGCTTCGGCTGCCACAACCCGGAGGGCGAAGCCAAGGACACCGACCTCGTCCTTCAGGGCAACGACTACCCAGGCTACCTCGAGGCCAACTACAACACGGTTCAGAACGTCTCCCGGCTCGAGATCGACGGCACCAGCTTGATGCTGCTCAAGCCCTCGGCACAGGTCGAGCACACCGGCGGCTCCCGATTCCAGGCCGACTCCGACCTCTACGCCACGATGGAGGAGATGATCTCGCGCTTCGATGCGCCGGTCCACTGTGTCAACGACAAGGACATCGAGGCCTACTTCGACGGCATCGTCGAACTCGACGAGGAAGAGACGCTCCGCAAAGCCACCTTCCTCCTCGCATCGCGCTACCCCACCGCGGAAGAGTACGAAGCTGTCCGTGGTGAAGGCATGGATGCCCTCGACCCCGTCCTCGACGAGATTCTGTCGGAGGAGGCGTTCTACGTTCGCATCCAGGAGATCTACAACGACCTGATGCACACCGATGCGCTGCTCGACGGAGACACGGCGATCGACGCACTCGACGAGGACCGCTTCCCCAACAAGCGCTGGTACGACGAACTCCCCGACGACGAGCAGAACGCCAACCGAGACCTGGCGAACGATGCGGTGGGAAAAGAGCCGCTGCACATCATCGAGCACATCCTTCGCGAAGGCCGTCCATTCACCGAGGTCATCACCGGCGACTGGACGATCGTCACCCCGTACTCCGCGCGGAGCTACGACATCCCGCTGAGCATCTTCGCCGACCCGAACGACCCCGACGAGCTTGTCGAGTACAGCTTCGAGGAGCTCCCACAGGCCGGGGTGCTGAGCACGCCTTCGTTCCTTGCTCGCTACCCCTCCACGCCGACAAACCGCAACCGGCATCGCTCGAAGATCGTCTACGACTTCTTCTTCGCCACGGACCTGATGCGATTGGCCGCGCGCCCCATCGACGCCAGCTCCATCGCGGCGCACAACCCGACGCTGAACAACGCGCAGTGCACGGTTTGCCACGAGAACATGGACCCGCTCGCCGGTGCATTCCAAAACTGGAATGACCTTGGACACTACGACCCACCCGCGGAGGGCTGGTATCCCGACATGGCGCCTCCGGGATTCGCGGACACCGAGATTCCTTACGAGGAAAGTGGCCGCGCACTTCAGTGGCTCACCGAGCAACTGGTCGTCGACGACAAGTTCGCGCTCTCGGTCGTCCACACGCTGTACACCGGCCTCACCGGGCACGAACGGCTCCTCGAACCTCTGGATGCCGATCACCCGGACTACGTCCACCAGATCGCGGCGTTCGAGGCTCAGGACTACACGTTCAAGAACATCGCGCGCGAGTTCTCCGAGAGTGGGTTCGAGCTCCGCGTCGCCATCAAGGGCTTGGTGAAGTCGACCTGGTTCCGCGCAGTGTCGCTGGAACGAGACGCGGGCACCGCGCGCTACAAGAAGCTGGCGCCCATGGGAACCGCCCGGCTTCTGTCCCCCGAAGCTCTGGATCGCCGCATCACCGCGTCGGTCGGCTTCGCTTGGGAACGCGGAGACACCAACGTGCTGCGCAACACCTACCGATTCTTCTACGGCGGCATCGACTCGATTCAGACCACCACCCGTCTCACCGACATGAACGGTGTGATGGCGAACATCGCCGAGCGCATGGCCAACGAGGTCAGCTGCAACGCGACGGCCTTCGACTTCACCCGGCCCGCGGACGAGCGCCTGCTCTTCCCCAACGTCGAGATCACCGACCTTCCCAACGAAGGCGACGCAGCGGCTGAGACCGCGATTCGAGACAACATCGTCTACCTGCACCAGCACCTACTCGGAGAGCGGCTGGCCTCGGACAGCTCCGAGATCGAGCGGACCGTGCAGCTCTTCAACACGGTGTACGAGCACGGACACACCGACCTCCTCAGCGAATCCTCCAACTACTCGGTCGCCCTGCCTTCACCGTGCCGAGCGTCCACCGACCGCATCACAGGCGCGGAGCTGGGCGAGGCAGCCCTCACCGACGACCCCGACTACACCGTCCGCGCTTGGATGGCCGTGGTCAGCTACCTCCTTGGAGACTTCGGCTTCCTCTACGAGTAGGGACGCACGACGCTCTGCGAGCACCACGAACGAGACGACACGAAAAGGAGGCGGATGATGGGACACAAGAGATTCGACCGACGGGGATTCATGAAGCTGGCGGGGGGCATGGGAATGGGCGTCGCGATGACGCCCTGGCTCAGCGAGGCGTTTGCAGACGGATCGGGCGTGGGCGCACCACCGCGTCCACAAGCCGGAGGCAGCGCCAACGGACCTCTGGTGGTCCAGCTGATCGCTTCGGGTGGTTGGGACCCGACCCTGGTCTGTGACCCCAAAGGCAACGCGCTCAACCAAGCGTTCGGCGAAGGGGACATCCTCACCGCGGGGAACATCAACTACGCGCCGATCCCTGGCGCGACGGAGTTCTGGGACACCCACTACCAGAAGACGCTGGTGCTCAACGGCGTCGACATGAAGACCAACAGCCACGCCGCAGGGCAGCGGTACATGGCCAGCGGTCGGTTGGGCGAAGGCTTCCCGAGCATCTCCGCAGTCGCGGCCGGCTTCGCGGCCCCCGAGCTGCCGATGTCGTACCTCAGCTTTGGCGGCTACGACCGCACCGCGGGGTTGGTCGCCCCGACCCGCAACCTCGACTCCAACCGACTCGCCGAGCTCGCGCACCCCGACCGCACCAACGGAGCGAACGAAAACAGCGAGACCTATCACGCCGACGCCGTCCAGACCGTCATCCGCCACGCGCGGCAGAACCGGGCCGAGGCCCAGCTGGCAAAGCAACGCCTGCCCCGCTACGACGCCAGCATGGACAGCATGCTGACGGCACGCATGGGTGCAGACCAGCTTCAGCTCCTCGAAGAAGTCCTGCCCACGCCCAACGGCAACGGCGACTTCCGCCGCATCGAGCTGCTCGTCGCCGCATACAAGGCTGGCATCTGCGTGGCGGGCAACCTCTCCCGCGGTGGATTCGACACCCACGACGACCACGACAACCGCCACATCCCACGCCTGACCGAGGTCTACGGCATGCTCAACTTCTTGTGGGAAGAGGCCGAGCGCCAAGGCGTCGCGGACAGCCTCATCGTCGTCGTCGGGTCCGACTTCGGCCGAACGCCGAACTACAACGCCGACAACGGCAAGGACCACTGGTCGATCAGCTCGATGATGGTCATGGGTGCCGGGGTCGAGGGAAACCGGGTGCTCGGAGCCACCGACGAAGGACACAACTCGCTCGCGCTCGACCCCGAGACGTTGGAGGTCGCGGCGGACGACGCCGAAGTCACCGCAAAGATCAGCCCCGACCACGTGCACGCGAACGTGCGACGGCTGCTGGGCATCGACGGCAGCGACATCGACGAGCAGTTCTTCCTGCCGGTCGACCACGAGCTCAACCTGCTCTAGTTCGGGGCCGACCCCGGCCCCCCCACCCATCGCCGACGCGCTCCGCCCCTTGGAGTTCGTCGGCGATTCGCCTTCTGCGTTCGCTGTTGGGCTGCAGCCTCGACCGCGAACCAAACGGCGCGGACACGGCTGCTAGCCTGTCGGCGGTGAAGATCACGTTCGTCAACCACGCCTCGGTCCTGATGGAGCACGAGGGGACGAGCCTGCTGACGGACCCATGGTGGTTCGGCGACGCTTTCAACGCGGGCTGGCAACTGCTGGCACAGACGCCGCTGCCCCCGGAGGCGTTGAGCACGGTGGACTACATTTGGGTCTCGCATGAGCACCCCGATCACTTCAGCCCCCGCGTCCTGACGTCCATTCCGGAGCAGGAGCGGTCTGGAGTCGAGGTGCTGTACCAGGAGACACGGGACGGCAAGGTGCTCTCGTTCTGCAAAGCGAAGGGCTTCGCGACCCGTGAGCTCGGTCAAGCCACACCAACGGCCCTTCGCGGGGGACTCATCGCAACCTGCGCAGGCGTCCCGATCTACGACTCGTGGTTGTTGCTCGAGATCGGGGGTGTGCGAGTACTCAACCTCAATGACGCACCGCTGCACAGCCCCCGAAAGCTCGAGCAGTTTTTGCGGGACCACGGTCCCATCGATGTGCTGCTGACCCAGTTCGGCTATGCGGGCTGGCGCGGGAACGAGGAGGACCACGCCCTACGGCGCTCCGACGCCGAACGGAAGCTCGCGATGATGGAGCGACAGATTCGGCATCTGAGGCCCAAGGTCACGATCCCCTTCGCAAGCTTCGCGTTCTACGGGCACGAAGAGAACAGCTACATGAACGACGGCCTGGGCGATGTTGCCGAGGCCACTCGGGTGATCGAACGCGGCGGCTCGGAGGCAGTTGTCATGTTCCCCGGGGACACATGGTCTCCCGACGCCGTGCACGACAACAGGCCGGCCCTAGACCGGTGGGCCGAGCTCCGCTCCGCCCTGGCAGACCGCCCGCTCAAGAGTTCCCCAAAGCACTCTTGGGACGAGCTGTGCGAGGCGGCAGACCGCTACGCACAACGCATCACCGAAGCGAACGACGCCCGTACGCTCAAGCTCCTGAGACTCAACCCCATCTTGCCCGCGCTGCGCCCCGTCGAGCTGCACCTGTGGGACCTCGACTGCGACGTCCGTTTCTCGTTCGAGCGTGGACTCGAGCGCATCGATCGGCGCACGCAGGACTACGACCTGCGCATGGGCTCCGATAGCTTGCACTTCATGTTCGCCCACCCCTGGGGAACCGACACACTCACGGTCAACGCTCGCTTCCGCGCCGACGCAGGCGGGGTGAAACGGCTCCTCACAACGTTTGGCGTGGACCAACTCAACAACGTCGGCATCCGGGTTTCGCCAAGCTTTCTCGTCGACTTTCCCTCGCACGCGTTTCTGCTCAAGGCGTTGGGGCGCAAGTTATGGAGCCTCCGAGCGCAGCGAACAGCCTCGCGTTGAGCGTGCGCGGGATTGTTGAGCCATGCGGGGCCCCGCAAACGTCTGCCCGGTCGGATGCTCCTCGCTCAAGCGTCGTTCCCCGCCCTCGCGCTGGCCCTGACGACCAACCCGGTGGGGACGCCACCCATCCATCCGTTCGAAGGGCTCTGCGAGAACACCCCGAGTGCCCCGAACTGTGTGATGACCGACGAGGACGCGCTTCAACTGCAAGAGATCGCGTGGGCGTCGGTGGGGCAGCAGACGCCACCAGACGGCGCGGCCGACCGCAACGACAGCACGAGCGCCGATCTGCGGGTAGCCCGGTGCAGCGGGCCACGGTCACCGAATCAGCTTGTTGATTCGCTGCTGCAGTGGCTGCTCGATCACCCAACACAATGCAAACAACATCGGTGTGATCCACAGGAAATCGAGCGCACCAAAGCCGGTCGAGATCGTCTTGGCGATGAAGATGAACGGCAGATGCATCACGTACAGCGCGTAGGAAAACGGCGCGATACGACCAAAGGGGCGAAGCAGGAGTTCGATCCCGAATCCTCCCAACCGAACCCAAGCCCATCCGACACCCACGACGAGCAGCGTGGTGATGAAGTGCCGCGCGGTGATTCCGGGGTGATGATAGAGGTCGAACGCCCCGGTTTCCCTCGCCTGCAGCGCGGTGACGGCGATCCACCCGAGCGTGACGACGAGCGCTCCTGCGACCGCAGGCGCCTGTCGACGCACCGTCACGCGGCCTTCGGCCACCCACTGCGCCGCGAGTTCGGCACCGATCCACCACAGGACAAAGTAGCTGGCGACCAACGACAATGGGTTGGGGACCACGACATCGGAAAGCAGTCCCGCCCCCGAGATCAGCGTTGCCCACCACCAGCGAACCTTGCCGCCGGTCCCCGCGAACACAGCGAAGAACAGCACGTAGAACCACCATTCATACGACAAGGACCACAGCGGTTCGTTGCCCATGTAGCAGCTGACCCACTGCCCCGGACTGCGCTCGAGTCCCTGGAGCTGCAGCAAGTTCAGACCGAGTTCGCGAAGGTCTGGGGGCACCCAGGAGCCGGCTTGCACGCTCGCCGCGACATACGAAAGCGCGAGCGCCAAAGCGAACACCGGGTAGATTCTGCGGAACCGACGAACAAAATAGTCGCGCGCGGTAAGGCTGCCCCGACGTAGCGCTGACACGTGAATCACGAAGCCCGACAGCAGGAAGAACAGCAGCACCGCGACCTGGCCGAACACGAAGAAACGCGCCACGCCAGGCGCCTCGGGCAGGTTGTGACGCACGTAGTGATGCACGAAGACGTAGAAGCTGGCCGCACCGCGCAACTGCTCCAGGCGCTCGAGCTTTCCACTCACCGGGCCGGCCGCTCCTGCATCGCTCGGCGATAGATCGCCCAGATTCGGCGAAGGTGCACCACGAACGAAAACTCGGACTCGTAGCGAGCCCGCCCGGCCGCCCCCATTCGGACCCGAAGCGACGGGTCTACGATCAGCGCCCGCAAGGCATCGGCCAAGGCGGAGACATCATCGCGGGGAACGACGAATCCAGTCTCCCCATCCGCCACCGCTTCACACACCCCCCCCGCATCGGTCGAAACCACGGGCAGGGCGGCCCGCATCGCTTCCAGCACGGACAGCGGGAGACCTTCGCGGCGACTGGCGAGCAGGAACACTTGGCTGCCCGCCAACCGCTGGGGCACATCGCTCACCGTCCCGGCCAACGTGACCCGGTCGAGCAGTCCATGCTCGGACAGGCGCGCCTGCACCGACGCCCGCAAGGGGCCATCACCGACGAGCGTGAAGTGCCAAGGGAGTGCTCGTAGTTGGGCCAACGCCTCGATGGCCAGCAATGGGTCCTTGGGTCGCTCGAGCCGCGCGACCATCAGCACCTCGGGCTGCGTGTCGACGGGTTGGCACCGCAGGGCTGCAGCGACATCCGGGAGCGCGTTGTGGACGACCACTCTCTGGTGAGGCAGCCCGATGCCGTGTTCCTCGGCCACGCGGCGGTCGTAGCCGGAGACGAAGATCATCGCACCGCTCCCCCACGCGCAGGCCTGCTCGGCGAGGCGAATGGCGTGCCGAGCGGGTGCAAGTCGACCAGGTGAGAGCGGCCAACCGTGCACGGTGAACACGGAGGGGATGCGCAAGGCCCGTGCCGCCACGCGACCCAGCCACCCTGCCTTGGTCGCGTGCGTCGAAACGAGGTCGGGCGCGAACGCTCGCAGTGCCCGCGTCAGTTCGACCAAGCCCAAGGTGTCGACCCCAGGCCGGATCGCCCGCCGCAGGTACCGCAGGCTGGTAAACGGGACGCCGGCCGCGTCCAGCATTCGACACCACGGGCCGTCCTCGCCGACGAACACATGCGCCTGATGCCCCGCGTCGTTCAGCGCCTTGGCGAGCAGCTGGACGTGGAGCTGAGACCCCCCGACCGCATCACTTCGGGTGATGACGAACGCGACACGACGCGGCGTGTCCTGGGTAGGATCGAACTCGGGGGGCGCGAGGCTCAACGACGCAGACGGTAGCAGCATTGCTCAGGGCACGCCCATCGAGGCGACCTCCAAGGCGTGAATGTGTTCCTCGACGCGAGAGCGCATCAGCGCGAGCGCGGCGTCGTCGTAGCGACCGGCCAGCGCGTCGATGAACGGAGCCTCGGCAGGTGTCCCGATCTTGGCCGAGAGCCGGTCCACGTCGACTCCTCCGGGGATGCGCATGACATCGCGGCGCAGGCCGTCGAGATAGGCTTGCGCGCGCTGGGCCACCTCGGGCGCTCGAGCTCCGAGCCGTGCGATCGCCGACTGCAATGCGGCGAGGTAACGAAGGTCGTCGTGCCCCTCGGACAACGCCGTCCAGATCCGAGTCGGCATGAGGACATCGGGGTCGTCCGGGTCGGGAAAGGCCATTCCGAAGTCGTGGCTGCGACCATCGCGGTCGTCGAGCGGCTTCCCGTCGAACGACTGGTACGCCCATGTGATGTGGGCTTCGAATGGGCTGGCCCAAAGGTACAGGCCGTTGACCAACCGGGCCCAACGTCCGGTGAAGTAGGACCCGCGTTCGTTGTGGTAAAACCAGGCCGTATCGCCACTGTCGTGCAGCTCTTGGCGATACTCCGTCACGGTGCCTCCGCGGAGCAACCACCACTCGAACGAGTATCCGTGGTGGCTCCGGACATCGACGAGTGGGTCGATACGGGCCCGTGCGCGGTCGAACGATGGGTCCGCGGTCGACAGCGTGGCATGGGTCCGCAGTCCTGCAGCTGCGGCGAAGGGCGCCAGACGTTCGAACAGCGGAAGACGACCGCGGTCGAAGATCTCATCGACGTGCATGACGACCACGTCCTGCTCTGCAAAGCGCTCTTGCAGGTCCGCGATCGCGTCCAAGGTCCGCGTGGCGGCCTCGGCAAACACCGTGTCGGCGTCCAACGATGCCCCCTGCGCGTTCGCATACGCGACATCGGTGTGGCCGAGCATCTGCGCCAACGCGACCAAACCACTGTCGACGACCACCGTTCCGTGAAACCCAGCCTCGCGCGTCAACACGAGCGCCGCCTCGATGGGGTCCGTGTCGACCGCCGCGACATGACCCGGACCCCAGCCGAACCGCGGCCGGACATCGAGCACAAGCGTGTCCACGCCGTGCTCCCGCATGTCCGCGAGTTCACGCCGGACCCGGGGAGCATCACCGAGGCGTCGGTGCATTCGGTAGTACATGCCCAGGTGCTTGTCGCCCGAGGTCGCCAGGGACATCTCCCGCACCCGAACCCGCACCGGACGGCGCAGCGTCGTCTTCCCCAGCTGGACCTCGAGTTCGCCCGCGTAGACACCAGGCGGCGTCGCAGCGGGCACATCAACCTCCAGCCAGACCTCCTCGAACGTCCCAGATTCGACCGCATGCGGGACGAACTTCGGGGCGAAACGACCGACGACCTCGGTCTCACTGCCCAGGAACTGCCTCCGCACGGGCACTCGGCGGACTCGACGAAGCGAGGTCACGGTGGCGGGCAGTTCGTGCGCCGGAGATCCGAGCGCGGGACGCTGAACATCGAGGGTGCCCTGCTCCGCTCCCGCGTAGACAACGAAGGCCGCCCGCTCCCGTTCACCCGCGGCGGCGACGAGGGTCAGCGGCGTTGTCTCGAGCCACGGGCTTGGGCTCCGGCGCGGATCGACATCGTCGAGCGGGCGATGCACCGCCAGACGCATCGGGCCCTTGCTCGGGACACTCGTGGGCTGCGCACCTGCATCCGCGGGCGCGACCGCGAGGACACACCCCAGCGCCAGCGCTCGTAGAACCCACTCCACGGACCCAGTCTCGCATGCGTTCGAACGTTCCTGATAGGATCGCTCGATGCACGCCAGCGCCGAGTTCGCGGAATCGCAGTGCCGCCTTTGTGGAACCGGCGGCTCGGTCTACATGCAGCGGCCCGAGTTCTCGATCCGCCGGTGCAGCGCGTGTGCCACCCTCTGGTGCGACCCGCTGCGCTTCAACGACACCTTCAACCCGGACAACGAAGACGCGTACCTCGAGGTCGACGACGCGATCGCAAGCGAGAACCGAGGCCGCGTGGAGTTTGTGCAAGCCCACGCGCCTCCCTCGTCTCACGAGCGCCTCGTTGAAATCGGCTGCATGCACGGAGACTTCATCGAGCAAGCTCGACGCAGCGGCTATGACGCCCTGGGTCTCGATCTCTCACAGACCGCCGTAGAGCACGCCGCAAAACACCGGCCCGGCATGGTCGAGTACGGGACGCTCGGCGAGGACCAGGCCGACGCGTCGCTGGACGTTGTCGCAGGCTTCAACGTCGTCGAACACATGGAGGACCCCGGGGAGTTCCTCGACCACGTTCACCGCGTGTTGCGACCCGGAGGATGGTTCTTCGCCGAGACCCCGGCGCAAGAGAGCCTGTACCACTGGGCGTTCATGGCCCGGGGCTTCGTGCAATCGAGCGCGGCGCAGCTCGAGGTGGGCATGCATCCAGGAACGCACATCTTCAAGTTCGGCAAGAAAGCGTGGCGCAACGTGCTCGAGCGGCGCGGATTCTCGGTCGCAACGATCCAGTCCAAGTCGACTCCCCTTCGGGAGCTGCTTGCGAAGAACAAGCAGGCGCCCCTGCTGTTCCGCGGCGGTATCGTTGGCGTCGGTGCCCTGGCCCGAGCCACTGGTCTTGGCAACCGGGTCCTCATCGCGGGACAGCGGCGCTGACGGCGGCGCACCTAGCGCCAAATCGCCAAAACCCTTGGAACTCCCGAGACTAAGCAGATCCGCGCTATCGTCCGAGCCGTGAAGGGCCTTCGGATCGAGCACGCGTGTGTCGCGCCACTCCTCCTGTCTGTCGCACTGCTGGGCTGCGGGCGCACCGACACCGTTGCCTCTGCTTCGCGGGGTGCGACGACCGGCGACACCGACGGGCCGACCGGATCGTCCGATTCGGGAACCGGCAGCGCCGAGAGCTCGACCACCGAGGGGTCCGAGAGTTCAACCACCGATGGTGGGCTGTGCGGCAACGCGATCCTCGACGACTTCGAACAATGCGACCCGGGCGATGCAGCCATCGGCCCCGGCCAGGCGTGTCTTCCTGGATGTGTCCTCAACGTCTGCGGCGACGGTGATGTGGGGCCAACAGAGCAGTGCGACGACGGCAACAGCGACGATGGTGACGGGTGCCGCAACGACTGCGTCCTGGGAAGCTGCAACGACGGCAACGTCGACGCCGGCGAGGAGTGCGACGACGGCAACTTCGACGACACCGATGGCTGCATCTCCGACTGCACGCTTCCGCGATGCGGCGACGGCTTCACCCGCTCCGGCGTGGAGGAGTGCGACGACGGCGACGAAGGCAACACCCCCTTCGGCACGTGCACACCCAACTGCACGCTCAACGTCTGCGGCGACGGCTTCCAGCGGTTCGACGAGCAATGCGACCCCGGCGAGGATGAGATCGGTCCCGGCTTCGAGTGCCGCGATGGCTGCATCCTCAACGTGTGCGGAGATGGCGAGCCATGGGCCGGAGAAGCCTGTGATGACGGCAACGCCGACCCCACCGATGCGTGCGTGAACTGTGTGCCGGCGCAGTGTGGAGATGGGTTCGTCTTCGCGGGGACCGAGGACTGCGACGACGGCGATTTTGACGACGTCGACGCATGCCACAACGATTGCAGCTTCCACCGCGTCACCAAGGTGAGCCTCGGCGGCAACCACTCCTGTGCCTTGTTCGACTCGGGCAACGTCCAGTGCTGGGGCAACGGGAACAACGGCCGGACCGGACACGGCGACGAAGAGAACATCGGCGATGATGAGCCCGCCGGCGCAGCGGGGTTCCTCTCGGTCGGCGCCCAAGTCGACGACATGGTCGCCGCGCTCTCGCACACCTGTTTTCACTTCGAGGGCGCCGGAATGATCTGCTTTGGGCGCGGGGCTGAGGGCCAGCTGGGCTACGGCAACACCAACGATCTGGGCGACGATGAACTCCCCTCGGCGCTCGGACTTGTTCCCCTCGGTGGCAGCTCCGCCCTCTTCGGCGCGCGCGGGGGTGCGTTCCACTCCTGTGCCGCGCTCGACGGTACGAACCAGCTTCAGTGTTGGGGCGCCCAGACCTTCTTCCAGCTGGGCACGCCAGGGGTGACGGAGAACATCGGCGACAACGAGCCCGCTTCCGCCGCGGGCATCGTCAACCTCGGGGCGGGCACGATTGCCGAGGTCGTGACCGGAGCCCGTCACAGCTGCGTGCTCATGGAAAGCGGTGCGGTGCGGTGCTGGGGCGAGGCCTCCGATGGTGCGTTGGGCTACGGCGACGTCAACGATGTCGGCGATGGCGAGTTCCCGTCCGCGGCCGGCGACGTCAACTTGGGGGCTCCAGCGACCCAGCTCACCGCCGGATGGTTCCACACCTGCGCCATCACGGTGAACGATGAAGTCCTGTGCTGGGGCCGCGGCGCGAGCGGCCGTTTGGGCTACGCAAGCACGGTCTCCGTCGGGGCGACCTTCCCTCCCGTCAACGCGGGCGCGGTCAACATCGGGCCGGGCATCCCAGTGCAGATCGCCGCGGGCTTGGGCCACACCTGCGTGCGCATGGATGACGGCGCAGTCCGCTGTTGGGGTGACGCGAGCCGCGGACAACTCGGCTACGGCAACGTCACCACCATCGGGGACGATGAAGCTCCGGCAGTCGCTGGCGACGTTCCCCTGGGCGAACCCGCGTCGTTCCTCGCGGTCGACGGCAACCACGGGTGCGCCATTCTGCAAAGCACGGGCGCGATCCGCTGTTGGGGCCAAGGGGGCGATGGTCGGCTCGGCTACGGCAACCTCGGCGACGTCGGCGACAATGAGACCCCGGCCGCCGCCGGCGACGTTCCCCTCTTCCCGTAGCGCCCCCTGCCATGCCGGTCTTCCTCATCCTCTTGCTGGATGCCGTGTTTATCGCGGGCGCCGTGGAACTCACGGCGTGGTTGGTCGGCACATACATCTTCGTCGGTGCGGACGTTGGCTTTCGCGGCATCACCGTGTCCGCCTCGGTCGGTCTGCTCAGCGGCGTCGCGGCCTCGTATCTCACGGGCCTGCATCAAACCTCGATGGTCCTCCAGCGCAAGGAGGTCGCGATGCGTTCGTTGCTTGTCGGCATCGCGACCGCCCTGGGGGTCCTGCTCGCGAGCCACTTCGTCTGGTACCAGGCGCTGGGTCGCACCGTCCTGCTGTTCGTCGCTGCGGCGGGGGCAGCTGGCGTGCTCGGATGGAGGCTGGTCTACGCGCGCTACCTCGAGCGAGGACCCCGGATCCGTATCGCCGTCCTCGGAGATGGTCCGGCCGAACGTGCACTCATCACCCGGATCGCCAACACCAAGCACACCCGGTACGACGTCGTCGGTGTCCTGGGAAACGACACCGATGCCCTCGACGTCCCCGTTCTGGGGCCTCTCGAGGACGCAGTGCAGGCGTGTCAGGCTCATCGTGTCGAGGTCGTCATGGTGGTGACCAGCGCGGCGGTCGACCCGATGCGTCAGGCAGCACTCACCCAGCTGCGGGTGCACGGCCTGGAGATCAAGACCGCCGAGGCCCTCATCATGGGCATGCAACGGCGCGTTCCCGTGGACATGGTCGACGAGCGATGGCTGCTCCACCTGTTCGAGCAGCTCGACCAAACCCGTGACCGGGTCAAGCGGGTCCTCGATGTCAGCGTCGCAGCTGCGGGCCTCGCCGTGTTCGGTGCGATGTTTCCCTTGTTGTACGTCATGCTTCGGTTCGACTCGCCGGGGCCCTTCTTCTACACACAGAACCGCGTCGGCCTCGGCAACCGGCCGTTCCGCATCTACAAGGTGCGTACGATGACCGTCGCCGCGCCCGACGCGACCCAACAGTGGGCCAGCAAGCAAGATGCCCGAACGACCCGTCTGGGTCGCATGCTCCGCCGCACCCGCATCGACGAGATGCCCCAGTTTTGGAACGTGCTCCGCGGGGACATGTCGATTGTCGGGCCCCGTCCCGAGCAGCCCGCCCTCGCCGCGGACCTCGAGTCCCAGATCAACTACTTCAGCTACCGCCACCTCGTGAAGCCGGGCATCACCGGATGGGCGCAGATCAACGACGGCTATGCCGACTCGATCGAAGCCACCCGGACCAAGCTCGGATATGACCTCTACTACGTTCGGCACCACACCTTGGTGCTCGACATCGACATCATGCTGCGGACCTTCTTCGTGATGGTGGCGCGGATCGGCTCCCGATGAGCGGGACACGGGCCGGAGACTTCGGCCGGGTCGCCAGCAGTCTGCGGTGGACCCTGCTGGGCGAGGTGCTCTTCGCCGCCGGCCAGTTTGGTCTGATGATGGTCATGGCGCGTCTGGGCTCGGACGCTGCGCTGGGCCGCTACGCACTCGGTCTCGCCATCGCCACCCCGCTGTTCGTGCTCACGAGTCTGCACCTACGCCCCACGTATGTCGTGACCAACGAAGAAGAGCTCGGCTTCGGCCACTTCTGGGCTTTGCGCCTGCTCGGCGCGCCCGCGGCCGTCGTCCTCGCAGCGTTCTGGGCGGTCCTCGCCGGCCTCGACACTACGACTGCCGCCGTCGTCATTTGGGTTGCCCTCACCCGCATGAGCGAGATGCTCGCCGACCTCTGCCACGCCGCGGCGGCCCGAGACGAAACGTTGGACCGCGTGGGCATTTCGCGGGCCCTACGCGGGATGCTGCTGTTGGGGACGGTCGGGGGCGCCATGTTGGCCGGAGTCTCCGAGAGCACCGCGCTGGCGCTCGGGGCTGTGGTCGCGCTGTTGCTGACCCTCACGTACGACTTCGAGACCGCCCGCCGGCACGCGAACCTCCGACCCAGGTTCGACCGCGACCGGCTGTGGAGGCTCACCGTGCTCGCCGCCCCGGTCGGGTTCGCCGGAGGTCTGCTGGGCCTCACCACCAACACGCCAGCCTACGTCCTCGAGCACAGCATCGGCATCGAGCCCCTGGGCGACTACGCCGCGATCGTCTCGATCCTGTTCATCAGCGGCGTACTCAACGCGGCGGTCGGCGGAGCAGCGGTCCCCCGCCTCGCCCGCCTGTTCGAGACCGACCGCGCGGCGTTCGTCCGCCTCCTACTGCGTGTCGCAGCGGTGGTGGGAGCCTGCGGCCTGGCCCTGCTGCTCGCGTGCGTGTTGCTCGGGGAACTCTACCTGGCCATCGCCTACGGCCCCCGGTTCACCTCGCTCGCCCCCAGCCTGGTCTACAGCGGCGCGATCGCATTCGTCGCCGGCCTGGCCAACATGCTGTCCCAGACGCTCGTGTCGATGAAGCGGTTCCGGATGCAGTTCACCATCAACGCGATCACATTCGTCGTCGCCGTCGGACTCGCATTCGCGTTTGTCCCCACACACGGGGTGGAAGGCGCACTGCTCGCGCTGGGGCTGCTCTCGGTCGCGCGCTTCCTGGCCTACGTCGGCATCATCGGCACACTCGTCCGTCGCCGGGAGGCCTCCGTATGACGCCGCGACGTCTCGACACGATGCTCGCGGCCGTCATGGTCACGGGCATCTACGTCATCGTCGAGCCGGCGCCCTTCGACCTGTTCATCCTGCTGCTCGGTGGGTTGCTTCTGCTGGGGCGACGTCTCTCGATGCCCCGAGCCGCGCTCGCGCCGGGTGCGATCCTGGCCCTGTTCGTCGTCACCAACCTGCTGTCGTTGGTCTTCTCCCGCGACCTCCCCCGGAGTCTGTTCTTCTTCGCGGTCACCGGCTACCTCGTGGTGCTTTGGGCGATCCTCGTCGCCGCGCAGGAGGTCGGCCGCGAACGAACCTCGGACGCGATCCTGCGGGGGTATGCGATCGGCGGAAGCATCGCGGGAGCGTTGGGAGTCATCGCGTACCTTGGCGCTCCAGTGATCGGGCCCATCATGGCGCCCAACGGACGTCTCCACGGCCTCTTCAAGGACCCCAACGTCTACGGCGCCTATCTGGCTCCCGTCGCCGTGATCGCGGTTTATCACCTGATCGCGGTCCCAGACGCCCGGCGAGTGTCCTGGCTTGGGGCCCTCGCTGCCTCCGGTGCTGCCGTGTTCCTCAGCTTCAGTCGAGGCGCGTGGGGCAACCTCGGCGTCGCGCTTGCGGTCTTCTTCTTCTTGTTCACGTTCGCCGACGGCCTGGGCCGAAGCTGGTGGCGTACGTTTGTGTTCTTCCCGCCGGTTGCCCTCTTCCTCGGTATCGTCGCGATTCAGCTGCTGTCGGTCGACGCCATCTCCAGCATGTTCGAGATGCGCTTCGGCATGCAGAGCTACGATGACCTGCGATTCAGAATCCAGGCCGAGGCGGTCTCCGTCGCGCTGCAGAACCCGCTAGGGCTGGGGCCGGGCATGACCGAGAAGACCTTCTCGGTCGCCGCGCACAGCACCTACGTGCGCTCGTTGGTCGAGCATGGCTTCTTGGGACTGTTCTCGATCGTGGCGCTGGTCGTCGTCAGCATCGCCCGCAGCGTGTGGTTCGCGGTCTTCGCTGCCGTCCAGCAGGACCGGCTACGCTTCGCAGTGACCGCGGGCGTTCTGTGCGGGATGGCGGTGGAATCGGCCGTCATCGACACGATCCACTGGCGGCACTACTGGGTGTTCTTGGCGATGGCCTGGGCCCCCACCCCAACTCGGCAACGCGCCGCAATCAGCAGTAGCCGAAGGCCGCCAAGTCCTCGCCGATGAGCGTGGCCAGGTCCGCGTTGGCCTCGGCATGAAGCGCGAGCGCTGCCCGTTTCAGCTCGGTCGGCATGAGCGCAGCTCTTCCGCGACGCGCCAGCAAGGGATCGAGCACCCGGTTCATCACGGCCGCGGGATGCAGATGCCGAGGCACCCACTGCTTGAACTGCATCTTGAGCGACAACGGCAGCGCGTTCACAACGCGTGCCGTTGCCGCAGACAGCGGACTGAAAGCCACGTTGACGCGCTCCCTCGCCTCGGGGACGAAGGTCTCCACCCCGACGAAGTCGCAGAGTCGACCCAAGAACGCCGGCGCATCGGCGACAAACGACTCGAACGCCTGCACGAGGACACCGGCGGGAAAGCGGCGCTGATAGTGCCGAACGTAGGGGCGCCAATCGAGATCCCGAACATCGAGGTTGGGGCCCCCGTAGATGTTCCAGTTGAAGTCGCCGAAGTTGCCGTTGCGGTAGTTGGAGAACGCCTGAGGCGTCGTCGAGAGCCCCTGCTTGAGCACCTGGCTGTACGCCGACTCGAGCCAGGAGTCCTGTCGGCGCAGCACCAACCAAACCTTCGCGTCCGGCAGAACCTCTGCGAGGAGGTCCGCGTTGCTGAGGAAGTTGACGTGGTTCTCAAAGGGCCAGCCAAACAGAGCTTCACTGCTGATGATCGTGTGGCCGGGCTGCGCGTCGACAAACGCTGCGATGGCCCGGCGGTGCGCGTCGACGTCGAGCGCCGCCGGGTTACGGAACAGAAGCGCCCGAACGAACCGCTGGATCGGGTTGGGGTTGGCGGGGAGCTCGTGCGTGGCATGCACGAACCTGGCCCCGCGCAGGCCAGGGAAGAACGACTGCTGAAGAAACGTGGTCGCTGTCTTGTGCAGCCCCACGTGGACGAGGACCGCCACCGACACAGTGTACGCCTCTGACCGTGGTACGCCATGGGCATGGCTCTCGCTCCCCGCGGCATCCTCGGCGTGGTTCACCTCCCGGCGATGCCCGGCGATCCCCAGGACGGCGGCAGCTTCGAGGGGATGGTCGCCCACGCTGTGGCCGACGCCGAGGCCCTCCGAAAGGGCGGGGTCGATGGGATCGTGGTCGAGAACTTCGGGTCGATCCCGTTCGCCAAGGGCGACGTAAACAGCACACTTCCTCCACACCAGATCGCGGCGATGACCCGCGCCGTGCTCGAGATCCGGCAACGGTTTGAGGGGCCCATCGGCGTCAACTGCCTGCGCAACGATGCACGGTCCGCGTTGGGAATCGCAGCCGCCACCGGAGCGAACTTCATCCGGGTCAACGTGCATGTCGGTGCGTACGTCACCGACCAAGGCCTCATCGAAGGCGAAGCCCACAACACACTGCGCAGCCGAGCCCAGCTGGGGGCAGACGTCGCGATTCTGGCCGATGTCCTGGTCAAACACGCAACCCCTCTGGCGCCCATCACCCCCGAAGACGCTACCGAGGACACGGTGAAGCGCGGGCTCGCGGACGGCGTCATCGTCACCGGGCGCGCGACCGGAGCACCGGTCGACGCCGAACTCCTGGAGACCGTTGGGCGGGCCGCCGGTTCAGCGCCGGTCTATGTCGGAAGCGGACTGACCGTGGAGTCCGCCGCGATGCTCGCTCCCCTGTGCGACGGGGCGATCGTTGGCACGGCGTTCAAGCACGGCGGCCAAGTCCGGGCGCCCGTCGACGCTTCCCGAGTCCGCGCATTGTGTGACGCCGCCCGCCCCCTGCTGCGCCGCCGACCCGCAGAGTCGGTGGGAAAAAACCGCGACGCCGAGTAGGAATCGGCTGCGGAAATGCGGTTTGTTTCGACGCTGAAACCCGTGAAGGAGTGGCGTCCCCGGTGGGGTCGACGTCGCGGCGCGAGGCCGTGATGGGACGCGGTTTTGTCCGGCACCGTCGGCCGACGATTCGGTCGCGCAGGGCGCCCTACGACCGCTAGAGGGCCACGTGACGCCGGCAAGAAGTGCGCGTTCCGACCGACTGGAGCGCGTCATTCCACGCGCGTTTTCGCGCCTCACGACACTCGCCTCGTCCGCGCTACGAACGCATCGTCGCGACGATTCCAAGATCAGGTTCCGAATCAAGGACTTGCGCTCTGTGACATTCCTGTAACACTACGAAGAACGGCTCCGCTTTGCTTGAACCTGAAGAACTCATCGACTCTCGAATTGGCGTCCACGACGACAACCAGTTCGAGGTCAAACTCGACTACGCGATCGACCCCACGGGCCGCCGCAGTCGCTACGTGGTGGAGACCTACCTGTTCTTGCCACGAAGCCTCGGCGTGGACCCGCACTCGTATCGGCGTGAGCAGTTCTACAGCGACATCCAAGCCTACATCCGCTTCAAGACCCCGACGATCAGCCTGCGGGCCCTCGCTGACGAAACCAACGACAGCTCCCCGCTCAACCAGATGCTCGAGCAGATGCCGACCATCGGGCGGGACACAACCCCCGACCTCGACGGCGGCCTCGGTCACGAAGTCCGCTTGTTCGGCTGCTTGGTCAAGGTCGGCGTTCGAGACCAAGTCAGTGTGTTGCGCGACCGTGTCAGCGCACTCACCGGACGCGCACAGCATCGCTCCGTCCTCGTCGAGGACATCGACAGGCTCGCCCTTCGCCTCGCCGAAGACGTCTCTGCAGTCCTCGAGCGGTTCCGAGGGTATCGAGCCGACTTCGTCCTCCCTCGCCGCGCTGCATGGATTCAAGAACTGTTCGCATACGCCGACGAGTTCATCAGCCTCAGCGTCGAGCGCTACTTCACCCGGTTCGTCGCGGCGCTCGACGAAAACCCGGCGGTCCGAGAGGCATGCGAGGCGAGTCGCGCCAAGATCGTCGAACGTGTCCTCGCCGAGCAGGCCCACCGCAAAGGTGCGGGCTACGACAGCATCATCGACGGAGTCCGCGGCAGCGCCCGCTACGTGCACCGCAACAGCGCCTTGAAGAAGTTCATGAGCTCGGTGCTGTTCTTGGACATGACCAAGCAGACCGTCGGCCGCCGGATCACCAACATCGGAGCGGGCATCGCTGCAGCGGTCGCCATGCTGTTCTCCACGGTCGCTGCGATCTGGAGTCAGAACCGCTACGGCATCAACAGCTACCCCTTCGTGGTCGCGCTGGTGATCTCCTACGTCTTCAAAGACCGTATCAAGGAGTGGCTGCGCACCTACTTCAACCAGCAGTTCTCCCGGTTCTTGTGGGACTACAGCGTCACGATCCGCGACCCCGCCAATGACGCAGAGGTGGGGCGATGCCGCGAGATGTTCAGCTTCACGGATCCGGACTCCGTGCCTCGTCCCGTCTATGACGCACGCCACGGCGATGCGACCGGCGTGCTCGAGCCGAAGAGCAAGCCCGAGATCATCCTGAAGTACGTCAAGGAGATCACGCTTCGGGGCCGGAGTATCGCCGCCAACCATGGCCGGCTGCTCGACGTCAACGACATCATCCGCTTCAACGTCTCGAGCCTCCTCGCGCGGATGGACGACCCGGTTCGCACCGTCGAGACCTTTGACGCCAAGACCGGGAGCATCCGGCAGGTCACGTGCCCGAAGTCCTATCACGTCAATGTGGTCATGGTGCTTCGCGCCGTCTCGGGCTCCCCGAGTTACGAGCGGTTCCGCGTCGTTCTCGACAAATCGGGGATCCGCGAGCTGCACGAGGTCGGGCACAGTCAGGGCGCCATCGAGGCCCCCGCCCCGCACCGCGAGCTCCAAGCCGCGGTCGCAGAGTAGGGCCCCGAAGCAAGGTTGCGTCGGTCGCGTCGGTTCAGCCCAGCGCGTAGCCGATCGTCACCGTAAGCTGCAACGGAAGCGCCTGCGCCTGCACAGCGCCCCCGGAGGGCCCGGCGACTCCAGCCACGTTGGCTGTGACAATCGCGTTGTCGAAGCCAAGCCCGTACGCCGACCATGCCATGCCCGAAGGCGCTTCGGAGACCGCCACCACCCGCATACCTTCCAGCTCGAGCGCGCCTTGGAACTGTCGGGCCTTAGCTTTGGCGGCATCCAACGCCATGTCCCGAACCTTTCGCTTCAGCTCGCTCATTTCCGTGTTTCGAAACGTCGTCGTCGACGTGGTGACGCCCGCGTTGGCCCCGGCTTCGACAACCGCGGGGATCTGGGAGAAGTCTTCGGTCGCAACGGTGACCCGAAGCCGAGCCTCGTAGCCCGTCGGGATCTGTCGCTGCCGCGCAGCGTCCCATCGAGACGTTGGACTGAGGGTTAGCGTCGAGACCGCGATGTCCTGCGTGGCCATCCCCTCCTCCGCGAGGTTTGTCCGCATCGCCTCCTCCCGACTCCGGAGTTTCGCAACGGCGTGCCGGGGGTTGGCGGCAGTTGCCGTGAGATCCAGGGTCACGTCCGCGACGTTGGGTGTCACCTCGAGCGTCGCGGTGCCCGTGACCGTCAGGGTCCCCGACTTGTCGTCGAGCCCGGAGTCCGAGGGTTGGCACCGCTCGCTGTGCGGGTCGATGTGGGCTTGCACGACCGGCGGCTGACAGCCGGACAGCGCAAGCAGGCCCCACGTGGCCACGAGCGAAGAGGGTCGAATCATGTTCGTCACGAGGACTACGAACGTCGCGGACGGCCGGCGGATTCGATGCTGGACGCCCTCCGTTACAAGCGCGTGACCGGGGGTCAGAGGGATGGCGTCACACTTGACGATGGGTGGCTGCGCAGCAAAAACACAGCGTCAGGGCACGAACACGGGTACGCAGGTCGAGGAGGCGGCCCCAACAACTCGGATCGGCGCGGGGGTGTCGAGCACGGACACCGCTTGCCCTCCCCCGTCCGAATCGTCGTGGTCGATACGCGTCACTCGGCTGACCACGTCCGCAGGGCTGCACATCGCGGAACACTGCCCCAGCATGCAGTCGCGCAGTGGACCGCCGGGGCCTTCGATGTCTCCCTCGCATCCCGAAAAGCCATCCCCGCCCGAAGCCAACAGGCACTCGTAGACCGGACCGCAGTCCGGGTCAGCCTCGCACGCAGCAAGCTCCGCCCCACACGACCGCTGTACGCACGACTCGCAGCCCGGTGCGGCGCCCTCGGTGAAGACGTAGAAGTCGCCCCCGTAGAACGCCATCGCGGAGGCACTGGTCTTGTTGACCCCCACCACCTCGAGGCTGTCCAGCTCCGCCGCAGTCTCGCGATCGTACTCGACGAGCTTCACCGGGTCCGTGCCCGCGAGCGAGAAGAGCCGTCCTGCGCTGGTACCGGCGAGTTCAGCACCGTCGAAGTTGGTCGTTCCGACCACCTGGAGCGCCCCGTCATCCTCGAGCGCCCCCAACATCCCGATGCCCTCCCCCTCCGCAAACGGCCCTTGCCCGCTGTACGAGTGCACGAACATCTGCTCGCAAGTCGACGGCGGGGGGTTGTCCACGAACGACATTCCGAAGACGCCGAACAACCCCTCGGTATAGGGAACCGCCTGGCAATCACTGGGGTCGTTGATGTCGACCGAGAACAGGCCCTTGGCGATCGCCGCGTGCGGGATGTCGTCGAGCAACAGCAGCAACGCGTGGCCGTCTCGACCGATCGCCATCGAGAACGGACGGAATCCGCCACAAGCGATCGGTCCGACGACCGCAAAGGCGTTGGTCATCGGGTCGAAGGTCCATAACTCCCCGCCATCCGAGATCACATAGACGAGCTCGGTCCCCGGCGCACACTCACAGCTGAGGTTCTCCCCAGTCGAGCTGCCGGTCGCATCCGCGTCGGCCCCGCTGCCTCCCCCGCCCGTTCCGGGCGCGCTCGCCGTCGCCGTGCTGCCCGTGGATCCCTCGGCTGCGGACGTTCCTTGTGCGCCACCGGAGCTTCCTTCCTCGCGGGGCTGCGTGGTGCAGCCCGCCACAACCGACACGATCCCCAAGCCAGCCCATCTCATGCCTCCCACGATAACGCGCCGCCGGATCCGCCCGGTGTGCAAGTCGATTCGCCCCTCGTCTCCGGTCCGGTGCGTGAGGCCCTTCATCGCCACCGGCCCCTCGTTTGAGGTACCTGGAGACTGTCGTGAGCACCGCCGAGTCGAAGTCTCCCGCTCCCACGGACTCCCAGCCCGCTGAGCCCTACCGGCCAACGAACCATGTTCGCTTGGTCACCGCGGCCTCTTTGTTCGACGGCCACGACGCGGCGATCAACGTGATGCGCCGGATCCTGCAGAGCTCGGGTGCCGAGGTCATCCACCTGGGTCACAACCGCTCCGTCCAAGAGATCGTCGACTGCGCGATCCAAGAGGACGCGCAAGGCATTGCGATCACCTCGTACCAAGGTGGGCACGTCGAGTACCTCAAGTACATGTTCGACCTGCTCCAGGAAGCGGGAGCGTCGATCAAGATCTTCGCCGGGGGCGGCGGCACCATCCTCCCCTCCGAGATCGACGAGCTCCATGCCCACGGTATCGAGCGCATCTACTCGCCCGATGACGGCCGTGCGATGGGCCTGCAAGGCATGATCAACGACCTGCTGGAGCGGTGCGACTTTGCATGCTCCGAGCCCCCGCCCGCCGATGCGCTCGCGGACCTGCGCAAGAAGGACCCCAAGGTCCTGGGGCGTCTGATCTCGATCGCCGAGAACGACCCGGACACGTTCGAGTCCCTCTCCGCCAAGCTCGGCAAGATTGTCGATGCACGGGTCAGCCCCGTACTGGGCATCACCGGGACCGGCGGCGCGGGCAAATCGTCGATGGTTGACGAACTCGTGCGTCGATTCCTCGCCGACTTCAGCGACAAACACATCGCGATCGTGTCGGTCGACCCTTCCAAGCGACGCACCGGTGGTGCGCTGTTGGGCGACCGCATCCGCATGAACAGCATCGACAACGACCGGGTCTACATGCGCTCGCTGGCCACCCGGCAGAGCAACCTCGCTCTGTCCAAGCATGTCCGCTCGGCGCTGGAGGTCTGCAAGGCCGCAGGGTTCGATCTGATCATCGTGGAGACCTCGGGCATTGGCCAAAGCGACACCGAGATCACGGACCACTCCGACGCGTCGCTGTACGTGATGACCGCCGAGTACGGCGCCGCGACCCAGCTCGAGAAGATCGACATGCTCGACTTCGCCGATGTCATCGCGATCAACAAGTTCGACAAACGCGGGTCCCTCGATGCGCTTCGCGATGTCCGAAAGCAGTACAAGCGCAACCACCAGCTGTTTCAGTCGGATGACGAGAGCTTGCCGATCTTCGGCACCATCGCCTCACAGTTTGGCGACCCCGGCACCAGCAACCTGTACCGAAAGCTGGTCGACCTCCTCGCCCAGAAGACCTCCGCGCCCCTGGAGTCCTCGATCGAGGTCACCGACGCCATGAGCGAGAAGCGGTTCATCATTCCGCCCGAGCGAGTCCGCTACCTCGCCGAGATCGCGGAGCAGAGCGACGCCTACGCGCGTTTCGTGGATGAGCAGTGCGCGCTGGCTCGCCAGGCCTACCAGTTGCGGGGGACCCTCGAAGTGCTCCGCCAAGGAGACGAGCCCGAGTACGCAAAGGACTTGGTTGCTCGCTACGACGAGCTGTGGAGCAAGCTGCACCACGACTCCCGGGGCGTGCTCGATGGCTGGGCCGACCTCGGGGAGCGCTACACCGCGCCCAAGTATCAGTTCAAGGTCCGCGACCGGGTCATCGAGCAGGACCTGTACACCGAGTCGCTCTCCCATCTGAAAATCCCCAAAGTCGTGCTCCCGAAGTATGAGGACTGGGGCGACATCCTCCGCTGGGTCCTCACCGAGAACGTGCCAGGGGCATTCCCGTACGCCGCAGGGGTGTTCCCACTCAAACGAGAAGGCGAAGACCCCACGCGGATGTTCGCGGGTGAAGGTGGACCCGAGCGGACCAACCGACGCTTCCACTACGTCTCGGCCGGACTCCCCGCCAAGCGACTCTCGACCGCATTCGACTCGGTCACGCTCTACGGCGAGGACCCCGATCACCGACCGGACATCTACGGCAAAGTCGGAAACTCCGGCGTCAGTGTGGCCAACCTCGACGACGCCAAGAAGCTCTACAGCGGCTTCGATCTCACGGACCCCCGAACGTCGGTATCGATGACGATCAACGGCCCGGCACCGATGTTGCTGGGCTTCTTCATGAACGCCGCGGTCGACCAGCTGTGCGAGAAGTGGATCCGCGAGCAAGGCACGCAGGCCGAGATCGACGCCAAGATCGACAGCATCTACGCGGCCAAGGGTCTGCCACGGCCTCGTTACCAAGGCGAGTTGCCCGAGGGGAACGACGGCCTGGGCTTGATGCTCCTGGGCGTGACCGGCGACCAGGTCCTCGAGGCGGACACCTATGCCAAAATCAAGGCGGACGCCATGAAACGCGTCCGAGGCACGGTCCAGGCCGACATTCTCAAGGAGGACCAAGCGCAGAACACGTGCATCTTCTCCACCGAGTTCGCCCTGCGAATGATGGGGGACATCCAGGCATCCTTCATCGACCGCGGGGTTCGCAACTTCTACTCCGTCTCGATTTCGGGCTACCACATCGCGGAAGCGGGGGCGAACCCGGTCAGCCAGCTCGCCTTCACCCTGGCCAACGGCTTCACCTTCGTCGAGTACTACCTCTCCCGGGGCATGAACATCGACGACTTCGCCCCGAACCTGTCGTTCTTCTTCTCCAACGGGCTCGACCCCGAGTACACGGTCATCGGCCGTGTCGCCCGGCGGATCTGGGCCAAGGCGATGAAGAACAAGTACGGCGGCAACGCCCGCTCGCAAAAGCTGAAGTACCACATCCAAACTTCGGGTCGCTCCTTGCACGCGCAGGAGATCGGGTTCAACGACATCCGCACCACCCTGCAGGCGCTCATCGCCATCCAGGACAACTGCAACTCGCTGCACACCAACGCCTACGACGAGGCGATCACCACGCCCACCGAGGAGAGCGTACGGCGAGCGATGGCCATCCAGCTCATCATCAACAAAGAGCTGGGCCTGTCGAACAACGAGAACCCCTTGCAGGGCTCCTTCATCGTGGAAGAGCTCACCGACCTGGTCGAGCAGGCCGTGCTCGAGGAGTTTCGCCGCATCTCGGAACGCGGGGGCGTGCTCGGTGCGATGGAGCGGATGTACCAACGCACCAAGATCCAAGAAGAGTCGCTGTACTACGAGACGCGCAAGCACAACGGGGACCTCCCCGTGGTTGGTGTGAACACCTTCCTCGACCCCAAGGGGTCGCCGACGATCATCCCCGACGAGGTGATCCGCTCGACGACCGAGGAGAAGGAGTACGCGATCAGCAGCCGCGACGCGTTCAAGCAGCGCAACGAAGGGCCAGCCGGAGCCGCGTTGGCCGAGCTTCAGCGCGTCGCCGTCGAACATGGCAACACCTTCGAAAGCCTGATGGAGGCCTGCAAGGTTTGCACACTGGGGCAGCTCTCCGACGCGCTGTACAAAGTCGGCGGCCAGTACCGCCGCAACATGTAGTCACCGCGAGGCGGCTTGGGTCAGGAGCCAGGGTCGCCGCACAGCGATGCGGTGAAGCGGCCGGAGACGAAGTCCGAGTCGCCCGGCCCGAGGTTCACCGCCGCCGACACATACCCGGTGATCTCAGTCTCCGTCACCGAGGAGATGATGAGTTCGCCACCGTCGGCGCCCGTCCCGATGTAGTTGCAGTCGACCTTGCCGCCTCCACCACCCTGCAGGTCCACCCAGCTCACGAGTTCGGCCACGTCGTAGGTGCCCGCTTCGAGCTGTTCAGGCGCCAACGTGAGGGTGATGCCTTCATACGCATCATCACACCCTGGTGTCGCGTTCGGATCTTCGCAAGACGCCCCTCCGTCGCTGAGGAACTTGAGACGGACTCCAGACTCCTCGGAGCACGTGGCCAGAGCGACAGGAAACGTCCCGACCCCACCCGGAAGCTCGGCGTCGCTCGAACTGACACGCCACCCGCACGCGACCTCGAGGCCGCCAGTCGAGCTCTCATCCATGGTCGTGGACCCTTCGTCGACCGTCGTGGACCCTTCGTCGACCGTCGTGGACCCTTCGTCGACCGTCGTGGACCCTTCGTCGACCGTCGTGGACCCTTCGGTATCGGCCGTCGACCCCGCCCCCTCGGTGTCGACACTGGTCGTGCCCACGCTTTCTGTAGCCGACTCAGTAACGGTCGCGGTCACTTCTTCGCTGCCCGCATCGCAGCCGGGAAGACCAAGGCAGAGGATCACAGTGGAATAGGCAGACAAGCGAAGCATGTTCATGACCTTTGAGTTCTCCGGCTCAACCGCCCTCTGTCATGCGCGGAGAAAAAACGTCCACGACTCATCGGGTTGCTCCTGGCGAGCGCGAAAGGCCGCAGGCCGAATCGAGCCAGGCTGCGAGGGACCTGGAGGGTTTTGCGGCACGAGACAAACGCGCCTCCGCTCGTCCCTGGTGCATCTTGCCGGCCGAGCACAGCGCAACGGCTCGGTACGCGCGACGCTCCCCTGCCAGCTGCCCGGAGGGAAACCGTTTCGCGTGCTCGGCGAGGATGGACAGCGCAGTCGAAGCGTCATCGCGCCGCAGAGCGGTCGTGGCCTGCTCGATCAGTGCGACCTCTGCACGGAGTCCGACCGAAGCGGAGTCAGTGGCCGTACTGGGCTCCGGATCGGGCCTGGGCCTTGGCGGCGCGTGTCGTGCCTGCCCACGGAGAGTTGTGGTGTGACGCCGCGCTGGGCTCCCGAGCGCCGGTGCTCGGACCTCACTGGGTTGAGCTTGCACTGGACTCGAGACCGCCGCCGTACGTGGTGCGTCATCGCTGGTCACCACGAGAGCAGTCGGCGCTCCTCGTTGGGACACGGACGATGGTGGCCGGAGTCGGTCCATCCCCACGACCGACACCACGCCGACCGACGCAGCCAGAGCGATGGCCTTCCACGGCAGCCCGGCAATCGCTGGGCTGAAGGGATTCAGCCCCGGCGCCGCAAGCATCGCCGCCACGCGCACCTTCGCGTCGGGCCCAGGGCGTGTCTGCTTCCGAGTCGCCCGCACCAGGCGGCCGAGGTCAGCCTCGACGCCTCGCTCCACGAGGACTCGCTTGAGCGCGCGTCGCCCCGCCTTGATGCGGGAGTACGCGGTATCGACCTTGAGGCCCAAGGCTGCCGCAACCTGCGGACCGCTCATGTCCTCGAACACGTGCAGCGTCAGCGCGACACGCTTTTCATCGTCGAGTTCGTCCAACGCCTCGAGCAGCAGGGCGCTGAGTTCACGCTCGGCCACCGCGTCGTCCAAAGGCGTCGCGTACCGACGCTCGGCCCGTAGAGCGGAGATCTTCCTTCGGCGGCGGTCCTGGGAGCGCCGCACCCGGAACGCGACCCGGCGGGCGATGCCAAACAGCCATGCCCGGGGGCTGCCCCGCCCCTCGAAGTCACCGAGCCGTCGGTGCACCACCAAAAACGTCTCCTGCGCCGCGTCTTCGACAGCATGACGCGAAACCCCGAGTCGCAGGAGCGTGGACCACACAAAGCGAAAGTGGGCCTCGTAGATCGTCTCAAATGCCTGTGGGGCGGCGAACCGTGTCGGCGCGGTCGATGGAGAGATGTGCAATGTGCTCACCGGCTCTTCTCTAAGTCTCCGGGAGTCGTCCATCCTGTCACGCGAACCTGCGGAACTACACGCGGGAGCCCCGCCCCCCTCGTCGCCCCAGATGAAGCTCCACACCCAAGAACACACGACCCGCGGCCGCACCGGTCTGGAACAGCGTTGGGAACCCTCGAACGTGGAACCGCGGACGTCGAAGTGAGACCGCCACCTCGGCACCTCCGACCACGGCCACCCGGTCGCTCAACCGGATCCCCAAGCCCACATCGGCGACAGCCTGTGCCCAGAGACCCCGGCCAACCCCGTCCTGCTGGAGGCCGAATGAGGACGCGCGGGTCCGCCCGAGCTGTGCTCCGAGACACCCTGGAACGAAAAGGCGGTGACCGTCCCAGACCCCGCAGCCCGACCCGCCGACCGTCCACCCGTCGACGCGGATTCCCACCCCTGGGTTCTCCGAGTCCTTCAGCTCCCGGGGCGCAACGTAGGTGCCCCGGACCTCGGCACGAACCCACGGAATCGTGATCCCTGTCGCGACGCCCGCTCCCCCGGCAGCCGTCCCTGGCAGCAATCCGCCGAACTGCGCCAAACCGACCGCCCGTACGTGGAGCGCGAGCTCGGTCGCTCCGTCAGAAGACGATACCGGCCCTGGCCTCTTCAGGTCCTCGTGGACGGGTCGAGGGGGCACCGCCACTGGCGTGGGAGCGGGCGGCGGAGCCTCGACGTGCGAGGGCCCATTGTAGGCCCGCGGCTCAGCTGCGGGTTGCAGCTCGGTCACGCGAGCACCGGTCTCGGGTTCCGGGCCCGTCCCGAGCTGGATCAGCAGCGCCACCGCGTCGGCCAGAGCCTCGCAGGACTCCCCCTCGAGCTCGCGAACATCTTCGCCCCCGTATCCTTCAATGCGCAGCCGTAGGAACCACCCGCCATCGCTCTGAGCGACTTCCGCCTGCGCGAGGACCGGATGCGGCGCAGGGCCGACTTCGACTCGCGCCAGGACCTCGGCGCTCGTAGGACACGTCGCGGGAGCGGACCACTCCAGAACAACAACATCGTCGGCTCCGGTCGGCGCAGCGAGCAGAGCCACAAGCCGCCACGTCGCGACTGCCAGGCCTGTTGACGTCCACCCCATTCAACCTCGTCCCCGCAACGGATGAAGTCTAGCAGGCGGCTCCTCGCGACCGACCCGCGCGACACAGGGGCAGGCGCGCCCGATCCCGTGGGTACGCTGTACTCTCCGCTCGTGCGCGGACTCCGACACGTACTCGCCTGGCTCCCCGTTCTCGTGGGTCTGCTCGGGTTTTCCGTCGTGGGATGCGAACCGTCGGCCGAACAGGCCCCCTCCGCAGAGGTGCTCGTACAGACGGACCTTCAACCCGCGGACCCGCCGACGTGGTCCGGTGAAGGCTGCACCCGAGCAGGATGTCACGCGGGCATCGAGCCAATTCGCGCCTACGACAGCGGCATGATGAAAGCCGTCATGGCCCTCGGCGTCGAGGTGGGAGAGGCCGACGGTTGCACGATCTGTCACGGCGGCACGCCCAACGGCGTGACAGCGCCCCAGGCCCACAGCGGAGCGACGTCGGCCCTGGTCGATGACGGCGGCCCGGACGAGTTCTACGCCGATCCTGCCTCGCCGTGGATCAACGCCAAGACGTGCGGGCGCTGCCACGAAGAGCTCGTCGCGGCGCAGCACAACAGCCTCATGATGACCGAGGCTGGCAAGATTCAAGGCACCACGTGGTCCTTTGGAACCCCTGCCGACGACGGCTACGACCACGTTTGGGGCAACTACGCGACGAAGAACCCCGAGGACCCGCACGCCCGTCTCGGTACGGATGCCTACCGTGCCTACATGGAAGAGAAGTCGGCCGCACACCCGGGCATCTTCGTCTCCGAGCACCAACCGGTTCCTGCTGCCCCGCAGGGACACGCGTTGGATGACCCACGCAACGCAGCCTTCACATACATCCGAGCCGAGTGCCAGCGCTGCCACTTGGGCGTGAAGGGTCGGGCCCGCCGGGGTGACTACCGCGGCATGGGGTGCGGGGCCTGCCACATGCCCTACGGAAACGAGGGCCGCTACGAAGGCTCGGACACCAGCCTCGGGCCCAACAAAACGGGACGTCCGCTGGTTCACCGTCTTCAAGGCACCCGCGATGCTCCGGTCACCGTGCACGGAGTCACCTACGCTGGCATTCCGGTCGAGACCTGTACGACCTGCCACAACCGGGGCAAACGCATCGGCGTCTCGTACCAAGGATTGATGGAGTCGGCATGGGACTCGCCGTACACCGAGGGCGGCGGCGGACAGCCAGGACTTCACAGCAAGCACTACCTCGCGATGGAGCAGGACGTGCACTACAAGGCCGGGATGCTGTGCCAGGATTGCCACAGCTCCGGCGACGTACACGGCGACCGTTTTCTATCCGGCACCAACCTCGGCATGGTCGAGATCGAGTGCTCGGACTGCCACGGCACACCGCAAGCGTACCCGTGGGAGCTTCCGCTTGGATGGGGCGACGAGAACGAAGCAGGTGAAGCACAGGGACCCGGTCGAGGTGTGCTGGACGCGGTTCCCGAGCACCTCGAAGCGGGCAGCATCAACCCGGTCCGCGATGGGTACCTCGTGACCGCGCGCGGCAACCCGATGCCCGACGTGGTCCGCGATGGCAACGCGGTCATCGTGCACACCGCCGCCGGTCGGGACCTTCGCATGGATCCGCTCAAGCAGTCCCTGCAGACGGGACAGATGAGCCCCGAAGCTGTCGTCGCGATGGTCAACACACCGAAACACGTCGGCACCATGGAGTGCTACAGCTGCCACGCCTCGTGGGCGCCCCAGTGCTACGGCTGCCACGTGAAGGTGGACTACAGCGAGGGCAAGCGCTCGTTCGACTGGGTGGCCGCGGGCAGCAAACACCTCGAACCCGAGCACGCCGCGGACCCCGACGAGTCCAGCTATGAGACTTGGCTGGCGGGCGAGATCACCGAGAAACGCTCCTACCTCCGCTGGGAGGACCCGGCTCTGGGTGTCAACGGTGAGGGTCGTGTCTCCCCGATCGTTCCCGGCTGCCAAGTCTCCGTGACCCTCATCGATGCGAACGGCGAGGAACAGATCAGCAACGAGATTTTCCGGACGCCCCCCGGCACCGAAGGAGCCGGTCCCGAAGGTCAGCTTGGCAGCGACATGTCCCCCCTGCAGCCGCACACCATCGGCAAGGCACGCAGCTGCGAGTCCTGCCACGGCTCCGCCAAGGCAATGGGCTTCGGGTTCGGCGGGACCCGGCTGACCCCAGATGGACTCACCGTCGATCTACAGACCGCCGACGGCACGGTCCTGCCGCAGGGGGCCCAGGTTCAGCGCCCCGAAGTGAAGGGACTCGAGGGAGCTTGGTCCGCGGTGCTCGACGCGACCGGCCGACAGATTCAAACGGTCGGCAGTCACTTCCGCGGCTCTGGGCCGCTCACCGCCGAGCAGCGCGAGCACATGGACCGGCGCAACCTGTGCGTCGAGTGCCACCAGGAGATTCCGACGGCGAGCCTGCCGATCAGCGTGCTCCACCACGTGGCATCCGTCGGTGACGCGCTTCCGGTCAGCCGAGAGGAGCACGGCAGCTTGATCCGCACGTCTCTGCTGACCTCCGCGTGGGTGGAGGTCTTGGTCCCGGTGTTCGCTGGCTTCAGCCTGTTGGCTTGGGTCCTGTGGCGTCGCCGCCAACGCGACGACTCGCGACCCGTGCCGCCCGCCGACGACGCCGCGTGAACCCAACGCCGGAGGCCGTAGAGCCCCTCCTGCTCTCGGTCGCCCGGGAACACTCGCGCTCCTGCTCCCGGTCGGGTATGGCGTGTCCCATGACCGCGCCGACACCTCCCTCGAGCGATGCATTCTCCGCCCTCGCCGATGCGCTGCTCGAGTTGTTCGACGATGGAGTGCCTGCGGTCCTCCGCAACGCCCAGATGCCCTTTGGCACTCAAGAGGTCTTCGAGTGGGTGCGAACGGTCCATCCTCCGAGCAGCTGCTCGCCCGCGGCGAGCAAGATCGACGCCGTGAAACGCAGCTGGGGGCTCTCTCCTGCGCCGTCCGGTGAACCGACCTCCCCCGCGCCCGAGCGACCGATCGAGCTGTATCGCGGGGGCGGGGTGCTCCTGGACCCCTCCCCCTTCGTTCCGACCGATGCACACCCAAGCTTCGAGGCCTGGGTCGAAGCCATGCGGCCCGAGCTCGGCGACGACTTCGGCGTCATGGCGCCGCATCTCGAATGCGCCTCATGGGATGCGCTCGACCGCTTGCAAGCCTTGCTCGCGCCAACGTTGGCTCGGACCGGTCCTCGCAGCTACCGATACAACGCGTTCTTCGGCGACTACCGCCGGACGCCGTTCGGGTTTCACCTCGATCCTCATCAGGAGTGCGTGTTTCAGTTCGTCCTCGAAGGCGAACGTCGCGGGTCATTCTGGGAAGGGCTCACGCTCAACGCCGAGGACGCCGCCTGGATCGAAGACCCCAACGGCCGGATCGCCCCCACCCGCCGCGCCGAGCTGACCGTCGACGCCCAACCCGGCGACATCGTCTTCTGGCCGGGGACGCATGTGCATGGGTTTGAAGCGACCGGACCATCCATGGGATTGAGCCTCGTCATCGACCGGACCGCCCCTCGTCCCCGCGCAGACGTCGTCGCGGGCCTCGAAGTGGCCACCCTCGGCGGTCGCACCGGACTGCCCATGGTGGACGACAGCCTCGAAGTCTCGCCCACCGAAACACTCACCCGGAGGCCCCACGCCCGTCTCGCGTTCGAGTGCCACGACGACGACCTCATCGTCGGAGTCTGCGGTCGCACGTTTGACTGGCCGGACCGTGGAAGCCAGCCGGCCGCGACCCGGCTTCTCGCCGCCTTGCAGACCTGTGAAACGACCTCCGCGGATGCCTTGTCGCGGGAGTTCAGCGACAAACACCTCGCGCGTGAAGACATCGCGGGCGTGCTCTCGATGCTGACCGGGCTGGGGTACTTCTCCCGGGCCTGAGCCGAGCGACTGCTGCAGGGTCGGTGCACCTGCCCCCTCGCGCAGCGACCGTGGAGCTGAGCGCGACGCCGGTGTACCGTCGCTCAGGCCCAATGGCGGACAGCGAGCCACTCGATTTTGAGGACATCGCGATTCGACGGCTCGCGAAGCGAGCACGGACGATTCACGTCGTCTGTGGGCTCATCTCCGTCCTGACAGGGATCGCCATCGGCCTGCTGACCGCGTGGGCCGTGCTCGACCGCGTGGGCCTGCTCCCACGCGCTGCCTACGGCGCCCTGTTCCTCGGCCCACTTCTCGGGTGTGTTGTCGTCGGCCGTGGCCTCGCCAGAAAGCTGCTCCTCGCTCGAGCCCCAGCGTGGTCTGTCGAGATGGCCGACGAGTACCAACTCGACGCCACCCAGCTCCGCGGCTACATCCGGCACATGTGAAGAGCGCCTGTTCGTCCGGCTCTCCGTCCACACCCGCTCCTCATACCGGCTCACGTGCCCCCGGCTTCGTCCACCGCCGGAATGGCAAGATTCAGAACCGTCCGACGAGCGTCCCTCCGGTCATCGCTGCGACGAAGGCCACGGATGGCCGCTCGCTACGCCAGCGATCCGTCCGCACCGTCCCCTCGCGTACGACCAGAGCCCCGACAACAACTGCCGTGAGCCCGAAACCGATTCCGACAACTCCGCTGAGGAGCGCGTATCGGTTCGCGCGATCGCCATTCTCCCGCCAGGCCAGGATCTCCCCATCGATCCGGCCGCACTCGGACGTCGACTCGTTGGGTCCACACCCTGCGGCGTCTTGCTCGTCCAGAGACACGGCCAGCTTGTTCGAGAATTCCCGGCCGCGCACGCCGTAGTACGCCGCCACCGTTCCCCCAGCCACGATACTCACCCCGCCCACTGCCATCGCTGCCATCCCCCCGCGACGCCAGCTGCGGCCAGGGTCGTCGCCCACCGGCGCAGGGTCGGGCACGGGAAGCCGAAGTACAGCAGGGGGCGGTGATGTCTGGTCCCGTTTCTCCTCTTCCTGCGCCTCCGCCTCGGTCAGCGTCGCAGCCATTTGCGCCGCGCATGCCCGCACCGCCCCCTCCAGCACCCGTTGAGCGTCGCTCCCCTCCGGCACCACACCGAGAAGCCGGTCGTACTCCCGCACCGCCTCCGGGCAGCGGCCGAGCCGATTGAGGGTCTGCGCGTACGCGTAGCGGGTGTTTGCATCCTCCAGGAGTGCCAACGACGCCTCGAGCGGCGCGAGCGCTGCCGCAAAATCCCCGCCTTCAAACCGCTCGACGCCGGCGTTGTACAGCGCCTCCGCTTCCAGGTCCGCGGCGCTCGCGGGCGAGTGCGGAGCTTCCGGCTCCGGATCGAGGGGGAGCGGGGCCGGCGCGATCAAGGCGACAAGAAGTCCGGCGACCGGAACGCCCAACGGCATCCCCGGACGATAGCAGGGCTTGCTTTCGCATAGGGGGTATCCCTAGGTGCAATCACCTCCAGAAGCTCGGGGGCGAACACGAACCACGACAAAGGGGAGCCGCAACAGCGACTCCCCTCGAGGTCCCGTCCCTAGATGCCCGATTTGGACGCCCGGGGCCGGGAGAGCGCTGCGGAGTCAGCCCCGCAGCGACGAACTAGTCAGGGATGTTCATCAAGTCGCGCTCCGTCTGTCGGCGCGCGGTGGGCTCGGCCGCGAGTTCCTCGGCGGTGAGGTCGTCGCTCTGAATGGTGAGCCGGTCGTAGACCGCCAGGCCGGTTCCCGCCGGGATGAGACGTCCCATGATGACGTTCTCCTTGAGGCCCCGCAGGTAGTCGATCTTGCCTTGCAGTGCGGCTTCGGTGAGGACCTTGGTCGTCTCCTGGAAGGAGGACGCCGAGATGAACGACTCCGTCGACAGAGAGGCCTTCGTGATGCCGAGCAACAGTGCTTGCCCGGTTGCCGGCTGACCCCCGAGCGAGCTGACCCGGTTGTTCTCCTGCTGGAAGATCTGACGTTCGACGTGGTCATCGGCCAGGAAGTTGGTGTCTCCCGGATCCCGAATCTTCACCCGACGCATCATCTGGCGAATGATCACCTCGATGTGCTTGTCGTTGATCTTCACGCCCTGCAGTCGATAGACCTGCTGGACCTCGTCGAGGAGGTAGCGCGCAAGCGCTTTCTCTCCGAGCACCGCCAGGATGTCGTGCGGGTTGGACGGACCGTCCATGAGTGCTTCACCGGCGCGGACACGGTCGCCCTCGCGGATCTGTAGGTGACGGCCCTTGGGCACCAGGTACTCGCGCGGCTCGCCGCCCTCGGGGGTGACGATGATGCGGCGCTTGCCACCTTTGTCCTTGCCGAACGACACGACGCCGTCGGTTTCGGCCACGATGGAGTGGTCCTTCGGAGTCCGAGCTTCGAAGAGCTCGACGACGCGAGGAAGACCACCGGTGATGTCCTTGGTCTTCGTGGTCTCGCGCGGCATCTTGGCCAGCACTTCACCGGCTTCGATGGACTGACCTTCAGTCACGCTGAAGGAACAACCGACGGGGAGGAAGTACCGAGCTTCGCGGCCATCGTAGATGGCCACTTCGCCGTTGGCATCCTTGAGGACCAGGCGCGGACGGGCATCTGCGTCGCGGCTCTCTTGGATGACCATCGCACTGTGGCCGGTCTGCTCGTCCACGCGGACTTGCATGGTCACGCCCTCGACGATGTCGCCGTACTCGACGGTACCGGTCACCTCGGAGACGATTGGAATGGAGTACGGGTCCCACTCCGAGATCGTCGCTCCCGGTGCAACGGTGTCGCCCTCTTTGCAGAGCAACTTGGCGCCGTAGTTGAGGTCGTACTCCTCGCGAGGACGGTCCCGCTCGTCGAGCAGGATGACCCGAGCGTGGCGGTTCATGACGACCTGGTGGTCGTCGCGCTCCACTGCGGAGAGGTCCTCGAAGGTGATCTTGCCGCCGAAGCGCGCCTCGAGCGAGGTCTGCAGCGACTGCATACCGGAGGCGACACCACCGATGTGGAACGTCCGCATGGTGAGCTGCGTACCCGGCTCCCCAATGGACTGCGCCGCGATGATGCCAGCCGCCTCGCCGACGTCGACGAGGTGACCGCGTGCCAGGTCGCGACCGTAGCAGCGAGCACACGCGCCCCGCAGTGCCTCACAGGTGAGGACCGAACGGATACGAACGCGCTGAATGCCAGCTTCCTCGACTGCGATAACCCGCGCTTCGTCGAAGAGCTCGCCTTCGTCGCAGATGATCTCGTCCGAACCCGGCACGTAGACCGGCTCCAGCGCGGTACGGCCGAGAATTCGGTCGCTGAGACGCTCGATGACCTCGCCGGCCTCGACCAGAGCTTCGATCTCCAGCCCCTGAATGGTCCCGCAGTCGAACTCGGTGATGACCGCTTCTTGGGCGACATCGACGAGACGACGGGTGAGGTACCCGGAGTTGGCGGTCTTGAGCGCCGTATCGGCCAGTCCTTTCCGCGCACCGTGCGTGGAGATGAAGTACTGAAGCACCGTCAGCCCCTCACGGAAGTTCGTGGTGATCGGCTGGTCGATGATCTCCCCCGACGGCTTGGCCATCAGGCCGCGCATTCCGGAGAGCTGCCGCATCTGCTGACGCGATCCACGAGCGCCGGAGTCGGCCATGATGAAGATCGAGTTGAACGACGGGGTGCGAACCTTCTCGCCCTCGGGGTTCTCGAACTCCGCGAACGAGATCTCGTCCATCATGGCGTTGGCGATCTGCTCGGAGACCGTGGCCCAGATGTCGATGACCTTGTTGTAGCGCTCGCCCGAGGTGATCAGACCATCGGCGTACTGGTTGGAGATGCGCTTGACCTCTTCGAACGCATCGCCGAGCAGCGTGTGCTTCTGATCCGGGATGATCATGTCATCCATGCAGATCGAGATGCCGGCCTTCGTCGCCTCGGAGTACCCGGTGCTTCGGAGGTAATCCGCCATGAGGACGGTCGCCTTCTGACCACACGTCCGGTAGCAGACGTCGATGATCTCGTTGAGCGGCTTCTTGCCCAACGCTCGGTTGAACAGGTCGAAGGGCAGCGTGGTCGGAACCCCTCCTTCGTACAGCAGCACGCGGCCGACGGTCGTTTCGACCATCTCCTGCCCACTCTTGATGCGGCACATGATGCGCGCCTGCAGGTGGACAGCCCCGTGGTCGTACGCCATGCGGACCTCTTTGGGCGACCCGTAGTGGCCAACCATGAAGTTGTCCTTCTTGGGGTCGTTGGCACTTCCGAAGGCGGAGGTGCGCTCACGCGTCATGTAGTAGAGGCCCAGGACGATGTCCTGCGTCGGCACGATGATCGGCTTGCCGTGCGCGGGCGAGAGGATGTTGTTCGTAGACATCATCAGCACGCGGGCTTCCATCTGCGCCTCGATGCACAGCGGAACGTGCACAGCCATCTGGTCGCCGTCGAAGTCGGCGTTGTAGGCGGTGCACACCAGCGGGTGAAGCTGAATCGCTTTGCCCTCGATCAGCACNNAGACCGACCTCGTGCAGACGAAGCTCGGGACCCACGACGATGACCGAACGACCGGAGTAGTCGACGCGCTTTCCGAGCAGGTTCTGACGGAAGCGGCCCGACTTGCCGCGAAGCATGTCGGAGAGCGACTTGAGCGGACGCTTGTTGGGACCGGTGATCGTCTTGCCGCGGCGACCGTTGTCGAACAGCGCGTCGACGGCCTCTTGAAGCATGCGCTTCTCGTTGCGGATGATGATCTCCGGTGCTGCAAGCTCCTGAAGGCGCTTGAGTCGGTTGTTCCGGTTGATGACCCGTCGGTACAGGTCGTTGAGATCGGAACTCGCGAACCGGCCTCCATCGAGCGGCACCAGCGGACGCAGGTCCGGGGGCAGCACGGGGATGACGTCGAGCATCATCCACTCGGGCTTGTTGCCGCTGTTGCGGAACGCCTCGATGACGCGAAGACGCTTGGCGGCCTTCTTGCGCTTCGCCTCGGAGGTGGCCGTTGCGATCTCGGTGCGAAGCTTTCGCGCCTCGACGACGGGGTCGATGCGGTTGAGCAGCTCCTTGATCGACTCGGCACCCATGCCGGCCGTGAACGCGTCGAGACCGAGCTCGTCGATCAGCTCCTCGTAGCGGTCCTCGCTGAGAAGCTCGCGCTCCTCGAGGCCCGAATCACGTGGATCGATGACGATGTACGACTCGCAGTACAGGACCTTCTCGAGCTTCGAGAGGGGAATGTCGAGCACGTTGCCGATTCGCGACGGAAGGCTCTTGAGGAACCAGATGTGCGCGACCGGAGTGGCCAGGTCGATGTGACCGGCCCGCTCACGACGGACCTTGGAGTGGATGACCTCGACGCCGCACTTCTCGCAGACGACGCCGCGGTGCTTCATCCGCTTGTACTTGCCGCACAAGCACTCGTAGTCCTTGATGGGTCCGAAGATCTTGGCGCAGAACAGGCCATCACGCTCGGGCTTGAACGTCCGATAGTTGATGGTCTCCGGGTTCTTGACCTCGCCGAACGACCAATCCCGAATGATCTTGGGCGAGGCGATGCTGATGCGCAGCGCGTTGAAGACGGCGGCTTCTTTGGGCTTCTCGAAGAAACTGAAAATATCCCTCATCTGATCACCTCTTCCTATTCAGCCACGATGGCGTCGTGACGCCCCGGAACTTCTCCGGTCTCAAGGTCCACTTCGAGCATCTCAACGCTCAGGCACAACGCCTGAAGTTCTTTGAGAAGCACGTTGAATGACTCCGGCACACCCGCCTGCATGGTCGGCTGGCCTTTGACGATGGATTCGTACATCCGCATCCGGCCGACAACGTCGTCGGACTTGACGGTGAGAAGCTCCTGCAGCGCGTACGCGGCCCCGTAGGCCTCGAGCGCCCAGACTTCCATCTCTCCCAGACGCTGACCACCGAACTGGGCCTTGCCGCCGAGCGGCTGCTGGGTGACCAGCGAGTAGGGCCCGATGGAGCGTGCGTGGATTTTGTCGTCCACCAAGTGGTGGAGCTTGAGCATGTACATGATGCCGACGGTGACGTTCTCTTCGAACGCCTCGCCGCTGCGGCCGTCGAACAAGATGGCTTGTCCGTGACCGTCGAGGCCCGCTTTGCCGAGCGTGGCCTTGACCTCTTCTTCGAAGGCACCGTCGAACACGGGCGTGGCCATGTGGACGCCGCGTCGCAGTTTGTCCGCGAACCGGATGACATCGTCGTCGCCGAGCGTGTCGACGAACTTGAGCGCCTGCTCGGTTTCGAAGATCTTCTTCAGCTGTCCGCGAAGGACATCCGCGCTGAAGTTGGTCTGCATGTAACGGTCGATCTGGTTGCCCAGCTCGCGTGCGGCCCACCCGAGGTGTGTCTCGAGGATCTGACCGACGTTCATCCGCGACGGGACGCCCAGCGGGTTGAGGACGATGTCGACCGGGGTGCCGTCTTCGAGGTACGGGAGGTCCTCGGTGGGCAGGATCCGGCTGATGACCCCTTTGTTTCCGTGCCGACCGGCCATCTTGTCTCCGACCTGCAGCTTGCGCTTGATGCAGACGTAGACCTTGACCATCTTGATGACGCCCGGAGGCAGCTCATCGCCCTTGGTCAGCTTGGCGATCTTCTCGCGGTAGATGGTCTCGATTTCATCGAGGTCCTTCTCCATGCGACGGGCCAGCGCTTCGACCAGCTCGGTGTCTTCGGCCGTGGTGAGAGAGAACTTCTCCCAGTGCTTGCGAGGAATGGTCGCCAGCTTGGCGGGGTCGAGCTTGATGCCCGACTCGCACAGGACCATGCCCTCGTCGTCGACGAGCTTGGCCGCCGTCTCTTTACCGCTGAGGATCTCGCGAATCCGGCTGTAGTAGCCGTCGGAGACGATGCTGACGTTGTCCCGGTGGTCCTTGATCAGCTTCTCGCGCTCGGCGTCCTCGATCTGCTGCGCTCGGCTGTCGCGCTCGACGCCCTTGCGAGCGAAGACCCGCGCGTCGATGACGATACCGCTGACGCCCGGAGGCAGTCGCAGCGAGGTGTCGCGGACGTCGCCCGCCTTCTCGCCGAAGATGGCCCGAAGCAACTTCTCTTCCGGCGACAGCTGAGTCTCGCCCTTGGGCGTGATCTTGCCGACCAGAATGTCGCTGGGACCGACCTCAGCACCGACACGGACGATTCCAGCCTCGTCGAGGTTGCGAAGCGCTTCCTCGCCGACGTTCGGAATGTCGCGGGTGATTTCCTCTTTGCCCAGCTTGGTGTCTCGAGCAACGCACTCCCACTCCTCGATGTGCATCGAGGTGTAGACGTCCTCGCGGACGAGTCGCTCGCTGACGAGGATGGAGTCCTCGAAGTTGTAGCCCTGCCACGGCATGAACGCGACGAGCACGTTCTGGCCCAGCGCCAGCTCTCCACGCTCGGTGGAGGAGCCGTCTGCGATGACGTCGCCCTTCTTCACCCGGTCGCCCACGCGGACGATCGGCTTCTGGTTGAGCGCCGTGCTCTGGTTGGAGCGCTGGAACTTGACCAGGTTGTAGATGTCGGGCTTGGCGCCGAGAATCGAGCGCGTCTCTTCGCGCCCGGCAACCGGCTTGACCACGATGCGACCACCGTCGACTTGGTCCACGATGCCGTCGCGTCCGGCCACCACGGTGGTACCGGAGTCACGTGCGACGTGGGCTTCCATCCCGGTACCGACCAGCGGTGCGTCGGGACGAAGACACGGAACGGCCTGCCGTTGCATGTTCGAACCCATGAGCGCCCGGTTGGCGTCATCGTGCTCGAGGAACGGGATGAGCGACGCTGCGACCGACACCAGCTGGTTCGGCGAGACGTCCATCAGGGTCACTTCCTGAGGGCCGACCGACACGAACTCTTCGTTCTGGCGGCACTGAATCTGCTCCTCGGAGAGATTGCCCTTGTCGTTGACCGTGGCGTTGGCCTGCGCGATGTAGTGGCCCATCTCCTCCAGCGCGGAGTAGTAGGCAACCTCGCCGCCCACGGTGCCGCCATCAACGGAGCGGTACGGCGTCTCGATGAAGCCGAACTCGTTGATGCGCGCGTAGGTGGACAGCGACGCGATGAGTCCAATGTTCGGACCCTCCGGCGTCTCAATCGGGCAGATACGACCGTAGTGCGTCGAGTGAACGTCGCGAACCTCGAAGCCAGCGCGCTCACGGGTGAGACCACCGGGTCCCAGGGCCGAGAGACGACGCTTGTGCGTGACCTCGGACAGCGGGTTGGTCTGGTCCATGAACTGCGAGAGCTGGCTGCTCGCGAAGTACTCCTTGACCACCGCCGAAACCGGCTTGGCGTTGATCAGGTCGGCGGGCATGAGGGCGTCCATCTCTTGGGACATGCTCATGCGCTCCTTGATGGCGCGCTCCATACGAACCAGACCGATGCGGTACTGGTTCTCCATCAGCTCACCGACCGCGCGAACGCGGCGGTTGCCGAGGTGATCGATGTCGTCGGTCTGGCCGCGGCCGTTGCGAAGCTCGACCAGGTACTTGACCGTCTCGAGGATGTCGCGGGTGGTCAGGACCTGCGTGGAGAGGTCCTCGTCGATGTTGAACTTGTGGTTCAGCTTCAGACGACCAACGGTGGACAGGTCGTAACGGTCGGGACGGAAGAACAGCGACTCGAAGAGATTCTTCGCGGTGTCGATCGTCGGAGGATCGCCCGGACGCAGACGACGGTAGATCTCGAGGATGGCTTCGTCGGTGCTGGTGAGCTTGTCCTGAAGCAGGGTGTTGCGCAGGAACGGCCCGACGTTGAAGTCGTCGATGAAGAGCGTCCGGAACGTCTTCACCTCGGCTTCGTGAAGCCGAATGATGTGCTCCTCGGTGATGTCCTCGTTGCAGTTGAGGAGGACCTCACCGGTGTTCTCGTCGATGACGTCTTCGCCCGCGACCTTGCCGACCAACTCCTCGAGGTCGAGGGGAAGCCGACGAATCTCGGCGTTGCGCATCTTCTTGATGTGCGCGCGCGAGATCTTGCGACCCTTCTTGACGAGGGTGTTGCCCGAGTTGGGGTCCTTGATGTCGTGCGGAGCCCGCTGTCCGCCGATGAGGTCGTAGTCAACCGCTCGGAAAGCAGCGACTTCGCCATCAACGGCCTCCAGCTCGACGGTCTCCTTGGAGTAGAAGTAGTCGAGAAGCTCGGAGGTCGTGTACCCGAGCGCCCGCAACAGCACGGTCGCGTAAAGCTTCCGGCGGCGGTCAATACGGACGTAGATGAAGTCCTTGTGGTCGAACTCGAAGTCGAGCCAGCTGCCGCGATACGGGATCACGCGGGCGCTGAACAGCTTCTTGCCCGAGCTGTGCGTCTTGCCGCGGTCGTGGTCGAAGAACACGCCCGGGCTGCGGTGCAGCTGGGAGACGACGACCCGCTCGGTCCCGTTGATGATGAACGTACCGTGCTGCGTCATCAGCGGGATCTCACCGAAGTAGACCTCCTGCTCTTTGACGTCGCGGATGGACTGGGTGCCGGTCTCGTCGTCGACGTCCCACACGACCAGACGGACAACGACCTTGATCGGTGCCGCGAATGTCATGCCGCGGGCGCGACACTCGTCCTCGTCGTACTTGGGGCGATCGAGCGCGTAGCTGACGAACTCCAGCGAGCTGGTCTCTCCGAAGTCCTTGATCGGAAAGACGCTCTTGAAGACCGCCTGCAGGCCAATGTCTTCGCGCTCGTCCACGGGGACTTCGCGCTGCAGAAACTTGTCGTACGACCGTTTCTGAATGTCGATGAGGTTCGGAACCTCAATGATCTTCTTCAGCTTTCCGAAGTGTTTGCGGACTCTGAAGTTGTTCTGAATGACCTGCGGCATCGTGCTTCCTGACTTTTCTGCCGTGTTGTCCGAATCATCCCCGTGGTTGGCCCATCGTCTGTCCCGGTGCCGCTGGGGCGTGGGAGCTCATGTGGCCGAAGGTTTTGGGGCGCTGGAGTACGGCGAGGGATTGAGGCGTCGAATGTCGTCCGAGCATGGGGTTTGATCCCCCGGGGCCGGAGCCCGTCTGCGGCGCCGCCCGCCGCGCCCGTTTTCGCCCAGATTTGGGTCGAAAACGAGCTTGGCGAGCGACAAAAAGGAACCGAACCACCGTCCGCAGCGGCGGTGGCTCGGGGGCGCGAGGTTTACTTGACCTCGACGTCAGCGCCGGCTTCTTTGAGAGCCTTCGCTGCTTCCTCGGCCTCGTCCTTGGACACGGCCTCTTTGATGGTCGCGGGGATTCCCTCGACGAGTGCTTTGGCGTCCTTGAGACCGAGGCCCGGGACGATGGCGCGGACGGCCTTGATCACGTTGATCTTCTTCTCGCCGAAGCTCGTCATCACGACGTTGAACTCGGTCTGTGCTTCGCCGCCACCGGCGTCGGCAGCAGGGCCAGCGGCAACAGCGACGGGAGCAGCGGCGGACACGCCCCACTTGTCCTCGAGCTCTTTGACGAGGGCTGCAATCTCCATGACGGGGAGGTTGCTGAGGTATTCGACGACTTGGTCTTTGGTGACATCGGACATGATGTTGTTCCTGTATTTGAAAGTGTCTCGTGTGAACGAGCGGTGTTGAAAAACGGGTAGAAGCAGCCCCAGCCGGGACGGCCGGGAACAAGACGTTCTCGCCTAGGAGGCGATGTCGTCTTTGCGTGCGTTGAGAACGTTGAGCAGGTCGGTTGCGGCTGCGTTGAGCACCCGAACCATGTTCGTCGCCGGCGTGTTGAACAGCCGAAGCAACATAGCCTTGAGCTCTTGCGGACCGGGAAGGTCGGCGAGAACGTTGACGCCACTGATGTCGAGAAGGTCTCCGTCGGACACCCCGCCCTTGACGGCGAAGTTTTCGTTGTCCTTGGCGAAGTCCCGCGCGACACGAGCGGGTGCTCCTGGGTCCTCTTCGTTGTACGCCAGTGCGCTGACGCCTTTGAGGAGCCCGATGAGCGGCTCATGCTTGGTGCCCTCGACGGCGAACCGGATGGTGGAGTTCTTGAACACGCGGTAGGTGCAGCCAGCCTCGCGGAACTTTCCGCGCAGCTCGTTGGCCGAAGCCACCGTGAGTTTTTCGTACCCAACCAGGACGAGAGCGGTGCAGTCTTCAATCTGCCCGCGGAGCTCTTCGGATTTTTGCTGTTTGGTGAGCATTTGGGTCCTTGGTTCTTTGTGCCGTTCGGCCCTCGACCTTCCAGGAAAGCCCTGGGGGATTCGGGACGAAGGTCACGGGTTGGTATCTGTGGAGCCCCGTGACCTCCGGGCGGAGGTGCGTTCTCGGTGCATCCACTCTCTGCAGGCGATCCGGCGCGTCCGGACGATTAGAGGGAGCAGTCGGCCCCCCACCTGCGGTCTACAAGCGGTTGAAATGCAGCTGATTCTCTCTCGCGTCTTCCTTACGAAACTGATGAGTGGGTCTGATGGCCGACTACTTGTCGACGGCCGACAGGACGTCGCTGGTGTCGAGGCGAACGCCAGGACCCATCGACGAGGAGATGGTCACGCTCTTCCAGTACTTGCCCTTGGCAGTGCTGGGCTTGAGGCGCTGAAGCGTGTCGAGCAGCGCGGTGAGGTTGGCCTGGAGCTTCTCGGGGCCGAAGGAGACCTTGCCGATGGGGGCATGGATGATGCCCGTCTTGTCAGTGCGGAACTCGATACGACCGGCCTTGAGCTCGGTGACCGCGTTGGCGACGTTCATGGTGACCGTGCCGACCTTGGGGTTCGGCATGAGGCCACGGGGGCCGAGCACGCGGCCGAGACGACCGACGAGACCCATCATGTCCGGGGTTGCGATGGCGGAGTCAAAGTCCATCCATCCGCCCTGAATCTTCTCGACCAGGTCCTCGGCGCCCACTTCGTCGGCTCCGGCTTCCTTGGCCTCTACAGCGCGCTCGCCCTTGGCGAACACGACGACGCGGACGGTCTTGCCCGTGCCGTGGGGCAACGAGACCGATGCGCGGAGCATCTGGTCGGCGTGCTTGGGGTTGACGCCCAGGCGTGCGGCGCAGTCGACGGTCTCGTCGAACTTGGCGAACGCAACCTCGGTGACGGTGGAACAGGCCTCGACGATCGTGAACCGCTTGTCGGCGTCGATCTTCTTGGATGCAGCTTCGAACTTTTTACCCATGGCGAGTGACCCTTCAGCCTTCCACTTCGAGGCCCATGGAACGGGCGGTTCCGGCGATGCTCATTGCAGCACCGTCGACGTCGAACGCGTTCATGTCCTTGAGCTTGTATTCGGCGATCTCGCGGACCTGAGCCATCGTGACCTTGCCGACCTTCTTCTTGTTGGGCTCACCGGAGCCGCTCTTGAGGCCAGCGGCCTTGAGCAACATGACCGCTGCGGGCGGCGTCTTGGTGATGAACGAGAACGAGCGATCGGAGAAGACCGAGATCTCAACCGGGATGATCGTCCCTTTGTCCTTCTGCGTGCGAGCGTTGAACTGCTTGCAGAATTCCATGATGTTCACACCTTTGGAACCGAGCGCGGGTCCGATGGGTGGTGCGGGGGAGGCTTCGCCGCCCTTGCACTGCAACTTGATGATGGCTTCGAGTTTTTTCATTGGTTTGTCCTCGTGCGAGCGGCAAGACGGCAACCACAGGCGTTACGCCCGGGCCACGGCCTCCACCTCCGAGAAATCGACCTGAACCGGGGTCGGTCGGCCGAAGATCGACACGGACATTTTGACTTTGCGCTTGTCGAAGTCGACGCCCTCCACCTCACCGGTGAAGTTCGCAAAGGGTCCGGATTTGACGCGGACGTTGTCGCCCACGGCAAAGGAGATATCGGGGACGGTCTCTTCGACTTCTTCTTCGCCCGGAGCAGCCTCGCCCGTGGTGGCGCGCAGGGTCTTGGCCATCTGCGGCGCGGGCACGGGTTTGGGGGTCTTCCCGCCGAGGAAGCCCGTGACCTTGGGCGTGTTCACGATGACGTGCCACGCAGCTTCGGTCAGCTCGATGTTGACGAAGATGTAGCCGGGGAAGAACTTCTTGTTGGTCTTGATGTTCTTCTTGCCGCGACGCTCGGTCACCTGCTCGGAAGGCACCAGGATCTCTTCGAAGTCGCTCTCAAAAGGCTGCCCTTTGATGCGCTCTTCGAGGTTGCGTTTGACCGTGTTCTCGTAGCCGGAGAACGTCTGAACGACATACCAATCCATCGAAGTCCTTGGGTCCTTGCGAGTGCGCTTCGGCGGGATCAGATCCCGTAGAGCAGGTTGGTGGCTTTGGACCACAGCTGGTCCATCGCGAAGAGAATGACTGAGCAGATGAGGGTCACCATGATCACGATGCCGGTGTTGGCTCGGAGCTCGGCCTTGGTGGGCCAGGTGACCTGCGAAATCTCGGTGACAACTTCCGTGCAGAACTTGAAGTAGTCTTTGCGGCGCCACGCGTAGAGCGTGCCCACCAAGGCGATGCCCATGCCGATGCCACTGGCACCAAGCTCGCTGGGACGGCCGACCTGGGGGTAGTAGTCGAACAGGATCGCCCAGATGTTGTCCGTGGCGTTGACGAGGACCCAGGCGCCAGCGGCACCTAGGACAAAGAAGATCACATGCGCCCAGCGAGCGGGATCAAAATCCCGCTTGATGGGGGTGCGGCGCTTCTTACGACGGCTATCGGACGAATCGGACATGAGAGGCTCCAGGCGGGACAGACACGTGCTGAGGGAGGGTTCTGACCCGGGCCCGTAGAATGGGGCCTCGGCGGCCATTTCTGACCGCCGAGGCTCGCTGCAGGGGATGAGGGACTCGAACCCCCGGCCCACGGATTTGGAGTCCGTTGCGCTACCAACTGCGCTAATCCCCTAGAACGTCGGATAAAAACTGAGGCAGGTGCAGTCCCGCCCTTTTGCGTGTTGTCTTGCCCTTGCTTCGCCTGAGAGAGTCTCGGGGAGGTCCCGAGCGAGGGTCTGTGCCCAGGAGGGCGGTCCTGGGCGACTCCGGGCCGTATCCATGCGTTCCCTGAGCGGGGCGCGGGAGGCGACCTAGAGCCAAACGCGAGCTACTTGGTTTCCTTGTGGGCCTTGTGGCCCTTACAGGAAGCGCAGTACTTCTTGAGGTTGATTTTCTCAGGCGAATTACGTCGGTTCTTCCGGGTGGAATAGTTGCGACGTTTGCACTCGGTGCACTCGAGGGAAACTGTGATGCGATGTCCGGCAGCCATGGGTAAACCTTGGGCGGGAGAAGGACGCCGGCTATAGCAAGAGGCGTTCCGTGTTGCAACCGCCGGGCCCAACTTCTGGACGGGGGTCGGCGAGGCAAAAGCGCCCGGCGCGCAATGCCGTTGAGAGAGAGATAAGGGGGCGCTGCGCGGGTGACGGTATGTCCAGACAACTCCTCGGAGCCCGCGCCGCCCTCCCCGAGGTCGGATCCGGCCGGCGGCGCATACTCCGCAGGGGTGAGATCGACCCACGTGGAGCACACTTCGACGCCCACGGTCCGCCCGGCGACTTGAATTTGGGAAAGGCCGTCGCTGGCGCCCCGTCTCAAGTATCTTAGAGAAGCCTCGTGGTCGCCGCGCCGCAACACCGCTTTTTTGCCGCCGCGGTCTCCGCCATCGTGCTCGGGGTGTTCCCCGCCTGCCGGATGGCGAACCCGGCGTTCGACCTCGAAGGCTCGCCCGCCTCGGATGGAAGCGAGGCCGCCTCCGACACGGCCACAACAGACTTCCCCGGCAGTTCCGGTGAGTCGGCCGGGACGCACTGCGCCGAAGATCAGACCGACTGCGACGGAGAGTGTGTGCGGACGACGCTCAACCTCCAGCACTGCGGCGGCTGCTTCCAACAGTGCCCGATGACCTCGATTTGCGTCGACTCCGAGTGCCAGGCCGACTGCAGAGCGACGGACACGGTCTGCAGCGGGGTATGCACGGGCACCGCGGACGACCCGGCGAACTGCGGAGAGTGTGGCAACGTCTGCGCCGACGCCGACTTCTGCGCGGCGGGGGTTTGCGTCTCCGAGTGCCCGCCAGATCTCCCCGACGAATGCGGAGGTGGCTGTGTCGATCTGCAGTCGACTCAGGACCACTGCGGAGACTGCCCCACCGCGTGCGGGCCCGCCGAACTCTGTAGCTCGGGTCAGTGTGAGCCCGGGTGTCCGGCAGGCCTGGCGCTCTGCGGAGACGTTTGCGTCGACCCAGACCGAGACCCCGCGCACTGTGGCGAATGCGACAACGCGTGCGACGGTTCGCAGCTGTGTGGGCAGGGCTCCTGCGTCGACGACTGCTCGCCGCCGCTGCTCGCGTGTGCTCAGGCCTGCATCGACCCCCGCAACAACAAGAACCATTGCGGCGACTGCAACCAAGCGTGCCCCGGTCAGCAGCAGTGCATGGACGGCGCGTGTGAGTGTGCGGGCACGGAGACGCCATGCGGGACGCAGTGCGTCGACACCCAAACGGACTTCAAACACTGCGGCGAATGTGGGAACGCGTGCGGCGGCGGAACCGAATGCATCGATGGCGAGTGCGAAACGTGCGACGCCGGATTCACGCAGTGCGGAGCCAAGTGCGTTGACACCGAGACCGACAAGAAACACTGCGGCGAGTGCAACAACAACTGCGGCAACCTCGACTGCGAAATGGGGATGTGCTCGTGAACACGCTCGCGCTCGCGCTGACAACCAGCTTGCTGGCGAGTCCCGCCGCCTCCAAGTCCGGGACCACGGTCTACCGCCCGCCGATCGCAGTGACCGGCACAGTCTCCAACGCCGATCGCACTGCCCTACGCGGCCGTGTCGACGACGAGTTTGCACGCACCGACTTCGAGTCGGCCAAGCCCGCCGACGCCTCTGTCTGTTCGACGGCCGCGTGCTGGCAGGCGCAAGCTGAGGCGTCGGGAAGCCGCTACATCGCGACGGTCACGGTGAACGCCCTCGAAGCCGATCAACGCTTGGCGATCTCGATCGTCGACCTGGTCGACGGCAACAGCGTCGTCGACCTCGAGCAGACCTGCGAGCTCTGTGGGCGCGACGAGCTGCGGGACGCGACCGCCGATCTTGCTGCGGCCGCGTTGAGGAAGCTGCAATCCCACGCCGCCATCGCCACCGTCGTCTCGGTTGACAGCATCCCCAGCGGCGCTGCCGTGATGCTCGATGGAGTGGCCGTTGGCGAGACCCCCTTGCACCTCGAGGTGTCGCCCGGCTTGCACACCGTCGAGCTTTCCGCAGCTGGGCACGACAGCTTTTCCCAGGAGGTCGACATCGCTCGGGGGACCACCCTCAGTGTTCGTCCTCGGCTCTCGGAAACGGCGCCCTCCAGGCTCGGCGACAACGCGGCGGGGAGTCGACGAAGAGGACGGATCATCGCTGGGACTGCGCTGATCGTGGGCGGCGTTGCGGCGGCCGCCACCGGCACCACCTTGATGGTGCTGCACGGACGCCCGATCACCTCCGACTGCAGCGGGAGCGAGGTCGACGGCGACGGCGACTGCCGCTTTCTTCACGACACCCGAACCGGCGGCATCATCGGGCTCTCCGCTGGCGTGGCGGCACTCGTCGGTGGCGCGGTGCTTGTTGGACTCGAGCTTCGTCGAGGCCGCCCAGGCACCGTCGCACTCTCTCCGACCCCCTCGGGGCTGCTCCTGCACGGCCGGTTTTAGCGTGCATCTGCGGAGCTCGAACGTAGCCCGCAATGGCGGAGCTACTTCCGCTTCGCAGCAACTTTGGCCAGTCGACCGGCGGCGAGTCGGGACCCCAACACTTTCGCCCTCGAGTACGCTGCGTGGGCGCCGTCGTAGTCGAAACTCTTGTACAGCGCATCCCCCAACGCGATCCGATACTCGGCCTTGCGCGGTGCCAAACGCACAGCCTTCTTCAAGCGCCGGGCTGCCAGTGCGTAGCTCCCCCGATCGAAGGCGATGCGACCCAGGCCCCGGTGGGCGGCCGCGTGCCCACGGTCGGCCGCCAGCGCTTCCGCATACAACCCTTCCGCTCGGCGCGACTCCCCTCTCGCGTGTGCCGCGTCCGCGGACTTCGTCAACGCGCGCGCCCGTGCCGGCTCGGTAGCGCGGGACGGCTCGGCATCCTCGACCGTAGCGCCCACATCCGGCGGCGTTGGCTCGAGCCCCATCACCGCATCGGAGGGAGGCTCGGTGGGCGTGATGGCTCGCGGCGACTCCTCCTCCCCCTCCTCTCCCCCCTTCTCCTCCTCTGCGACTGCGCGCCGAATCTTGGCCAACCTCCGGAGCTGACGACGCCGCTCCGAGGCGCGAGGTGACGAGCGCTCGATCGACTCGAGGCGTGCCGTTCGGTCTTCGACCGAAACATCGGAGAGCGCGATGAGAGGCTCAGCCTGACTGAGTTCGTCCTGGGTGAACGTGCTGGTTTCCGCTTTGCTTCGGAGCAAGCGAAACTCTCCGGGGGTCATCGCGGCGCGCGACCGAGCATGCGTCCGCTGAGGGTCGAAGACCAACGCCTCGGCGTAGTAGTCGAGCGCAAACGGCTTGCCCCCCTCCTCGGCCCAGTACTCGTCCCCGAGTCGCTCGAGGGTGTCGGCGAACTCCATGCGAAGAGCTCTCGCATGCTCCACCCCCGCAGACTCCGCGTCCCCTTCGAGAGCTTCGAGTTCGAGAACGAAGCCCAACGCCGTCGTCAGCGAAGGTTCCTCCGGCGGCGGGTACACGAAGAAAGCCCGTGCCGCGGCCGCGCGGGCGCTGGCGACCAACTGCTCCGCCTGCGGTGAGACCAGCGACTCCGCCTCGGTGCTCGAGCGCAACGCGTAGCCAGCCCCAACACCAGCGGCTGCAAGCAACACGGCGCCGGAGACCACCCATGGCAGCCACCGCCGCTTCCGCGACCTTTGAGGCGACGGCATGCTGCGACGGAGTCGCTCCTGGATGTCCGCATCAACGTTGGGGAGCGGCAGGTCGTCCCACTGCGTCGTGAAACCAAGGGCGACCTGCACTTCGCACAACGCCACCTCGACCGCCATCGTGTCCGGGTAGCGGTCCTGGGGCTCCTTCTCCAAGCACCGGAGGATCACGCGTTCCAGTGGCTCAGGACAGTCGGACAGGCCACCAGGAGGAGGCGGGGTCGCACTGAGTTGGGCGAGCAACACGTCCGAGGGTTCGGTTCTCTCGAACGGCCGTCTCCCGGTCACACACTCGTAGAGCGTGCAACCCAGGGCGTACACATCGCTGCGCGCATCACCGCCGAGACCCGAGATGACTTCGGGCGCGAGGTACCCCGGCGTCCCGGCTCGGGAAGCTTCCGACTCCGTGGGGTTCCCCACCTGCGCAATGCCGAAGTCGAGCAGCTTGACGGTGTCGGCACGTCCCTCGACGACCGTCAGCGAGATGTTCTCGGGCTTCACATCGCGGTGGATGATGCCCACCCGGTGCGCCGCGCCGAGGCCCTTGCAGATCTGCCGGGCGACGACGACGAGGCGTTCCACCGCAAGCGTACCCGCGGCTTGAATCGCGCTGCGCAGGGTCTCCCCCTCCAGCAGCTCCATCGAGATCATCAACCTCCCGTCAGAGAGTTCGACGAGATCGTAGACGTCGACGACGAACCGGGAATCGAGGCGGCCGAGGACCTTGGCTTCACTTCGGAATAGCTCGGCGACGATCGGACTGAGTGCGCTCCTCAGTACCTTCAACGCCACCCGGCGGTCGAGATCCTCTTGGACCGCCTCGAAGACCGTCCCCATCCCGCCGTCTCCGAGCCAGCGGAGCAACCGGTAGCGGGTTCCGGGGATCAGCTCGCCGGGGCGGAGTGAGACGGGGCGCGGCCGCTGACGCACGGGGCTGCGAACCGCAACGTTGGCCTGGGCGAGCCCATCTTCTTCGTTGAGGAAGACCGTGTCGGTGTCCTCGGGCGTGACGTACACCGGCGCATCCGTGTCCGGATCGTGCGCAGTATCCGAGCGCCGCCGCGTCTCCCCTCCAGGCATGAACCCCCGATCCTACCTCGGAAACCGACGGCAGATCTTGGGGCTCAGAACGCAAACAGGCCGCAGCACGAGTGCTACGGCCTGGTTTGCAGAGCGCGGAAACGCTACTCGATGATCTCGGTCACG
>JBOEGF010000054.1:0-1969 GCA_050633305.1 Nannocystales bacterium
ATGAAAATCAAATCAAAATGCACTCCGTCGCTTCGGCGCTGTACTTAGCCCCGTTACCTTGTCGGCGCAGGAGCACTCGACCAGTGAGCTAAGACGCACTCTGTTACGGATGGCTGCTTCTAAGCCAACCTCCTGGCTGTCTGTGTGCTCCCACATCCTTTGCCACTTAGCAGAGATTTTGGGGCCTTAGCTGACGATCTGGGTTCTTTCCCTCTTGGCCATGAAACTTAGCTCCCATAGCCTGAGTGCCAGCCTGTACTCACCGGTATTCGGAGTTTGGTTGGGTTCGGTAAGATGGTAGTCCCCCTAGCCCATCCAGTGCTCTACCCCCGGTGGCAATCAACTGACCCTATACCTCAATATATTTCGCCGAGAACCAGCTATCCCCCGGTTTGATTAGCCTTTCACTCCTATCCACACGTCATCACCCGAATTTTCAACTTCGGTGTGTTCGGTCCTCCACGCAGTCTTACCCGCGCTTCAACCTGCACATGGATAGATCACCGGGCTTCGGGTCAGAAGCATGTGACTAGACGCCCTATTCAGACTCGCTTTCGCTTCGGCTGCGCCTATCGGCTTAACCTTGCCACATACCTCTACTCGCAGGCTCATTATGCAAAAGGCACGCTGTCGTACGTAGATGTACTTCAACTGCTTGTAGACGCACGGTTTCAGATTCTTTTCACTCCCCTCGCAGGGGTTCTTTTCACCTTTCCCTCACGGTACTAGTTCACTATCGGTCATCGAGGAGTACTTAGCCTTGGAAGGTGGTCCTCCCAGCTTCAGACGGGGTTCCACGTGTCCCGCCCTACTCTGGAACTTCTTAGGTCGCTTCAAACTTCACATACGGGGCTCTCACCCTCTATGGCCGACTTTCCCAAGTCGTTCTGCTGTCTTTCACGATCCATATTAGAAGCCCGCAACCCCAGTAAGTTACCCCACTGGTTTGGGCTAGTCCGCGTTCGCTCGCCACTACTAGCGGAGTCTCGGTTGATTTCTCTTCCTCCGGGTACTGAGATGTTTCACTTCTCCGGGTTAGCTTCGTACACCTATGTATTCAGTGCACGATGACGAGCCATTATGCTCGCCGGGTTGCCCCATTCGGAAATCTAGGGATCGACGCTTACGTCCAGCTCCCCCTAGCATATCGCAGGTAGTCACGTCCTTCTTCGCCTCTCGATGCCAAGGCATCCACCATGCGCCCTTTGTAGCTTGACCTGTCCTGCATCTACCCGAACTCACGCTCGAGGCAAACACAGCACAGAGCCGCTTACCTGGACAATCTGTCTACTTTTGGTGGGTCGAATCCAAGGTTTCGCTCGGAAACCCATTCGACATAAGTTCAGATCTCTCTGAACTCCATTTTGTTGAACACAAGACCCTTCTTTCGGTTGGGCTTGCGTTCACCAGCATAGGAAGATTCTGCAAAACTTCAGTCTATCGAAGCTTGTCGACCTCTCGATCAACGCAACAGAATCAATCGTTGCCTTTTCTATCTCTTCAGCTGTCAGAAAACGTCCCGAGGACGTCCACTGAAAACCGGATAGGAAAAAAGACGAATCGTCGCGCACGGGCTTGACCTGTGAAACACAGAAGCTCGAAGCTCCTGCAGTCTCCTAGAAAGGAGGTGATCCAGCCGCAGGTTCCCCTACGGCTACCTTGTTACGACTTCACCCCAGTCACCGATCACTCCTTGGTAAGCTCCCTCCCGAAGGTTAGGATACCCACTTCTGGAGCAACCAACTCCCATGGTGTGACGGGCGGTGTGTACAAGGCCCGGGAACGTATTCACCGGAGCGTGCTGATCTCCGATTACTAGCGATTCCAACTTCATGGAGTCGAGTTGCAGACTCCAATCCGAACTGAGACCGGTTTTATGAGATTAGCTTACCCTCGCGAGTTCGCGGCTCTTTGTACCGGCCATTGTAGCACGTGTGTAGCCCTGGGCATAAGGGCCATGAGGACTTGA
>JBOEGF010000055.1:0-16512 GCA_050633305.1 Nannocystales bacterium
CCGCCGTCAAAACGAATGCGCCGATCGATGCTCGGTACGAAAAGAAGCCTTCCTCCGACGGCAAGTTCTACTTCGTGCTCAAGGCCGGCAACCACGAAGTCATCGGCACAAGCCAGATGTACACCTCGACGGCCTCCCGCGACGACGGGATCGAAGCCGTCAAGCGCACCGCCCCAAGTGCCCCGACGGCAGACCTTCTCCGCCTCCTCTGAAACCATCGATCGAGAAAATCGATCCATTGCCGCCGATGATCGAAATCGATCGCGGGACCTCACACCGGCCGCAATAGAGTCACAGAAAATTCGACAAAGTGTGACTCCCTGGCTTTTTGGGACAGGTCTTTTCCCTTTTAACGGGATCCGGTCTCTGGCAGGGTGTTCGGGCGATGCAGCTCGCGCTCTTCAGAACCCCGCCCGCCGAGCGTCGGCGTAAGCCGGCCTCGGGTCGGGTGGGGGGACCTTCGGTCTCCAAGAGGGGGCTTGAGATTCGGCTGCAGCGGCCATTGGATGCGCCGGCGATCAAGAGCGCGGCGGGGCTGTCGTTCCTAAAGCCGGCACCGCCGAGCCGGGAGAAGGAGGGCAGGGGAGAGGTCGATGCGAAGGCCGTCGACTTCGACCGGAGCATTGAGACCCTCGACCTCAAGCCCGGGTCCGACAAGGTCGTTGGTGAACTCGACGTCGGGGCAGGGGAGGGCGCCTCGGCCGAGCTGGCGCCGCATCCCACTCGCGGTAAGCTGCTGCCGCCCGAGGTGTTCACCGAACGCGAAATCAGGGCGCTCATCGGCGCGTGCTCGACCCGTGGGATCACCGGGCACCGGAACCGGGCGTTGCTCGCGATCCTCTGGCGCACTGGGGTTCGGATCTCCGAGGCGCTCGAGCTGCGGCCCCACGACGTCGACTTCAAGAACGGGACTGTACGGGTGCGGCTTGGGAAGGGGCTCAAGCCTCGGACGACGGTGCTCTCGGATCTCGATGCGTTGCCGTTGGTCCAGCGCTGGCTTGAAGAGCGCGGGAAGCTAGAGGCCGTGGGTCAGGGCACTCCGCTGCTGTGCACCCTCAAAGGAACGCCCACCGATCCGAGCTACGCTCGGCACCTCCTCCCCAGACTGGCCAAGCGGGCCGGCTTGGAGCGGCGAGTGCACCCACACGGGTTGCGGCACACGCATGCGGCCGACCTCGCGCTGGCGGGGGTTCCGGTTCTCGTGATCCAGCAGCAACTTGGTCACAGCTCCCTCGTAGCTACGGCAGAGTACCTACGACGGGTGGGAGTCCGACTCGATGTGGCCGAAGCGATCCGTCCAAGCGAGAAGTTTCGCGCTAGTCGGTGAGGCCCTCGACTGCGCGCTCCAGCGATGCGATCGCATCGTCGCGCTCCTTATCAGGCACACCGGCCTCCCGCGCGTACACAATCCCGAGCTCCAGCGCGCGACGCTTCCCTGAGACCGTCTTCAAGGCATCGACCTTGTCGAGTATCGCCTGCACCTCGATCTCCAACGCAGCACGACGAAGCTCAGCCCGGATGTCTTGAGCTTGTACTTCCGCAAGCGCACGGTCGAGCGCTTTCTTGCGAGAGGTCGGCCCCTTGAGCCCCTCGATCTTCGTAACCCAACGAAGGAGCACGTCGTACTCCGAACTCGTCGCCACAACATCGGCCGCAGGGCCAGACGCCGATCGACTCGCCGGCGGGTGCACCGGGGCCGGCGGGGCCACGGGGACCACCAGGGCCGCAACCGCCTCACGGAGCTGGGGAGTCGCGTTGATAATCTTTTTGGCGTTCGCGGAGGCAAATCTGGCCGCGTACCGCATCGAGGTGAAGTCCATCATCTTCACGCTGCCATCCCACCCGATGAACTCCACCGCTGGCCCGGCGCAGGCACAGGAGGTCGTTCTTTCGGACTCAGCACGGCGACCAAGACTGACGGCTCCGATGATAATGAAGACCCCCGAAGCGACCCCCAGAAGACCGGCGATGGGGCTCAGGAGGCAGACGAAGAGTCCACCGAACAGCATCCAGAAACCGAACTTGCGGGTCGACTGCGCTGACTGGAACGTGGACACGTGCTCAAGGCATGCGGCGCAGTAAGGGACTGAGAAACTCCGGGTGTGGGTCCTGACAACTTTCACACCGGTCGTGCGCGTGGCGACGGCCTCGAACTCTCCGCCTGCGCTACCCGAGCAGCATGCGCACTCGCTTGGGAACGAGGCGATCTGGGCCGACAGGTCAACGCGCACATTCACCCCCTCCGCCGACATCGGAGTTCACCAACGCAAGAGTCGCCATCGCCCGGGCGGCCAACACCGAGACGGGGCGATGGCTGGCGCCTTGAGCCGCGACCGAAGGTCCGGCGCTGATGCCCTGAAGCTCGTCGCCCAACCGACCCCTGGTAGGCGAGACTCTGAAGCCGCGGCGAAACTGAAGAAGCAGTAGTCCGAACACGTGCATCGATGGGACGTTGGCCACGGGAGCGACCGACACGATCAGCTCCGGGCTGCCCCGCCTGAACATGCCACACACGCTCGTTCATGCTGGTCGAGAAATCTGGACCAGCATCCCTGTCTCAAGATGAGACGCCGGCCCGTCGGCCACGAGCGTCAAGCCGTGCTTGTGGACCCGGCGAGGCAAGCCTTCCCCGCCTGTGAAACTCTTCGGCGGTGCAACTCGCCCAAGCCGCAGCAACCTCAATCACTCTGGCAATGGGGAGTTGCGCCCTGTTCTCGTCGCCCACCGTATCTCCAGCACCGTCGTACGTGCCATCCCCTCCGCCGCCATCGAGCGCCACGGTGAAGGAGGAAGACCCGCACCTATCTCCGCACGTATATCTCGAGTTTCTACGCCACACCATCGGGCTGAAGGTCCAGAGCCACTGCCCCAGCACCAGCGAAGACTGCATCATGGACGTAACAACGCTTCTGTTCGTCTACGAGATGAAGCGCTTGGCCTACGAGGACCTCTCGGAAGCCTTCCTCGCGGAAGCTGCTGCCCTCGCCGCGGACGACACCGCCGCCGCCGGGGACACGCGGAGAGCACAGCGGAGAGCACAGGCGGCGGCGGAGTCCGCGGCAAAGGCTCAGCAAGACGCCGTGAAAGTGTTTGAAGCCGTCTGGGCCCTCTCAAACAACCTGCCGCCTCCAGACGGCTCCTTCCTGGAGACGTACGACTGCTCTGGGATTCAGCCGAACGATCGTCTTTCCGCCAAAGATGCTGAGTATCTACGCGGCCTCTGCATCGAGCTCAATGAGGTTGCACTGCAACGGCTCGCCGAGAGCGAAACGCCTCCCGAGTGCGCACGGGTATCGGGATCGGCGGGTGGGAGCCGAACCGTGGCACGCTTCTGCGTCGACCTTCTTTCCGGCTCGATGTCCGCGCCAGGCACCACCCCTTCGGCGACGTGCTGCAAGGTCTGCGGCCCGACCTCCCAGGCCTGCGGCGACACCTGCATCTCCTTCGGAAAAACTTGTCACACCGCACCAGGCTGCGCGTGCCAGTAGCCCCCCGCCCGAGCATGCCGCCAGGCTCACGATGTCTGCACCGGCTTCGTTGCGCCATCGCCAGCAACTCTCCCAAGGAGTACGATCCGCACACGAAGCGCGATGGCAGACAGAACAAGAATCGAAGTCTACGAATGGCCCGAAGGCACGGAACGAAGCACCGAGGTCTCAATCGATGTAATCGAGGGAGACCCCGTCGTTCCCATTCCGACCACCGGTGACGTCATCCTCCTGCCTGCTCCCACGGCACAGGTACGCAGCCACGAAGTGGACGAGGACGAGTTTTTCATCATGCGCGGCTTGGGGAAGCCGTACCGCGTGGTTGGCCGCGAGCTAATGTTCAGCCCAAGGTCTTCCTCCACTGAGGACGACACACCGTCGTCATTCAGCCGGGCCTGGATCTTCGTCCGAGCGATGACAAAAGACGAGTACTGGGGGAGCGAACCGTAGCGGGCAGCAGCGCAACACGATCGAGCACGCGGCATGGTCGCAGCACGGGAGTGGCCCCCGATTTCACAACTCAGAGGCAAGCCGCCGCCGATCCCCAACTTGCAGGTCGCGAACTCGAGGACCTTCTTCTTGGCCAAGCCATCGAGTCCTACTCCACAGCCTCGATGTGCTGCTTGCCCCGAAGCCTGTCGATCCACCGGAGCACCGCTTCACCCCGGTTGACCGTCTCGACGAGCACGGTGCCGTCCGGCGAGACTTCAATGGTGGTCTTGATGCAGCGGCCACGGACGTAGTCCGCGTGCCAGTGAAGCCGACCGCGCGTGAACTCCAGGCCGCGCAGCATGTCTCCGGCCGTCCACTCGTCGTCGTCCTCGAACCACTTGCCGGAGACACCGCGCGGTCGCCCGTCGTGGAAGCTCAGTACACCGAGCGTGTAGATCAGCCCGAAGCTCACCGATTCCACATCGTCCTCGGGGATTCGGAACACCACGCGGACGTGGGTGTCATCATCCCCGACCGTGGGTTCGACCTTCGTCTCGACAACCTCAAGCTCGACCGCGGTGCCGCTGCGGATCAGCTCGTGCTCGATGCGGCCGTCCTCGTCGGTAGACATCGTCGGAGAGTACCGCTGGCGGCTATACGCGGGCTATCACCTGCAGGCCGAGGGGCAGGGGGCTCCGCTGCTCTGCACCCTCAAGGGGACTCCAACCGACCCCAGCTACGCGCGGCACCTGCTCCCGCGACTGGCCAAACGGGCCGGACTGGAGCGGCGCGTGCACCCGCACGAACTGCGGCATACGCATGCGGCCGACCTGGCCCTCGCAGGGGCGCCCATCTTCGCCATCCAGCAGCAACTCGGGCACACCTCGGGGTGGCGGCCTCCTGGTCGAACGCCTCGGCGAGATCTGCACCAGCAGGGCGGCCACAGCCGCCCTGAACGACGTGCCCCTTACTCCTCCGGAAGAGGTAAGACCTCGGGCTCACAGTCCTCCGTGGGGAACGGTGAGCACGAGCTGTCGAGGCACAAGAAGCCGCACCCGCATTCGGGGTCGGCCTGGCACGGTGACTGGCACCGGGCTTCTATGAAGCCCGGTGCGCTGCCAGATACGTCGCAAACGTCGTCGCCGACGCACGCTTCTGCCTCCGTGCAGCCGTATGAGCAATGCACGCCACCCCACACCATGAATGCCGGCTCCCCACAGCCTTCCGTGATTCGGGGGTCCTCGGGCGCGTCGATGTCGTGGTGGTAGTAGCCCGGCGGCAGCAGGCATGTTGGCGCGGAGCCGCCGAACCTCGGACGGCAGTGACCGGACTCGCAGTCGCTGTCCGCCCCACACGCCTCGCCCAGTTCCTGGCCGTCCGCACCGCCGGTCTAAAGACCGGCCGTCTCCACGGACGCCCCTTCGTCTTCATCGTCACCGCACCCTGCCAGGAGAGCGGACGCAAGGAGCAAGCCCAGGGCGAAGTTTCGGAGCATGCCCAGCACTCTCGGTCACACGGGGTGCGAGGGGCAAGCCACCAGCGGCAGCCAGCCCTCGACCCCAAAACCTTCGAGCCTGACGACGAACTCGCCCGGGGGGAGGGGGCCTCCGAGTCGCATTCGCACCCGACGAGAAACCTCGCGAAGAGCTGCAACCTCTCGCCGAGGTCCATGCCCAGGATGACCCGCCCGGACTGCGACGACGGCCGTAGCTCTGGGCTGTCAAGCCCAGCGATCACGCGCTTGAGGCGGCCGAAATGATCAGCGACAACTATTTCTGCCGCAGCACCTGCGGCGGGTTGGGGCTGAACATGACGTCGCGTGGTGCCTTGCGAGGTAAGGTTTCTTCACCATGAAAAAAATTGAGTGCATCGACTTGGACCGACTCGGCGGGATGCTGCCGACCATCGCAGAGGTATTCGGGAAAGGACTGAACATCCAAGCCGAGCACTTCAACAAGAATGCACCGTCCGACGATTCCCCAGCTCAGATCGGCTGGTCGCTTCGCCGGAGCGGCGTGGTCAAACTCCCCCACGTACCCATCCTCGGAGCACTATCGCTGTCCGCGGACGCATCGCCGGTGTACCGCGGACTGGCGCTCGGGCCGGTTCTTGACCTTGAGCACAATCTGACGAACCTGAAGCGTGCCGGCAAGAAAGTGAGCCGCTACGCCACGATGCTTCGGAACCCAAACCAGTTCCTCCAACTAGTTGCCGAGACCAGCGTACAGGCCGGGCTGCTCCCTCTTCGTGGCGATCTCGCTCTCCACAACCCCACTGGCGAGGGCAGCAACAAGGACTACGACGTTCGATTCGAGCTGGACGGCAACCTTCTCCAGAGCGACGTGAAGTGGGTCCAGAACTGGCTGAGCCGAGACGCTGGCGAAGACGTTCTGAACCAACTGGACGGTCTCCTCGGAAGCGACCTGTCCGACACAATCACCGTCCGATTCCGCGACGGCATCTATCGGGAGGACGACATCATCGCCGCCGCCGATGAGATCCTAGACCTCTACGAGGACCTCATTCGAACAGAGACAACCGGCTCCCACACGCGATACCTGAAGCGGTCATTTCCCGATTCGGTGACGTTCGCGATCACCGGTGAGCGCCACTTGCTGTCGCTGGGGATGACGGTCACCGGGGATGAGACCGATCGGCGAGCGATCGAAGGAAACATCCAAAAAGCGGCCTCGCAGATCGCGACCGAGTCGGACTCGGCTCTCCGCGCACCTGTCATCGCAACGAACCTCGCCCCACGGTTTCACGAGCACGTACTTCGAGAGCTCTTGTTTGGCCGCGACGAGTACGTCGCTTCACGGCCCGTTCGAGATATACGAGGATTCCCTGTGGTGCGAGCCGACGAAATCCGCCGGGTTCCGGGCCTTTTTGGAGACGCTGCCTTACCCGGACTTGAGCACGTCAACGGTGTCTTCTACCTGGGGCAGTGGTACGAGGTCACGAGTGATTCAGAGGTGACTCGGAAGAGATCCTGCCGGTTCTTCGCGCGCCCAGCTCTGGACGACAAGCTCAGCACTTTCGCGGAAACCGTTAGGAGCCAGCTCGATCAGGACGAGTCGTTCTCACTTGAAAATGGTCATGGAAAACCGCGAAACTGACCAGTCAATCGAGGCGACGCACGTGCTTCCGCTCCCCCGCGGCGTTATCCGGCCGCGGGGACATCGCCCGGACCTGAACACCCAACTCCGCTGGCCGCCGGCCTCGGACCCGACTTCCGACGCCTCACCGGGGGACCGTTCGGCCACGAGTGGATCGACAGGACCAGTCAAGACCACCGGGCTGAGCCCCCCCCCCCGCGACCCAACCCCGAGCCCAGTACACCCCTCTGTCAGGGTAGTTACCGCATGAACCGGGCGGCGGCAGCTCCGCCGCGGAACGCTGGCACCGACCGGACACCTGAACACCCGCCGTTTCAGGACCTCGGTTTTTGGGCCTATCTTCCGCCCCGAGGCCCCCTACCCACCCGTGGCAAAATCGCCGATAACCTAGATCATGTCCAATAAGGACAGGATGTACCTGTAGGACAGAGCGATCGTACACCTGCGAGGTCTCCTGCGCAAACGCGCGTCAGTTGCACCCGCTTTTCGCTCCGACGCCCCCATGCCCCTACTTGCTGGCGTGGCACTGGAGACAGCCAAAACCTCGACCTGTCTCAGCATCGAATGGCTTGAGACCCAGCAGCTCGGCCATTTCATGCTCCACCGGCCCGGCCATGAACTGCGCGAGCGCCCGGATTTCCGGGTCTTCCGACTCGAACATGGGCCCGATCTCTCCGAGCGCGAGCGGGTGCAAGGAGTTCGGCATCTGGAAATTCATGGCCTCCGCATCGTCGCCATGGCACGTGCTGCAGTCTACCGACGACGGCAGGTTGCTGGCCGTCGAGCTAGCCTCGGCAAAGATTTCGTTCATCCGCGGCACGACCACCTCCTGCATAAAATCGCCCCGCGTCTCGAAGTCCATCTGCGCGTACGCAGGCCACTTTCGAGCAGCTTCCGTTCGCGACGCTTCGTCTTGGGGGCTGCCCGTTTGCACTGTCGGTTTCTGGCAAGCTGTGGCCAATATCGCGAGTGCTACGGGGAGCACCTTCAGGAGTTGAGCTTTCATGGATTCTTCCCTCGAAGAGCACTGAGGTTTGGACCGCTGGTAGCGGTCTGAAATGGGTTGGGGGGCGTACGCGGAATGATGCGCGGGTTTACCAGGTCCTCAAGCTCTGCGAAATAGTGGCGCTTCGCGTGGCTCAGCCTCACGGTCGAAGCGACCCGCTCGTCCTCCATCAAGCGCTCCGCGTAGGCCGAGAGTCGCGGGTAGTCCACCAATCGCCGGAGGCTACACTTCAGCGCGTACTGATACACCGCGTCGAACCGTGCAAGAGTGGGAAGCAGGAAAACATCAGCCTCGGTGAGATCGCCTCCCATGAGGTAGGGTCCCTCCTCGAGCCTGCTCTCCAACGCGTCGAGCGCTGCAAACAAGGACTCAATGGCACAATCGTACTCTGACTGCGTCGCCGCAAACCCGGCCGCATACACACCGCTGCCAACGCGGCTGTGAATGAACTGCGTTAGTTCGTCGATCGCGTCGGCTTGGGCCGCGGGATAGAGATCGACGCCATTTTCTGCCAGGTCGCGGAACCCCCGAACGATCTGGGCGGATTCGATGCTGACCAACGTCCCGGACGTCCGGTCCCACACTGCCGGAACGGTCACCTTACCCGTGAAGTCAGGAATCCCCTTCGCGTAGACTTCGTGAAGCGCACGCGCGCCGTGGATCGGATCGTCGTTTGGTGCATCGTCGAAGGGCGCGAACACCCAGCCGTCTGGGCCGCTCCAGTCTGGGTGCAAGAAGCTGACCGTGACAACGGGGCTCAATCCGTACAGCTTGTAGGCGAGCTGAGTACGGTGGGCGAACGGGCAGGCATATGAGGCGTAGAGGTGGTACCGAGCTTTCGGCGCCGCGCAGGGTGCCCACGCCCCCCTACCTCGGGTCTCGTTTCTCCGAGCCTGCCTGAGCGCATCGGTATCTTGGACCCCGACCATCCAATTGCCTTGAACTGAGAACTTCATTCCGTTGCTCTGTGAATAGGCGTTGCGTTCACGCGCGTCGACAAGCAAGATCGCAACATGCCGTTGCCTGGGCGCAATGATGTCCGTTGGGACGATCTCAAACTGTTCCTCGCGCTCACGCGCGCCGAGACCCTCGCAGGCGCGTCCGCTCAACTCGGCATCCACGCATCGACCGTCTTCCGGCGCATCGGTCTTCTCGAGGAGCTCTTGGGCACTCGGCTTTTTGACCGACTGGCGACCGGACATGCCCTCACCGCGGCTGGCTCTCGGCTCATCGAGTACGCCGAGAGGATCGAGGATGAGGCGCTCGCAGCGACCAGAGCGTTGGCGGGCGGCGACTTTCGGCTGCGCGGAACCGTACGCCTGGCCACCACCGACACTGTAGCGGTACGCCTGCTGGGCGCACCGCTGGAACAGTTCCGCAGTGCGCATCCCGAGATCATCGTCGAACTTCTGATCGACAACCGTCCCGTTCACCTCGGTCGTGGCGAGGCCGAACTCGCCGTGCGGCCCGGCCCCCATCCGGGGCAAGACGATGTCATCGCCACAGAGGCGGCACGCCTCGGCTCCGGATTTTTTGCATCCAAGCGCTACTTGCAGCGTTGCGGGAAGCCTGCAAGCCGTCGTAGGCTTCAGTGCCACGAGTTCGTCTCGGTCGACTCTTCCCTCAGCTCACTCAGCTACGCGAAGTTTCTCACCGATCACTTCCCAGAAGCGTCGATCGTGTATCGAAGCAACACATTGCTCGCGCTCGCCGCGGCTGTCGAGGCGGGAATCGGGATCGGGTTACTGCCCTGTTTTCTCTTCGCGGGTCGCCAGGACGTGGAGCGCCTGTTCGCCCCGGTGCCGGAGCTGCAAACGCCGCTCTGGCTACTCGTTCACGTGGACCTGCGGCGGACCGCGCGAGTTCAAGCGCTCAAAGAACACCTTCTGGCGTGGACGACGCGGCACAGCGCGGCCCTGCTGAGCGGCGCCGCCATCCGCCCGGACGACAAGATAAGCTAGTGCGGTTCATCAACAGTCTCCGTTCGACGAACCACGTCGTGACGGCGTGGCCAAAACCGAGCTATGCCCGCTCGAGCTGAGCGTCGAAGACCCCCGCATTTCGCGGCCTATCTTCCGCCCCAAGGCCCCCTACACCGCCGTGGCAAAAACGCCGACAATCTAGATTGTGTCCACAAAGGACACGTGCCCCATGAAGACAGATCACGGGGCAGGGGAGGGCTCAGCCCTCGAAGACTTCGTCCACCACCGCAACCGTCGCCGCCCGCACAAGCCAGTCCTGCAGAACCTCAAGCTCGCTGCACTCTTCGACCCGTCGCCGAACATCCGGCGCCACGACCAGGCCCCGCGCATCGAGAACGGTCAACACTGACGCGGCCGCTCGACGCAGCTCCCCTTGAGCGGCACCTCGGGCCTCACCTTCGGCAAGAAGCTGTTCTGCGATGGTCATCGTGATGGATTCCGCGGCGGGTGCTCGCTCCTTGAGGATGGCACGAAACTCCTCCAGCTGCAGGTCGGACGAGACGCGGACAACGTAGGAGAGCAGAGGGGCCAAAGCGCGCTCTCCGCCCGGCGTCTGGGCCAGCTCCTCGAGCTCGCCCAGCCAGTCCACGAGCCGCCGAAGGAGCAGGGCGCCATCCCTCGCATCCCGCATCAGCCACAGCGCGAGCCGAGCCTGCTGGGCCACCCCGCGGGCCCTCAGGTTGGCGTCATCGGTCCGATGAAGGTCGTCGACCGCGTACGAGAAGTCCGGCAGCACGGCATCGGCGAGCGCCCCGAGGTTCGGTGAGAACAGCTCAGAGAACCGCGTCGCCGCCTTCCAGCCGCCGACGACCTGCGACAGCACCGCGGGAACGATCAGCGGCAGCGGCAATGCCTTGTTCTTGTCGTCGTCCGAGAACCGCTCCCAGATGCTGACCATGTAGCTCAACAGCCGCAGCGCCATCTTCGGCTCGGGCGTCGACTGGTGCTCGAACAGCAGGTACACGAGCACGCGCTCGCCGGAGGCTTGCGCGTTCGCCGAGAACAGCAGGTCGCTGTGCTGGTCCGCCAGTTTCTCGTCGACGTAGCTTCCGGGCTCAAGCTTCAGCGTCGACCAGTCGATCGCGGAGACGTGCTCGGCTGAGAGCACGTGCTGCAGCTCAGCCGCGGCATTCTCGGGCTGCTGGAACACGCTCTTGAAGAGCGCGTCGTGCGGGGTCTTCGTCACGGGCGCCGGGACGATAACACTCGCCGCACACCTGAACACCCGCCGTTTCGGAACCTCGATTTTCGGGCCTATCTTCCGCCCCGTGGCCCCCTACCCACCCGTGGCAAAAACGCCGATAATAATGATTATGTCCAATGAGGACAGGATGTACCTGTAGGGCAGTGCGATCGTAGCGCAGCAGCGCGTTTTTTGCAAGCGCCCGCTGCCGAGCTGCCCACAGCAGCCCCCAGGAGCTCAAGCAGCTGCCAGGGCTGGTATCGTCCGACGTTGCCCTGATAAGCCCAATAAGGGCTGAGACTGGAGTTCAGAGCGTGAAGCCGACGCGGTACTGAGACGGTGTCTGCCCCATGAGGTCCCGAAACGCAGACTGGAACGCCGAGAGCGACGCGTAGCCGACGTCCATCGCGATCTGGGTCACCGAGTGATCGGTGCCTGCGAGCTGCTCGATCGCTCGAAGCACGCGAAGGCGCCGTAGCGCGGCTCGCCAGGTCATGCCGAGTTCCTGTTCGAATCGTCGGGCCAACGATCGCGACGCCATCCCGATCTCGTCGGCGATGTCGGTAAGCCGAGGATCGTCGGCGAGCCGCGCCTCGGTGACCGCAAGTGCTCGCCGGACCTCCGCCGATCGCCCGGCGGGCATGTGCGCCGGACTCGGGTGCGCGGCAAGAGCCCACGCAACCTCGGCTAGCGCGCGAAACATCGCAAGCGCGTAGGCGTTGAGCGGCGCAGCCTCGTCACCCCACTGTGCGCACTCGGTGATGAGTGCCTGAGCGAGCGGTGTCAGGTCGACGACCGCGAGGTTCGCGAGTGGCGCCGGGGCGAATGTGGTGCTGAAGAGCACCGAAGCGGTCGTGGCCCGTTGCGGGATCGTGACCTGGATCGGCACTGCCGCCCGGATGACCGCCGCCCGAGCCGGCGGCAGTGACCAGGTCGTTCCGTCGACCTCCAGCCGCAGCGCTCCGCGGGAGGCGGCAAGTAGATAGTGCCGGTTGACGCACAACGGCTGCGCCGGCGTTGACTGGAACTCACGGACGAAGCTGAATGCCGGCCGCTGCACACCGCACACTATCGCCCTTCAAGCGACGGTCTCCACCAACTCGACCAGGAAACGGCGGCTCGACGGCGTCCCGATCATCATCGGACGGAGACGAGCAACCGAACGGGCAAACGACTCCGACGCGAGGTACGCGTCAAAAGATGGCTGGTCGGCCCACTCGTGGAGCACAGTTATATCGTTGTCGTTTTGCCGGCTCGAGAAGGCCCGGATCGCGAGACAGCCAGGCATTGCGGCGATCTGAGGCTGTTCACGCTCCAGCTGGGCGATGGCGGCCGGTCGATCCGCGGCGGCCGTCGAAAAGTCTAGGATGGCAATGAAGGAGGGCGTTGTCATGCATCCATGGTGCGCCGACCCGGAACGAACGCGCTGCCGCCGAACGGACGAAAACACGCTCCGAACGGCCAACCGAGGGCCCCGTGGATTCGGTGAAAACAGCGATGCTCCGAAAGCTCGCCGAGGAACCGCACGACGGACGACGACCTCCGCTATCCCCCGCTCGCCAACCAGGCTACGCAGGCGCTGTCATGCGCGACGCCCGGGACGCACCGCCCTTCCACAGTACGTCGCCAACTGGGCGGATGCCCTGGAACGCCTAGCCCGAGCCCCTGGCGGCCGAGACGCCATCATCCGCCCCCTACACGACATCGCACCCAGGGTCGGAACCACATCGGTGTAAAGGTGCAAGAGCGGCGTTGGCGCTCGGGTCCTCGCCCGACGGGGCACCTGCCGTCATCCCTGGGCGCTGTTCGGTCTCGAAACCGCCTGGAGCCGAGCTCAGAGCGGTTCTCATGTCCATGAGGGGCATGCTCAAACCTGCCAAAAAGGGGCCCTCTCCTTGGACCGCTCGCATTCTGGCCGCAGCAGTGCCACTGCGAAGAGAGTCTCGCCTGCCATGATGGGCAGACTCCAGATGACACCGTAGCGCCCCGAGGTCGGTGCCTCAGGGCCTTTGGACACGAACCGGCTCTTCCAGGACGAGGAGCGTCATCGCCGCTCTCGCACCGATGTGGTTCCGACCCTAAATCAGAAACACCGAATTCGACCAGCAGGAGGGCGTTCCGAGCTTGTTGCGGAACGATGGCCAACCTTCAGTTCCCTTCAAGGGCACCGACGTTTAGCGGGCGTAGCGCCGCTTAGCGCCGCATCCGGTTCCGTTGTTCCCCATGCCCCCCATCGAGCAACCGCTGCACCTGGGGGTCGAAGCACATCCGTACAGAATGTTGCGCTAAGGAATTGTACGCAAAGTTGGCCGTTCCAACCGCGGCTAACCTCTTGAAATCACGGAGCGGTGACAGTTTGAGGACGAGGGCCGACGCCATGATCGCACGCCGCGATCCCGGTTAAAAGCCCGCGCGACGTCGACGTGCCCCAGCTTGCCCTCAAGCACCGGCGCTTCGATCACGAGATATCGCAGAAACGTGACCAAGCGGAAGCCGGAGGCCCCAACCCGACCTCCCTAGACCAGGTCGTAGGTCAGGGTGACGCTGGATCCGCCCCGCCGCACAACGAGGGTGAAGCTCGTCGCTCCCTGCAGGGCCTCCCAGGCATCGAATGCGCCCCCAATCGTGGTGATGTCGTGGCCGTTGAGCGTGACGGGAACATCGCCGGTTCGAATCCCGAGTTCATGGATGAGCTCTCCTCCGGTCACGGAGGCGAACTCGTAGGAACCGCTCCCATCCGGCTCGATGCGAGCGTCCTCCAGGTAGAGACATCCAGGCTGGGCGATGATCTTGTCCACGAATCCGGTTGAGACCTGCAACGTCCCACGCACATCGGTGAAGCTGTAGCTTCCATCGATGAACGAGCAGTCACCAGCCGATGGGTAGACCTCGTAGGCCATCGAGATGGTGCAGTCCTGCAGGCCGTCGCGATCGCCGTAGACGATCGAGGGAAACTGGAATCCGATGCTGGCCGCGTCCGCGTCGAGCGCAGCGTCCTCGACCTCGCCGTCGTTGCAGTTGTTTGCGAAGCTCGGATCCGGAACGAGGGAAAAGCAGACGTTGCGCGCATCCTGGTAGATATTGCTTCGCAAGTTGAGCACATCAGAGGGGAGCGAAACGCTTCCATCCATGGGGACAACGTTGCCCACCATGTTTGAGATCAGCCAGTCGTGCGTATCCTGGGCCGTGCACCAACAGCCCTGTGGGCTGCTGCCGTCGTCGGCGTAGACGATGTCGAACTCGGTTCCGCTGCCGTCGTCGTAGGTCGCGTTGTCAGCTCGAGTGCACCACAGATGCCCCTGGACGGGCATAGGACCTTCCGTGTCGCCATCCGTGTCCGGAGGGAATGATCCGCTTGGCTGGGGATCCGCGGGGCCCACTCCTTCCGCGCACCCCGCAAGAACCGAAGAGACCAGCACCATCAGACGAATCTTCCTGTTTGTCATGGTCGCGAGACCAACACGCGGCCACACCGCCTGCAACCCAGAGCGGTCACATTCCTGGATTTCGCAGCCGCCTCCGCCCCACAGGCTTGACACCCCTCGGACCACAGAGCCATGGTGAAGCGATGCGTCGCATAGGATCAGCCGCCGTGCTCCTTTGCGTCACAATGGGATGCGCACCTGACATCGGGGTCCAGCTTCCAGATACTGAGCAGGTCTACGCGGGCCCTCAGGTTCGACTGCACTCCACGGGCGAGAGCGACGTCTGCACAGGAACGGGGCCCTCGATGGAGGCAATGCTCTCGTTCCTGGGCCGAGAGACCGAACTAGGCGACCTAGACCAACCAATCGAAGTCTACCTTCTGTCCGAGGAGCAAGTCGCCGAGAGCTGCGGACTCGACATCGACGGCGTCTATGCGTGCGCATTCGTCGAAGAGCCGAACCCTGTCGTCGTGACGAGCTACCTCCCCACCGAGCACGAGCTTGTCCACTCGTACCTCTCCCTGAAGCAAGAGAAGCCGAAGCGCCGACATGCCTTCCTCGAAGAAGGCTTCGCATCGGTCTACGGAAGAGACGGCTACCACCCTGAGCCGACCACATCCCTCACAGATGGGCTCTCTTTCGCTCGCTCACTACCACTCGATCAGTACCCTCGAGCAGCACACTTCATGAACTTCGTCATCGACGAGTTCGGGCCTGCCGCAACAACCCGTATGCTCCTCGCCTCAGCTGAGGCGAGGGATCTCGACGCCCTCAACTCGACGTTCGTCGAAACGCTCGGCACTTCAACGGAGGCACTGGTCGAGCTCTACGAGCAGGAGTCCACGTCTTGCTCGAGTGCGGGATGGCAGCGTGGCTACGACTGCGAGTCCCCTCCCGAAGAGTGGCACTTCTCAGGAACACTCCAGCTCGACATCGGCAATGAGTGCGGCTCTCCAACAGCCCAGGGCTGGTCGAGCGGCCAGGTCTTCGAGCGGTTCACCCTGGAGTTCCCCGAGGCAGCGACAGTGTCGATGCGATTGGACTCGTCGACCGGAGAGCAACACCCGAAAGTCCGACTCACGAAGTGTGGCACCTGCGACGACGAGTTCTCGTTTGAGTACGACCTCTCCAGAGGCCCCCTGTTCGGGCTGCAGCTGGAGCCCGGGACATACGTCTTGAGGACGCTCTACTCCAGCGGACAGCCTGAACCTGGCGTCCTAGAGCTTCGCCAGCAGTAGCGCCCCGACCAACGCAACCGGATTTTCGAGCCAGAGTCGCGAGCACCGCTCACCATGACCACCCACCATTCGGCGCCGTCCACGACCAGCCATCCTTCTCATCGATGAAGAACCGGGCGTCCTCAGACAGCACGGGGACGACCTGGTGAAGATGGACGTGGCCGCGCCTGTCCATCACAACCACATGGGTGTCTTGTGCTTGGAGGTCAGGGAGCAGGAACGCCAACAACCCCGCACTCTCCGGCACGTCGCACATCTCGAAGTCGGCCGTACATCGGATGACGGCTGGGTCGGTCTCAAAGGCCGGCGCCATCCTCGTAGCCTCCGCGAGCGCGAGCACCTTCAAGCCATCCCCACTCAGCTCAAACCACGCGTTGCTCTCACGGGCCGCCTTCATCGCCCGCCACAGCGGCGAGCACAGTCGTTTGATCAGGTCGTAGGTTCCGCCGGAGAGAGCGGCGGCCCCGACGAAGAGAACAAGATCGAAGCCACCGCCGGCATGCGGAGGCGCCCCAGGGCCGTAGAAACGGTCCTCGAACAGGGGATCGATCTCGTCGTCGATGATCTTCATGGCCTCGCGAAGCGCATCGACCGCTAGCTGGGCCCCGTCGTCTCCGTCTTGTCGGCGATCATGGGGATTCG
>JBOEGF010000056.1:0-13739 GCA_050633305.1 Nannocystales bacterium
TGCTACGGCGAGGACTTACCGCGGACGGCCGCCTTGAACAGGTACTCGACCGGGTTCACGCCACACAGCTTCGCCGACTCGACGAGGCTGTACATGATCGCCGCCACCTCGGTCCCTCGCTTCGAACGCGAGCCGTAGTGGTTCTTCCGACCCTGAACCATGCCCCGTAGCGCACGCTCCGTCTGGTTGTTGTGGATCTCGACGTGCGGGTCGTCGAGGAAGGCGGAAAGCCCCTTCCATCTCAAGAGCATGTAGTGTAAGTCCTCGCCGTAGCAGCTACGGCGAGGACTTACCATCTGGGCATAGCTCCCGGGCTCAAGCTTCAGCGTCGACCAGTCGATCGCGGAGACGTGCGCGGCCGAGAGCACGTGCTGCGTGCTGCAGCTCAGCGGCGGCGTTCTCGGGCTGCTGGAACACGCTCTTGAAGAGCGCATCGTGCGGGGTCTTCGTCACGGGCGCGGGGCGCCGGGACGATAACACTGGCCGCCCACCTGAACACCCGCCGTTTCAGAACCTCGATTTTCGGCCCGATCTTCCGCTCCGAGGCCCCCTACCCACCGGTGGCAAAAACGACGATAATCTGACTACGTCCATAAAGGACATGTGCCCTGTGAAGACAGATATCGGGGAGGGGGAGGGGGAGGGGGAGGGGTCAGCCTTCGAAAACGTCGTCCACCGACGCTGCTGTAGCCGCGCGCATCAGCCAGTTCTGCAAGACCTCAAGGTCCTGGCAGTTTTCGATCTGCACTCGAATCGCTGCTGTCACGCTCAAATCCCGCGCCTCGAGCACGGTCAAGACGGAGGCCACAGCTCGGCGTAGCTCGCCCTGGACAACGCCCTGGACCTTGCCTTCGGCAAGAAGCTGTTCTGCGATGGTCATCGTGATGGACTCCGCGGCGGGTGCTCGCTCCTTGAGGATGCCACGAAACTGCTCCAGCTGCAGGTCGGACGAGACGCGGACAACGTAGGAGAGCAGAGGGGCCAAAGCGCGCTCTCCGCCCGCCGTCTGGGCCAGCTCCTCGAGCTCTCCTAGCCAGCCCACGAGCCTCCGGAGGAGCAGGGCACCATCCCTCGCATCCCGCATCAACCACAACGCGAGACGAGCCTGCTGGGCGACCTTCCGGCGGCGCAGGTCCGCGTCGTCCGTCCGATGGAGGTCGTCGACCGCGTACGAGAAGTCGGGCAGCACGGCGTCCGCCAGCTCGCCGAGGCTCGGCGAAAACAGTCCCGAGAACCGCGTCGGCGCTGCCCACCCTCCAGGCACCTGGGCCAACACCGCCGGAACGATCAACGGCAGCGGCGACGCCTTGTCCTCGTCGGAGAACCGCTCCCAGATGCTGACCATGTAGCTCAGCAGCCGCAGCGCCATCCTTGGCTCGGGCGTCGACTGGTGCTCGAACAGCAGGTACACGAAGACGCGCTCGCCGGAGGCTTGCGCGTTCGCCGAGAAGAGCAGGTCGCTGTGCTGGTCCGCCAGCTTCTCGTCCACGTAGCTCCCGGGCTCAAGCTTCAGCGTCGACCAGTCGATCGCGGAGACGTGCTCGGCCGACAGCACGTGCTGCAGCTCTGCCGCGGCGTTCTCGGGCTGCTGGAACACGCTCTTGAAGAGCGCATCGTGCGGGGTCTTCGTCACGGGCGCCGGGACGATAACACTCGCCGCACACCTGAACACCCGCCGTTTCAGGACCTCAGTTTTTGTGCCTATCTTCCGCCCGAGGCCCCCTACACCCCCATGGCAAAAACGTGTCAATGCAGAGTAGAGATGTCGGTCTGTCTGTAAAGTACAGATGTCGTGTTTATGGTCGAATGCGGGTCTGAGCCGGTGACTTTTGCCGAATCCATTTCTTCTCCCTGAGCGACACCTTCTTGTTCTTCAGCCTGGCTTCGTCCCGCTTCTCTTGGCGTCCCTCGACCCACTTCATGGCCGCCCCCAGTCGCTTGTTCTCGACGACCTCGCTCTGGTCGACGTACGGATTCTAGTCGAAGGGGGTGAAGGGAAGGGCGCGGCCGTCGCGGACGACCTCGAGGTGGCCGTCGTCCCACTCGTAGACGCGCACCCGACGTCGAGCCAGCCCCGTCGTCTCGGGCGAGGGCGTCACCATCAGCATCTTCTTGCGGTAGTGCAGCGTCAGGTTCTTCGAGAGCGTCCGCTCTTCCTGCCACGTAAACACCTTGTCGAGATCGTCGTGGTCGAGCAGGGGGCGATGCGCGTCGTGCTCGGAAGCTGGGGCAACAGCGAACTTAGCGAACTTCGCGTTGTGGGCCCTGCGGTGCTCCTCGAGGTACGCATTTCCGTCCTCCAAGGTCGAAATCCCGCGCAGTCGCATTTCCTTCGCCAGCCGGTCTTGCAGCGTCAGGTTCGACCGTTCGACGCACCCCTTTGTCGCCGGGGTGTTCGCACACAGGATGTCGATGTTCAGCTCCGCTAGTGTCGTGGAACAGGAGTCCGTTCAAGAAGTCGCGTCGTGAAGTCGGGCGCAGTAGCGGGCGATCGACGCAAGGATGTCGTCCGCACTCTTGGTCCAGATGTACGGCTTAGGTTCGTCATTGTGGACCTCGATGAACTCACGGATATCGTGCTCGAGCGCGACGGTCGAGCGGTGAGACGAGCGACGCAGCTGGCGAGTGGTGAGCTCTGCGAACCAGCGTTCGACGAGGTTCAGCCACGACGAGTATGTCGGGACGAAGTGAGCATGGAACCGCGTGTGCCGCTTGAACCAGGCTCGGACTTTGGGCGTCCGATGCGTCCCGTAGTTATCCATGATGACGTGGGCATCGAGTTCGTCGGGGACGGCCGCCTCAAGCTTGTTGAGGAAGACGAGGAACTCCTTCGCTCGATGCCTCCGAAAACACTTCCCGATGACCCTGCCGGTCGCAACGTCGAGAGCGGCGAAGAGCGTCGTCGTGCCGTGTCGAAGGTAGCGGCATGTCCGTCGTTCGGGAACACCGGGCATAATCGGGAGCACGAGCTGAGACCGCTCCAGGGCTTGAATCTGCGATTTCTCGTCGACGCACAGGACTATCGCGTTGTCTGGAGGGGACATATACCTCGGCGTGCCTGCAGTTTGAGCCCTCGGGGCTCGGCGGTCGCTTCGGGCCCACTTCTTGCCACCGATGCCTTTGCTTTGCCCCTGTTCACAGCCGGCCGCTCGGCACCTGCGCCATCACCGCCCTCGACGGCGGGAAGCCGTACTCCTTCGCATCGGCTTTTTCCCACTTCGTGTTGCTTAGACGCGACCTCCGCCAGTCTGCCGAATCCGTCGCGAAGCAGGGGGCCTGTTCGTCCATCGAGCACGCCCGCAAGCACCTCGCGGTCGAAGCCGCGGCCGAGCACCAGCTCGACCGCGCCCACTCGCAGCGTCACAGGCAACGCGCCGCCGTGCGTCTCCGGCACGACCTCGACCAGCTGCAGCGGCTTCGCCGTCTTCGGCCCCGTCGCTTTCTTCGGATCCAGCGCCTCGCCATCGACGCTGAGCTTCCATGCCCATCGTTCGAGCGACTGCCCCGAGAAGCCTTTCCCCTTCGCGAACTCTCCGAGCCCCTGACCGCTCGCCTTCCACGACCGCACCCGTTCCAGCCACTCTCCCCGCGTCGCCCGTTTGCTCACCGGTCCGGCCTACGCCGGCCACCGCCTCATGTCACGACGGGGATCGTCGAACGGATACGTTCGTCCTCGTCGCTGCTTTGCATGCGCGATTGCGTCCGCTTGCGATGCGTCGCGTTCGGCCTCACCGTTTCTGGATTGTGTCGAGTTCCGACCCGGACCGGACAAGTAGTCTTCGAAGAAGGGGGGGGGCGGCTGGCTGGCCTTCTGTGCCTGGGCTAAGGTCGCCCTGTCGAGGTTCGAATAGGAACGTCACCGCGTTGAATAGATATGGACCGCTGAGTTGACCGCGTATTGACACTGAGTTCGTGCCTTGCCATGGGGCCGCGGGGATCCTAGCCTTTCCTAGAATGGTTCGACATGTCGCGATGCGAACGGGAGCGAGCAGCTAGTGCCGTGGTTATTGCTGCTGTTCGTCCTGGGAGGAGGGGGGCTCGGTGCGCTAGCGTCACGCTCGATTCCTCCGAGGGACCCGCCCCCTCGCTGGAGAGACGAGATCGGCCCATCTCTGGTTGCGGCGCTCAGTGTCCCGGTCTTCCTGCAACTCGGCCAGAGCCCCCTCGTCGACGAGTCGTTACAGGCTGATTGGAGCAGTATGGTCGTTCTGCTAGGCCTCTGCGCGCTTGCGGGCACCAGCTCTCGGACATTCATCTCGCAGGTGAGTCGGACGGCGTTGGGGCAGGCGGAAGAGGCGAAGCGGGTAGCCGAGCAGGCGCAGAAAGCCGCAAACGAGGTCGCAGTAGCCACCGTGAACGCCTCGGATACGTCCACCACACCCTTCGAGGGGGCAAACCCGGGCGAGCTGAGCGAGGGGGAACAAGTGATGTTGAGCAAGTTCGGGACGACGACCGGTCCGTATCTCTCCTTGGAGGACATTGGCCATCTTGCAGGCCGGGACGCGACGCTCGCGGAACTCGAACGCAGGAAGCTCGTCGGGCGTCTGACAGTGGACGGTCGACCACGCTACTACCTGACGAAGCCAGGCCGGTCGGTGTCGAGGGGAGAGCAACTCGGTGAGTAGGTACTGGCCAGCGGATGCTGTCGCGATTCCCGTTGATCAGCTGTCGGATGCAGCGTACTTGAACAAGCGGCTCAGTCGCTTCATGTCCAGCGACACCAAGACGTTCCTGTGTGGTGCAAAGGGGATGGGCAAGACGATGCTGCTCAAGTACAAGCGGTACGAGCTCGAGAAGCGATATTCTCGGTCCTTCGACGGGGCCCCAGACGTCCAGTTCGTGCCCGCGTCGAAACCGTATCTCGACCAGATGCCACCGCTCGCGACGCTCTCTGCGAACGAAATTTCGTTTTTCGGAACTCCGGAGAATGCGAGGGGGATCTGGGAGCTGGCTCTGGGCTTGTCCGCACTGTCCCACAAGTGCGAGGAAGCCGCCAGGCCTCTCCTGGAGCCCCTGTTCAAAGCGTCCGAGCCAGGCCCACTGACGCCCACTGACGCGTTCTCTCGCCTGATGCACCTAGGTGTTCAAGGCTACGTTCGAGTTCGAGCCCAAATCAAAAATGAGCTTCAAACCGCCGTTCGGAAGGAGGTGCGGGACGGTCTGTTCATGTTCGTGGACCGAATCGACCAAGCGCTCGGTGGTATGCCGCAGGAAGCGTGGGTGAACTTTCAGGCCGGGATGCTTCGCGCTTCATGGCAGTTGATGCAGGATAATACTCATATAAAGGTGTTCGGGACGATTCGACAAGAAGCCTATGGGAACATGGGGAAAGAGCAGCGCGCCAACGTTTGTACGATCGTCACCGAGGTCAGGTACCACGAATCCGATCTGCGAAGGATTCTGGATAAGCTGACGGCTCTCTACGAGGAGGACCTTGGGGGGTTCTCGGGGTTCGTTGGTTTCGAAAGTGTCTCGAATTGCCGGAGCGGGGTCAGGGAAGACCTGTTCGACTACGTTTGCAGACACACGCTGGGTCGACCCAGGGATCTCGTTCGCGTTGCGGAGAAGCTGTCCGAGCTTCCCGAGGAGAAGACGGAGAAAGATGTTGTCGAGACCGTAGAGGAGGTGAGCAGTTCCATCGCCGCCGACGAGGCTTTTGCAGAAGTACAGATGTTCCTCGACGTTCTCGCAAAACCAAGCGGAAGAGCAGAGTTCTTCAGGCATGTCGGCTTCCCTGTGCTACAACGCGCCGACGTGGAACGAGTCTTCCTAAGCCTCAATCGTGGCGTTGTGGTGGAGGATCGGAAGCACCCGTTTTTCGAACTCTACGTGGCGGGGCTTCTGGGGTTTGTTACCTCTCCCGGACCTGAGTGCAAACAGCGGTTTCGCGACCCGGGGGACCCGCTTCCGTCGAGTTTCGGCGAACTGCCGCGTTCGGACCTCTACGTCCTGCACCCAGGCCTATGGGACGCAGTGGCAGTTGTGAACGCAGAGTTCGCGACGGTAGCAGGGCTGACGCTGGGGCGCGGTCGCGGTTGGACTCGGCGGGATAGCGTCATCGCGTCGGCGCAGCGCGAGCTGTGGAGGATCGGAAGCAGGAGGCAGAACCCAGAGCTATACCGAAAATTGCAGGTTGTACTCCGCGCTGTCGCGGGGTGCAGTCGCGATGCGGACGTAATGAGGTTCCTCCGGCGGAGTGAGAGCTGGACGGAGTATGACGAGCTCCGGAGGTTCTTCTCTCAGTCGCAGTCTTTCAATGGGGTCAATCACTGGCTGGAGGAACTCAGCCGACTTGGCTGACGCCGTGCGCACTGCATGTTGCGCGTAAGCTCGGGTTCGTCTTCGGCGGTTCGATGTCGTGCGCTTAAGTGAAACAAGCTGGGAAATGCTGTCAGCGGCATCGGCGCAGATAGGCGGAGACGAGTGAGAGGCAACGCGGGGGGTGCCCAGCGGAGCCAGGGGTGGGGCGGATGAGGACAGAACCGGGCGGCGGCGAGTGCGGCGCTCCGCAGGTGGGGCAAGTCGAGCGCAGACCCTCCTCGATGTGGCGAAGGCCAGTGAAGCGAGCCTGCAGCGCCGGCGGCCGACGACCGCAACACCGCGACCGACCTCACCCGCCTGATCTGAGGGGACTGTTTGGCGTTGGGTTGCTCATTCCACAACATGAGACGGAAGGTCGGTCGAGGGCTTGAGATCGCTACGGCACGATCGGCAGGAGGGCTTTGCCGGCAACGCCCGCGGTCCGGGTGCAATAGGCACCCGTCCGGCGCGGGTCAGGATCCATCTCTCCAATCCGGTCGTCCCACTCGGTGACTGACTCCGATTCGCAGCCATTGCGGCGGCAGCACTTCGACTCGATCGCGCCAGCGGGTGTTAGGCCGGGGAAGGTCGTCGCCAGCTGCGTCCCGGCAGGGCAGTAGCTCGCCCCCACAAAGCTCGCGCCTTCGAGTTTGGCGCCCGTGAAGTCCGCCGCGATCAGGTTGGCTCCGTCGAGGGTCGCGCCGACCAGTGATGCTCCCTGGAGCTTTGCGCCGCGTAGCAGTGCACCGGTGAGATCCACTTTCCACATCTCGACCCCAAACAGCTCTGCGCCGAAGAGGTTTGCCCACGCCAGGTCCGCACCCGCCATCTTGAGTCCCACCGATCGCCTGAGGTGTTTGAGTGTGGCCCCTCGCATTTTCGCCTGGTGCAGGTTCACAAATCGTAGCGTTGCGTATTCGAACGAGGCCTCCCCGAGATAGGCGTTGTCGAAGGTCGCGGAGTGAAGCGAGATGCGACTGAGGTCGGCGCCGCACAGGTCCGCGCCAGAAAAATCGCTCGTCACAGATGGGTTTTCGTGGGTTCCAGTGTTGCGAATGCCGTCGATCGCGGCGATTTCGCGGACGGCCCCAGCTCGTTCGCGAACACTCGACGCCACGCAGATCGTGTCGCCTCCGTCGCCACGCATTTCGCTCGGCAAACACTGCCGGGTCGCGTACAGCGACCGCACGCTGAGCGTGTAGCGGCTCGCTTGCTGCTGAGCATCCTGCCGATCGGCTTGGTGTTGCACGAGCGCGTTGGCCTTCCTCTGCTCTTCAAGAGACTTTAGCAGTGCTTGCTGTTGCTCCTCGATGAGGTCGTTTTGCGTACCGAGCAGCTCGTTTTGCGCACCGAGCAGCTCGTTTTGCCAGATCAATAACGCAGTCGGGAACAGGGCCAGCGCAACCGTTAACGCGCCAACCCGAAGGACCCGTCGGATGACCGCGGCGGCAACCTGTGCCGTTTCTGGACTGGGGACCGGATCGCCCGCTTGTCTTGCCAACCTCCAGCGCTCGATTGACTGGTCGAGGTCGGCGCCCACGAAAACACGGGCAGCGAAACCACCAGCCCAGCCCCAACGCTGTCGTCGTGCCCGCTCCGCCGCGTCAACCCGGGTTCGGAGCCTCCGGAGTTGGCTCAGCTCTCGACGTTCCTGGTCGGCCAGCGGCTGGGCGTCCGACATGGGCTGGTTCATCGGGGCTGGATGGTAGCAGTGTATCGGCCGCACAGGCATTGACGCCGGCGTTCAGCGCAGACGCCACCCAGCTCGGCGTGCTAGTTCAGCGGCACCTTCTGCCCCGAATGGCCCAGCAGGCCGGCTTGGAGCGGCCTTTCCCTTTTCGGATCAAACGCGCGTCGGGATCGGTATTCGGACGGATCGAGCAACTCGATGCGCCGCCCTCGATGATCGATATCGATCGCGGGACCTCACATCGGCCGCAATACAGTCACAGAAAATTCGACAAAGTGTGACTCCCTGGCTTCCGGGGACAGGTCGATTTCGATTTTAACCTCGGATCGGCCGTGGCAGGGTAGGAGCGCGATGCAGCTCGCGCTCTTCAGAACTCCGCCCCCCGAGCGTCGGCGAACGTCGGCCTCGGTGAGGGTGGGGGGACCTTCGGTCTCGAAGGCATCGAAACGAGGGCTCGAGATTCGGCTGCAGCGGCGGACTGATGCGCCGGCGATCGTCAGTGACCCGCGGCTGTCGTTTCTCAAGCCGGCACCGCCGAGTCTGGAGAAGGAGGGTAGGGGGGAGGTCGATGCGAAGGCCGTCAGGCTCGACCGCCCCGTCGTGGACCCGGTCGACGTCGAAGCCGAGCTTGAGCGAGCTGTCGTCGAGCTCGACGTCGACGCGAGGGCAGGGGAGTCCTCAAAAGAAAACTCGGCCGAACTCGCGCCGCATCCGACTCGCGGCAAGCTCATGCCGCCCGAGGTGCTCACGGATGTCGAGGTTCGGGCGCTCATCGGCGCGTGCTCGACTCGTGGGATCACCGGGCACCGGAACCGGGCGTTACTCGCGATCCTCTGGCGGACCGGAGTCCGGATCTCGGAGGCGCTCGAGCTTCGGCCGCACGACGTAGACTTCAAGAACGGCACCGTGCGCGTGCGACTCGGCAAAGGGCTCAAGCCGCGGACGACCGTACTCTCAGACCTCGACGCGTTGCCGGCGGTCGAGCGCTGGCTTGAGGAGCGCGGGAAACTGGAGACCGTGGCGCAGGGGGCTCCGCTGCTCTGCACGCTCAAGGGCACCCCCACCGACCCGAGTTACGCCCGGCACTTGCTGCCTCGGCTGGCCAAGCGGGCCGGTCTGGAGCGGCGGGTCCACCCCCACGGGCTGCGACACACCCATGCCGCCGACCTGGCGCTCGCGGGGGTACCCGTGCTCGCGATCCAGCAGCAGCTCGGACACAGCTCCCTCGTCACCACCGCCAACTACCTTCGGCGTGTGGCCGTCCACCTCGATACCGCGAAGATCATCCGACCTTCCGTGTTAACGCGAAAGTTTCGACGCCATAAGCCCTTCGGGCGGCACCATGCTCGCTTGCTCCAATGGCGTGCGACCATCGTCGTTCAATGGGCCAACTGCTAGCGCTTAGGGACTACTTCCGGCTGCGGCGAGCCACCCCGATGCCTCCCGTTGCAGATTGGAACTCGCTGGAGATCCTGAAGGACTCCGGTCCCGCCCCGAGAGTTCAGGACTTACACCCGTTCGTGTTTCATCCGAATGCCCTAGATGCGGCCGAGAACCACGCGCACAAGGACGGCACATGGGCTGACTTCAACTACCTGCTTGACCTGCCGTTCGAGCGGGTCTGGATTGAAGCGTTTGATGGAGCAGCGCTCCACGAACTCATTGGCCCGTTGCCCGGGGCGGCAGACTATGAGAGCGGGACCCTCGCTTTCACCGCCTGGGGCATGGCGATCCACGAGCTGTCGCCAGGCGACTACGCGTTGGAAATGCTCGGTGAAATGTGCATCGAGGATGGCAAGATCGATCACCCGCTCTTCCTGAAGAACGACGGCCGTGCGACGCCCCAGCTGATCTGGAAGCATCGGCTCACCCCCAACGCCGGGACCGGCGCCCACGGCTGGGACGACGCGATTCTCTTCATGAAACTCCAGAAGCTCTTCCGATTCGCCCGCGGTGAGGGCACGGTTGCGGGCGCATCAAGAGCCCGGTCGATCTCCGTCGGCAAAGGGATGAAGAAGCGCTTCGTGGAGGTGAAAGACCTCGTCCACATCGTACTCAAACGAGATCGCGTCGAGTATGAGCGGCAGACCGGCCTCGAAGGCAAAGTTGACTGGACCCACAAGTGGCAGGTGCGCGGCCATTGGAGGAAGGTCGACGGCATCGGAAAGGACCGCTCCGGGTCGTACCAGGTCAAAGGGGCGACCTGGGTGAACCCGCATCAGAAGGGAAAAGGCCCTCTCGTCGAAAAAATCCGGTTCGTTCGCTCTGGGGCGGAAGCGGGGGATGACGGGAAGTGCAACTGACAACGTTGACTCGGGGCCTGGCGCACGAGGATTCCGTTGCGTTGTTCCCCATGCCCTGAGTCAGGGCCGAGCAGAGGAGGGACTGCGCACCTCATAGTTGAAAAACGCGAGGGCGACGTGACCGCCCACAGCGCCCCGCAGCCTGGAGAGCATTTCTCCCCACTCCGGGAGGAGCCCCGCGTCCCAGTACTCATCCGGCCGAACACCGACTTCCGCGGGCATCCACTCGCCGACGCTGTAGGGAGCACCATCCGCGATCCGCCGAAACACCCTCTCGGACTCGACCAACCGATGCTCGGCGTGCACTGGAACCGGCGCTGAGAAGCACGGAATATCGGGAGACGACCACCTAACGATCTGCCACCCTACGTTGGCCCCATCTACGTGCCGGCATGCGACCGCGAACACTTCTCGTCGCGGACGGTCGCGGCCTCCGAACTCCACCGCCACGACGTCGTGAGCGACAAGCCCCGACGACTGACAGCGCTTGCGGTCACCGAGGAGCGAATCTAGCAATCTAGCAGCCGGCGCCAGACGACTGGACCCGGGGCAGCAGAGGGGCCAACTCGTCCCAGCAACCTGAGAGCAGCCACGTGTCCGACCTTCTCGAGCGGGAAGCTGGAGTCACCAAAAGCACAAGGATGTTACTCTTCGTCCAGTGCTACGCCGTGCCACGACTGCAGCTTCCCTTGCCACATGCACCTTTCTTTTTGGATGCGCACAACACAACTTGGTTAAGGGTCTTGTAAACAAGGACATCGAACGCGTGAGAGCGTCACTGGCGGATGGAGCTGACCCGAACCACGAGTATGCGAAACCGACCTTTCCGATGTTTCGACCTGATGTCGATGGGAAACCGCTTGAGATCGTGTGTCACGGTGGAAATGGAGAGTTTCGACGAAAGGGATTTCAGGACAGCGCCACTGGCGCCCTCCTGGAGGCAGGCGCAAGCTTTGACACTGGTTCCGGAAGCGACTGCGGCCCGCTTTCTTGCTTTCTCCGCAAACACGACCTCGGGGCAGTTGAGCTACTTCTTGAGGCAGGGGCCGACCCTCGACCTGAAAAAAAGTGTAGCGGCGAAGCTCCGCTCCTTACTGTCTTTGAGGACTCTGATCTGCGAGGCAAGGGAGAGTTAACTCAATTGCTTATCGAGAGAGGGGCCGACCCGAGCCCCGCTCTTCATTCGGCCGCCCTGGCATATCTGCAAGAGCATGTAGAGCTTGACACTGTAACCTTGCTTCTCGACGCTGGCGCAGACCCGAACTTCGAGAGCTCAAAGTCTTACACCAGAAAACACGGAGGTTCCCGATCAAAGGAGCGGGGGCTCCTCCCTTTGGATGTGACGTTTAAAGATCTTGTGTCGCAAGAGCGAAAACTTGCCGTTGTGACACTGCTTCTGGAGCGCGGGGCCTCTACAGAGCCATATCACGGCACCGCATGGGGAGAGTTTGCAAGCATCCATACGCCTGAGCTGACCGTCCTTCTTGAAGAAGAGTTTCAGATGTACGAGTATGTACAGGACGACGAGCCGCCGAGCCAGCTGGACTTGCTGCTAGGCGAAGCCGTAAGGCGAACCGTCAGAGACCTCGAGACGGGCAGTCCGGAGGCTCAAGGTGGAGCTGCCTGCGTGAAAAACGTGCATGCCGGCAAGACCATTGACCGCAAGCTCTCGGATTCGTGGGATGGCACTGACACTAGCTGCGTGGTCTTCGCTTGCGGAGATTCCAACATAGACAAAACGCTTTGCCAGAAGCCAGACGGCACTTGGCGTGGCGGAAAAGACCTGACAAGCGCCCTCAGAGAAGCTTGCGATTGCGACTGAGCAAACCTGCGACGCTTGAGCGTCTCGGTAGCCCGGCAAAAAAAAAAGACGCCGATAATCTGGATTATGTCCAATGAGGACAGGATGCACCTGTAGGACAGGTTCGATCGTAGCGCAGTAGCGCCACCAAAACAAGCTCGCCACGTGCCATCTGCGCCGGAGCGCGGGCTGCTCAAACGGGACTTCTTTTTTGCAAGCGCCCGCTGCCGAGCTGCCCACAGCAGCCCCTAGGAGATCAAGCAGCTGCCAGGGTTGGCTATCGTCCGACGTTGCCCCGGTTGCCCCTGATAAGCCTGATAAGGGCTGAGGCTGGAGGTCAGAGCGTGAAGCCGACGCGGTACTGAGACGGTGTCTGCCCCATGAGGTCCCGAAACGCAGACTGGAACGCCGAGAGCGACGCGTAGCCGACGTCCATCGCGATCTGGGTCACCGAGCGATCGGTGCCTGCGAGCTGCTCGATCGCTCGAAGCACGCGGAGGCGCCGTAGCGCGGCTCGCCAGGTCATGCCGAGTTCCTGTTCGAATCGCCGGGCCAACGATCGCGACGCCATCCCGATCTCGTCGGCGATGTCGGTAAGCCGAGGATCGTCGGCGAGCCGCGCCTCCGTGATCGCAAGCGCTCGCCGGACCTCCGCCGATCGCCCGGCGGGCATGTGCGCCGGACTCGGATGCGCGGCAAGAGCCCACGCAACCTCGGCCAGTGCGCGAAACATCGCGAGCGCGTAGGCGTCGAGCGGCGCAGCCTCGTCACCCCACTGTGCGCACTCGGTGATGAGCGCGTGAGCGAGCTGTGTCAGGTCGACGACCGCGAGGTTCGTCGGTGGTGCCGGGGCGAATGTCGTGCTGAAGAGCACCGAAGCGGTCGTGGCCCGTTGCGGGATCGTGACCTGGATCGGCACTGCCGCCCGGATGATCGCCGCCCGGGCCGGCGGCAGTGACCAGGTCGTTCCGTCGACCTCCAGCCGCAGCGCTCCGCGAGAGGCGGCAAGTAGATAGTGCCGGTTGACGCACAACGGCTGCGCCGGCGTTGACTGGAACTCACGGACGAAGCTGAACGCCGGCCGCTGCACACCGCACACTATCGCCCTTCAAGCGACGGTCTCCACCAACTCGACCAGGAAGCGGCGGCTGGACGGCGTCCCGATCATCATCGGACGGAGGCGAGCAACCGAACGGGCAAACGACTCCGACGCGAGGTACGCGTCAAAAGATGGCTGGTCGGCCCACTCGTGGAGCACAGTTATATCATTGTCGTTTTGCCGGCTCGAGAAGGCCCGGATCGCGAGACAGCCCGGCATTGCGGCGATCCCAGGCTGTTCACGCTCAAGCTGGGCGATGGCGGCCGCTCGGTCCGCGGCGGCCGTCGAAAAGTCGAGGATGGCAATGAAGGAGGGCGTTGTCATGCATCCATGGTGCGCCGACCCGGAACGAACGCGCTGCCGCCGAACGGACGAAAACACGCTCCGAACGGCCAACCGTCGAGGGCTTTGGACGGCGATCCTCGCGCGCGATTAACGCCTCGGGTTCGAGACGCTTCCTCCGAACTGGCCAGCGCGATCGTTTTCGATCCTCGGGCCGGGGTCCATCGGTGTCCGATAAAAAGTGCGGATTCAGTCGGTCAGCGC
>JBOEGF010000057.1:0-3182 GCA_050633305.1 Nannocystales bacterium
TGTCGGCGATCATGGGGATTCGCGTGATCCCGTGCGCGAGGAGAGCCAGACGTGAACACGGACGGGCCCGCCACGTTTCTTTGGAACGAGCAGCGAGCGGCGTAGGTTCCGCGCGGCCATCAAAAAGAACGAGGCCGGCGCCACAGTCCTGGAAGACAATCGCCGGCCTCGAATACCCGTCCACAACCCTCAGGGGAGTCGACAGGTCCCGTGTTTCGCAGAGTGAGGAGCACAGGTCAAGTTTCGGTTCGATGCGCCCTGGAGGCTCATCGACGCGACGGACCCAACAGCCGAAGCCCATGAAGGACGGCAGTTCTGCTGTCGGGGCTGTCGCCGGCTGGTGGTGATCTGCCGCAAGTGCGACCGCGGAAACGTGTACTGCGGTCCGGAGTGCAGCGAGCGGGCCCGGGTGCAACGGCGACGGGAGGCGGCGCGGCGCTACCAGGCGACGGCGAGCGGTCGCGAGAAGCACCGCGAACGCCAGCGCCGGTTTCGGAGACGCCAGCGGGAGAGGCGTCGAGAAAGGGTGACGCATCAGGGTTCCGAGTTGGTGGTCCCCGAGTCCACGGTGCAACCCGCTCCGAAGCTGGAGCGCTCAACCGATGAAACGCAACGAGCAACCCCTCAATCCCTTCCAGCGGTGGCTGCCTCCAAGACGGAAGCCAACACGACGACGCAAGGACGACCGCAGGAATGGCAGCGTCCTTGCTGCATCTGCGGCCGCTGGTGCGGCCCGTACGTACGAACCGAGCGTCTGGCGCTGTGTGCTCCACGCGCGACCAAGCGCCGAAGGCGTCCATCTCGAGCCCCGCCGCGGAGGTGAGCGGTGAAGAAGGTCGACCCTCAAGTCGAGCACAACATCGTTCGCCACCATCTCGTCGATGGTTGGCCCATCGGAACGGTCGCGCGGCAACTCGGTGTGCACCACGACGTGGTTCGACGCGTCCTCGCGCAGCGCGGGGCGAGCTCGCCCATCGCCACGGTGACCGTCGCTCGGAAGCGCATGCTCGACGCCTACCTGCCCTTCGTCGAGGCGACGTTGGCCAAGTATCCCAAGCTCCACGCCTCGCGCCTGTTTCACATGGTCCGCGATCGGGGATATCAGGGCAGCGAGTCGCACTTTCGTCGACTCATCGCCACGATGCGTCCGCGGCCCGAGCCCGAGCCGTTTGCCCGCCTGCACATGCTCGCTGGTGAGCAGGCCCAGGTCGACTGGGGGCACTTCGGGCATGTCGATGTGGGTCGAGCGCGCCGGCCTCTGTACGCCTTCGTGATGACGCTGTGCTGGTCGCGGATGACGTGGCTGCAGTTCTTTCACGACATGAAGCGTCCCAGCTTCTTGCGCGGACACGTGGACGCTCTGGCGTTCTTCGGCGGGGTGCCTCGGCAGGTCGTCTACGACAATCTCAAGAGCGCCTGCATCGAGCGAGAAGGCCACGCCATTGTGTTCAACGCGTCGTTGCTCGAGGTCGCGACGCACTACGGCTTCGAGCCGAAGCTCGCGGCACCGCGACGAGGGAACGAGAAGGGGCGAGTCGAGCGAACGATCCGGTACATTCGGACGAGTTTCTTCGCCGCCCGGAAGTTCCGGGACATCGAGCATCTCAACGAACAAGCACTGGCCTGGACCACGGAGGTGAGCGCATCGAGGCGCTGGCAAGAAGACGACCGCACGACGGTCGGTGCTCAGTTCAAAGAGGAAGGTGCATCACTGAAGGCCCTGCCTGCGACGCCCTACGAGGCGACCGAGCGCATCGAGGCTCGCGTAGGCCGAACGCCCTTCGTTCGTTTCGACAAGAACGACTACTCGCTGCCGTGTGCGCACGTCCGCCGGCAGGTGACCGTCGTCGCCGACCACCGACGCGTTCGGGTCGTCGTCGACGGCGAGATGGTCGCCGAGCATGCTCGCAGCTTCGACCGGCGCACCACGGTCGAAGACCCGGCGCACCTTCGCGACCTCGTTGCGAAGAAGCGCCGTGCGAAAGAAGGGGCCGGCATGAGTCGCTTGACCCGATCGGCTCCGGCCGCTGCGCTCATGCTCGAGCGGGCGGCTCAACGAGGGCAGAACATCGGTGGCCTCGTCGCCAAGCTCCTGGAGCTGCTCGACCTGTACGGCGCGGCGCGACTCGAAGAGGCTCTCACCGAGGCCAATGCCCACGAACGCGTCGGGGCCAGCCCCGTTCGGGTCGCCTTGCAAACCCTGATTCGAGCCCAAGGTCGGACCGTGCCGCGCCCCGTGAAACTCACCGACCCGCGGCTTCGAGACATCGTGGTCGAGTCGGCCGACCTCTCGCTCTACGACGCGCTCACGGAGGACAACGATGGCGAAGCTTCCTGAAGACGAACTCCGAAAACTCGCGTTGAAACTGCGGCTGTATGGCCTGCTGGCCAACTGGGGCGAGATCGCGAAGTCGCCGTGGGTTCCGAAGCTTCTCGAGATGGAACGGGCTGAGCGAGCGCGCCGCAGCCATGAGTACCGCCTCAAGAACGCCAAGATTGGCGCCTTCAAGGACCGCTCCGAGTTCGATTGGAAGCACCCAACCAAGGCCGACCGCCTGCAGATCGACGAGTTGTTCACGCTGGACTTCATCGGCGAAGGGACCAACGTGGTCTTCGTCGGTCCCAACGGGATCGGAAAGACGATGCTGGCGCGCAACCTCGCCTACGAGGCGGTCTCACGCGGCGTGAGTACGCGCTACACCTCGGCCAGCGACATGCTTGCTGCGCTCGGCGGCCTGACGGGGTCGATGCTGACCCAGCGACTTCGTCGCTACACCAAGGCGGCGCTGCTCGTCGTCGATGAACTCGGATACCTCCGATACGACAGCCACCTCGCGGACCTGCTGTACGAGGTCATCTCTCGCCGCTACGACGCGGAGGCCTCCACGATCATCACCACCAACAAACCCTTCAGTGAATGGAACCAAGTCTTCGAGGGAGCGGCCTGCGTCTCGACGATGATCGACCGGCTGTGCCACCGCGTCGAACTCGTCAAGCTCGAGGGCAAGTCCTACCGCGCCAAGGAGGCCGCCTCCCTCGCCAAAAGGAAGCGTGCCGCGCGGACGAAACGCCCTCCCAAAAAACCGAGGACGACCGCCTCGACGTGAACGACGGGCCCCGGCTACCGCCGGGGCCTTAGCGCTCGCGCACGGAGTCACGCGGATGTTGGCGATCGGCAACAC
>JBOEGF010000058.1:0-9508 GCA_050633305.1 Nannocystales bacterium
CGGTTTTTCGGGGGCAACTCCAAACGCCTCGACCGGCCAGCACGCGAACCTCAATGCCTTGCCGCTCTCGGCCTCGGCTTCGAAACAGTCCCCCTACGGTGGCGAAGACCAGCAGATCGGCACGTACGGTTCATCCCGGGTATCGAAGGCATTTTCGATGGCGTTCGCCCACTCACGAAAGTCATTGTGGACGCGCACGCCGTACTTCGGCGCACTGCCGGCCGCCTCAAGCTCATCGTCTTCCTCGAGGATGCGGGGAAACTCAGCGTGTAGCTGCTTCAGTGCGTGCGTGGAAATCGCGTTGGCAATCCGCTGCGCTCTGGGACTCGTCGGCTTCATCGCCAGAGACCATATCCGAGCACAGGAGGCGTGACAGGGTCACCCACGCGCCCCCCCGAAGAACCGGGATTCCCGGTACGGCGTCGACCTGAGCACTCGCGCCACCGATGGAATCTCCACTCAGCGCCTCGCCTCCCTCCCCACAGCCGCGAGGTCGTACCTTGTCCCCACGGGCTGCCCCCCCCGGGACCCGGCCAGCCCTCGCCTTGAACGCCAGGAAGGAGAAACTCCCCTCGCGCCAGCCGTCCGAGCACATGGGATGCGAATCTCAACTCAGACGACCGGCCCAAGGGAGAGAGGGCTTCGCATCTCCTCCAGTAGTGTGCCCAAGAAAGGCCCGCAAGGGATGCGGCCCACAATGGAGCTCCGACGAATCGCCCCGCTGGGGAGCTCCCTTCTCCGAGGCCTTCCCTAGCGCCCCGCTCTCGCGCGGAACCACGCAGATGAAGATCGTCGCCCCCCAATCTAGACCCCGGGCAGTAGAGGCTCTTGCCCCTCAAGCACCTCGACCGCAAACCCGACTGAACCGCCCCGGGTTTCTCGGAGACTCCAGAAAGAGAGAAACTCAAAGACATGGCAGGTACTCCAACGAATTTCGCGAACGCGGTGTGAGGCTCGCGACCGAGGCGATGGACAAGCACGACTCGCGATGGGCAGCCGTCGAGTCGATTGCAAAGAAGCTGGGCTGCTCCCCGCAGACGCTCGACAAGTGGCTCAAGCAGGCCGAGCGTGACGCTGGCAAGCGAGCGAGGCTGGCGACCGATGAACGCGCACGGCTGAAGGAACTCGAGCGCGAGAACAAGGAGCTGAAGCGAGCGAACACGATCCTTCGCCAAGCGTCCGCGTTTTTTGCCCAGGCGGAGCTCGACCGCGGACGGAAGTGATGGTGGACTTCATCGAAGACCACCGCGACGAACACGGGGTCGAGTCGATCTGCAGGGTGCTGCCGATCGCCCCGTCGACGTACTACGAGCACCACGCCAAGCGGTTGGAGCCCAAGCTGCGGAGTGCCCGGGCGAAGCGAGATGAGGAGCTTGAGGTAGGTATCAGGCGCGTTTGGGATGAGAGCCTGGGCGGCGTGTACGGAGCCCGCAAAGTGTGGGAGCAGCTGCTGCGCGAGGGCGTTGATGTGGCCCGATGCACGGTCGAGCGGCTCATGCGAAAGATGGGCCTGCGGGGCGCGACCAGAGGCCCAGCGTTCAAGGTTACGACCATCGCGGACGAAGACGCGGCCCGCCCTGACGACCTCGTCGAGCGGCACTTCGAGGCGACGCGGCCCAACGAGTTGTGGGTGGCAGACTTCACCTACGTCGCGACGTGGCGCGGTTTCGTGTACGTCGCGTTCATCGTGGACGTCTTCGCACGGGTCATCGTGGGCTGGCGCGTGAGCACATCGATGCGCACCGACCTCGTACTCGACGCGCTCGAGCAAGCGCTCCTCGACCGCCGTCCGACCGAGCCGCTCGTTCACCACAGCGATCGCGGGTCGCAATACTTGTCGATCTGCTACACCGACCGCCTCGCCGAGGCGGGCATCGACGGGTCGGTCGGCACGGTCGGTGACTCGTACGACAATGCTCTGGCCGAGACAGTGATCGGCCTGTTCAAGGCGGAGGTCATTCACCGCTGTGGCCCGTGGCGCAACGCCGGCGAAGTCGAGTTCGCCGTCTTGGAATGGGTCGACTGGCGGAACAACCGCCGGTTGCTCGGGCGGCTTGGCTATGTCCCTCCACTCGAATTCGAAAGCAGCTATCATCAACTCAACAACACCCCAGCCGCGGTGGCTGGACTTACGTAAACAGCTCTCCGGAATTTCCGGGGCGGTTCATTGTTCCCCACGGGCCGACTCCAGAGGGACAGACGCACTGGTCGCCGCGTGGGCTCGCGGACAAGCTTGGAATCAGCCAAAGCTCCGTGAGTCGGGTCTGGCGTGCCTTCAAGCTGCTGGCCGATGGACCCAACCAGGTCCGGACCTGGGAAATGACATGGTTACGCGGCTCGACCAAGATGAGCGAGCTCTAAGCCTGGCAGCAGGCGTGCCAGCGCCGTTGCGGAGGCGGCCACCGCTCGGTGTCTGCAGGGACCTCGTCGACAACCAACTCCCCATACGCGCGACCGTCGTACAGCATGAGGTCAGGCAGGAACCGGCCAGACGTCTCAAACACCGTCGACTCTCGAGTGAAACGAACCTTGAGCTGCCGCCCTACCGGAAGCAGGTCCAGCCCCAGCATGTCTGCCGCCGGGTAGACTCGATGGGCTCCGCGTCGACTCGTCCCAAAGCTGCTGACGACGAACGAAGACGTCGTGGGCGCGGTGGCTCGGCGCTCGATCTCCTCCAACAAGTGTGCGTTCGCTTGCTCGAGGCTGAACGTCGTCGCGGGGCGGGCAAGCTCGTAGAACCCGCCGGTCCAGCCCGCGGGAACACGGGAGTCCGGCTTGACGCGAAGAGACGTACGAACCTCGTGGGTGCCATCGGGCATGCGCAGGACATCTGCTCGAAAGCGCTGTGTGTCGCAGTCCCACTCCCTGCGCGCGACGACAGCCACGACGAATTGCTCCGGATGGGCCGACGCGAACTGGAGCAACCGCGCCTGGACTTCTGGGACGTATCCCTCTGTCCACAGCGACTCGTCTGGATCGACCGCCTTGCGGAATCCCATGAACCCCGCGACGACGTCGTCCCCAAGGAACTCTGGGTCCGAGAGCAAGGCTTCGCCGAGTCGCAGCAGCTCGTGGGCCACGCCGGAGGCACCGATATGAACAAAGCTCTGCATGGTCTCGCCGAGGATCGGAAGCTGGTTGTAGGCGAACTGATCGATCCCACCGTTGGCGAGCTCCGCCCGGAATGTCGAAGCGACCGACGCGGCTCGCAGTGCAGCCGGGAGTCCGCGATAGCGGGCGACGTCCCACTCTCCGTGTGTCCCCCGAGGACGACGAAGCAGCGGCAAAGTGACCCCGAGGTTGTCGAGTTCCCGCATGACCGAGTAGAGTTCGAGCGTCGTCTGCACCTCCTCGATCGATTCGCACACCATACGAACTGCGTGGCCCAACGTAGCAGCATGTCGAGTTCGAGGGGTTGACCGAGCTGCCTCGCAACCTGGCGCGGATGGCCCAAACGTCGCAGAAAGGGTGCCAGGCCGGATCTGTGAGAGCCCCGAGGGGAAACTCGGGGCCACTCGACCAACCCTGCATCCCCAGAAGACGAGAGTCGTTGAGTTCGTGCGCCCGGCCTCCGGTCGAGGAGCGTGGGTCCGGACGCTGTGAAGCGACCGGAGACGTTCGACTTTCTCGGTTTCGCGCACTACTGGGGGCGCTCGCGCAAAGCCAGGCCACTCGTCTGTCGCAAGACCGCCAAAGATCCCTTCCGCCGAGCGCTCAAGCGGGTCGCGGAATGGCCTGCGCGACCGCGCGCCCCCCTTCGTCTACGCTACCTCCCACGGCTGCACGAAACCTACAAAGACGCCGCGGGCGAGCACCTCTTCCGCCTCAAGGCCGCCAACGGCGAGAAGGCGCTCAAGAGCAAGGGCTACAAAGCCAAGACTGGCGTCCAGAACGGTAACGCCGCCGAGAAAAGAAGAAGACCTCGGCCAACATCAAGTCCCACTTCGTCCTCAAGACCGGCAACCACGACGTCATCGGCACCAGGCGAGACATACAGCTCGACCGCGGCCCGCGATGGCGACATCGAGGCAGTCAAGCGCACCGCCCCGACGACCGACCTCACCCGTCTGATCTGAACCTGAGCCGCCGGCTTGGCGATCGAGAAAATCGACACGTCCCCCGCGATGATCGGTATCGATCGCGCGACCTCACATCGGCCGCAATAGCGTCACAGAAAGTCACAGAAAGTGTGACTCCCTGGCTTCCGGGGACAGGTCGATTTCGGTTTTAACCCGCGATCGCCCGTGGCAGGGTGTTCGGGCGATGCAGCTCGCGCTCTTCAGAACTCCGCGCCCCGAGCGTCGGCGAACGTCGGCCTCGGGTCGGGTGGGGGGACCTTCGGGGTCCAAGAGGGGGCTTGAGATTCGGCCGCAGCGGCGTGGCGATGCGCCGACGATCAAGAGCGCGGTGGGGTTGTCGTTCCTCAAGCCGGCGCCGCCGTGCCTGGAGAAGGAGGGTAGGGGAGAGGAGGTCGAAGCGAAGGCCGTCGGACTCGACCGCCCTGTCGTGAACCCCCTCGCCGAGGTCGACCGGGTTGTCGTCGAGCTCGACCGCGACGCGAGGGCAGGGGAGTCCTCCAAAGAAACCTCGGCCGAGCTCGCGCCGCATCCGACTCGCGGCAAGCTCATGCCGCCCGAGGTGCTCACCGAGGTTGAGGTTCGGGCCCTCATCGGCGCGTGCTCGACCCGAGGGGTCACCGGCCATAGGAACCGGGCTCTGCTCGCGATCCTCTGGCGCACCGGCGTACGGATCTCCGAGGCTTTCGAGCTGCGGCCGCACGACATGGACTTCAAGAACGGGACCGTGCGAGTCCGGCTTGGGAAGGGGCTCAAGCCGCGCACGACGGTGCTCTCGAACCTCGACGCGCTACCGCTCGTCGAGCGCTGGCTTGAGAAGCGCGGGAAGCTGCCGGCCGTGGGGCAGGGGGCTCCGCTGCTCTGCACGCTCAAGGGAACAGCCACCGACCCGAGCTACGCGCGGCATCTGCTGCCCCGACTGGCAAAACGGGCCGGATTGGAACGACGCGTGCACCCGCATGGAATTCGGCACACCCACGCGGCCGACCTCGCGCTTGCGGGGGTGCCCGTGCTCGCGATCCAGCAGCAGCTCGGACACAGCTCGTTGGTCACCACCGCAAACTACTTGCGGCGGGTTGGTGTGCGACTCGATACGGTGAAAATGATCCGTCCGTAGGAACGGGACTCGGATTTTCGGACCCTTCCTCCGTCACGAGCCCACTCGCCCCTGGCAAAAATGCCGACAGTCGACGCCATGTCCAGCAAGGACATAGCACCCTTCAAGGCACTTCCAACGACACCGCCACACCGCCAATGGCGTCGCGGCGTTCTCGGGCCCGCGATGGTAGAGTCTCGCGATGGGCGTTGAGGTCGGACTTCGGCTCGTAGCCGGGCAAGTCTCCCAGCAACAGTGGGCTCAGATCTACGGTGAGACGCTCTCGCTGCTGGACGCTTGGCCCACACCGCCGCTGGGGATCCAGCAACGGCATATCGCTGGTTCAGACATCCCGGTCTACACCAAGGACTACCTGAACCCCAACGATCCGACCCAAGGGTGGCGCGTCGTCGGCGACGCACACAGCCGGCTTCGTGGAGAGAGCTTCGACTTTCCACGTGTGCTCCCCCCGTACCTGGTCGAATGCCCGAGCAGCGAAGCGGTTGACGTTGCCATTCTCGAGGCGCGGGAAGACCCCGCTCACACGATTTTCCGCCAGAAGACGCAAGGCCAGCCCTACCACCATCTCATCGTCGCCGTCGCGACCTTGGTCGAAAACCGGCTGCCGCACGTCGCCCTTGCCTTCGGAGACATCGACGGGGCCGACGGGCGCGAAGCCGCGAAGCAGCTCCAGGCCCTGCTCGGCGGCACATTCGATCCACCGATCATCACGAGGCCAGAGCAACTTGCAAAGAGACTCGAATCCAGCCTCGGTGAAGGCGCGGAGACGACGGCACGACAGATGTGTCCGCCGGAGTACAGCTCGCTTCTCGTCGACCTCATTGCGGGGCTGGCTCCTACCGGCCCCGCCCGGAAGGAGCTCGAGCACGCAGTCAGCTGCTCCGATGCCGGCAGTCTCTCGGAGTCCACCCGGGACCTCTTCCTCCGTTTCTCCCGTGAGATCACCGAGAAGCACGGCTCTGCTGTTCCTGAAGGCGAGTTTTCGCGAGAAGAGCTTCTTCAGCTCATCGTCCGCGGCCTTCGGCGTGACCATGTCCTCACCGAGTTCGCATGGGCTGACATACAGGCAGCTGAGACCAGTGAGCTTCGACTCCTCGCGACGTGCGCTCATGTTCGAGGCGACCTCACAGCTCACCAACTGGTCCACGCGCTCTTCGAGAGCCGAGCGGTTCGAGAGCTGGTGCTACGAGATCAGCGGGACGACATGCAAAGCACCTGAGCGTTCGCGAGTACCCTGCGCTCAGGATGGAAACAGGTCGTCAACCGAATCGACGACGACTGCCCGCCCAAGCACTTCATCGAGTTCCTCGACGCCGAGCGACGCGAGACGGGTCCTCACCTGCTCATCAACGTGGAACCCGCGACTCCGGAGCACGAGCACGACGGCCTCGGCCTTGCCTTCGGCCTTGCCCTCAACGAGGTACTTCCGGGCAAATTCGCTCTGGTATTCGTACTTCTTGACGTCCATTTCGCCCTCCAGCGCGGCTCTAGCTGCATCGGAGAGATGCAGGAAGATGAGGTCAACGTACAGCCTCGTGCGCTCGTCGTCGAGTGACGCACACGCCGACAGGGCCGCCCTGCCCACAGAGGCCCCGTTGACCCCCATTCCGTGGGCGATTACGGAGAGCACAGCAAGCTCCGGCCCTTGCGCGGCCTCCGCCTCCGCGGTCACCACGGGAGTGTTCTGCGGCCCAACGACAAGCGGTCGGACCACCGAGCCACCCAGCCCATCCAGGTCGATCGGCTCCGCACACCAGCGGGCGACCGACGTCGTCGGAGCAACGACCATGAGAAGAACAGGGCACTGCAGCCGGCGTCGGAGTCCCGCCTGGTACATCGGCCAGCTCAGGCGTTTCTTCGGATCGGGACGAAGCTGCACCTCAACGATCAAAGCCCGCATGGGCTTCGTCTCCCCGGTCCTCACGAGCTCGAACACCGCATCGGCCCGGTACTCGGCCGGTTCGATCTCACTGAGCGTCTCGCTCGAGATATGGGCCTCAACCGGCCCGCCCAGCTCGACCCCCAGGACGCGCTCAACGAGGGTGACCGCGAGCTTGGGGTGCTCCCGAACCAGGCCTGCCAGGACCTCGTGAAGCTGAGACGGCATCGGTCAGCCCCGAGTCCAATCTCGATGCGCGACACGACCAGCAAGGACTTCGCAGCGACTCATCTGCGCGCACAGTAGAGCCGTTCTTGCGTACATGTCGAGGGGCAACATCTGGGCGCCCGCCCATCCTGTCGGCGATCATGGGGATCCGCGTGACCCCGTACGCGAGCGAGAGGCAGGCGTGAACGCGGACGACCCCGCCGCGTTTTTTTGGAGAGGGCAGCGAGCGGCGTAAGTTCCGCGCGGCCATCAAAAAGAACGAGGCCGGCGCCACAGTCCTGGAAGACAATCGCCGACCTCGAATACCCGTCCACGCCCTCAGGAGAGTAGACAGGTCCCGTATTTCGCAGAGTGCAGAGCGCAGGTCAAGTTTCGAATCGATGCGCCCTGGAGGCTCATCGACGCGACGGACCCAACAGCCGAAGCCCAGGAAGGACGGCAGTTCTGCTGTCGAGGCTGTTGGCGGCTGGTGGTGAGCTGCCGCAAGTGCGACCGGGGGAACGTGTACTGCGGTCCGGAGTGCAGCGTGCGGGCCCGGGTGCGACGGCGACGGGAAGCGGTGCGGCGGTACCAGCAGACGCCGCAGGGTCGTCAAAAGCACCGTGAACGGCAGCGCCGGTTTCGGAGACGCCAGCGGGAGAGGCAACGGCGCCGAGAAAGCGTGACGCATCGGGGTTCCGAGTTGGTGGTCCCCGAGTCCACGGTGCAGGCCGCTCCAAAGCTGGAGCGCTCAACCGATGAAACGCGACAACCAGATGATGAATCCACCCGGGCGTTGGCTGAATCCAAGGCGGAAGCGGAGCCGACGACGCCAGGACGACCGCAGGAGGGCCAGCGCCCTTGCTGTATCTGCGGCCGCTGGTGCGGCCCGTATGTGCGAACCGAGCGATTGGCGATGTGTTACCTATGTCTTGGCGTGATTGTGTCACCTACGTCATGGCACCAGACCCCCGCTGGTCACGACCGGTGAGAATCGAGCAAGAACCCTCGTTGTGGCTGTCGTTGCCACCGCGGTTCATCCGAATGCCGCGCGGGATGATGATGTCGTCGAGGTGTGGCGCCAGGCCTTCGAGGGACGTGCCGGTGACGTCGTAGCTGCTCGAGGCTGCGGTGCCCGGGTTGCCCGTCGGCCAGAAGAATGGCTGGTGCACGCCACTGGAGGAAAAGAACGTGATGAAACGGCGCGGCGAGATGTTCCCGCCTGCGCGGGTGGGCTGCGCCGAACGGACGATTGGCGACACCAGGAGCGCGGCGGGTCCGAAGCGCAGCAGCAGGTCACGGCGTGATACAGGCATCGTCATTCTCCTTGGCGCGGGTACGGAAGGAGGAAGTTATGAGTTGAACGGAAACCTTCTTTGGAGTCCAGCGGGTGAAGGCCCCGACCGGCAAAGGTGGCGGCCGCCAGCCGGAAGCGAGTCTTGCGTGGGTACGGGCGACCGTGACTGCGAAGCGTAGACAGCGAGCCTGTAGGCCGTGTCATTGAGTCCCGAAATGGGGGGGTCGCGAGAGGCCGACGTCTTTGAAAAGACGGAAGGCACCATGGCGTCGTCGCAATGCCGCTGGCGTCGTCACTCCGCCGGGATCGAAGAGCAGGGCATGCAGGCAAGGACCAGGAACCTGGGAGATCTGGACGTCTCCTTCTTGCTGGTCGGGGGACCGGAGACCAAAGCCCAGGCCGCGAGAGCAAGCCGAAGGAAGGAACCGCCGAGCGAGGGAGACCGAGCGGCAAACACGGCCTCGGCCGTGGCGGGACGGGCGTCCAGAAGTCGGAGCGCTTCGTAGTACCGATGAAGCGGGGGAACCAACCAACGGGACCCCGTGGAGGGAAGGGGGCGCCGAATCACAGAGCCATTCGAGGGAAAGATGAACGGGACACCGGGCTCGACGAGCATCTCAACGAAACTGGAACGGATAGCAACGCTGGCGCGGGAGCGTCCTGGGACGGCGTTGACAACACTCGCCCACCACATCGACATCGCCTGGTTGCGCGAGGCGTACCGCCTCACGCGAAAAAGACGGGGCCACGGGCGTCGACCGGCAGAGCGCTGCCGAGTACGCGAAGAACCTGGAGGGCAACCTCCAGTCGCTGCTCGAACGCACGAAGTCGGGAGTTCTGCCCCTGATCCCGGTTCGGACGTCCGAGTCCTCCGGGCTGCGCGAGCGTCGCAAACGGGGGGGGATAATTCTGGCGCGATCAACCGGTCAGCG
>JBOEGF010000059.1:0-2002 GCA_050633305.1 Nannocystales bacterium
CTCACGCTCGCAGACGTGCTCGTGTTGGTGAAAGGACTGCGGTGATCGGAGCCACGGGCAAGACGCGAGTGTTCGCGTACTGCCAACCGGTCGACATGCGCAAGGGTTTCGAAGGGCTCGCAGCGCTCGTCCGCGAGGACCTCGGTCGTGACCCTCTCGACGGCGCGATGTACTTGTTCACGAATCGCCGGCGCACGCGAGCGAAGGTTCTGAGCTTCGACGGCTCCGGACTCTGGGTCTTCGCGAAGCGGCTCGAACGGGCAAGGTTCGTGGCGCTGTGGGCCGTGACACACCGCGACCGAATCCCGCTGACGAAGAACGAACTCGAGCTGTTCCTGCAAGGCAGCCACCTCATCGGTCGCTTCCAGCTCGCGCCGCAACCGATGACCGACAAAGACCTTGAAGTCCGATCGTAGTCGAGTATCACCAAGGGGTGCAGGAGATCGAGAACATCANNGATCTCGACACGGCGAAGCAGATGCTGGCGGTGGCGCTCTCGGAGATCGAGCGTCTCAACAAACGCATCGCGAAACTGACGACCCAGCTCGCCGCCGCAAAGGGCAAGGCTGAGGCAGACCAACTTCAGCTGGAACTGCAGCACCTGCAGGAGCAGCTCGGCTCGTTTCAACACAAGGTGTTTGGCGACTCATCCGAGAAGCGGCCGCGCGACAAAGGTCCGCGACCTTCGAAGAAGCCGAAGCGCGGCCACGGACCTCGTGAACAACCCGAGCTGACGAAGCAAGAAGTCCTCTTCGAGCTTCCCGAAAGCGACCGGGACTGCCCTTCGTGCGGAAAAGAGATGACGGCTGTCCCCGGCTTGACCGAGGACAGCACGGTCATCGCGAAGCTCTCGCAGCAGTTCTGGGAACTGTTGGCGAAACGCCAGAAGTACCGATGCTCGTGCAACGGCGCGCTGCGAGTTGCACCGGGTCCGCACAAGACCATCGAAGGCGGGCGCTACACGTTGGACTTCGCGGTGAACGTCGCCGTCGACAAGTACGCCGACGCACTGCCGCTCGAACGCCAGGTGCGGATCATGAAGCGCGCCGGTCTGCTCTGCGATTCGCAGACGCTGTGGGACCAACTCGATGCGCTCGCAGTCCACCTCGAGCCCAGCTACCTCGCGCTTCGCGAGTACATCATCGGCGCGGAGGTCATCGGCGCCGACGAGACGTGGTGGCGGCTGATGCAGAAGAAGGCGAACAAGAAATGGTACGCCTGGGGCCTGACCACGCACGATGCGTGCTGGTACAAGCTGGCCGACAGCCGCTCCGCCAAGCTCGCCTCGGAGGTTCTCGACGGGTTCGAAGGCACCGTGCTTTGCGACGGCTACAAAGCGTACGAAACCGTCGCGAAAGAGTGCCGGTCGATCAAGCTGGCGCACTGTTGGGCACACGTTCGCCGCAAGTTCGTCGAGGCCGAACCGAACTATCCGGTTCCGTGCGGCGAAGCGCTCGAGATGATCGGCGAGCTGTTCGCCATCGAGGAGCGGCTGCTCAAGGCCGACAGTCTCGAAGGTGATGCGAAGGTCGCGGTGCTCGACCTGCGGAAGGCCGAGCGGGACAAGTGTTCGCGCCCGCTACTCGACAAACTGAAAGCTTGGGCGCTGACCCAGCGCGGACTGCCGAAGAGTGGTTTGCGCAAAGCGGTCGACTACATGCTGGTGAGATGGAAGGGGCTTTGCGCCTTCCTCGAAGACCCGCACGTGGAGATCCACAACAACCAGACCGAGCGTGCGCTTCGGGGCATGGTTCTCGGACGCAAGAACCACTACGGCTCGCGTTCGAAACGTGGGACCGAGGTCGCGGCGATCATGTACAGCCTCGTCGAGTCGGCGAAACTGTGCGGCGTGAACCCGGTCGAGTACCTGTTCAAGGCGGCCGTCCGCGCGATCAAGACGCCCGGCGCAGCGATGCTGCCGAACGAACTCACCGTGTAGCAGCGGCTCACGCCGCCGCTACGCGACGAGCAGGTGCTTCTGCCCGCCAGGGCGAGGACTTAC
>JBOEGF010000060.1:0-650 GCA_050633305.1 Nannocystales bacterium
TGCCGCTGACGTGCATGCGCCGTGCTGAGCGTGGGTACCGCATTCCCCGACGCGCGGGATACACCCGGAGCGGGGCGAGGCGGCGAGCGGCACAGGGCCGCCAGTCAGCCCGGTACGCCCGGCGGGACCTCGGGGAGCGAGCGGTCGACCGCAGCCGTGGTGAGGACAAGGGAGCCCGGACGCAGCCCCAGAAGACCCGTCGTCCCCAGAGCCCGGCTGTGCCTGAAAGCCCTCCTAAAAAGGCGAGGTTAAACTGCCCGGCACAAAATGCCGACAACCCCGTCCCCCCCCCTTCGGGGGAAGGGGGACTAAGGGTTCGAAGGGGGAGACCCCCTTCTCCCCCCAGCTCGAAGGTGTCGCAACGCGACGAAACCCTAGCTTCGGCTTCGCCTCCGCTCCCAAAAACAAGCGGCAGTGACTCCCCTGCCCTGTCTGCAGATTTCCTTCGCGACCGAGCGCGGGCTTTGGACGGCGGTGCAAGACTCGATCCTGCCAAGCTCGACGTCTGGCGGCGCCGGAGAGACCGAGGGGCGAAGATCCCCGACGACATCGACGAGGCCATCTTCCAAGACCGGATCTCCCGTGCCTACAAAGCCCTTGTCGAACTAGGACCCTGAGCGGCTTTCCTGAGTCGGTGGGAGTGAGACTGT
>JBOEGF010000060.1:767-18663 GCA_050633305.1 Nannocystales bacterium
TGTAGTCGCACACTCTTGACGCTGAGGCAGTGGGAGTGAGACTGTAGTCGCACACTCTTGACGCTGAGGTGGTGGGAGTGAGACTGTAGTCTCACTCTGGCGGAACCACGAGCGGTGGGAGTGAGACTGTGGTCGCACTCCCACCGGGTAAAAACGAGTTCTCCGTGGCAAAGAAAAAACTAAAAACCAAGGTAGTCGTGGTCGCGAACCAGAAGGGCGGCTGCGGGAAAACCACCACGGTTGTCAGCCTGGCCTCTGCGATGGCCTTGCGAGGCAAAAAGGTCTCCGTCATCGACTGCGATCCACAGACGAATGCAACGCAGGCATTCGGGCTTGACCCCATGGCGTTGCCAGAGGATCGATACACGGTGCTCGATGCCTACCTGGGGGCGAGGCCGGCTCTCGATATCGAGCAGCTTCTTCCTCCGCTGGAGGAGGTTCCAGACGAGCCTCGACTGGGCGGCAATCTATGGCTTGCTGCAGGTTCGAAAGGCGTCTCTGGGCTTCAATTTCGCCTCGATGCACATGTCAACGAGCAACTCGCTCTGCAAAAGATCACTCACCTCGATGCGGACAGCCTGAGGGACGAGCAACGACAGCGCTTGAAGGGCTCGGTCGACTCCCTACGTGGCGAACGTGATTTTGTCTTCATCGACACGGGTCCCGATCTTGGGTTTGCGCTGACCACCGCCCTGATCGCCGCGGACTTCTATCTCATCCCGATGGTTCCCTCGGCGTTCGACATCTCCGGGCTAAAAATGCTTCTTAAGGCCGCGTCTCAGATCCGGGAGCGATACGAGACGAAGCTTGCTCTCCTGGGCATATTGTTGTGCCAGGTGAAGGGGACCAATCTTGACCGTGAAGTAAGGGAGCTCCTTGCGGAGACCTTCGGGGAGGGGGTCTTCACGATCGAGATCCCGAACAGCGTAAAACTTCGAGAGGCGACGTTTCACGGCCTTTCGATTCTTGAGCACGCTGAGGACGGAGGGGCAGCGAAGTCGTACATGGCCCTTGCCGATGAACTTCTCACGCTGTTTGAGAAGAGGCCGGTGAGCAAGAGGACACCCAAACGGAGTTCTTCGACCAAGGCGCGTGTGAACGCTAGGTAGGCGCATGGCGAGGAAAACAAGAGGAGTTAACCCCAACTTCAGGTTGGGCATAGAGGTCGGCGACAAACCTATTCGCTCGGGGAGCTTTCTTGAAGAGAGCGGCATCGCGCCGCAGCTGAGCAAACCTGCTCCGCAGCAGAGCAAGCCTGCGCCAAAGCGAAGCAAGCCTGCGCCAAAGCGAAGCAAGCCTGCGCCAAAGCGAAGCAAGCCTGCGCCGAAGCAGAGCAAGCCTGCGCCGAAGCAGAGCAAGCCTGCGCCAGAGCGAAGCAAGCCGCCGAAGCGAAGCAAGCCTGCGCCGGAGAAAACAGCGGAGTTCGAGGAATCGAAGCCGGCCACTCGAACACGGCTCAACGTTCGAAAGGTGACACGAGCGAGCCTCGACGCTGTGGTGGTGCTGCTTGAGCGTGCTGGCGAAGAAGAAGCAGTGGCCCCTTCGGAGGTCGTAGACGCTCTCGTCTCGGTGGCGTACGAGGCCAGGTCGCGGATCAAAAAGGGGGGGATTCGGCGTCGTGGGAAGTACGGCACCCCACAGCACGACGCCTATCGGAAAGCCCTGGCCCAGAGCCTTGGGCAGGCAATCGCGGACCTTCTTGCTAGCGATTGATTTTTCAGAGTGCGACCACAGTCGCACTCTGAAAATCAGAAGGCGTCAAATCGGTCCGTGCCCGAGAATGATGACGCGTCGTCTGTTTCTGCACCCGTGTTGTCCGCGGACAGGAGAGCGAGATGATGGGCGGGATGACTGATTCTCGTTCGAGTCACGCCGGATGGAGTTTTCAGGACCCTCGGGTGATCGCGGCGTCCGCGTTTCCGCGGGCGTTGTTCGAGTGGCGGCGAACTTGCTCACTCCTGGCACCGCGATCGGAGAAAACTGATCCGGCCGGCAGGACCGGCTTTTCTTGTCGCTGAAAGAGCTGCTCCGTTGAGATTTAAAAAATCTGAAAGTAAGATTCCTCGGTGGCTCGAGCTTCAAGGTCCGAAGGAAAACCTCGGGGGCGCCCCAAGAGCACGAGGGAACGCAAGCAGACCACGGTCTATCTGTCCCCCGAAGTCCACAAGGCTGCGAAGGTTCGTGCGGCAGAGAGCGAGAAGCAGCTTTCGGATGTCATCGAGCTTGCCTTGGTGAAGCTTCTGAAGCTTCGCCTTGAAGAAGAGACGTAAGACCCGGTGGTTCGTCGAGGTTCCACTTTGAGATCGGGGTGGGTAGTCGAGGTTCCAGTTCTCGCCCGTAACCCGTCGAGTGAAGGCATCGCCTGGCTTGGCATGGAGCGTGCGTAAGACGGTGGGACAGGATATGCCCGAGATGTTCGAAAAGATCGGCCGGTACCAGCTCGTTTCCTTGATTGGTGGGGGAGGGATGGGGGAGGTCTGGTCGGTTGTCGATCCTGGGCTTGGGATCGCGAAGGCTCTGAAGGTCCTTCGTCCTTCACTCGGCTGGGATGAGCAGTACCGAAGCATGTTCGCGAGGGAGGCAAAGGTGGCGGCGCAGCTTGGCCGGCACCCAGGCTTTCCGGCGATCCACGACTTCGACGCGTCGGGAGACCTTCCCTACCTCGTGATGGACTACATCGACGGGGTGAACCTCCGAGCCTTGATCCCTGATGGGGGGCTTGCAGAAGGTTTCGTCGTCCATGTCATGCGCTCGCTATTCCGTGCGCTGCAGATCGCCCACAGCAATCGTCGCGGGAACTCGGAGGCCAACGTCGTGCACGGGGACCTCAAGCCCGAGAATATTATGGTGTCGTCGCATGGCGACGTGTTCCTCACCGACTTCGGAATCTCCCGGGTTGTCGAGGGGAGGATCGTGACGTCCTCGATCATCGGAACGATTCCCTACATGGCGCCCGAGACGTTTGACGGCGTTGTGTGTGTGCAGAGCGACCTCTTCTCTGCGGGGCTGATCCTCCATGAGTTGCTCGGTGGTGAGCGCGTGAACCCCAAGGGCTCGACCGTGCTGGACGTCAAGACGAGGTACAAGCGTGGCGTCCCGTCACTGGGCATCGAGGTGCACCCCGAGCTTGAAAGTCTGCGTCAGTTGTTGCTGCAGCTTGATGTGGATCAGAGGCTGCCGTCGGCGGAGTATGCTCTCGACAAGCTGAAGCGGGTCGATGTTGCAGACCGATCCGACGAGCTTGCGGGGCAGTACTTGCGCCTGATTGGTCCTCCGCACACAGGTCTGACGCAATACCTGCAAGCGCTAGACAGTGAGGGCTCGTTTCTGCCCGGGTACTTCCGGAGTCAGAAGTCCATCGCTCGAGCAGGGGAGGCGACTACATCGTCTCCCAAGCAAGCTCCTGAAGAGTTGGAAGGCCCTGGGCACACGGTTGCAGTGTCCGACGAGGAGCTGCGTGCGATTCGAGAGGGGCGAAGCTTTCAGCCTGAGAGCGAGCTGCCTGAAGCCTCAATCCCGACGCCGTCAGATGTCCTGCATGCGAGCACCGAGCCGGTGGACTTCGACTCGTTGGGCCCTGCGAGCGCTGCGGAGCCCGAAGCTGAGGGCGGCTCGGGGCGTTTGTGGTGGCTCAAGCTCTGCGGGCTGTTGATGGTCTCGATCTTCGGAGGGATCGGAGCCGGTTACCTGTTGCTGGGAGGAGCCGCGGTGTCTCGGATGCGCTCTGGTGCCGATGATACGGGGGAGAGCGTGCCGGAAACTGAGCGAGATGTTGGAGGGCGACTTGCCAAAAATGCGCCCGCGCGTGACGAGCCCGAATCGGGAGTCGAACCGCGTCCTCGCCTTGAGATCCCAACCTCGACGCTCAAGGACTCGAGTAACGAGGACGCGAGCCTCGCTGTTGCGGATGCGCCAGTGGCCGTTGAGGAGAACGCTCCTCGGTCGACGAAACCAAGCGAGGAGGCTGCAGAGGACGCGCCGAAGCCTCGGGCTCGGCCCGCGGAGAAGGTCAAGGTCGTGTTCTATCTAGGTGCTGGTCACACCGCCGATGTGATCAAGGTCGGGAGGAAGAAAATTGTGGTCTCAGACCTACGGGGAGAGCCGGTCTTCGAAACGATGCTGCTGCCGGGTCGAGTGACTTTGTCGTTCTGTGAGCAGACTGGTGCGTGTCGTAGGTTTGGTGCGATTCGAGTGCCTCGCCTCGGCTCGACCGAGTCGCTGTTCGTGAACCTTCGACGCGACAAGCCTCAGGTCCAGCGGAGGGAGGAGAGGTGAGCGTGGGGGTGCAAGAGCCTTCGGATGAGATTGTCGGGAAAGTTCTCGACGGTCGATTCGAAGTGAAGAGCGTCCTCGGGGAAGGGGGGCTCGGGTTCGTCTACCTCGCCCGAGACCGCGAACTCGGACGTGACGTCGCGCTCAAGATTCTGGTGCCTCGCTACCGTGGCCGGCCCGAGCGTGAGTCCAGATTGCTCGCTGAGGCCGTGAAGGCGAAGGCCGTGGAGCATCCTCGGGTGGTAACGAGCCTGGGCTCGGGTCGGTTGAGAGACCTCGGTGGGTGCCCGTTCGCATTGTTTGAGTTGGTCTCGGGGAGCTCGCTCAACGTGCGGCTCGCTTATGACGGGGCATTCGAGCCTTTGCGCGCGGCGAAGATGCTCCGAGAGCTGGCGGGGCTGGTGCATGCCTGTCATGCGGTGAGGATCGTGCATCGGGATGTGTCGGTGCAGAACATCTTCCTGGAAGACGACGGGGCTCTGACGCTTATCGACTTTTCCCACGCTGCTCGGCTCGATGAGACGAAGAGTCGCGCAACGCTGCACGGTGAGATTCCAGGCGCTCCTTGGTACATGTCACCCGAGCAGGCTCGGGGGGAGCAGGCGGCTGCGAGCATGGATGTGTTTGCTCTGGGAGTCGTCGGGTTCGAGCTGTTGATTGGCAGAAATCCGTACCGGAGCGTGCAGATGGACATCTTTGCCGAGCTTCAAGGGCGGGAGGAGTTGCGGCAGCCGAAAATCGACTGCCGGATCTTTCCTGATGTGCCTGAGCCTCTGGCCAAGGTGATCAACGGAGCTTTGACGCTCCGGGCTTCGGACCGAAGCACCCTCCCGAGTTTCATCGCGAAGCTCGACGAGGCGCTCGTGGAGATGAGGGCGATGATGGGGGGCGGTTCGCTGGAGGAGCCGGCCGACAACGTGTCGAGCTTGTCAGGGCACACGATGCCGATGCGGCGCCCTGCCGTCATCGCCGAGGGGGCTCGGCCTGCTGGAGATGAGACGCTGGTGCAGTTGGTCCGCGGCGGCGCTCAGATGCCTTCGGCGAAGCTCGCTCATGCGGGGCTAGAAAAGGTTGGGCGAGACGAGGCTTTGGTGAGCCACCCAGGGCAGCTCGACGTGTCTGTTGGGTTCGAGCCCGGAGCGACAACGGCTCGCGAAAGCCCATCGGTCAGGTCGGTTGATCCGGCCCCGCCTGAGCGCGGAACGATACGGGGGAGGCTCGTGTTGTCGGCCGCGGTGTTGCTTGCGGTGTTCGTGGCGGTCGCTGTCGCGGTGAAGCCATCTCCTCGTGTCTTGGTGGCGGGCCTGTGGGCGAGAATCGGCGACGTTGTGAAGCTGGAGGCATCGGCACCGGGGCACGAGGGGGCAGCTTCCGATGCGGTCCAAGGTACCGCTGGGCCAGCGAAAATCGATGTGGGAAGCGTTGCCGAAGATCATGAAGAGGAGTCCGTTGCTCTGCCCGACCTGGGCGCGAAGGGGGCCGAGGTGCAAGGCCCGAAACCGCGAGACCCGAAGCCACGCAGCCCGAGACCGCGAAATCCAAAGTCTCATGACTCGGAGCCCAAAGTCGACGAGAGTGAACCGGCGTTGTCCTGCGCCGAGCAGCGCTCAGGGGCCAAGGCAGCTGCTGGAAGCGAGAAGTGGAAGGCTGCGTTGGCCTTCACGAAGGAAGCATCTTGTTGGTCCGCGAAGAACGACCGAGCGCAGATTCGCGCGGAGGCGTTCTTTCATCAAAAGCGTTACGCCCAGTGCGTTCGTGCTGCCGCCGGCGCTACGAGCACAGCACTCAAAAAACTCAGAGGTCGGTGCTACTTGGCCATGGAGAACCCAGAATGAACCGAACACGATGCGGATCTGTCTGTCTTTCCGCGCTTGTCTTCGCTGCGCCAGCCCCTGCGTATGCTCGGTCGAGCAACGACGGCGTTGTTGCTGTTGAGACCAACTTCCGAGGGGTTGACGAGGAACGCGCAAAGCGAATCGAGCCGGCGCTTCAACGACGCGCCGGTGAGTCGCTGAAACTCTCAGGCTTCGACGTAGTTCCAGATTCCGATGTCACGATCGTTTTTCACGTCCGGTCGGTTGCGGAGGATCCCAGCCCGGCCACGGTGGTGAGTGACTATGGCACCCACATCGAGGTTCTCGTTGACGGTGAGAGGGTCGGAGAGCAAATCGTGACGTTTTGCGATCAGAAAGGTGAGGCCGAACTCGTCGACTGCGCGCTCGGTGGATTGGAAGAGGCGCTGCCTTTGATCCCACGGGAAGAGACGCCGACGCCAGGTAGCACGACCGCCTTCGAGACACCGCAAGTCGACGAGGATAACGACAGCTCCGCACGAAAACCGGGGGCGGCATTCATTTTGGGGGGCGGGGCGGCCGTCGTTGCGGGCGTGGGCGGACTTGTGACTGGGGCAGTTCTGCATGTCTACGAGGACACCGGAGACCGAAAAGATGCGGACCTTGGCGAGGGGCAGTTTGACGAACAGCAATCCCGGAAACTGACGATCCCTCTGATGGTCGGTGGGGCGGTTGTCGTCGCTGGTGGTGTAGCGCTCATCATCATCGGCGCCCAGAAGAACAAAAAACAGCGCAAAACCGCGTTGCTCCCTTCGCTGAGCCCCGAGTTCTCGGGGCTCACACTTCGAGGAAAATTCTGATGCTCAAAGCACAGCTCATTCTCATTCTCGCCCTGTGCGGAGCATCAGCCTGCATCGAGACAACCTTTACCCCGAACCCTGACTACTGCGGACAGCACGACGGTAATGCCTACTGCGCCCGGGTCTCCCCGCAGACTCCCTTCTGTGTCCTCAGCACCGATAGCTGTTACGACCAAGCCGAGCTGGAGGTCGGCGGCTTTGGGTGCGTTGCACAGAACCCGCCCGAGGAGTGTCGACAAGAATGCGGGATCGGCAACGGGGACGAATGCGACCCTACAGATCCCACGGTGGCTTCGAGCAGCACGAGCACGGGAGGTGAGACGGAACCCACGAGCACGACGGTGGAATCGGAGACGGAGACGGATGAGCCGAGCGAGACGACGGGCCCGGAGTGTTCCGAGACCGTGCCATGCATGGACCCGGCCGCACCGTTCTGCGTGGACGGAGCCTGCTCGACCTGCGACGCAACAGAGACGCCGGACGAGTCGTGCGTCATGCTCGATGAGGCGCTGCCGCTGTGTGTGGGGACGTCCTGCGTGCAGTGCACGGCCGAGGACTCGAGCGCGTGCGGAGGTGAGACGCCGCTGTGCGACGCGGCGATTAACACGTGCGTGGGGTGCTCGTTCCACGAAGAGTGCCAAGACATCGACCTGCACGCGTGCAACATCGCAACGGGAGCATGCTTCTCGGCAGACGCGGCGAACGTGAGCGAGGTCGATGCAGGCAACAACGGCGCCATTCAGGCGGCGATCGGCGCGGTTGCCGATGGAGCGGAGCACACCATCTTGCTCACGGGCGGCGGAGGTAACCACACGGTGACGGTCGACGGCGGGAAGACCATCGCCATCGTGTCGGACAGCACCGCCGAGCGGGAAATCCGTGGCGCAGGTGGCAACCCCACAGTGACGGTGACCGGTGCAGGCTCGACCGTCTACCTGCACCGCCTGGAGCTGATCGCCAACACGGATGACGTGGGCATCTCAACGGAGGCCTCGGGCACGCTGTACGCGGACAGCACACGGGTGGCTCAGAACACGGGCGGCGGCATCACGCTGGCCGCGGGGACGAGTGGGTTCCTTCGCAACTGCATGGTCGCGGGCGATGGTGGGAATTCCTCTGCGATTTCGTCCAGCGGCACGCTGTCGGTCGTCTACAGCACGCTCGGTCGGGACACGAACTTCGGTGACCCCGTCTTGGAGTGTTCCGGCGGGTCGACGACGGTGCGCAACAGCATCATCGTGAGCCAGACAAATGCTCCGGGAACCGAGGTCGATTGCCCGGGCGTTTCGCTCTCGAACGGCGACGAGCGTGCAACACAAACCCCGGAAGACTGGTTTGGGGCGGGGTTTGCGTCCGGAAACTACTTCCTGAACGCCGTAGGCCAAGCAGAGTTCGCGGACATCGCCATCTGGGAAGACGGTGACCCGCCGTTCGACTTCGATGGCGACACCCGGCCAAACACCGACGGTGCGATGGACTACGCAGGGGCGGACACCATCCCGTGAAACGCATTGCCCCACTCCTGGCGCTCGCAGCCCTTGCAGGCTGCACAGAGCTGAGCACCGACGTTCCAGCGGGGCCCGAGACGGACACCGAGCAGAGCCCAACAGCAGCTCCGACGGTGACCTACACGAACAAGCGTGTCTCGGAATCTTCGTCGAAACCGGGCTCTTCGTCGCATCTCAGTCGAAGGGATAGAAGACCATGACAGACAGACCCTCTTCACAGCTCCAGCATCCGCATGGCGTCCAGCATCCGCATGGCGTTCAGCATCCGCATGGCGTCCAAGGCCCATCTCCACGACGGTCGGGCCCATCGACAGCCACCGTGGTCGGCGCTGTGGCCCTGCTTGTCGGGCTTGTCGCAGGAAGTGTCTGGTTCTTCTTCATCAGGCCAATCGGCGAGCTGGAAGAGTTTGTGGGGGAGGCGATTCTCGCGTGCTCTGAAGGCTCGACCCCCGAGAGATGCACATCTGTGACCGGAGGACCCCAGCACGTTGGGCTCGCAGCTCCGATGCCGGCGAACTTTGAGTCGCTCGACGTCAATGGATACTGCCGCCTCAACGGCCACGCTAGCATTCGTGGCGTAGCGAACTTCGAGGCCGCGACGGTGCCTTTTTCTGCCGATTTTCGCCGAAAAGAGGGGGCGTGGACGCTGGTGATGCTCGGCCCTCCGGGACCGTCGGCATGTGACAGCCAGTGAGGGCGTCGGCCGCTCATGGCGGAGCTTACAAAGGAGAAAAATGAGCAAGGACGCGTACACGTCGACCCTCGCTGTCGCCACCCAGGGAGAGGAACTTGTAGACCGGCCGGACTCTGTCGAGCTTCGTGTTCTCAGCGGCGAGGCGAAGGGACAGGTGTTCGTCCTGGCAGGGAAGCGGAGATTCTCGATCGGACGTGGGGCGGGAAATGATGTTCGCCTGCCGGAACCATCTGTGAGCACCTCTCACGCTGAGATCACAATCTTGGAAAAATCGATCTCGCTCGTAGACAAGGGGAGCAGCAACGGGACGCGGGTTGGTCAAGTGATGCTTCATGAGGCCACGCTCCTAGGAGAAACCGAATTCTACGTAGGGCAGTGCAAGCTGTGGATCGGTCCCGTGCGGTCAAGCCCGGTCGCGCTTACTCGGGCCCAAGAATTCTGCGGCATCGTGGGGCGGGGTGCTTCAATGCGGGAGCTGTTCTCTCGTGCTGAACGGATCGCCCAGACGCCGATGTCGACACTGCTGCTCGGAGAGACGGGGACCGGAAAAGAGCTGTTCGCTCGCGCGCTGCATGAACGGTCGCCGCGGAAGGGGCGGTTCGTGGTGCTCAACTGTGCGGCTCTTCCATCCCAGCTCGCCGAGTCTGAGATCTTGGGGCATCGCCGAGGAGCGTTCACGGGGGCGGCCGAGGACCGGGCAGGGGCGTTTGAGGAGGCCAACGGGGGAACGTTGTTCCTTGACGAGATCGGTGAGCTGCCTTTGCAGCTGCAGCCGAAGCTGCTCCGCGTGCTTCAAGAGCGGGTCGTCAATCGAGTTGGCGAGACACATGGGCGACCCGTCAATGTACGCGTTGTCGCTGCAACGCATCGCCCTCTTTCAGACATGGTGTCTTCGGGGGCATTCCGCTTGGACTTGTACGAGCGGATCCGTCAGGTAGACCTTGAGCTCCCTGCGTTGCGAGAGCGGCGCGAGGACATCCCCTTGCTTGCCGAGCGGTTCGCCGCAGCCGTAGGGGAGTCTCTCGGGGAGGAGCGCCGGTTGACCCCTGGGGCTGTGTCCGTTCTCGCTGCGCAAGACTGGCCCGGAAACGTGCGGGGCCTGAAAAATGTTGTCGAGCGTGGTGCTTATCTTTGCGTTCGACCTCCTCTGATCGCAGCCTCTGACCTCGGTCTCGAATCGACGAAATCGCTCCCTCGAGGCGAAGCGCTCTCCATCGACCCTTCGCTGTTCGAGTTGCCTCTCAAGGAGGCTGCTGCCCAGCACGACATGCTGTTTCGTCGCGAGTTCTGCGTCCGCGTGATGCAGGAGTCCGGCCACAATCTGTCCGAGGCTGCTCGGCGGATTGGGTACTCGCGCAAGGGCCTGTACGAGCTGCTGCTGCGGCTCGGTGTTGAGCGGGCCCCGGAGTAGGCTGGCACCTTCGGGTTCCAGGCGGGTGGTGACTGTTACACGCGGGTGGCAGTATGGGCGTCGCTAACTGCCTGAAAACAGGTGACGCAGGCTCGGTGCGAAGCTTGCTCAACAGGTCGGCATGCTTGCCCGCGTACGTTCGAAGCGCCGTCCTACCGTCAAAGCCGCAGGGCCGCTCGTCGGGGTCTCGATGCCGCGTGGACTCGTTGTGCGTCTAAGCGGATCCGTTCACGTCGGTGACTCTGCTGCGGGGTCTCTCGGCGAGAAGGGAGCGCGATGATGACTCGGAGCATCCTCCCGTCGTTCCTGCGCTCCGGGGCGTCCCCTGAGCGCCTCTGTCCTGGGCGGAAGGGGAGCCGGGCTCAGTTACCTCCTACGCCCTCTATCGACCCGTGGGCGGCCTGCGGAGTTTCCCTCGTCGAGCTCGCCCGTACGGCGCAGGATGTGGCTTCGTGAAGCGCCAGCGGATGTGGATGGAGGTCGGCGTCTGGCCTCCGCCGGATCGCGCCCAGGTGTGTCCGCAAAGCAGGACGCTGGTTCCTCGTCGACGGTGGATCGCCGCTGGCGTGCTGGCAGCAGCGATGTTCGGCGCCGCAATGGGGTGCCTCGCTACGCTGATGCTCGTCGGCCAACTCGGTAGGGTGTGCGCATGATTTTTGAGCCTGTGAGCGTGGCGGTGGCGCTGCGAACGGCGGACGGGGGGGAGCTGGAGTTACGAACGCGGCACTTCGAGCTGATCGAGCGCATCGACCATCCGTACGAGGCTACGGTCGAGCAGGTCAGCGACGACCTCGACCTCGACGTGCGGTCTCTGCTCGGGGCACGGGCACGGCTCGAACTCGAGCGACCCGGAGTTACAGCCCGGGCGATGAGCGGCGTGGTGACGCACTCGGAGTATGTCACCACGCGTAACAAGCAGCTCATGGCTCGACTGGTTGTCGAGCCGTCGCTGGCGCTGCTGCGGTATTCGGTGCGGCGCCGCATCTTCGCTGACCGGACGCTGGCTGAGGTGCTCAACGCGGTGGCCGGCCCAGTTTTCGCCACGCACGGCGGAGCATGGGATGCCTCCAAGCTCTCCGTGGAACTCGAGCCACAGGACTACCGGGTGCAGTGGGGGGAGAGCGACCTCGACTTCGTGTTGCGACTGCTGTCCGAGTCGGGGTTATGTCTGCTGCACGGCCAGCGCGAAGACGAACCGCTGTACGTGCTCAGCGACATCAACGCCGCACTGCCAGGCGTCGGGGCAGACCCCGCACAGCCGGGGAACTCCGAACCGCCGACCGTCTCGTTCGAGCCGGACGCCGAAGAGCAGGCCGCTGAGCCAGGGGTGCAATACCTCGGGCGCCGAGACGGCGTTCACGCGCAAGGTGTGAGGGTCGCGGCCCGGGATTGGAAAACACCCGGAGCCAACCGCTACGAGACCCGTATCAAGCTCGGCGACGACCGCGGCCGAGCTGGGCATGTGTGGAGCTACCACCCCGGACGGCTGGATGAGGGGAAGGGAAGCGAAGGGCATCACGACAACGAGACCGACGCATGGGCGACCCGGCTTATCGAGGAACAGCGCGCTGGCGGCATCGAAGTCACAGGCGCCAGCAATACTGCCGATCTGACCGCAGGCTCGACGTTCGAGTTGCAGGGGCACCCCCATGTTGACCTCGACCAGCGCTACGCGGTCCTAAGCGTTGTGCACCAAGCCGACTTCCCAGAGGTCGACCTCGGGGCCCATGGCGAAGGCCAGGCGCACGGGCCGACGTACACGAACCGCTTCGTCGCGGCCCCGTTGGACGCCGGACCCGTGCGCCCGCCACTGCTTTCGAAGCCTCGTGCGACGGGAATCGAATCGGCCACCGTCGTCGGACCCGAGGGCGAGGAGGTGCACACCGATGCGCTCGGCCGGGTGCAGGTTCGCTTTCATTGGGATGACGCTCCAAGCCAGACGTGTTGGCTGCGGGTGATGTCGCCGTGGGCCGGCCCCGGCTACGGCGCGAGCTTCATTCCTCGGGTGGGGATGGAGGTCGTCGTGGGGTTCCTCGGCGGTGACCCCGACCGACCCGTAGTGACCGGGTGTTTGTACACGGGAACGAACATGCCGCCGGGGGCTCTACCTGAGAGCAAGACCTGCACCACGCTGCGAACACAGAGCAGCCCCGGCGGCGAGGGGTTCAACGAGCTGCGCTTCGAAGACGCGGCGGGTCGCGAAGAGGTGTTCCTTCATGCCCAGCGAAACGAGCGAACGGTGGTGAAGGCGGCTCAGTTCACACAGGTCGGCGCCACGCGTTCGCTGTCGGTGGGGAAGGACTCCAAGCGGACCATTGGTGGGAGCGAGACGGTCCAGGTGGGAACACCGAACGCCGAAGAGAAGGGCGAGCTGCAGGTGTTTGTGGCCGGCGGAGAGCTGCGCACGATTGGGGATGTCCACGCACTGGAGACCACATCGGCTTTCTGGACCGCTGGCGAGGCGATCGTTGCCAACGCGGAGAAACGGGTCTGTTGGTCGTGTACGTCTGGCTCCCAGGCTTTGGACCGTGCGCCCTCGGGAGGCTCCGTGCTCACGATGACTCCCAAGGCCATCACCATCGAGGCTCTGGATAGCATCAAGTTGCGTGTTGGCCCGGCGGAGCTGGAGTTGACCTCGCGTGGAGTGTTTATCAGCGGTCCCGTCTTCACGGCCACGCCCACCGAGCACGCGGAGGTGAGTGCACCCGGAGGGAGCCTGACGCTCCGCGAAGAGGACGCAGTACTGAAAGGCGGGATGAACCTGGAATCTTCGGTGCTGCTCTGTGCGGAGCGGCTCCACTGCAACGCCCAGGGGGAACTTCGTAACGAGGGGAAGAGGGTGACGGTGCACGGGATGGACAAGGCGCGGTTTGTGTCGAAAGTGACCGAAGTGGAAGGGACCGCCCAGGTTTCGGTGAGCAGTGGCGGCGAGGTCTCGGTGATCGGCGATGGCGAGACCATCATCCGCGGGTCGAAGGTGAGGATCAACTGATGCCCCGCGATCGAGACCCCCGCAAAGAGAAGCCTGAACTCTCCGACGACTTCATCTTCAGTCGTCTGATCGGGCCCAAGTGGCACGGGTACAAATCGGAGGGGGCACGCGCAGGTGACCAGAACAACGCTCCAAACAACGGGAATTCAGTGGAGTCCGGGCTCTCGCTCGGGCGACTCGAGGGGCACGACGGCTCCACCCAAGAAGGCAAAGACGATGGGGCTTGGGCCGCCTACTTCAAGACCGCGGGAAAACTAGACCTGTTGAAGTTCGAGGGCGACCCCGACAAAGAAACCGTTGACGCATACCTCATCGACGGAGAACTGGATGTCTCGGGCATCTACTCGAAGGCGGACCTGCTTGAGGGCTATGGTCTGAAGACCCCGCAGGGCTTGCAAGAAGACGTCACGTTCGTGACTGCGGAGGCTTACGCGGCGCGTGAAGGCGATCCGACGCTGCACGGCGACTCGCTTCCCGGAGGCCTGTGGGGGAGCCACAACGTGATGATCGGCGGCAAAGCTGCCTGGAGGATGCTGGCCGACCTCCATGTTTGCTCGATGCACACCGCGGGGGTGCCTCACACGGGCGGGATCGTGGCGACGGTGTCCGATTCGTCAGTGTTGATCAACGGTTTGCCAGCGGTGCGGGTGGGGGACGTCATCGTCGAAAATGGCCCGCCTAACACCGTGATCAAAGGCGATCCGACGGTGACCCTCGGAAAGCCTGGACCAGCAGTGGTGTCTGTCGAGCCTGTGGAGGCTCCCGAAACCACGGGGCTGGCGAAGTATCTCGACGCCGATGTGGCCGCGATGATCGGTCGGGCCAAGCTGCATGGTCGAGTCGGCGGGGGGCGGAAGGAAGACGGGAGCTTCGTGGCAGGGGCTCAGGTAGGTGGCAAAGCTTCGGTGGTCGAGGGCGAAGTGACAGGGTCCTGGAAGATCCCCATTGGGGACGACTGGGCGATCACGCTCGGCGTTACCGGAGAGGGCTCCTTACTCACCGCAGGAGCGTCCGCCGGCGGGGGCGTGTCGTGGGGAAAGAAGGGGGCCGACGGAAAACGGCGTTGGGGCGTTGACGAATGGGGGGCTAGCGTAGGTGCGGCCCTATTCGGTGGAGGGGCGAAGATCTCGATCGGAGTGCAGGAAACATCATGAGTGTTCGCGACTGCATGGCCGACGCGGCCGCGACCCATGACGCGGTGCGGATCGTGCCAAGCCGCGACCCCATGGGGGCCTACCGCATGTTGGTGCCTCGGTCGTGGGGAGCCGCAAGTCGTTTGGGTATGGTGGAGCTTGAGCGCGGGCGCCCCGAGCCTATTGGGTTCTTCGTGGAGTCCGATCGTGACGGTGCGGCCGCAATCGCGGTGACCCAAGCTCGGCTTCCCGTGCACCTGCGGCTCGAAGATTACGTTTGCGGCCAGTGTGCCCACGAGGGGTGGGCCGTGCAGTCGAGCCGATGGCTCGAGGTCGGCGACGACGTTCGCCTGACGGTGCTGGCGAGGAAAAATGGGGCGGTGCGCCGGGTCGTCGCGTTCGTCGACCATGCTCGTGTATTCCAGCATTCCTCGACTTCCTCTGGGGCCGATTGGGGGCGCCTGGATCACGCCCTGTGGTGCAGCTCCGTGAGCTTCGAGCTGTTGCTTCCCACGGGTAGACGGCTGTTCGAGCCTGCCCGAGAACATCCGATGTTGGAGAAGGTTGTTTCGCTACCCCGGACCTGGACATGTGATGTCCGGTCGGAGTCTCCGAATGTCGTCGCGTTGGACGCCAACCTCGACGTCGATGGCTGGAGGGGATTCGTGCGAGTGGAAGCCCGACGGGAGCATGCGCCGCTGTCTGAGCATGACCTTCTCAGACTTGCTGACGGAGAGATCACTGAGGCCGGCATCATGCCCGCGCTGCGCAAGCCTGCGGTGCAATGGCGGCCTGATGTTGAGGTGCAGGGAGTCTTCTCGTCTTCGGTCAACCTCTTCGGTGAGCTCGGCGAGGGTTGGTACGGCTTTTCTTACGCCGATGGAATCCAGTGGTCGGTTGTCGGTATTTCGCGGTCCATAGAGACCGACCGCCAAGGCTGCATGCGGATGCGTGGCGCCTTTGAACTCGCCTTGATGTCGCTGTAGGCAGAGCGAACGAGTGAGTCCGATCCCTCGGACTCGGCGGAGGTCGTCCCCGCCAACCCCATGCGCAGCCCGTGCTGCGACGTGAACAGGAGACGTGTGCCCAAGTCATGAAGACAGAACAACCAGATCGTTTGGAACGCTACGCCCGGTGGCTGTGGAAACGGTGGCTCCGCGCCGCTCACTACGCTCAGAAGACGAGCGTCGTCGATGCGCTGCTGCGCTATCGATTCAAGGACCATCAGGAGGTCCGCAAGGCGGTGCGAGACGTCGTCGCCGGCCCCGAAGGGCTGGTCTACATGCTTCACCGAGCAAGAAAGGCCGCGCGGTACCGGCTCCGAGCCGAGGTCGAGGACATCGCAATCCGCATCGCGTTCGCGATGCCTGCGGGGGGCGGAGGTGTCATCGCGGAGAAGGTACGGAAGGCGGGCTACGCCGTGAGCCGGTCGACGATTCGGCGGATCATGGTGCGACGCGGCGTGTGGGGGAAGGAGGGCGAAGATCGTGCCAGCTGACCGCAGCGCCGTGGCCGCATGGCAGGAACTCGAGGATGCCGTCGGTCGGCTCGACTGGGCGGCCGCATCGAAGCTCGCTCAGGAGTTTGAGGGCGAGTGGAATGCGGTTCGAGGCTTTGTCGAAATGTTCGCGGGGCCGGATGGGGAGACGTGGGGCCACCTGGTGGACAAGGCGATGAAGGCCCTGGTCGAAGCCCTGAGCGCGCGTCCTGTTGACTCCACGGTGGTCGACACGGCGATGTCACGGTTCCGGATGTTCATGCGGTGAAGGAGGGCTACTCGACGATGCCTGTAGAAATTGAGGACTCGGCGTGGCCCGTCGCGACGCTTCGGATTCGGGGCGCCATCTCGAGCGAAGAGGAGGACCGCTTCATCGAGGCCTCGGAGAGGTTTCCCGACCGCGGGGAGCGGTACGTCGCCGTGGTCGACCTTCTCGAAGCGAAAGCACCGTCGGGCCGCTTCATCCGAGGACAAGCGGCGGCCATGGGAAAGCGCGGAGCGGGGCAGGGGGCCTGCTGTGTGGGGATGGCGTTCGCGGTCGACTCGGCGATGCTCCGCGGGGCACTTCAGGCGGTCTTTCACTTTCAGCGGCCTTCGAGCCCGTACGTCGTGGTGAGAGATGTACAGGAGGCTCGCCGCTGGGCGGAATCGATGCTTCTGGCCGTCCTACCCAAGGACAAAAACGAGAACCGCGAAGGACCGCAGGTGTGCCCTGGATGCGGCTGGATAGGGCGCGGGTGCAGGCCGCACGCACCGCACGTGAGTGAGTCGAGGGCTTTGATGGCGGAGCACCGGTCTTCGGGACGGAAGGACGAACGACAGTGGTAGGGGGAACACAACGAACGACGTTCTGGTCCGCACGAAGAGCGGCGCCGTGGCGGCGGTGTGCGCATCTCGATGCGCCCATGCGAAGAAAGATTGATCGACTTGGACGCGCCCCTCACTACTCCGGGAGCACGGAACGCGTTCCGCTCGCTCCGGCGACCAGGGGGCGGCTCGAAAGGCCTGGGGATGTCCTTGGCGGGCATCGGGGCCGTTCATGGACGCGGTTCCTGGTGTCGACGCGCTTCGCAGCGTCCTTTCACGCGGCCTCGGTCGTTCTCGGAACGACAGCGGGCTGTCCTCTTCACTCCAACAAGACAGGTACAAGACCATGCTCAAAATCGAACGACAGACAACCCTTGTGAAAAAGTCGGCGCTCATTCGCGTCGCCGCGGTCCTGCTTGTCGCAGGGCTGGCTGCCATCGCCAGCTGCAAAGACGACGCCGAGACTGTCGACGGATGTGGAAACTGCGAACGTATCCTTGTGAAGTGCGAGGGGAACCTCTCCACTGTCTGCGTGCGGGACCTCGCTGATGCCATCCCTCAGAACTGCATCCCGGAACAGAGCTTTGACTGCGCTCCCGGCGGTGGTGGGTCCGGAGGTGCCGGTGGGTAGGGGGAGCCTCGGTATCCTAGGTCTGGGTGTCTTGGGGAGCTGCTCTGCCGAGCCGGACCTTCCGCCGCTCGAGATTTTCTCCGAGCGCGTCGCAATCGCCGTCATCGACGAACACCCTCCGTGCGCTGGCGACCTTGCTGCCCTCGACACTCATGTCCGGGAGGTCGAGCGGCTCTCTGGGTTTTCCGGGGCTGAGACGATCGACGTCTACCTCGGCTCCGTCGACGAGCGCTGTAGAGGCTTCCCCATGGAGTTCGTCCGAGGCTGCTATCGAGAGGGCCTTGATGCGGTTTTCTC
>JBOEGF010000061.1:0-763 GCA_050633305.1 Nannocystales bacterium
GTGCAGGAGATCGAGAACATCAGCGATCTCGACACGGCGAAGCAGATCCTGGCGGTGGCGTTCGCAGAGATTGAGCGTCTCAACAAGCGCATCGCGACGCTGATGACCCAGCTCGCAGCCGCAAAGGGCAAGGCTGAGGCAGACCAGCTTCAGCTGGAGCTGCAGCACCTGCAGGAGCAGCTCGGTTCGTTTCAACACAACGTGTTCGGCGATTCGTCGGAGAAACGACCGCGCGACAAGGGTCCGCGACCTTCGAAGAAGCCGAAGCGCGGCCACGGACCTCGTGAGCAACCTGAGTTGACGAAGCAAGAGGCCCTCTTCGAGCTTCCCGAAAGCGACCGGGAGTGCCCTTCGTGTGGAAAAGAGATGACCGCCGTCCCCGGGCTGACCGAGGACAGCACCGTCATCGCGAAGCTCTCGCAACAGTTCTGGGAACTGTTGGCAAAGCGTCAGAAGTACCGATGCTCGTGCAACGGCGCGTTGCGGGTTGCTCCGGGTCCGCACAAGGCCATCGAAGGCGGGCGCTACACGTTGGACTTCGCGGTGAACGTCGCCGTCGACAAGTACGCCGACGCGTTGCGGCTCGAACGCCAAGTGCGGATCATGAAGCGCGCCGGGCTGCTGTGCGATTCGCAGACGCTGTGGGACCAACTCGACGCGCTCGCCGTGCACCTCGAGCCCAGCTACCTCGCGCTGCGCGAGTACATCATCGGCGCGGAGGTCATCGGTGCGGACGAGACCTGGTGGCGGCTGATGCAGAAGA
>JBOEGF010000062.1:0-23543 GCA_050633305.1 Nannocystales bacterium
GTGCAGGAGATCGAGAACATCACAGATCTCGACACGGCGAAGCACGCCCTGGCGATGGCGTTTGCAGAGATCCAGCGTCTCAACAAACGCATCGCGACGCTGACGACCCAGCTCGCAGCGGCGAAGGGCAAGGCTGAGGCAGACCAGCTTCAGTTGGAGCTCCAGCATCTGCAGGAGCAGCTCGGCGCGTTTCAACACAAGGTGTTCGGCGACTCGTCGGAGAAGCGACCGCGCGGCAAAGGTTCGCGACCTGCGAAGAAACCGAAGCGCGGCCACGGGCCTCGCGAGCAGCCCGAGTTGACGAAGCAAGAGGTCCTCTTCGAGCTGCCCGAAAGCGACCGCAGCTGCCCTTCGTGCGGAGAGCAGATGGCCGCCGTCCCGGGCCTGACCGAGGACAGCACCGTGATCGCGAAGCTCTCGCAGCAGTTTTGGGAACTGCTGGCGAAACGTCAGAAGTACCGATGCTCGTGCAACGGCGCGTTGCGGGTGGCACCGGGCCCGCACAAAGCGATCGAAGGCGGACGGTACACGTTGGACTTCGCGGTGAACGTCGCGGTCGACAAATACGCCGACGCGCTGCCGCTTGAACGTCAAGTGCGGATCATGAAGCGTGCCGGGCTGCTGTGCGATTCGCAGACGCTGTGGGACCAACTCGACGCACTCGCCGTGCACCTCGAGCCGAGCTATCTCGCGCTGCGCGAGTACATCATCGGCGCGGATGTCATCGGTGCGGACGAGACTTGGTGGCGGCTGATGCAGAAGAAGGCGAACAAGAAATGGTACGCCTGGGGCCTGACCACGCACGATGCGTGCTGGTACAAGCTGGCCGACAGCCGCTCCGCCAAACTCGCCTCGGAAGTTCTCGAGGGCTTCGAAGGCACGGTGCTCTGCGACGGCTACAAGGCGTACGAGACGGTCGCGAAAGAGTGTCGGTCGATCAAGCTGGCGCACTGCTGGGCACACGTTCGCCGCAAGTTCGTCGAGGCTGAGCCGAACTATCCGGTTCCGTGCGGCGAAGCGCTCGAGATGATCGGCGAGCTCTTCGCCATCGAAGACGGACTGCTGAAAGCCGACGCTCTCGAAGGCGATGCGAAGATCGAGTTGCTCAAGCTCCGGAAGGCGCAGCGCGAGAAGTACTCTCGCCCGCTACTCGACAAGCTCAAAGCTTGGGCGCTGACCCAGCGCGGGCTGCCGAAGAGTGGATTGCGCAAAGCGATCGACTACATGCTGCTGAGATGGAAGGGGCTTTGCGCCTTCCTCGACGACCCGCACGTCGAGATCCACAACAACCAGACCGAGCGTGCGCTTCGGGGCATGGTTCTCGGGCGGAAGAACCACTACGGCTCGCGTTCGAAGCGAGGGACCGAGGTCGCGGCGATCATGTACAGCCTCGTCGAGTCGGCGAAGCTGTGCGGCGTGAACCCGGTTGAGTACCTGTTCAAGGCGGCCGTTCGAGCGACCAAGACGCCCGGCGCAACGATGCTGCCCAACGAACTGACCGTGTAGCCGCGGCTTTCGCCGCCGCTACGCGACGAGTTCGTGCTCTGGCCCGGCACGGCGAGGACTTACTCTCTTCGAGTCCGTCAGCGCCCTGAAATCCGCACAACAGAGCTCCGGCGTCTCTTTGGGGATCGTTCGACCGTGCTCGATCGATGGAGTTCGGTTGCGCGACAAGGGAGAGGATGCGCGGCGTGAGTGGCAAGAGCGCGAAGATGAGATCATCAACCAACCCCGTCTGAACTACATGCTCGAGCCCATGCGTCTGGCCTTCATTGACGTGGATGTCATGGTCCGATGGACGAGTGCGCCTGCATTGCTCCGTTTTCCTTGGCGTAGACGCCGGACGTTGGAGCCTATCGAGACCGTGAGCGCACGTAGGCCGGCCGGATCCACGACCCTCGCGTACCGCGCCGCCCTGGAACCGGTAATGTAACATCGTATGTTGTATTAATGGTTTCAAGAAAACACCGCTCAGGCGCCGCTATGCGCCGCCAGTAGCAGCCGCACTCGCCATCCTTGCCGCTACCACGCCACGTGCCCATGCGAGAAGTGACAAGGGTGCTGAGCTAGCTCCTCGCAGAGCGATTCGCTCTGGGGCGTACGTCCTCGTTGCACCTGGGACCTCACAACTCCGGCTGCAGAATCGCGGCTATCCGCGGATGAGGCGGCTTGGGCTTGGGGCCTCGGTGGCGGATACGTTTGGCGGCCCGACCGCTTGCTCCGTATGTCCGTTGGGGCGTCGTTCGAGCATGCCCCGCTTCGCTTCACGGACAGCTCCTACAGCGGGGAGGAGTTTCCAGCGGGGAGGAGTTTCGGTTCCTCCCCGTTCTGCGCTTAGGCGAAGAGATGAGGCGAGCGCTCGAGCAAGATGGCGCGGGCTTCGGCCTCGGCGGAAGGAATTTCCTCCCCCACCTCAACCGTATCCGGGTTGATCCGCAGGCTCTCCGGTCGTGGGTCAGAGGGGCTCTTGGAACACTCCACGCTGATCCATTGGAAGTTCTTGAATGCCGATCAGGCCCTTGCATGCCGGTGTCTACGCGGTAAGGGCCAACGTGTCCCGCATTGGTCCGTCGGCCGCCGAGCCGGCGAGGACGGGCTCAGCAGACAGGTTGTATCTTTACGGGGATGGGGCGAAGTAAGAAGGCGGCGGCACCCGCCCGTAGCAACACTGAGCTACGAAGACTAGTGCTGGAGTACTTCTATGAGCGAAGTCAGAACGCCACGAGTGCTCGAGGGAAACAGGGACTGGCGATAAAAATCAGCGATGTCAAACGCGAACTAAGACTCTCTGAGCAGCTGTCCCAGAAGGAAGTAATGGCGAACCTATTGTACCTGTTGAGTGAAGGGTGGGTAGAAGAGGAGAAGGTGGAGAAGCAGGTGCCGACGAAATCCGGAACGGTAGTGCCCAGCACGACCAGCTACTACAAGATTACGGCGAGGGGCATCGACAAAATCGAAGGGGAAGGAGAGTTTACCATGGACAAATTCAAGGGAATCAAGATCGAAGCGACGGGGCAGAACATCATCACCGTGGGGGATGGGAACCAGGTCAATGCGCTTCACAAGGAACAGGCTGACGCGCTCCTCCTGCTCCGTTCATCAGTCCTAACCGCGCCGGAACTCAGCGAGCCAGGCAAGCTCGATATCGTCTCCGATATCGACACCATCCAGACCCAGCTGGCGAAGGCGACTCCGAGCAGAACAATTGTCTCGGCAGCGTGGGATTCGATTAAGAACCTCGCCACAGGGGCCTCGCTCGCCGTGAACCTGGCCAAAGTGGGCGAGCTTCTGGCGCCCCTTTGCTAGTGTCCTGGTCGCCTAATTTGCTCGAGAGTTGGGGGTGTTGTGGCTCGGGAGTATGCGCGGAGCCGAGTAATTCAGTCCTCGGGAAGCGGTAGGCGGGATACATCACCAACGTTTGGACCGGCGAGGGCTGGTTGTATCTCGCTGTTGTCATCGACCTCGGCTCGCGCCGCACCGTCGGCTGGGCCGTCGCGGAGCCCATGAAGACCGAGCTCGCTCGAAGCGCGTTGACGATGGCCCTTGGAGGACTGCGATCCTGTGCATCACACCGAATGCGCGAACGCGGGTGCCAATACGCGTCCGTAGTGCAGGATCGGGTCAACGCGCGCTCTCCGGCTGGCGTTCGCGCAAGTTCCTCAAGCTCGCTGGCCCAATCGACGAACCGCCGGAGGAGGAGGCCGCAATCCCGAGGATCCCGCCCGCATCAGGCACAGCGCGACGCGAGCCTGCAACGCCACTGTGCGGGGTCGAAGGTACGTGCCCGGCCGCATCGGCCCCAGCAACACCGCGCACCACCGTCGCCGGAAGTTTAACGCCCTAAGAGGCCACAGCTAGTCTGTGGGTCCCCGAAGGAGCAGAGCACAGGGTTGCTCGCCGGCCGAGCGCAGGCGGCCTCGCGGATCAGCCATGGGCCCAGTACCGAACACTCGAACACTTGAACTCACCCCAGAAGTGGGTCCGCCTTGCGCGCCGGGTGTGGAGGGCCACCGACACAAGCCGATTGACAGTCGGTTTTTTGCCCCCCATGCTTCCGCGGCAATGCCATCGCGCGCCGACATGCGTTCGACTCCCTGGGGTCTCCTGGGCGAGCTCGAGCTCGCTGTCCTTGAGTGTCTTTGGGACTCGGGCGGTGCGGATGCCAAAGAGGTCCACGGCAAGCTCGGGCAAACGCGCGGCATAACGTTGAACACCGTGCAGTCGGCGATGAAGCGATTGCACGAGAAGGCCTTGCTCCGGCGAACCAAAGTCAGCCACGCTTTCGTCTACGAGCCGGCGCTGACCAAAGAAGACTTCCAGCGTGACGCGGTGGGAGAGGTTGTCGAAGCCCTCTTGCATGGTGAGGCCGATGCGATGGTTGCCGCATTCGTCGATGTTGCGGAGCGTGCAGGCGGTGACACCCTCGCGCAGCTCGAGCGTCTGATCGCCGACCGACGTCGCGCCAACGCCGATACGGGGGCGAAATGAACGTCCTTGTGGTCGCCCTGCTCGCGGCCATCTCGTTCACGGCGCTCACCGCTGCCGCGACAGCCCTGGCCTACCCACACGCACGTTCGTGGATCGGCCGACTCTCCGGCGAACGCAGGAGTGCGATCCTGCTCGGCGTCCTCGCGACCCCCTTCGTTGCGGGCATCCTGCTCACCGCGCTCGCGCTCCTGCCGGGACTCGTGGGCATCGCGTGGCCGGGACTGGACCACTGCACGGGCCACGACGACCATCATTTTCATCTGTGCCTGGTTCACACCCCAGGCCTCGCAGGCCTTGGTTCGTTCACCGCGTTCATCTGCGCGGCGTTCGTTCCCGCTGGCGTTCGATTGGGCGCCACGGCCGTTCGCGTCCACCGGGCGCGCCGCTTGGTCGGCATCCTCGACACCAACGCGACGCTCGACGCCGGCGGGTCCCATGCGGTAGTGGAGTCGGAGCTCCCCTTTGCGCTGACCGCGGGGCTCCTTGCGCCGCGGGTGTTCGTGACCTCGGCGCTGCTTCGCGACCTCGACTCGACTTCGATTGCAGCCATGCTCGCGCACGAGGCTGCGCACGTGCGTCGGCGAGACCCGCTGCGAAAACTTCTCGGCGACATGCTCTCCGCGTTTCACCTCCCGGGAGCCCGCTCGACGCTGCTGGCGGACCTCTCCTTGGCCTGCGAAGAATCTTGCGACGAAAGTGCCGCCGCGCAGATCGGCGACCGCGCGGACGTTGCGGCTGCCCTCGTGGCGTTGGGGCGCTTGATCGAACGAACACCGGAGCGCCCCGCGCTGGTGGGCGCAGCGTTTGGAGATTCGGACATCGAAACCCGCGTTCGCTCGTTGCTCAGCGCACCGAAGATCGACCCGCGCATTCCGAGTCGCGGAGTGTGGATCGCCGGGGCCACCCTGGTCGCGGCTCTGGTGGTCGTTCCGGTGCATCACATCACCGAATCACTTCTCGGTTCCGTACTCGGATAGCAAGACGCCCATGGCACCCGGACAACGAAGCCCACTCTCAAAACCGATTGTCAGTCGGTGTATCTCCCTCGCCCTGGCTGGGTGCTTGGGCTCCAGCACGGCGAGCGCCGCCGCCGACCCGCGGGCACTGACCGAGACTGAGGCCTTGGAGCGAGCGTTGACCAACCCCTCCCTCGCCGAGCTTCGCGCAGGATGGGTAGGGGCCGCCAAGGCGGATGGTCTCGATCGGGCGGCCTGGCAGAATCCGTCGCTTTCGTACACCCGCGAGCAACTCATCGGCAGCACCGTCTTGGGCGAGGACTACCTCACCCTCTCGCAGCAGTTCGATCTCTCGGGCCGCAGGTCTCTGGCTCGTCAGGCCGCGGCGCAGCGCGAGGGCGCAGCCGGGCACTCGGCGGACGCCGTCCTGCTGGAGTTCAAGGCGGAGGTTCGACGACGATTCTATCGGTTGCTCCACGCTCAGCGACGTCAGGCCTCGCTTTCCGCCTGGCACGGGCGAGTCGGGCAGCGCCTCGAGGCTGTGGTCGCGCGCGAGGCGGCTGGGGACGCGGCGGCGTATGACCGGGTCCGCCTCGAGCAAGAGCTGACGGCCATCGAGGCACGCATGGCAAAGGAGGGAGCGGGGAAGGCGAAGGCGTGGGCGCTGCTCCGTGCGTTGGTGGACGGTGCCTCCCCCGAAGAGCGTGGCGGATGGTCGCGGGCCGAACCGCGCCTCACCGGCGAGCTTCTGCCGTCGCGGTCCGGTCTGGCCAAGCAGGACGCGGTGGATCAGCTCACCGACCTGCCCAGCGCCAAGGCACGCGAAGCGGAAGCACGGGCACTGAGGCTGGACGCGCGAGGGTCGTCACGATGGTGGGTTCCCAACCCCAGCGTCGGTGCTGGCTACAAGGGGGTCGACCTTGGCGGCGGGGCTCGGGCAAACGGGTTCGTATTCACACTGAGCATTCCGTTGCCCGCGTTCGACCGCCGACGAGGAGACAGGACTCGAGCGGTCGCGCAGTCCCAATCTCTGGGTGCCCAGACGAACTTGGCCGCAGCCGAGGCGCGCGGACAAGCGGCGGGGCTGTGGGAGGAGCTGAACCACCTTAGCGCCGCCGCGCAAACCCTGGCGCAAGACGGGGGACGACAATCCGAAGCCCTGCTCGCTGCCGTAGAGGCCGGTTACCTGGGCGGCGAGATCGGCGTCATGGAACTCCTGGACGCCTACCGAAGCGCAACGAGTACCGACCTCATGGTCCTCGACCTCGCCATGGACGCTCGCCGGGCCGAGATCGATCTTTCCCGACTCACGGAGACCGCAACGTGAAGTTCATCCACCGACCGACCCTCGTGCTCGCGGGAGTCCTTTCCGCCTGCTCACTTTTCCATCCCGATGATCACGCGCACGATGCCGAGGGGGAACACGCCGCCCCGGGCGACAAACGAGATGCGGTCGCGTCCACGACCTGGACCGAGAACACGGAGCTGTTCGTCGAGTTCCCGGTCCTGGTGGTCGGGCACGAATCGCCCTTCGCCGCCCACTTCACTTGGCTCGAAGGTTTCGGGCCGGTCGCCACCGGCCAAGTCTCGGTGGTGTTGTCCGGTGGGGGCGGGGCGGAGGAGACATTCTCCTCCGAACCCAGCAGCACTCCTGGAATCTTCCGACCCGTGGTCTCCCCTTCGCACGCTGGCGAGCGCCAAGTGCTCGTCGTGCTGGAGTCCGCGGGAAAACGCGAAGAGCATTCGCTCGGGACCATCCGCGTCCTGGTGGCGCTCCCCGATGCGCCGCCATCGGAGCCGGAGGACGACGGTTCGATCAGCTTCCTCAAAGAGCAGCAGTGGAAGATGCGCTTCTCCACCGCCGTCGTGCGTACCGGGAGCATGAGGCCTTCGTTCTCGGCGTTTGGAACCGCCGGGCCCCGAGCTGATGGTGACGTCGTCGTCGGCGCTCCGGCCACCGGTCGCCTCGTGACCGCGAAGGGTCCGCTGCCCGTCGTGGGCAGTACGGTCGACAGCGGTGGAGTCCTGGCGCGCCTGATTCCGCGCCTCGAGGGCACGGCGGACGTCGCCTCCCTCGACCTCGCCGGGGCGGCGGCCCGCCTGGATGTTGAGCAGGCGGTCCGCGAGCGCGAGCGCCTCGAAGGTTTGCTCGCGAGCGGCGTCGTCCCGGAGCGCCGGGTCGCCGAGGCTAGGCACGCCGAAGCCGCGGCGCGAGCTCAACTCAAGGCGGCGAACCGGCGCACGGGGCAGTATCGAAGGGTGCAGCGCGCGGGGGGCAAGGGCGCGCAGGGCATCGAGGTCCGCACGCCCCTGGCCGGGTCGGTGCTCGAGATTCATGCGGTGGCAGGCGCGTTCGTGGAGGACGGCGCCCCTTTGTTCCGCGTCGTCGACCCCAAGACGCTGTGGCTCTCGGCACGGGTCCCCGAGATCGACGTGCCGCAGATCTCAGCCATCGACGGCGCCTGGTTCGACGTGCCCGGAGCGGAGCGACGGGTCGAAGTTGGGGCCGACGCTCTCGTCACCCGAGGAGGTGTGGTGGACCCGGTCACGCGCACGGTCGACGTCGTGTTTGCCATCCCGAACCCAGACGGACTCCTTCGGGTCGGAGCCGCGGTCCAGGTCCATCTGACGATCGGTCAGAGCACGGACGCGCTGTCGGTCTCGGAGGAGTCCATCATCATCGATTCGGGGCTGGCATACGTGTTCGTCCAAGCGGGCGGAGAGAGCTTCGAGCGGCGACAAGTTCGCACCGGGATTCGAGATCGCGGCCGGGTGCAGATCATCGAAGGTGTGACCGCCGGCGAGCGTGTCGTGGGTGACGGCGCCTACGCGGTCAAGCTGGCATCGGCGTCCACCGCTCCCCCAGCCCACGGACACGCGCACTAGGACTCCAGATGATCGACTCTATCATTCGCTGGTCCCTACAAAATCGCCTCGTCGTGCTCACGGCGGCGGTCATCCTCTTGGTGTGGGGCGCGGTCGAGACGACCCGCACGCCGGTCGACGTCTTCCCCGACCTCACCGCGCCCACGGTCACGGTGATCACCGAGGCGCATGGCATGGCGCCCGAGGAGGTCGAGACCCTGGTGACGTTCCCCATCGAGACCGCGCTCAACGGTGCCGCGGGTGTCCGCCGGATTCGGTCCTCGACCGCCGCCGGCATCGCGCTGGTCTGGGTGGAGTTCGAGTGGGACACCGACATCTTTCGCGCCCGCCAGACGGTTGCCGAAAAGCTCCAGTTGGTTGCGTCCACGCTTCCATCCGAGGTCGAGCCCCCGGTGCTTGCGCCCGTTACCTCGATCATGGGCGAGATCATGTTCGTCGCGGTGCAGTCCGAGGCGCACAGCCCGATGGACGTGCGCACACTGGTCGACTGGACGATTCGTCCTCGGCTACTCGCGGTTCCGGGCGTCTCCCAAGTGGTGCCCATCGGCGGAGCCCGCAAGACGCTGCAAGTCGCCGTGAACCCGGAGAATGCCCTGCAGCGCGGGATTGCGCTTTCCGATGTCATCGAGGCGACCCGATCCGGGAACCAAAATGCCGCCGCAGGGTTCTTAGTGGAGGGGCCACAGGAGAATGTCGTGCGGGGGATCGGACGGGCGCAGACCCCTGAAGACCTCGCGCAGACGATGGTCGAATCCGCCGACGGCTACCCGATCGCAGTGCGTGAGGTCAGCCAGGTCAGCTGGGCTGCGGGCGTCAAGCGCGGCGATGGGTCGTTTGGCGCTTCGCCGGCGGTCGTCATCGGCATTCAAAAACAACCGTCGGCCAACACTCTCGAACTCACCGGTCGCATCGACACCGTCCTCGACGACCTGGAAGCTTCTCTTCCCGACGGGATGACCCTGCAAAGGGAGGGGTTTCGGCAGGCGAGCTTCATCGGCAGAGCTGTCGATAATGTGTCGGCCGCGCTGCGAGATGGGGCGATCCTTGTCGTCATGATCGTGCTGGTGTTCCTGGCCAGCGGCCGCGCGACCATCGTTACGGCGCTGGCGATCCCCCTGTCGTTGCTCTGCACGGTTCTGTCGCTGCAGTTTATCGGCGCGAGCATCAACACGATGACGCTCGGCGGCATGGCGATTGCCGTGGGTGCGCTCGTGGATGACGCGATCATCGACACCGAGAACGTCGTCCGCCGGCTGCGGGAGAACGCCGCCCTTGCTGCGGAAGAACAGCGCGCCGCGATCACGGTCGTCTTCGAGGCGAGCCGAGAGATTCGGACTTCGATCGTCTTCGCCACGCTGGTCATCGGACTGGTGTTCGTGCCGGTGTTCTTCCTCGAAGGGGTCGAAGGGCGGCTCTTGGCGCCCTTGGGCTTTGCGTACATCGTGTCGCTGTTCGCATCGCTGGTCGTCGCGCTCACGGTCACACCCGTGCTTTGCCTGATCCTTCTGCCCGGGTCTCGGGTCGTCCGCCGCACCACGACCCCAGCCGCCACCCGGATCCTGCAGACGATGTACGCGCCCGTGCTCGCGCTGACGCTGTCGCGGTGGAGACCCATCAGCGCCGCATGTCTGGCCCTGCTGGGTGGGTCGGTCGTCGTTCTCGGCATGTCGGGACGAGCGTTCCTGCCGGAGTTCAACGAGGGCGCCCTGACCATCAGCGTGGTCACCATTCCGGGCACCTCGCTCGAGCAGTCCAACGCCCTGGGCACCTGGGTCGAGGAGATTCTGATGGAGCAGCCGGAGGTCGCGTCCACGACCCGCCGAACGGGTCGGGCCGAGCTCGACGAGCATGCGCAGGGAGTCAACGCCGCCGAGATCGATGTCCGGCTCACCCAAGAAAGCTCCAGCGACGGGCGAACGCGCGCGGCGTTCTCCGAGGCGCTGCGAGCCGAGTTCGCCCTGATCCCCGGGACGGCGGTCATCATCGGTCAGCCGATCTCACACCGCATCGATCACATGCTCTCGGGGACCCGGGCGAACGTGGCGGTCAAGATCTTCGGGCCCGACCTTCAGGAATTGCGTCGCCTCGCCGAGCGAGCCCGGGCGTCCATGGAGGGCATCGATGGGGTCGTCGATCTCACCATCGAGCAGCAGTCCGAGGTCCCCACGATACTCGCGCGCTTCGACCGGGCGGCCCTCGCTCGTTATGGCCTGACGATCCAGCAGGCGTCCGAAACGATGGAAGCGGGCGTTCGTGGTCTCTCGGTGTCGCGGGTCCTCGAAGGGAACATCAGCTTTGACGTTGTCGTGCGCCTGGACCCGGCCCCGTCCGACTTCGAGTCGCTGGGTGACCTGTTGATCACATCGCCCAGCGGAGCACGGGTGCCCCTACGGGCTATCGCGCAGCTCAACCGCGATGTAGGACCGAGCACGATTTCGCGGGAAGACGTGGAGCGCAAGGCGGTCGTGTCATGCAACGTCGCGGGCCGGGCGTTGGGCAGCGTGGTGCAAGACATCCGTGCCGCCGTAGGCACGGAGGTCCCCCCGCCGGACGGCTATCGCATCGAGTACGGCGGGCAGTTTCAGAGCGCCGAGGAGGCGTCGCGCATCCTCCTTCTGGTCGGGGCCGGGGTGATTTTGGGTATCCTCGTCCTGCTCGTGGCCGCGCTGCGTTCCACGCGCGACGCCCTGCTGGTGATGCTCAACCTTCCGCTCGCGCTCATCGGCGGCGTGCTCGGCGTGTTCCTGTCCGGGGGCGTCCTCTCGGTCGCGTCGATGATCGGCTTCATCACCCTGTTTGGCATCGCAACGAGAAACGGCATCATGCTCGTCTCCCACTTCGGGCACCTCGTCGAGCAGGAGGGGGTGACGGATCGGAAGGAGGCGGTCTTGCGTGGATCCGTCGAGCGCCTCGCCCCGATCCTGATGACGGCGATCGCCACCGCCCTGGGGTTGGTGCCCCTCATGTTGGCGGCTGGCGACCCGGGGAGCGAGATCCAGGCGCCAATGGCGGTCGTGATCCTGTCCGGCCTGGCCACCTCGACCGCCTTGAACATGCTCGTCGTCCCCGCGTTGTATCTTCGTTTCGGACGCTACCGACTTCACCGCAGGACTTCCGATGCACGAACATGAGATCGAACGCTTTGAGCACCGTCACTCCTTCGTCAGCGATCGGCACACCGGCGCGGAGCGGCGGACTCGCTGGGTCGTCGGCCTGACGCTGGTCATGATGGTGGCGGAGATCTCCGGCGGCATGTTCTTCGGATCGATGTCACTGCTCGCGGATGGATGGCACATGGGAAGCCATGCCGCCGCGCTCGGGGTGGCCGCCTTTGCCTACTGGTTCGCACGCCGCCATGCCGCGAACCCGAGGTACAGCTTCGGGACGGGGAAAGTCGGTGCTCTCGGTGGTTTCGCGAGCGCAGTGGGGTTGGTCCTGGTCGCGCTCCTGATGGTTGGCGAGAGTGCGTGGAGGTTGGCGACGCCGGTATCGATCATGTTCGACCAGGCCATCGCGGTCGCGGGCGTGGGCTTGGTCGTCAACCTCGCGAGTGCGTTCATCCTTCGAGATGACCACGACCACAACCACGGACATAGCCACGACCACGATGCTCATCGCGATCACAACCTTCGCGCCGCATACCTGCACGTTCTGGCGGACGCGCTCACTTCTGTTCTCGCGATCGTGGCTCTCATCGCGGGTAAACTCTACGGCCTGACGTGGATGGACCCGATGATGGGCATCGTCGGTGCCCTGGTGATCTGCAGGTGGTCTTACGGACTCCTACGCGACACGAGCGGCGTTCTGCTCGATGCCGAGGCTGGAGACGCCCGCCGGGCCGCGATCCAGCGCAAGATCGAAGCTGACGCCGACAACCGGGTCGCCGACCTCCACATCTGGCGTGTGGGGCCCGAACATCTGGCCGGTATCGTCGCCGTCGTCACGCACGATCCGAAGCCGCCGGAACACTACAAGCGCCTGCTGGAAGGGGAGTCAGACCTCGTGCACCTGACGGTTGAGGTTCTCTCGTGCCCGGGCGACTCACCGAAGGCAGCCTAACGAGCGTGAAGCCAATGCTGGGTGCCAAGCTTCCGTTTCGATCGCTCTCCACCGGTATGCAACCGGCTTCTGCCGCCGCTCCTCGACCTCCTGACGAGACTTGAGCCACGTTGCGAGCCCGGCAACAACACCCAGCCACGGGCTCAGAAGCTCACCCCAGAACCATCCGAACACCAGCTCACGACGAAGCAACTCGAGCGTGCTGATGCAGCGAACGCCGACCTCCGAAGGGCGCATACGTCCGGAATCTTGACGTTCGGACGCTATGTTCAACTTCTTCGGGTTCGCGGCCGCGGAGCGCGCGACCACCGAACTGACGGGGTTGTCTTCCCGGCGCCCACCGTGGTCCGGTGTCCCCATCCGCCAAAATGTAGTGGCGCCCATCGCCGACTTCAACCGCGTCGCTGACCGGCATGCCACGAAGCCCACGCGCCGGGTGGACCGGCCTCGATGCGATCGTCGAGCTCCTCAACGACGTTGCGATGTGGTTCCGCCCCCTGAAAACCCGTACTGGAGCGGACCGGGGCGGGCCCGGACGAGACATCCGCCGCAGGGGAGGAGGCTGAGCATCACTTGTTCGCCCCGCATTTGCCCTCTCCCCCGCACTTAGCCTCGGCGCCACACTTCATTTCTCCCCGGTCATCCTTGTGCTTGGTGGCTGCCGCTTTCTTCGGAGCCGTGTCTGTTGGCGCTTTCGCAGGCACCGCGGGGGGCTCTTTCGGAGCCACGACCTCTGTGACCGCGCGCGCCTGGTCTGGGGAAACGGACGGGGTACGCTTCGAGCGGCGACGCTTCTTGGCCGCCTTCGGCGGCGGCGACGGCACCACAGCAGGCTCGCTCGCCGCTGCAGCGACACCGCCTTCGAGCGGATCCACGTTCGCCCGGTCGGCGATCGGCACAGCAGGCACGTCCGGCTCTGCGGATGCTCCGCACTTGCCGGCCCCGCACTTCCCTTCGCCGCACTTTCCCTTCGCCGCAGCTTGCCTCACCGGCGTCAGCAGCCGGAAGAACCTCTTGAGCTGGTGTCGAAATCTCGGGGGCGGCTGGGCTATCGCACGCGACCAGGGCTGCTCCTGTCCCGAGGGCGGAGAGGATTTTGTAGATTGTTTTGGCGTCCATGAATCCCTCAAGTCGCGCAGCAGCTGAGCTTGGAGACGTCTTTTCCGAACGTGATTGCGGCGAGCTTGATTCCTTCGGAGAGCGTCAAGTACGGGTGCAGCAGTTCGCGCAATTCGGCGATCGTCAGCTGGCCGCGGATTGCGACTGCCAACTCCATGAGTAGCTCGGATCCCTCTGGGGCGAGGATCCGAGCCCCCAGCAGTCGGTCCGTTTTTCGGTCCCGGATGAGCTTGATGAAGCCGCGAGTGTCGCGGGCCGCGAGGGCGCGTGGAACGTAGCTCATGGGCAACGTCGCAGCTTCGGCGTCGAACCCCGCCGCGCTCGCCTGCCGTTCGTCCATCCCGATTCCTGCCACCTGCGGGTCGGTAAACACGACCCATGGCGTGGGTTGACCGCTGCGAAGGAGGGACGCGTCGGAGAGCGCATTTCTAGCCGCCCGTGCCCCATCGGCAGCTGCGGTGTGCACAAACATCTCGCCGCCCGCCACGTCGCCTGCAGCCCAGACTCCCGGTGCCGTGGCCTGCAGGTGCTTGTTGACCCGGATGAAACCACGGTCGTCTGTCTTGACGCCGGCGGCGTCCAGCCCAAGTGCATCTGTATTGGGCACGCGCCCTGTGGCCAGCACAATGTGCTCCGCGCGGAACGTGACGCGCTCGCCATCACGTTGGCCGTGCAGCACCGCCTCGCCGGACTCGCGCTCCACCGATTCGATTTGGACGTGGTTCTCGACCGCCACCCCCTCCTCGACCAGAAACGTCGCGAGCCCGTCGCCGATGTCTGGAAGTTCGCGCGACAACAGCCGGCTGCGCGTGACGATGGTGACCTTCGTGCCGAAGCGGGCGAACATCTGCGCGACCTCCAGCGCGATGTAACCTCCGCCGACAACGAGCATCGAGGTGGGAAGCGCCTCGAGTTCGAACGCACTCTCGTTGTCGAGATACCCGACCTCGCCCAGCCCTGCGATTGGCAGCGAGGCCGGCCGGGCCCCGGTCGCGATGATGATCTTGTCTGCGAGCAATCGGCGCCCATCAACCTCGACCTCGGTCGCGCTCACCAGACGAGCTCGGCCGTCGATGCGGGTGAACCGCGGGAGATCGGCGACCACGTCGACATACTTGGCTTGCCGGAGTTCCTCCACCAACGCTCGCTTCTGCGCGATGACCTGCTTGAAGTCCGAAACACGCCCCGAGGTTTCCACCCCGGCGAACGAATGTCGCTGCGCGCGATGAACCACATCCGCCGCACGGATGAGTGTTTTCGAGGGCACACAGCCGACGTTGACGCAGGTTCCACCGATCGGCAGACCGTCGTTGATCATCGTGACGCGCGCACCCAACTCGGAGGCCGTGATCGCAGCGGAGAAGGCGGCCGATCCTCCACCAACGATCACGACGTGTGGGGGAGCGGAAGGGACAACCGACATGTTCTTTTTCGTGCTCATTGGATAGCTGCCGACGGGTGCGGGCGGGAGACGGTTCAGGAGTTGACGGCCGCCGACGGATAGCCGATGTCGGTCGTGGCCTTGGTGAGGTCGTCAACCTGCACCTTGGCGGGGTCGAACTCGACCACCGCCTGCGGCGGATTGCTCGTCACGTCGATCACCTTCACGCCGTCGAGGGCTGCAAGCGCCTTGCGAACGTTGTGGGGGCATGCCGCGCAGGTCATGTTCTCGATCGAGAGCACGACACGCTCGCGGTCTTGTGCGACGGGGGCGGCTGCGAGTGCCTGGGCGGTGGCAGCACTGCCTGCGGGCTCGCTGTTTGACCCGTCTGCCCACCCAACGATGCTCGGCACCATCAAGAGTCCACCGACCAGCAGCGCGACGCCCCACAGGGCAGCCTTGTTGACCCGGTCGGTGCGTGGGTCCGCGCAAAGGCTGCCCGGCACACACGCCTCCGGCTCCGAGGATTTGGCGTAGACGCGAGAGAAGGCGAACCCGAGGAAGCCACCCGTCGCGAGCGTGAGCAGGGGTTTGATCGGCTCGAGGAACGTCAGGCTGCTCATCCAGGCACCCGACGCGCCCAGAGCGATCAAGACAAGTGGCCCCACGCAGCAGATCGACGCCGCCACAGCAGCGCCAATGGCCGCGCCAAGAGTTCGGCGAGAACTGACCTTCGATTGGATTGGGTTCGTACTTGACATGGTCACGTCTAGGCAAACGAGATTGCCTCTCCAGAAGTTTCGCTATTGAACGACCGTACTCAACTCCGGAGTCGGGTCGAGTGCTTCGATCAGTGGGCAGGCATGCGGGGACAGAGACCCGCAAGAGCGAACCAGCCCTCTAGAGCTTTACGCATCGCACACAGGTCCAAAAACTCTGGCTTCGACTTCTGCGTTCTTCGCCTTCGCTCGGCTCCGCATCCGCCCGCACTATGCCTCGCTGCGGCTGCCTCGCAACGCGAGCATCTCCTCGACGTCGTCAAGAGAAGAACCCAACTGCTGGGCCCGCGTGATGAAGCGGATGCGGCGCAGCACTTCCTCACCGTAGCGGCGCCAACCCGAAGTCGGAGATTCAGGCTGTCGGATGAGACCTCTCCGCTCGTAGAATCGGATGGTCTCGACGTTGACGCCCGCCTCAACGGCCAGCCGACCAATAGTTCGTCCTTCGGACATGTGCAGCCTCCCTGGTCATCAGCGTAAGCTCCGGACACGGGTACGGAGTCAAGCGCGGTCTGCCGGCTGCATCCAAGAGCCCGCTATGCGGATCTATGGGCGGCACCTTGGTGCCCGGTGCCGTACGTGAGAACGGCGACGCTCTGTCACCTGCGGCCCGCTGCCTGTTCGGCTCCGCGGAGGGCAGCGCTGTTCACGAGCGAGTGTCGAGCGCATCGAGGATCGGGCATGGGCGGCCGGTCCCATCTTCAGGACAAGAGCCCGCAAGATCCGCCAGCACGTCTCTCACCGCCATCAGGTCGCGGACCTTGTCATCGATCTCCGCGATCTTGTCCCCAGCCTTCTTGCTCACCCGTTTGCACGTCGCTGGACTCGCGGACCCACGGAGCCCAAGCAGCTCCTTAACCTCCGCCAGGGTGAAACCGAGCTGCTGGGAGCGCTTGATGAACCGTATGCGACGCAGCGCGGTCTCGTCGTATCGCCGCCAGCCTTGCAGAGGCTTGCGCGGCTGCCTGAGCATTCCAATGCGCTCGTAGTACCGGATCGTTTCCACGTTCACCCCCGCATCCTGGGCGAGCCCGCTGATCGTCCAGGTTTCCTGCTCCAGGTCGGCCACTACCGTATCTTAGTACGGAACTCGTACCTGCGCACTGGCGGACGGAACCTGGACGGCGGCCGTTGGATGGGCGGCACGAGGAGGTAACGAAACAGCCTTGAATCCGGACCCTGGTACGGAGCTATCCTGAGCGCATGGAAGCACCGGTCACGACCTGCCCTGCATGTGGATCGCGCGGACGTCGCGTCGCGGACGCCACTGTAGAAAATCTGGTGAAAGGTGACCATGCAGCCGCGCTTGCCGGTCGTGCGTTGTTCTGTTCGAGCGGAACGTGCGAGGTCGTCTACTTCGAGCCTGGCGGCGTCGTGGTCCCGAAAGCAGATGTTCGCGTGCCGGTGTTCCAGAAAGAGACCGACCCTGCGCGTCCGGTCTGCTACTGCTTCGATCATTCGGTGGAGGACGTCGTGGCCGCCAAACGCGCCGATGGGAGCAACGCGATCGTCGAGTCGATCACCGCCGCGTGTCGAGCCGGCCTCGACCGCTGCGAGGAAACGAGCCCTCAGGGCCGTTGCTGTCTCGGCAACGTACGGGCCGTCGCAAAGGCTCCCCCACAGGCCAAAACATCCCCCTCGTGCTGCGGAGACAGCCCGTGAAGACTGAGGATTCTCCACACAATGGCCGAGGTCTCACCGCGGAGGCTGATCGCTTCGAACACATCTCCCGTAGCCTGCTCGCCGCATCGACTTTTCTCGACGGCGCGCAGGCGGCCCTGACTCGGACCGTGTACAGGGCGCTCGTGCAGGGGGCTCCTGTCTCGATCGATACTGTCGCCGCAACGGCAGGGTTCTCCGCAGACAGGGCCGAGGAACTCTTGGCGCAGGGACCAGGGTTGACCCGCGATGACCGCGGAGCCATCGTGGGCTACGGCGGCCTCACGTTGAGGGAAACGAAGCATCAGTTTCGAATCGATGGGAAGCGGCTCTACACCTGGTGTGCTCTGGACGCGTTGTTCTTGCCCGTCGTGATTGGGCGAGGGGCCGACGTAGTTTCCATCTCCCCGACGACTGGTGAAACGGTCCGGGTCCGCGTTGAGGCCGATGGAACATCAACTTCGGCCCTTGAAGGGGTCATGGTGTCCTTCGTGACCCCGCAGACCCCATTGGCCGCGGATGTCCGCGCGAGGTTCTGCTGCTTTGTCCACTTCTTCGAGTCCCGGGACGTCGCCGAGCAGTGGGCGACGACCCAGTCGGACATCGAGATCTTGTCGCTGAGTCGGGCGTCCGAACTCGGGCGGCGCTTGACGTACCGGATGTTCGGAGCCGCGCCGGAGCCCGTTGCGGACGCGGTCACCCCGTTTACAATCCGGTGACCGGGCCCGATTTCGTTTGGATCCGCGTCAGTCAGACGCGACGGACCTGATCGCCGCCTCGAGCTTCACTTCATCACCCGCTTCGTAGTTGCGGTGGCTGAAGACGACGGCGCCGGTGCTGTCGAGGACGAACGTGAGGGGGATGCTGGCTCCCTTCGCGTGTTGTGCGAGGACCTCGCCATCAGGATCGAGCGCGATGCCGTAGGTGACACCGCGGTCTTTCGCGACCTTCCGCAATGCAGGGTGGTCCTCCGACGCGTCGATGCTCACGCTGATGAACTCGACCCCCTTGGGGCCATAGGTCTCGTGCAGCTTCACCAAATGAGGCGCCTCCTCCAAGCACGGGGCGCACCAACTCGCCCAGAAGACGACGACCGCGGCTCGCTTGCCGAGGACCTGACCGAAGTCGTAGGTCTCGCCCGACAGGAGCGGGAGGACAAACGGCTTCCCGCGTGTTGCAAGCTCAGTGGCTTTGGTTGGCTCAAAGTCCCACTGGATCTTGTAGTCCTCACCCCGGGTCTTCCCGTGGGCCAGGATCGCGGCCTCGAGTTCCGGCCGTGCGACCTGGGCGCCGCCGTTCAGATGAGCGTTGAACACCCCGGTGTCGGGGTCGAAGTCGACCTTGTTGATTGCTTGCAGCCCTTCCAGGGCTCGCTTGACCCCGTTGGGTCAACCCATTCACAACGCGCCGTTGATCCGCCTCATCCCGTCGATCGTGAACTGAAAGTCCTCCTCGTAGACCTTCTGCGCCCCAGCATCACCGGCTGGCTCAGCTCTCGCGACGACGTCGCCGGCCTCCCGCGGAGAGGAGCTGTCTGCCGGCGCGGGGGCCGAGCCAGAGCGACAAGCGCTCAGGCTCGCGGCGAGGAAGAGGACCGTTCGCAGTGGGCGGATTGCCATGTCATCGAGTATCGCACCGTACCGTAGTACGGAATCAACGCGCTTGTTGAACGTGACGCCTGCAGGCCAGACTCTCGCCATGCCGTGCCGACTCGGACTCGCCATCTGCCTCGGCTGCAGCTCGGGCTGCGGTGAGGTGGGTGAACCACCGGAGGTCGACTCGAGCGACGGCCCCTCTGGCAGGGGGTCAACCGGACCCAGTGCCACCGACGGCGGGTCCACCTTGGGTCGCGTTCTTCTCCGACGCGGTCGACACCGTAGACACGTCTCCGCGGGCAAACCGTGGCGCACGTAGCTCGACTGCACCTCGCGGCCGATGAACGTGCAGAAGACCGGCTCGTCAGGATCGAGGTCAAGACCGACCCGAAACTTGAGCCACGGCCCCAATGCCTCGAACGACTCGGGCTCGATCCCCGCCAGCCGCGGCTTGCCCGCCCTTCCCTCGCCGCACCCAGACGCCGCCCTCCTCGGGGCGCAGCAGCTCTTCCACGCACAGGTCGAGCTCGCTAGAGAAGTCGATCGCCCGCTGCGTCATCGCGACCATAATCGCATCCCGCGATCGCGACTAAGGGGTGCCCGGCCGGATCGTGAATTTTAGTACGCTCACGATCGGGTGCTCAGGCGTCTCGAACCCGCACAAGGCGACGGTTGAGGACGCCCTGGCCGTACCCGCCTCTTGCGCACCGGGCCCGTGCGCGCGAAGGTGAGGAGCATGCGAAAGGAGATGCTGATCGCGCTGGGTGTTCTGGCGCCGCAAATCGCATCCGCATCCAACGGCGCCGGTCAACGCACGCCTCCGATCTACCCGCTTGCCGCGTGCATCGCGGAGGTGGATCGAAGCGTGGACCCGGTGTTCCACCTCGACATCGGGTTACCACGCGAAGACTTCATGGTGAGCGACGACGAGCCCGAGGACTCGCGGCGCCTGCAGTTTTTCCTCGTGTGCGAGGACATCCCCGCCGAGCTTCAAGACCTTCCCAACTGGGTCACCGTGGCCGAAGCCGAGGACGCTCTCGCCCGCGGCAGCATCGAAGCGATACCGCCCGACGAGGACATCCTTGAGCGGCGTGACGACCTGCAGGGCTGCGTGTTCCCGATGAACACGTCCGCGCAACGCATCCCGATCACCTGCAATGCGACGCAGGCCGGGCTCGACTTCGATACCAGCAACGTCCCGGTGGGCAACTACGTCGTGCGCGGATACACCTATGAGCCGCCGCTCAACCTCTGGAGCGAGCGACGCGGCGTGGTCCGGGTCTCGGACGATGTCGACGGTGCACCGGCGACGGTCGGTCTGCGCACACCATCCCTCGACGGCGTGCAGCTCCGGCCGGGATCACCGTTTCCGATTCGTGGTTGTGCAGCTGGAACCTCCGACGTCGTCTTGCAGTGGGCATCGCTCATCAACCTCGGCGGCGACGACGACGACGCCGCCTGGCAGACCTTAGCCACGGTCACCCGAGCCGGCTCCTTCGAGATCGATTTCGACCCGCCTCTGGACGCCGTCGGTCAGCCGCTGTTGATCCGCGGCGTCGCCGGTCCACAAAGCACCGTCCCGTGGATCGACCATGCGGAAGGTGGAATTGCCCCGAAAAAGTGGACGGTTTTCAGGCGGCGATTCTCACGGCTTGATCGGGTCCCAAGTTCGGTGTCCACCAAAACGGGGCAGGTCTACACATGCTGTTATTCTTCTCCATGACCGGCTCCTTTCGTGTGCGGCTCTGGGCTTGCCCAACCCGCGGTCTTCATGACACCGACCATTGTCGGCTCTCTCCTCCGAGAGAGAAATCCCTCGAAGGAGAGCCGGTCGTTCCATAGGGTCTAGCCCCGAAGGCTTGGGACGATGTCACACTTATCTGGCTCACGGCACGCACCCTGCGTACAGATCAGTCCGTTGCCGCATTCGAGCGAACATGGGTCACCAGGGCTGGTGGCCTCCGCCTCGCAGATGCCCCGGATGCAGGCACCTTCACCGCAGGCGTGTGATCGGTGCTCACACGCCTCCCCCAGCACTGCCTGCTGGACGCACGTCCCTTCCGCGGGAAACGTTGAACTCCCCGTCAGGCAAAACAACGATGGGCCGCAGTCGTCCAGCACAACCCCCAGCGAACAGGGCTCCCCCGCCCGTCGCTCCCCGAGAAGGATCCGACAGTCGGGCAACGAGCCCTCAAACTCGCACCCCGGTCCCTCCAATCGTTCTAGTAGGTCCTGAGCACACTCTGCATCGAACTCAATCTGCATGCGCAGAGCCTCTTGCTGGAGGGACTCGAGCCGCCAGCCGTAGTCCGCATACAACTCCGTGTCGCAGCCGCAGCGTTCAGTCAGGTCGCGGTAGATGTCGTCGTCCTGCTCGAAGAACTCGGCGATGTCTTCCGCGACCTCAGACTCCACATCACTTGCCGGTTCGCCGAGTTCGACCAGCGGTGAGCACCCCGGTAACACGGGAAGCAGGGACAGGGACAGGGACAGGGACAGGAGAGACGTCGGGGCGCGCATCATGGAGGCATCCGCATCACCCATGAGCCTGGGCGACACAGGATGAACCCCGCCACTCGGCGCCGCTTACACTCGGGGCGTGGGGAACATCGGAAGTCGGGTGGCCCCGAGAGGTCTCCCCCTCGGGGCTGGGGGTCGAAGCACATCCGAGAAAAATGTTGCGCTTAGGACTTATGCGCAAAGTAAACCCCGCTAACCTCCTGAAGTCACGTGACTGGCGACGGCCTGAAGGATGAGGGCCGGGCACGTGGGCGATCGCCGCGTCGCTTCCAGAGCGATGGACGGCCGTTCAGAGCGAGGGCTCGGACGCTCGGTAAGATTATGCGCGAAGTGGTCCCCCTCGTTGTCACAGCTCGAAGCGGTACATCCCCTGGGCGTTGACGTGTCCGAACCGCATCGGGGAGATGTGCCCGAGCAGCTCCAGCGGTAGCGACTCCCCGGGTTTCGACGCTGTAGATCAGTTCGGTGAAGGAGGCGTGCTGCTTGCTGCCATCGAGGTAGAGGTCTCCGCTTCGGAGGCCGTCGCGGATTGCGACGGCAAGGCTTGTCTCCCAGAGACTCCGGTTGACGACGCGGCCTTTCACAACGAGCCCAGCTCTCCACTTCTTCGGGACGAAGTCGAACGGAGCGTCGCGAGGGAGCCTGCCGATGCTGCCGTTGTCGAGAGCCCGAACGAGCTCGATCGCCTTGATGATGCTCTCTGACCCGGGCTCGGCGCGGAGAGGAAGCCCCATCACCCGCGGCAAGAATCTGCGAAGGGGGCCGTATGCTGCGCACAGCTCGTCGCGGAGACCGTGCCGTGCCGCCTTCTGCCCGCGCTCGGCATGCTCGACGACGCTGAGGAACTCCTGAGCCCCGCTGTCACCCCCAAGGGAGGTTTCCCATGCCGCTCCGAGCGTCACGTCAGCATCGGGATCAAGCCCGCGCTCAATGGCTGCACGCACCTTTTGTAGAACCTTCGAGGTTGCATCGTTGCTCTGCTGCCATCGCAGCATCTTGCTGTCGTGGTGCCGTCTCTTTGCCCGCTGCCACATGAGGGTGATGTAGTGGTCGGTCATCACCACGGACTCGTCGAGGAGGCGACTGCGAGCGGTCAGCAAGTACGCCACGACCAGCGCATACCGCCTCGACGGCCTCAGTCGCCGAAGCTCCCAGGCGTTGTATCGCTTCGTCTGCTCCGCCTGCTCGGCGAGGCGTGCTGGCGTTGCCAGGGCGGGTAACGCTACGGACGACAAGTCGAGCAGCTCGACCTGTTCGAGGCGATCGAGCTGCTCCAAGATGTTCACCGCCTTGGCGCTCTTGGCCGAGCGGTGCAGCGCCGAGAGGACCGACGTCCCCTCGGTCACATCCAGCACGCGCTGGTCGATCACCTCGCGAACTTTCTCTGGAAGCGCGTCGGCGATTTCCTCCAGCAGGGATGACTCTGCCTGGGCGTGGGCGGAGGCCACGAGTTTGTCGAGCACCGTCTGACCTGCCCGCACGAGCTCGCGCCTCTGAAGCCACGCCCGCGCGCAGGCATGCAACCCGTCCCGAGAGCTTCCGCCATGAGCCAGGCGCAGGAGCTCCGCACTGAGAGCAGAGGCGTCAGACTCCGGCGGGCTCGAATGAGCCGCTTGATGTCCGCTCGCTGGTTGTCCAGCGTCTGCTCCTCGGTGCTGACCCGCAGGTAGACCGCTGTTCGCTTCTTGGCCGCCATTGCCGTGGGCGTACAACGTGGAGGCTGCGTCGGTTGCGCTGTGAGCGGTTTTTACACGGATATGGTTCCTACCCGGCCTACAGCTCCAAGGAGCTGATGCCCGGTCCGTAGAACAACGGTGACGAAGCCTTGGCCAAGTGGGTGGCGTCCAACGCGATCGCGACCTACCACTTCGCGGGTACGTGCGCGATGTCGGAGGACACCACGGCGACGACCTACACGCGCCTGCGGCTGCGCGGGGTGTCGGGCATCCGCATCGCGGACGCTTCGGCGATTCCGACGACTCCGGTCTCGGCCCTCAACGCGCCGAGCATGCTCGTGGGCTATCGCGCGGCAAAGTTCATCCGCGAAGAACGCCTACCGAACTAACTTAGACCCTATGGAACGACCGGCTCTCCTTCGAGG
>JBOEGF010000063.1:0-83408 GCA_050633305.1 Nannocystales bacterium
ACCGACGTTGACGCTGAGATCCTGAAACTCTCTGAGGGAAAGAGATACGCGGCCCCCGTCGGGAAGCTCCGCTGTTTCTACGGCATCGACACAACGACGGCGATGACCATCGCGACGGAGTTGCACGGCAACATGGCCCGCTTCCCCTCGGCGCCGCAGCTCATGTCCTACATCGGCGTCGTTCCGAGCGAATACTCGAGCTCGGATAGGACGCGGCGAGGTGCGATCACGAAGACCGGGAACGCTCATCTACGACGAGTCCTCGTCGAGGCCGCGTGGCACTACCGACATCGCCCCGCGGTCGGCAAGAAACTCGTCGAGCGTCGTCTCGGACAGCCGACTTCCGCGATCCGGATCGCAGACAAGGCGCACCACAGACTCCACCGCCGCTATCGGCGGATGACGGAGGCAGGAAAGCCGGCCAACAAGGCCGTTGTGGCGGTTGCAAGGGAGCTCGCCGGTTTCATCTGGGCGGCGTTGAAAGAGGACGCGGCCTAGGGTTTTGGGTTCGAGAACCGAAGCTGAGGGACGAGTGGGCACGAACGGAAAACCCGCGACGCTAGCTATGCGAACAGCCGTCTTTGACGCCTGTACTCGCGATTCTAGACAGCGGCACTTCCAGGCGAAGCACGGTCATGCGGCGCTGCGACGGACTTCCGTCGTAATCCGCGAATATCAGAGTGACTCGTCGTCGAAGAGACCCATCTCGTCCCTCGCCTTCGGGGCTCGAGCCGACCCTGTCCCAGCCCCCGAACAACGAGGTTGACAGGGGGTCGTTCCATATCAGCTAGGGCTCGGGAGCGATGGCAGGGTCGACCCCGTCTCCCGAAGGCTCGAGCCACGCCAACACAACCTCGACGTCACGTTCACTCTCCTGCACGAGAACTTGAAATCGTCGGGTCTCGGGCGGATCCAAGGGGGGTTGATAAAGCTCCTCCACAGCGCCGATCGGCGTCGAGTGCCGTCCCGAGACCAAGACCCTTACGTCTGCGCCGTCGATCCGGAGCGCCGTCTCGATGAAAATCGACCTCGGATGACGAGGAAGCAGCGCAGACTTCATCATCTCTTCCGTCGTGCGCGGGGGAACGAAGACGAAGGTCATCTCGTGGACTCCGACCGAGGATTGCGGCCGGGAAAATGGGATGTCGACCCCGACCAGCGCTGCGCCCTTCACCGGAAGGGAGGCCGCCAGAGCCCGCGCGATTTCACGATTGGAAGCCGGCGCTGTGCTTGAAACCCAGCACAACGGCGAGTCGCCGCAAGGCTCGTAGGAACGACCGGACGGGCCGTCGATGTCGCGGATGAACAGGCCCTCAGGCACATCGCACGGGCGTGCAGCGCTCCGTTCGAAGGGCGTGCGCTCGAACAAGACAAAGGGCCGGTCAGGCTCGATCATCGCGTTGATCGGGTGCAGGCGGCCACCGTGCTGCCATGCGAGGGTCGCCGCGGGCGGACCGTGGAACGTGTGCAGCACGTCGAAGACGGTTGTCGTACCGACCGCGGCCTCGGTCGTTCGGACCAGATGGATCTGCGCCATCGTGGACGCGAGACCTAGGGAGTCATCTCGGAACGGGTTCAGTTGCGCAACAACGGGTTGCTGGAAGCGACAGCTGTCGTATTTGGGATCGTCATCCACCACGATCGCTTCGGGCTTCGGCCTCGGCGGCGCTTCCTTGTGTGGAGTCGAAGCCGGTGCACATCCAATGACGGCGGCGAGGTAGGTGGCAAGATGCATGGCCGTTCGATTCATCGTGCGTCCGCGGACTCCGACAACAATCTAGCAGTCGAGCGGACCGGCGCAGAACGCGCCTTCAACCTGAGTCCAATGCTCCCGGCTGATTTTCAATCGGGAACGTTTCGTTCTTGCTGTGCGCCCGCTGCAGTGGGCGCATGAAGGTCACGCGCTTCGTCACGACGCCGGAGGACATCGCGGCCGAACTCAGGGTGCCAGGCCTTTTCGTCCAGAAATACACGCTAAGGCTCGGCGGCGATCGGGGATAACCGCCGCCAGGCTATCCACGAAGGGCTCCAGCGCATGGTCTTCGGCCCGCGTCGACGAGCGGTTTAAACAAGGTCGTGGCGCGCGATCGGGCTGCCGACGACGGGCCCGACTTGCACAACTGTACGTTTTCGCAACGACTCGCCCGGCCTCCGGGTTTCAACGGCTTACGCGTTGCAGAACCGTGTTGCGCAGTCGAGGTCGAGAGCAACGGGTTTTTGCACGTCTCGCCGCAGACCGCTTAGCGTGTATTTCTACGCGACCCGGCCTGGCACCCTTATATGAGAGCTGCAATCTGCCTGGCACCCTGCTGTGGGCGGTCAGGCCGAGCGCTTCGGTTCGAGCCTTGGCGTGGAGGCCAGTCTTGACCCCTGGCCAAAAAACCCGGTGCGGCGGACCGCCGGAAGGCCGGAAACGGGGAACTCGGCGTGCAGGAGGGTCGTTTCGAGCCTCTCGCGAGGGGGCCAAAACGGAGCTTTTTGCCCGCTCGTGTAGGGAACCTGGCGCCACTTAGCGCCGTCCACCGTTCCGATGTTCCCCATGCCCCAACCCTGTCTCATTTTCGTTGACACGTACCGCATCGGAGCGAAGCTGCTGAGCTGAGCGCACGCTGCCTACCGTTCTTCAGCCGCGGCTGCGGCTCGCCGACAGCCGCGCTCTCGGGTGCGTTCAACAACCTGTTCAAGATCTTCGTAGGGCTCGGCTCCCCCTTCGAGTCCGTCGAGCGCCCGTTCGTATCGTTTCCACAGCGAGTCCGCATCAGCCGAACGAGCGTATGCCTCCGCGAAACAGCCCAAATCACCAACGTACTTCGGACCGCGGACCTGCCAAAACGTGAACCCGAGCGAGTCGACGAGCTTGAATCGAGCTTGGTCCTTTGGAATTGCCCCGAAAAAGTGGACGGTTTTCAGGCGGCGATTCTCGCGGCTTGATCGGGTCCCAAAATCTGGACAGTTTGAAGCTTCCTTTTTCAACGTCGATCACGCGCTCTCCCTGAGCAGGTCGGCGATGAACTGGGCTGGGGCGAGACCACCTAAACCAGAGTGCGGTCTGGCTTTGTTGTAGTCAACGCGCCATTCTTCGATCGTCTCGCACGCGTCCTCGAGCGACGTGAACATTGAGACCGCCAGGCACTCGTCACGGAGCTTGCCGTTGAAGCTCTCGATGAAGCCGTTCTCTGTCGGCCGTCCTGGCGGGATGAAGTCGAGTCGAATTCGGCGCGCGTACGCCCACGTCTCGAACACGAGCGACGTGAATTCTGTTCCGTTGTCGAGCCTGATCACGGAGGGCTTTCCGGCGGCCGCGATCGCGTTGTCCAGAGCATCGACGACCGCTCGTGCGGGCAGTCGGGCGGCGACCTTGATGGTTGGGCAAAGCCGCGTGAAGTTGTCGACGATCGTCAACGCCCGAAACCTTCGACCGTCGTCGACCTCGTCGCTGACGAAGTCGATGCTCCAACATTCGTTCGGTGCGTTGGCGGGCGCCGGTGTCACGCGTACCCTTGGCGCCAGCTTTCTTCGCTTCCGAACCCGCAGATTCAGGCCTTCAAGTCGATACAGGCGATCCACTCGCTTCACGCCAACCAACCATCCTTCGCGCCGCAGCAGAATGTGGAGCCTTCGATATCCGAACCTCGGGCGCAGCTCCGCCAGCTCGCGGAGCCGCCGCGTCAAGGCCTCCTGCGGGTCCTTGACGCTGCGAGTGTAGTAGGTGCTTCGCTGGAGCTCGAACAGCCTGCACGCGCGCTGGATGCTGATCGGGTACCGACCCCGACTCTTGTTCACCAGCTCGCGCTTGCGCGCAGGCGTCAGAGCTTTTTTGCGAGCGCGTCCTTGAGGATCTGACGGTCCAAGCTCAAGTCCGCAACCAGCGTCTTGAGCTTGTTGTTCTCTTCCTTGAGCTGCCGCAACTCGCGGAGCTCGGTTGAGCTCATCCCCCCGAACTTCTTCCGCCAGTTGTAAAATGTCTTCGTCGAGATCCCGTACTTGCGGCAGAGTTCCCTGACCGGGATCCCGGCCTCCACCTGCTGAATCGCGAACGTGATCTGCTCCTCGCTGAACTTGGACCTCTTCATCTTCTGCTCCTCCATTTTGCAAAATTCGGAAGCTCAAAACTGTCCAAAATTTCGGGAGCAGATCAGGCGTTCCGGGCGGGGCTCGAGGCAGCTCGGGCCGACGGGCGAATCGGGGGCTGGCCATACGAACTCAACCCCATCCGGCGCAAGGAGACGGCCAAGCAAAAAGGGTTCGTTCTGGAAAGAAGACCTCGGCCCAGGCTGCCCCGCCTCTTCGACGTCTACCCCTCCACGAGCAGCCGGATCATCGCTGCAGCGGACTGATCCTTAGAGTGCATTTTTACACGAAAAGGCCTGGCACCCTGAGACGAGTGACAGGCACGCGGGCGGTGCCCACCGGAGCCGCGCTGAGGACAGAACCGGGCGCGCCGAGGGCCGGATGGGCGTCTGAGGGACGCTCGAGGAGTTCCGTGGTGTGCCAATGCGCGTACGGACGTACGGATGCCGACGCGCTCGCGGTGAGCGAGGGCGTGATAGGGGGCCAGAGCTCAAGAGCTCAGGCCAGAAAACAACATCAGCTGTCCGCGAGGTGAGGGTCGCGGTGGGGGCCGAGCGGCATGCAGCGCTTCGGCTATTTCATCGGGGCTGCTCACCGCACGGACCACCCGCATCGGGCCCTGGCACCGCTGGCAAACCGAGACGTCGAACCGGAAGACCCGGGCGAGCAGGCTCATCCAGGAGAGCCGATGCGGCGCAACATCGAGCAGCTGTTTGTCGAGCGCGGGCCCGGTGTTGGCCGCGAGCTCGAGCTGGCCTTGCGGGACAAACAACGAGAGCTGCTTGGGCGGGATGTTCGTGGCCTCCGGCGTGGGGACGACGCGAGCGCGCAGGGCGTGCCGGGGCGCGAGAACGCCGTAGTACCGGACGGTGTGGGCACCCGGCGGAGGGACCAGGGCACACAGCCGAGCCAAGAAACGCTCCGGGCTCATCTGGGCATAGGTGGCTCCATTTCGGCTGGGCTTCTTGAAGTGCACGCGGACCTGTCCGTCGGCGGTGCGCTGCACGGCACCCAGCGCAAACGGGGGACGCAGCAGATAGCGACAGACGCGTTCGAGACGCTTTCGGTCGCGACCATCGACCCAGACGGCGGCATGAAGCTGCATACCGAAGCCCGAGACAAGCATCGGTTCGACGGCACAGGGCAGGGTGCGCGCGGGCCCCGGGCCAAGCCCGGATAACCCAAGCTGGACGCATGCCGCGACGCCATCCTCGGCCTCCTTCTCCAGCTTCCGCATTCTCAACCGAACGTCCGCGCGGCACTCGACAGCATCCATTCCCGGCGGAACCTCGAGGCGAAACGTATACGACTCGGGTTGGCAGCTGTTCGCATAGTAGCCGCCGCTCGGCCGGCGCGCGACCACAACGTCCCCGAACCGAAGCCGAACCGACGTCGCGCCCGGCCAACGTCGTGCGCATCGGACAAGTTTTGAGAGCACCGGGTTCGCCAGCGTGTACGCCAGCTTCTCGAGCACTGCGTTCCGGTCCAGAAGGTCAACGGCCGAGTAGGAACGCCCGGGTTCCCAGAACCCACCCCACCGCCCGATCAGCGCGCTTGCGGCCTTTCCCAGCTCCGCGTCGAGCAGGCCCATAAAGCGCGGCCGCTCCCCATACGTGTCCGTGACGACCAAGTGCAGATGGTTGGACATCACCACCCACGCATGCACCTTCACCCGAGTCATCGAAACCGCTCGCGCCAGCGCGTATTCGAAGATCTGGTTCAACTCCGGCGATGGCCGCAGAAAAAACCTCCGCTCTGAGCATCGCCGGGTCAGCAAGTACGTTCGCCCCGGGTGTACGTGTCGAACCAGCACGACCTCCTGGTCGGCCACAGCCCGGGATCGTTGCGGCATTTCTCGTTCTACCTGTCCCCTCCGTACGTACGTCCCTGCCGCCGAGTTCGGCCTCGATGGCGCGCCTATCAGCCGGCCATCGGACGGGGAGTCTCGGGCGATTGAATCCGCCCTCGTCCCGGGTCACGATCCCTTTGACTCGAACCAGGTCGAGACGATCTTCATCTCGCCGTCCTGCTCCTGCGCGAGGGCTTGAAATCGTCGGCCCAGGACCGGTCCGCGTTCCCGGGCCTCCAATTGCTCGAAGAGCTCGGCTTCCTCCATCTCTCCGATCGGCGACGAATGCCGTCCAGAGAGCAGGACACGGGTGTCTGTGCCGTCGAGCCGAAGCGCGGTCACGATGGAGATCGACGTCATCGGACGGGGCAGCATCACCCCCCGCTTCATCTCTTCCTCCGAGGGTGGGGGATGGAAAAGGAAGGTCAGCTCGTCGACGCTGGCTGTGGCGGACGAGGATCCGTACCGTTTCAGTCCGACGCGGATCGTGGTGGCACCACCGATCGGAAGGGAGGCCGCCAGGACCCGCGCAATTTCGCGGTTGGAAGCGTTCTCCACGTTCTCGAGCCTTGCGAGGGGGGAGCGGGTTCCAAACCCCTGTGAGCCATCGATGTCGCGGATGAAGGGGCCGACAGGAGGAACAGCGCATCCGATATGGATGACGCCTTCGGGGGGAGGAGCGAGTTCGAAGAGTGCGAAGATCCGGTGAGGCTCGATCATTTCGTTGATCGGGTGCAGGGCGCCGCCGTGCTCCCATTCGAGCCGCGTCGCTCGCGGACCCACGAACGTATGCAGTACGTCGAACGTAGTGGTTGTTCCGACCGCCGCTTCCGTCGTTCGGACCAGACGGATCTGCGTCATCAAGGACTCCAGATCGACCGGCTCAGTGGGCGAGCTCGGGAAGGCATACAAGGGGTGCCACGGCATCGACCGACCGTGGAACCCACAGGTGTCGTCCTCAACGACGATGGCCTGCTCAGTCGGGGCGGGAGAAGCTCGTTCTTCGGGGGCAGAGGACGTGCAGCCCACGAATGCCGCGATAGAGACACTGAGGTGCAGAGCCTTTCGTTCCGTCAAGCGTCCACGCATTGGTTCGGACAGGCTAGCAGCCGTGGCGAGGCACGTTCAACGAATGGTGACCGACATGGAGTCAGGCGTTTTTTTGTCGGTCGCGACGTCCTCGAGGTTCATCTGGACCTGATACGACCCAGGGAACCTCAGCTGCCGAGACCACCGACGACCCGACGACTGCCGAGAGCAGCTCTACCGGTGGTTCCCAGGGGTGCGATCCGTTTCCGATCGAGGACACCGCCTGCAGCCCCGGGCCAAGCCCGGATAACCCAAGCTGGACGCATGCCGCGACGCCATCCTCGGGCGGCTCTCCTTCGTCAAGGGCACACTCGGCGAGGTCCGCGTGCAGGCGCTGCAGCGTACTTAGAAGGTGGTCCGCAGCCAGCTGCTCGGTGGGCCAGAAGCGAACCTCCTGCGCGTCGTCCTCGGGAGCCTCGAAGCAGCCATCGGTCACCAACGCGTGCAGGTGCACGAACAGACCCAGGTCACTGCGGAAGCGCTGCACTACGATGACCATCCCCGGATGCAGTGTGTTGCTCGTGGCCAGAGCGTGCTCACGCTTGGTCTGTCGGCGCAGCGTCTGCTGCACCCGCTTGGCGAAGCGCTGGCACACCAGCGCGAGCAAGCGCTTGTCGTAGCCCAGCCGCACGGCCATCGGCCCCTCGAACGACAGCACCCATTGCCGCCACGGCACGGCCGGGAGCCGATGCTCCACAAGCAGCGCCGCGCTCTCGCACATGCGTCGGCCCATGCACGACGGGCAGATCCCGCGGCTCTTGCACGCAAAGGGGACCCGCAGGGAATCCCCGCAGCGTCGGCACTGCGCCACCAAGAAGCCCTGCTCGAAATCCCCACACGTCGCGAACGCCTCGAGTTCGTCGCACACGAACGCAGGCAGTGAACCGGCGTGCATCTCGACCCGCTCGCGAAAGGAGGGCCAATGCTCGCGCACGATGGCCACAGCGTCGCAGTCCTGCGTGCTGCGAGGGACGTACCTCGCCCGTGCGTGACACCCGAGCACCAACGGGGTCGATGCCGAAGGCGGGCCAGCCTCCGGTGCCAACGTTCACGGCGTGTTGGCGCTGTGCGTCGTGACCACGACGGCCCATCCCCAGGCCGCACCCGGTCCGTCAGCAGGCCACCCTCCTCGGAAACTGAGGCGGCAACGGAGCTCGGTCCCCGCTCGTCGCACCTTCCAACGCCTCCATGAGAACCCGGTCGAACGCCCCCCGGCCTGCCTGACTCGGCGTGTCCGCGGCCGACGCTGGCGCTTTCGCTGCCTTTTCCCTCAGAGCGGGAGCAACCGCGACCACCGACGACCTGAACACCCGCCGTTTCAGAACCCCGGATTTCGGGCCTATCTTCCGCCCCGAGGCCCCCTACCCACCCATAGCAAAAACGCCGATAATATGTGCTATGTCCATTTGGGACATCATGCTCCCACGGCCCATAGGACAGCGTACCGCATGACGACGGCAGTGCAACCTCCTCGGCCTGGACGCAAGGTCCGTCGCCGACACCAGCCGTAGCGAGCACATTTCAATGAGCGCCACCATGAGGACGGAGAGCCCCACGATCCCCAAGGACCCAAGAGAAGTCCACGCGAACGGCGAAGCCGCTGGCGTACGGAGGTCGATACTCGAGGTTCTCCGAGCACGTCGCTTGTGGATCACGCCGTACATTGAAGACCGTGTCGCCTTCTGCGAAAGGCTCAAGACGCTCGACAACTGGCTCGCACGGGCACCAACTGCCGTCAGAGCCGAGGACATCTTCAACCCGACCTCCTACACCTCCAAGACCACGCTCGAACAGATGCTGCAAGAGCGACTCGTCGAGCAACGGCTCGCCGACGAATACACAGGGCACCTGCAAGCCTACACGTGGTCGATCGCCGCAGCCCTTGTCTCCCGAGGCCTCTCCGTGTCAGAAGAAGTCCGAGACCGGATTGGGCGGTGCAAGAGCTTATCGCGCCTCGAACGCTGGCTTCGCAGGTCGGTCACTGTTGCTCGCACCGAGGACGTCTTCGTCCAGCGTCCTGAGCCAGCGGCGAGCTCACCCGCGACCCCTCCGCAGACCTAAGCCTCGAGGAGGGCCTCGACCGTCTCGACCGTCACCGCCCGCGAGAGCCAGAGGTCAAGCGTCGCCACATCGGTGCAGCTCTCGATCCGATGTCTTGCAGCCTCCGACACGTGCAGTGCTCGAGAGCGAAGGATCAGGGGCTCCGCTGCTCTGCACCCTCAAGGGAACGCCCACCGACCCAAGCTACGCCCGGCACCTGCTCCTGCGACTGGCGAAACGGGCCGGACTGGAGCGGCGCGTGCACCGTGCACCCGCGTGGGCTTCGGCACACACACGCGGCCGACCTGGCGCTCGCGGGAGTGCCGGTCCTCGCGATACAGAAGCGGCTCGGGCACACCTCCCTCGTCACCACATCGCACTACCTGCGGCGGGTTGGGGTTAAACTCGACGTTGCGAAGTCGATCCGAGGCTAGAGGAACTCCACTTTCTCCCGGCCCGCTCGCGAAAATCTCGGACCTACGCGATAATGGCGTTGCTTGACTCCCATCCTGACGAGAATCACCCACCGACTCGCTTCTGTCGCAGTCTTTGCGACCACGATGGCCCTGGGGGTCTCATCTTCAGCCGAGGCGGCGGATATGTGTCGCAGCGGCACACCCGCCCGAGAGGCGCGGCAATTCGGTTTTGACCTCGGCCTCTCCCTGGGCGGTGCCTCTGTCTCCGCTCTGGGGACCTTTGCGATCGGACAAGTTGAGAAGGAACAGTGGGTCCCGGCGTTGGACCGTCGCGTTCCGACAAACGGGTCTGCGGCTGCAGAGATAACGAGTGACGTGTTGTTGTACGGAGCCTCCGCGGCTGCAGGCGGCTGGGTGATCTTCGCGACCGCGACGTGTTGGAATCGCTACTCGCTCCACCGCTCGCGGGTGCGTCCGCTGTTGGAAGTGTTGTGGCCCTCGCTGTGGACGATTGGACTCACGGGGATGACAAAGGCTTGGAGCGGCCGGCCGCGACCGTATACGCGCGGTTCGCTCGGGTTCACGGGAGCAGACAGCGACCACCAATCGTTTCCTTCGGGACACACATCGACGGCAGCGGTACTGGTGACGGTGACCGTCTCGTCCGGTCTGCGGTTGGCAAAACGTCGACTACGCCCCCTACCGCGGCTCCTGATCGCCGCGGTAGGGGCTGAGCTATGGCATGGTAACGGCTTTCGATGAGAGTGCTGGCCGCAAAGCATCACTGGTCCGACATCCTCGTCGGTACTGCGATCGGGACCGGCATCGGCCTACTTCCGATCGCAACGGAGTCCGTCGGACTCGAGCTGGACCGCGAACAGGCGACCGTATCCGTCTCTCCGTGGCTCGCGGGAGGTCCCGGCGGCGCTCTGTCGGGGCGGTTCTAATCGGCGCGAACTCTCCGAACAGCGCCCTCAGGATGACGGTTGGCGGCCTGTCGGGTGAGGAACCGAGCGTCAACGCCGCTCTTGCATCTTTTCGCTGCGATGTGTTTCCGGCCCTTGGACACCTTGGACACCTTGGACGGGACCCTGACGATGTGCAGGGTCGGCCTTTGGCACCTCTTCGGCGTACTACAGCGGGGATGGATCTATCTCGGGAGCCGACCCAGGCGACGCTTAATGTGTCACGCCGTCGGTTCGTCCGACATCCTGGTCTTCAACGCAGACAAGGCAAGCGCTGGCGTCACCCACAGGTTCAGGATCGTCGAGCTGACGAGTCCGCCTAGGATGACGATCGCCATGGGGTATTCGATCTCGTGGCCAGCACGTGGTCCCACGACCACCAGGGGGAGGAGCGCCAGTCCTGTGGAAGCCGCGGTCATCACGATCGGAGCGAGTCGTTCGCGTGCAGCCCGGACGACCAACTCGACACCGAACGCTTGGCCTTCCTCGTCCTGAAGGTGGCGGAGGTGTGCGATCAACAGCACGCCGTTGCGGGCGGTGATGCCGATGACCGTGACGAAGCCGACGACGGTTCCCAGCGACACGACGCCTCCGGTTGCCGCAACCGCGGCCACAGCTCCGGCTGAGGACAACGGCAGGCTCAGCATCACGATCCCGGCGAGTCGCACCGACCGAAAATCCGCGAGCAGCACGAGGAAGATGAAGACGATGCTCAGCCCGCTTGCCCCGAGCATCACCCGCACCGACTCATCTCGAGCGATGTGTTCACCCGAGGTCTCGGCGTAGTGGCCGGCGGTGAACCGATGGAATGCGAGGGCTTCGTCGATGCGTTCCGCGGTCGCCGTGAGATCGGCACCCGGCTCGAGTTCGACCGTCACGTCAAGCTTCCGCGTGCCTCGGAGGTGGGTGATCCCCGTCTGCATCGGCCTCACGCGCACGTCGGCGATGTCGGCGAGCCGTACGGCCTTTCCTCCTCCAGCTCCGATCATCAGCCCACGGATGCTGGAGACGTCGCCGTGTTGTGAGGGGGGTGCTCGCACGACGATGTTGATCGGTTGCTGACCTCGCACGAAGGTGCCGACCGCGGTTCCTTGGATCAGCGTGGCGACCTCCGCTCGCACCGCACCGGGGTCAATGCCCAGCGCCGCGCAGCGCTCGAGGTTCGGGACGACCTCGACCTGCGGAACCATGGTGAGCGCACCTGCACTCGCATGCGAAACGCCCGGTACCGCTTCCAGCAAGGCCGCAACCTGCTCACCTTCGTAGGCGAGCACGCCGAGGTCCGGACCGAAGATCCGCACGATGATGGCTCCGGATCCTCCGGTGAGCACCTCGCGAACGCGCTCCTGCAGGTAGGTTTGCACGTCGCGATAGATACCCGGGTAGCCTTCGATGACCCCCGAAACCTCCTCCAGCGTCGCCTCCAGATCCGTATCCGGGTCAACGCTGATCCAAAGCTCGGCGAAGTTGGGCCCCACGACTTCGTCGGCGACTTCGGCCCGGCCGATGTGCGCGCCAAAGTTTCGGACGCCGTCGATGGCGAGCAGTTCTTGGCGCACGCGGTCGGCCGTTCGGGTCATCCCCGGGAGCGACGTGCCCGGCTTGCCAACCCAGTGCATCAGGAAGTCGTTCTCCGCGAAGTGCGGGAGAAAGGTCTGGTCGAGGCTTGTCCACGTTACCGCCGAGGTCCCGAGCAACACCGCCGTTGCCACGAGGACCGCCCGGGGATGGCGCAAGACGGAGCGGAGCATCCGGTCATAGACTCGTCGGAGCACCTGACTGAGCCCGGCTGACTTGTTGGTGTCTCGCTCGCCCGTGAGCAAGACCATCGAGAGGGCCGGCGTGATGGTGAGCGCGACGACCATCGATGCCAGGACCGCGATGCCGTACGCGAGCGCGAGGGGACGGAAGAACGCACCCGCCACCCCCGGGAGGAACAAGATGGGTACGAAGACGGAGACGACGATCATCGTCGCGTAGACGACGGCGCTTCTCACTTCGAGCGATGCGTCGAGGACCAGGCGAAAGATCACCCTCGGCGACCAGTCGCCCGTATGGGCTTGCAACCGTCGGTGGATGTTCTCGACGTCGATGATCGCGTCGTCGACCACCTCGCCCAAGGCGATGATGAGCCCCGCGAGCACCATGGTGTCGAGCGTGTAGCCGGCGAGTGTCAACGCCGTGGCCGCGGCGAGGAGAGACACGGGGATGGCGATGGCACTGATGAGTGCGGTCCGCCAATCCCACAGAAACACCACCAGAACGACCACGACCAGGGCAGTCCCAATGGCCATCGCCTCGCCCAGGTTCTGAAGTGCGCGCTCGATGAACCCAGCAGGGCGAAAGATGGTGGCGTCGAACTCGATACCGGGAAGTGCGGGCTGCAGTTCTTCGAGTGCTTGGTCGATGCCGCGCGTGACCTCCAAGGTGTTGGCACCGGGCTGCTTCTCGACGATGAGCAGCAGGCCCTCCCCGGTCGTGACCAGGGCGTCGCCGATCGGCGGCGCCGGTGCTTCGACGACCTCCGCCACGTCGTCCATGGTCACCGCAGGCCCCGAGCCGACCGCGACCGGCAGGCGTGACATCGTCGCGACGTCGATCGTGGGCAGGGGATGCACGACGGGCAGACGCTGGTTCGCGCCTTCGATGAACCCCCCGGCGGTTGGCGCGGCCGAACGCTGGCCCGCCGCAACGACGTCGCCCAACGCAACGCCGTGCGCGAGAAGCCGCGTGGTGTCGACACGGACTTGCAGCTCCCGCGTTCGCTCCCCCCAGATCGCCACATTGGCCACGCCGGGCACCGCCATCAGTCGAGGGCGGACTCCCCAGCGAACGACGTCGGTGAGCTCCATCTGGGAAAGGGCCTCGGACGCGACGCCGACCTTCAGCACGCGTGAGGTCGACGAAAGCGGCGGCAGGACCACGGGAGGCCGCGAGACGCTGGTCAACTTGGCCTGGGGGATCCGCTCGGCCACCAGCGCCCGCGCTTCCAGGACGTCGGTGCCTCGCTCGAAGATGAGGAGCACCGAGGAGAGACCTAGCACCGACTTCGACCGGATCTCTGTGACGCCTGGGGTCCCGACGAGCGCAGCTTCCAGCGGGTTGGTCACCAGCGCTTCGACGTCTTCCGAGGTCAGACCAGGCGCCTCGGTCTGAATCTCGACCCGGGGCGGCGCGAACTCGGGGAACGCATCGAAGGACGCCTGGCGTGTCGTGTAGATGCCCACGAGCACTAACACGATGGCGAAGGCGAGAACGACGAAGCGTCGTCGCAGACAGAATCCTACGAGTCCTCGCATCAGTGCCCCGGTTCGAACTCGGTTCCAAACAACTCGGCTGCGCCTACCGAAACCACGCACGATCCCGCGGCGGGGCCCCGACCGAGCACCGCGACACCTTCGACCGTCCGAGCGACGTCGACGGGAGCGCGCCGGAACGCGGTCTCGCTTTCACAAACGTAGACCCAGGTCGTACCGTTTGCGTCGTGGAAGATCGCTGAGGCGGGGATGCTTCGGACCGACGCCTCCGCTTCGGCGGGGACCGATACGATCACCCGTTCGCCCAACGCGAAGGCGGTTTCGTTCGCTGCAAGCTTGTAGTAGCGGTCGACCGTATTCGCGGCCGGCGTCGCGGTGGGCGGGCCAGGGACCGGCTCCACGCTCCTGCGGGCTGAGGTCGCGCCAAGCCCGGCGACCTCGGCGACGGTGGCGGATGCGACGCTCGTCAGATCGCCCGCGTAGAACTGGGCGCGAATCCACAGCGCATCGACGTCGACGATCTCGAACAGGGGTGCTCCACTGGCGACGGATTGACCTGACGCGACGGTCACTGACCGCAGGACACCTGCTGCCGGCGCGCGCACGGTCATCGTGACATCTGAGAGGAGAGGGGTCGCACGCGTGGTCCGGGAGCGGGCCTGCGCGGCTCTCAGCGCCGCCGCAGCGGTGTTCCTGCCTGCGGTCGCTTCCTCGACCGCGCGTTGGCTTCCAGCCCTTCCTTCCGCCAGCTTCTCTGCTCGTTCGAGCCGGAGCTCGGCGGCGATGAGGTCTGCCTTGGCCGACTCGACCTCTCGGTTGGCGATGGCCTTGGTGTCGCGGGCGGCAGGTGCGAGCGGGGTGAGCCGGGCGAGGACCTCTCCGGCCTCGACGGAGGTCCCCGGCACACCCTCGGTCAGCTCGCGGATCTGCCCGGCCAGCGGAGCGGAAATCAAGACGGCCGAGCCGGGGACGGCGATGACTTCAGCCGAGGCTTCGAGCGTGGCCGAGACCGGGCCCTCCTGGACCAGGACGGTCTCGATGCCGAGCCGAGTCACCGCTGCTGGGTCGAGCCGGACGAGGGTGAGGTCGCCCTCGTGGACCGGGTTCTCGACGTGGGCCGGACTGCTGTGCTCGGGGGCCGCGTCCGGCTTTGCGCACGCGAAGAACGTCGCACTCACGACGAGAAGCGCTGTAACCCGGGTCACGAGGCAACCTCCTTCGGTGCGTTCGCCTGGAGCTGTGCCCCGGTCGCTCGCTCGAGTTCCGCCCAGGCTCGGCGGACGTCTGCTTGAAGTTCGGCGGTTCGAAGTCGGGCGTCGGCGAGTTGTCGCAGCGCGTCCAAGACGGGGAGGTACGAGTCGTCACCCGTGTTGAACCTCAGCGAGGCGGCGTCGAAGGTGCGCTCCAGCGCTGGGACGATCGTCTGCGTGTAGCGATCCTCTGATTGCTGGGCTTGTTCAAACTGGCTGCGCGACGTCACGACCTCCAACACCACCTGCTGTCGCAGTCCTTCCACCCGGTGCCACGCCAGCGCGACCTCGGCCTCGGCTTTGGCCACGCCTCCGCGGTTTTGGTTGAACACCGGAAGCTCCACCGAGCCCCCGACCCGGGCCCCGACCGCGTCCGAGGTCCACTGCAGGTCGGCTTGCGCGGAGACGGAGAGGATTCGCCATCGCTCCCAGCCGGCACGGGCACCTGCGGCTTCGAGCTGGAGACGGGAGGCGCGAACGTCTGGCCTCGCGTCCTTTGCGACGCCGAGAAGCTCATCGAGTGCCGGTGCCTGCCGCGCGACACGAAGGTCGGTCGCGACCAGTGGAGGCAAAGGAGACACGCCGACCAGTGTTTCGAGTCGTGCGCGGCACAAGCCTCGCTGGGTCTTTGTCACCGACAAAGCATCGACGGCTCGCTCGGCGTCGGCGCGGACGGCATCGCCTTGCGCACCGGCCAACTCTCCCGTAACAACGCGGGTATCGGTCAGGTCAGCGAGCTCCTTGGCGAAGCCTGCGAGCTCGTCGCGAATCGTCTCCTGCCGTTGCGCGAGCAGGCAGTCGGCGTAGGCGACTCGGACATCGCGAACGAGGTCGAGGCCGGTCTGCACGAGGGATTCGGCCGCGGCCTCTTGAGCGCGTGCGGCGGCTTTGGTGCGTGCGGGCCTCTGCAGCAACGAGGTCAGCGGAACCAGCAACGTCGCGCTCGCGGAGATGGTCCCGAACGGACCGAGCACCGACAGCCGAGGGTTCTCGATCTGCCGCGCGATCTGGACATCGGCTTCCGCGGCTTGGAGTCGAGCGACGTCGGCCGCGAACGCAGGACTGTTCTGCAGCGCGAGTTCCGTCGCTTCTCGGGCATCGAGTTCGCCACCGACGGCGATGAGTGGCGATTCGTCAGTCTTTTCGGAGGTGGTGCTCAAGCCGGTCCGCGCCTCGAGATCTCGACGTGACCACGCTTGATCTTGCTCGGGACGGTGGGCGCAGCCGGTCGCCACGAGAAGGGCAATCGCGGCCCACGGGGCACCTCGGGGAGCCTTCTCGTAGCCCTCTCGGCGATGTCGCCGGGTATGACGCGCTGTCACGAGTACAAGCGTAGGCCCCGGACCCAAACGAAACCCAAACGGGCCGTTTCAGCCACTATCCGGGCATCTTGGCGCGTGGAAGGCGAATGCTCAGGTGGGCGCCCGGCTGCGTTCCGACGAAGGCGACCGAGCCTCGGTGCGCACGCGTCACGTGCTCCACCAGCGCCAACCCGATGCCGTGACCCGCGACGCCGCGAGCACCCCTGCCACGGAAGAACGGCTCGAACGCTCGCGCTCGTTGTCCTGCATCCAGTCCGGGCCCCTCGTCATCGATCCGAACTTCGACCTCGCCCGGTCTCTCGGTGACCTGAACGGCAATGGGTCCGTCGGAGAACTTTAGCGCGTTGTCGATCGCGTTCTTGACGACGATGGCTAGGAGCCCACCGTCGCCGAGGACGGTGCCATCCCCTTCGCACTGCAAGCTGACCCGCGTCGCGTCGGGCCCGAGCGTCTCGAGAGCCTCTTCGGCCACGACCGACATCGAGACCAGGGCATCTCGTTGGAGCGCTTGCTCTGGAGACGCGAGCACCAACAACCGCTCCAACAGTTGCCCAAGCTCCGCGGTCCGTTCAACCAGTGCTGGATAGACGGAATCCGGGCCCCGCTGTGCATCTGCTTCCGCGAGCAACTCGAGCTCGGTGCGTAGTTTCGTCAAAGGGGTACGCAGCTCATGGGCCGCGTCCGCGGAGAACCGGCGAGAACGATCGATCTCGCGCCCGAGCTTCACGAGGAGCGTGTCGAGGACCGCGACCACGGCGTTGACCTCCTCCGTGTCGGCACGGGGTAGGGCTGCGGTCGCGGGTGCGTTGGGGTCGACCCCTTCGAGGACCTCTCGCAGTCGGTGAAGAGGCCGGAGTGACCAACGACTGACCCAGAAGCCTGCGAAGACCCCGCCGATGAGAAGCACGAGAACCGAGATGAGTCCGCCGGTCAGCAGCGGTCCGCGATGCGCGAGCACGTCGGTCCGAGACTGTCCGACCAAGGCTACGAGTCCATGAGGCGCACTCGAGGCTTGGCAGACCAACCAGTGGTCTTCTGACTCCGCGTTGGGCTTGCAGCCGTCTGCCGTCGCAAGGTCCAGCTGCGGGCTGCCTGCAACGCGAACTCCATGCAGATACACCGTGATGGTGTCGCCGGCGTGGGAGAACTCGCGCACCTCGTCCTCGATATCCAAGTGACGGACGGACTCCACGGTCACAAGCTCCACCTCCAGCTCATCGATGAAGGCCTGCGCTTTGGAGAGCGCGCGTTGCTCGGCCATCGATGTTGCGCGAGCGTCGACGACGAAGAGGGACACGACCAGCGTCACCAACGAAGCGACCACAGCGGCGAGCGCCGAGGCCGTTGTGACCCGGTTGTGGAGCGAGCGCCTACCCAAGTGCGTATCCCTCCCCCCGAACGGTTCGGATCACGGCCTTGCCGAGCTTTCGGCGAATCCGACCCACCAACACCTCTAGCGAAGCCATCGCAGCTTCGTGGTCATCGCCCCACGCTTCCTCCAACACCTGGAGTCGCGAAACGACTCGGCCATCACGCGCCGAGAGACAGTCCAAGATCGTCCACTCGCGAGGCGTGAGGTCCACGGTGACCTGTTGGCGGGTCGCCTTCCGCCGCTCGAGGTCGAGTCCCACGTCTCCGATGCTCCGAACACTTCCGCCGGTTGCTGCGCGGCGGCGTCCGAGCGCGCGCACCCGGGCACGAAGCTCGGCAAGTGCGAACGGTTTGGCTAGATAGTCGTCTGCGCCTGCGTCGAGGCCGGCGACCCGATCTGCAACGGCAGCTTGCGCGGTGAGCAAGAGGATGGGCACCTCGTTGCCGGCCTTCCGCAACCATCGGCACAGCGACAGGCCCGACCCGTCCGGCAACCCCAGGTCGAGTACAACCACGTCGACCAACTCCTCCAGCGCGGCGCGGGCGTCTGCGAGGCATGGGGCTTCCTCGACACGATGGCCCTCGCTACGAAGGGACCGGCTCAGCAGGTCGAGTAGCTCAAGGTCGTCGTCGACAACAAGGATACGCATGGTGGTCCTGCCTTCGTCTCGGCGAACGTCCCGAGCTTACCCCCGAGATCGTGGGCTGTGTCTAAGAGAGGTCCTCGCTCCGCGAAAATCAGAAGAGGCTGAGGGGTTCTGGAGCGATAAACGCGGCGCGTGCGGCTCGAGCCCGAAGGCTCTGCTGGTCGTCGCCGAGCTCCAGCAGTGGGCCCTGACCGCTTGCACATCTCTGGCGGGCAACCAGCCCTCCCCGTAGAGGTCCAGTGCGAGGGGCCAGGCGCCCTCGTGGGCGCGCGTCAGACCTTTCAGCGTCCAGGTCCCGATGTCGAAGCTGTCCCCGGGGACCTCCGTCTCGTTGATGTAGATCGCGTCCGAACCCCCTCGACAACCGGTAACGACGGCTGACAGATGCCCCAGCCGTCACCCAACGAAAGATCAAGTCCTGCTCCGAACTCGTCGCCACAACATCGCCAGCAGGGCAAGCCAGCTCCGCCCCCTGAAGCGATGACACCCACCGCAACAGCACCGGGGAAGGGTGGGACCCAGTTGACAACCTCGTCGTCCAACGTGTCCGGCTCACGAACGAGCGCCTGAGGAAGCGTCTCTGTCAGGTCGTAGGAAGGAAGTAGCACCACAGCATCACGCACCCCCGCTCCGGCCGGCTTTCAGCTGCGCTGAACCTCCGGAGGCTGAGGGTCCGATATGAGGACGATCGTACTTGCCAACTGCCCAACTACCGCAGGTTCCCCAGGGCGCCGGGACGATAACACTCGCCACACACCTGAACACCCGCCGTTTCAGAACCTCGTTTTTCGGGCCTATCTGCCGCCCCAAGGCCCCCTACCCACCCGTGGCAAAAACGCCGATAATAAGGACTATGTCCAATGAGGACAGGATGTCCTCACAGGGCATGAGCGAGCGTATCGCAAGCACGCAAGCAGCGCAACGCCGCCGTGATGTCGTCGCAGATCCCGATGCGGCAGATCACGGCGGGGCCGGATCGTGAAGTTTAGTACGCTCACGATCGGGCGCTCCGGCGTCTCGAACCCGCACAAGGGGACGGTTGAGGACGTCCTGGCCGTAGCCCACCTCTTGCACACCGGGCCCGTGCGCGCGAAGGTGAGGAGCACGCGAAAGGTGATGCTGATCGCGCTGGGTGTTCTGGCGCCGCAAATCGCATCCGCATCCAACGGCGCCGGTCAACGCACGCCTCCGATCTACCCGCTTGCCGCATGCATCGCGGAGGTGGACCGAAGTGTGGACCCGGTGTTCCACCTCGACATCGGGTTACCACGCGAAGACTTCATGGTGAGCGACGACGAGCCCGAGGACTCGCGGCGCCTGCAGTTCTTCCTCGTGTGCGAGGACATCCCCGCCGAGCTTCAAGACCTTCCCAACTGGGTCACGGCGGCCGAAGCCGAGGAGGCTCTCGCCCGCGGCAGCATCGAAGCGATACCGCCCGACCAGGACATCCTCGAGCGGCGAGACGATCTACAGGGCTGCGTGTTCCCGATGAACACCTCCGCGCAACGCATCCCGATCACCTGTGAAGCGACGCAGGCCGGGCTCGATTTCGATACCAGCAACATCCCGGTGGGCAACTACGTCGTGCGCGGATACACCTATGAGCCGCCACTCAACCTCTGGAGCGAGCGACGCGGCGTGGTCCGGGTCTCGGACGATGTCGACGCCGCACCGGCGACGGTCGGTCTGCGCACACCATCCCTCGACGGCGTGCAGCTCCGGCCGGGGTCACCGTTTCCGATTCGTGGTTGTGCAGCCGGAACCTCCGACGTCGTCTTGCAGTGGGCATCGCTCATCAACCTCGGCGGCGACGACGACGCGGCCGCCTGGCAGACGCTAGCCACGGTCACCCGAGCCGGGTCCTTCGAGATCGATTTCGACCCGCCTCTGGACGCCGTCGGTCAGCCGCTACTGATCCGCGGCGTCGCCGGTCCACAAAGCAGCGTCCCATGGATCGACCATGCGGAAGGGACGTTCCTCGTGTTCGGCGACGGCGGCACCAGCGACGAGCCCTTCGGCGAGCCTGTCGAGATCTGCGGATTCTTCGACCCGGACGTCGCCCCAGAGATGCCGGCGACGACCGGCGGTGACACCGGTGGGGAACTCTCGGGCACCGAGGACACGGACCCTGCGGGCTGCGCATGCACCTCGGCGGGGCGAGGAGCCCGCGACGGACGCCAAGCCGGGTGGCTGCTCTTCGGCCTTCTCGGAGCCCTGAAACGTCGACGACGGCGCCCTTGACCAACCGGCCGGCGAGCGAGTCCAGCGGAGGCGAGCTCATGAACGCCGCGCGCGTAGGGACATCGACGTCGTCCTTGTCTGGCGCCTCGATCGATGGGGCTCTCTCTTCCTGACCTGATCGGGAGCCTGCACGAACTCAGCGAACTCGGCGTGAGCTTCATTTCCCTCACCGAGGCGCTCGGCCTGACCACGCCCATCGCCTCGCGCAGGTCTGACGCAGCCTTGTCCATGCCCTCCAAGGCACGACGGCCTGCCACGACGCCGAACCCCGCGCTCCGTGCCCTCCCGCGCGGCTCGTTCGACCACGCTTTAGCGCCTAAACGTGACTGGAGCCGAATCGAGATCCCCGTCTTCGAGACGCCGACCGGCCGAGCTCGGCACGCGGACAGCAGCGGCGTTCGAGGAGCCGAGTGGTCGTGGCCCTAAGGCTCAACCGCGACGGCGACGGCGGAGGCCGAGGATCCCCAGCAGCAGCAAGCTGAACCCGCTGTTACGGCGATCGACGGCACAGGTGCCGCCCGATCCGCCATCTCCGCCCCCGCTGGCCCGTGCCGTCGTCGCGCCGGAGGTGCCGGAGGTGCCCGTGGCGCTTCCCCCCGTGGATCCAGTCGGGCCTGCGGTCGCCGCCGTCGTGCTGCTTCCGCTCGCCGACGCGCCGCCGGTGCTGTCGTCGCCAACACATCCGGGGTTGCCGATAATGTTGCCTCCGCTCTCGTCGCAGCCTTCGTCGGTCCCGGGCAGGACGATGATGAGCTCCGTCATGTGGGCCTCGTAGGACCGACCCGCGTTGTCGGTGGCAGTCACACGCACCAGGAGGGTCTCCGTCGCGAAGTCGTCCCCAGGGACGAACTCGAGGGCGAATGCCTCGTCGTCGGCAGGGATGTTCTCCGCAAACGTGATCCAGGTCGGCTGCCAGTCCTCCCCCTGGCCGTTTCCGGGAGTGGTCGCGAACTCACCGGTCAGGGTCGTGCCAGGTGCTCCATGCACGCAGCCCTCGATCACGGCGGCGTCGTTGGCGTACACGATCAGTTCGCGACTGTTCACCGCGACGCCCGGGCCGACGGCCTCCGGGTCACCGTCGTCGTCTCTGCGATCAGGTTCTTGTCGAGCGCGACCTGGACATCTGCGGGTGTGATCCAAAGATGGGGGTACTCCGTCTGCGGGTTTCCCTGTCGAGACAGCGCCACGAACTGATGTCGGCGGGAGTCGATGACCTCGTCCTCGAGCAGCTCCTCCCCTGGGCTCGGATCCTCGTCGGGGATGTCATACGAGAACTGGTAGACCGGGTCGGCGGATCGGTCGACGAACTCGACGCATGCGACGGGCGAATTCTCCCACGTAACGGGCAGGCGGGGCTTGATGCCGTTCTCGGCGGACGCATCGCTCGGCAGCAATGCGGGCGCGACGACCGCGGCGGTGAGCACGAGGGGGCGCGTCCATGCCATACCGACAAGTGTGGGCTGGGTCGCCAAGGGACACAAGGCCCTCTGGGTACCCGCGGAGGCCCGGTGCATTACGCCCTGGCAGCTTGGGGCTAGCCCGCGGATCCGCCGCCTGGGAGGCCGTGAACTTCGCCAGGGCCTCAGCTCCGAGCTTTGGGACGCCCGTGACGTGGTTCGGGCGCCGCCGATCGAGGCCTTGATGTCGACGTCGAGTTTGACGACGAGGTCGAGTTCTCCTGTTCCTTGAACCGGCGTGAAACGTCTGTCGTGACGGGGCCAGTTTGGTCCAACGGCCCAACAAGTTCTTGATGAAGCCGGAGCCGCCGACATCGCGGCCGGCTTCGCCTGGACCCGGTTTGGGGCGAGGAGATGGACATTGCCGCCGTCCACGATCTGCCATGTGAAACGCGTGACCGGCGGGTCGCACCAACTCGAACGACGCAGGGACTTCGCAAGATGCAAGTCTCTTCACGCGGAATCCCGAAGATGTCGCGTGCGATCCGGCAGAGTGACCCGAGGGCGATAGGATCCACCTCTCGATGCGAACGCACCTCAGCCGCATGGGATGGAGTCAACTCCGCTCGGGAACGATGCCGCGGTCCTAAGTCAGCGGAGGCGCAAAATCCTGGCCGCTCCCGTCAGGACGAGGACCGCCACAAGTGTCCCGATCACGAGGTCGGGTATCGCCGAGCCGGTCAGGGCGACCAAGATGCCGGCGCCGATCACACCGAGGTTTGCCAGCGCGTCATTCGTGGAAAAGATCCAACTCGCGCGGAGGTGAACTCCGCCCTTGCGATGACTGGCGAGTAGCGCGACGCAGGTCAGGTTCGCAGCCAGCGCCACGACAGCGACACCGATCATCAGAGTCTCGACGGGTTCGCTCCCAACCACCGCACGTCGAGCCACCTCCGCGAAGGCACCGGCCGCCAGGAGCGCCTGCAACCAGCCGCTGAGTCGAGCCGCGCGTTTCTGGTCAGCGAGTGCTCGTCCCACGGCGACGAGAGAGAGTCCGTAGACCATCGCATCCGCGAGCATGTCCAGCGAGTCCGAGATCAGGCCCGTTGATTGTGCGAGGAAACCAAGACCCAACTCGGCCACAAACATCACGCCGTTGATGGCGAGCAGGATCTTGAGGACGCGGCGCTCGGCAGCCGGGTCGGCCGGAGCCTCAGCCTCGCGGCTCGCCGCCTTCGTGGCTTCGATGCTCGCCCCCAGCCCAAGCGGTGTCAGCAGGTCGAGAATCGCCGCCGGATCGCCACAATGGGTGACGGCGACTCGTCGGGCGTCGAGGTCGAATCGGAGGCCGCTCACGTCGTCCAACGGCTCGACCGCCATTCGGATCAGGCGCTCCTCCGATGGGCAATCCATCTTCGGAACCAGGAACGTGGTCTCTTTCATCGCCTTCGCCACATCCCCTTCTCTGCCATGCTCGCAAGGGTACGCCGTTCGTCGGAAGCTGTGTTCGCCCGGCGTGTCGATACCCGTTCGAAAGACCTACCGAGGCACCAGCGAGAGCGGTTCAGCACAGCGTACGACCGGTCCCTCGCGTCCGCGCCGAGCAACACCTACGCCGCGGTGGAGAGAACGGCGCAACCGCGCAACGAACCCGGCCGAGAGACTCGGCACGCCCACGGACGAACGAGGGCCAGACCGACCTTAGGCTACTCGATGCGACGCGCCGTCACCCGAAAGGCCGGCGCAGGACCGCGGTCAACGCCTTCGATGGCCGCTGCCAGAGAATCGACATTCGTCCTGCTCGGATCGAACAACACGGTCGCCGTTCCCGACTGAAAGTCCGCCGCGGCCGAGACGACGCCTGCGACCCTCTCAAGCGTCTGGCTGGCGACCTCAGCCCATCCCCGGCACACCACGCCCTCGATGCTCAGTATGGCCCGACGCTCCTCCGGCGACGTCGGCTCGTCGCTCGCGAGCGCCCCCTTGGCTTGCTCGGGCTGCGTGGCCTCCCCGGGAGCCGGGGTCACGGCACGGGAAGAGCTGTTGCAGCCGAGCGCGCCCCCGAGGAGCAAGGCAACCACGAGCGTTCGAATCATGCGGCGCTCCCCACCCCCGCCGTACGAAGGCCCGCCTCGGTTGGGCACGACGACCCAACACAGCAATCCGCCAGCTTGCCGTTGACGACGACCGCGGGCACACGGGTGATACCGAGGTCCTTGGCGCGCTTGGAGACGGTTGGGTCCTTCATGTCGAGGACACTCACGTCGCACGAGGGACACGCGATGTTGTTGACCAGCTGGATAGTGCCCTTGCACGCGGGGCAACCAGCGCTGAATATTTCTACGGTTCTCTTACTCATGGCGTTTCGTTTCTCCTTGGTTTGGGATGTTCTATTCGGGGACGACAGGACGGCATGTTGAACAGCTCGGAGCGGTCAATCTGCGTGGCCACGCGTTCCAGATGCATGCGACGATGAGCGCGGCGATGCCGAAATAAACGGTGACGGTCGAATCCAGGGCGAACTTGCCAACGAGAACGGCGACCGCCGATGAGGCGCCGAGACACAGTGGGCCGTACCCGCGTCGGGATCGAGCACCCAAAGCAAGGGCAGCGAGCGCGGTCAGGAGGAAGACGGCGCTGATGGGCAGAAGCCAGCGGGCTTCCATCAGGACCGTGAGCCCGGCCGCGCCGAGAACTCCGGCGTACGCCGGCCAACACAAGGGGCACACCACCTTGGGCACGAGTGCGATGCCGATCCCAGGCAGCACAGCGGCGGTCGACCTCCATCGACTGCGGGACGGCGTTGGGGGCCGCTCCTCAGAGCCGACGCCTCCTTGGCCCGCGCGACCGAGTGCCTCGGCGATGACTTCGACGCTGGGTGCCCCGCCGCTGGGGTAGACGCGGCAACAGTCCTCACCGCCTGCGGTCAGCCCACCAACGTCTACGCCGTCGACGAGGATGGTGGGAGAGCCGAATCCGCGGACCCGCTGCGGGGACGCTGCGGAGCCGATTTGGTGCTCTTTCCAACGAGTCGAGATGCCTACCTGCGAGAAGGCCAGTACCAGGTTTCCCCGGGTCGCCTCTACGTTGGGACAGTCCTTGTCGTACACGAAATCAACCGTTGGCACGGTCGCGCCCCTTTTCGATCGCGTCGAGGATGGGACACTCGCTCGTCGGCCCCTTGCCCCGACAGGCCTTGGCCAGCCTTTCCAGCGCGCCCTTGATGCGCGTCAGGTCGGCCATCTTCTCTTCGACGTCCACGAGCTTGGCCTTGGCCAGCGCGCGCACGTCGGCGCAGCTCTTGTCCGGATCAACCCGGAGCTCGAGCAGCTCGCTGACGCCCTTGAGCGTGAAGCCGAGGTCCTTCGCGCGCCGGATGAACATGACACGAGCAACGGCATCAGGCGGGTACTGGCGGTACCCCGACGACCGCTTCCGCGGTGGTTTCGGCAAGAGACCCTCGCGCTCGTAGAAGCGGATCGTCTCCACGCCCACGCCCGCGGCACTCGCCAGCCTGCCGATGGTCAGGGCTGTCTCTCCAGAAGCCATGCTCTGAAGATAAGCCCCGTACAACGGTACAGGGTCAAGGCCTAAACTTGCAGGACCTTCGAGACGTCGCCACGGCACCGTCACCCCCTGCCGAGCACGCACCGATGAGCACCCGAACCTCACCCTTGGCCGGACAACTCCACGAGGCCGTTCGTGCCACATCCCGGCCGGCCGACGATGGTTCTGTAGATGCCGGCGGAAACTCGAACATCGAGGATCCGGATGCCGGCGGACCTAACGTTCGCCACGGTGCGGCGGTTCACATGAATCCCCAACACTCGAAATAGGACCGGGTCGAAGGCGTCCGCAAGCCAGCCAGCGAGCCTGCCTTCCGGACGGACATGCTCTAGCAGTAGGATCTGTCCGTCCGGACGGCAAACTCGAGCAAGCTCTCGGAGGCCCCCCACCGGGTCTGTGATATCGCAGAAAACGAACGTTGAGATCACACGGTCAAATGTACCGTCCTCGAACGGGAGAACGTGCACGTTGGCTTCGAGGAACGAGACCTCGAGACCGAGTTGCTCTGCCCGGTGCCTGGCCTGCTCGACCATCCTCGGACTGAGGTCGACGGCGGTCGCGTGGAGCCGCGGCGAATAGTAGGGCAAGTTGAGCCCGGTCCCAACCCCGACCTCCAGCAGTTGCACATCGTCGGGAACGAAGCCAAACAGGCGCTGCCGCAAGCGCCGATGAACGAGGAGTTCGAGTGGGAGCGTCGTGAGATCGTAGAACCGCGCGACGCGGTCGTACACGTCGCTCCCGGCACCACTTGGCCGCGCCCGACTCATCGCCCAGCCCGCTTCGGCGGGAGCCCCGAATAGTACGCGGGAACGACGAATACGCACGATTCAGCCCCCGTCATGGTTCCAGCCCCTCGACGACACGGCGGATCTTCGCATCGACTTCTGCGACGATCGTTTTGAGTTCTGCGTTCTCGACGATGCGGAACATCTCCCGAGGATTCACGACGGAAATGGTCGAGCCGCCATCGTTCTCGGCCACGACAACGTTGCAGGGCAGCAACAGGCCAACGAGCGGTTCAGCGGACAGGGCTTGATGCGCGAGTGCCGGGTTGCAGGCGCCGAGGATGGTGTACCTACGGAAATCAACGTCGAGCTTGTTCTTGAGCGTTGCCTTCACGTCGATCTCAGTCAGAACGCCGAAGCCCTCGGCCTTGAGTCCTTCCGTCACCAGCTGGACTGCCCGGTCGAAGCTCGTCGAAACCAGGTGTTTGGTGAGGCCGTAGCTCGGATTATCAATGGTTGGTGTGTTCATTTGCATTGTCTCCTTCTGTGATGGCGCTGCTCCCCGACAGCGCGGCAGTTTCACCGACGAGATCCGCCGATTGGGGGAGAAAAATCGCGAGCCTCCGAGAAGGCAGCGCGCGAGTCTGGCCCGATTGAAGCCCCCGATGACTCGTCGGTCACCGCGGGGCCAGTTCGTCCGCACGATGACGCCTCCGACAGCAGCGATGATCGTGATGTTCATGGTCTTGCTGAGAATCAGGATCTGAGCATCCGGAGGCCGTTCCCGATGACGAGGAACTCGCTCACTTCATGGGCGACAACCGCGATCGGGAGGGTGAGAACACCCAAGACCGCACCCACGACCAATGTCGCGATGACGATCACGGACAGAACGAGGTTCTGTCGTACGACCCGGTCACTCCTGCGAGCCAACCGGAGGGCGTAGACGAGCTTGTTCAGGTTGTCGGCCATCAGCGCCACGTCCGCAGTTTCGAGAGCGACGTCCGTGCCCGCGGTGCCCATGGCGATACCGACCTGCGCCGTGGCGAGCGCAGGCGCATCGTTGACGCCATCGCCAACCATGGCTACATGTCCGTGGGTGCGGGCGAGGTCCTCGACAAGCCGAACCTTGTCCTCCGGCTTGAGATGACCGTGGACTTGGTCGACTCCCGCGGCAGCCCCAATCGCCTGCGCAGTCGTGTCGTTGTCGCCGCTGAGCATGACGATGTGTTCGATCCCGGCTCTTCTCAACTCCGCGATGGCACCTCGCGCCTCCGGACGCAGGTTGTCACGGAGCGCAACAAGTCCCCGAGGGCACCCACGCGTGCCGGTCAAGATGACCGTCTTGCCTTCGGCCTGAAGGCTCTCGATCTGTGCGTCAAACTCGGCTAGGTCCGCCTGGAGTTCCTCCCGAAAATAGCTCGGGCTCCCGACGAAAACGGTCTCGTCTCCCACGCGCGCCGAGGCGCCGGCGCCCACGACCGCCTGAAAGTCGCGAGCGTCGCGTGGCTCGATGCCGCGCCCGGCTGCAGCGCGAACGATCGCACGCGCGAGTGGGTGCTCGCTCCAGTGTTCGATGCCGGCAGCGACGGCGAGGACATCTTCTTCCGTCCGCAGCGCCCCGCGCTCGCTCGACAGTGGCACAACGTCCGTCACCTCGGGTTCGCCTCTGGTGAGCGTCCCGGTCTTGTCGAATGCCACGACCCGTATGTTGGCGAGCTGCTCTACGTGGATGCCGCCCTTGATGAGCACGCCGTTGCGCGCCCCCGTGCCGAGCGTGGCGACGAGCGTGATTGGGATCGATATGACCAAGGCGCATGGCGCAGCGGCGACGATGAAGACAGTCGCTCGGGTGATCCACTCCACCCACGCGACCCCGAACAGGGCCGGAGGGACAATGGCAACGAGAACACCGACGGCCAATACGACGGGGCTGTAGCGGCGGCCAAACCGCTCGATGAACCTCTGGCTTCGACCCTTGCGCTCTTGCGCCTCCTCAACCATCCGGATGATGCGCGACAGCGTATTTGCGGCGAAGGGCTTGGTGGCCCGCACCTCGAGAGCGCCGCCTCCGTTGATCGTGCCGGCGAGGACGTCCTCTCCTGGACCCCGATCGACCGGGACGCTCTCCCCTGTGACAGGCGCTTCGTTCACCGCGGAGCTCCCCGACACGATTTCTCCATCCGTGGCGACCGATCCCCCGGGGCGCACGATGAAGAGGTCGCCGACCAGCATCGACTCGACAGGGATCTCCCGCTCGACGCCATCTCTTCTTACGACCACGCGCTTGGGCGTCAGGTCCATCAGCGCCCTGATCGCCGACCGCGTCTTGTCGGCCGTGTACCCCTCTGCCGCCTCGGAGATAGAGTACAAGAACACCAGCATCGCCCCTTCGCCAGGTGCCCCCATCACGGCGGCAACGATCGCAGCGACAGCCATCAACAGCTCGATGCCGACGCGTCGTTCGAAGAGGAGTTCCTCCGCTGCCTCCCGGCCGAAGAAGTACCCGCCGACAGCGATGGACACGGCGTAGGCGGCAATCGAGACCATCGCCGCGACGCCACCGAGCGCGAGCACCCAACCCAGGAGCAACAGCACGCCAGAAAGCAGGGAGGTCACGACCTTTGCGTTCCGCCACGGAGGGGGAGGCCGGGCCGGCCCTCGGCTCGCCCGCGGCGGGAAACCGGCGTCTGCGAGCCGACCGCGAATCGCCGCGGCGGTTGTGAGCGCCCCGTCGAACGCCACCGCAACCGCACCAGAAGCCGCGCGCACGTCGACGGTGCCGACGCCGCTTTCGCCGGCCAGAGTCCGACGCAGCTTGGCCGCATCATGCTCGCAGTCGAGGTTCGCGACGGTCAAATCCAGGTGCTGTCGATCGATGTTCACTCTGTACTCTCCTTGGTCGCGACCGCGCCACGGGCGTAAATGGCCGGAAGCACAAACATGGTCAGAAATGTTGCCGTGATGAGGCCGCCGATGACGACCGTGGCAAGCGGTCTCTGGACCTCTGCCCCGGCTCCGGTTGCGACCGCCATCGGCAGAAAGCCGATGAGGTCGGTGAGTGCAGTCATCAGCACCGGTCGCAGCCGAGCGCCGGCGCCCTCCAGCGCCGCGTCGCGTGGCGCTACGCCTTCTTGCTCAAGGTCTCGGATGTACGACACCAGAACGACACCGTTCATCACGGCGATGCCAAAGAGCGCGATGAACCCCACACCTGCCGAGATGCTGAAGGGCATGCCTCTCACAGCCAGCGCCAGGACCCCTCCCGAAGCGGCTAGGGGCACGTTCAGGAAGATCAGGACGGCTGGCCGCGCGGCGTTGAACGCCGCATAGAGCAGCGCGAAGATGAGTAGGAGCGCGATCGGGACGAGGATGGCGAGGCGCTCCGAGGCGCGCGTCAGGTTCTCGAACTGGCCACCCCACTCGAGCACGAACCCAGGCGGCATCTCCACGTCGTCCTTAATCGCCTGCTTCGCCGCACTCACGACCGATGAAATGTCCGCGCCCCGAACATTCAGCTCCACCGTGATCCGCCGCTGGATGCGCTCACGACTGATCTGGGCCGCACCTTGCTCGACGTCAATGGTTGCGAGTTCTCCCAGTGGGACCAGGCGTCCACCGACGCCCGCGATAGGGAACTGCCGGATCTTCTCGAGATCGTTGCGAACGGTGGCCGGAATCCGGACCTGGAGCGCGAACCGCTTCTGGCCCTCGAGGATCACGCCGACCTTCCTTCCGCCCAGCGCATCGACAGCATCGAGCACGTCGTCAGCGTCAACGCCGTGCCGCGCGATGGATTCCTGGTCGACCTCGATTGTCAAAATCGGGAGACCCGAGACCTGTTCCACCTTCACGTCGCTGGCACCGTCGATCTGGCTGACCGACCGTGCGATGTCCTCGGCAACCCGACGAAGGTCGTCGAGATCATCGCCGAAGACCTTGATCGCGATGTCGGAACGTACGCCGCTGATCAACTCGCTGACCCGCAGCTCGATCGGCTGTGAGAAGCCGAATGCGGCCCCGATGACCCGCTCGTTGAGGTGCTCCTCCATTGCCTCAATCAGCTCCCCCTTCGAGTCGTACCGCCATTGCTCACGCGGGTGCAGGATCACGAACACGTCGCTCATCTCCACACCCATTGGATCAGTTGCGATCTCGGGCCTCCCTGTCTTGGAGATGACGGTCGCGACCTCCTCCTCGAACTCTTCGAGAAGCACCGCCTCCAGCGCGGTGGACTGCTTCGCCGCCTCGTCGATCGAGACAGAGGGTAGTCGCCAGACCTGCAGGGCTATGGAGCCCTCATCAAGTTTGGGGATGAATTCCGCACCCATGCGTGTCCCGACCCCGATGCTGAGCACGAACAGCCCCGCCGCGATTCCAACAACAACCAGTGGATGCCGAATCGCTCGCCGAAGCAGTGGATTGTAGCCACGTCTGGCGAGTCGGACCGCCACTGTGTCCTTGTGGACCACCTTCTTTCGCAAGAAGAACGAGCACAGGACCGGGATCACGGTCAACGCAAGCACCATCGAGGCGATCAGCGCGAACATGACCGTCCACGCCATCGGCCGGAACATCTTCCCCTCGATCCCAGTCAGCGTGAGGATCGGAATATAGACGAGCACAATGATCGCCACGGAGAAGGCGACAGGCCGCGCGACCTGCCTCGTCGCTCGGCGAATATCCCCCTGGGGGTCGTCATCCTCGCCGCTACGTTGCGCGCGAACCCGCACGACGTTCTCGACCATGACGACCGCACCATCGACGATGATTCCGAAGTCTATTGCGCCCAGACTCATCAGGTTGCCCGACACATCGGCCTGCACCATCCCGATGAAGGCGATGATCATCGACAGTGGGATCGCCGCTGCGACAATAATGCCGCCACGCAGGTTGCCCAGCAGCAGGAGCAGCACGGCGATGACAAGGAGTCCTCCCTCCAGAAGGTTGGACGAGACGGTCTCGATGGTCCGGTCGACGAGATCCGTTCGGTCGTAGAAGGGCTCGATCGTGACACCAGCGGGCAGGCCCGCCTGGATGCTCTCGAGCTTCTCCTTGATACGCTCGACGACCTCACCGGAGTTCTCGCCCATCAGCATCATGACCACACCGACGACCGCCTCCCCCTGCCCGTCCCGCGTCACAACCCCTTGCCGAACCATGGGGGAGAGACGCACCTGTGCGATGTCTCGTACGTAGATGGGAGTCCCCTCGCCGGTTGTTCGGACGACAACGTTCTCCACATCGGTCAGCGATTCGAGTAACGCCTCCCCGCGAATGACGACTTGCTCACGGTTTCGCTCGAGATACGCGCCACCGGCGTTCCGGTTGTTTCGCTCCAGCGCCTCGAACAGCTCCGACAACGGAAGCCGGTGCGCGCGCAAGGCAACCGGGTCGGGTTGTACCTCGTACGTCTTGAGCTCGCCGCCGAACGTGTTGACCTCCACGATCCCTGGAACGCTCTTGAGCTGGTACGCGACGAACCAGTCGAGGATCGTGCGCAGTTCCATGGGCGTGTAGCAGTCGGGTGTATCCTCGGTGGTCGGGCACGCCGGGTCCCCACGGACCTCGAACTGGTAGATCTCGCCCAACCCCGTGGCGATGGGTCCCATCTCCGGGTCGCCATAGCCCTCGGGTATGGCTTCCCGAGCCTCCGCCAGGCGCTCCTGCACGAGTTGCCGCGCACGGTAGATGTCGGTCCCCTCCAAGAAGACGACGGTCACGACCGACAGCCCGAACTTGGAGACGGAGCGAATCTCCTCAAGGTCAGGAATGCCCGCCATCGCGGACTCGACCGGAAACGTCACGAGGCTCTCGACCTCGACCGGGGCCAACGCCGACGCCTTCGTCAAGATCTGCACCTGAACGTTGGTCACATCGGGGACGGCGTCGATGCGTAGCCGCTGGGCCTGTTGCACTCCCACCGCGGTGAGAACGACGCCGAGGATGAGGACGAGCACACGATTGTCGAGCGCCCACTTGACGAGCTTCTCCGCCATCTATTCCTCCTCCCCGAGCTCGGACTTGAGAAGTTGGCCCTTCAGCAGGAAGCTCCCGCTCGTGACGACCGTTTCGCCCGGGCTCAGGCCATTGAGGACCTCGACGCGATCGACGGCGCGGTCGCCCGTGTGAATACGTCGTAGCTCGAACTCACCCTCGGCCAGGCGAACGAACACCGCCGGATGGTCGTCAACGATCTGAACCGCGGCAGAGGGGATCGCCAGGAGCTCTCGTGGCGCGTGACGATGCGCTCCCTGAAGCCGCGCTTCGGCGAACATCCCGGGCCGAAGCCTGCCGTCCTCGTTGTCGAGTACGACGCGAGCCCGAACAGTCCGAGTCTGTTCATCCAGCGTGCCGCCGATCTGGCTGACCTGCCCAAGGAAGGGCTCGCTGGGGTATGCGCGAACTCGGATCTCGACCTGCTGCCCCACCGAAACGAGGTGCATGTCGCGCTCATAGACATCTGCCTCGAGCCAAAGCTCGCGGAGGTCGATGATCTTGAGCAGAGTATCCGTCGGCGAGACGCTTTGGCCGGCCACCGCCGCGCGTGCGACGACCGTGCCTTCGGTGGGGCTGCGAAGGACGATTCGCCCGCCGGTACCCGCGGGTTCCGCCCCAAGGGCCTGCAGCAGGCCCCGGAGCGACTGCTCCCTCGCCTTCTCCACGCGGAAGAGTCCTTCGGCTTCCACGACCTCTCTTTTTGAGGTGGCTTTGCCCTTCAGCAGGCGGCGTTCGCGGTCGCGGTTCTTCTGTGCGACGTCGAGTCGCGCCCCCGCAGCCGTCAGTTCCGCGCGCGTCTGGCCGACATCGGGGCTGTCGAGGGTCACGAGCTCGACCCCTTTGGAAACTCGATCTCCAACGTTCACGGTCACCCCCCGTACCCGACCCGCCACGAGCGGCCCTACGACACCAGTCCGATCTGGGGGGGCTCGTAGTTCGGCGGTGACCGACAGCGCCGGAGACAACTCCGTGAGCTCCGCCTTCGCATACTCGAGGCGAAGCCCTGCGACAGCCTCGGGATGCAGCTTGAGGCGGTCGCGAGGCTCCCTCTCCTCTCCGGCTTCCTCGCCCTCACCGCCCTCCCCTCCCCCGCCCTCGCCGCTCTCGGGCGTGCACCCGACGAACAGCGTGGCGAGAACAACCGGGAGTAAACGCCTGATCGTCCTGCGTAGCATCATTTTTCCCCCCTCGGGCTCGCAGACGCGAGCGGTCGACCGGCGGCACTGAGAACCGCGGCGTGTGCCTTGGCGACATCAAGGCGAGCCTGGACGTAGCCGAGCTGTGCTTCGAGCAGTTCTCGTTGGAGCAGAACCACCTCGACGTAGGTCACCTTGCCCTCCCCGTACTGCTCCCTGAGCAGTCGAAGGTTCTCGTTCTGGGCGGTCAGCACGCTCGCGTCGTACACGGCCACCGCCTTGGTCGCGGCCCGGAGGCGAGCAGCGTTGGTCCGGATCTCGGCTTCCGCACGAAGCCCCGCGGCCACACGATCCGCCTGACGGCGCCGCGTCGTAGCACGAGCCTTTTGACGAGCGCCGCGGCTTCGGTTGAGGCTTGGCAGCCAGAAACCGACGACTCCGAGAATCACGCTGTCCTGTTCTTCGAAGCTGTACTGCGCTCCCAGACTCATGTCGGGCCACCTCTGTGCACGGGCAACGGTCTCGCCGTGCGCCGCGGCCCTCGTGCGTCGGGACGCTGCAACGAGATCGGGGCGTTGCGTAGACGCTGCTCCCACAAGATCCTCGATACTCGGCAAGACGACGGGGGTCGGTAACGATCCGTTCGGCGTCAGAGGTCGCCCCGGGGGCAACCCGACGACGGACGTCAGGATGACCCTCGCGGAAGTGACGTCCATCTCCGCGGCAAGCGTTCGGCGCCTTGCCTCCGCTGTGCGAATCTTCGCGGCGTACAGCGCCGTGGGTGAGTCCGCTCCACTCTCGACCCGACGCTGTGCGAGCGCCTCGATCTGGGAGACGAGCCGCTCATTGTCCGTCGCGTACTGAAGTCTTTCCTCCGCCGCAACCGCATCGAAGAACGCCATGGCGACGCTGAGCGCGAGGCGCCTCGCTTCGTCCACGTTGTCGGAGCGCGCTGCCTCGAGGCTGTCCTTTGCGGCGCGCGTTCGCTTTCCCCGTTGTCCGGCGACCTCCAGTCTTTGCCGGGCCATGGCTTGGAACTGCGGCTGCAAGGGACGCCCGCGTGGGCCCCCGAACCGGGGGCCCACGCCAACCTGCAAATAGGCATCGTCGACGAGAAAGACCTCAGCTGTGGTGAGGTCGCCGCGGGCCTCCTCAATCCCCGCGCGCGTAGAGTCCAACAACGGACTGTTGTCGCGCGCCAGTTGCAGGGCGGTTTCGAGGTCCACCGCCGGTGGGGGTGGTCCCGCCCAGGCCGCGGAGCTACGAGCAAGTAGTCCAGCCAGCACGAGGCTCAAGAGTTGTAAGAATCGGTTTCGGTTCACAGTTCCATCCGTCGCTGATCGTCGCGTTTCCCAGGTGAGCGAGACCTCCTACAAAGGAGCCCCTCGCGCCGATGGTGATCGCGAGATCAGCGGGGCGGATGGAAGATCTGAAAGTAGAAATCTGATGGCAGACGCCGTTCGGACGTCCAGCTACGGCCGCGGGGCACGCTCATGCGCGGCGGCTCCACATCTGCGAAGCACGCGGGCACGGGGAACCCGCTGAACGGACAGCAAAGGCACTGGCATTGATCCGTCCCCTCCTCCGCGGGGCCCGGGTCGTTTTGGGGCTCGGGCAGGACCGTCGGCGCCACCGGGGCAGTTTCGACTGCGCAGCCTGCGTGCGTGACCCGTGGTGGCGTGTCGCAAGCGCACGCCTCTCTCATGCTCACGCAGACCAGAACCAGCGCGATGAGGAGCGCCGCGATTCGACCGATCATCGCCGCCCCCGTCGGTGCCCAAGATGCTGGAGCGCGCCGCTTAGCATCTCGAGAACGCAGCCGTCGACCGCCGAGTAGTAGACAAGCTTGCCCTCGGTCCGGAACCGTAGGACGCCGGCGCGGCGCATGTACTGCAGGTGATGAGACACGGCGGAGACGGACATCTCCAAGACCTGCGCGAGATCGCAAACACACAACTCCTCGGCCGACAGCGCCTGCAGGATCTTGGCTCGAACCGGACTCGCAACCGCCTTGAACAGATCTGCAACCGCGACCGCCGCATCGTCGCTCAGCATCGACCGTCGCACCCGACGAACCCGATCCGCGTCGAACGAGAACACCCCGCACTCGCCGGACGGCGCATTCACCTCGGCTCGGCCCGGACTCTTCTTGTTGACGCGTGCGACGGACTTGCCCACCGTGGAATCAACATTCTTGATAATGTTTGAACGTCTGTCAAGCGGCTCGTCGTGCGTCCCGGCCAAAAGGGAAGGCGGAGGACTCCGTGTTCCTCTGGACTGTCAATCGTCAACCGGCCAAACCGCTTGCGTCTGCGAGCCACGACCCCTAGTCTCCGGTGCGCGCTGTGTCCAACCTGAGCAGACTCCTGGCCCTCTTGATTGTGTTCGTGCTGATGCCGGGCACAGCTGAGGTCGTGGAGAACGTTGCGCACTTGGCCTCGGACGGCCACACGGCACATGCGATCGACGACGCGGAACATGCGCCAAGCGGTGACGAACACGGCTGCACCGGCACCGTCCACGTCTGCCAGTGTCATGCGTCGGTCTCGTTTCTTGTGAGCCGGGCAGCGTTTGCCATACCCGGACCACAGACGTCGGATTCGCGTCTGGCAACGATGGTCACGGGCCACGCCGTTGCGGGACACAGCCTCGGCGTCTATCGCCCACCCTCCGCGTAGAGCCACGAACACAGGAGTGGTGCGTCCGCAGATCGAGCCCCGAGGGCTTGGTCGCGAGTGCACCGCATGACCTTTGTCGGCTCGTTCGCGCGAGGAGCAGTCAGTGCATAAGAAGACTTTTGCGGGGGGCACACCACCCCGCCGTACGCCATCCATCAGAGTATTCACAGCCATCGTCGTCGCAGCCTCTGGACTCGTTTCGGCCGCCTGCGACTTGCCGTCTAGCGGGTCAAGCAGGACTCCCAGCGAAGCTCTCCAGCCGAGCCAGGTCGCGCCGACGCGAGAACCCGAAACGCGGGCGTCTCTGCCTTCACACGGCAGGGTGACCCTACCCGAAGCTCTCGCGTTCGCGGCTCAACACGCCCCTCCCGTGCTCCTTGCCAAAGCGGAGACGCAGGTAGGAGAGGCCGAGGTTGTGGCCGCACGCCAAGCACAACCATTCAACCCCACGTTATCCGTGGGGCTCGGGCGAAGACAACAGGCCAACGGGACGGGACTCGATGCTCAGATCGGATTGCAGCAGCAGCTCGAGGTCGGTGGGCAACGCAGAAAGCGCAAGGAGAGCGCCCGACGCTTCCGCGAGCTTACGGCGCTGGGCCTCGACGCAGCGAGCTGGTCGGTTCATGCCGATGTTCACTGGGCATTCGAACGAGCCCTTCTCGCCGAACAGCGCTTGGCCCTCGCGAAGGAACGCGTAGCCGTCTCCCAGCAGCTCCTGGGGATGGCAAAACGCCGGGTCGCCGTCGGTGACGAGTCGAGTGTCGTTGTCGAGGTCGCCACGGCCGAGCTGGCCCTCGCACAGAACTCCGAGACGGCCGCCCAGGCGGACGTCGACACATCGCGCATGGCACTCGCACAGGCGACCGGGTCCCAAGAGCCAGCCGAGCTCCAGCCTATAGGGAAGCTTGAACCTCCGGCTCTGACAAAGGGGGGACCCCACCTCGCGGGGTCAGCGATCCAGACGAATCCAACGCTGAGGAAAGCCCACGCGGCAACTCGCGTCGCTGAGGCCGATCTCGCGGTTGCCCGGCGGAACGCGTGGCCGTCCCCCACAGTTGGAGTGAGCTTTGCGCGGGAGGGCGCAACCTCGACCCCCGGCAACAACAACCCGGCATCGACCATCTGGATGGGCACGCTGCAGGTCCCCATCCCATCCTTCGCGCGAAACCAAGGGACAGTGGCCCGCAGCCGCGCCCAGGTCCGAGTTGCGGAGGCAAGGCACAAGACCACGCTCGTTCAGTTCAACTCGATGGTCGGAATCGCGGCGGCGCGAGTGGACGCCGCTGCGCACCGGAGTACTGCGCTGGAGACCGGTGTCGTCAGTGCGTTCGAACGTTCGCTTACCGCTTTGCGACGAGCCTACGAGGTGGGCGAGCTGAGCTTCCTGGAGGTCGCGCAGGCCCTGCAGCGGCTCTGGGCAGCGCGGGAGCAGGCCCTCGACGCCCGCGCCGACTACCACGAAGCATTCGCGGACCTCGAACGCCTCGTCGGACCGCTGGAGTCCGGAGAGTTCGGCGTCGTCGAGACGCCGACGAGCACCGATGAAGGAGAACTACGATGAGCATCACGCGCACACGACTCATGACATCCGCTTTCGCGTTGCTGCTCGGCTGCCGAGGTGATGCTGGCCAGGGCGCCGACCACGAGGACGGTGACGAACACGGGGCAAAGGATGAGCACGGCGACGAGGGCGAGCATGGTGACGAGGGCGAACATGGTGACCACGAGGGCGAGGTCGTCCTCGATGAGCACGTCATCGAGCGCAACGGGATCTCGACCGAGCCGGCGAAACGGCGACTCCTGCTCGGTTCGCTGGAGGTCCCCGCCGAAGTACAGGTCAATCCCGACAGGACCGCGCATGTCTCGTCCCTAGTCCCGGGCCGGCTTGTCGAGATCCACGCTGCGCTTGGCGACCAGGTCGAGCGCGGCGACGTACTCGCGGTCGTCGAGAGTGTGGAACTCGGACGAGCGAGAGCTGACCTTCTCTCGGCCCGAGCTCGGAAGAAGGCAGCCGACGCCGAGGTCGCTCGAGTGAGCACACTCGTGGAGGAGGGAATCGCGGCGAAAAAGTCTCGTGTCGAGGCTCGCTCGCGTGCTGACCAGGCACGCGCCGATGTTGCCGCCGCGCGCGCGACAATGTCGGTCTACGCGCTCAAGGGCGGCAGTGGACCTGAGCTGGCCCTTCGTAGCCCCCTGTCGGGCACGCTCATCGAGCGCCACGCGAGCCCAGGTGAGATCGTCGACCGGGAAACACCAAACTTCGTGGTCGCCGACCTCACCCAGCTGTGGGTCATGGGCCGAGTGTACGAGCAAGAACTCGCGCGTGTTGGCGAGAGTGTAGCGGCGGAGGTGGCCTTGATCGCCTACCCCGGCCGCGTATGGCCAGGGGTGGTCGACTACGTTGCGCGCACGTTGGACGAGGACACTCGGAGCGTGGCGATTCGGGTGGTCCTGGACAACCCCGAAGGAGTCCTGCTCCCGGGGATGTTCGGGACCATCGCCCTCGCCGACAAAGAGGCCGATGCAGCGCGCGACGACGGCGAGGTCGTATCGGTCCCAGAGTCAGCGCTGTCGTCGGTCGGCGACCGTACCGTCGTCTTCGTGACCGGAGACGAACCCGGCGCGTTCGTGCCACGAGATGTCGTCCCGGGCTCGAGAGCACATGGTTTCGTCGAGATCCGCGAGGGTCTTGCGGAGGGTGAACAGACCGTGGTCCACGGCGTTTTCGTCCTCAAATCCGAGTTTCTCAAGGGATCGATTGGCGAAGGCCACGCCCACTAGGAGTCGACATGATCAACGCCATCGTCAACATGTCCCTGAGAAACCGCCTCGTGGTGGTGTTCTTCGTCTTGCTCGTGGGTGTTCTGGGCCTGCGCGCGATGGAGAAGCTACCCATCGACGCGGTCCCCGATGTGACCAACGTGCAGGTCCAGGTGCTCACCAACGCACCAGCGTTGGGCCCGCTCGAGGTCGAACGATTCGTGACCTTCCCAGTCGAGACCGTGATGAGCGGTTTGCCTGGCGTAGAGGAACTCCGCAGCGTCTCGCGCTTCGGTCTGTCAGCGGTGACCATCGTTTTTAAGGAGGGAACCGACATTTTCCGCGCTCGGCAGCTGGTGGAAGAGCGCCTGGCTGCGGCGCGCGACGCGATCCCACAGGGGTACGGAGAGCCCGAAATGGGTCCTATCTCCAGCGGCCTTGGAGAGATCTACCAGTTCGAGGTTCGTGGTGACCCTTCATGTGCCGAGGGCGAACCGGACACGGACGATTGCTGGACAGCCATGGAGTTGCGCACGCTCTTGGAGTGGCAGGTCGCGTTTCAGCTGCGGTCCGTCCCAGGGGTCGTCGAGGTGAACACCTTCGGCGGGGAACTGAAAACCTACGAGGTCCAAGTCGAGCCCGACCGCTTGCTTGCGCTCGACATCGGGCTCGACCGTGTCTTCGACGCCCTGCGCGAGAACAACGCGAACGCTGGCGGGGCCTATATCCAGCACGCAGGGGAGCAACGACTCATCCGCGGCGTCGGACTGCTCGAGTCCATCGCTGACATCGAGTCGGTCGTCGTCGCGACGCGAGACCACGGTACGCCGATTCTCATCCGAGACATCGCTCAGGTGCGCGTTGCGCCTCTCGTACGCCAGGGCGCCGTCACTCGGGACGGCCGAGGCGAGGTCGTGACGGGCATCGTCATGATGCTCCTCGGGGAGAACTCCAATGAAGTCGCACGCGCCGTCGATGAAAGGATCGAAGAGATTCGGCCGTATTTGCCGGATGGGGTGACCATCGACACCTACTACGACCGCACAGAGCTCGTGGACCGGACCATCAAGACGGTCGCCAAGAACCTCATCGAGGGCGGCGTCCTCGTCATCGTCATCCTGCTCCTGCTTTTGGGCAACATTCGGGGCGGTCTCCTGGTGGCGAGCGTGATCCCGCTCGCCATGCTCGCGACCTTCATTGGGATGCGAGCCATGGGGGTCGCGGGCAACCTGATGAGTCTCGGTGCATTGGACTTCGGGCTGATCGTGGACGGGGCGGTCGTGGTCGTTGAGAACTGTGTTCGTGTTCTCGGCCAGCGCCGCAACGAGAAGGTGCCTCGGACGATCGGGCGCGCAGCCCTCCAAGTGGGCAGGCCCGTGGCCTTCGCAGTCGGGATCATCATCATTGTCTACGTCCCGATCTTGAGCCTCGAAGGCATCGAGGGGAAAATGTTCCGCCCGATGGCGCTCACCGTCATCTTTGCGTTGGCGGCTTCGTTGGTGCTCGCGCTGACGTACGTGCCTGCGATGGCCACGGTTTTGTTTCGCAAAGGCGCCGTTGAGAAAGAGACGTGGCTGGTCAAATCCGCACTCTGGCTCTACCTCCCGGTCCTGAGAAGGACCATGCGGCATCCACGTCTCACGGCATTGGCCGCGGTCATTCTCTTCGGATCATCCTTGATCGTCATCCCCTTCCTGGGCGCGGAGTTCATCCCGCGCCTCGACGAAGGGTCCATCGCGATGCAGGCAATTCGGCTGCCATCGGCATCCCTCGAAGAGTCGATCGCGACGACAACCCGCATCGAGCGAGAGATGCTGGAACACTTTCCAACCGAAGTTTCTACGGTCGTCTCACGGACGGGGCGAGCCGAGATCGCCACGGACCCCATGGGGGTGGAGATGTCGGACATCTACCTGATCCTGAAACCCACGGACGAATGGGACGCGCCAGACAAGCAGGCTCTCGTCGCCAGTATGGCTGAGATGATGAACGAGGAGTTCCCCGGACAGCGCTTCACGTTCTCTCAACCCATCGAGCTACGAACCAATGAACTCATCAGTGGTGTCCGCTCGGATGTCGCCATCAACATCTATGGGGAGGACATTCCGACCCTTGCTCGACTTGCCGATGAGGTGGTCAAGGTCGTGTCGAGCGTTCCCGGGGCCGCGGACGTCAGCGCTGAGCAGGTTGTCGGACTCCCATTCTTGACCATCAAGGTCGACCGGGCCGCGCTGGCCCGCAACGGTGCAAACGCGAAAGACGTGCTCGACGCAGTGTCGGCCATGGGCGGCCTCGCTGTCGGGGAGGTGTTCGACGGGCAGAAGCGGTTCGCGTTGCAGGTGCGGTTCCCAGAACGGCTCAGGTCCGACCTCGAGACGATCCGCCGGATTCCGATTTCGACGTCTGGCGGCTCTGTTGTCCCGCTCGGGCAGTTGGCGAAGATCGACCTGGATGACGGACCCGCGAGTATCAGTCGAGAGAACGTGCAGCGACGCCTGGTGATCCAGGCCAACGTGCGGGGCCGTGACCTCGCGGGCTTCGTCCTCGAGGCGCAGCAGCGTGTGCTCGACGAGGTTGAACGCCCTCCGGGGTATTTGGTGACCTGGGGGGGGCAGTTCGAGAATCTACAGGCTGCGTCCGGCCGATTGGCCATCGCCGTCCCCATTGCGCTGCTCCTCATCTTCATCCTGCTCCAGGTCAACTATGGCGCGAGCCGACCGGCGCTGCTGATCTACCTCAACGTACCGATGGCGGCGACCGGCGGTCTACTGGCCCTGGCGGTCCGTGGGATGCCCTTTTCAATCTCCGCGGGGGTCGGTTTCATTGCTCTGTTCGGAATCGCCGTGCTCAACGGGGTGGTCCTGGTCTCGCACGTTCGGGACCTACAGGGTGAAGGCAAGCCGCTGGACGAGGCGTGCGCAGAGGGAGCCAGGGACCGACTCAGACCGGTCCTGATGACCGCGCTGACAGACATGCTCGGGTTCGTCCCGATGGCCATCGCCACAAGCGCCGGAGCGGAAGTCCAGCGGCCGCTGGCAACAGTCGTGATCGGAGGCCTCGTGACCTCGACACTGCTCACCCTTGTGGTCCTGCCGACCGTCTACGCCTGGTTGGGGGAGCGTACCAAGGAGGACGACAAGGAGGACGATCCGGGCCTGGATGCCGGTGCGCAAGCGGGTGCCGAATGAACCGGCATCAAGTCGATCTCGACCTCGTCCTTCCGGGCGACGCCAACGCGTGCGACGCCTGCATCGTTCGGCTTGTCGATGCTGTACAAGGCCGTCCTGGGGTGACACGTGCCCACGTTGACCTGTCCACCGCCGACAAGCCCAAGCTTTGTGTCCACTATGATCCGACCTCGGTTCGGATCGATGATCTCAGGTCGCTCGTCGCTCACACGGGTGCGAAGCTAGTCACTCGCTTTGAGCATCTGTCCGCGCCGGTGGACGGCCTCCGCCACGAGCGCCAGGCCGGCCTGGTTGAGACCGCGCTCGCGAACGAGCCCGGCGTCCTGCACGTCGCCGTCGGATTTGGAACTCGCTGGATCTCGCTGGAGTTTGACCCCCGCAAGACATCCAGACCGACTCTACTCGCGGCGGCCAAACGAGCCGGGATCGTCGTCGCAGACGAGCCGGTCACCGCCGCGTCGGCGGCGCTCGGGCGGAAGTCTGAGCGCGGGCACGGGCACGAGCACGAGCACGAGCACGGCGGACCGTTCGGCGAGCGCTCCGAGCTGGTGTTCAGCCTGGTGTGCGGGGCGCTTACGATCTCGGGCTGGGGTCTCACCACAGTGGCCGCTGTGCCTGCGTTCGCCCCGCTGCTGCTGTTCATCGCGGCCTATGCCTTCGGAGCATGGTTTACAGTCCAGGAGGTCGTCGTGGCGCTTCGCGCCCGACGGTTCGAGATCGACTTCTTGATGCTGCTGGCGGCGATCGGAGCCGCGGTCCTCGGAGAGTGGTTCGAGGGCGCGCTGTTGTTGTTCCTGTTCACGCTCGGCCACGCTCTCGAGAGCTTTGCTATGGGTCGCGCACGCGAGGCCATCACGGCGCTCCAGGAGCTCGTGCCCGAGACCGCGATACGGATCGACCCGTCCGGCGAAGAGAAGGAGGTTCCCGTCGGCCAGCTGGTCGTGGAGGACCGGATCCTCGTCAAGCCGAATACCCGCATCCCCGCCGACGGGTTCGTTATTGCTGGGAACAGCGCCGTAGATCAGGCACCGATCACCGGAGAGAGTATCCCTGTCGACAAACGGCCGGTACCGGACCCGCGAGTGGTCATGCTGAACGCGGGCGTGTTCCCGCCCGAGCATCGAGTCTTCGCCGGGACGATCAACGGAGGCGGGGCCCTGACCGTCGTCGTCACCAAGCCCGCCACCGAGAGCGCAATCGCTCGGGTCGTGAAGATGGTCGCCGAGGCGGAGACACACAGGTCCCCCACCCAGCAGTTCACCAAACGCTTCGAGCGAGCCTTCGTGCCGATCATTATCTCGGTGGTCGTGCTGCTTCTGTTCGCCTGGGTCGTCGTCGAGGAGCCGTGGTCTGCGAGCTTCTACCGCGCCATGGCTGTCCTGGTGGCCGCGAGCCCATGCGCGCTCGCCATCGCCACACCGAGCGCCGTGCTCTCCGCCGTCGCTCGTGCTGCTCGTGGTGGCGTACTGGTCAAGGGGGGAGCGCACCTGGAGGCTCTCGGCCTCGTGCAGGCGATTGCGTTCGACAAGACCGGTACCCTAACGGAGGGCAAACCGAACCTCACAGATGTCGTTGCAGTCTCGCCTGCCACCGAAGCGTCGCTTCTCACCACCGCGGTGGCCGTGGAGCGGCGCTCGGACCACCCGCTGGCGGCGGCGATTGTAAACGCCGCTGCCACCCGTCTTCCAGCAGCCGCCTCCGTCCCAGACGCGACCAACGTGGAGGCTGTCGTAGGGTTCGGAGTCCGTGCGGAAGTGGATGGCACCACGGTGCTCATTGGCAAACCTGGCATGTTCACCCGGGACGATGCGCTCCCGGAGGACGTCGAGCAGGCCGCCAAGCGACTCGAATCTCATGGCCGCACCGTGATGGTCGTCAAATCGGGAGAACGATTCCTAGGGGTTCTCGGCGTCATGGACACTCCGCGGAGCAGTGCTCGCGTCGTCCTCGAGGAGCTTCACCGACTCGGAGTCGAGCAGACGATCATGCTGACGGGCGACAACCAGCGCGTGGCCGACGCAGTGGCGAAATCCGTGGGCATCACGGTCGCCCGTGGTGACCTACTACCCGAGGAAAAAGTCGCCGCCATCTCCGAACTCGCAGGTTCCTCGAGCGGCGTAGCGATGGTCGGCGACGGAGTGAACGACGCGCCGGCCATGGCGAACGCCACCGTCGGCGTCGCGATGGGCGCTGCAGGCTCCGACGTCGCGCTCGAGACGGCCGGCATCGCACTCATGGCAGATGACCTCCACGCTCTGCCTTTTGCGGTCGGCTTGAGCCGCGCCGCGCGGAGGATCATCCGGCAAAACCTCTGGGCGAGCCTTGGGATGGTGGCCTTTCTGGTCCCAGCCACGATCCTTGGATTCGCAGGCATCGGCGTTGCTGTCGCGTTGCACGAGGGCTCGACGTTGCTCGTCGTGGCGAACGCGTTGCGACTACTCGCCTACCGAGACCGTACGGCGATACGATGACAAAGCCAGCAGATCACACGGGGGTCGATCCGCAACACAGCGAAGACGCCACGTGCTCGGAGCTCGGCGGCGCCTTGGTTCGCTTCAAGAGCTCTGAGCGGGGAGCGGGGAGCGGGGAGCGGGGGGCGGGGAGCTTGACGATATGTTGGATGCTCCCTTAGGGCCGGACTCCGTTCCAACGAACCGCATGGGACACATCGATGAGAGGAACCACATCGGTGCAAAAAAGTGGAGGAGTTCCGCGGGCGCAACGGCCTGAACCCCTCTGTCAGAGGGTGAGCAGTGACGACTCCGGCTAGTTGATGTGTGGCCCAGCGGATTCCGCTTCGATGCTGCCTTTACGTGCCGTTGGGAATGGCCGTGCTCCCCACTCGATGGGCTGCCGCGTCGAGGCCCGATACCGCGCAATGCGCCGCCTCCTCGCCCCAGGGCCGAATCGCGTACCATCGGAGCCGCAGTGTCCACTCCGCACGGTACATGGTCCGTCGAGACAACGAATGACGCCTCGATCCTCGTCGAGTTCGAGGGGGCCATCACCACGCAGATGGGGGAGGACTCCGTCGAACGACTCATTGAACTTCTCGGCCGAGGGAGCGCCGCCCTGATCTTTCACGTGGTCAACGTTCGCGGCTACGACGCTGGCGCGCGGCAGGCCTGGCAAACCGCCTTGTGGCCACGACGGGATCGGATCATCTCGATCCGCATCATCTCGAACTCCGCGCTCACGCGGATGGGTGGCCGCATGTTTGCGACCTTCATGCGCATCCCCTGCACCATCGAGGCCAATGGGGCTTAGGAGAGCCCACGGGCCGCGGCGAGGTTCCAAACGGCCCTTGGGGTAGATGTCGTGCTCACCCGGCAGCCGCGCGGCGAAGCTCGCTGCTTCTGAGGAGAGATAGGGACTTTGTGGCTCGGGTCTTGAAGCAGCCTCAACCGTCGATCCGGGGACGACGCGGCATACTCAGGAAGATCGCCCGCCGACTGCCCGATGGTGCAGCACGTGTGACGGTCAGCTCGCCCGCCACACGTGCTGCACGAGACGATGGGACGTGCGCGCTCGTTGCCTGGGAGCCCGTGAACCACGGGTTCCGATGACCGCGGGTTCAGTCAACGAGGGCAGATTGTCGAGCGCCCCGTCTGGTCGCCAACTTCAAGCGCACCAGACCCGGAATCTCGCGCCACGAGATGTAAGACACGCCTTCTCCCAGTGGTGGCCGCAAATTGCGGCGAACACGCCAACTGCACGCACACAAGCATGCGCTCCACTTGGTTCCGAGTCGGTCCTTCCGAGTCGCGAAACCTCCGAAGGAGCTCTTTCTGGGCCTCGTCCTCGTCTCTCACCGCCTACTGTAGTTCGCTGAAGGGCGACTCCATCTATCTCCCCCGCCCTACGACCTCAGCAGGGCCAAGATTTCGCTCATTGGCTACGCACAGGGGCTCCCAGCCTTCCCGATCACCAGCAGCCTGGTCACCAGGGGAGCAACGCAAGGATGGTGCGGGTCTACGCCGTCGCGAAGGACTGCATCAACGCACCGATCCAGCTGAAGAACGTCGGCGACAGCCCCATGCTGGCGCCCGAGATGTTCCATCAGCTGACCTGCAGCCACGCCGACCAGATGCGACTGACCGCGTCACAGGCCAGTCCTCAGGACCGCGATGTGCAGGACGTCATGTCTGCGCTCGTGGCACTCGCCGACGAGTCCGCGATTCGCAGGCCGTCGTCATTCCCGCGAACCCGCGGAATCAGCGGCTCCGGCGTCACGGTCCCTGGAAAGTCCAAAGGCGCCGAAAAGCCCACGGACGGTCTGGCAGGGCGCACCAGCCTGCCAGAGAGGATTGGAGCCGAGACTAGAGACGCAGGAGTCGAGGCCTCGTGCTAGCCGGGCAAGCCGACTCCCCGTTGCCATCGCGGAGCCGAAAGCAGCACAACCGCGTCGCTCCTGCCCGCGTGCCGCCGTGGCGCTCTCGCTTCACTCGACCACCTTGATCGCGACCGGCGTGCCGTTGAACACGGGCATCGCACAAAACGGGTCTCGGACCGCATCATCGTGCAGCCGGTTGACGTTGACGCCTGGGTACTTGTTGGCCGTCGTCATTCCCGAGTCGTAGGTGTGGCCCCAGTGCTGATGCACGGCTACGACACCGGGCGCGATCTTTGGACACAGGCGCGCTTCGACCTCGATCTCGCCGATCGCGGAGCGGATCTTGATCCGAGAGCCATCGTCAATGCCTAGCCGCGCACCGTCGGCGTCGTTGACTGTGGCCCAGTTGCCCCCGAGCTTCTCGACCAGCTCCGGAATGTTGTGGGTCCAGGAGTTGAAGCTCTGGCTGCGCCGCGCCCCGGAGATCAGCAGGAAAGGCAGCTCGGTCGTCGGCAGCGGCGGATCGTGTAAGGCCGGGCCAAGCTCGCCGAGAAGGGCCTCGGGCGCGAGGTGGATCTTTCGGTCTTGCGTGTAGATGCGCTCGGTGAAGAACGTCCCGAACTGCATTGGCTTGCCGGGCAGTCCCCGCGGGTGTTTGGCGAGTTCTCCATACGACGGCGTCTTGCCCAGAAGCAGGTACCGGTTGAGCATCGTGGGCGAGAATCCGACCCCCACGGCATCCAGCATCCGTGCCACACGATCAACGGTCGGATTGTTGAGGAACGGCACCCCCGCCGCGCGCGACAAGTCCTTGAAGATGTCCCACTCCCCCCGAGCCTCGCCCGGAGGCTCGACCAGCTTGGGTCGGAGCTCCGCGTACGGCTGCTGGTCAAACTGATTGACCAGAAAATGGAACCCCCCGGTCTCAAACTGCGTCGCGGCGGGCAGCACCCAGTCTGCGAAGCTCGCCGTGTCGTTCAGAAAGATATCGACCGACACGAGCAGCTCGAGTTTTTCGAGAGCCGCCTCGATCTTCGCAGTATTCGGGAAGCTGATCACGGGGTTGCCCGCGATGACGACGAGCGCACGCACCTGGCCATCCCCGGGCGTGAGAATCTCGTCGGGCAGGACGGTGCATGGCAGCCCTCCGAAGACATGCGGGTAGTTGCCGATCCGCGATGGCGACGTGTTCTTGCGCTTGGTGAACTTCTCGATCAGTGCCGAAACGTCAAGCACACCGGGGTTGTGGTAGAGGCCGCCGGGTCGGTCTATGTTGCCCGTGATCGCGCACAGGGTCGCGACCGCCCACTCGGTCAGCACGGTGTTGTGGCTCGTCTGTACGCCGACGCGCGTCGACACATAGGCGCCGTCGGCAGCCGCAAACTGACGAGCAATTTCCCGCGTCGTGCTCGCCGGGACGGTGGTGATCTCCTCCGCACGCTCGGGCGTCATTACAGACGCCAACCCCTTCCAGATCTCGAACCCAGTCGTATGCTCGGCGAGGAACGACTCGTCGTAGAGCCCCTCGTCGACGATCGTCCGGATCAACGCGAGCAAGAAATACAGGTCCGTCCCAGGACGGATCGCCACGTGCCAGTCGGCGAGCGCGGCGGTCTGAGTTCGGCGCGGGTCGACGACGACCAGCTTGCCCCCCGCCGCCTTTGACTTCTTGAGATCGGCGCCGACGTGCGGACGACGTTGAAGCAGTGTGAGCCCCTGCGTGACCATCGGGTTGGTGCCGAGCAAGATCGCAAACTTCGCCGCGACGACGTCCGGCTGCAGGACAAGGTTCTCGTTGCCGTACAGCTCGTGCGCGACTACGCCGCGATCGGTGTACTCCAGCGAAAGCACGTTGTAGCTGTTGGGTGATCCGAACGCGTGGCAAAAGGTGTTGGCCATCGTGATCGCAACGGAGTCGGCCGCGTTTCCCCAGTACGTCGAGATCGAGCGGGGACCGTGCTGGTCGGCGAGCGCGCGCAACTTGCCTCCGATCGCCTCGCTGGCCTCGCGCCACGTCGCGGGCACCCACCGATCTCCGTCCCGCCGCATGGGCTGCGTGAGTCGGTCGGGCGAGTTTTGGTAGCCCAACAGCTTCAGCCCCTTGATGCATGCGTAGCCCTGCGACAGCGGGTGCTCCTTGTCGGGTCGGACCGCCACCATCTTTCCGCCGGGCTCGCTGTCGTCGATGTCGACCTCGATCCCACAGCAGGGCTCGCACGCGCCGACCTTGCACAGCGTTTGGACGGTCCGGAGTTTATTTGCTCTGCGTGGCATGTCTGCTGCTCCGCGGCATCGTGAGCCACCGGGTGGGTTCAGCGTGCCGCTGCGCGCCGGCGGTGTCTTGAACGAACGAGCAATTACGGGACCTCGGATGCGACCCACTGCGCGACGGCCATGATCTCGGACGGCGCGATCCCGAACATCTGACGAAATGTTCGGGTCAGGTGTGCGCCATCGGAAAAACCGGCCTCGGCTGCGGCGGCCGCGAGGTTCGACCCAGCCTGCAGTGGCCCCGTTGCGGCACGCATCCGGCACCAGCGAACGTAGCGGCGTAGCGGAACCCCGACATCAGAGGCGAAGAGTTGTGCCAACCGGCTTGTGGAGATCCCGGCTGCGCTCGCGACCGCGTCCGCCCGAACGTCGTACGCGAGGTTGGCGTCAATGTAGCGACGCGCTCGGAGTACGGCGGGGTGCACGACTCGGCGGAGGGTGCCCGACGCCCCGGCCGCGTCGCAGGCCGCGAGGGTGTCGCTGATCGTCTGGACCAGGTGTCGAGCCTCGTCCCAGGTCTTGGGCAATGACCCGGGAATGCAGGCCCGCAGCGAGGCCCCACGTTCGATCCAGCGCTGCGGGGTGTCTAGCGAGCACACGCTGTGAGTCTGCCGACCGAGCCGCTCGTCGGGGTCGACGTACAACAACACCGCGGACGGAGAGCCTCGTACGATCGAGTGGTCGACATCGGGTCCGATCACGGCCGCGGTCCCGCACGCCGAGGGCGTCCCATCGCCCTTGCTCACCGTGATCGACCCCTCGAGCGAGAGCACCACTTGCAGCGCGTGGTGCCGGTGCGGCTGCGTCGGCCCGAGGGCACCGGCGTACAGCAAGCTGTCTTGCTGGAAGAAGAGCTTGCCGAGCCAGTCGCCCATAGGAGCATCGTACCAATGCAGACCCAGCGACTCCGCGTGGCAGTAGAACGGCGGCCGGCCGGACGACGACGGCAAGCAAAGATGTCAGAGTGTCCCGCTCGGTCACAGCCGAACCGCGATGTGGACGATCACCCACGGCAGTCGTGTCGTGCAGTCCCGCGCCTGGTGACGATCGACGACCGGCCCGGCTGTGGTATCTGAGTCTTGGCCCACGCCCGGTTCATCCCGCCCCCCCGCTTTCACTCGGTCTAGGCCAAGAACGCTGATAACACCATCGGGTCCTCATGCCGCTGGCGATGCTCGATCCGATCACTCTTTGTCGTGCCCTAATTCTGCGCTCTCGCAGAGTCCCGGCGGTGCTCGCAATTCTCGCAGTCGGTGTTTTCTCGTCGACCAGCCAAGCGGGAGAACACGAGCCCGTGCCCGAGAACGATGCCGTCGACGTCGACCTCTCGGACTTCGACCCGGACGCGGATGACCGCGACGCTGACGGTGCGAGCCCCGAGGCCCCGGATGACCCGGCGGACTCCAATGCGACCAACACACCGGATCGCCCAGATGCAGCGACCTCCCCGGCAGACGCCGAGGACGAAGACAACGAATTCGATGCCGCCACGCCCACGGTTTCGATCATCGGCGAGCCGGAAGAGCAGCCACGGATCGTTGGTTCGGCGCACTCGGTCGACGAGGAGACTCTCGAGCGGGAGGAACACGACGACATCCACAGGGTCCTGCGCTCGGTCCCCGGCGTGTACGTGCGCGGCGAGGATGGCTACGGGTTGCGCCCCAACATCGGCCTGCGTGGCGCCGACCCCAACCGCAGCTCTAAAGTCACCCTCATGGAGGACGGGATCCTGTTTGGGCCCGCCCCCTACTCCGCACCCGCGGCCTACTACTTCCCCATGACGACAAGGCTCGTCGGCGTCGAGGTCTTCAAAGGCCCAGCGACGGTCCGCTTCGGCCCGAACACAATCGGCGGGGCCGTCAACCTCCAGACCCGGGAAATCCCTCAGGACCTCGAGACGGGCGTCGATATCGCCGCCGGCACATGGGGTTACGGCAAGCTGCACGGCTTCGCTGGCAAGAGCTGGAAGCGCTTCGGCGTCCTCTTCGAAGGCGCCCGAGTTCGCGCAAGTGGGTTCAAGGACCTCGACGGGGGCGGCGATACCGGCTTCCGCAAGAACGAGTTCATGCTCAAAGCGCGACTGCACGGCGACCCCGGCGCACGCGTGTATCAGCAGTTCGACGTGAAGTTTGGGCTCTCGACCGAGGTCTCCAACGAGACCTATCTCGGGCTGACACAAGAAGACTTCGACGACAGCCCCTACCGTCGCTACCGGGCCTCTGCACTGGACCGCATGGACTGGTGGCGCACCCAAGCGCAGGCCGCGTACTTCATGGCGACCGGCATCGTCGAGTACCAGAGCACCTTGTATCGGCACGACTTCTCGCGCGCCTGGACCAAGTTCAACCGCTTCGCCGGGACGACGGCCCCCGACCCATACTCGTTCTTTCAAGACCCCAGCGCGGGCGCCAACGGGATCCTGCTGTCTGTCCTCCGGGGCGAGTCCGACTCGACCAGCGCAGAGGAGAACCTGCTCATCGGCACCAACCAGCGGGACTTCGTCTCGCAGGGTTGGCAGAACACGCTCCGCATCTCGCCGAACACTCGGTACGTGGACCAGGTGATCGAGGTCGGCGCTCGCCTTCACTTCGACCGCGTCTCCCGGATCGAGGATGAGGACCAGTACGCGATGCTCAGCGGCTCTCCGGTGCTCGTGACGGGCACCCAGCAGCTCGTCGCCCAGAACCGAGGAGAGGCCCTCGCCGGCTCTTTTCACGTCGCGGACGAAATCCGCATCGTCGACCGGTTTACGCTCAGCCCCGGCGCCCGGGTCGAGGTGATCCGTACCGAGTTCCAAGACACCGCGCCGGACCCGGCCGTCGACCCGGAGACCATCACCTCCGTGGACACAGTGTTCCTTCCCGGCGTCGGGCTCCACGTCCAGGCGACCCCGTGGCTTGGCGTGCTGGGCGGGGTGCACTCGGGCTTCTCCCCCAAGGCGCCAGGCCGCGGCGCCTCCGTGCAAGCCGAGCGCAGCATCAACTACGAGGCAGGGCTTCGAGCCACGCACAAGGGGTTTCGCGCCGAGGGCATCGCGTTCGCCAACGACTACTCCAATCTCGTCAGCAACTGCACGTTCTCGCAAGGATGTGATTCCGCCGAAGTCGGAGCGCAGTTCAGCGGCGGCGAAGTCCTCATCGCCGGCGCCGAGTCGCTGGCTGGTTATCGAACCGACCTCGGCGGCGCCGGTTGGATCGACACCACCGCGACCTATACCTATACGTGGACGCGATTCTCCAACACGTTCTCATCTTCCAGCCCGTTCTTGGGCGAGGTCGAACGTGGCGACAAGGTGCCGTACGTTCCGGAGCATGTCGCGTCCCTGCAATTCGCCGGGGGCATGCGGCGCTGGGGCGGCCACGCGCAGCTCCACTTCAACGGGCAGATGAGAGACGTCCCCGGGCAAGGCGCAATCCCATCCCAAGAGCGGATCGATCGGTTCGTCACCCTCGATCTTGGCGGCAACGTCTTCATCACCCGCCGAGCGCAGATCTATCTCAACCTTGGGAACGCCACCCGTGCCAGCTACGCGGTCTCACGACGACCGTTCGGGCTGCGGCCCGGGCAGCGCTTCTCGCTGATCGCCGGCTTCAAGCACAACTTCAGGTGAGCGTCCGGGACCCCCTGGGTCACTCGCAGTCGATGCCGTCGCGCGAGATGACGGGTCGGGACCACATCGGTCCGAAAAGGTGCGAGCACCACCGGCGAAGCGCTCCTGAATCCCTAGAAGGCGTGCGTCGAGCTGGCCGATGTCGGAGAAGACTGCCGCTTTCTCGATGGCGCGCTGGGCTGTCCCCGGCCGCGTAGTGCGGCGAGCAGCAATACGAAATCCCGCTGGAGGGTGGTGCAGCCCGCAGCATGCCCAGGGATGAATGCGCGCTGGGAAGCAGCTGCCAGGAGGGCGTCTGCGCCGAGACCGACGCCGAGCCGAGCTGACCGCAAGTACCGAGGAGGTGCCAGCCTCGCTTCTAGGCATCCCATTCCGAAGCGCTTCCGCACTTCAGCATCGACTTGCCCATGTAGGGGTTCTCAAGGTTCGCGTCGCGCTGAACCCACTTGCCGTAGGCCGGTGCCATCGGGCACTCGAAGACGTGGAGGGTCTGGCGAAGCTCTGAGTGTTTGGACAGAGCGCTGATCAACGCGTGGCTAACACCTCCAAATGCCTTACGCACGGCATCCGCATCGCCGGAGGGGGCCTTCGCAAGCGACTCCGATGCGGATGCCAGAGCGTCCAACGACGCCGTCCTCGCGGCACTGCGAAGTGCCGATGCACCCGAGGTCGCCATACCCAAATCGTCCCCGGCCAGTGCGGCCCGGACGCTCTCGTACGCATCGACGACCGGCTCCAGCTCTAGCTCCGCTTCTGCCTTGGTCTCGGTGACTTCCGCATCCTTTTCGCTCCTCGTAGCGGATTCCTTGTCGCAACCGGCGGTGAGAACGAGTGACGTGGCGAAGATGATGTTCGGGATAGACCACGTTGACTTCCTTTGAGCGGACATGCGACAACATGTCGCATGCTGGCCTGCCTCGCAACCGCGGCCATCGATGCAGGTCGCACGCCGCTCCGTGGAGGCTCTTGTCGAAAAACCTCCAATCAAATCGGAGCGCACACAAGAATCCGCAGATCGAAGCTTTGGGAGTAGCTGGGACGCAGTGACTCGAAGTGTGGCAGCACGGCGCATCCGTTGGCGCCGCAATACTGCCGTAGCGACTCCGCAAGCGGCAGAGCACCGCGCCTCGCATGGGTCGACTCGCCTGAGCCACGCTCCAATCTCGGCGTCGGCGAGGACTGCCGACCCGAGGGCCTAGGCGAGAGCCACTCCGATCTCTGCAGCCCAAGAGGATTCGTGTCCGACTGCGAGCCGGGTCTCGTCTGCGTTAGCTTCCATGGCGGTGCGGCTTGCGCGACGCCGGGACCACTCCAAGCCGGAGACGTTTTGCGACGACCTCTCGCTGACTCGGCGGTGCGGGGACAGCCTCATGTGCGGTGACCGCTTCGAATGTGTTCCCCTCTCAGGGCTGGGAGAGGCTGCGAGGACATCCGCTGCAGCGACGACCGGACCTGTCGCCCGGTCGACAAGTTGTGCGTCGAGCTGGCCGAACTCGGAGAGGACTGCCGCTTCCCCGATGGCGCGCTGCGCTGTGTCCAGACCGCGTGGTGCGGCGCCGAGTAGTGCGAGGTCCCGCTTGAGGATGGCGCAGCCTGCAGTACGTCCCGGGATGGGTGCACGCTCGGAAGCTGCTGCCAGGAGGGCGTAGTGCCGAGACCGACGATGAGCCGATCTGCCCGCAGAAACCGAGGACGTACCAACCCGGATTCTAGCACTCGGCGAGGCCGAGCTCTCCCCAGGCGTGGGCGCAGTTGTGATCCGCAAGCGCCGGGTTACCGGCGACGGACTCGCAGAACCCCTGCCAACACGAAATCTCTTCTGCGGTTCGGGTGGCACACTCGGTGTGGCAGGCGTCCGAGGACTCGAACGGGTAGCCGACCACCGCCGAACATGCCGGCTCGAGGCAGGCGCACCAGTCCAGGCATTCCTGGGACACGTCATCGCCACCCGAGGATGAGGAGGACGCATCGGACCCGGTTGTCGGAGGGTCGCCCCCGCTGCTGCCAGTGTCCGCACCCGACGTGGCGGCTCCGGTGCTTCCGGCGCTCGGATCGCCGGTGGCTTCGGTCCCCGCGTCGCCGGTACTGCCTCCTTGTCCGGAAGTCTCGGTGAGGCTTGTCGTCCCGGGCGCGCCGCTGCAGGTGGGTGCGGTTCCCTCGTGAAGCCGAAGGACGTGGTCGCGCGTGCCCAGCATGCCCATCTCGTCCAAGATGTCGGAGAACGCGGGCATCCCGTTGGCCGGTCGCCCATCACGAACCGCCGCCATCCATTCGGCCTCCGACGGATGCAGCTCTCCCGCTGCCAGGAGGTTCGTGGGTGGCGGTTCCAGGTGCGTCCCGTGCGGGCCATCGCCGTGGCCCGCCACGCCGTGACACCCCACGCAGTTCTCTGCGTACAGCTCACAGTCGCGCTGCGCGGCAGCGAGATCGACATCGTCGGAGGAGGTCGTGCAGCCGACCGTCACAAGCGCACAGAACAGAAGCCACCGGGTCATGAGCGATGAGTATCGCGCCGGCAGAAGATGCGCAGCCCTGCGGCGAAGCGGTGGACCATCCACTTGCCTTTCGATGCGCTTCAGTGGCCCTGGGTTGAGGCCAAGATTGAGCCCCGGACGCGAACCACGGGAATCTCGCTGAAACGGAACCGGACTGTGTTGTGTCGCGAGCGCGGTCTCCGATGCGAGACGGGACATCCAGGTCGTTGGATCAGGCGACAAGGTCGTGTGCATTCGCACGGTGCAAGATAGACACTAGGCAGTAGGCGGTGGTGCGATCCTTGCATCGATCCGCCCCGTGCGATTCCGTGTTCTGGCCGCGACCCTGACTTCGTCCCTCCTTGCGGTCACCGGATGTGCCGGCGAAACCGAGACCGACGATGTGCGCGGACTGGCCGCTGCGATGTGTGGCCGCTACTTCGGCTGCGGCTGTGACGCGGAGTTCGACCAAGCCACCTGCGAAGCAGGGCACGAGCGCTCGCTCTTGGCCCTCGAAGAACGAGCCGCGGAGTCACCAGACGCCGAGGTCGATGCGGAGTGCTTGCGGGAGCAGGCACGGTGCTGGCAGCAGACCGAGTGTGGGGTTGGGGCTGATGACCCGCGACCGTGCGAGGTGGACTGCGTGGTGTTCCGCCTGAACCTTGGACCGGGTGAAAACTGCCGGTTGCCGACGGAGTCTTCGGGCTTCGAGGCACTCGTCTCGACGTGCAGAGATGGGCTGACCTGTCAGGGCGGGCACGGCTACGCGGTCTGCGACGACGAGACCCCGCTCGCACAGGGGGATGCCTGCGATGAGCGCGGAGGCCACCGGCGCTGCGGGCCCGGTCTGTTCTGCGACGATGACGGCGTTGGCCAGTGCGTCGCCTCCCTCGAACTCGAAGAGGGCAGTGCGTGCGCCTCGGGCAACAGCTGTGCCGCCGGACTGACTTGCGCTGAAGAAACCTGCCGGGCGCCAAGGGGCGAGGGCGAGAGTTGCATGGGCACCCCCTGCGCCTCCGAACTCACCTGTCACCCGGATCAACAGACGTGCGTTGCGCCGCTGAGCCTGGGGCAAACATGTCGCTTCCCCGACGCGTACAACCTCCCCTGCATCTCGGAAACCTATTGCGGTGACGAGGTCTGCGAGCTTCGCGAGGCCGTGGGCTCCCCGTGCGAGGGCTGGTTTGACAGCAGATGCGTGCAAGGCAGCTACTGCGATGACGGAGCCTGTACGCCTATCGACCGCGTGTGCTCTTCCCTTCCAGCCCCGTACTGAGAACGCTAGCCCTGCCCCGGACGACGGCTCCCCTTCCCTGCTCCCCGAGACATCGTTCACAAAAAACGCACGTTCGCGTGCGGGAGAAACGAATTCCCAAGTCGCTGGTCCTCCCCCACCCTACAGACATGGTGCCCCGTGCGTTGCTGATGTTGAGTGCTGCGATGGGGATTGCGTGCGGACCCGCCGTCTCCACGCCGAAAGGGGCACACGCTGACGGGACGTCGGACGGAGCCGGTTCGAGCACCGGCGGGTCCGACTCCTGGTCCGACAGCTCCTCGGACTCGGGCAGTCTCGGGGACTGGGACTGGTCACCGGAGTGCATCGCGGGGCTCGAGGCTGGGCCCGCGGATGCCGAGCAAGCCGCCCAGCTTCTCTTTCGGCTGCTCGACGAGGCGCGACACCACACCCAACGCGTGCAGGAGCGCGTGGCGGTGAGCGACGGACTTGGCACGGACCCACACGCGTACAACGATCCGATCACCTTCTTCTCGGGGTCTCTGCGCGCGACCGGTTCGATCACAATCGAGCCGTTCGGGAGCTTCGCGTCCGCGCACACGATCGAGTTCTCCTGCTACGATGGTGGGCACGGCGCCTTCGGTCCCAGCGGCTTGGACGGTCGTCTCGAGATCGTGGTGGAGGGCGTCACCAACGTCGCCGACGCTCGGGTCTCGGTGGCCGGAGCCGCGCGGCTGGGCGGAGGGGATGCGTTGGAGCCGACGTCGCCCATGGATATCGTGGTGGAGTTCTCCACGTTCTCCGGCCGCGAGGTGGTCAGCGGAACGATCGCCGGCCACGACGCCGCCGCGCTGTAGGCTCGTCTTGCCCATCGCGAGTGGCGCGGTCGCGGCACCCAGATCGTCGTAGAGCCTCCAGGAACACGGCGATGTGTGCTCAGCTCCGCGAGGGCGCCCAATCGTCGTCGTGGACCTCGACGAGCGTCATCATGCCCGACTCGGCGTGCTCCAGAATGTGGCAGTGGACCATCCACTTGCCGATATCGGTCGGGACCATGCCGAGGTCGACGGTCTCGCGCCCTCGGACAAGCACGGTGTCTCGGAAGAAGGGTTCATCCACCGGCACACCGTTGCGCGCGAGCACCCGGAAGAACGTTCCGTGCATGTGGATCGGATGCAGACGGCCTGACTCGTTGGAGAACCGCACCCGATGAAAGCGGTGCCGGACGAGGTCTATCGAGATCGTGTGTGCGTCGTGCCCGGTGAAGGGCTGGTTGTCGAACATCCACTCGATGCCGTGCTCTCCTCCGCGCCGTGCATTCATCCGGTAGTCATGGTGCACGGGCTGTTCGAGTCCCCCTGTCCAACGGGGCACATGTGCGGCGGCCGGCGATTCGAACTGCGGCGTGTCGACCGGCTCGCCATCGATCTCGATCGACCCGAGCACATGTGGCCGTGAGGGCGAGAATAGATCCGAGACCGGGACCCGTTCGCTCACCAGATCGAACGTGATGTCGACGTCGAGCCGGTTGCCCGGTGCCATCTCGAACCGGGGCATCTCGATCGGCGCGCGTAGATACTTGCCATCGACCGCGAGCAGTTTGGGCCGCAGCGACCCGAAGTGCGGCACCACGGCGCGTCCGTTGGCGCAGTTGAGCATCCGCAAGCGAATACGCTCGCCCGGACGGACCCGGAGCACCTCGTCGCTGCGTCCGTTGACCGTCCGCATGCGCCCCCATCGCCCGTCGTGTGCGAGGTCGTGCCGCGTGTTGAACTTTCCATCGATCTGCCCCGTGGGATCGAGGCGCCAATCGTCGAGGACCCACAGCACGTCCTGCGAATACGGGTCGGGGACGGGATCCTCGACGATCAACACCCCGACCAGGCCGCGCTCGACCTGCTCGCTGCCGCGCACGTGCGGGTGGAACCAGTAGGTGCCGGCATCCTTCGGTGTGAACTCGTAGTCGAACGTCCCGCCAGGTTCGACCGGCGGCTGCGTGACATGGGGGACGCCATCCATCGCGTTGGGGACCCGCACCCCATGCCAATGGATCGTCGTCGACATCGGCAGCCGATTGACGAAGCGAGCCTTGAGCGTGTCCCCAAGCCGGATCCGAAGCGTGGGACCGGGGACCTGACCGTTGTATGCCCACACCTGCATCGCAGGCTGCTCACCGACCTCAAGCGTGGTCGGCCCCGCGACGAGTTCCACCTCATGCACCCGGCCGGTCGCCGCCATCTCGTCTGGGTAGGCGCCCTGGAACTCGGCAAGCAGACGGTCCTGGGCGGTCAAGGCTCGCGCCGGGGCCGGACCCGGCGACGGCTGACCACACCCAATGGGCACAAGTGCGGCCCCAACAGCGGCGCTGAACCTTCTGCGCGTCCACGGCACGGCGACGCCGTCATCTCGCTCGCTCATGGCTCACTCCTGACCGGGGAGCTGCCCTCCGACAGCGCGCTCGAGATCCGCGAGTGCGATGAGGCCCCAGCATTTGAGCCGGCAGTCGGTTGTTTAGAGCGCTTCGTCACCATCCCATGCGACAATGTGTCGCATGCAACGACGGGATGCAACCGCCAGACCCTGGGAAGCTCTGACGATGTTCCACCACGCAGCGGTTCCGTCTTGGATTCGGCGTTGTGGTCCTGTTCTACGGCTGCGTCGGCCGCGACCTCGCGAGCGGCTCGGCTGGAGATGGCGGCGGCACGACCGACAACGCGATGCCGCCGGGCTCGACGTCGGGGGCCGGAGTCTCGACCGACTTCAACGACGGGACCGGCCCATCCAGCCCAAGCGAGAGCGGCGTATCCAGCGGAGCAGAGACCGGCGACACAACCGACGACCGCCCGCCTCGCCCTCAACCGCCGCCACCCACATGGTCCGAGAAGCTGCCTCGATGGAATCGATGGCGAGCCCCTGGACGCCCAACTCGCCACCCCGCTCCGATACCGGCTCGACGACGAACTCTCCCACCACGTAGAGCGAGTGCGAGTGCACGCGGCGACGCTGGTGACTCCGGGCTCCCACGAGTTCGACTACGACGACTCCACTGAGACCGATGGCTTGACGGCCACCGGCATGCTCACCATCGACGGTGCCGGAGTCGAAGCCCAGCATCGCCTGTACTTCCAATGCTACGCGGGCGGGCACGGAGGCTTCGGCCCCTCGGCGGTCGACGGCCTCGTCGATGTCACGATCCAGGCCCCGACGGGACGCGCCGATACGTATGTCGTCACCGTGCTGGGCGAGGCCCGGCTCGGCGGCGGCACTGCGTTGAGTCCGAGCGTGCCAGCACTTGCCGGCTACACCGTCTTGTCGGAGGACCGGCAGAGGACGTACACCGAGATGCTCGGCCCGTTCGACGTCAGCACCTTGTAGCGGACTGCGGGTCGTTCACTTGTGACCATGGCCTTTGTCACCATGGCTCGCTTCGCCGTGAAATCCAGCGTCCTTGGCGACTGCGAATGCTCGGGCCCAACTCGCGATCAAAGCCATCTCGTCCGGCGAAAGACTCCCAGGTGCAGACTTCGGCATCGTGGCCCCGCGTCCGGACTGCCCCAGCGAACGAAGGACCTCTTGGTCGATCTCGGCTGCGTGATGGCCCCCAAACGGATAGCTCGACATGTCGAAGTGGGCCGCAGCCTTCTCGCTCCACTGCGCCCCACCCCGAGCATGGCAACCACCGCAGTGCTTCGCAAAAACCTCTTTCGCCGCCTTGTACGTCGCGACCTCAGCGGCGACCTGCGGAGGCCGGGGTGCCGCGCGGGGTCGAGATGACCAGTGAATGTGCTCGATGAGGTACTGCGTGCCCTCGTAGCGCAGCACGAACGTGACGGTCCCCCTGCTCTCGATCTCGCGTCCGTCCTTCAGCTCGATGTCGTACTCGATCGGCAGCGTGACGGAGGCGAGCGAACGGTCGGTGCTGAGACTTACCTGCGGGTCTCCCGAGCGGATGTCGAACTCCGCAAACATCGCGACCTCCGGGCCGAGGTGATGTTCCCGATAGTGCGACCATGACCCCTCATCGCCTCCGGACTCGAACACGACCGACTCGTCCGTCACGAGCAGGGCCGCAGCATCGAGGTCGCCCGCCGCGTTCGCCTCAAGGTAGAGGCGAACCACCGCGAACGGGTCATTCGTCGGCACAGTTGCGGTGACGGGCTCGGGACATCGGACTGCATCGCTCGAAGCCTGAGGCGCGCACGCCAACAACAACAGCGACAGGGCGAGGGCGAGATGCGAACCTTGGGATCCCATGCGACGGCGAGGCTAGCACCTTGCGGATCCCGGGTTCGGAGCCACCCGGACTACGGCACGATCATCAGCGTGACCGAGTCGGTTACATCATTGCCGTCGCTGTCGCTCGCGGTCAGCGTGAAGGTGTGCTCGCCGACGACGCTCGGTGTCCACTCGAACATTCCACCGGACCCGATCGAGCCCTCTTCGCTCGAGGTCCAGGCCATCGATGCTCCCTCCAGGACTCCGTCTTCGGGATCGCTGGCCTCACCGATGAACGGAATCGCGACCCCGACCGACCGGCTCTCCCCCTCTCCGGGGTGGTTGATCGACGCGACCGGCGACCCATCATCGCCCGACTCACTCGAGCCCTCGTCGGCCTCGCAAAGTTCCTGACACCCCTGCCCGTCCCGCGGCGCACCGCGTGCGATCCAGTCGTAGATCATCTGCTGCCCCTGATCGGAGAGTTCATAGGGCTCCTGGGGCATGGTCAACGACGGCACGTTGCTCTGATTCTTGGACGGAATGTCGAGGTTGCACACGTCGCCGACGATCTTTCGATACAGGTAGCTCGAGTCGGGGTCGCACGGCACGAGATATGCGGCGGGCTCGTCGTAGACCTCGCATTGCCACGCATCGAGCTCCAGCAAGCGCTCGTACAGCGGCATGTCCGGACATCCGGTCGCGTCGCCCTTGGTCGCGCCGCCATAAACCTCCGCGCCCAGGGGTGCGTCCTCGAGGGACAGCCACCCGCGGCAGTCTCGGTCAAACGTCGCCGCGTAGGCCGAGCGATCGTGGCAGCTGTTGTCCCCCCCACCGCAGCTGACTTGGAGGATCGGCACGATGTCCCGTTCGAAGGTGGGGAGCGCGTCGCAGGACGGCTCGCCGGTGCCGCCCTCGGATCCGGTTCCCGACTCGGCACCCGAGGTGCTCGGTCCCGAGGTTGGCGTGCCGGTTTGCGATCCTGCGGTGGCGTTGCTGGTGCCGGTGCCGGACGGGTTCGCGGTGTCGCTCGTAGACGGCGTCGCCTCGGTCGAGGACGCGGCGTCGGTGTCGGCGCCCGCATCGTCATCCGAGGTTGGGCATCCGCTACTCAGAAGCATCAGGGCGGTCGCGGTCCAGCAGACGTGCCGTCGATTCCAAGGTCGCATGCCCAGGATTGGCCGTCCGGACTGCGCTTCATCAACAAATCGTCAGGCCATCGCGAAATAACGCAGGGCGCTCTACCGCGGAGCGCCCTGCTCGATCCAGCCCAGGATTCGGGCCTCTTCAAGGTCCGTCAACACCACCGGAATCGGCTCCCCGTATCCCCCTGCCTCCAGATGCGTGCCCTTGAGCTTGAGCCAAACATAGCTTCGCTTCGGGTCGCCGGCGCGGATCCTGACCATCGTCGGAAGCTGCGACGCTGGGACGCCGACCAGATTTTCGTACGCATGACCCGGATCGAGGAACAAGCCGCCGAACGCTTGCGTGCCCATGTGGCAGTCCGCGCACTTGGCATCCCACAGCGGCTGAAGATCGCGGTCATGCGACAGACGCGGGGCCGCCGGCTCGGCTGCGCAGCCGAGCATCAGGGCCAGCAGCACCGCGGCCGGAGCCGCTCTAGAAACAGGATTCACAAGCATCGAAGCTACACTCGTGCAGGACCGTACTGGCCGGCATGCCCCCACCGCAGTCCGTCTCGCAGGACTCAAGGGAATGCCCTTCGATGCGGCACTCCAGCACGCAGCGACAGGCGTCGAGGTCCAGACAGGCCAGCACGGGATCGCAGCACTCGCCCCCCAGGCATGTTTCGCAAGGCGTTGCTCCCAGCTCGGCGGAGCACAGTGGGGCTCCCGAAGAGCTCGAGCCGGAGCTCGAGCCGGAACCGGAACCCGCTTCGGTAGCCGCGTCCGTGGTGGTCCCCGTGTGTTCGCCGGTGGACGTCGAGGTCGCGTTGCCGGTGGACGAGGCAGGATGCTCCGCACCGATGGTGTAGCGGTCGTTGCACGCCGAAGCCAACAGACCGACCAGCAACCACGCCCACGATCGCCTCCGGGTCATGGCGTGCCCTCGGCCTCTGCTCTACAGATCCCCAGCGCTCGCGTGCGCAGCGTGGTCTGCGGATGGGCGCGAAGAAAGGCCTCGACCACCCGACGTGCCGCCTTTGGTGCTCCGCGCTTGCAATGCACCTCGGCGGTTCGAATCTGGCGTTCGGCGGATAGCGCCCCCCGGGGGAACCGACGCTTGTGCTCCGCCAGGGTCGCCAGGGCCTTCGAGAAGGCCTTGGTCTCCAGCTGGGTCGACGCGCGACGCAGAAGCTTCATCTCCTCGGCGAGCGAGGAGGCCGGCGGCACCGGAGGCGATGTCGGCGGCGTGGCAGCGGCGACCTGCTTGGGGCGAGGCGGCGACCGCTTGGCGGCAACCGGGGCCGGCGACTCGGCACTTGGCACCTCGAGCCGAACTGGGGCCGCCCCCGGATCGGGGACCTGTGTCGGCTCTACCGCCTCGGGCTGGGGATCCGCGCTCGGCATCACAATGCGCGAGAGCATCGGGTCGGCCGTGTTCGGCGAGTCACCACCGCTCGTGCCCACGCCGAGGAGTGCGAGGACGACCGCACCGCCGACGAGGACGGCGAGCGCCACCTTCCCCCAAACGCCTGCCGACGATGCGCCTTCGGAGCCCAGCGGCCCAACATCGCCGATCGCGATCCTCCCTTGAATCGCCTCCCACGCCTGGGCCTGCCGCGGCGCGCCCGGAGATTGCGCGCGGGAGAACCCGGCTAGAAGTTCTCGTGCTTCATCGTCCACGGCGCTCTCCTTCCCGCTGCCCCTGAGCCTTGCGACGCTGCAACGCTTGGTCGAAGCGCTCGCGTGCCAATCGAAGCCGCGAGGTCGCGGTGTTCACGTTGACGCCCAGGGTCGAGGCCACGTCCTTCGCCGAGAGGCCTTCGATGTCGGCCAGAAAGAACACGTCGCGTTGCGGCGGCGACAGGCCTTCGAGGAACTCCGCCACCCAGGTGTTCGCCTCCCCCCGGGCGATCGCATCGTCGGGATCGACGGCCGAGACCGGTACCTCGTAGCGATCGAGCCGGCGACGAGCCCGGACCGCCCCGCGCTGGGTGGTGCTCGCCACCCGACGCGCGATCCCGTACAGCCATCCGCGGATGTGCGTGCGACCGTCGTAGTCCGGCAGGCGTCGATGCACCACCACGAAGGTGTCTTGGGCAGCATCGTCGGCGGCAGCCTCGTCGAGTCCGAAATGGCGCATGGTTCTCCAGACGAAGGCGTAGTGGGCCTCGAAGAGCTCGCGAAGCGACGGCGCGCGTGCGGCTTGGGTCGCAGCGGACTCTCCTCCCACACCCGGGATTGTCCACCCGAACCCCGGTTCATCAAGGAAAACGAAGCTCAATTCCCAACTCGGCTCGAAACGCGACCGGACCCGCGCGATGCACCAGGCCTACATTGTCGACCTCAAACCGGGGCCGAAGCACCGGTAGCACCGCGCCTGCGCCCCCCCGGAGGGCAAACCGGGAGGCGAACGCCCAGTGCAGGCCCACATCGGCGGTGGGCGCAAACCAGGGGGCGACCGCCGAGCCCACCTCGTCATATCCACGGGCCCGAGCCCGAAATCGCCCCCCCTGGGCGCCGACGCAGAGCGGAACCCGAAGTGTTGCGCGTCCCAGCTCCCGGCATCCGCGAACCCCCGCCGCCCACAGTGTCGTCTGCACGGTGCCGGCACCGACCGAGGTGCGCTGGCCGAACAACGCGACCATCGGGACCTCGATCCGCCACGGACCGATCAGCAAGCTCCCGGTCAGATGCGGGCCGACGGCCGGACCTGCGGACGCCCCCACATCGAGCGCGGGCCCGAGTCGCAGCGCACCGAAGATCGCTCGACGTGGCGTGGGCGTAGGCGCGGGCTCCTCTGGGATGTTCGAGGGCGGATCTGGGGGCGGATCTGGTCTCACCGGCGGGACCTGCTCCTCCGGCACAGGGTCAATAGCATCGGGGACCGGATCGGCCGGCGCGGGCTCGCTCGTCAACAGCTCAGGATCGATCGCCACCGCAACCACGAACGCGGACGCAGTCGCCACCACATCGCAGGAATGATCCTGCAGGACCCGGTGCTCGGTGAGCTCCCCCACCGTCAGCTCCAGGTCCGCGGTCCAGCCGGCTTCGCCATGCTGCACCGTGACCCGGGCCCGCACGCTGTCCGCGTTCACGGTGGAGGACCGCAAAAACTCGGCCACCTGTGCCTGCACCGTCGCCTCATCTGGGCACTGCGGTGGTGCCTTCCACGTCATGTCGACCTCCGACATGAGGAGCAGCGCCAGCGCAAGCGTAGAGCCCATGCGGCCGGGAGCATACCGCGCGACGAGTTCATGGACGCGGTGCAGTTGCGTTCCACCTACTCGAGCACGCGCACCAAAACCCCATCGGAGGGGATGTCGTCGACCATGAGGAACAGGATATACCAACCAACCGGAGCGATCGCAGGCTCAGCGGGGACCGTGAAGCTCAGGCCGCCCTCTGGCGAGACACGGAGTGGAAGCTCCAACCGACGAGGCACACCACCATCGACCCAGTGGGTCGTCGCGCCCGCGCCCACGAGAACAACCGCCGTTGGGGCCGCCGTTCGGCTGAACTGGGCGCTGATCGTCGCGCCGCGCTCGAGATCCGTGGTGGACAACGATTCCAGTCGCGGTCGCGGTCCCCGAAACAGGTAGGGCGGCTCGAACACATCGACGTCGTTGTTTGTTCCTGCACCCGAGGCTTGATCGCTCCCGCCGCTGGTGGTCATCACCCTCCCGTCGGGCAGCAACAGCGTCAACGCGTGATACTCGCGCGGGATCAGCATCGGGGCGACCCCGCGCCAGCTGTCCTCCTCGGGGTCATAGAGGTCCGCGACTGCCACCGCCCGCCACGAGGGATCGAAATCAACATCGCGGCCACCTTCCCAGAACCCCCCCGCCGCCAGGAGCCGGCCATCGGGAAGGGCCACGACCTCAGGCTGGCTTCGAATCACGGAAGGCGAAGCGGCCGTGGTCCATTGCCCGGACTCCGGAGCATATCGTTCCACCATACTCGACCCCGCCGCAGCCTCGACGCCAACGATCAGCGCAGAACCGTCGGCGAGCACGATCAGGCTGTGATCCGCGTGGTCAGGAAAGCCTCGGTTCGGTTGCACAAAAGTTCCGGTGGCAGCCCACTGCCCCGTCGACGGATCGAACAGCTGCGGCGGCGACCACGTGGCCAGCACTTGACCCGTATGGAGCAGCGCCGCGGGCGAGTACTCCGTCGGTTCCAGCATCGATCCGGTCGGAGTCCATGCCTCCGTGGCAAAGTCCAAAATCTCGCAGGTGTCGGTTCGAGCCGCGTCTGGAGGTTGTCCCCCGCCGCACGCCACAATGGTCTCATCGGAGAGACGGAACACGGTGGGGTACCAGCGGGGTTCGTTCAGGTCGGGGAGCTGCGTCCAGACGTTCGTGGCAGGGTCGTACGTCTTCACATAGGGGATCCCGTTCGTGAACGCACCGGGATCCGCGGGGTCTTGGCCACCGACGAAAAGGAGTCGACCATCGCTCAGGACGGTTTGCATGTGGCAGCCCTGCGACGTTTGGGAGAGCGCACCAAACGTCTTGCCGCCATCCTCGGGATCGATGATCACCGAGTCCTGCGTGTCATGACAGAACATGGCACGCCCGTCCGGCAAGAGCGTGCCCGAAGGCGTACCGGCGAAGAACTCCGGAGCCGTGTCCGAGATCGTCGTCCACGTGCCTTGCTCGGTTTCCGGTCCCAGCTGCAGGTCGAGCGTAGGGCAGGTTCCATCGACGACGACAGCCTCCTGCGCATACGCCCGCTGGCGAAGCGAGGCCCCAAGTTGGTACTGCCCGTTGGGCACCGCGAGGCTGAAGCTGCCGTCGGCCGCGCTTCGGGTCTCGAACACAGAAGAAAGATCGGCGGTGGCAACTGTGACTCGAGCGTCCTCGATGCCGAGACCGTCCGTGGTCGACACCGTTCCGGAAACCTGAGGCGTCGCGCAGATCGGGGCGCCGGTCTCGCTACCAGCGCTCGACTCCGATCCGTCCAGCGACGTTCCAACCGTCTCGTCGCTCGCGCTGGTGGCCGCAGTTGAACTCGTCCCGCCTGTGGAGGCAGGCCCCGTGTTCCCGGTGGCCGAGGCCTCGCCACCGTCACTTTCTGTTGTGGCGACCCCGCCATCGCCGCATCCCATCGCGAGAGCGAGACCGAGACCAAACCGGCGAATGGGCTCGCTCCGTGTTTCTTTGCGCCGCATGTCAGGGATTGGCCACCGTCGGGCGAAGTCATCAAAGAATCCGGATTTTCACGGTTTCACGGGTCCCGAACTCGGCTGAAATCGCCTGAACGATTGCGTATCGGCATCGGCATCGCTCCGGCTCGGAACCGCGGCCCCGGGGATGCGAGGCGCTGACAAGCTGTCCGACGCTCAGTTCCCCAAAGAACGCGCGTACTCGGCGACCGCGAGGATCTCTTCGGAACTGAGCTTCTTCCCGAATGCCTTCATCTTGGTCTTGGCGACGCCGCCGGTCACAATCCCGATCACGTCCTCGAGCGGCCGCGTCGTCTTCCACCCGGCTTCGGTCCAGTCGGGCATCTTGTGGTGTGCCTTGCCTTTTGGCTTGCCGTCGCCCTTTGGGCCGTGGCACGTCTTGCATTTCTTCGAGAAGATCGCCTTTCCATCGGGCTTGTCCGCGTCGGTCGGCTTGTCCGCGTCGGTCGGCTTGTCCGCATCGATCGGCTTGCCCGCGTCGGTCGGCTTGCCCGCATCGGTCGGCTTGCCCGTATCCGTCGGCTTGCCCGTATCCGTCGGCTTGCCCGCATCCGTCGGCTTCTTTTCGGGCTTGGCCGTCGAGGCTTCCTTGGCCGGCCCCTCCCCGCCTGATTTCGCGCCGCCGGTGGTCTCCCCCGAATCACACGCGAGCAGGACAGTGAGGACAATCCACGTCGACGCGAACCTACTGATGCAGCCCTTCTTCAAAACGCTATCCGCCATCACGGCAAACCGTAGGCGGGCCGCCTGCGCCGGGCAAGTCTGATCTTGTAACCCTGGGAGACACTGCGCGGTGCGCTGACCGGCGACAACGACAGTCGCCGCCGCGTCGCCGACCGTATTCTACTCGGGCATCCAAGAATGCACGCTCGCGCCCTCACCGAGCTCGACCGCGACCTCCAGGGGCGTCGCAGCCTCGGCGTCGTTCTTCCACAAGACTGAGAATACGCCATCGTCGGGAGCGGTGAATTCGATGGTTCCGTCCCTGGATGAGCCCTCATCGTGGATGTTCGTGCCGCCACCGTGAGCATGACTATGGACGTTCCACGTCACGGCACCGCCCGCCGAGGAGAAGACGACTCGGACCGTCGCGCCCTTGCGGAGCGTCATGTTCAGCTCGGCGAATTTCCCCACCGCGACCTCGAAGTTGCGCTCGGTGGCCAACGCCGCTGTTGGCTGCTCGGATACCTCGCCGCCGCACGCCCCCTCCGCGTGGTTGCCACAAGAATGCTCTTCGGCCGCCGCTGACTCTTGAACCGTGGGCGACGGGACTTCGGTAGAGGGCGTCGCCTGGCCGCTGCGGCATCCTGAGAGGGTGCCAGCGGCGGAGAGGCCGGCCAATACAGCCACAATCGTATCGCGATGCATGCGGCAGCCTCGCTTCGATCGGTCGCGGCGGTCAAGCCCCCGGCGCAATTCTTGGCGAGTGACCGACTCGGACACAAGCACTCGCGGACTTGATCCAGGTCCCGAAGCGACGTGGCTACAACCCTCCGAATGGTGTGCTCTCCCCGGAGAACGAGCCGAGATTCGCGTCCATCGCATACGCCATTGCAAGGAGCACGCTCTGGTAGGACGCTCCGCCGGCGTCGATGAGGCGACCGGGATCCAGCGCTCCCGCACCGCCGCCTGCGAGCATGGCAGTGAGATTCTGTCCCGAGTGCGGCCAAGGATCGCCCATGTCACTGCCGACGTAGACGACGCTGTTGTCGAGAAGGGTAGCGCCACCGTCGTCGATCGCATCCAGGGTCGCGAGGAAGTCGGCGACGCGGTCCATGTACCAGCGAACGATCGCCTTGTGCGAAGCAATCGTCGACGCGTCGGTTCCGCTGTGACTGAGATTGTGATGGTTGAAGTTGCCCTGGCCCAGGAACGAGAAGTTCTTGTTCCCGAAACCGTAGTCCATCGAGTACGTCACGATGCGCGTTGCATCGCAGCGCAGCGCCAGGGCAATGACGTCGAGCATCGCGGGCGTGTGTGTGGAGAACGGAAGTTCGGCGTTGGGGGCGTCCGATTCGGAACCGCATTCGGTGGCCGGAGGCTGGGTCTGTAGATTCGATTCGACTTCCCGAACTGCGGTGAGGTATTCGTCGAGTTTCGCGGTGTCTTGTGCTCCGAGCCGTGGCTCGATCGAGGCGATCTGGTCCAACGTGTGATCGAGGACGCTTTGTCTCTTGCGCATCCGCGCGGCGGCGACCCCCGGGTCGGTCCCCGACGGTACGTAGACCGAGTCGAATGCGACCCTTGCACTCTCGAGCGGTGGGTTGGGAGCGGTCGACGAGGCCCACGAGATGTACGCGTTGTAGCCCGACGGCCAGCCGGTGTCGGATGGAGGGCCAGCGGGGTATGGCGTTGGCCCCACATGCATGGAGCGTATCGCCGTCGGTGGTTCGAGCGCGCTCGCTATCGCCTGATCAATCGAGACGTCGACCTCTGGCGTTTGCATGTTCGAGATCGGCGATCCGGTTAAGAACGCTGCCGTGCCGCGAGAGTGCGCTGGCGACCCGCTGATCGTCTGATTGAGATCTCTGAACATTGAGATCTTGGACTGGAGCGGGGCCAGCGATGTGTGGGCCGTACCCATCGTGTAGTTCCTGCCGGATCCTCCGAGCTGCCAATCTTCGCGTCGAGTGCTCCCGTTGGGGAAAAAGAGGGCGACGAAACGTTTGGTCGGCTCATGGGAACTCGCTCGAACGTCACGTGGGAGCACCGATTCAAGAAAAGGCAGCGTCACAGCAACCCCGCAGGCGCGGAGCATCGTCCGCCTCGAAATACGACTCGTCTTCCTCATCATTCTTCTCCCGCTCGACTGAGAAACGCATCGCTTGTGACCACTGCCCAAAGCAAGTCCGAGAATCCGGCGTCCTCGTTGACGGTGTCCTGCGCAATCGCAGAGACGACACACGTATCCCGGTCACCGAGTGATCGCCCCAGAGCGTAGGTCATCATCTTCTTCGTGATGCACTTGGGATAGGCGTCAGTGGTCGCGAGTTCCTGTGCCATCGCCACGATGCCCGCGAACTCCTCGCCACCGGGCAGCTTCCCGGTGTTGTCCACGGGCAGGCCGTCTGCGGTTTCACGCCACATGCCTATCGCGTCGTAGTTCTCGAATGTGAATCCGAGCGGATCGATGAGTTCGTGGCAACTGGCGCAGCTCGGGTCTTCACGGTGTCGCTCAAGGCGCTCGCGCTCCGTTTCGCCCGGCAGGGGTACGGGTTCGGCAGGGACTCCCGCGGCTGGCGGAGGCGGCGCGGCGCACAAGATCGCCTCGGCAAGCCAGACGCCTCTGCGCACGATGTTGGGCGAGGTCGGGCCGGAGGTCATGGTGAGGATCGCGGGCATCGTTAGAACACCAGCCCGTCGCTCCGCGTTCAACATCGTCGGCTCGAACCACGCTCCTGTCGGGCCCGTCGCCTCGTAGATCTCGGCGATGGACGCGTTGGCAAACGTCTGAGTTCCAGTGATGAATTCGAGGGCAGTCGCGTCGCGGTCACGGACGCCTTTGAAAAACAGCCGCATTTCCTCCCTCATCTCAGTGCGTAGTTGTTCGCTGAACAACGGAAACGCGCCAGCGTCGGGAGTGGCCGAGTCCAGCCTCCCAAGCTGCAGCCACTGATTGAAGAAACCATCGAACAGCGCGGCCGCCTTGGGGTCGGCGAGCATGCGGTCGAACTCTGCCCGCAGCACCTCACGGTCCCCCATGTTTCCCTCTCCGGCCCGGGCCAGCAGGCTGTCGTCGGGCGTGCTCCCCCAAAGAAAATACGAGAGGCGAGATGCCACCTCGTAGTCGGTAAGCCCAAGAATTTGTCCGGGCCCAAGCGGCGCCGCCCCGTCTCCGGGAACGTTGCGGTAGAGGAACTGTGGGCTCATCAGCATGCCCACCAGTGCGAGGCCAATCGACGCCTCGAACGTCTCCCCTTCGCCTTGAGCGAACTCGACGAGCGCTTCGAGGTCGCCGAGTTCGGTCGGGCTCGGTGGACGTCGGTACACCCTCAGCGCGAGCGCTGCCAACGTCGATCGGGCGCAATCGACGGTCTGATCTGGATCGCAGGTCACGATCTGGTCCGACATCGTGCTCATGGCAACAGCCGCGACGTCCTCCGAGGCGTCGAGCAGCAGCTCGACAAGCTGCGGACTGGCGGTGAGGCTTCCGGCATTGTTGTCGAAGCTGCTGGTCGTCGAATCGGGGGGGAAGGCGTCGGCGGGCGAGCTATCCACGCCGAAGAGATCGAAGACGGTCCGGTTGTACTCGGAGCGGGTGAGGCGCTGTAGTCCCACCCGGCCCGGCGTGACCTCGCAATCGGTCCAGGGGTCGTCCGAGAAGGGATCGCCGGTCTCGCTACCGCTCGCGTCCCCTTCGGTCTCGGTGGTTTCGGTACCGCCACCTGCGAGCGGGTTCGAGTCCTGGCACGCGATGGTCAACGGCGTGGTGGTGGCGAACGACCCAATGAGCATCCAACGTTTCATGGCGCGGTCCGTCCGGTGTTTCAGTAACAAACGACCTCGACGGGACAGCACGGCTCGGCAATGTCCATCGGGTAGCAGGTGTCGAACGGAGGCTCGACGTCAAAGACGCCGCAATAGCAGTTGCCTTCTTCACAGAATCGCAGGTCGCCTTCGACGATCGGGTGCGCACCGTCGCATTCGGGGGGCGGCCCACCCGTCGACCCCGTGTCGCTGCCGGCGTCCGAAGACATTCCCGACGATCCGTCGCTGGAGCCGGACGAGTCCCCCCCAGCCGTCGTGCCACCCCCCACGCAGTCGCACTCCGAGAATCCACTTCCGTCGGCGAGGCAGATCTGGTTGGAGGAGGTTCCGTCTGCGCAGGCGCACACTTCGAGCGCGCCCGGCTCGCAGAGAGGTTGTCCTGTCGACGTCGTCTCTGCGGCGGTCGTACTTGTCGTGCTGCCCGTCGCTGTCGGCGCACCGCCCGTGGTGCCGCCAGTCGTGGCGTCCGTCTCCCCCACGGCAGAATCTTCCGCAAGACATCCAAGCGACGCGACGAAGAAGGCGACCAGGGTGAGGCGGCTTGTCTGTATCTCCACACCCATTTTGGCCGGCAGAGGTGCTTTCCATCAAACAAAAAGCGGGGCGATCGAAAACGCGCGCTGCCGGACGTGCGACCGTGTGCCCGTCTATGGCCAAAACACAGGGCGGAACCCTGTTCCTGGCTCCCGTCTGTCAAGGCTCGGGTGAACTGATCGCCCTCAGCTCGGGTGAACTTATCCGGTCATTCGGACGTGGCGAACTCGGAGGTTTCCATTTGGGCGAATGGAGCCTCCAGCTCGGCTGAACTGATCCACGGAGGCGTGCCGGAGAATCATCAGGACGCCTTCTTCTTCGGACGCGATGGCGGATTCCGATAGGAGGCGCCGGTGACTTCGATGACCTTCACGTGGTGCAGAAGTCGGTCCATCGCCGCGTTGCCGAGCAGCTGGTCGTTGAACAAGGGCGCCCACTCCTCGAGCCCGCGGTTTGAGGTGATCACGGTGGAGGCCCGTTCGTAACGCTGACGAATGATGTCGTGCAGGCCGATGGGTTCATCGCCGGTCAGGGCACGCAGGCCGAGGTCGTCGATGATGATGAGTAAGTCGACGCTGGAGTACCGAGCAAGCCGCCGGTCGTGCGTGCCGTCGGCTCGGCAGGCGCGGAGGTCCTTGAGCATCTTGTGGGCGGGGGTGTACAGCACGTCGAAGCCCGCGAGGCAGGCCCGGTGACCGATGGCCTGCGCGATGTGGCTCTTGCCGACGCCGGCCTGGCCGACGATGCAGACGTTCTCGTGCTTGCGAATGAAGCCACACGTTGCGAGGTCAATGACCTGGGTTTTGGGGACCCTGGGATTGAACGTGAAGTCGAAATCGTCGAGCGACTTACGGTGCTCGAAGTTCGCCTTTCGCAGGCGGGTGTCGAGCTGCTTGGCGTCGCGACGTTCGACCTCGTCGGAGAGCAGCCGCAGCAGGAACTCGGCCGTCGGGATGTCGTCGTCGACCGGTCTCCGTTCGACGAACCGCGTCGTGACACGGAGCACCGCCGGAGCTATGCCCGATCAAGTTGGTCGTCGAAGGCACCGAGGGAGAGCTGGCGGAAGACGTCGGCAGCGAGGAGCTGCTGAGTGCGCTCGTCCTTCTTGGTCTCGGTCCACTCCGAGCCCCTGGCCGCTCGCCCTCCACGACCGAACCCGTTCCAGCCACTCTCCCCGCGTCGCCCGTTTGCTCACCGGTCCGGCCCACGCCGGGCACCGCCTCATGTCACGACGCGGATCGCCGAACGGATACAAATGACCTCGGCGAACATTGCGGTTGTTGCGGAGGGCGCCACGGCTCGGAGGAGGGATGTTTGTGGACGGAATGGCGCTCGGTCGTGGCCTCGTTCCGGAAGTATGACACCACGGCCCATGAGCAAGTCCGGCGTTGCCACACTCGATGCCTTGTCGAGGGCCTCGCCCCGACCCGATGGCGAGCGATGAGTCCTCGTCTCGAAGGCTGGGGAAGGACGAGGGCGGGATGATGGCCCTGGGCATTGAGCGCCCTGGGGCTCGCATGTACTCGCTGCGCGCGTCTATAAGCAGAACGGATGCATGATGCGAGGCCCCGACGTCGAGTTTGTTTCGGGATGAGCACCGGCGATGGTTCCCGGTCACCTTTCGATAGGATGGCGAGGTGCGCAAAGGGTTCTGCAGGTCAAATTCATCACCAGTTCGCAGAGAGATCGGCGCAGCAGCCCGCAGGTCTTGATCTGGTGGCATTCGTGGCACGAATGAGAACGAAAATGATATTGACTTTCATCGCGATGAAAGCCAAGGTTGGGATATGAAGCGCCCCTTCCTCGCCTTGGGCCCGTGCGCCGTCGCCTGCAATGCCTCCTCGGGGTCGGCGGAGCTCGATGTGCCTGAGACGTACGTCTCCGAGAGCCGTTTCGAACGATGCAGGACATGAACGCGGCGGACTACCGTTTCGCCGACCATGCCAATCACTGGAGCGAACTCAGGGGCTTTGTGCTGATGTTGCAGTTCAATCCGCGCACCCAGAGGACGTCCGAGGCGCTCTCATCTGTGCACACGCTGGTGGGGCTAGCGCCGGTCGTGCCTGGGCAAACGGGCGCACAGGACCACGCTAACCTGGTCTCCGCACGTGACCTGCTAGCCGGGGCGTACGGCTTCGAAAACGGCTGGTGATGGGAGCCATGATGAAGACTTTCTCGTTTCGTTCATCCGTGCACTGGGCCATCGCCGCCGCGACCGTCATTGCATGGGCGTGTGGCGACGGGGCGGGGGCGCCGAGCGCTGCCGTCGACGAGGATGCAGCGCGCCCGGTGCTGCGCAGCCTCGCCAACAACGTCTTGGCGCCCACGTACGCCGAGTTTCAAACCGCCGCCGACGCGCTCGAGGTCGCAGCGTCCGCCCACGCCGACGCGGTCGCGTCCGGAGGCGACACTGCTGCGAGCGACGCCGCGTTGCGCGAGGCCTATGCAGCGGCCTGGGTCGCGTGGCAGCGCGCCGAGGTGATGCAGCTGGGGCCAGCGGCGGGTACCGAAGGGGTGGGCGGGGCGTTCGGCCGGGACGAGGTCTACTCGTGGCCCTCGGTCAATCCATGCCAGGTCGACCAAGAATTGGTGGCGCTCAGCTACTCCGACTCCGATTTCTTCGAGGTGCGGCTGGTCAACGCCTACGGCTTCGACGCGCTGGAATATCTGGTGTTCGCCGAGGGCACCGACAACGCCTGCGCCCCCCAGCTTCAGATCAACGCGGACGGCGAGTGGGATGCGCTCGGGGAAGAAACCATCGGCGAGCGCCGGGCGGCCTATGCCGCGGCGGTTGCCGGCGGCATCGCGGAACAGGCGGCCACGTTTGCACAGGCATGGGCACCCGGCGGCGTCTGGAACGGCGCGCTCGCCGATCCACCCTCGGGTGCCTACGAGACGGTCCAGGTCGCCGTGGACGAGGTCTTGCGGGCGATGTTCTACGTCGACAGAGTGCTCAAGGACGCCAAGCTGGCCCGCCCTGCCGGCATCTTGGGCTGCACCGCCGACATCTGCCTCGATGGGATCGAGGCCCCGCTGTCCCGGCGCTCGGGTGAAGCTGCGTTGGCCAACCTCGAGGGCTTCTCCCGGCTCTACCACGGCGGTTCGGATCCCGCGGCCCACGACGGCTTCGACGACATATTGCGCGATGCGGGCGAGGGTGTACTGGCCGACGAGATCACCGCCGACATCGACGCCGCCATCGTGGCACTCTCCGCGATCGACGAGCCGTTTGCCGATGCACTTTCGGCGGACCCCGCAGCGCTCGATGCAGCGCACGCCGCCGTGGTCGAGTTGACCGACGACCTCAAGGGCGACTTCCCGGCGGTGCTGGCCCTCAACATTCCTTCGGAGGCGGCGGGTGACGCCGACTAACATCCTCGCGGGGCGCCTCGGTGCGCTTGGCCAGCAACTCGCAGCCCATCTGCAGTCGCCGGTCAGGGTCCCAACCACATCGGCGTAAAAAGGTGCAGGAGTGCAATCTGCGCCCAAGCCCGGCGTCGCCCCTGCTCTACTGCTCCGCACCCAAGCCGGTCTGCATGAGCTGATGGAGCGATACGCAGACGGGGACCGTCGAGCGCTCGAACAGCTGCACAGGGCGCTCTCGCATCGGCTGTGGAGGTTTCTGTTCAAGTTCGTGCACGATGAACCCGCGTGCGACGACCTCGTCCAACTCACGCTTCTGAAGGCACACCTGGCACGCGCTCGATTCCGCGTCCCCAGGCAGGACCTCAAGGGCAGCGTTCAAGCCTGGTACTTCTCCATCGCGCGCAACGTCGCCATGGATTTCTTGCGCGACCGCCACCTCTCTCAGAGGCGCGAAGCGGGCGGAGCTGACAATGGAAACGGCTCCGTCGGCGCCCTGCCGGACCTCCGCCCAACAGCCCTGGAGCACTGCGAACAAGTTGAGTCCGAGGCTGTCATCGCCGAAGAGGTCCGGGCGGCGATCGAGCAGCTTCCGTCCAAGCAGCGGGAGGCGCTCGAGCTCCACAAGTTTCGTGGCATGTCGATGGCCGACATCGCGAGCCACTTGCAAGTTCGCGAAGGCACGGTCCGAGTCCGTGCGCATCGCGCATACAAGACGCTGGCACGACTGCTTCGGCCCCGAAAGCGCGCACTTCTCGGGCAAGACGATGCTCCGTAGCAGACTCAGGACCCGAGTGCGTCGGAGCAGGCTCCCGACCTGACCGTGAAAACCTGAAGGCCGCCCACAACATCCGCCTGCCCCCTGTCCGACGCCCAGGGCGCACCACTCGTGATCGGCCCACAGAGAATGTGAGAATGGCCGCCACGATTGGATCCATCGCACGCGACCGTAACGCCGCTCGCAGCTTCTGCTGGACGCAGACACGGTTGCGAGAGTCGCAGGGCTCCGAAAGCTGGGGGAAGCCACCATGGTTCAGGAGGCCGCTGGGATGGTGATGAGGACCCGCGGTTTGCCTCCATGACCACTGGGCGTCACAGCGGCGCTCGGGGGCCTTGGGCGCCGAGTCCTCGACGTTTCGAGGCGAGGAGCCGAAGGTGGCCGCAATCGGCCTTGTCTGGTGGGGGAGTTGGAAGATGTACAATCGGTGCTGCGGTCGCAACAGCCGCGCGTTTGCGCGGGTCGTGCTTGCGGTGTAGGGTCGACCTGTTCTGCAGGGGCATAATATCCCCATTGGACATGGTCAAAGTTGTCGGGATTTTTTGCCACGGGTGGGCAGGGGGCCTTGGGGCGCCAAGTAGGACCGAAAATCGAGGTCCTGAAACGGCGGGTGTTCAGGTGGTCGCGGTTGCCCCCGCTCCGAGGAGAAGACAGCGAAAGCGCCAGCGTCGGTCGGGCAGGCCGGGAGGCGTTCGACCGGGTTCTCATGGAGGTGTTGCAAGGTGTGACGAGCGGAAGGAGCGCTCGCGACATCGTCGAGGAGACGTACGCCTCGCTTGAGGCAGATCCGCAGGGCGGTCGCTCGACTGCTCGCGAAGAAGGTCCGCTTCGAGGGCAGGACGGCGGCGCGTCGGCCCCGGGCTTGGGACCGGGCTCCGTTGCCGCCGCAGCTTCCGACGAGGGTGGCCTGCTGGTGGGCGGACGTGGTCACGACGCACAGCGCCAACACGCCGTGAACGTTGGCACCGGAGGTTGGCCCGTCTCCGGCATCGACCCCGTTGGTGGTTGGGTGTCACGCTCGGGCGAGAGATGTCCCTTGCAGCACGGTCGCTCAGTTCGGCAGATGTGACCAGGGGTGCAGGACGGTCCTTCGACGTCAGGCCACGTTGCGGCCGCGACCGCCGAGCGGGTTTCGGTACGAGTCGCCGACAATCTCGATGATGCGGCCGTGATGAAGAGCCCGGTCCATCGCCGCGCTCGCCAGCAGCTCGTCGTTGAACAGCGGCGCCCATTCCGGCAAGGCGCGGTTGGACGTGATGACGGTCGAGCCCCGCTAGTATCGCTGCCGAATGATCTCGTACAGGTCGATGGGCTCGTCCCCGACAAGCAGCCGGAGACCGAGGTCGTCGATGACGGGGAGGTCAGCGTTCGCGAACCGCTGGAGTTTCCGCTCACGAGTGTTGTCCGCTCGGGCTGCCCGGAGCTGGGTCAGCATAGCGTGCGCGGACGCGTGCAACACGGTGTTGGCCGCGATGCAGGCGCGGTGACCGATCTCTTGTGCGATGTGGCTCTTCCCGACGCCGGTCGGCCCGACGATGCAGACGTTCTCTCGCTTGTCGATGAAGGCGCACGTGGCCAGATCGATGATCTTGCTTTTGGGAGTCTTGGGGTTGACCTCGCAACCGTGATCTCATCGCTGCCCGCGTCAGCATCGACGCCTTCTACGACTCACGCCGCCGCCACTCGGCTATCTCAGCCCCACCGTATTCGAGGCGATGAAAGCTCAACACCAACTCGAAGCCGCGTAACCGAGGTGTCCACTTTTTCGCGGAAACTCCAATAGATGAGCGACACGTCCGAGCTGACGAACTCGAGCAGCTCATCGAAGTCCACAGGTGGGATCGCTCAGCTTCGACGCTTCGACAGCAACTCCTCGATCCTCCCAGACGCCGATAGCGTTGGACGACCCGACGGAGAGACGGACCGAGGCCTAACCCGGCATTCCGTCGGGCGGCTCCGCCGGATGGCCACTGCCGTACGGGATGCCGGGCGCAGGCACCTGCGCCGTCGACGGTATGCTCGCGGCGGGCAGCGAGGCCACGAACGCCTTGCCGCACTTCAGCCACGCGTACGCTTCGGTGATCTTCTTGGGCCGCACGGCAAATGTTGCAACCTGCACGATCACCATCCCAGCGATGCCCCCGAACACCCCCAAGCCAAGGGACACACCAGGGTTGCTCCCGAAGCCGGCCGAACACGACGCCACGCTGGAGATCGCCAAGAACGCTCCCGCACCCAGGATCCAACGTCGACGCGAGCGGTGCGAGGGGCACAGGCCTACGTGCCCCACATACGACTTGCGGATCACCAACGCGACGACGGCATAGACCAACACCCCCGGAAGGATCAGGACGTACAACCACGCCGGATGCCAATACAGCGACTGCTTGAGGCGGTAGCCCTCCGCAGGCGCGTTGCACTTCACGCAGCGGTCCGGCCACGGTGCGCTCATCGGCGCGATCGCGAGCCCGCTCTCGCCGCGAAGCCAATCCTGACTCAGTGCGGCCTGCCCAGCCGGCATCGGAAGTCCGTGATGCATCGGCAAACTGTACCAAGGCGGCGCCCGTGGCGGGGCGTGATCGACGTCAACTACAGGGCCTGCTGCCGGCGGAGCAGTTCCTTGGCGGTCCTGCCATATAGACCCTCCGCGACGCTGCCTACGCAGCGAGCGTCCTCGGCCCCTTAGAGCTTGATGCCGTCGCGCTTGAGTTCGTCGGCCGTCGCGGCCTCCGCCACTGTGCCGGGCGGGTGCTCGTACCAACCAGGGTCGTCATACGAACTGAGTTCGTCGCGAACCTTGAGTATGGTGAACATCCCACCCATGCTTAGTTTCGCGAATGGACCCGGGGTGCTTTTCATCGCCACGCTGTTCGCTGTCGTGGGCATTTTCATACCTGACATCCCGCTCATCCCTTTCTGGCCCATCGTCATGTACCCCGGAACGAGCGATTGCACCTTGCCGTCAAACTTCTTCGGGTCGATGCCGAGCAGGTTGGGCAAATCATGACCCATTTGGTTCATGATGTGGTGGGTCATATGACAGTGCATGATCCAGTCTCCGGGCGCATCCGCAACAAATTCGATATCGCGCGTTTGTCCAACTGCAACGAGTGTGGTCGTCTCTGGCCACTGCGCACTCTTCGGAATTTTCTCCCCATCTGTCGCAGTGATCTTGAACCGAAACCCGTGCAGGTGAATCGGGTGGTGGTCCATCGCGCTGAGATTTCCCAGGCGGATTCGGACCCTCTCGCCAGTCTTGACCACGAGTGGATCGGTCCCTGGAAACGCCCGACCATTGAACGTTAGTATGTTGAAGTCGGTCATCTCCATCGGGTTCGGCCGACGCGCTCCCGGTTCGACGGACCATTCGCTCATCAACAGCGTGAAGTCGCGGTCTACCCGTTCGTCGGCGGCCGGGTTTCTCGGGTGGACGATGAACGAACCGATCAGCCCCATGGCCTCCTGGGTCATTGTGTCGTGGTGCGAATGGAACATGTACGTCCCGTACTGACGCAGGGTCCACTCGTACTTGAATGTCTCACCGGGCTCGATCGGTCGCTGGGTCAACCCGCTAACACCGTCCATCCCGTTGGGCAGGTACAGCCCATGCCAATGAACCGACGTTGGCACATGGAGTTTATTGGTCACATAGATTCGAATTCGCTCGCCCTCGACGGCCTCGATCACGGTGCTGTTAACACGTCCGTTGTAGCCCCAGCACAATGTTCTCAGGCCCGGCGTGAACTCGTGCTCCATCTCCGAGGCCGTGATGTGAAACACCTTGACCCCGTCAACCACCTCGAACGGAACCGCGCCACCATTCGGAACGATCACGGGACGATAGCCGTCAGGCCCCGGCAGTACGGGGGGTTTCGGTTTTACGTCGAGGGTACCGCCGCTGTAGGTGCTCTCCCATTGAGGGCCCACCCGCGCTGCCTTCGCCGTGGTCGATAGTAGTGCGGCGCTTCCGCCCAAGACGGCCCCCGCTCCTGCTCCAAAGAGATCGCGTCGTTTCATCTACTGTCCACCTTTCGTATCGGCACTGGGCAAGCGTCCGCCAATCGCGAACTCGAGGTCGGCGCGGGCCACCCAGTAGTCTCGTATGGCCTGCGCCAGCTCCCGCCGGATCTCAATCTGGTCTTCTCGGGTTTCTAAGAGTTGGTAGGTGCCCACCAACATCGAGTTGTAGCGGCGGATCGTGAGATCCGCGATCGCCTCTGCCCTCGGTAGCATGGTCTGTTGGAGGTATTCGACCTTCTGGCGACTCGCCACGAACAGCTGTCGATGGGCTCGAATCTCGGAGCGTGCTGCCACGGATTTGCTCTGCAGCCGGTGCTGCGCCTGACGTAGCTGTGCCCGGAGTCGCGCGAAGTCGGCATGCCCCGGGTCGAAGATGGGGATCTCGATCGCCAAGGATGGCCCGAGCACCCACTCGTGGCCGGCGTCGGTACCGACCTCGTTGCGCCCCTCGGCGCCGATCTCAACCTGCGGTACCAGGCCCCGGCGGCGCAGCTCGATCGCGAACTCCATAGACTGCACGACCGCACGCTGCGCGGAGATATCGAGGCGATCCTGGATCCCGCGCTGTTCAAGCCGTCCAAGCTCCGGTAGCGCGGGAAGCGGACCGCTCGGCATGGGCGCGAGCGTCCACTGCGCCTGCTCACCCCAGAGCCCGAGCAGCTGGGTGAGTTCCTCATGCGCCATCACGGAGTCCGACTCTGCGTCGGCCAATGCGACCTTTGCCTCATCGAGGGCGGCCGCGAACAGCTGAACGTCCAGGGGCGAAACGTTGCCAACCGCGAACTGGAGTTGCACAAGTTCCGCCGCGAGCTCGGCCGCTCGCGCCTGATCGCGTTGCAGCGCCAAGACGGCGTCGGCAGCCTGGGTCTGCGCGTACGCCTCTTTGACTTCGCGGATCAGCATCAGCGAGGCTTGACCGACCGAGAGCACAGCATGCGCAAGCTCGCTTTTCGCCAGCCGAAGCTTGGCCGGGATCAGGAACACGCTCAGCAGGCTTGTGGATATCGACAGCCCGCCGCCAAGGCCGTTCCCCTTGGTGGAGTTCACGATGTCCCCGGCGAGGACGGGGTTCTCCAGCAGTCCGGCCTGAACCAGGTCCGCCTGCGCAATACCCAGGCCTTCGACGACGGCGAGGAACTCGCGGTTGTTCAGCAGCGCGACCTGAACGGCAGCCTCCGGCGTCAACGGTTCCGAGGCGAGTGCATCGACACGCTCGCGAACTTGCGCCTGGCTCTCTTCGTCCTGCTGCCCGGGAATCACATCGGTGGCCCCCGCCCGATCCTGGAGGAGCTCCCCGAGTTCCGTGCGTGGTGCCTCGGGGTTGACGGAGCGACACCCCGCCACCGCTACGACGGCCAGCAACATGAGCGAGCGGCCCTTCATGAGCTTGACCCACCAGATTTGTGGCCGTCCGGCATGCTCGGCTCAGACTCGCCTGCGCTCGACTGCGCATCGTCTTTGGATGATGTCGAGTCCTCCATGTGTTCCATGCCCTCCATGCCCTCCATGCCCTCCATGCCCTCGTGTCCACTAGAAGCCGGTAACTTCGCGCCCGCGAATGCAGACGAGGTGTAGGGATTGCTCGGCGGGTCGTACCGCGTTGCGGTTGCCTCCGCCTCGGCAGCGTCCCGTCCAGGTCCCTCCGGCGGCAGGCCCGGTTTGCAGCCCAACACGACGGTGGCCAGAGCCAACGCCAGGTAGGTTCTCCGCCGAGCGATGCGTTCGTCGTTCACGGTGGGAATATCGAACGTGTTTCGGACGGGGGTCAAGTCGCAGCATCTCGTGCGCGACGCGGTAAAGCAGGTGAGCGTGGATAGGCATGAGAGCAGGTTTTCCCGAGTTGTGGTTCGCTCGGGCACACCAGGACGACGCTTGCCCGCAGCTATAGCGCTGCGCGGGACGCCATGAGTTTGCGCCGTTGTGGTGGACACGCGACTGAGAGAATCGGAGTCTGCTCGCATTCCAACTTCGGGGCCACTTCAGACTTCCTTTGTCGACATCGACCACGCGCCTTCCTTGAGCAGACCGGCGAGAAAGGGGTTGGGGCGAGGCCACTAGATTCATTCCTCACCCCATACTCCGGGCGCAGTGTCGGTGAGGATGTCGTCACGGCGAAGCTGCGGAACCTTGCATTCGAGGGCCGCCGTTCGTTGACGGAACCCCGTGCCGGCTTGAGCACGGGCGCGTTCGTCCTTCGACCGCACTCCTTGCGCCCGCACACCTGCGACTCCGCTTCCGCTCGCGGCGGCGCAAAGTCTTGACACGTACCAGACAGACATCACCCTCATGCTACGGCCGCTACGAAGAGAGGGTCTGGCAATCCCCGTCCTCCTTCTGGAAGTCACGCTCCGCCGGTGGCTCAGGCTTCAACAGACATCATCTTGGGCACAAGACATGCACACTCAATTCGGAAAGACAATTGTCGGTTTCAGCGCCACGGACATCACCCCTTCTGCGCTAGCCGCCCGTGGTGTGAGCCCATTCTAGGCTCCGGCGGCGGGAGGTCGATCCGCAGTAGTCGCTTGTTGCCGCACACGTAGACCGCCTCATCGTCCGTGAGCACAGTCGGACTCCCCTTCCCGAGGCCGAGGTCCATCGACCAACGAACTTCGCCGGAGCGCCGGTCCAGCTCGTACAGCTTTCCGTCCCATGCGGCGGCGTGGATGCGATCGGCGGTCACTGCGACCGTGCCGCGAACGGGCTGCTCGAACCACTGCTGCCAGCGTAGCTCTCCCGCGGCCGGCTCGAGCTCGGCCAGGGACGAAACAAACCAGCGCGACGTATTCGGGACGCGGCGGTGAGCGGGTATGACCGCGTATGCCAGGCCTTCGTGGACCTGGGGTTCGACCGTGCTAAGCGTATGCCCGGGGATGTTCCAGGCCTCGCTTCCGTCCGCCGCCGAAACGCCGAAAAGCTTGTGCGCGGGCACGAGCAAACGGTCCGCCACGGCCACGGCGCTCGTGCGTGATGTGGCCTGGTGCGTCGACCACTCGACGGCCTGGCGTGCTTTCGACACCGCGGACAGGCCGAACTCGCGGACGACATAGATCCGCTCCCGATCGAACGTCGGGGCGGCTGCGATGACACCCGTCGGCAGCTCGACGTTCCACCTCAGGGCGCCGGTCTCAGCATCCAACGCGTGAAGCCAACTCGGACCCACGATCATTTGCTTGGCCCCGAGGAGCCGGTTGTCTGCTACGTACAGAGTCTCGCCATCGATGGCAACGGGGGACTGGAAGGTGGCACCGGCGGGAGCGCTGTGTCGCCAGCGCTCCGCTCCCCCGTCGATGTCGACCGCGATCAGATCGGCACCGGTCGCGACGTACGCGGTCTCGTCGTCGTTCGAAAGCCAGCCTCGGATCGGGCGCCTCCAGGTGAGGGCTCCCGTGTCGCGCTCGCGTCGTTCCAGGCCGTCGTCGTAGATCGCAACGATCGCGTCCGTCGCGAGGCCCGCAGACTCGCAGGTCTTGCCGTCCAAGCTCCATGAGATCGTTCGGGCCCGAGGCTGCGTGCCGGCCACGGACTCTTCTGCGGACTCCTCTACCACCGGGGGACCCGGTGAGGCGACGTCGGGCACATGGGTCGGTTTGCAGCTCACGAGTGCGAGGGCGAGCGAGTAGGATCGCATTGTGCCGCCAGTGTAGGGCACGCCCTCCGAGCAGCGCGTCGGAGCCGTCTGCCTTTGAAAACGTAAGCGAGTGCGAGCCAGCGAACGACACGGATTTCGAAATCGCGGCCGAGCCGCTGGACTCGGCCGCGCCGGCAACCCTGCGGGTGGAGAACACAACAGAACAGAACAGAACAGAA
>JBOEGF010000064.1:0-21522 GCA_050633305.1 Nannocystales bacterium
CGCCGGCCGAAGCGAGGGAACCGAGAGGTTCCCCTAAATCAGATCATTCCCTTGGTCGACGGGATCCCCATGGCAGGGTCCGCCGCACAGGCCATCCGAAACGCCCGCGCGAACGCCTTGAAGCTGGCCTCGACCACGTGGTGCACGTTTCCGCCTGCCCTCAGGTGGAGATGCAGGTTCATGCGGGACTGCACGACGAGCGCTTGGAAGAACTCTTTGACCAGGTCGCAGTCGAAGGTCCCCAGCCACCGTCCGGAGATGACGGGCAGGTCAAACACGAGATACGGGCGCCCGCCGAGATCGAGCGCACAATCGACGAGCGTCTCGTCCATCGCCAACGAGAAATGCCCGAAGCGATGAATCCCGACTCGGTCACCGAGCGCCTCGTCGATGGCGGACCCGAGCACCAAGCCGACGTCCTCCACGGTGTGGTGACCGTCGATCTGAACGTCCCCCGTCGCCTGGACGGACAGCGCCATCGCCCCGTGCTTCGCAAACGCCTCGAGCATGTGGCTGAGGAACGGGACCGGGGTGTCGATGCTCGGCGGTGCCGGAGCATCATCGGGAAGCACCAAGTCTACGGCGATGTCCGTCTCTTGGGTCTTGCGAGCAACACGTGCGGTTCTCATGCGATCGTCTCCTCTTGCAGCGCGACCGGACCGTCGGGGTCCTCGAGGATCCGAGACTCGAGGTCCCGCAACCCCGGCGCATCTTCCAGGCTCAGCCCCAGCTGCGTATCGATCCACGCCGCGCGCAGCAACCCACGCTCGAGCTTGCTGACCGCGGCGCGGTAGTAGATCCGGGCGAAGTTGTTCGAGATTTGGCGCTCTTGCGGCGAGCGTCGGCGCGCCCGAGCCACATCGTCCAGACGGTGCGCTCCCCGGAGCCGCGCCTCGTCGTAGGCCACCCGCAACTGCGGATCACTGAGCACAGAAAATGCCTCTGAGATCCTCTTGTAGACGGTGTACGCGCTGCGCTGAAGAGACCCGGCACCGAAGGCGACGAATCGGTCCGGATGCAGGCGCTGGGCGCGATCGTAGTATGCGTCGCGGATGGCGACGTAGTCACTGCTGGGCCGCACGCCGAGGAACTCGTAGTACGTCATGTGCTCGAGGCCCTCCTGCAAGGAGAGCACGTGAGCACGGAGGTCGTCGGGCGTGTCCATCGATCGGGTCGGTGCGCTAGCGAGGCACGATGGTGCCGCCGCTCGAAGGAATGCCAGCGGAGGCCATCCGTGTGGCCATCTGCTCGATCTCTTGGTCGTCGAGACCCCCCAGCACCCGCATCGTGGCGACCTGCTGCTGCCCCGTCTCTTTGTCCATGGCTCGAACCTCGAGCAAGCCGTCGGCATTGATCTCGAACGTGACGGCGACCGTCACCTCGCCGCGCGGTGCGTCCCGCAGCCCCGAGAGCACGAGCTCCCCCAGCTTGAGGTTGTTCTCGAACACCTCGTCTTCGCCCTGCGAGACCTGGATCCGCACGTAGCGCTGGTTGTCGGTCGTGGTGGTGAACATCCGGGTCTGCTCCAGCGGAATGGCGCTGTTGCGCTCGATGATGAAATCCACGTAGCCACCGAGGGTGTGAATCCCGAGGCTCCGCGGGACCACGTCAAGCAGCACCGCCGAGGACCCCGAGGACGGTGCTGAGACTCCGCCGTCGGCCATCGGCACGAGTGACCCCATCAGCGCGGCACCTTGAATCGCCGCACCAACGGCGACAACGCTCATCGGGTTGATCGAGGTCTGCGGCTTCTTGCCGAACGTCTCCTCGACGATCGAACGCACCAGCGGCAACCGGGTCGTCCCGCCGACGAGAACGATTTCATCGACCTGGTGCGGCGAGAGCCCGGCACACCGCAGCGCGTCTTGGCAAACCGGAATCGTGCGCCGAATGATGGGCTCGATGTAAGGCTGCAGGTCTTCCTCGCGGAGCGTGAAGTCCAGATCACTGCGTTGCCCCGGCAAGACCTCCTCGACGTGTACCGACGCGGAGTTCTGCGAGCTGAGCTGGATCTTCACCTGCTCGGCCACGGCACGGAGCCGCTCCAGAGCGACGGGGTTGTCCTGAACCGACACGCCTCTTTGCTGCTTGAAGGCGTTGACCATCAGACGGAGGATCACCTCGTCGATGTCATCGCCCCCGAGGAACATCTCGCCCGAGGTCGCGAGCACTTCGAACACGTTCCGGGTGATCTGCAGGATGGTGACGTCGAACGTCCCGCCCCCGAAGTCGTAGACCGCGATGACGCGGTCGGTGTCTTCGATGTAGCCGTACGCGAGTGCGGCGGCGGTGGGCTCGTTGATCACGCGAATGACGTCGAGTCCTGCCAGGCGAGCCGCGATGCGCGTCGCGCTGCGCTGCGAATCGGTGAAGTTGGCGGGCACCGCGATGACCGAGCGCCGGACACGACGACCAAGCGCCTCCTCCGCCATCTGCCGGAGGTACGTGAGCACATGCGCACCGACCTCAACGGCGCTGACGACCTTGCCGCCGGCCTCGATCATGATCGCTTCGTTCTTGCCCTCGAGGATCTTGTACGGGACGCGTTGCCGCATCTCGACGACCTCGGGCGAGCCAAAGCGCCGGCCGATCAGTCGCTTCGAGGAGTAGATGACGTTGGTCGGGTCGACGGACCGCCGCTTCTTGGCGCGGGATCCGACCATCCAGCGGCCATCTGCCATCGCAGCCACAACCGAGGGGATGATGCGGTCCTCACCACGTCGCACGACGGACGCACGTCCATCCCGAACGACCGCGCACGCCGAGTTCGTCGTTCCCAGGTCAATACCGAGGACGGGCTCCTGTTCGGTCGCCATCGTGGCCGCAGTGTAACAACCCCCTGCGAGGACACCTAAAGACCCCACTTCCTTCCAAAACCCGCTGAAGCCGGCGCCCCCCCAAGTCGAGGGCCCACCCGGGCCCGTCCGGGGAGGGGTGAGCGAAGGGCGGCTCCGCCCACGCGATTCGCTTCGCGACTCGCTTCCGGGCCCCGCGTTGTCGCGACAGGAGTCGCGAAACGCTCCGGCCAGCCGCAGCGAGGGGAGCCAAGCGGTTCCCCTCATGGACAGAGACTAGATCGGCGATTCCGGCACCATGATGATGTCGCCCGGCTCGATTGGGAGGTCTTGGGCGCGACTCTCGACGATCGCCTGAACGTCGATCTCCACCGTCTTGCGACCCTGGGCGGTCTCCCGGATCAGCTTCACCTTGCGTTGCTGGGCTTGTGTGGTGAGGCCGCCAGCGAGCGAGATCGCCTGCATGATCGTGAGCGTGCCGTCGTGGGGATAGGAGCCGGCCTCCTTCACTTCGCCCAGCACGGTGATCTGCTCGGGGTTCTGCCGCTCCAGCAGCGAGACGCTGACCTGAGGGTCACGCAGCCACCCATCGGCGAGCTTGCTCTCGATGTCCGCGGCGACATCGCCGGGATTGCGGTCGAGCGCGGGCACCTCTCCGATGCGCGGGAACCGAATCGAACCGTCGGCGGACACGACGTACTCCCCCGACATTTCCTCTTGGCCACGGACAACGATGTCGAGCTTGTCGCCGGCGCGCACGTCGTCGGACTTGGGCGTGGTCGCCGGCGGAGGCAAGACGACTGGTCCGGTTGTTTTGGGGCAGCCGGAGACAACCACGACCACCAACGCCCAAACGAGGGCGATTCCCAGCGACGTCAGACTAGATGCGGATCGCACCGATGAGCCAAGCGGTGTGTTTGATGTAGCCGAGTTCATCGGGGAATTCCGTGGGTGCGTCTGGGTCCCCCGGGACGGGGTCAAGAGGATAGACCACGGTGAACTGTGTGCTGTCGACCAACATCGTGTAGCTCAGACCGAGTGAAAAAATGCGTCCAAGCGGCTGGTCGACCTTCGCGAGCAGGGTGAACAGGGTGTGCTCCGACTGGTACCCCTGGGCACCACGACCCTCATAGCGGGTGACGTCCGGCGTTTCTTCCCCCTCGACCGGAAGACCCGAATAGGTCCGCCCGATCACCCCGAGCCCGGCCTGCAGGTTCATGCGCCAACGGAACTGATGACTGGCAAGGAAGTTCGCGCCGTTGTCGACGTAGTAGTTGCCGAAGATCGAGTCGGTGAACGTCCGGGCGCCGTTGAGGCTCAGCGTGGTGCGCAGCGTCGGGAAGTAGCTCAAGCCGACGTTGCCCAAGAACGAACCGAAGTTCGGACCGTTCTCATCGTCTCGGTAAAAGCCCCAGCCCCAGCCGACCAACGCACTGAGGGCGACCTTCTTCCCGATCTGGCCTCGGTACCCGCCCAAGAGGCGATGCGCGAAACTGTCCTCGTTGCGACCCAACCCGGGCGAGACACAGCAGTCGGTGTAGAAGGTCCAGTCGAAGTTGTAGTTGAGAACCAGCGCCGACTTGGGCAGGAAGCGCCACTTGGTCTCGTGGGCCAGCCCATGACGCATGTGGTTGCTCTTGGCCAACTCATCGAGGCCGAACCGCATGTAACGGTTGCGGTAGCCCAGCAAGAGCGAGAGCCGGCCACCGCCAGGACGCGCGATGAAGTCCAGCGCGCCTTCTTGTTCGATGCGGTTGAAGTTGAAGTCGGTTCCGCGGCTCTCGATGCTGCCCGGTGACGCGCCGCGGAACACGTCGTCGGAGAACCGGATCTCGAACCGGCGGCCGGGCAACAACGACAACCGAAGGCCAGCACCAAACGAGAACTTCGGCACCGTCCGAATAACCTCGTCGCCCGAGAGGAACTGACGGAAGCCCGCGATGACGCCGATGTTGTAGTCGGCCAGGCGAGACGTTCGCTCGGGCGGCGTCTGCAGAACGCCACCAACCACGTCGCGGCTCCCCACCCCAATCCAACCGGTCGGGTAGAGGAAGGCGCCCGCCCTGCGCCCTTCATTGCGAGCGTTGTTGAAGATGTTGGAGTCGACTCCCACGGGCAGCGCGATGCCCCCGTGGAACTTGGACTTCTTCCCGACCTTCAGGCCATCGCCGTCGGCAACGCGCGGCAGGTTCTGTGCCCCACCCGCCCGAGCAATCGCCGGCGACAAGCCGCACAGGAGCGAGAAGAGAATCCCGGCGAACAGCGTCCACAACCCCGCGCGGCGGCGGGTGACCTCGAAGGTCGGTCTCGGAAAAGCGGAAGACAAGTGGCGCGGCTCTGGCGGGAGGCTAACCGAAGGTCCGCCGCGTTCCCAAGGCAGCGACGAAGCTCGGCGATAGGACGCAGGGTCCCCACAGGAGTGCGGCCCCCCAGCCAGACTCGTGACAATTTTTTCGAGCGCAAAGCCGCGAAATTGCAGCTGTGCGCTCGTTCAGGACGGCGGTGCGTCGTCTGGTGCAAACCTAAGCGGGCAGGCGCTCAAGCTACGCAGACGGCGACGCAACGGTCGGTGGCTGCGCTTCGTCGATAGCCGGCGGAATGTCCGGCTCGGTCGGCGCGATCGTCGGATCCTGAATTGGGATCCCGTCGGTCTTGTCGAGCTCGTTTCGCGTCACGTCGTCGCGATCTTCGAGCTCCTGTTCGCCCGAGCAGCCCTTTGCAGAGGCCATGACACCGTCCATCGCATTTGCGGCGGCCTGAAGCTTTTCAGCGGCGAAAGACTTCGCCTGCGCAGATGCCGTCGAGTCGCGGAGCACCATGAGCTCCGGGGTGGCCGTGGACATGATGTCCTGCGCCCGAGTGACTTTGTCCTCGAGACAGCCGGCAAGCTGAGCGTCGCCGTCGGCTTTGGCGGCCTGCGCCATCTTGCCGAGCTGCGCCATGGAGCCCTCCAAACGCGACTGAGCCTTCGATACGGCCCCCGCGTCGTACGTTTTGTCCGTGCCCGCCTCATCCGAAGACGGAGGGGCTTCGGGAGCAGGAGCAGCGAGAGAGAGTCCCCCCACCAAGACGGCCGGAAGCAGCGCTGTGAGCGCTGCGGCCTTCGCAAACAATCGAACCGGACCTGCCATTACGAACCTGAGAATACCACGGAGAAGGAAACGTCAGCGCCTTCCTCGGCCCCGTTCATCGGGAAGCGCCACCCTTTGATCTTGGCTTTGGTGCAGGCTTTCACCCCCGCATGGCCCAGCGTGTCCTCTTCGATGGCCACGCTGGTCACACTGCCCATCACGTTGATGACGATGGCGAAGCTCATCTTGCCCGACAAGTCCGGCTGGACCCGAAGCGCCTTGTTGTAGCAGTGCTGAAGTGCGCTGGTGCGGTGCTTGATCGTGGCCTTGATAGCCTTCTTGTCACCACCGCCGGCCGCGCTGGTACCGGACGCCTTGGCGCGCCCTTTGATCTTGCGCTCCCGTTTCTTGACCCCCTTGTCGACGGCCGGACCATCGCCGGTATCGAACCCTTTGGTCTGGGTCAGTTGGCCGTGGAGGTCGATGCCGTCGCCGCCGATCGGCGCGAGGTCTCCGAGTGGGCCGTTGGCTTCGACCGTGGTCGTGAAGCCAGCGTCTGCGAACTCGCCGAGGCGGTTCTCTGTGCTCTGGATGACATCGAACACGGTGCCGGGACCGTCTCCGCCGTACGTGCCGAGCACCCGTGCCACGCCCACGCTGCGGGCTTGCTTGACCGCCGCCTTGGAGAACTTCTTCGGCTTCTTGTCGAGCTTCTTGTTGTTCTCGGGCTTGGGCTTGTCCTTGGTCTCGACGACATCCTCGTCTTCCTCGGCAAGCTGGTCTTCGTCGATCTCTTCTTCCTCGGGCTCTTCCTCGCGCTCGTCCTTGGGCTTGTGTCCGACGGCGACGAGGAAGCGCTCATCGATGTCCATCTCATCGTGGACAGGGACCTCGCTGAAGTTCGCCCAAAGGAACACGGGCCCCAGAAGACCGGTCGCGATGAGCTGCGAGTACACGAACAGCGCGCCGACCATGCCGACGACCGAGGCTTTGAAGATCGCTGGGAACGGAAGGCGCGGCGGAACCGGCTTCGGCGGCCCGAACTGAAACACCAAGGTGCTCTGCCCGATGCGGAGCTTGCCCTTGGCGCGCGGGTCCAGCTTGATGCGACAGGTGTTCCCCTTACCGTATCGCTGGCGGAGCTTCGCCACGGAAACGGCCTTCTTGCCGACCCGAACCTTTCCGCGTGTGTCAGGCGGAAGATCGAGGAAGTAGGCCCCCTGACGAACGTCGAACAGCTGGTGCCGCGTCGGCGCCTTCTTTCCGAAGAGGACAACATCGGCGTTGTGGTGGGTACCCACGCTGACGCCCCCCGGCGCGGTCTGATGCAGATCCTCGCTGACCGTCTCGTCGACGACCACGACGAGCCGCAGAACTTTGGAACCTGATTTGGAGGGGGCGCTCATCCGCTTTGTTTGTTTTAGCAGTTTCTGCCGAAAAGGGGGTCGAAGAGAGGGAGGACGGACGCACTTCGGGTGGCGTCGCGAGGTACTCCTAAAGCATCAACCACGGGCGCGCCTTCTGTAGGGCTGATTTGGGCCTGCACCCATCCGCCCCGGAGCGAGCTGGTGTCAGAAGCTGCAGTGACCATGCCACTCATGAGCGGAACGTAGAAGCGACAGGTTGGCGTGGAGGCAGAGGGTTCAAGGGCGGTCGAGGGCGGTCGAGGGCGGTCGAGGTTCAGGGGAGCCGAGACATCAGCGTCAGGTTGCAGGACACAACGGTCATCCCCCGCCTGGCTTTCGCCCCCTAGAAGTGTATGTGCGCTCAGCGTCAGATCCGTCACAAAAACAGGTGCACACAAAAAAAATCCGCGAGCAGATCCGGTCCGCAGGCTCGCGAACGACAAACGCGAGCAAGGCAAAAACCTTACTCGCGTGAATCCAGCGAGACCCGCCGGCATCGCGACCGACGGGGGGAGCTGGTTGCGGCCGACCGCTCGTGTCACGGGAGTGGACGAGCGGGGGCCGTTGGGTTCGACGTACCGGGCGGATTAGCCGCCCAGCTGAATCACGCAGAATGCGTACTGCGAGTACTCAGCCTTGCCGGCCGTGTACATCACCTTGACCAAGGTCGAGAACTTGAGGTTCACGTCGCCCACTAGGATGACCGTGCCCTCCCACTCCTCGCCTTTTTGGCCCGAGGTTTGTTTCGAGCGCTCCGCTTCCTCCGACATGAGGTCGAAAAGCGGACCGATCAGCTGACCGGTGACCTGCGTCGGGTCGACGTCACCGTTCTCGTCGAGCTGCACGACTCGCTGCGATCCAAACGTGATCGAACGTTGCGAGACGTACACCGGAACACCGTCCTGGATGGGCGCATCCGCCCGCGACATCGGAACTTTTTGTCCCGCGGTCGGGGTGATGACGACCGGGTCGGTGCCGTAGCTCTTGAGCAGGTACACGACGATGATGGACACGACGTCCATCAGCGAGGTGATGTTGAGGTTGCCCTCTTCGATGTCGTTGTTGCGACGGGCGGCCTTCTTGGCTTTCTTCTTGGCGAGGAAAGCCTGCTGAGCCGCTTGTTGAGCCGCCAGCTGTGCCGCCTGATTTGCATGGTGGTCACTCATCAGCCTGCACCTGCCTCTACGATGGGCGACCAAAACAGGCACTCCGCAGGAACTTCTTCACCCGCTGACACTGCATTCAAGAGAGTGCAGTCGCGGCCTCGAAGCGCATCCATCGTCTTGATGATGGCTTGCAGCGGGATGTCGTTCTCGGCGCTGATGGTCACGACCGTTTCGTGTTGAAACAGCTTCTTGTACTCGATGGCCTTCGTCTCAAGGGCATCGTAGTTGTACCGATCGAAGTCGCTCAGATCCGATCCCGGCTTCGCCAGGGGGATCGTGGGCTTGCTCGAGTCGGCCGCCTTGCCGCCATCGGCGCCCGCCTGTTGGCCGGACGCGCTGACCCGGTACCCGTCACTCATGACGAACACCTTCAGGTTCAGCGGTTTTTCTTCCTTCTTCTTTTCCTCTTCCTTCTGATCGGACTGAGCAGCGAACTTCGGCGGCGACACATTAATCGCCGCAAAGCGAGCCACCTCCATCGCGAGCAGAAGGGCCGGGATGAGAAGGAACATGACGTTCATGACCGGGATGAGGTTTGCTTCAACCTCTCCCTCATCAACGCTCTTTTTCTTACGTCTCGCCATGCGTCTCTCCTTCCTCCGTGGTGTGGGCAGACCCTGGGTTCACGGGATGCTTCCCTCGACGACCGTCTGGCTGCCGAGGATGAACATGTTCCGAACTCCCCAGAGATCAGCCCTGACGCACTCGTGCGGCCAGGAGGTTCTCGAGCTTGACCGCGTAGAGATCCACTTCGTCGGAGATCTTCTTGGCCAGGTTCGAGATGAAGATGTGGGAAGCAAGAAGCGGGATCGACACCATGAGACCGAAGCCGGTGGTGTTAATCGCGATCGAGATACCTTTTGCCAGAGCAGTTGCGCGCTGGTCAGCGGAGACGGTCGCAACCGCCTTGAACGCCTCGATCATCCCGAAGATGGTTCCGAGGAGACCCAGCAGAGTCGCGATGTTCGCGAGCGCCGAGATCATCGGCACGCGCTTGGTGATGGCGGGGCCAACCTCAAGCATCGACTCTTCGATGGCAGCAGCGATGTCCGCCTCCGACTTGTTGGCGCGGGTCAGGCCAGCTTTGATCACGCGAGCCAGCGCAGCCTTGTCGGCGGCATTGCACAGCTTGATAGCGCGGTCGATGTTGTTGGCCATCACCAGCTTCTGGATCTGGTTGAAGAACTGTCCTCCGTTAATGTTGAAACGGAAAAACAGGAAGATGAAGCGCTCGATCATCACGCCTGCGCCCAAAATGGCAGTAAGGGCGATGGCGTGCATGAAAGCGCCGCCCTGCTGGTAGAACTCAGCAAAATTGTCCATGACTCGTTGTCCTCCTCATCGTCGGCGGGACAGCAAGGCCCCGCATTGGTCCGCGGGACAGCAAGGTCCCGCATTGGTCGGCGGGACAGCAAGGCCCCGCATGGGTCGGCGGGACAGCAAGGCCCCGCTGTGGTCGACGGGACGGCAGGTCCCGCGGTGATACCGGTGGCACGTCGATACCCGGCTTGTTTCGTGTCTGTCTCGTAGGGGGGTGAAAAAAGATGCTCTGCATCGTGCCCTAACCCAGGGTGATTTGGCGAGCGAGAATGCGCGCGCGTTCCGCTCGTCCCCCGCGGTCATGACGCCCGCCGCCGAGTGCCGGCGACGGTGAATGCGGAGTGTAGAGAGATGGAGGTCCATCCCACCCGGGCGGGATTAGAACAAAGGATCCTGTACGGACTCAAGCACCAAAGGTAAGAATTTCGCGTCGAGCCGCGCCCAATCGTACGCGGACTGCGAGCGACGTAAGATGAAGAATGCGTTTGGCTTCTCGAGTCGACCTTCGACCAAGAAGTCCTCGTCCAACGAGATCTTGCGATCCGAGGCATCTGGGGCACGATCAGCGCCTTCGCCAGACGCGCGGGAGCCCCCGCGCTTCTTGCCGCGTTTCTTCTTGCTTTTGCCGCGCTTCGGCGGGTCAGCATCGGAGCCGGCGGGCGCGATGGTGCGCATCGCGACACGTTCCCCCTCGAGCGGCGCGCGCTGACGAGACGACGATGCTCGCAACGCACGTCGAGCGGCGGTGTCGAGAGGACCAGCACCGGTCTTCGTCGCTCGCGGTTTCGGCTTCGAGCCGGGAGCCTGCCGAGCCTGCCGACGAGCATCGTCGGCCGGTGGTTTCTTCGCTCGAGGCTCGGTCTTCGAAGCTTCGGGCGTGGACGCCGACGTCCCCTCAGCAGGCGCAGCGTTCACGGGGACGGCGACGAAACATGCCAAGAGGCCGAGCGCTCCGAACGAAGTCAGGACTGCGTTCCGCGATGTGATTCGGTTCGTGGTGCTCATGTCCAACCTCGGGCGTCATTCCGCCGAGCCGTCGCCGGCAGGTTCGCGTCCTTCTTCAGATGGCTTGGAGACGTGACCCGTGCGTGACGTCTCCCGCCAAGATTAGTGTCGTCACGACGCAGCGGGTTCCCCGCCCTCGCACTTTTATTCCCAGGCTTTTGCACCCCCGGTTTCTGGGGTGCCGTCGGAGCGGGCTTCGACGGGGTGGGTTGGCCCGGTTTCGTCGCGGGCGCAGTGGGTTTTGCCGGTTTTGCTGGCGCGCTCGGGTTGCTCGCGGGCGGCTTCGAGCCTCCCGGCTTCGTCGGGGCCTTGGGAGATCCTCCCGGCTTCGCCGGAGCCTGTGGCGAACCGCCAGGCTTTGCGGGGGCCTGCGGAGATCCTCCTGGCTTGGCCGGCGCCTGCGTGGAACCACCGGGCTTCGCGGGTGCCTGCGGTGCTCCCGGTTTCGCGGGGGCCTGCGCAGACCCTCCCGGTTTCGCGGGGGCCTGCGCGGAACCTCCAGGCTTGGCGGGCGCCTGCGCTGATCCGCCTGGCTTCGCGGGCGCCTGAGTAGAACCGCCCGGCTTGCTCGGCGTCGATGGAGCTCCCGGTTTGGTGGGGGCGGCAGGAGATCCGCCCGGTTTCGCGGGGGTCGCCGGCGCCCCACCTGGCTTCGCTGGAGCCGCTGCATCACCGCCGGTGGCGGGCTGGGCCGCTCCATCCGTAGGTGCAGCATCCGCCCCGCCGGGAGCTTGCGGTGTCCCGGCCTCGGCAGCGGCTTTCGCAGCCCGTTCGGCCTTGCGTTTGGATGTCCGCTCCTCCCGCTCGATCCCTTTCTTTGCCAAGCGAATGTAGTCGTCGGCCCGCTCTACCGAGACAGGCGCGATGCGCTTCTTGGATCCCAGGCCTCGGGCGAGCGGCTCCGTCGTCGCGCGTCCGCCCGCGAGCTGTTTGTAGCGCTCCAGACTCGAGATCGCGGTCTGCAACCGTTTCGTCGTCGTCATGTCGCCCATGGTCTGGGCGTCGAGGTAGAGCACCCCGAGGTTGAAGTGCGCCTCGGGGTAGTTCCGCTGCAGCTCCAGCGCCTTGCGGATCTCCTTCTCAGCCTCGGGCAGCTTGCCCTGCGCTCGCAAGGCCGCTCCGTAGTTGAGGTGCGCCTTCGCGAAGCCCGGCTTGAGTTCGAGCGCGTACTCGAAACACGACGCCGCAGTGTTCACGTCTCCGGCCCGGAGGTAGCGGGTGCCCAGGTTGTTCCAAGCCGCGGCGTTCTTGTCGTCGGCCTCCGCCGCCTTTTTGAACGCCTGGGTCGCCATCTGGTCCTTACCCAACGACGCGAGCGCAAACCCTTGAAGGTTGTAGACCGCCGAGGTGTCCTTCGGCGTCCGGACCTTTTCGTCGACCGCGAGCGCAGTGGTGGTCACCGAGACAACCAGCTCGTGCTTGCCCTCTCGATAGAACACCTCAGCGAGAATCATCATCGCGTCGACGTTCTGCTCGTGGATCTTCAACGCGGCGCGAGCGTTGGTCACCGCCTCGGAGAACTTTTTCTGGTCGAGCATCTTCCGCGCCTGCGCACTGCGCTGCCGCGAAGCCGCCATCTTGCGCTTCTCTTCCTCGGGGTCACGGTCTTGAACCTTGGGCAGGTCCTGCTCGGCCGGCTTGGCAGCGGCGCCATCCTTCGCGGAGGGCGACTTCGCCGACGCGTCGTCCGGCTCCATGTCTTCGAGGGCGGAGACGCGATCGGCTCCGGGGTCCTTCGTGGCCGCGCCATCCTTGTCGCAAGCTCCAGCCAGACATAGACCGGCACCCAGGCCAAGACCCAGAAAACCGCGCAGCAGTCGTCGGTTGTGCGGCTCGTTCATCGCAAGTCCTCCACCTGCAGGTCGAGTGCAGGCTGCCGCAGCAACGGATACTCGTCGGGTTTGTAGATGTTCAGGCGCTCTCGAGCAGCGCGAGTGAACTCGTTCTCCACACTGTACGCCTTGGAGAGCTTGATCGTCGCCTCATACTCGGAGAGTGCGATCGCTTCGAACCGGTCCGCCGCCGCGCCCACGATGTCTTTGTAGGCAAACCAAGATTCGCTGTACTCCTTGAGCTGTTTGGGCACCGGAGCGTCGCGGAGGTTGATCGCGGTCTGCTCGAGCGCCTTGCCCTTGGAGAACGTGGCGCCCAACGCCCAGTCGACGCGCTTGTAGTCGACGACTTTGTCGAACTCACTGCTCGCGGCCACCACCGACTCGAGCAGCTGCTTGGATTCCTTCTCCAGCTTCTTGCGCTTGGTGCTCTTGATCTTGGATGCCGAGACCTTCTCGAGTTCGGCAGATGCCAACAGGAACTGCGCCTCGCTGGGGAAGTCAGCCGCCTCGGAGGCAGGTTTGAGCTGACGTGTCTCGAACTCGACGACGGTCTGACGGTAGTACTCGTCGGCTTTCTTCTGGTTGCCCAGCTGCTCGTGGGCCTGTCCGATTCGCAGCTGCGCCTCCACCACCCGCTCGCTCTGCCCCGCGTCCGCGGTGTGCTGGTTGAGGAAGGACTGGTACGCGGAGATGGTCTTCTTGTGGTTCTCGGTCTTGCCGAGCACCTGCGCAGCCTTGAACCGGGCCTCGGCAGCTTCCGCAGGGTCGGCGGTCTGCTCCGCGTAGCGTTGGTACATCTGCGAGCTGCGCTCGTACTCCTGCAACGCGTCGAGCACCTCGGCGGCGTTCTGCAGACTCTCGTCGCGGAACTCGCTGTCCTGGTAGCGCTCGTCCTCGGCGAGGATCGTGTACGACTTGACCGCTTCTTCGTACTCAAAGAACCGCGAGTGGTTGAAGCCGGTTCGCAGCAACGCATCGTCGGCGAACTCCGAGTCCGGGTAGCCGCTGTAGATGCGCTTGTAGGTTTGGCTCGCAGAGGAGAACCGCCCAATGTTCTCGTAGGCCACGGCGGCGTTGTTGAGAGCTCGGTCCGCGTTGGGGTCCTTGGGCGCCTGGTCGACCAACGCCACGTATCGGTCGGCAGCAGCCTCGAACTCCCCCGCGTCGTAGAGAATCGTCGCTTCTTTGAAACGAACGGCGTTGCCCAGCGCGGTGAGTTGGCCTGCGAACTTTTCCTTCTCGGCCCCTTCCCCGCAGCCCTTCGCCCCGAGTTTTTCGGTCCACTGCTGCGCGCCCTCGAGGTCCTCGAGCACGACGCGTGCATCGAGAATCGCTTGGCCGGCGTTGATGGCGATGTTCTGGCTGCAGTAGTCGTCGATGACCCGCTCGAACCGCCCCTGCGCTTCGTCGAACCGGAGGTAGCGCTGGGAGATCTCTGCAGCTTGGTAGGCCATCGTGCCGGCCTGCTCGGAGTCGGGGCGCAACGCCACGAAACGGTCGTAGGACTCCTGCAGCGAGCGCTCCACTTCGGGCACTTCCATTGGCGTGTCGAAGGGCCCTTCCATGCCGTCCTTGGGCATGTCGGGCCGCGCGTACCCGCCCGCGGTGATCTGGTCCTCCAAGTAGGACTCGTACGCCAGGACCGCTCCGATTGCGGCATCCTCCTGAAGGCGGTTGTCGATGTTCGAGTCACGGACCTGGCCGTACTGCTCGGCGGCGTTCAGGTACTCGTCGCTGTAGTACAGCGCATCGGCAAAGTTGTAGCGGTACTCGTACGACGACTCGGTGTCGGGGAACCGCTCCAGATACGCCTCGTACGCCCGCGCAGCGATCGCGTACTCGGCCTTCGCCTCCTCGTTCTTCCCCTCGCCGCGCAGCTCCTGGGCGTAGACGTGGTGATCGACCGCCGTCGCCACAAGCGCGCCCTCGGCAAGCTTGAGCGCGGCTTCGATCGTGTCGGGATCATCCTCGTTGGCGTAGAACCACTTGGTGCCGCGGAGGTAGTTGGTGGCCAGCGCGTCCCGAGCCCTCGTCGCGCCGTCCTTCTGCTGGAGCATCTCGTGCGCCTTGAGGATGCGGTCTTGAATCGACGGTGCCGCCGCGGCCATGGGCCATCGGTCCAGGGTGCTCTGCCAGATGCCAATCGCGGTCTTGAAGTCGGTCTGATAGGCCAGCAGATCGCCCAGCGCAGCGTAGAGCTCGGGCACATGCCGCTCGTTGCCCCGCTCGCTGTAGTCGCGATCGAGGCGGCGGTATCCACGGGGGCGGTCGGGATTGCCGTCGTTGTCCCAGTCTTCCTCGACGTAGGTCTTGGCGAGGTACTTGACCGCGTCGTCTCGAAGCGCGAGCGCGCCGGAGATTTCCTCGCTGTCGCGCCGTGCGTCCGCATAGCGGATGAACTCGTCGAACTTCTGTGCCGCCTGCGGGAACTCCCGCATGAGGTACAGAGTCCACGCCATGCGGATGAGCGCCTCGTCGTAGAGGTCGTCTTCGGGTGTGCCCGCGGCCTTGGCGTAGGCCTCCAGCGCCGGACCAAACTGGTCTGCGTCGTAGTGCGTCTCACCGATGCGCAGCCACGCCTCGGCCTCGAACTCGCTGTCCTTCTTCCACGCGTTGCAGTCCCCGTAGATGCCCTCGGGGAAGCGCTTCTCGGCCAGGTTCGAACCGTCCGCTTTGGGAGGGTCGAACTTGTTCGCGCACGCCAGCGCCAGGTAGCTCTGGCGAGACTGCTCGGGCTGCTCCATCTCGTAGAGCAGCGTGCCCATCATGTACAGCGCGCCATCGCCCAGGTGGAAGCGGGGGAAACGGCCCACGATGCCGCGGTACAGATCGACGGAGTCCGCGTAGTCGGCCTTGGGGCTCGGCGGCGGCTCGGCGTCGGGGTTCTTCTCCATCGCCTTCTGGTAGGCCTCGACCTCCTTCGCGAACGCATCCTCCTGCCGAGCAAGGCGTTCGGTGCTGGCCTCGAAGTGCAGCTCGGCCAGCCGATACATGATCTCCGGCGTCCAGGTCGCGTCGTCGGGGTGAACCTTGAGGAAGTCGCCGTAGCGCCGGATCGCCTGAGCCCGCATCTTTCGGGCCTTGGCCTGGTGGTCCCGGATCTGGCGATCGTAGTGGTTCTCGAGCGCCCGTCGGCCTTGGGCACCACCGATCTTCAGCTGCGAGGCGACGGTGTGCGCCGCGGCCTCCTGCGCCGCCTTGTAGCGCCCGAGGAGTTCCTCCATCGTGTCGAGCCCTTCGGACTCCGACGCGTCTTTGGGGCGCAGCGGAAGCGGAGCTTGGAGACGGCCCGCGTCGGTGGGTCGGATCTGCCGATCCAGCGGAACGCCCGAGCCCGGCTCCCCCGCGATTCGACGTTTGCGCTCCTTCTCGCGCTCTTCGTCGTTCCCGAGCTTGTTCATGTCGCCTGGCAGCATCCGGGCGGACACCGCCGTGGGCGCGAGCAGGCTCAGCCCCACGGCGAACGCGACGCTGGTGTGGAGGCGTTTCATTCTCCGAGGTCCTCCAGGCCCATCTCGATGGCGAGGTCGAGTTCACGGATGTCGCGCTCGCGGACCCTCTCCAGCCGGCCAACCTCATCGGTCTCGGCCTCTTTCATCGCCCAAGCAACATCGAGCAGGCCCACTTCGGACCGCATCGTGAGGTTGCCGATCTCACCCACCACATCGACATAGGCCGCCTCCAGGACCGATGCCACCACGGCCTTCGTGTCCCCGGTGGTCTGGGTCAGCTCCACGAGGTAGCGGTCCAAGTTGGCCCGCTCCTCGACGAGGATGGTGACCGCGCCCTGGAGCCGCTTTGCGGCGGACCGCTCGAGGGCGCCACGGGTGTTGTCGACACGAACCTGCATGCCCTCCACCCGCTTCATGACCGTGGTCGCGTCGGGGTCTTTGGATGCCTTCGTCAGCGCGCCCCACATCCCTTGCAGATGTTTTCGGTAGGCGCGGTTGGCCTTCTGCTGCGCCGCCAACAGCGGGTCCTGGTAACGAACCGCCGACTTGGCGCGAGAGATCTTGTCCCGCAGCGCCTTGGATTCCTTCTCGAGCTCCGCAATCTCATTGCGCTGCGCGGCTGCCTGCTTCAGGAAGCCCTGACGGTCGATCTTCTGGTCCTTGCGCGTCTCATCGTAGTAACGCTCGGCGGCGATCAGCTGCGCTCGCATCTCGCCGATGAACAGGTCCATCTTGTGCGCCTGCTCGCCGAGTCGCTCCAGTTTGGCGACCGTCTTGCGGTAGTCCGGCCCACGAGAGCCGAGTGGCTCATCGACGCGACGACGAAGCTTGCGCCGCTGTGATTCCATTCGGTCGAGCGAGGAGCCCTTGAGCTTCGAAGCGAGCCGGTAGACCAGGGCCTCGCGAACCTCGAGCAAGTCCTTGTCCACGTTGTCCAGACCGGTCGCGTGAGCGCCCAGGTCGTTGAACAGCCGCGCCTTTTCTCGCGCTTGCACGGCTTCTTCCATGCGCGCGAGCAGGTCTCGCGTTTCGGTCAGCTCCCGCTGCAGCACCCCGACCTCGCGAGAGACCGCCTCAGCGTGCACCGCCGAGTCGAGCGTTCGTGCCACGGGCAGCGCCGCGGCAGGAAGCAGCGAGGTGAGCGAGAAGTTCTCCATGTCCTCGCCGACGACTGCGGCGAAGTACGCCCGAGCATCGGACTGTGTGGAGAGCTTGCTGGACATGCGCTTGCCCAACCGGTCGAACTCACGGCGCAGCGTCAGGAACTCTTCCTCCGCACTGGCGTAGTCGCGCTGCTGGATCTTGATCTTGCCGCGCAGCTGCTTGATCTCCGCCGAGATGGGAGACTCGGGGTCGTAGATCAGCAGAAGATCGAGCGCCTGGATCGCCTGCTCGTACTGCTTGTTTCCCAGCAGCGTCCACGCGGTCTCGTACATCGCCTCGGGGAAGAAGGGCGAATCGCGACCGATCTGTCGGTACGCGTTGACCGCTTGGTCCGACTCCCCGGTGTCGTGCCGGATGCGGCCGATCGCGAGCCAGGACAGCTCCTTGATCTGACGGTCGCGAGGGTTGCTGGGGTTGGCCTTGACGATGTTGCTGAACCGAGCGAGCGCATCATCGAGTTCGCCCGCGCCCACCGAGGCCGATGCCGCCACGTAGGCCGCTCGGACCCGCCATTGGGCCCCGGGCCCACCGCGGCTGATGGGAACGTCGAGCGGACTGAGCGACTCAAGCTCCTCGATGGCTTTGGCGTAGCGCTCGGTGAGGAACAGGTACCGCCCGTACGAGTAGCGGAGCTCGGCATCCCGGTCGGATCGCGGGAACGACTCCGCCCACTGCATCAATCGCTTGGCGTCGTCTTTGCTGACGATGCCGTCGGGAGGCGCCACGGAGATATCCACGCCCACGGACTGCAGGCGAGCTCGGACCTCAGGCGTGGCCGAGAGCCCCGGTCGTCGCGCAAAGCCATCGTCGCGGCGAGGAATCGCGAGGTCGAACAACCGCGCCACGGACAGCTGTTGAAAGCGCTTCGCGTCGGGTCGGCGATCGGAGAGGTTCTTGGAGAACAGCTCGATCGCCCACGCCTCCATGCCCATCTTGGTGAGCGCGTCTCCCAGGAAAAACACGGCCTGGGTGCCCGCGGGCGTCTCGCCGTAGTTTTCGACCAAGTCGAGGAACTTGATGGCGGCGCCTTCGTAGTCGCCCTCGGCCATTTGCAGTTGGCCAGACACCAGCTGCTTGGCCAACTGCGTGTCCGAGGGGACGGCCTCCTTGGCGGCGGCCCGCTCCGCCTTGACGACGCTGGCTTCCGATTCACGTAGCCGTTGCACGAGGTCGCCAAGCTTGGCGACATCCTTCTTGCGACGGCGGGCGGGAGCAGCCTGCGCCTGAGTGGGCACTGCGATCGTGCCGGACACAACCGCGAGTGCGAGCAAAACCTGTTGGCAGGAGCGCTTCACTTGGAGGACTTCTTGGGGGCCTTCGGCTTCGACTTGGCCTTCGACTTGGCCTTCGAGGACCGACGGCGCTGCTTCGGCAAGGGCCGCCCGCTGGCATCGAGCGGCTGCTCCTGCCAGTTCACGTTCGGCCGGTCCGTCATCTCGGTCGTCAGGTTGCCCTCTTCGTATCCCGACGAGACGATCTTGATGGCGCCGTTCTCAGGTGCGGTGAAGCTGTGCGAGCTGTTGGACTCGAAGCTGTAGCCGGACAGGTACGAGAACACGCCGTAGCCGTGCCCGGTGTAGGTCAGCTCGATCTGCACGGTGTGCGGCCCGGGGGGAAGGTTGCCGTCGAGAATGACCAGCTCGTCCTCGGTGTCGAGGCTGCCGGTCTCATCGTTTCGGGCGACGATCTGCGCGCCATCGAGCGTGTACACGACCCGGACCAGCTTGAAGCCCGAGCCCATGAGGTTGCGATGCGCGAGAATGACCCTGCTGCCCGCCAGCACACCGCGAAGCACGGTCTCCTTGAGGAGCGAGAGCCGGGCTTTGCTGCGGAAGATCCGGTCCTTGAGGCCGTCGACATCGGTCTGCAGGGAGTTCAGTCGATCCCCGTAGAGATCGCTCTGACGAACATCGGACGATCCCTTGGCGCCACCGGCCCCCTCCATCGGGTTGACGGTGCCTTTCGCCGGTTTCTTCGCGGCCGCCGGCTTGGCTGTCTTCGGCTTCGCCGTCGTTGGCTTCGCCGCACCAGCCGCAGCCTTGGGCTTCGTCGGTGCGGGCGCCGCACTCGCTGGAGCAGCGCCCAAAACCAAGAAACAGAGCAGAGCGAACACGCCCCTGCCCCACACAATGGCTCGGTTCACACCACGCCTACGCACGCCTGCCACGGTAACAGCACCCCCCCGCACGAGCCACCAAACCGGCCGAAACTGACCCTCGCTCGAAACGGACCCGGACCGTCGTGGGTCGCCGCTGGTGTTGCAGGACATCGATCGTTGGTCGCGACAACGACCTGGATCCGTGTCGAAAGATCGAGGGCTGCGCAGACGTCCAACGGCAGCGCCCAACGCGCCAGCCCGAGCAGGGCGCCGGATGGGGTCCTGCTCAGCGGTCGACGCGACGCCAGATGGCTTCGAGCAGCTTCGGAACGCCCTTCCCGGTGTGTGCCGAGATGACGAACAGCGGGATGTTCTTGGCCTTGAGATCAGCGCGCAGCTCTTTGATGAGCGCCTTGCCGTTGTCGTCCATCAACGTGTCCGACTTGTTCAGCGCCACGATCCGCGGCTGCCCATCAAACGTCCCGTACTTGGAGAGCTCGGCCTCGATCGCATCGAGGTCGCCCAGTGGCTCCCGGTTGGGATCCACGTCGAGCGCCAACAGATGGAGCAAGACCCGAGTTCGCTCCAGGTGCCGCAGGAACTGATGACCCAGCCCTTTGCCCTCGGACGCCCCATCGATCAGCCCAGGGATGTCCGCGACGACCATCGTTCGTTGGTCGCTCATCGACACGACGCCCAGCTGCGGGACGAGCGTGGTGAAGGGGTAGTCCGCGACCTTCGGTTGCGCGCGCGAGATCTTGGAGATCAGCGTCGACTTGCCCACGTTCGGGTAGCCCACGATGCCAACGTCGGCGAGCAACTTGAGTTCGAGCCGAACCCGCAGCGACTGACCCAAACGACCAGGCTCCGCGAACGAAGGCGTCCGGTTGGTCGGCGTCTTGAAGTGCATGTTGCCGCGACCACCGCGGCCGCCGGTCGCGATGACAACCCGCTGCCCAGGCTCGGTGAGATCGGCAAGCAGGGTCCCCACCTCGGGGATCTCGCCTTCGGCTGCAATGTCCGGAGCGCCGGGATCGTACGGCGCGGTCTTCCAATGGGAGTCACCGACCTCGTCGCCATGGTCGTCGACGTAGATCGTCTCCATCGCGTCCTCGGGCAGATCTTCGGGATCGACCCCAGCCGCAGTCGCCGCTTCCTCGCCGGGCCCATCGACGTAGACCATGGTGCCGACCGGGATCTTCACGATGAGATCCTCGCCGCCACGGCCGTACTTCTGCTTGCTCGCGCCGTTGTTCCCGGACTCCGCGCGCAGGTGCTGGCGGTACTGCAGGTCGAGCAAGGTGTGGAAGTGATCGTCAGCGACGAACACGACGTCGCCCCCGTCGCCCCCGTCTCCGCCCGCGGGTCCGCCGTGCGGCACAAACGCTTCGCGCCGCCAAGAGACGGCACCGTTGCCCCCCTTGCCAGCGCGTACGAAGACCCGAACTTGGTCTACAAATTTCAACGGTTCCGCTCCAGAGCGAGCTGCCTACTCGGCAGCGCTGGGCGGGTTCTCGTTGAGCTTCTTCCAGTCGCCAAGCATCTCGTCGTTGGCCGGCTCGACCATGACGAACTTCTTCCGCCGGATGCCGCGCTTGTAGAAGCGAACGGTTCCGCCGCGGAGAGCGAACAGAGTGAAGTCTCGACCGAGGCCCACGCCGGGTCCGGGGTGGACGTGCGTGCCCACCTGGCGGATGAGAATGTTGCCAGGAACGACCTCTTGCCCGCCGAACTTCTTGACCCCACGCATCTGTGCGTTGGAGTCGCGACCGTTCTTGATCGAGCCTTGTCCTTTTTTATGTGCCATCGATTGACCCTTTCTTAATCCGTTGGCGTGGCCGAATCAGGCGCTGATCGATTTGATCTCGAGCGCGGTGTAGTACTGACGATGGCCAGCCTTGCGACGGTAGTTCTTCCGACGCTTGAACTTGTAGACGACGAGCTTCTTGCCGCGGCCGTGCTTCTTGACCTCAGCCTCGACCTTGGCGCCCGCGACGTGGGGGGTGCCGACCTTGGCTCCGGAGCCCTTGCCCACGAGCAGGACTTCGTCGAAGGAGATCGTTGCACCGACGTCGGCGACGAGCTTCTCGACGCGAATCACGGCGCCCGGCTCGACGCGGTACTGTTTCCCGCCGGTCTTGATGACGGCTTGTTCTTGGCTGGACATATCTGAGCTCAGTTCTCTCGAATCTCTGGAAGCGGCGCGGAGC
>JBOEGF010000065.1:0-57635 GCA_050633305.1 Nannocystales bacterium
CCAGGTCAACCAGCACGGCCCCGTCTACGTCGACCACCCCCGCGAGCGCCACGTCCCCCCGGTCAGCGTAGGCATCAACGCAGACGGCAACATCGCCGTCGCGTACACCATCCACGAGCTCTTCACCGGCTGGGTCCGCACCTTCGACGCCAACGCCGAGCCGCTCATGGACGAACAAGTCATCGCGGGCAACCACCTCCTGCTGACCACCCCGCAGCTCGCGACGAGCTCGTGCTCCGACAGCCTCGCGGTGTCCTGGCTTCGCGATGACAGCGGCGCAGCCCGGTCGCGGGTGTACCGGGCGGACAACGACAACGACGGCACGGCTGACCTTTGCTGCGGGTGAGGCCCCACGGTCGAAGGAATGGTTTGGTGCGCTCAAAGCCCGCTGGTCTCACCCCGGCAAGGCAGTACAAGCCGCTTGAGAGCTGCGACGTAGATGGCCTCCGCGTGCTTGTCGTCCGGGCCGCTTCATCAAGGCGCCGGCGCTCCTTCCCTCGCGATGTGCTTCCACGACGCTCGTCGGTTGGTGGCCCTTGAGAGCCATTCTGATTGCTTGCGTCGAATGGGAAGTGGGAGACTCCGCTTCCGATGGTTGACGTCCGCGTACACATGGACACGCTGGAGTACACCCGCCAGGGGCTACGCACGCGGGAGGCCATCCCGCTTCACGTGGGGCAGAACAACCGTGTTGTCCTGGTTAGGCCAACCCGCCAGCCTGTGATCGCCGCTTCGTACGGCGGTTTTCCTCGCAACCTTTCCTTCCCCGGCCCGGCTATCGTGTCGATGCTGCAACACGAGCACACGCTACACAAAGGCAAGACTCTGCGGCTCAATGAGCGAATCGGGGGCAACGCCAAGGCGCAGGTCTTTGCGCACAGCGATGCCAATGGCTCGGAGTCTGAGAACAAAGCGCTGAGCGACCGCCGGGCCGGCTGTGTTGTCGCGTTGCTGACCCGGGACCCCGAGAGGCTGGTTTCCATCGCGTCCACCGAGGCCTGGGGGTTAGATGTGCAGCAGGTGATGTTGCGCAGCTTGGGTTGCGACCCCGGGCCCGTCGATGGGAAGCCGGGTGTTCTCACGACCGCAGCTGTTGAGGCGTTCCAGGCGGGTTACGGCGAGGGCGCCTTCCATAGGGGAGCAGACGCACCTCTGCAGACAGCGGTAGCCGTCGACGGAGATCTGGGGCCCGTCACAGCCGAGGCATTGATCGATGCGTACGTGTCCGAGATCTCGCCACGACTCTCGTCGGATTCGCTGGTCGCAGACCGCCCGGGAAACGGCTGCGCCTTCCACAACCCTGCTGTCAGTCCAAGCGACCACCGCAATCGTCGCGTGTCGCTGGTCATCCACCCCGGTCCCGTGGACCATCCCGAGGCGATGCCGTGCACGGAAGGCGACGCGAGCCCTTGCGCGGTCGTGAACGATACCGCGGCACAGTCGTGCATGTGGTACCGCGAACACGCAGTCGAGAGCAGCTACGACAGCGCACGGCATCACCACTTCCTGCCATCGTGGCTAGAACTCACGAATGGTCGCTACATGCTCAGTGTGCTCACCACCGTGCCCGAGGGGGAGACCATGGAGTTTCAGGTCTTCGCCGCGAGTCAAAGGATCCAGGGCGATCAACTCGAGCCTCACGGCATCCTTGGCGAGCCGCTCGGTGCGACGACTGTGTGCACGCCGCGGTTGGGTGTCGCGCAAGTCGTCTGGGTGCCACCAGCAGACTTCAGCCCCAACGCGGACGGGCAAGTCGTGTTCCCCGAGGGAAAGAGGCACCCCGTGTTTCGGGTGTCGCATCCACTCTCCCAGTCGGAGGCTTACGGCCCTTGGCCTCGACTGGGTGTTGTCCTGCTCTCGACCGACGTTCCTGCCAACCTGAACCAGCGTGACGCGCTGCAATACAGATTGTTTGCTGAGGATGGTTCCTACGACGTCACGCAGTCGGCCGCTGACGCCGTGGATTCCGACGGGTACCTCGACCTCTACTTCCGGGGTCTCCCCAAGCGAGCTCGCTACTCGCTGACGATCACCGAGATCGGAGGTGGACAGACTCAGGTCTTCGAGAACATGCCGTTCTCCCAGCTGGAAACACTGAGCGACGTGACTCCCCATGACCTGCTCCACCCGTTCGACGGCGGTGACGACGAGGTCAAAGGATAGCAGGTTCGAATGGTTGACCCCCTCGATCGATTTCGTTCTGGAACCCATACTTGCAAGCCCTTTCGCTACAAGCGCCATCAGAGAAAACCCAAGGAGACGCCAGATAAGACGATCGTGCTCGGGCTAGAGTGCGCCCACAAGACCCCTCCTGCCCCACATCCTCGGGTGTTTCAGCTGACCGGTCGCTACGAGACCTCCGGGGGTGCAGCGGTGTCTGTTTGCTTGAACCAAGCCGGCAACTTCGTGGCGCTGTGGATCTCGAGGATCAACGAGAAAGACGTGGTCCACTATGTCGGCTCCGGCGAGCAGCCGAATTTCACCCTCTATGAGCCCGACAACTTGGAAAAATCGGCGGGTACGATGGGCCCCGGGGACGGCAAAACGCACGACCTCGCTTTGGAGTTCGACACGGGGTCCTTCAACCCTGGCGGTCCCTGGAAGCTGAGTCGATACAGCCGGCGGCCAACACTGTCCGACCGAGCGCTTGCGCAACTCGGCACGAGCGCGGAGGCCAAGATTGCACGACGTCTAGAGCACAGTCCGCTCAACCACGAGTTCCTGGAAAAAATCACGGAGAGGCTTACTGGCAGTGCGTTCGCAGACAAGCTGGATTACTTCTTCGAGCAGGAGATCGAGAAACATGGACTCGGAACTGAGCTGAAAGCAGCGGGGGATGCCCTGAACACGTTCTTGGGCAACATAGCCACAGGACACAAGACGAGCTTCTTCGCGCGGCGGGCCGACTACCAGCGGCACATGCTTCGCGTGTTGCGAACTCGATCTTGGACGTCGGGTCGTGCGGTGAGCTTCGGACCCAACAGCGGGGCATCCTCTACACGCCCGTTGTACGATTGGCTGATGGCCGTCGTCGCGATCCGGAGCCGGCCGCCGTTTCAGGTCGCGCCCGCTCCACCGTACGGCTACGACACGAATAACTTCCACGAGGACTTTCTCGGGCTCCCCAAAGTCACCGACGAAATGAAGTACGAGTACGAATTCAAGCTCCAGCAGACGGGGGTGGCTGGTGACCTCGGCGTTGGGGTCGGTGTGTTCAAAGGCGAACTCGAAATTCGACAGACGAAGCCGGAGCGTCAGGAGAAGTCATGGTCATACGTTACTATGGTGGTCGGCGTGTCGTTCGGGTTTTCCGGTGGTGTTACGCTGATAAAGGATGCGACTGGGGTTGGGCGCTCTCATTTTGCTTGGACCGAGGCTGACTTCCTCGGTCGTGCGAACGTTTTCGAAGAGGGCACTACGACAGCCATTGTAGGAGGGATATCCCAGGGCACGACCACGTGGAGTATTCGGAGCGCCGCGGGCCCAGGAGTCATGGACGTCGACTTCGGCTCTGCGCTCGTCGTTGGCGCTGCGGTCGGCAAAGAGGCTGGCGAAGCCATCGGGTACATTCGGCAAGACGACGACGCGCTTCGGAACGTCGTCGTAAAGGCCCACTCCACGGCCTGGGACGGCTATCACGCACGCTACCGCGGAACAGCGGACGCGCATTTTGATCTCGGCAGCGCGCAACTCACTCCGCAGGCTATCCGTACCCTCGGCTACACGGCGTCCGCTGAACTCGCGGCATTGCAACGAGGGAGCAGCAAGATGATGATCATCGGAACTGCCGACCGGGTGGATCGCGCTTGGTATAATCAGTTGCTTTCGAGGTTGCGCGCGGAGAACGTCGCTCAGGTGTTCGACGACTGCCTCGGCCTAGACCTAAAAGCGTCGGTCGACACCTACGGACTCGGCGAAACACCGGCCGAACACGCTGGTGACGCGGACGACACCGAGAATCCGAAGTATCGTCGGGTGCTTCTCGTCCTCGACGGGCACTCGATCGCGCGGCTGCAAGTGGCTCGACCATGATGCGAATTGCTCGAACCATGGGGGCAATGGCTTGTGGGGTCGCACTCGCGTGCAAACCCAAGCCTCGGAGCCCGCAGCAGGAGGGCTCGTCCCAAGCAGCATCGTCCGAAGCGTTGTCCGTCGATGCCGACGAGCAGGCAGCAGGGGGCTATCTCGAACGAGTCGTTCAGCTGGACATCAATGGAGGCAAGTCGTGCGCCCTCACCGAGGACGGTTCGGTCTACTGTTGGGGCCACCAATCAGGCACGCCGGGCAGCGAGCCCAAAAGCCTCTACGAGGACGCCCCCCGCCCTTATCTTGTTCCCGCGGGACGACCGGTCATTCGTCTCTTCAAGAATGACTTGGGATTGCGCGCCCTTGACGTCGACGGGGTGGTACACGCTTCGGGCTCGGTGCCAGATTGCCGTAACGGCCCCGAGGGGGTCGAAGGATCTGAGGACCAACGGAGACGGTGGCTTGAGGCATTCCCGGACGAGGTCGTTGCCTACGATAGGTCGGGTGTTGTCTCCAGCCGCCTCCTCCCCCGGCCTGCCACCGTCCCCGTCGGAGCTTCACCGCTAGACGTGGAACGCGTTGGGATATGTCAAGTTTCAGACGATGGCGTACTCGTCTGTATCGACGCGTGCGGCGCAGATGCATTGGGAGGGGTGCTTCTGAAGCGGCCGCATGTAGAGCCCGGCATTCTCCTCGATCGTCGTGCTGCAATGCTCTCCGCGATTGGAAGCACACTGTACGGACCCCTCCCTGAGTGCGTCGGAGAACCCCTGCAGCGGGGAGAATGCGATGTTCAGCCCACCTACGAAGCTTCCCTTCCTTCAGATATCCGTGAAATCATCATCCGAAACGAGGGGACCATCGCCGTTCTGGATGTCTCTGGGTCGGTCTCGATAATCCTCGTCTCCCCCGAGCACGGAACCGATCCCCTACCGGTGTACGAGAGCTTCGGCAGTGGGATCAGCACCATCGCGATGAACGGCTTTAACCGCGTCTGCGGAGTCCAACCAGGGGGGCTCGTATTCTGCCAGGTCCCGGGGCCCGAGAACCCGCTTTGGGACAAGGTGCAGACGATCTCCGGCACGGCGGATATCGTCCAGCTCAGCGGCGGAGGGACCCATATGTGTGGAATACGGAGCGACGGACGTGTCGCCTGCTGGGGGTACAACGAAAATGGAGAGCTTGGAAATGGGGAGCCCTCGGGTCCGGGGATCGACCAAAAACACGCAACTTTGGTTGTCGCGCCCGTTGGGGGCCAGTCGAACGGGCCCCAAGTCGCCCATCGGATGGAGCACACCTTCCGCGTCCCTCCAACAACCGATGGACCGGGAGGTGGTTGAGCCAACGAGACGTACGCCGTTGGCTCGATTGGCGCATGGCGGATGGGACCCTGTCGTAGACCGGAGGCCTTGCGATGGCCGACGGGGACCCAGGAGCGACGGAGCGCCGCTTCAACCAGGACGGCACCCCCCTCGAAGACGCCTGGCCCGCCTTCGCCCGGGTGACCCAACCACCAGCCCCTGCGACGTCGACATGGCGAGCGACGGCCGGTTCGCCATCACCTGGGTTTCCAACGACTCAGACGACGGCTTCCTGCACGCCTACGACACCGACGCTCAGCTCCTCGGAGTCGCCCAGGTCAACCAGCACGGCCCCATCTACGTCAACCATCCCCGAGAGCGCCACGTCCCCCCGGCCAGCGTAGGCATCAACGCCGACGGCAACATCGCCGTCGCATACACCATCCACGAACTCTTCATCGGCTGGGTCCGCACCTTCGACGCCAACGCCGAGCCCCTCATGGACGAACAAGCCATCGCGGGCAACCACCTCCTGCTGACCACCCCCCAGCTCGCGACGAGCTCGTGCTCCGACAGCCTCGCGGTGTCCTGGCTCCGCGACGACAGCGGCGCCGCACGGTCGCATGTGTACCGGGCAGACAACGACGACGACGGCACGGCTGATCTTCGCTGCGGGTGAGTGTCGAAGTCGAAGGGCAAGCTGAGTTTCGACCCGCCGGAACCGCACCCTCATCCTTCAAAGACAACCCCTCCACCTCCTCGGCTACACCGGCGAAGGCGAGAGCATGCACGCAAGTCGAAGCCCGACCAGCTTCGACTCCGCCGCAGCCATTCGCGGCAGCTTCTTGTCGCTCGACGCGGACACCCCGGCAATTCGTAGAAGGTCCTTGGCGTTGTGTGGGTGAACCACTGTCTCGCGAAGTGGTCTGGTCTTGCAGGCTCCGTGGCCGACCGGATTCGCGAACCTGTCGCTTGGGTCAGGTCGCTTCGATGACAACACAGCGAACTGCCCACGCGCGAGGGCGGTGTCGACGGAACCCTGTCTGCCCGACACCTGTCCCTTTAGCGGTTTTTCTCTCGCCCGCTATCACTGTGCGTCCTACCTTCCGCGCTCGGCGTCGCCATGGTGCGCGACTCCGAACCGATGGCGTGCACCTTCGCGGCCAGCCTTGCACCCGTAAGACGAAGTCGTAGGCCCCGCCGATGTTAGGTGTCCGACATCCAAGAACAGGAAGAGAACAATGTCCGAATCACAATCGAAACCCGCCCCAGCGCCGCATCTACCCGCAACTTTGCTCCTTCTCTTTGGGGGGCTGATCACGGCCGCGTGCGCCACAGGCGAGGGACCATCTGGACCGCAGATCACGGGATTCGAGTCCTTTGGCACTGAGGGAGACAGTGAGGTCGTGGATACCGATGGCGATACCGACGGGTCGATGCCAGAGCAAGGATATCTGTGGTGCATGGAGGCCACCAACTCCAGCTACGAGGACGGGGCTACCGTTGAGCCCATTTACTACGCCGGAACTATGGACAGCCCACAGGGGTGCGTGTGCGCTCCACAAGAGGTGCACGAGTGGCTGACGGACAACGCTGTCAGCGGAGAAGTGGACGTTTCGCCGTCGGCATCTCTTCCGCAAGAGATCGGGCTGCTGAGAGTCTTCGCGTACAACGAAGCAGAGTCGGTGTGCTTCAGCGAAGCGCCCGACCCTGTTTCGTTCCCCAACAACTGCGAAGATGGCCTCGTAGAGGGTGGCGCTCTCGATGCCGCCGTCGTGGCCGGGTTCCAGTATCCGACGCTTCACCTGGGGGACTACGACCTCGAGACGGAGTGCGTCGTCAGCCGTTTCTACGTGGATGGCGACTACGAGCCGCCGGGAGAGACGTGCAGCTTCATGACGGGGAGCTACAGCTTCACCACGTCTTCAAACGGCACCTTGGAGGTCGACGCCGACCTTGTGGAAGACATCCTCGGTCAGCCTGGCTGCCTCTACTCCGAGGCGGGGCGCATCGCGCTGGTCGGCGGGGACTACGAGTTCACCGGGATCAAGAGCGGGGACCTCCTGTGGGAGCTCGGGATTCGGAATGGCGATGAGCCCAGAACTGTCAACGGATCCGACGTCACGACTGTAGATGGTGCCTATGACGCCTGGTGGGCACTGCGTTCGGCGAAGGACTTTACCTTGGTCGTCGCTCGTGGACGCGGAACCACCGTGTTGAAGTTCAAGCTCGTCTAGAAGGGGTCGGGCGCTTGACGAGCCACCAAGGGCAGTGTGGACTGGTAGCCGTGTTCGCCGCTCGGATGATGTTCCTGCTGCAGGCCGTGGTGGCCGGCCTGGCCACCGCGGCTTGCAGCGACCCCGGCGCGACGTTCGGATTTCCCCCCACCGACGTGGTGTACGAGGGCGACCTGATTCGCATTCGCGCCGCGCCGGGTCTTGAACCATGCGGAGGGACCGGGCGCTCAATGGAAGCGATGCTCTCGCTCTTGATCTCTGAGACCGAGCTCGGCGACCTGGAGAGTCCCATCGATGTCTACTGGCTGAATCTGGAGCAGGTGCTCGACATCTGCACGGGCGGTGGATCCCAAGTGGTGGGGTGCTCACTCTCGACAACGGAGGCGGTCACGAGTCGAATGCCGGAGGAGCACGAAGTCGTGCACGCGTACTTTGAGCGCAAGGGGGCTGGTACGTTTCGCTACTCGTTCTTCGATGAAGGAATGGCGACTGTCTACGGCACGGAGACTCGCGCGCCTGCTCCTCAGACACCGCTCGAGGAGGCGATCATGTTCGACAGAAGGATGCCGGGGGTCCACAACCCGCGCGCCGGACACTTCGTCAGCTTCTTGATCGACGAATTCGGGCCTCCGACGATGGCCGCATTCGTCGCCCAGTCGTCGTCCATCACGCCCGAGTCTTTGTCGGCCGACTTCGAGGCTCACTTCGGTGAGTCTCTGGAGCGGGTTATCGACGCGTACTCCGAGACACCTGAGTCCTGTACCGGGGCCGGATGGCAAAGGTTCTCGGCCTGTGAGCTGGAGCCGAATGAGTGGCGTAGCCCGTCTACGTGGGAAGTGGACGTTGGGGCGGCGTGCGAGTCAGAACTCTCCCTTGGGGCGGTCGGAGGCTCTGTGCGAGAGCGGTTTGTCTACGAAACCGTAGAGGACGTCGTCGTTGGTGTCGGTGGTGTCGGCGGCGCTGAAAGCCTGCCGACCGTAGAGCTGATGCGTTGCGGGGGAGGGTGCGACGACGAGTTCTCGTACACGCATGATCTCGACGAGGGAGGGTTGTTGTTTGGGCTTCCTCTAGACGCTGGCAGGTACCTCATGACCACGACGTTCGAGAATGATGACGAGGTCGAGCCGGGTACGATCGCGATTTCGCGAGGCTAGATCCGCCTCCTCTGATGCTGCGAGCCGCGACCGAATTGCTTCAACCACGACGAAACGCTCTCGAAGAGGCATGGCACCACCTGGGTTTCAAACGACTCCGACGGCGGCTTCCTGCACGCCTACGACTCCGACGCTCAGCTTCTCGGAGTCGCCCGGGTCAACCAGCGCGGCCCCATCTACGTCAATCATCCCCGCGAGCGCCACATCCCCCCGGTCAGCGTAGGCATCAACGCCGACGGCAACATCGCCGTCGCGTACACCGTCCACGAGTTCTTCACCGGCTGGGTCCGCACCTTCGACGCCAACGCCGATCCGCTCACGGACGAACAAGTCATCGCGGGCAACCACCTCCTGCTGACCACCCCCGAGCTCGCGACGAGCTTGGCACACTGCCCAGCCCGAATTCACCGCCGCTGAACCGCGTCTCCGACCATTGTTCCTGTCTCCGCGCGTTCGAACAGCCACCCCTCAGAACTTGCCCGACGCTCCAGGTGAAACACCCTCGCCTCATCGAGATTGGGCCCTCGGCCCCAGGCGCTCGAGAGCCGGGCGCTCGTGCCATTCGGCCAGCGGAACGTGCCGCCCGGGATGTGAGCTCTGAGCTCCGGGCCGGGATCCGATCCTTCCAACACGCCCCAGACCTCCAGCGTGTACTGCTGAAGTGGAGTCCCAGAGCTGCCGGGCGCAGGGTTCTCGACGAGCACTCCGCCCGACTCGAGGACAGCGTGATGGGTTCGTGGGACCGCCAGCACCACCAGCTTCCGGGCAGAGTCTGACTGAGCCGCTCGCTGACCACGGTGTGCTCCCCACACCCAGGTTGTCCAACAGCCTCCAAGGCACGAGTACGTATCGGTGCCGCTGCCACCAAAGACGACCGAGACGCCTGCTCCGCCGTGTTCGATGACCTCGTCATCTCCAGGTCCGAGAACAATGAGATTGAACCCCCCCCATACATGGACGGTGTCGGGACCGGGGGATCCTATTGCGACCGACAACCCGCTGTTGAGGTGGAACTCTGTCCCGCCGGAACCTCCAGCGAGCGCGATACCGCCGTCTTTGTGAAGCGATGTTCGAGCGGCGCCGTTCGGAGCGAGTAGCAGGTCGAAACCAGGGCCGCCGATGAGTTCATTCAGGGGGTCCTCGGCAATGAGGATGTCGGCCGCGCGTCCGCCAGCGTCGAATACGCGACCCTCAAGGGTGACTCGCGTACCCCGGCCTTTCTCCGCTGCCGTCGTCGGCACCAGCGCAGACTCGGAGTCGCCTCCGACCGCGAGCAGCACAAGGATCACGATTGCACGGAGAATCATGGCGAGCTTTGCTTCCTCATGACTCGGCCGCGCAGGCGGGGAGCAAGTCCTCTTCGCATGGGCCGTTGGTGCAAACCACGCCCACCAGCCCCGCGAGACACTCTCCCTCCACGGGAAAGGCCAGGCCGTTCCAGGTGTCTTGTTCCACCGTGACGCGAAGAACCGAGTCGAGGCAGTTCCCAACCCCTCCTTCGATCACCACGGAAAATCCGTCGTCCTCCAGGCCATCTACTACCGAAATATGTACAAGTACTTCCGACCCCACCGCCTCCAGACGCCAGGTGAGCGGATGGCGGACCGACTCGTCGCAGATCCAGCCCGGAATAAAGTCACCCTCTCCCCCCTCGTCTAGAATGATGGACCCAAGCTGCTCGATCGCTGACTCAGTTTGATAAGCGACCCCGTATCGTCCGATGAGTTCTTGCGCAGCGGCCGCGAGCGGCACTCCTCCGTCTGCTCCGCCGCCGGCCGACTCAGACACTGCGGGGCCACACCCTCCCAGCAGGATCGCACTGAGGGTGCCGCGTACTACCCAGCCTGGCATACGCCTACAACTTCAGAGTCGAACGATGGGACAGGGACACACTGATCTCCGGTGACGGCACAGGGATCGCCGTCTGGTGCCTGCAGCGGGCAGTATTGAGCACAGACGTACCCGAACTCTAGCTCCAAGGCCCCTGGGCTGGCAACGCCGACCTCGGCGGGCACGCATGCTCTTCCTGCACGCCTACGACTTCGACGCTCAGTTCCTCGGAGTCGCCCAAGGTCAGCCAGCACGGCCCCGTCTACGTCGACCATCCCCGCGAGCGCCACATCCCCCCGGTCAGCGTAGGCATCAACGCCGACGGCAACATCGCCGTCGCGTACACCGTCCACGAGTTCTTCACCGGCTGGGTCCGCACCTTCGACGCCAACGCCGAGCCACTCATGGACGAACAAGTCATCGCAGGCAACCACCTCCTGCTGACCACCCCGCAGCTCGCGACGAGCTCGTGCTCCGACAGCCTCGCGGTGTCCTGGCTTCGCGATGACAGTGGCGCAGCACGGTCGCGCGTGTACCGGGCGGACAACGACGACGACGGCACGGCGGATCTTTGCTGTCGGTGAGGCCCCTGTGCTTTCCGCCAAGAGCTCAGCGGGCCTCCAGAGCGAGTCGGGGCGGGCCCACGCTTCCCGGCTGTCGCTGCCGCAGAGCCACTGCCCCGCCGAGACTGGACTCTCTCGGCACCTGCGCCTACGTGCCGGCATCGCGAGATGCATGGTCTCGGCGAGTGCCGCGCGCGGGAATGCCCTCCGGGACCTGCACCCGCGGCACCCAAGTTGACCATGATCGCGGGCAGTACTGATTTTGGGGTGGGCCGCAGCGATCTCGAAGAACTCATCGAACGTGCCAGGTCCGTGCAGATGACGCTCGCACAGGAAGAGGCCCAGCGCCGGAGCTTCGCCTACGGCAACACAAAGATTGAGAACGACCGAATCACGCGGCAGACCATCGATGAGGCCGCGGCCGCACTCGAGGGTCGTGATCGTGAGTGACGAGCGCTCGAGCAAGCTCGGCGACGAGGCCCCGTTCATCGAGCCGGACGAAGAGGCCCGGGCAAAGCTTGAAGCTGAGAACGGTCTTCGCCAGTACGACCGCCTCGTCGAGCTGATCGACGCTGGTCTCGGGAGGCGATTTCGGCTGCGCCCATCCCAGATGATGGAGCTGAACCGCATTGCGGTCGCCGGCCTCATTTCGCATCCGGGCGCCCTGCGTCACGGTGAAATCAGCATCTCCGGTACTGACCACGTGCCTCCTGCTCCCACAGAAGTCGCGGAGTTCGTCGACGAGATGTGCGACTACGTGAACGACAACTGGGAGACGCAGAGCTCGCTCCATCTCGCCTCGTACGTCATGTGACGGCGGGGCTGGGTCCACCCGTTCGAGGATGGAAACGGCCGGACCTCGCGAGCCCTCTCCTACCTCGTCCTCTGCGTTCGCACCGGCTTCCCGGATCTCCGACGATCCCAGACCGCATCGCTGCATCGCTGGCAATAAGTTCCCGTACTACGACGCCCTCGACGCTGCAGACGCCGCATGGAAAGCCGACGCCACCGTCGACGTCTCGAAGATGGAAGAGCTGCTTGGTGCTCACCTCGCCGCCCAGCTCTTGGAAGTCTTCAATACGGCGAAGGGCGAGTGAGCCCGGAGGCCGTCGGACACACCGGCCTGAGCGCTGAGGCTGCCGTGGAAGCCGAGTCGGTCGACGTTGTGGCCCTCACCGTGGGAGCTCAAGCGCCGTCTCCCTGGCACGCCGCTGGCGAGTCCAGGAACAAGCGCCGCCTCCTGGCCGGGGACTCAGGTTTTTACGTTGACCGAGCCGTGCATGCAGAAGCGGCGGTTGCACGCCTGCAGCGGTCGGGCGTTGGGCAGGTCTTGGTCGGCAAGCTGGGCCTTGGTCGCGGTCATCGGACTGTCGAGGAGAATGAACGTGACGTTTTCGCTGTAGGGCGGGGTCGTCAGTGATCCGCGGTAGCGCGTTGCACCGAGCTCGCTTGGCAGGATCGCCTCACGCAGCACACGGACGGCCTTGGTGTCGTTCTCGACCGCGACCGTCATTGGAGCGTAGGGCTCGCGGCCGGACTTGATGAATACGCCGACGACAGCGATGCGGCACCAGTCGAGCTTGCCTTGGAGCGCGAAGGCCACGTCGTCGCGGTGCACGTGCACGATGTGAACCTCCGAGGGGTAGGCCGACTTCTTCTTCCCTACGATGTGCTCTGCCGGGAAGTGCCAGTGCAGATCGACCGGCACATAGCGCTCGCCATCCATCGCGAGGTGTCCGCTTTTCTTGCCCGGCTTCGCGCTGAGCTTCCGCGCCGGGGTGTACCCGTCGCATTTGGGCGAGAGCACCAGCGACTCCCAGTTGATGCTCACTTCGATGTTCGCTTCATGAGTCCGCTCGACCGCGATGGGAGACTGTTGGGTTCCGAGGTTGGGAAGAGAATGCGTGGCAGTCATTTGCACGGCAACGCTACGGCACTCCCCAAACCCATGGAAGCGCCAACACCTGCACCTCCGCCCGCTTTTCTTTCGCCGGCCCCCAACCCGCGCACTACGTTCCGCCCCGGATGCCGTCGCAGCTTCACGAGGTGCTGGTCGCCATGGTCCGCGAGAGCGAAACCCTGCCGCGCAGCATCGCCGAATGGGCGACCGGCGAGCCCATGCCCGCGCACCTCCAACTCCGCACCCGAGACCAAAGCTACAGCGATATCCAACCCCCCGAGTACCGGGCCGACCTCGTGGTCGAGTTCGTCCCCAAGGGCTCCGAGCGGCCCACGAGGATGATGATCTTCGAGGTGCAGCTCACTCGCGACTCGGACAAGCGCCGAACCTGGCCGGCCTACCAAGCCGTCCTCCGCGCGCAGTACCGCTGCCCCGCGATGGTCGTTGTACTCGCACCGGACCCCGCGGTCGCACGCTGGTGCGCCGAGCCCATCGACCTCGACGGTCGGGGCACATCCATCATGCGCCCTACCGTCATTGGACCATCGCGGGTTCCCGTCGTCACCGACCTGACCGAAGCGTTCCGGACGCCGGGGCTGACCGCGCTGTCCGTCATCGCCCACGGACGTACCGAGCACGCGCTCGAGGTCGGCCGCGCGGGGCTACGAGCCGCAGAGGCTCTCGACGCGTCCGATTCTGAGCTGTACACTGACATGGTCTTTCACCACCTAGACGCGGCCGCGCGCAAAGCCCTGGAGCACGAAGTGGCATTGAAGCTGAAGAACAAGTACGAGTACCAAAGCTCCACCTTCCGTCGCTTGATCGCAGCGGGGAAGGCCCTCGGGCAAGCGGAGGGCAAGGACGGCAAGCTTCAGGCGCTGGAGCTGCTGCTCGAGTCGCGTGGATTCCATCTCGACGCAGCGTTCCGGCAGAGGCTGGCGGACAGCGACGTTGACGAACTCGACGGGCTCGCCGTCCGTGCCGTTTTGATCGCGACGCTAGACGAGTTCTTTGATAGCTGACGCCCCCGGCGTGCCGTTCAGTCTCCGAGGGCAGCACCAACGCCCATGACTCCTCGCCGTGTCGCACGGTGGGGAACGCGGGCGGTCCGCGAGTCGGCCCGGGCGTCCCCGGTCTTGGTCTCACGGCGAAAACCGAGGCGAGCGGGCGTCCCCGACCATGAGTGCTCTGCCCTCGAGGTCGACAACCCGAACCGCAGGACCGCCTTGCTCTGCACTCGTCTCGTACGCGAGCACCGCCTGCCGATTTGACCATCGCGCACGATCGATGACGACGCAGTCCCCGAGGGTTTCCCCGTCGACGACCAACCTCGACCCGTCCTCTTCACAAGCCTCGGTCATTGCCCAATGCGCACCGTCGTGCGACCAGCCGACCCACCCTGCCTCCCCGGTGGACGCGTATACGGTGCGAGTGTCGCCCTGCGCCGTTGCTTCCCAAAGCGTTCGATCGGCGTCCAGAACCCAGAGCTCGTCGGTGCCAGGGCGCCAGTCCATCTCGACAGCATCGATGTCGAGTTCAAGCCCATCGATCCGCAGCGTCGCACCCACAGCGACGGCGAGGACGCCGTTTGCGGCGAGGCGCGGCAGCCGAACGAGCGCTGGCATGGCCGGAAGCAGCACTGTCGGCGCAGCGTCGACATCGAGCCTCAACACCTCGAGAGTGCCCGGCTCCGGCTCGTGCACCACGGCGAGGGAAGGAGAGTCGACCGCCCACCGAATCGCTGCAATCGATCCGGGTGACTCGAAGAACCCAGTGCGGGACCAGGGCGAACTCCGCTCCGCCTCGAAGTCGAAGATCGAGACGAACTGCCCAGGCTCCGCGCAGTCCATCTCCACCACTGCGACCCGGGATGTGCTGGTATCTACGTCCATGACGCTGGGCGGCGCGCAGTGACTGCTCGCGATAAATTGTCCCTGAGCCGCTCCGAGCTCGAGGTCGAATCCGCCGAACCCATTGGTGTATTGATGGGCGATGCTCGCTCCCCGGAGCGTCCAGCGCCACGAGGGGTTTGCCGAGGAGGCGATCTCCGGCCAGGTTTCTCTTGTGCCTTCTGGGAGCGCCACCGTGCCAAAAGTGCCGAGACGTTCGAAGAACCCAACCCGGTCTTCATCCCAAGGCAGTGGTTCGGCCACGCTTGGACTGCACCCAAGCGACACGAGCGCCAGCCCGCTCCAAAGACCACGGGGCACGAGGTCAGCGTAGCAGGTCGCAAGAAGACCGAGAACGCGCCGACCTCGTCCGCTGCGGATCGGAGGTTGGCGCCGCATGGTCGCAGTTGAAGGCACTCACTCCCCTTGCTCAGGTACACCGACGACCCACAAGCCCGCGTCCTCACCCTGACGAACGAAGTACTCCAGGTGCGTAGCTTCGCTGATCGGCCGGCGGGGAAGTGGGGTGTGGCCCAGCCCCGCGAGGCCATCGATGTGGGGAACCACCGTCTGCCGACGGCCGGTCTGCAGGTCGATCCACGCGAGCTCGCCGTGTCCATCGGTGGGTGCGGTGAAGCCGAGATTGTCGAGGTGCGTAAAGTGGCCAACGCCCATGCCGGGTGGGTAATCGAAGAGCGGCTGCGGATCGGAGCCTTCCAAGGGAATGCTCCACCGGGTCTTGCCATCGCATTCGGCGGTGTCGGCGAACGTGCCCACGAGGGCGTCGCCTATCGCTCTCACCGAGCTACATCGATAGCCGGGAACGGGAAAGTCGACGAGGAGTCGGCCCTGTGGGATGTCCCAAACGCGAATCCAATCGTCGGACTGTAGGGCGAACCGCGTCTCGTCGAGACGCTCCAGTCCCCTCGTTGTGTCGAGAAGTGTGGGCCGGGCAAACGCCTCACTCCGCTCGACCAGAACGACCTCGTCCTGTGTGAGAAGAGCGGGCAGTTGCGGGTCGGAACCCCAGATGGACTCTGCGCCACGCAGGTCGAATGCCGGTCGCGGCTCGGAGGTCAGGTCATCCCACCACGCCGTCTGGGATACTCCGTCGGCGTCTGGCTCGTAGACGATGAACATGTTGAGGCCGTTGTCCGCCCCGAACACCCACATCGAATCGTTGGGTACAGGCGTGAGCGCGCCTGTGGAGAGGTTCACGACACTGTCCTCCCACAAGAGGTAGTCCGTCCGGTGTTGCTCGGGCGCAGCCGAAAGCCAGCCCCACCTGGACAGGTAATCGGTATACGCCAGAGAGTTGACCTCTTGGAACAGCGGGTCGACCTCCAAGGGGAGGTGGATCAGTCCATCGGGGTTGAGCAGGCTCCACGTGTTCTGCTCGACGTTGCGCAGGGTGAGATGGGTGCCGAACCTGAACCATGGGTTGCAGTCGAGTCCGGACCCCAACACCTCGCCGGCTTCGCCCGTGTCGACGTCCAGCGGACGGATGTCTCCGGTCTCGGGGTCGCAGACGAACGCTGCATCGCCTTCCAACAAACCACTGTGCTCGCCGGTCCGCAAGCGTTCGGTGCGATCGACGATTCGTCACGACGGGTTGTCGCGACCGGCCCGGCGACGTGACGGATCGTCTGGTCGAGCAACTCTCGCGACTGCACCTGAACCTCCGCCTGCTTTTCTTTCGCCGCCCCCCAACCCACGCACTACCTTCCGCCCCGGATGCCGTCGCAGCTTCACGAGGTGCTCGTCGCCATGGTCCGCGAGAGCGAAGCCATGACGCGCACCATCGCGGAATGGGCGACCGGCGAGCCCATGCCCGCGGACCTCCAACTCCGGACTCGAGATCAAAGCTACAGCGAGATCCAGCCCCCGGAGTACCGGGCCGACCTCGTGGTCGAGTTTGTCCCCAAGGGGTCCGACAAGCCTACGCGGATGATGATCTTCGAAGTGCAGCTCACCCGCGACTTGGACAAGCGCCGAACCTGGCCCGCGTATCAAGCCGTCCTCCGCGCGCAGTATCGTTGTCCCGCGATGGTCGTCGTGCTCGCACCCGACCCGGGTGTCGCGCGCTGGTGCGCCGAGCCCATCGACCTTGACGGTCAGGGCACGTCGGTCATGCGCCCCACGGTCATTGGACCATCCCGAGTCCCAGTGGTGACCGACCTCAGCGAAGCGGTCCGCACGCCGGGTGTGACCGCGCTCTCCGTGATCGCCCACGGCCGCTCCGAACACGCGTTCGCGGTCGGCCGCGCGGGCCTACGAGCCGCGGAGTCCCTCGACCAGCCCGATGCGACGCTGTACACTGACATGGTCTTTCACCACCTCTATGCCGCCGCGAGCAAAGCCTTGGAGTACGAAATGACACTGAAGTTGAAGAACAAGTACGAGTACCAGAGCTCCACCTTCCGTCGCTTGATCGCCGAGGGCGAGGCGAAAGGCGAGGCGAAAGGCGAAGTGAAGGGCAAGCTCCAGTTGCTCGAGGTCCTGCTTGAGTCGCGCGGGTTTCACCTCGACGCAGACTTCCGGCAGCGGCTGGCGGACTCCGACGTTGACGAACTCGACGCGCTCGCCGTTCGTGCCGCTTCGATCGAGACGCTCGACCAGCTCTTCGATAGCTGAAGCTCCCCGGCTCCCTGATGGGGTCATTGCGCCTGCGCGGACACGAACCTGGTCATCTCGACATCACCGCACGCAAGCCCGGATCACCAAGTGGCCCTCAAGCTGAAGAACAGTTACGAGTACCAGAGCAGCACCCTCCGTCGCTTGATCGCGGAAGGGAAAGAACTTGGGCTGTCCGAGGAAGAGTCGAGCGTGCCGGCGCTTCGCGAGGGCTACCGTCGGATGCGGGCGGTGGAGGAAGGCAGAATCAGCGGCAAGCTTGCAATGCGATGGCGGTTCGAGCGCTGTCGATTCAAACCCTGGACGAGTTGTTCGAGCGGGGAACACGAGAGGGGACCGGACTGGCGTGCACGCTAGAAACTCCCTAACCGCCTGCGCCTGGTCTTCGGCGAAGCGACAGGCGATGCGGCCATTGGGCAGCCTTTCGTAGGAACCGTGCACGGGTATTCGTCTCGCCCTACTTGACCGGCTCCGGAAGGAACTTCTCCGGCCACCCATCCTGCTGCACGTAGCCGCAAGCCCCGAACCCCAGCACGACGAGCTTTCCCACAGTGCCTGACAGAGGACCGATCACTGCACGCTCGGCTCCCCACAGCAGGTACGGGACCCTCTGTGACCACTAGCAACCCAAAGACTGCGATTGCCGGGAGCATCATGGCGACCCTTGCTCCCTCACGACTCGGCCGTGCTGGCGGGCAGCAAGTCTTCCACGCACACCAGACCCACGAGACACTTCCCCTCCGCAGGAAGGCTTCACCACGCCACTTCCTCGAAGTCTTTGAGGAGGACGCCGTACCGCGGCCGCCCAAAAATGCCGGATGCAATCGGATGATAGAGCCGAGCCGCAGCATCCTCGGCACACAGCGGGGTTCCGAGCGGCCGGGCACCGATCACTTCACCTGACGTACCGACGGGGCCTTCATGGGACACCCATCCCGGGTCGACGCTCACCATGTAGATCCCGTCGGTCGCAAGCTCGGACGCGGACGTGGCGGTGAGCATGTTGAGGGACGCCTTGGCCATGTTGGTGTGGGGGTGGCGGGCGAGCTTGTCCTTGCGGCTGAACTGTCCCTCCGCCGCGCTGACGTTGATCACGAATCTCTCTGAGACTGCCGCCGAGCGCATGGACTCGAGCAGCTCGGAGCAAATGAGGTAGGGGGCGATGCTGTTGACCACCTGACTCTCGAGGAACTCCCCTACCGGGACATCACCCAGGGACATCACCCAGCTGTTCTCGCGCCGCAGGTCGAGGGGGTCGCCAAATGCGTTGCGTGTGCCCACCGGAAAGAGTGTGTCCACGCTGGAAAGCAGCGCTTCCGTACGCTCGTCCACGGCTTGCGTCAGTCCAGTCTTCGCGTCCTCCCCTGCATGAAGCTCGCGGTAGTACGCCGGCGGTCGCCAGACGGTTTGGGCCGCGTTGTTGATGAGAATGTCGAAGGGGTCTCCGGCGGCAAACGAACGAACCATCGTGAACAGCGCTCGCAGGTCGCGGAAGTCGCATCCGTGAACTGTGAGTCGATGCATCCAATCCGCGGCGTCGGGTTCGTCGCGGTAGCGCCGCATTGCATCGTTCGGGAACCGCGAAGTGACATGCACCTCGGCGCCATCTCGAAGCAGGCGCAACGCGATCGCGAAGCCAATCTTGATGCGCCCTCCTGTGACGAGCGCCCGGCGGCCGCGGAGGTCCGCCCTCACTTTCCGGGCGTCTAGCGATGCATCGCCGCAGCTCGGACAGAGTCGGTGGTAGTACGCGTGCAGGTCGCGGAACGGCTCGAGGCACACGTAGCACTGGCGTCGCCGATTCAGCTGAGGTGGTCCAGGGTTGGAGCCCTCGAGCCTCGTCTCTTCATTGCCTGGAGTGCCTTCTCGCTCGGCCACGATCCCGCGACCTGCAAGGCGTGAAGCGTCTGCCCGCCGCGACTCGCTGGCTCGCGCTGCTTTCCGCCTCTTCTTGGCTGTCTTCCGTAGCCGCGCCGCCGCGTTCTCCAGCTCGATGTAGGCCCGCGAGTTGGGGTCTAGCTGCCCTGCCCGCGCAAGGATGTCCTGTGCGAGCGCGAGTTCTTCGGCCGTGGGGGGAGTCACCTGCTTCATGCTTGGTCTCGTCCTCAGCCCAGCGCCGGCCCAGCACTGCGTCTAGGCCAAGGAGCTGAAGCCGCCGTGGCGACCGGATTCGAACCGGCATCCCCTGGTTTGGCAAACCAGCGCGTCAGCCACTGCGCTACGCCACGACGGCCTGCAGGATCGCACAGGGGCCCACAGAGGGCGAGAGCCGACGCCCGTCCGCGTTCCGCGCCTCGAGATCAAAGCCGGTGTCTCTGACCCCCCGCGCGAAACCTGCAGTCCGGCATCGCGGAAGCAGCCCATGTACTTCCATCCGCCGCAGTCGTTTCGCGGACTCACGGAGGTTCGACTCGTATCGAACTACCTGGCGGTCGGTGAGAGCTGTCCGCGATCCCGGCCAGGCTGACACGTCGACGAGCTCGGCTTGGCGCTCCAGGGTCGTGAACTCCGCTTAGGAGGGGACCGTCGACGGTCCAGCCAACGACGACTTCGCACAGGCGGTGACCACGGATGCGTTCGGTCGCACCATCGCGGTGTCGACCGAGACATGCTCCTTCAATGCTGGGGCCGCCCTGTTCGACGCATGCCGGCTCGTCGTCCGGAGCTACGACCGCGAGGGCCAGATGCGTTGGCAGCACCAGGCCGAGGGAACCGACCCGGAGTTCAATGGGCCGGTGCTCTTCCTGCCCGGCTTCAAGGCCGACGTGGAGGTGGACCGCTACGGATACGTGTACGTCTCCGCGCAGCACCGGCTACCGCTCGGTGGCGACGAGCGCCGAAGCGAGTGGTGGGCAGAGAAACATCACCCGTAAGGCCTGAACCAAGCTCGCCAGGCATGCCCTCCTCCTGTTTTCGCGGCCGATGGCCGTCGCCTACTTGACCGGCTCCGGAAGGAGCTTCTCCGGCCAGCCGTCGAGCTCCACGTTGTCGCAGGCCTCGATCAGCGGCGCGTAGTCCTCGTCCGTGAGGGGATGGAACCACCACGCGGTATTGAATCCGCAGCAGTATTCTCCGCGCTCGGCCCAGCCCGTCGTTCGGCCGACCTCGCCTCGGTCGCCGAGCACCTCCCACCAAATGCGGATCGGGCCCCTTGCCGCGTCGCGTGTCTCGACGTGGCGTTCGCGTTCAGGGCTCGTGATCTCTTTCAGCAGGAAATCGCAGGAGAACTTCGACCACTTCACACGTGTGATAGCGAACTGGTCTGTTTCGATCCTCCTCGTTTCCATTCCAAGGGCCGGCTCTTCGCTGATCTCCGGCAGGCGCGGATACGCCGTGGCGCTCCCGACCCGCCGAATGCTGGAGCAGATCGAGAAGACGTCGTCGAGAGTCTTCGGTGTGACGTTCTTGCCCTGGCACCAGAGGCCTGGCGCGAAGCCCCAAACCTCGATGGCGTCCTTGTTACGGTCCCGGCTTGAACCCCGAGAGGCGAGGGCCGAGTGCTCCTGGTCTTCTTCGCTTCGCAGAGTCTCTCCACCCAGGCGGTCCCGGTGTGTTTCAGCCGTGTCTGGAAAGCCCCCGTGCTCGTTGAGCCAGATCGTGGCGCCGGAGAGCTTGACCTCGTAAGCGGTTTCGGGAGCCTGCGGAGGCGTAGGCCGAATTCCGTCCGGGAGTTCAAGCAACATGCGGCTGTTGGGGAACTCCACGATGGTCTGGTGGTTCGGCGAGAGAGCCCGCGAATCGCGGTTGCCGTCCTGCGCGTCGGACTTTTCCTCGGCTGGTCTGGCGGTCTGTGACGCCGTATCGGCAGCCTCTTGTGTGGTCGCGGACGGGCAGCCGCATGCCAGCATGGCAGCGCTCACCACCAGGCGGCTAGGTCGGCTTGACCACGAGGTTTGCGAGGCCCGCGGGGAAGCCGTATTGGTCTTCAAGGATGTCTCGGTAGATCGAAGCGAATGTTTCGGTGCCGCCGATCGGCCAGAATGCACCCGTCCCCGGCTCGTAGGACTTGGACAGGTACCCTCGCAGCGACTCCAGCCGGGTCTTGATTTCCGAGCGGGTCGGGACATATTGGATCGCATCGTCGAAGGTGTTCAGGCCGAGGAAGTTGTAGGTCTCAAGGGCCATCTTGCCGGGTCCAGGAAGCCCCGCCAAGCCGGCAGCTTTGTTCCACGTCTCCCGGTCCAGCGCCAAGCCCCCCAGCGCCAGCACAGCCCCCGCCACGGGCAGCGGCGTCATCAGAGCGAGCGAAGCAACGCCCAACCCGACTCCGACAAGCGCGAGGATCGCCTGCTCACGCTTCTCGGACACGTCTGCGTCCTCGCTGGCCGTGTCCGACTTGCTCCGCTTGGCCTTCCGATACGCGACGTTGGCCTCGCCATACGCCAGCGCCGCCGCAGCGAACGAAAACACCGAAACCACCGGGTCGAGCATCGAAAGCGATGCGCCGGCCTTTCCACCGACCGTCGTCAACCGCGAGTACGTCTCGTGCGCGTTGCGGAGACGGCCCTGGAAGTACGGAGCCGCTTCGGCCACGCTTCCCACGAAGTCCGCCGCGCCCTTCGTCGTCGCGAGCAGGCTTGTCGTCAGGGCCAGCGCGTCCGACGACGTCCTGTCCGTCACATCCGCGCGCGTGAGGTACCGGAACGCCAACCCCAGGCTGGCCGCGGACGTGATGAAGCTAAACCCGGACCATGCCGCCGCTCCAACGAGCCTTGTTCGTTTTGTCCTCGCGAGCAGGTCGTCGAGGAAGTGCTTCAACATCTCCGGGTTCTCGTTCTCGATGACGTCGAAGTAGTCCTGCATCTTGCTGAAGTACTGCTGCGTCTCAGACGAGAGGGGGTTCTGAGCGTAGGCGGTCTGGAACGATGCGCGCAGCATGTAGACCCGGCGCTTGGCCACGCTCTTGATCACGGGCATGAGCCGCGGCGCGGCCATGGTCCACATTCGATAGTAGGTGGCGCTGGGAGCTCGAAATGCGTCGACGCCGTCTCGCATCTGCCCGAACAGCTTCGTCAGTGATGTCGCCTTCTCCACCAGCTCGGTCTCGGGCACAAACGTCTCGATCTCCTTGAGCAGTGCCTTCGACGCAGGGCCCTTGGCCTTGACCTTCGACATGTCGAAGTCTCCCTGCACAGCCAGGCGTGCGAGACACATGAACTCACTTTCGAGCAACTGCTCGAGCGCGGGCGGGGCGGTGGCGAGTTGTGCGAAGGCCTCGACGAGAATCTCCTCCAGCAGGTTCCATACGGTGGGCACGACGTTCTCGTGCTCGCTCAGAAGCAGCAAAATGATCTCGTTGGTTCGCAACGCATCGAGAAGCTTCATCGCTTCCTTGTTTCGGTCTTGAGCAAGTTTGAGATCCGCGGTGCCGGGGTGCCCTGGCCGCGCCACACCACTCATCCGCCACTCGAGCGCTGCCGCTGCGGCCTGAGTCAGTCCGGGGATGGTGACGTCACGCAGGGAGCGGGCGTTGGCGAGCTCAGTCGGGTTGGGCTTGTAGGCGAAGCCTTCTTGGAAGGCGAGCGGGGACGTGACGTAGGGCTTGGTGATCCTCCACAGCCTCTTGCGCTTGGCCGGCGAGGCGGCGAAGTCCAACATCGCCGAGACCACCTGATGCAGGAGCTCCAGCCGTTCAACCCCCTCCCGCAGCGGAGCCAGCTGCTGGGCAAGCTTTGCGTTGGCCTCGACAACTGGCTTGATCCACGCGAGTCGAAACGAGGACAGCGCCACTTCGAAGTTGGTGTCCGGGTAGTGGGCACGGTAGGTGCGCTCTGCCGCGAGCTGTCCATAGGACAGGGAGAGCATGGGTGCGGCTCGGGAGAGCTCCTCGGGAAACCAGAGCAGGGTGGGGCGCTCTTTACCCTCCGGGGTCGTGTATCGACTCCTGAACCCTGAATCCTCCCGGGCGTGCTTGATGGGAGCGTCGTTCTGCTCGAACTGCTCGAGGTAGTCCAGCAGCTTGGTGATATTGCTGTCCTTCTGATCGTCGGTCAGCGCGCCCCACATTGTGGGGCCGTAGGTCAGCGCGCCGAGGTCGTCGTCCGTCCACGATGCCTTCGTCGCGCCGCCGCCAACTCGCTCGCCGCTGACGACCGCATCCGTGAGATCGGCCAGGTTCACCACGATGAACCACTTGAGCTGGAACTCTCCATCAGGCCGCGTGACCTGTATCGGCTTGCGCCGCATGCCCGGGATCTGGGGCTCGCTCATGCGCCTGTCTCCGGCGGTGTGGGGCGGGCTCCATCGACGAGAACCCCTAGGACCGAGCGTGCGCCTCTGCGGATCGAGGCGAACAAATCCGCACGGCCCGCGGAGAGCTGAACCTCTCGAAAGTGCCCGCTGTCGTCGACCACCCAGCTCGCGGGAGCCTCTGATGCTGCGCCTTCCTCCTCCACCCGCACCTGATGCAGCTGACGGGCGGGTGGACCCGACAGCGCCGTCGAGCCCCCACCACGAACGGTGAACACCGGAACCCGCAGCTGATTGTCCGCGTCCCACGCTGCTTCGGGGTCGGACACGGTGAGCTCCCAGGAGATCGGCTGAAACCACTGTGTCGCGTCGAATACGTCGAGCCCCTCGGGGTCCCAGACGAGCTGTGCGACCCCGCGGCGTACGATGCCCAGCGAAGGCTCCGAGAGTGGCTCGCCGATGTCGGCCATCGTGACCTCATCCGCCGAGGTCACACTCTTGGATCGATGAAGCTGGAACGTGACCTCGGCCCCATCGGGCAGCGTTGTCAGTGCGCTGAGCAAGACCCGGCCGTTGGGTAGCGGGAGCCAGCGAAGATCGTAGTGGCCGTGTTCACAGTCGCCCTCGCGAAGCTCCTCGACGTGTTCCCGATACCAAAGGCAACCCGACTCGGATCGGTCGTCGAAGGGGCAGACCGCGTGGTCGCCTGATGTACACGGCGCCTGATCGTGGTGCTCGGGAAGGTGTGGGAGAACCACCAACGTGGCGCGAGAGTTGAGGTGCGGCGTCTCGTTGGCGATCCGATTGAACGAGGCACAGCCGGCGCTGGGATGGGTGGGGTGCAGACGGTTCTCTTCGATCCTCGGGGAGCAGGCGGCCGTGAAGGCCTCGAGCAGCGCTTCGGTGGTCTGGGGGCCTAGGTCTCCATCGACCGCGAGCTGAGCGTTGCGAGGGCTTGCCTCCGACTCCGCGTGAAAGAACCCGTGGACGTAGTCGGCCTGGAAATCTCTCACCGCGGCTTGCGTCAGCGCCCCGTCCTGGCCGTCGATGGGGCCTGGGTCGCACTGCAGGACACGAAGCATCGCTTGGTGCTCTGAAAGGCCCCAGTGCTCGTCGCTGGAGGCGGCAGTGAACCGGTCGACGTCACCCACAAGAAGGGCCGAGAAGATTTCCGCCCGCCGCTCGGACAGCACTTTGTTCGTCGCGTCATCACCGTCGGAGTCTCCGTGCCCGAAGACTTGGAACACGCCCGTTTGTTCGACAGTCTCATCGCCGAACAGCTTTGCAAACCATCCCCCGATGGTCTGTGCTGCTTTGGCCGACAAGAACGTCGCGACCACCGGAGGTCCGGGAAACGCTGAGCCCGCAGCGAACGCTGCAACGGTGGTTCCTGACGGTCGCACTCGCTGTGGACGAACGAGCACAACCTTGGTGTGATCGCCGACCGGAAGGGAGACGTTGTCCCTCGTCTTCAACCCCTCACGCGTGTACTCGAGGGTGTCGATGTGTATACGGACCTCGTTTGCCACGGGCCGCCCGATCATTGGCGGAGTACGAACGGAACGCAAGCAGGCGCGGTGGACGAGGACAGGGCGCCGGTCGGTATGAGCCATTCGGCCGCGCTCGCAGTCTGGGCGGGCCGAGTGACCGTCCTTCCGCGGCAACACGAGGTCAGCCTCAGAATGGCGACCGCGGTCGATTGGAAGCACGCGGACCGAGTGGGTCCCGTAGCCGTCTCCTCGTAGTTCACCAACACCTCCACCTTCGCCCGCTCTGCTTTCGCCGACGCCCAACCCGCGCACGTCCTTCCCCGGTGCATGCCCTCACAGCTCCACGAGTTGCTCGCCGCCATGGTCCGCGAGAGCGAGGCCATGAGGCGCAGCATCGCCGAATGGGCGACCGGCGAGTCCATGCACCCGAGACCAGAGCTACGGCGAGATCCAGCCCCCGGTGTACCGAGCCGGCCTCGTCACGACTCCGTGGCAGGCTTCGAGCGAGCGACGGGTGCTCTCGAACGTCGCAGTCCTCGACGGCGCCCGGCGGACGTCTACGCGTTGCTCACAGACCCTTCCCGCGCTCGCAAACGCTCGCCCGTCGAAAGCCAGACTCAAGCGGGGCGGCGGTCGACCCTGGTCCGCCGTATCGTTCACAGGAGAAGCGCCGCTACCCCCCAGCCGCCTTCGTTTCCTGAAACCACCACGCAGGCATCGCCACCTGCAGGTCCCAATCGATCCGCATCGGCTTCGCCCCTGCGTGCCCCCCATACGCGCACAACCCAAGACACAGATACGGCAGCGTGTGCCCCCGCGAGTCCTTCCGCCGCTGCCGTACGAACAGCACCACCTTCTGCTCCGCTCCCGCCTTCGCCGCCAAGTACCTCCGCCCCGCGGGCGTCTCGGGATGCGCGGCGCTCTGGCTCTCCCAGCGAAATCGCGACCGGGTGATCGGGAAATCGTTGTACAGCGTGCTGGGCGAGTAGTGCTTCTCGCTCTTCTCGAGCTCCACAAACAACAGCTCGGTCTTTCGCGACTTCACGTTGTGGATCCCCGACTGGGTCCGGAGCACGCCGTCGTTCTTGTTGCGCTCGTCGAACGCGGCGAAGATCTCGTCCCGCGAGTACGTGGCATGCAGCCGCAGCGCCACGTCGGCCAGCGGAGGCGCCATGCGGCTGGAGAGGTGACGGCTGCGGTCTTTGAGGAGCCGCAGCAGCGCGAGCATCTCTTCGCGAAGCCACGGCCGCTCCCAAAGGTCCTCCCAGAACGCGCCCAGATCGTGGAAGGACCTCCGCATCTGCCCCAGCGCGACGTACAGCAGTCGTTGGTAGGGATCGGATGCATCGCCGGTCGGCGGAGTCGCAACGTGCAACAGCGCGGCAAAGCGCTCGAGCCTGTCGTCGTCGATGTGGAGCATGCGTGACAGTGCTCGCTCCACCACCTTGTCCCAGTCATCTGCGGGCTGCTCGTGGAGGCCTGCCCGGCGGCGCAAGGACGTCCAGCAGCACTCTTTCGCGTAGAGGTCCTCCAGGTCCGTCTGCGTTCGGGCCAGGAACTCCGACAGTGTTGGCTCGCTGTCCACAGCCATGGCGCGAAGCTCCTCGGCAAGTGCTTGTTGTTTGCTCCCGACGACCTTGCGGACGTTCTCCAGCACGGCGTCCTGGGCCAACGCGTCGAGGTGAATGAAGCAGCCCGCGGGCAACGCAGGAAAGCCCGCCTCCACGTGCCGCTTGAGCTCCTTGCGGGTGCCGCCCACGATCGCGCGGTAGCGGGAGTCGAAGCGGAACTTCTTGTGGGCGTGCCCGATGAAGTCGAGCACCGTGCACACTTCTTTGCCGTCAGCGTGCCGCAGACCCCGGCCCAGCTGCTGCAGGAACACGGTGGCGCTCTCGGTTGGCCTCAGGAAGAGGAGCGTATCCACCTTCGGCACGTCCACCCCCTCGTTGAACAGGTCCACCGTGAACACCACTTGGACCTCCCCCGCATTGAGGGCGCGCAGGACTTGGTCGCGTTCGGTGGAGGACGACTTCCCCTACACCATACGCGCACGGATGCCGCGACCGACGAACTGGTCCGTCATGAACCGCGCGTGCGCAAGGTCCACGCAGAACCCAAGCGCCCGCATCGAGGAGATGTCCGCGACCTTCTTCTGAGTCTCTTGAAGCACTCGCAGCGCGAACATGTGGTCCGCCGTGTACACGTTGCTCAGCGCGCTCGGCTCGTAGCGGCCACGCGACCACTTCACCCCGCGCAGGTCCGGCGCGTTGCCGATGCCGAAGTACTGAAACGGGCACAGCAGCGAGTGGTCGAGCGCTTCCCACAGGCGGATCTCCGAGGCGATCCGCCCATCGAACCATTCGAGCACGCTCTTGCCATCGGCGCGCTCCGGAGTTGCCGTCAGCCCCACGAGAACCTCGGGCTTCAGCTTTCTCAGCAGTCGATCGTACGACCCCGCTGCGGCGTGGTGGAACTCGTCCACGATGACGACGTCGAAGGCGTCGGGGGACAGGGTTTCGAGCCGCTCGGGCGTGAGCGATTGGATGTTGGCGAACACGTGCGTCCACTCGTCGGGGACCTGTCCGTCGCCAAGTCGCTCGCCAAACCCACCATCGCCCAGGGCGACCTGAAACGTCCGGTGGCTCTGCTCGAGGATCTCCCGGCGGTGGGCGACGAACAGCAGCCGAGCCTGCTTCAGCTGCTTGCTCAGTCGTCGATAGTCGAGTGCCGCGACCACCGTCTTCCCCGTGCCCGTCGCCGCGACCACCAGGTTGCGCCGGTGCCCGGCAGCGCGTTCGGCCTCGAGCTCGTCGAGGATGCGCGCCTGATGCGACTTCGGCTCGATGTCGAAGCGAAGGAACGGCGCCGCCCTTTCGCGACGCTCACCCCGGATCGCCTCGCTGAACGTCTCGGGGTCGTAGGCTCGAAAGCTGCCGTCGCCCCAGTACTGGTCGAACGCCGTACCGAAGCGCTGCAGGATCGACGCATTGTCGGCTTGGGCAAGGCGGACGTTCCACTCGAGCCCGTCCAGAACCGCCGCAGCCGAGAGGTTTGATGACCCGACGAACGCAGTCGAGAATCCCGAGTCGCGGTGAAGAAGCCAAGCCTTGGCGTGAAGCCGGGTTTGGCTCCGGTCGTACGAAACACGCACGTCCGCACCCATCTCGATGAGCACCTCAAGTGCCCGCCGCTCCGTCGCCCCCATATACGTCGTCGTCAGCACCCGGACCGACCCCGGCCGACGCTGCAGGTGGCCTCGAAGGACGTCCTCGATGATCCGCAGCCCGCTCCACTTCACGAACGAACACAGCAAGTCCACCCGATCCGCGGACTCGATCTCCAGGCGCAGCTGAGGCCCGAGGCTGAGGTCGTGCTTGCCGTTGATGAGAAGGTCGCTCGAGCGCAGCGGAATGTTCGGTCTGGGCGGCGAGCGCGGCTCCCGGGGGGCCTCTGCCGCCTCCAACACCGCGGACAGTCGCTGCGGAGGTACGGGGATCGTGTCCTCCGCATCCGTCCCACTCGACGGAACTCTCGACAACACGTCCAACACGCGGTTCGTCAGCGCGACCTGGCCCTCCAGTTTGTCCGAAACGCTCTCCCCGCGAACCGCACGCAACGCTCCACGCAGCCGCGCAGCAACAGCGACCACGAGATGGTCGGGCGCCTCGTCCTGCGCAAGCGGAGAGACCTGGCTCAACCCAGACTCGATGTCACCGAGGGCCGCCTCGACCGCTCGATCGACGAGCCTGTCGTAGAGACCTGGAGGCAGCCGGGGCACGAGTCGTAGGGTCGCACGCAGGGACCTGAAGCTCGAGCTCCTTCGGATGCTTGTCAGGCGGCCCCAGTCGCCGGGCTGGCGACGACGCGCGAAGTTTGGGCAACTCCGAGTACTCGGTGGGTTTCGGCGCAGAGCGAGAACGCTTCGTCGAGTGTCTGCGGTGACGGTGGTCGTCGAGGCGGACGTGGACGGCGAATCGAAGAACAACACGAGAACCCGCATGCGGGCGGCTCACGCCCGCGCACGGCCTCTCGAGGGCGACCCCTAGTCGAAGACGTCGAGGTGCGCGGGGGGGACGATTGCCCATCGGCCGTGTCGCTCGCAGCTGAGGTCGATGCTGAGACCCCAGTTGAAGAGCAGGAGTTCTTCGCCGGCCACCGTGGTCTCGACCGGCTCGCCGTCGGGGGACGCCCAGTCTGTTGACTCCCCGAGGGTGACGGCGCGCCAACCAGAGATCGGGCAGCCACCGTCCTGGCCGCATGTGGAGGGCTCGTCGACCCGCGTGTCCCAGGTGAACGGGCTGCCGCTGGGCAGTGAGGTGTCGGTGACTTCTCCGAGGTCGCGGATCGCGTTACCGACGGCGACATCCAGACCGCCCGCGGACCACAGGAACAGCGCGTTCCAAACGCACTGGCCATCCTGGTCGGGCTCCCCCCACGCGTCCAGCCAGACGCACGTGTCGTCCGCGTAGAGGTTGTCGAGGTTCGTATCGGCGATCTCGATTTCGAGTTCGTCGTCGGCTGCCGACGGCACGCATGGACCTCCGCTGCATCCTGACGCCAGCTGTGCTGTGACCACGCCCTCGACCGAGTTCACGAGGACACACTGCCTCAGATCGGGCCCCCCGGGCATGTTGCAGGGAAGCTCATCGGTTGAGGAGAGCTGGATGTCGAACGAAGGCTCCTCGCAGACGAGGTCCGGGTCGAGATCGGTCGTCTCCGACCCAGCGTCGGAGCCAGCTCCGGTCTGGTCGGTGCCGCCGGTCTGGTCGGTTCCGCCGGTCTGCGAGTTTGCGGACCCGGCACCCGACGCCGATGCAGCACCACCGCTGGTCGTCGCCGCGGACGTCTGGCCCTCGGAGGCCGACCCAGCGCCGCCTGCGGTGGGGCCCTCCCCGAAGCCATCCCCGTACGCGGGATTGAGCTTCGCGCACCCGCTGCAGACGGCGAGCCCGAGGAGGAGTGTCCGAAGCATCCGGCTAGAATGCCGCATGATGGCGAGGCCGGAAATGCCGGCCCGATTGCATCGAGGCGACCGCGGTACGCTTGAACTCGAACGGGTCTTCCGGGGGGCCCCTGCCACGGGACGCGTCTGCACACGAAACAAGTGCGGTCCGAAAGGCCGCAGCGCAACCGACACGAGCACCAATCCGAGCGCGGGGCGATTCTTCGTCACCCCGGGTACCCCGCACAGCTCGGAGGGCGCTGTCGTCAGCGGTTTGCTTCGCCCCAGGCGAAGAGCGACTGGAGGATCGGGACCAAGGTCTGCCCTCGAGGTGTCAGGGAGTACTCGACGCGAGGGGGGACCTCGGGAAACACCTCGCGGTGCACGATGTCGTCTTGCTCGAGTTCGCGAAGCCGCTGGGTCAGCACCTTCTGGCTGATCTCGGGGATGGCTCGGCGCATCTCGCTGAACCGCATCGGCCGGTAGACGAGCAGGTGGAGGACGGCGGGTTTCCACTTGCCGCCGATGACGTTGAGCGTCACCAACATCGCGCAGTCTCGAGGATTGTTCTCGTGCCAGGGTGCGTCGGGCATCGTTACTTTTTGGAAACCGAGGCACTTCAAAGTGCCGTCTTGTGGAGGGGGGGATGGAATCTCAAGGTAGCCGCGTGCAAGAGCCTGTCGAAGTGATTCCGGTTCCGATCCTGCCTTGGGGCATGATCAATGCCTTCATCGTCCGTCAGGGCCGACGCGCCATTGTGGTGGACGCGGGGACTCCCGGATCGGTGAAAAAGTTCGAGCGAGCGTTGACGCAGGCGGGGCTCTCGTTCGCCGACGTCGAGCTGATCGTGGTCACCCACGCCCACATCGACCATGCGGGGAGCGCGGCCCGCCTGCGAGAGATCACCCAAGCTCCGATCGTAGCGCACTGCGGAGACATGCCCCACTACTGCGGTCAGGAAGCGATGGACTTCTGCCCGACGAGTCTGTTCGCACGTCTGTTCCTCGCGCTGGGCCCGATCCGCGACCCGTACGAATCGTTCGAACCCGACATCGTGCTCGGGGCGAGCGACACCTTGGACCTGGGCGAGTACGGGATCCGTGGACACGTCACCCCGACGCTCGGACATACCGCCGGTTCGGTCTCGGTGTTGCTCGATGGCGGGGATGCATTGGTCGGCGACCTGCTGGCGTCAGGGATCCTGCTGGGCGGAGTGATGTTCAGCCACCGCGCAAAGCGTCCCCCTTTCGAAGACGATCCGCACGCGGTCGGGCGAGAACTCCAACGGCTTGTCGGGCAAGGGTTCGAACGGTTTCATATCGGACACGGTCGGACCCTTCCTCGGGCGGAAGTCGGGCGGCATGCAGAGTCGTTGCTGGCGATGTGAGGCTGCCCGAGGGGCGGGAGGATTCACCAGGACCGTGGTCTCGGCCTGGGTCCCAGGTTGGTCGCTCTCGCAGGCGGCGACTACGGGTCTATCTAGGCCACAGAGGAAGCGTCCCGAAACGCGCGACTGAAGGGTGGTGGTGGCCTGTGTCTATGCAAGGCGCTGCGCGAGGATTGTGCATTGTCGGGCTTCTGTCCGCGTGCGGTGAAGAAGCTGACGCGCCACAGTGGTCGAGTTGCGAGGAAGCCCGGTCCAGGGCGAGCTTCTTCGAGGTCCCTCCTGCCGAGTTGGCGGACCCGCTCGAAGTCGGCGACGAACTTCCGGTCTTGCGCTGGACGAGCGCGGCGCTGGGGGCCGAGGAACTCGCGACCCAGGCGCCTGCGCTCGCGTGCATTCTGACCGGCGATGAGGTGAAGGCCCGGCCGGCGCTTCTCGACTGGGCGCAAGGTGAGGTCGAGGGGGCGGCGGCGAGTGAGGAGAGGGTGTTCGACCGCGACGTCACGGTGTCACTTCGACGCTCCGGGCCCCGAGTGACGCTATCCGTCGGGCGTGACGTGTCGTCGGAGCCGGCGCTCGATGAGACCACCCGGCTTGCTCGAGCAACCGCGGTTGTCGAGGCGTTGTTTGAGCACGGAGGGATCGAGGGAGCATCGATCGACGATGTCCAACGGATCTACTTCAACACGAGGATCTTCGGGCCCGACGGATTCAGCGAAACGATCACCACGCTCGCGAGCGTGATTTGGAGACCCCGCGTGGGGCGGGCACACGTCGGCCTCAGCTCCGTCGAGGCGTGGGTCCATGACAATGGCCACGTCTCCTCGATCACCGTCCCCCTCGCGCGCATCAGCGACGAGGGAGAACGGGTCGTCGCGGCGGTCGCGGAGTCCGAGGCCGAAGCGTTGTTTGTCCAGAAGGCCGAAGCTGGTCTGACGCTCGAAGGTTGGACCATCGAGGGTCCCGAAGGGCAGCTCTCGCTTCCGGTTCGCGAAGACGGAGAAACGGCGGAGGTGGTCTGGGTCGGGTCCTACGTGGCGGTGAGCGGCGACGGACGTGTCGGCCGACGGACGCCGTACTTCATGTCGCTGTCCGACCCAGATGCGCCGCTCTTCAGGACCGACTAGGACCCGGAGCTATCCGGCGAATTGCAGTTGACCATCCACGGGACGCCGAACTTGTCGGTGACCATCCCGAACGCGGCTGCCCAGAAGGTCTTGTCCAGCGGCATCTTCACCTCGCCACCTTCGGCGAGTGCGTCGAAGGCCTTGCGTGCAGCATCGACGTCGGTGAACGAAAGCGAGAGGCTGCAGCTACGAACGGGCCCCTCGAACGGCGCCCAGGGACCCGCGTCGGAGGCCATCAGCTCGCCGCAGGGGAGCTTGAGGGTGGCGTGCATGACCCGGTCGTGAAAGGCGGGCGGGATGTCGCCTTTCATCGGTGAGTCGCCGAAGGTCTGAGAGAACAACACCTCTCCGCCCAGGGCGTCGGCGTAAAAGGCGAGGGCTTCGGCCGTCTGGCCATCGAACGTTAGATAGGGGTTGGGCATGGGGGGATCTTCCTAGGGTAGACCTTACTGTTCCACGACACTAGCGGGACACAAAGACTTCGGGGTCGACCGCGCGGACCTCCGACCATCCGGCGGGTTCATACTTCTCTTCCTCGTCGCCAGGGCAGGTTCCGAACGCCACGCCTCGGGCGACAACCATCATGGTGTGGTCGCCGACCACCATCTCCACGGGATCACCGTTGAACTGGCGGACCGTCTCGCCGTCGGGGCTGACTCCTTCCACGCCCCGAATGTAGCCGCACTCGTCGAAGCCGTGTCCACACAGGTCATCGCCGGCAACCGTGTCCAAGCCGATCGCGAATCCGCCTGATGAGCTGAACACGAGAATGCGTTCGTCGCGTTGGACCGTAAACCGATAGGCGGGGATCGGGTAGTCCTCACCTGCGGGTTCGCCTTCGTACGAAACCTGGACGGGGTCCGCTCCGAGGTCGACCGCCTGGTTGCGAATGGTGACCTCGAGGAGCTGGCTCTGCGGTTCCCCCTTTCGGGCCTCCGGGTCCGGGCACTCGAGTGGAAGCACCGTTCGAACGAGCCCGTCCTCTCCGGTGGAAACATCGGGAGTACCAGGGAAGCACGTCGTGGAAGAGAGAAACCATGACCAGAACTCCACGTCGGACTCGCTGTTGCCATTGATGCTGAAACCGACTGTGAACGGGTTCGCGTCTGTGAGGCACTCTGGGAGTTCGATCCCGCCGGTGCTGGTTCCGGTCTCCCCACCGACCTCGCCCGAGGAAGAGGAGAAGGACGAGGACGACGACGACGAGTCCGGTCCCGCCGTTGCACTCTGCGAGGAGGTGCTCCCGACGCTGTCGGACGTGCCGGGTCCGTCCTCATCCACGCCTCCGCCTGCGTCCCCACAAGCGGAGGAGCCAATGAAGACCGCACACAGGGCAATCTGCTGCCAACCAAGAACAAGTCTAGGATTCATGAGTCTATAGAGTCCGGATCGGCCTCATCGGTTCACGAGACGCTTGCTTTTCGTCGGAACGGCCCAGTGCGGGGGACGCGGCGATAGCATCCTTCCTGGGCACCAGCGGCTGTTCAAAATCGGGCCGAGGGTCCACCCGCCGTACCCCACAGCCCTCGTCGCAGCAGGACCCGCCGGATCGTCGAGGGACTCACCGCGTAGCCCGCCTGTCGAACCGCTTTCGCAATCGCATCTCGCGAGCCCGTAGGCATCGAGAACGCGATGCGGATCGCGAGGTCCTCGACTTCGTTCTTGAGTCGGTACCGGGCCGCCTTTCTTGCCCGACGCAGCATGTAGATCAGCCCTTCGGGACCGGCGACGACATCCCGCACCGCCTTGCGGACCTCCTGGTGGTCCTTGAACCGATAGCGCAGCACGGCATCGACGACGCTCGTCTGTTGGGCGTAACGCGCGGCGCGAAGCCAGCGTTTCCACAGGCACCGGGCGTAGCGTTCCAAGTGATCTGGTTGTTCTGTGTTCATGATCTGGGCACACGTTTCCTGTTCACGTCGCGGCGAAGCGCGTGAGACCGACGGGGCGACCCCCCGCCCGTTGGGCGATTGGAAGTTCACGGTCAGGCGGCGAGACCGGGCGCTCGGAGCTCACTCGTGGCAATGACGACGTCGAGCGCCCGCGTCGCCCGCATCCAGTCCACGTGCTCGGTCCCTGCGGCGGGGGCCATGAGTAGAACGTCGAGCGCGACGCCCTCGTCTTCCCGTTGGACCAGCACGACCACACCATCTCGGCCGTCGTCTCCGAGCGCTGCATGCCATTGGCCGAGCCATCCCGGCACGGCCTGGGCGAACTCCGAGCGCTCCGCAGTCAGGACCGCGCCCACGGGAACGCCGCTGACCCTCAGCTCCCGCCACAGTGAGGCTCGACGCTCAAGCGCCCCCGGGGCGCCATCGAGTTGCTGCACGTGGATCTTCAGCGCCGCCCCACGCTGCGCATCGCGGGCCACGTGGGCTGCCCACGCCATTCGTGTCTCGTCGCCCTGGCCGCGGGCATCCCAGGAGCCGGGCACGGCGAACCCGAGCAGAGGCCCCTGGTGCGCCACCAGAGACTCGATGGTTCCTCGTGCCTGTTGGCCGAGCCGAAAGCCGTCGATGGCGTGCCAGAGTGCGTCGTGGTGACGAGACCACACAGGCAACGGCGCGGAAGCATCGCAGCACATCAGCCGAGCTCCAGAGCGAATGGCCATCGTGCGCCGGACCTCGATGTGCCCCAGCGCTTCGCGGAGCGCCCCGACCTCGTAGCGGGGACCGTGGGATCCCGGGTGCCTCTGGGTCCACGCGATCTGCCAGCCGTGGTGCGTCCACAGCCATCGAAGCCACTCGAGCGGGTCGACCTCCCACCGAAGCGTCTGTGAGCTGACCCGCAGCCGCGGCCCCTCGAGGGTCGGCGGCTCCCCGAACACGACAAGCGGCATTGGCTGGCCTTGTCTCTCGGGAATGTGGCGGGTTGGCCGAGCTGTCACCATCGACCGAGGCACAGGCACGGCAAAGCTCGCGCCCGGATCGAAGTCGACCTCGAGGCACCGAAGCTCGTGCGAGTGCGCGAGTGCATCGGGGTCGGCGGCGGGATGGCGAAACAAGACTTCGTCGTTCATGAGGTTCACTCCCAGGGCTCGGGTTGTTGTTCGGAGTCGTGGGTTTGTGTTCGCTTGTGAAACGGTCCCCAGTCCCATCCGTCTTGGTCGTGTTTCTTGGGACCGTCCTCGAGGGACTTCGACTCCCATCCCTCCGACTCGTCCTTCTTGGTGGGTGGGAATGGTCTCGCCGGGTCGACCTCGGCGGTGCGCTGGTCGTTCCAGTGCGGCAGGTCGAACACCCATTGACTCCGATCGGACCGTCCCCGCGGGCCCCAGGGATACGGGTTCGACCGGTCCTCTCGGAAGTCTGCGAACAGACTCCCCAGGTCGAGATCGATCTCGAGAGAGATCTTGGGCTTGTCGATGGCGGCGAGGATCCGCTTTGCCCCCCAGCCGGTCACTGGCGCGAGCATCGGATTGGCAGCTCCGGCGTGAAGGAGGCCGATGGCTGCGGCCCCACCGACGATGCCTTGCCAGTTCCAACTCACCGTCGCGCTCAGCTTCAAGGTTGGGCCTGTCCACCCGACGCGTTCGAGGCCGTCGGAGAGAACGTCGAGTCCGAGGTGATGCACCTCCTGCACCAGGCTGGAGCGTGCAGGCGGTCCCGCGAGCACGGACGGCGCGCCGCCCACGATGGGGTTGGGGCCTCCAGGCAGCTCCACCACCCAGTCCCCGGTCCGAAGGAGCGGCCGGGCGTTGACGTAGACCGATCCGTTCGTGGTCTTCCACGAGCCCGACTGCGGAAGGTGGGGCAAGCCGACAACGTTGGTCATCGGGCATGCGGCCACAGCGTGCCCGACCGTCAATGCCGGGCGACCGCCGATGTTCACGTTGGTCGAGCCGGGTCCGGGAACCGCTCGGCCACCGTGCAGCATCATCTCTCCAACTCGGGCCACGTACGGGGCCCCAGGGTGATGCATGCGTTCGACCGTCCACGGGATGCCATCGATCTCGAACCCGTCGAGCGAGCCTTCGACGTCGCCGGACGAGAAGCGAATCGGCTCGTCCAGCAGGTCCCAGACCACGTACGCGACGGCGAGGGCACCGACGACCCATTTCCACGCAAGGCCATCATCCTCGTGGGGCTCTTCCTCCTTCGATCCCTCCTCGGATCCGTATTCTCGCGCCCAGTCCTCCAAGCACTCGCTCCCGCCGAAGATGTCGGCGTGGGTCGGCAGGCCGGTGCACCGGCTCAGCTCTTCATGGGGAGCCGTGTCGCGAGCACGGGCGAGTTCGCCGGGCCACGGATGACGGCCTTGGGAGAGACGTTCCCCAAACCGCTCTCGCATCCGCGTCCGCGCTGCGCTGGCGTCCTCACTCGCCGAGGGGAGCCCCAGCGACTCGAACAATGTGGAGGGTCGGGTCATCAGCAGTTGAGGTTGATGGGGTTGCCTTTGACGTCGACTTTTCCGGTGGGGGCATGGAGGTCCATCGACCCATTGCTGTCGAGCACCAGCTTGCTCGTGGCGAACAGGTCGAGTTCCGCGGCCTTGTGCTTGCTCAAAGTCAGCGCCTGCGTGGTCATCGACTCGGCCTTGCTGAACATGCCGCCTGCGGTCTCGAAGGTCGCGGCGTCGCGGCTCAGCTCGAGCTTCGACTCGCTCCCCTTGCCGCCATAGAGCCCGGCTTGTTCCTGTGTCAGGCCCAGGTTGCCAGCGTCCGAGGTCAGCCACAGTTGTTCCTCCACGGTCGCCGTGATGACCGGGCCGCTGATGAACACCCCACGGGGGGTCAACTCCAGCTCCGCGGTCCCAACGCGCAGCTTGATGCTCTCGGGAGCTTCGATCGAAACCGCCGTGGGGCTCATGGTCATCACGGACCCCGACTGTGCGCACGACACCCTGACTTCGGTGTTTGCATCGACGGCAAGGGTCTCGCGAAGCGTCCAGCGAGCGTGTTCAGCTTCGAGCTCATGGTCCGCATCGATCGTCCTGCGTTCACTCCCGGTCACGCGAACCTCGAGATGGCCTTTCACTTCAGAGTTGGGTGCGCCAATGGCCACGGTCTCGCTCCCGCCGATGGTCCGCGTGGAGTCTTTGCCCACCGACAGCGAACGCCTGGCCCCGACCTGCGTGGACTGAGCCGCTTTCACCACCGTTCGCTGGTTGCGCTGTGCGTGAACAAAGACCTCTTCGTTGCCCGCTGCATCCTCGAAGCGCAGCTCGTTGAACCCATCGCCACCGGGGCTGCTCTGGGTTCGCAACACCGTGCATGTCTTGCTGTGCGGCAACGAGCCGGGCGGCATGTTGGTGGCCGTGTACAAACACCCCGTCACGACGGGTCGGTCCGGGTCGCCGCCGAGAAAACCGACGACGACCTCCATGCCCGCACGCGGAAGGAAGCTCGCGCCATATCCGGGCCCGGCCCACGCAGAGATCACCCGCAGCCAGCAGGTCTGACTCGGAGCATCGTCCCAGTGAAATCGCACCTGCACTCGGCCGAGCGCATCGGTGTGCACCTCTTCGCCCGCGGGACCCACGACGGTGGCCGACTCGATACCGGTCGCCCGCGGCTTGGGACGAACCGGCGGCCGCACGGGAGCCGAGCTCAGCGCGGCGGCGACAAAACGGTTCGTGTAGGTCGGCGCACTGGGCCGTTCGTGCGATTCCAGGTCGACTTCGGGAAAGTCGGCTCGATGAACGACGCTGAGCACCGCGTAGTCCTGGTCGAGGTCGACGTGTGGATGCCCCCGCAGCTCGAACGTCGCGCCCGCGGTCAGGTCGGCGATGTTGCTCGCGCCAGAGACCTCGGCACCGCCGGCTCGATGTTCCTCGAGCAACCGAGTCGCCCACGCTTCGGTTTCGTCGACGTGCGGCCCGAGGTTGCCCTTGCCTTCGTCCAGGCGCCCAGGGTGGTGACTCCACACGCGCCCGCATCGGCCGGGGTCATCCCCCAGCTCGATGCGGGTCTCGAAGCGCGCGCCTCCGGGAGTCTTCCAATCCCGCGCGGTGACAGTCGTCCCTTGCGTGTGCATGCCGTCCCATCGCCCGAGGTACTGCACACTGGGCTCGTCCGCTTCTTCTTCGGCCTCGGGCTCGAACGGCACGGGCCACGGTTTCGACTCGGCTCGCAGGCTCGCGTCCATGCCCACGCCAGGCAGGGCGGCGTTGGCATCGGTGAGCACATAGCGGGTCTGGTTCTCGTCGCTTCCCGCCCCGTGCAGCAGGCAAAGTCCAGCCTGGGACAGCAGCCGCAACACGAAGTCGAGGTCGTTCTCGCTCCACTGGGTCCAGGAGTCCCGCGGTCCGAACGCGGAGCGAACCCGAGAGAGATCCCACGCGCCACCGTGGGTTGCGAACACGGGGCCGGCCACGGCCTCGAGCACCTCGGGCAGCGTCAAGTCGGCGAAGATGCGGCGTCGCGCCGAGTACCGCAGCAGCGCCAGCGCCGGCTCGACGACGACCCGGACCGTGAGCTGTCTACTGCGCGTGGTGACGTACTCCGCGCGCGTGACCACGCCGCCCAGGGTCCGCGCGGTCACGCCCGGCCGGTCGAGTTCTAGGGTCGCCCGTGCGCCGAGCAGCGATCGCACGTCGAGGTCGAGGTCTTCGCTGATCAGCTCGGCGGTGGCTTGGTACGGATGGTCGATGCGCTCGACCAGTTCGAAGCGCCGGGTGGGGAGCTCCAATTCGGCACCCGCGGGGGTCCGCAGGAACAGGGCCACGGTGACAGGTTCCAGACTCATGAAGAAAGGGTCCCCAGCTGGCCGAAGAGCACATCCGTTGCGATGCAGCCCGCCGTTGCACCGAGCGCGCCCGAGGCGATGACGCCTGCGATGCTCCGCGGGGCGCCAACCTGCATCCGCACCCGTGGGCGCTTCACGAAGCGACCTCCGGAGCCGGCTGCGCCAGTTCGAGCAGGGGGATGCCACAGACAATCCATCGGTCGATGGAGGGCGTTTGGGGCAGTGGTGCCCACATCGGTTTGCAGCCCGCTGACAGGAGTTCGCAGCGAGCCTGTTGACGGAGGAACGACGGAAGGATGCTCCGGGTCATTGCGCTTCCCGCCTGTGCTCCAGACATCCCACGACCCCGTCGACCCGCAGGACACCGTTGGGGCGCACGACCAACCCACGTGGCCCGGGCCGCCGATGTGAAGGCCTGACACCGTCCGCGGGAACGCGACGCTTTGAGTGGATGTGGGCGGGCATGCCAGGAGGAAAAAGCAAGCCCCGCGCCGAAACCGGCATCTGTGATTTCGGACGGTTGGCGCTCGCGCAGGTGGTACCTCGTCGTGTCGGCTTGACCGTGATCGATCCCGCGAGGTCCCAGGACTCGAGTGAACCGGACGCGTTGGTCGCATGCTCACTCGGACTCCCCCGATCCGACGCTGGAGTCGACAGCCGCCGCCGCTCGTCTCACGGTGGTGAGGTCTCCATCCACCGCAATCCCATCAGATGTGAGTCGGAGAACGCTCTTGCCGACCCGCAGCTCGATGCACTCTGGTGCCTGCAACGTTGCGGACCTGGGCTCCAGCGTCAGCACCGTGCCGTCCTTCGACGGACGTTGCAGCTCGGTTCGGCAAGACCATTGCACCATCCCCTCCGCGCTACCCACGATCGTCTCGTCGGCGGTCCACAACGCGGAGCGGGCGTGCAGCGAGTGCACTTGGCCCACGTAGCGATGCTCGCCTCCCGTCACGAGCACGTTCAGCTCGCCGGGTGCCTCTGTGTTGGGCGTGCCGATCTGCACGGTCTCGTTCCCCGCGATCGACCGGGCCGAGTCCTTGCCAACGAGCAGGGTTCGTGACCCGCCCACCGTCGTGCACGCGCGGGCTCGCACCACGGTGGTCTGGTTGCGCTGCGCGTGTAGATACACCTGCTCGTGTCCCGCGGCGTCCTCGAAGTGCAGCTCGTTGTGCCCCTGACCACCCGGGGTGCTGCGGCTGCGCCACACGGTGCGGGTCTTGGTTGCGGGGAGCTCCCCCGGGGGTTGGTTCGTGCCTGTGTAGACACAGCCGGTCACCAGCGGGCGGTCCGGATCGCCATCGAGAAACGACACCACCACCTCCATCCCCACCCGCGGGATGAACAACGTGCCGTAGCCCGGGCCCGCCCAGCTTTGGGCGACCCGCAGCCAGCATGTGGAGCCCGCCTCATCGTCCCAGTGAAACCGCACTCGCACGCGGCCCAGCGCGTCGGTGTGGACCTCTTGGCCCGAAGGCCCGACTACGACGGCTGTCTGGGGCCCGGGGACGGTGGGACGAGCAGCCAGTGGAGGGCAAACCGACAGGCCCGCGGGCGCGCAGACGAAGCGATTCGTGTAGCTCGCCTCGCCGGACTGGGCCCCGACCTCGACTCCGGGAAAGTCACCGCGATGCAACACGTGCAGTACCGCGTGGCGTTGATCGGGGCCAATCTGTGGGTGGTCGGTCAGCTCGAACACCGCCCCCGCGGCCAACCCTACGATGTTCGAGGCAGCCGCACTCCGGGTGCGTTCGGCGTGGCTGTCCTTGGCCACACGTCCCGACCATCGCGGTGTCTCGTTCGCCGGATGGTCACTGGACCCAGTGCCCTCATCCAGGCGTCCGGGGTGGTGCTCGCGCCGCTCCCCCCAGCGGTCGCGCCCGGGGCCGTCATCCACCACGTGTTCCAATGTCGTGCCGCCAGGCGTCTTCCAGTCGCGCGCTCGAGCCGAGATGCGCTGGGTACGGACACGGTGCTCGGGGGACAGGTGTTGCACGCTTTGCCGGGTGGCACCATCGGCGCGCTCGGAGATGAGCGGCACGAGCTGAGGTGCGGACGAGCGGCCTCCGAGCAAGTCGTCGCCCAGGTCGGGCAGAGTCGCTTCGTCGTCGAGCAACACCACCACTTCCTGCTCGCCATCCTCCGCGCACAGCATGCTGATCCCGTCGGCGGCCAGCAGCCGAAGCACGAACGCGAGGTCGGTCTCGTCGTATTGCACGCAGTAGTCGCGCGGTGGGTACACGCCCCGGAGTCGGGAGAGGTCGAGGGCACCGCCGTACGCAGACAACGTGGGCGCGGCGACGTTCTCGATCACTTCCAGCACCGTGTTGTCGGCGAAGATTCGTCGGCGCCGACTCAACCGCAGCAGCGCCCAAGTCGACTCCATCAGCACCCGCGCGAACAGTTGCTCGTTGCGGGTGGCCACGCACTCCACCTGGGTGATCACGCCGCGCACGGTCCTGCTGCCGTGTCCACGGCGCGCGATGGTCAGTGCGGCTCGGACCCCGAGCAAGGTGTCGAGCTCGAGGTCCAGCTCTCCCGTGACGATGTCCACCATCGCCTGGAATGGCCGATCGACGCGCTCGTCCCACTCGAATGCGCGGACGTCCAGATTTTCTCGCCCGGCGCAGTCCATCGTTGCCGTGGCGGGTTGCATCGGAGGACCGTCGAACCAGCGCATGTCGGGCATCAGCCCGCTCTCCCGCAAACGCGCCACCACCGGTTGAGCTCGGGTGCAGGTCGCGGAAGTGGTGGGTGTCGGGATGGACGGATGGTGGGCACGCCCGTTTCGAAGCAAGCCAGGCGCCAAGGCGCCACCACAAGATCTCAAGGGCTTGGGCGAGCGCTGTGGAACCTCGAGGTTCCCCTACGAGACGGGGGTGGAACCTCGAGTTCCCGCGTGTTGGGCTGCGGACTCCCGTTCGACGCCGAGCTTGTGCAGCAGCTCGCGCAGACCCTTGCGGCTGTAGCCCAAGCGCCGTGCGGCCTCGGAGAGGTTGCTGCCCGTGTCCTGCAGCACGCGCACGCAGAACTGGCGGCGAAACTGCATGTCGTTGATCGCCGCCGCCTCCTTGAGCGGTAGGTCGAACAACGTAGGAGCGATCGGAAGTGGGCCCGAGTCGTCGCGTGGCGCGTCGATCTCCCCACCGTCGAAATCGAAATCCGCCACGGTGACATGGGGCGGCTTGCGACACAGGTAGGCGCCGCGCTCGACCGCGTTCTTTAGCCCCCGCACGTTCCCTGGCCATGGCCGCGAGGAGAGGGCCGTGAGTGCGCCACTGTTGAGCACTCGCGGGTCTCCCAGGCGCTCGCCCACGGCCGCGGCAAACCGTGCGGCCAACGACGTGATGTCCTCGGGCCGCTCGCGGAGCGGTGGGAGCTCGAGTTCCACCTGTCGGATGCGCTCGAACAGGTCGAGCCGAAACGAGCCGTCGGAGACCATGTCCGACAGGCTTCGGTTGGTGGCCGCCACCACCCGTACGTCCACAGGGCGCCCGCGGGTGTCGCCGATGCGATGCACGACGCGCTCCTGCAACACGCGCAGCAGCTTGGGTTGCAACGTGGAGGGGAGCTCACCCAGCTCGTCGAGAAATAGGGTGCCGCCGTCGGCCTCTTCGAACACGCCTGGGCGATCTTCGGTGGCGCCAGTGAACGCACCGCGGCGATGACCCAGGATCACCGACTCGGCGAGTTGAGGAGGCAGTGAGGCGCAGTCCAGTGTGACGAGTCGTCCCGTTCGCCCCGAGCGCTCGTGCAGCGCCCGCGCGAACATCTCCTTGCCCGTGCCGGTCTCGCCGAGCAACAGGGTGGACAGGGGCGTGGGCGCGAGCCTCTCCACTTTGGAGAACAGCTCCCGCATCCGCGCGCTGCGACCCACGATGCCGCAGAACTCCTCGGCGCGGGTCGCCGCGACCGCGACGGGCTGCAGCGGGCCGAGCAAGAGCCTGCATTCGCCCACGCGAAACTCGGTCTCCTCGAGCAGTGTCGCTGCCTGGATCAGCGCACGTCCGACCCGGGTACCGTTACTGCTGCCTTTGTCGCGGACCTCCACACCTCGACGCGACAGAGACAACTCGACGTGGGCCGAGCTGACCGAGGCATCGGGCAGCACCAGGTCGTTGCCCTTGCCACGGCCGACGGAGAAGGTCCGCTTGCCGCTGAGCAAGAATGACTCTCCCTTCAGCGCCCCGGACAGGACCCGTAGCTCAATGGTCTCTGGGCGTTCGACGAGCTCTTCTCCTTCGTCGAGTACCGACAGCGTGGCGGTGTACTGTTCCTTGTTCACCGATGTTCCTTCCTTGGATCCCGACCGTATCAGTTTTGCGCCTCGGGCCGAACGTGTGAGTTCCCGGCCCAAGTCATCTCTACTTCTGTAGTTTATACGCTACGTCGCGATTCGTCCAGCCGAGGACCCTCGGGTGGATGAGCGACAACGAGGGAATCGCGGGAGTCGTCGCCGCGAACATTCGTCGTCACCTCGACCGACGTGGCCTCACCATCACCCAGCTCGCAGAGCTTGCGGGCATCAGCCGCGTGGGTCTCTCGCGCGTCCTTGGTGGACATGAGGGGGTGACCATCGAGCGACTGTCCAGGATCGCGGACGTTCTCGAGGTCCCGGTGTGGACCTTGCTCAGACCGGGTCGCGGGCCGACTTGAGGGCGTGGAGGCGTCACGCGACCCCGTACCGTGGGACGCCGCGAGCGCGTGGTTGGGAGGTCGGCTCAGTCGATGCGACGGATGCGGAGTTCCATCGTGGCTTGGTCTTCGGTGTTCGATGAGACGGCGATACGATAGGTGCCGCGGGTGACGGTGAGGGTGTGGGAGATACCCGCTTCGAACGGCTGACCCTGACCCTGGTCGACCTCGTTCCAGACATCGCCGTTCGAGGGTGGCTCGGGGAGGGCGGCCAGCTCTTCGGTGAGGCAGCCGAGCAGGACGAGTTCGGAGCCGCCTTGCAGCTCGAGGGTGTAGGTGCCGGCTTCGAGGACCACGGAGCGGACCATCGCGGCTCCGTGGGTGCCGGAGGCGGCGAGGTTTTCGTACTGCGTGGCATCGGGCGTTTCGCAGGAGAAGGAGAAGGTCTCGGTCCACCCGGCGCCGTCGGGTTGCAGCACTGGGTACGGGCACGGGTGCCGCGGAGGATAAGCAGCGGGGGCTTCGCGCTCGTACTCATCGACGAGCGACTGAGGGGGCTGGCCGAGCGCGTCTTCGATGCCGTCTTCAAGGATGGCTCGGTAGGCTTTCCACCCTCGGGTCTCGACGAGGTACCGCGCGAAGTGGCCCGTGGTGACGTAGTTGATGAGTTCGCGTTCGCCCGAGAGGTCGTCGATGCTCAGCGCTTCGAACTGGCTCTTTCGGGATAACGCCCCGGCTCCGACGACCGCGAAACCTTCGGACCAGAAGTCGGAGGCGAAATCGATCTCCTGGCGCTCGACCGCGTGCGCGAGTTCATGGCGGATGGACTGCCACGGGCTGAAGATGACATCGAGATCGGGCCGATAGCAGGCCCGGTCTCCCTCATCGCATGCCTCGGGGGTACCGAGGTAGATGTCGATAGGTTCGGATCGTCGAAGGCCGGTCAGTCGCTCGAGCTCCTCGACGTGAGCATCGAGGGCGGCAAGGTCACCCGCACAAGGAGGGTGATCGTCGAGGACGGCGATCGCCGTCCGCTCGGTGAAGTATTGGAGCGGGGGAAGCTCGAGGGGGTCCGGAGCGGCGCATCCGAGCAACGAGCAGATGCCCAGCGCAAAGAGGATTCTAGCTGCCCGCACCGCCGGAGCCTCCGCTGCCAGGAGTGCACGAGACGCTTTGTTCGGGGATGCAGCCCTGCGGTTGGGCGTCCTCAATCGTGGGTACGCAGATGACCTCGGACTTGTCCTTGCACTTCACGGCGATGTTCTCGCAGGTGCCACACTCGATTTCGCCATTCGAGCCGACCGTGGGGCCGCCGTCCTTACAGCTCGCCACGGAGAGGCTCGCGATGGTGAGAATGCTGGCGATTCGGGCAAACTCTCCTACCGTCATTGGAGGACTCTATCACTGACGAGCGACGGCGGGCCGGACTCCGACCTAGAAGGGACAGTCTCTTGTGTGGAAAACACCTCCGGCTCGCGAGCGCATCCATCGGTGTCGAGGCCTTGGGATGCGGCCGCTTGCGTGTTGCGCCGGTCTGTTGTTCGACCGGCCCGGGTGTCGATTCGAGAAATCGGAAGCAAGAGCAATAATCGCTGTGCTCCCGTCGTCTCGGATCGGTGATGGATCTGGAAACACTGAAGGGCTTCTGGGACCTGCTCTCGACCTCGCCGGGACTCGCCCTACTGGTCGTGCTGGCCGGAACCGTCACTTGGGCGATCAAGACCGACGCGCTCGGGTTCGTCTCGCGACGAAAGCGACAACGCAGAGCCGATGTCTTTGACACCTACGAGAAGCTTGCATCGCTGGACGCTCTGACGGACGAGGAACGAGTCTCGGTGATCGCGGAGCTGCGGGAGGCGGGGGAAGGGCTTCGGGGTCTGTCTCTGACGTCGGAGGCCGGCGGTGACAAACCCGAGACGGAGCCGGAGGTTCAGCTACCGCCAGTCACCAAGCACACGGTCCGTGTCGCGGACGGTGTGCTTTCACTCTTCGTAGGTCTGCTCCTCGCTGCCATGCCACTGATGTTTCTCGGCATGACTGTTTTGGGGCTGTCGATGCTCGCCACGCCCGGCGGTGGCGTGCAAGGCGTGGTCGTTGGTCTCTTGATGAGCGTTGGCGGGGTTTGGTCAGGGGTGAAAGTGGGTTCGGGTCTACTTCGAGGCCTGGCGGGGAAGTTCCCTCATCGGCTTCGCCGCGTCGCGGAAGGACTCGATTGGTTGGGGCGCCGGACAGAGACCGTACGGACTCTTGGGCTGCTGGGGTTTCTCGGGTTGGGCTACCTGTTTGTCGTACTGGCGCTATCGGTGGCTACGTACTCCCTCGCGGCCGAGTCGGAATCCTTCGTGGGAGTGACGGTGGCTGTGGGCGTCGGAGCACTGACGTTGGCCATCGCGGTCAAGGGGATGGCGAAGGTGCTGTGGTTCCTTGGTGTCTTCGATTCGGCGGAAGCCCAAGCCGACCCGGACGCTACGGGCGGGTAGTCGAGGGGTTGGGTCCCAGGGCAGTTGTGCGACAGCTCGTTGCACAACTGCGGTCCGCGAGAGCGTCAGCAAACGCGAGCATGTAGCGGAGTTTCAATCCTACCTCCACGCTTCCGAGCGCGTCGGCACTGGCTGCGCCCTCAGATGTCAAAGGCTCGACACGACGATAAACGCAATGCCGGCGATGAATCCAACGCCGAGCGGGAGCGCCTGCTTGAGGTTCATGCCCGGGAGTGTAGCCGCCCGACCAGGACCTCCCGTAGATCCTGGCTTGGCGTGCAATCTCGACGGCTCGCCATCGGACCGGAGATGGTTCCGGCGTCCATTCGCGTAGCCTGGGCTACTTCGCCCAGTAGCGTGTGCCTCTCGCCTTGCCCTTGGAGTAGGCCTTCTTCTCCTCGATGAGTCGAGCCAAGCCAGTCCGCCCCTGCAGCGATGTGCCTCCGCACGCGGCCAGGATTGCCGACGCTGCCACAGGCTCCGCTTTCGATGCGTTCTCCTTGAGCCAAGCACGGACTGCCTTGTCATAAGCAGCACGGCCCTCGGCGGTGCGGGTGTTGACCTCCGTGGCTGAGGCCTCGTCCTTCGGGGCAGCGGCCTTTGGTTTCGGGGCTGCCGCGCTTGCCGCGGGGGCCTTCGCGGTCTTGGCCTTCGGAGCTGCGGCACCCTCGACGGCGAACCCAACCATATCGGCCACGGACGTGCCGGTCTTGGCCGAGAGTTCAGCAAGGGTCATCGCGGAGACGAAGGATTCCAACGGGTTCATCCGGCGGAGCCTACAAGTTTCGAGGCTTCACGTCCCAGCAGCCCGTGGTGAAAGTCGGCGCGGCGCGTCGCGAAGGGTTTTTCGCTCCTGGGTAGGAACCGAAATGCCGCTGTACCGGGCGTAATGCACGTTTTGGCGACGGTTAGCACGCGGGCCAGGGCGACTGCATCCCCTCGTCGGGTCGCGGAAGGACTCGATTGGTTGGGGCGCCGGACGCAGATCGTACGGACTCTGGGGGTGTTGGGGCTTCTCGGGTTGTGGCGTGAGCCGTGGCCGAGCTGAGGGGGCCGAGCTAGCAGGCGCAGCCGCGCGACTGATGGCAGGTCTTGGACCGCGAGATGCAGGAGTCGCCGCAAGGTTGCGAGTTGCGGCAGACCTTGCAGCAGGAGCTTTGCGTCGCCTTCGCTGGGGCAGGAGCGGGGCGCGTAGGCTTGCGGTCTTTCAAGGCGGCGTCGAGGGCAGCGTCGATGTCGTCGGCGGGATCTGGTGTTGGTGCCGACGACTCGCCTGGCTCATGTCTCGGCTGTGGCGAACGTTTCTTTCGGTTGTTCCTACGGGGCTTCTTGTGCTTCGGCTTCTTCTTCTCTGCACGCTTCGGCTCTTCAGGCGGCGGCGGTGGAGCCTGCGGTGCGGGCTCGGCCATGACGCTCGCAGCGGCTGGAGTCGAACTCGGAGTCTCTTGCGTGGCGGGTTGCCTCGAGCCAGGGCACACGATGTTGAAGCAGGCGATCGGAAGCACGAACAGGGCGAGGAGGCCGACGAGGCCAGAGATGGCCTTGTTCTTCGCTCGCGTTGTTCTCCGTTTGGAGTTCGTAATGGCTCGCGTGATCGGGTTCCACTGCTTCCGTCCCATCTGGCCCTCGGGTTCGGCGAGGCTACACGGGGAGGTATCCCGGCTGGTTGGATTTCACGGGGCGTTGGTGGTTCGAGCCGGGTGTGGTGATTCTCGGTCGTGCATTCGACTCTTCGTTGTGATGCGGTCGATTGTTCGGGCGGTGGGTTTGGTTGTGTGGGCGGGCGCAAGGCTTGCTGGTTGGAGTGTTCGGGTGACTTACTTTGAGACGCTCGAGGGGCCGGCGTGTCCTGGATCGCGGACACTGGGCATGGGGGGCTCGGGAATTCTTGCGACCTCGTCCTCAAAAATGCCGGACAGCGATCGCAAAACTGGCTGTACTGGTACGGTCCGTACGCCTGAGGGTCGTCGGTCGTAGCGTCGCGGTACTCGACCCAGAGAAGCGTGTTGCGGCCGGGCACCCTGACCGCCGCTGACTCCCGGGGCGGACGACTAATCCTCGGTCCCGGCCGCCGGGGCTACTCAACAGGCGTCAGCGTGAACCGAATCGGTTGCGGCTCCCCGGAGTCGTTCGCGAGCAGGACGATCCGGTAGGTCGAAGCCGGGAGGAAGACCTCCTGGTCCGTGCCGAATTCGAGTCGTCGTAGGCAGCGAGCAGTCAAGCGCCGCATTGACCTCGAACACCCCGTCCGTCCCTGCCAGGATGCGCTCGTCGTCGCAGGCGAACGGAGACGGCATTACGTCGGGAACCTCCAGATCGTAGACCTGCTCCATCTGCGCGAGGGTCATTCCGTACACCCCCTCGAATGGCTCGCCCTCGAAGACCCTGAGAACGGGGTCGATTCCTCGAGATTGCATCAACCACCGGATGAAATGCGCCGGAATAGCGTACAGCACGTCGTCAGACGTCGACTCGGCAACGAGGTCCGCGGGAAGGTAAAGGGTGGGATGTTCGCTCAAGGCATCGGCAAACCCCTCGTACCAGAACCTCACGAAAGTTGGGTCAAGGTCATTTGATACGGAGTGGACCAACTCGTGCGCCAGTGACTGCGGAACCCCAAGGGCAATGCGTTCGTCGCGGTGGTAGCAACCTTGCACGTCCCGCTGACAACCAGGAACCTCGAAGACACTGCTCTCAGCGGCAGCAGTGAGGACCTCATCCTCATCGAAGGCGTAGACCGTCCTCAGCCGCCCCCCTTCCACGCCCAGTAGTTGCTCAGTGCGTTGCGTGTGTATGTCCAACCAGCGTAGGTCGCCCTCGCAGAGTGGCTCCTCAAACGCCGTGGCAACTTCCACTTCCTCGGTGAGGTAGCGAATGGTTCGCTCGTCATGCTCGTCCTCGGGCGCCTCGCAACCGGCCACGAGGGTGGCGGTTGCGAGGCAAAGAGCTTGCCTGGTCAGCGAACGAGCGTCCACGTCAAGTTTACGGTACTGCTTCCACGTGTAAGCGTCACGTTGAAGCTGCTTGTGCCGCTGAGGAACGCGTTGAATGCCTTCTCGGCGCCGCCCCACGTGGTTACGTCTTGCCCGTTGATGCTCTGGACCTTGTCGCCGTTGCGCAGCCCCACCGCGTAGAGCAGCTCGCCACTGTTGGCGTCCGCCACCTCGAAACCTCCCGGGATCGGGACAAGTTTGGCATCGTCACATGACCACAACGGAGCCGAGCTATTGAACGCCAAGCTCTCTGCGAAGGTTTCGTTGATCTCGTACACCCCTGAAACGACGTCGACCTCGCGGGAAGGTAGCCAACCGGAGCAGCTTCCGACAGCTGATGCGGATTCGCAGGGGTTGACGATGTAGTCGTGCATCTCCAGCGGCGTCCCGTTCGCATCAACACGAGCTTCGCAGGAGTCCCCGCAGGCCTCCTGGTCTGCCCAACACGCGAAACTGATATCGGACGCCACCTCTCCTGTGCAGACGCATTTCGCAGGCAGCGACCCAGCCGAGATGCAGTAGTCGCAGATTGACTGGTCTCCATCTGTTCCGTAAGTCCTCGCCGTGCCGGCCGTGCCGGGCAGACGAGGCGACGTCCATTTGCTCTACTCCCTCCCCTCGGCGCAGCCGGGCATCAGGGCATCACACGCATCTTGCCCACCAACATTGGCGCGAGGCAAGCTGTCGGTCGAGGCTCAGCCGTTCAAGCGGCGATGTTCGGCGCAGTCGGCCACGACCTCGGCCAACAGCCCGCGCGGTCCGGTAGTCTCGTTGCACATGCCTTTGTTTGAGGCGGAAAACCTAGAACTCGTCGTAGGCGAGAGACCACGTCTGCTCAACCTAGCGATCGATGCGGACTCGCCGGAACCGCCGCCCGAGTCGAGCGCGTTGTTCGGTCCTCTGGTCGAACTCGCCACTGGGATCGACCAAATCTCACTCGAGGCGGACTGGAGAGCGGCGGCCCGGGGTGTGGTCGAACGCTTGCGGGAAACCACGATCATCTCGCCGCCCTATCTTGGCCGAAGTAGAGCACGATCGCTCGGCTTCAATCTACAGCACGACCTTTCCCTGGAGGTCCTCCGCGAGTTGTCGTCTGTTGCGCAAGCGGGCGCCTCCCTGTGGGTGTTGCTCCGAGGGGGAACGCTCCATTGGAGCGGAAGCCGTGAGCTCCTCGAGCACCTGTGGAGCTTGGATCCGATCTTCGAGATCGTGGAGTTGCCCAGTCTCTTCAAGGGCAACCCTTGGCTTCCGGGTTCCGCGACCCTGATTGGACTTGGCGGCCCCGAGGGCCGACCGACGCGCAGCATTACGCTCGTCGACGGAGACGCGCTCCTTGGTACGCCGAGGCCAAGGGCAGCCAGCTACCTCGATGAGTTGAGAACACGGTGCGGAAGCTCCAATCCTCTCGGCAGAGACTTCATCTGGGACTCGCCCGCCAGCCCTCTTCGACTCGAAGCACGAGAGATGCTTGAGGTGGAAGAACAACTTGCGGCGGCCGCGGGACCCACCGCGCGACTGGGTGACATGGTCGATTTCGTCCCAACCCGGCGCTCCAGGCCTCGTCGGCCCGAAGAGCAAAGCGGCAAAGAACCTCAGCTGACCGGCCGCGACCTCGCCGCCTCGGAGGTTCTTGAGCGCGATACACTTGAGGAGCGAGCTCTCTTCGGAGACGTGCCTGACGACCGCCGGTTGAGGGCCGGTGACATCGCCTTCCCCAAAGTGTCCTCGCGCCACCGCGTGCGGGTTACGGTGATCACCGCGGCTCTCGAGGGGGTCGTTCCCAGTGACTCCGTTGTCGTGCTTCGACCTCACGAGCCGACACATGCTGATTTCTTGGTCGACTACCTCCAGTCCGACTTCGCCATTGAGTGGATCGGAACACATGCCGCGAGAATCCGGGATGACATCCGGATGAGCCGAGAGGCCCTCTTGGACCTCCCTATCCCGCAGTCGGACGCTACGATTCGCTCCCACCTCAAGGACCTCCGTATGACCGCGGACGCGTTGCGGGGGGTCGCGCAGGACTACGAACGGGCGAGGCGGGCAACGTTCACTGTGACGAACATCGGCGAGCAGTTGAAGGTCACGCAGCGCCTTGGGGTGGAGGCGCGTCTCGTTACGGATTTGCTCCAGAGCATGCACGACCCACTCATGCGCGCCGTGAGAACCTATCCCTTACCGCTCGCCCAAGGCATCCGCTGTCGAGCTACCGAGGTGCAAGCGGATCGCCGGTATAAGGCTGCGCTCGACGTCTTCGAGTCGGTAATCACCTACCTAGCAGCGCTCCTGGTGGCCGACTTACGTGCGGACGCCGGATCCATCACGAGTACCAAGAAGCTGTTAAAGACGTTTCGCCGCAGAGATAGGGGCCCTTCCCTTGGCGATTGGCTTGGCGTCTTGCGAAACGCACCAGCGCTGCCTGAAGGCAAAGTGCTCGAGAGTTCGGCGTTTCCAGAGCTACGGCTCCTCTGTACTGAGGACGACACCCACGAGTTTTGGACCAGCTGCACGGTTTTGAGTGCGCGGAGGAATGACCTTGCGCATGGTCGAGGCCCTAGGACCGATTTGGAATTTGAACGCGCCGAAGCCGACGTGACCCCCGCATTTGAAAGGGTACTGGAATCCGTCGCGTTTCTAGCCGGCTATCCGCTGCGTGACGTCGTGGAGTCATCATTCGATGCTCTGACCGGCAGAAGAGGAGTTTCGTTTCGCGAGTTGATGGGGGACCAGCCGACGCTGCCCTTGATCCAGCGCACGGCAGCTCACGAGTACGGGCAGGGTCTCCACGTGTTAGGGCGAGACGGTAAGATGATTCTCATCTCGCCGTGGTTGGAAACTGGCGAGTGCCCGGTCTGCCATCAGCGCGAGGTCGCAGCACCCGAATCCTGGACAGCGGCACCGGAGGACCGCATGCGCTACAAGAGCCTGACCACCGGCCACCTTCGTACGATGCGATCCCAGCAACTTGAGCGACTTTGCCAGTTCGTCGACATCCCGGCGCTCGACCCGCCCCCGTAGTCTGGTGCGTCGCCACAGGCACAGCGGTTGGCGGTAGCCGGCCCATCTCTGTTCCGCCCGAAGGCTGGTCTTCCTCGTCCGGGCAGCCACCCAGGCTGAGAGCCATTGCCGCGCTACCGGCGAGATTCAGCAGAAGATTCCGTGTTCGTTTCGTGACCCGAGCTTCTTACCGGTGCTCCGCGCCAGCAATCGAGACCGTCACTAAGGGACAGGTGCGAAGCGGGTGACCCGGCGGCCGGGGTCCGGGATACAGGACAACCCGATTTCTCGAAAATCTAAGCTGGGGGCTACAGGGCGGGCTGGTGGCAGCGGCGACGGGGGAATTCCAAGACCAAATTCCGGCCGGTCTTCTTCTTCAGCGGAGGTTCTCGTCCTGCCTTTCGCTCACCCTGTCCTTTGGGACAGGATGGGTCGCGACCGACAGAACGAAACTCAGCCGACCCGAGAGTGATTCCCCCCGACGGTGCGCACCCCCGATAGACTCCGCGCGATCCGGCCCTTCTCTTTGTGTGCGCGCGAGCCCATCAATCGGTGTCGAGGCCGTGGGAAGCCGCCACCACTGCGGCTCTTCGAAACGTGAGTTGCTCGATGTGCACCTTGGTACTCCACAGCGCCGCAATGAGAAGCGCGACCACCAAGGGCCAGGCTGCGCCCGCGTTGGCAGCCATGACGATGCCCATCCCGACGATGAGGATGGAGCCCGAGTGCCAGACCGCAACCTGCTTGGCCGAGCCGTAGGCGCGGCGGATGACGGCGGTACGCTGGTCCCATGCCTTGCCAAGCGCGGCGAGGACACTCAGCCGCTTCGGGAAACGTCGGATGAGACGGGACAATCCGGCCTTGAGGAGCAGCAACGGGATGATCGAGAGGGCGACGCCGAGCACTTCGATTCCCATGTCGAAGAGCATCCAGGGGACCCAAAATGCGAAGCCGATCATGACGGCAGTGAGGGCCCAGCCAACTGCGACGCCGACCACACCGATGATTTGGTGCGCTGCGATCAAACCATCGGAGACTCCAAACGCCGCCATGCTCTCGTGCATGTCGTGTTCGTCGTCGTCGTCCGCGGTGCTGGGTGCTTCAGACTCTTCGGGTTCTTCGGTTGTGCCTGCGGTACCAGACCAAAAGGCAGGACCGCCTTCGGCGACGAGCAGCATCTCGTGGCGAAGACGAGCGAGGACCGACTCTTCGACCGGGCCGAGGGCCTTGAGCTTCTCGTAGCTGTCGGAGAGATCGGCCCGTCGGCGGCGGCGTTGACGTGCGTTCCAGTCGAACACGCCAGGCTTCAAGACCTTGCCCGCAGCGACACCGACAAAAAGCAAGAGTAGGACCCACGGGGCTTTAGGCAAACCGAGCTCGGTCAGAAGCGTCATGAAGGCAGGCACGGTGATTCGGACGGTGGGAGTGCGCTGGATATTTCCATCTAGAGAGGGGAACTCGGAGGTACGGTGGAGTTTGAAGGCGTGGAGTGGCTGGTCGGTTTGTGCTGTGCGACGGTCGACTGTTCGGCCAGTGGGCTTGTCTGTACGCGCGGCGCAAGGTTTGCTGGTTGGAGTGTTCGGGTGACTTACTTTGAGACGATCGAGGAGCCGTGCTGTCCTGGATCGCGGACGTTCTCGCGGTTCCGGTGTGAACGTTGCTCAGGCCGCGCAACCGCGGTTGGGGAGATAGCATGTGCCCGTGGGCACGAGCACGACAGTCCTCTGTGACGCGACGGAAACCCGAGCGGCGGTTCTCGACCTGTTCGGCTGGGCCGAGCGTATTTCGTTCGCCTACGCGTGGATGACCGGAGACGACCAGAAGAGTAGTCCGTGGAGTTGCTTCCCGTTTCGAAAGGTCGCTCAAGGTGTCGTGGGCCTGCAGTTCGCGGGCACCGACCCTGCGGTCCTCGAGGCGTTTTTCAAGCGGATTCCGTCTCGGGTCCGCACCATGTACGAGACGAGGGGGACGTTTCACCCGAAGATCCTTGTGGGAACCTCGGGGAAGAAAGCTCGCGCGATCGTGGGTTCCGGGAATTTCACGCGGGCGGCTTTCTCGTCGAACTTCGAGCTGAACGTCCTGTTGACGGGGTCGACGGAAGACCCGCCGCTGGCGGACTTGCGGCGGCAGATCGACAAGTACTTCAGGTCGCCGAAGACCCATGCGCTCGACCGGGCTCTCTTGGAGGCGTACAGGAAAACCTGGGAACGGCGGCCTCGCCCTCCTCGTCTTCGAGCCCCCGACGGGGATACTCGCTCGGTCATCGTCAAGTTTGCCAAGGACCTGGAGGTCGGCTGGACAGCATACGTCGGACTTCTTCACGCGCAGGACGAGCGTGAATTCCGGAACGGAGCAGGCTTCGTCAGAGTCGTACCGGCCTCGACTGATGACAACGCGTACTTGACAGAGTTACGTCGCGTTCGGAAGGCGTTCGCCACGTCGCCGTCACTCGCGGGAATGAAGGAAGAACCTCGGAAGCTCGTCGCTGGCTTTGGCCCGAGCTTGGGTTGGTTCGGGAGGATGGGCGGGGCTGGGAACTACAAAAAGCTCATCAACGACAGAGCACCTGGGCTCAGCGAGGCCCTGGACGATATCCCCGCGGTCGGCGATATCCCCGACGAGCAATTCCTAGCGGCCTCGCAGAATGCTCTCGCGGTACGCGGAGTTGGGCTGGGTTGCTGGACTCGGCTTCTCGCAGTGAAGCGACCGGATGTGTTCGTGAGCGTCAACGCGGCGTCGGTCGAGCGGATACGTGAAATCTTCGGAGCGTCACCTACGAACCCTCGCTCATACCTGAAGTTCACGAAGCGAGTACTCGCGTTCCCGTGGGCCCAGGCCCCGGCGCCTGCCGATGACGAAGGAGACGACGTAGAAAGAGAACTCTGGTCGGCCCGAGTCGCGATGCTGGACGCGATCCTCTACGAGCCCATTGGCGCCTCCGGTCCTGGGTAGGGTCGCCTTCGGGCTGGTCATAGCGTGAGTGGCGCCTAAGGTCGCAAGCGGGGGCTCAGTCACGTTTTTTTCCGAAACGTGACCGAATCTGGGAGATCGAACGCCGATTGAAGTTCGGATACTTGAGCCCATGACTATCGTAAAAGTCGTCATGCTGGTCCTCCAGATTGTGGGCTTCGCGCTCCAGGTCTGGAACCTGAAGCGGAAGCCTCAGTAAGGACCAGCGACAACCAACCCGGCTGTTCGGAGGCTGGCAGAAGGGCGGGGTGAATCCCGCCCTTTCTTTGTGGTTGTTTCTGAGGGGCCGCTGAGCGTCGCCGACGTTCACTCACGCCTATATGTTGAGCGAGGTCGAAGGTAAGTCCTCGCCGTGCCCGCCGTGCCAGCCGTGCCGGGCAGATGCGCCGGTCGAAGCGCGGGCCGTATCGCTGAGAGGGGGGCGTGAGACGCAGGCCGTGTGTTCTGCGGCGGCTGCCCGGCCAGTGTCTGCGATCCCTGCCATTTCATCGCCAGATGAGTCGTTCGCTGATGAGTTGTGGTTGCTATTCGCGGGCTGGAGGCGCGAGGATCCGGCTTGGTCGATGCTCAGAAGCCCGTCACGATCCAGCAAGTACAAGAAGAGGATGGCTTCAGGTTCTCGCTAGGGGAGGAATCGTGGTCCGCATTGCAGCAAGGAGTGCCCCGAAGTCTCGGTCGCGAAGTCGTTGTTCGGCCAGGTCTCCGCGACGGGGCCGGCGTCGCGCTTGATGTCATCGACGATGTCGTCGAGTTCTGCGAGCTTCAAGCTTCGCGTGTCGGAGCCGGCAGCCCATCGGCCTCCAGTCACTTTTCTATGGTAATGCGTGGTCGAAGCCGAGGCGGGCGAAGTGTTGCGGCGTGAGCAAAGCGTCAGAGTCTCGCTCCTTGGAGCGGCGAGGAATGCGGGTGGCATTCCCACGAGGCGGTACCATCAGGCATGATCAAGTCGACGTATTCGAAGCAGGTTCGTCACCACTATTTGTATCTAGCGCAAACCGAGCGAGAGAAAGGTGTTAAGCCCGGTCTGTCGACGACTCCTGAGAAGTGCACTCTCGACGAGGCGTTTCAGGCCCGAGGGCTGAACTCGGATGCAACGTACAAGGAACTCGCCCCATGGAGCCTCGTGGGCGCTCGGTACCTTGGTCACATCGTTGTGTCGAAAGGGTACGAAATCGAGAAGCTGCTTCAGGAAGCTCTGACGCAGACGCTCGGCGTGCGACCAGCCAGTGGCTCTTCTCTCACCGAGTTCTACCCTGGGGCCGAAGCTGGAGCATCCCTCGCGATTCTCGAGCGGGTCGTGAATGCGTGGCTGGATGCCGAAGAGTGAAGGGGGCGAGGACGAGCAGCGAGCGCGAGATCTTACGATGCTTCTCGCTGTCGCGGGCTTTCCTGGGTAGCTACGATGCGACGGTGAGACTCGTCGTGTTGCTCTCTGTTGTGTGCGCTGCCTGCTCCAGCGGATCCGGCCCATCGACGAATCCAATCTCGGATCTGGAGCGACTAGAAGCTGCGGCGGCAGCTGGCGAACACGTGCGCGAGCCGGATGCGGCAGATGAAAGCGACCCCGACCCTGTCGACCTGACCCCACTGCCTGGGGCGAAGCGGGTTGAGCTCGACCGACCCGGACGGAGTGACGTGGAGTTTGATGGCTTCGTTGCCGGGCTTCCGTTGTGGCTCGATGTTCCGTCAACTGTGGGCGCGTGCAACGGTCCGGAAAGCGTGGTGATGGTGGTAGACGCTGTCACGAAAGAGGAACGAGCTGTTTCGCGAGCGAAAGAGAGCGACATCGTCGTCTGCGAGAATCCGCCCATCGACCCGTTTTCGGCTCACAATCGGACGAGCCTCGTCTTGATTCCAACATGCATCGACCCAAGCGGAGCGCTCGTCGGCTGCGAGGCATACGTGTACTTCGAGCGCGACAACGTGGTGGCCGCGAAGCGGATCTTGGCTCAGTTCGAAAAGAAGTATGGCGAGGGTCGACCAGTGGACCGGGCATACGGTTGCAACGCTAGCTACGGCCGCGACGAGTTCATGTATTCGTGGATGATTCGGGACGGCCTTGTCGAAGACCAAGACTTCTTTTTCCGAATCGTCGTCGGTTTTGCGTGCGAGCCAGACACGGGACCAGCAGACCCTCGCATCGTCGTGCTCTACCAGAGTCCACCGGAAATCGTGCGTAGACTGAAGGTAAGTCCTCGCCGTAGCACG
>JBOEGF010000066.1:0-19079 GCA_050633305.1 Nannocystales bacterium
CAGTTGTCGGACGAGTACGTCTTCGCCAACTACGTGAGCGCAGGCCACCTCGCGCGGTACCTTGTGGAAACCCGAGGGTGGGGGACGTACCTGGCTGTGCTCGAGGGTGGCAGTGAGGCGGCGCTCGGCCAGAGCACAGAGGCGCTTTTCCAAGAGTACGAGCGAGAGGCTCCGGCTGCCTATCCGCCAGAGCCGTCGTCCTGCGCCTTCCCTGAACTCGAAACCGATGGTGGTGACTGGTCGGAGAGGTTCACGTTCTCCTGCGATGCGCCCGAGGCGACGCAGTACGAATACCTGAAAGGCTCCCGCTCAAGGGGGGCGGCGGTCGTCCGCTCGGTGGAGCTCGACGGCGGCACGTACGAGATGGAGAGCGCGGGTGGAGACGGGTTCATCCTCGTCGGTTGTCTTACGGGCGTCCTCGACGTGCTCCCTGACGGTCCCTCGGAGGGGGACCTGGACAACGAGGTCGGACACTGGACAGGGCAGTTCTTTCCGTCCGGTGTCCGTCACCGAATCTCGGTGACCCGCGGGCAGTACCGCGTCGCTGTCTCATCGGGGACTGAGGCGGAGACGGCCATGGAGTTTCATATCCGTCGTGTCGATTGAAGGACGAACGAACATGAACAGAACGTTTTGGCTCGAAGGAGCACTGGTCTCTACGCTGGCCGGGTGTGGTTTCATCGGTGATGCAGAACGGCTCGAAGCCCCTCCGAAATTGACGAAAAGACTCGAGGACGTGCTCCGCCACTGTGATGACGGGTCTGGCGTGGATGCGTGCAAGCGTGCGATGAACACGCCGTCATGGATCGCTGGGAAGAATCGAAAAGTCCCGTCGGGGTTCCTCAGCTTGTCGGTGGTTGAGTCGTGCCAGACGCAGAACTTTGCGGAACTCGAAGCGGTCGTGCTGCTCACGTCTGGGGTTACCCGCATCCGAGCGGGGTTCCTGCGCCGCATCGACGGTGAATGGTTCAGCGGTAGAATCGTGACGGTCGAAGAGTCGACGCCCAAGCTGTGTGAGGACATCCCCTTGATGTACGGACTGGAGGCCGCGAAGGAGGGGCTCGAGGACGCGCAGGGCTGGGTCGTCTGGTCACGTGCGGACGGGAGGGATGCCTTCGACTTTCGGCCGCTGTGGAGGTACCAGTGCGAACTCAAGACCGTCATACTCGGGCGTTCTCCTGATGAAGACCCGGATCGGGTCGACGTCGGATGCTGGCTCTCGGACGGATTTCCAACCCTGTCAGACGAGTCGTCGCCCGTGTATGTCGAGAGCGACGAGATTCCATATGTCTACGTGCAGGTGGTGTTCACCGATGACACCCATACGGACATCGTGAAGATCGAGAACCCGAACTGGAAGGGACGATGATGGTAACGCAGGCGCACGTTCGAGCGATCGTTGCGGCTACGCTTGTGGCTGCGGGCTGCGGGCTCGACTCCGATGGGGACGGCTGGCATGGGACCAGCGTGCAGCGCGAATGGTGGAAGGCGATTCGGAAGGCTTCAGCACCGCAGCGAGACACGGTGCTGAAAAGTTGGGGCTGGGTGCGTGTGCGAAGCCCCGAGGGGCTCGCAGCTGTGGCTACGCTGCCCGGTCGTTCACAGCGGCCGGTCGTTGTGTATTTCTTCGCGAAATGGTCCGCTTTGAATGGTGACCTCGAACGCCAAGTGTTGAGCGATCCCGCGGTGAGGGAGAGGCTCCGCGAGTTCACGATGGTCTACGTCGACGTGACAGAACCCGGCGCGGAACAGAAGGAAATGAAGAAAATGCTCGACGGAGAAATTGTTCCGAAGGTGCATGTCTTTCGTACGGGGAGCGGGCTGGCGGCGTCGTTGCTGGCCGGAGAAGAACCTGCTCCGGAGGGGTCGATCGATGAGGTCGTTGGGGTTAGGGAATTCCTGGTGATGCTGGATAGCGTGAGCGGCTGAGCGGGGAGCCCGTCGAATAGGATGCCGAGTATCCCGTGGGGTACATGGCGCCGATTAGCGCCAGATTCGCTCCCATTGTTCCCCCATGGGCCTCAGCGTGGACGTGACGGAACCCGACGCCGAGGTGCGAGAGCTGCAGCGTGTCCTCAAGGGCGGGGCGGTCCCCAAGGTGGACGTGTCTAGGGCAGGGGGCGAGCTTGCGGCCGTCCCTGTGCAGCGGAGATGCACCCGTCCCGACGGGTGATCCGGCAAGCCCCGGACTGCGGCCGACTAAAACCGGCCGCTGAGAACGGCGCCGTGGCTCGTCGGTAGGAGCGTCAGCGAAGCCATGCCATTCCTCCATCGTTTAGAGCGCCTCTTGCCCTCTCGGCGCAGCAGAATCCCTGCGGTGATCCCGGCAGCACCGAGGCCGAGGCCAGTTCCGAGCCAGAGCGCGGCTCGTCGCCGGGCTCTCTTTGCGTACTCCTCTCTCTCTGAGATGGACAGCTGGTATGAGGTGCACCTATCGTTGTCCTGGACGGTCCCTGTGCACTCGCTGTCGAAACTCTCTTGATCGTCCTCTATCCTCCTGTTGAAGAAGAAAAGGTCGTCGATGTGGCGTTGTCCGACAGCGATCCCTATAGCGATCGGGATTGGGGCAAGAATGAGTGCTGCTGTACCTCCTCGACGCAAGTGGGTCCCGGGATCATCACCTGTCGCAAGTGGCTTCGGCTCTTGTAGCACCAGCCGTCGCGGTGGCGGTTCTCCCGTGCCTTGAGGGTCCTTCATCCTGCGAGCGCAGTGAAGGACCGCGTCGCGTGTTGGTTGCTGGGCCGGGTGGTCCACGGGCAGGAGTTCTATGACACGTTGATAGTCGGAAACCGCAAGTTCACAGCGACCGAGATGGTTGTGGGTCTGAGCGCGGCTGTAGAGCGCTCGCGGACTGACCTCGACTTGGAGAGAGGCATCGAAGGCAGAGAGTGCTTTCTCGAAGTCCCCGTGCTCGAAGGCTCGGACTCCTGCCTCGTAGAGAGCTTCTGCTTCGGAGTCAGAGGCAAGTTCGATGCTTTGCTCGACAGAGGATGAGGAGGGGGGCTGTTTGGGCTCGCTCTCCGTGGGTGGCGGGGAGAATAAGAGGGCCAGCGCTATCGGGGCCAACATGTTGGAAGGGTACCGGAACGGGGTTCCGGCCGCTTCAGTCACGTTTGCCCGTTAAAGCGTGATCGAAGCCGAGGCGGAAACGTGACCGAACGGCGTGGCGTGGCGGCGCGGTGGAACTTGGGCTCGATGCTGACCCGAGGCGTCGTACGATGGGGCATGGACAAGGTCGCATCGAACCTGCGCGAGGCGATGGGTCGGTACTACCGGGTGCAGGCCGTGGCGTTCGTGCGGAGGAAGGCGAAGGGGCCGGCTGATCCTGGCTTCGAGCCGTTGAGCGACGACGAGTTCGCGGCGCTGGAGGAGCTGGTCTCCGCGATCGAGGACGTTCGCGACGCGCGGGTGGCTTGGGTCGCGGCTGGTCGGCCGTCGCTGGGGTGAGCGTTTTGGCTCTAAACGGGATCGCGGGATGCGATCATGGTCGTCATGACGCAGCTCGCGATCGACTTCTCCGCGCCGGTGCGTTCTCGAGGTCCGTCGGCGAAGGGCAGGGCGCTCGCGGGACCATTCTCTATAGAGGGGAAGGCGGGGCGGGACCTGCCGCCCGAGGTCTACACGCGCGACGAGGTGCAGCGGTCAGGGGCCGGCCCCGTGGCGTTACGGCGTTACGAGCCTCGCCGGGTTCGTCGCTTCTCGATGATGACCGGCGCACTCTGTCGGGACGACGGCACGACCCGTCGTCGACGAGCTGCTGGTTGCGAGCGAGGGGAGGGCTGCTCGCCCGACGCATCGACAAGCTCGATCGCCGCCTCGTCGTCGACGCCGGACAGCCGGAGTCGGACTTCACCCCTTCCCACGTGGACGACCTCGACCTCGATGGCCCCGATGAACGTCCGCTGTCCGGCTTTGCGGGTGAGGGTGAGCATGGTCGGCCTGTACCACGAGGAGCTGGGGCGCGGCGCTCGCCCAGGCTGACCGGTCGGAGCGCCAGGTCGAGCCGCGGTCCCAAGGTCTTGGATCGGAGTCCGATAATTATCTTTATCGGATACCGATGGGCCCCGGTCGGTGATCGAAAACGATCGCGCTGGCCGGTTCGGGAGGGGGCGTCTCGAATCCCGAGGCGTTAACCGCGCGCGAGGATCGCCGTCCAAAGCCCTCGACCTCGATCCCGCTATATAGAAGGATGGTTCCCAATGGTGGAGAGCGAGACGAGGACCGGTGAGGTCGAGTTTGGTCCTGGCGTCCTGGTCGAGCGTGCTCGGGAGAAACTTCGTGATGCGTTGGCAATGCTTGGCGACGAGCCTGGCGTCGAGGTCGACGATGGTTCGGTGACCGACGCGGGCGTTCTCTCGATGCGGGCGGGTGAGATGTTGGAGGACGCGTTTCGGATGCGGGTCGATGAACGGACGACCGTGCGCCAGGAAGAGAAGGGCGAAGCCGATGGGTGATCTGGTTCGGCTCGAGACGAAGGGGTTGGTGCCAGCTGTGGTGGTCGAACTCGGGCGGAAGGCCGAGCGGACCTTCGTCGAGTTTTTCACCGCCCACCTGAGCAACGACCACACCCGAAGGGCCTACGCTCACGCGGCGGCGGACCTTTCGGACTGGTTGGCGCTGCAAGGTTGGTCGCTCGGTGAGCTGGAGCCGATCGAGGCTGCGACGTACATCGAGTTTCTAAAGAGGGAAGGGAAGGCGACGTCTACCGTCAAGGCGCGGCTGTCGGCGCTGCGGAACCTCTGCGACTACATGGCGTCGAAGGGCGCGTTGGAGTGGAACCCGTTCTCGGTGGTGCGGGCGCCTCGGGTGAGCGCGGGCGAAGGAAAGACGCCGATCCTCGAGGCGGAGGACGTGCGGGCGTTGTTCGGCTCGATCGGGATCGAGGATGTTGTCGACTTGCGGGATCGGGCGATCCTCTCGCTGATGCTCTACACGTTCGCGCGGGTGGGGGCGGTGGTGAAGGTGGATGGCCGGCACTACGAGGCCGGCTCAGCTCGGGCGAGTGTCGCTCTGCACGAAAAGCGCGGGCGGTTCCACCGGGTGCCGTGCCACCATCAGTTGCACGAGGCGATGGAGGCGTTCTTGGTGGTGTCTCCTGTCGGACCGCGGACGCCTGTGTTTCGTTCGGCTGACCGAGCGCGGGACGAGGAGGGGCGCCGGCAACTTACGCGGCGCCGACTCCAGCCGCGGAACGTACTGACGATGGTGAAGCGCCGTGCGGCGGCGGTGGGGCTGCCGGGGGAATCCGTCTGCAATCACAGCTTCCGCGGAACAGGGATCACGAACTTCATGGAGAACGGCGGGGCGATCGATGTCGCCGCGGGCATTGCCGGGCACTCGTCGACGAAGACGACGCAGCTCTACAACCGCTCGGCGCAGACGGTGCAGCGCGATGAGATCGAGCGGGTGAGGTTTTGAGTTCGATGGCGAGACATTTTTCTCCGATGTGCCTCGACCCCCAGCGCATCAATATCAGGGGCACTGCGCGTTCGCGGTCTCGAACCTCAGAGGACGCCTTCGGGCGCTCCAGAGCCCAGATCGAGAACTCGACGACGACGCATAGCGGTCATGGCGCCGCTTAGCGCCGGGTCCTGCTCCATTGTTCCCCACGGGCCGATCCGGCGCTCCCGCGTCGGTCCTTCTCCGTCGCACGAGACCGTCTCAGACAGGTCTTGTCGGCTGGGGTAATCTCGTGCCGGAGTTACAGTGCGCATCTCGAAGCTCGTCTTAGAGGACTTCCGCGGTTTCAGAAAGTCGACCTTCGAATCCACCTCGTCGAATACCACCGTGTTCGCTGGGCCGAATGGGTGCGGCAAGAGTTCCGTATTGGACGCGATCGCTAGTGCGGGAAGCGGTGTGCCATCCGTCTTGGCAGGGAGCGTCCGCTCGGTGTTCGGAGGAGGTGACGTCGGGAACATCCGTGGTGGTGCGGACTCCGCGAGATGGAGCCTGGAACTGCGCCAAGGCGAGGGCGTCGCGAGCTTCGGCCTGGGTGCCTGGCACGACTTCGCAACGGCACCAGAGGGTTGGGGGGGGGACCAGAAGTTTGGCGTCGTGACGACTTGGGCAGAGGCGCTATCTGCCGGAAAGGCGGCTGAGGTTGATCTCCCGATATTGACCTACCTCCATGGCGGCTCGACCCGATCTGTGGCTCGGCGGGAAGTAAACGACGACCTGCTGACGGGGCGGCTCACCGCCTACCAAGGCGCGTTCGACCAAGAGGCAGCCCACTTCGACGACTTCGAGCGGTGGTACGAGCAGGAAGAGAACCTCGAAAACGAAGCGAAGATCCGATCCGGAAACCTCCGACACGAACTCCATTCGCTCCGGGCCGTCCGCGGTGCTCTCCAGACGTTCTTGAGGGCCTTGGAGGCGACCGAGATAACCAACTTTCAAGTCTTGCGATCTCATGTGGAGGGGCCCTTCGGCGACGTCCGTGGCCGGCTCACTGTCAAGAAGAACGACGAGCCGCTCTTTCTCGACCAGCTCTCGGACGGAGAGCGTCGCCTGATCCTACTGGTTGGCGACGTCGCCCGTCGAATGGCTGTCCTAAACCCGCATCTAAGCGAGCCGGCAAGCGGGCCAGGCATCCTTCTGGCCGACGAAATTGACCTGCATCTACACCCTGGGTGGCAACGACGCGTACTTCCTGCCCTGCGCCTAGCATTCCCCAATGTCCAGCTCGTCGCCACCACGCACTCGCCCCAGGTTCTCGCGTCGGTAGACAGCGCGAGCGTGGTGTTGATGAAAAACTTCGAGTTTCTCCCGGGACACCCCAAAGTGCGGGGTCGAGATACCAACACCCTTCTAGAAAATGTCTTCGAAGTTCCCGAACGCCCCGAAGAGATCAAGACGAAGCTAGCCGAACTGTACGATGCGCTGGACGACCAGCCTGAGCGTGCGCAGGAGCTGTACCGCTCGCTTGAGCGTATCCTGGAGTCCGATGACCCCGAACTGGTACGGATCCAGACCCTTCTTGAACTTGTCCTCGCCTGATGCGCAAGATCGAAAAAGGTAGCCCTCCGCCCGTGGTCGCGGTTCTTCGCCGAACTCCCGGCGCAACTTGGGCCAGTGTCCACGGTGATCAGAAGGCCGAGATGCGCCTAGTCCTCGGTGAAGAGCAGCGTGGGCTGTGCGCCTATTGCATGGCGCGCCTGCCCCCAGGGAATCGGACGACTGTGGAGCACTGGAAACCACGAAGCGAAGCGGATACAGATCCATTCGCTTGGCCCGACCTCCTGGCCGTTTGCGAAGGCGGTGGAGGTGGAGCCGCGAACCCTACTTGCGACCGCCGTCGTGGGGATGAACCTCTTAATCTCCACCCCGCACGGGCCAGCCCTCAGGTTGAGTCGCTCGTGCGCTTCAAGCTCGATGGTCGCTTCCGCGTCACGAATACGTCGTACGATCAGGAAGTGGTCGATGTCCTTGGTCTCGACGCGCCACTCCTCGTCGCCGCTCGCAAGGAGGCCATAGATGCCGTTGTAAGCCGAATCCAACACGCTCGAACGGGCTCGAGAAAGAGTAGGGTTCAGCAACTGCGCCGCATGCTCGAGCTCTACGAATCCCCGAGCGGTAAACTACCTCCGTTCCCGACTGCCGTAGTCTCTCTCCTAAGGCGTGCGCTGGCCAAGGCGAGCGAGCGCTCACGCCGGCTCGCATCGCGAGCCGAGCGCTGATCCAACGAGGTACGGACAGGCCCGCGTGCTTCGGCCCGGCATCGAGCCGTCGCGGCTGTCAGGGTAGGAACCATATCGGTGTAAAAACCGATCACAGTGCGATCGAAGCGGCCGAGGGTGCGGCGCGTCAACGATGACGGCGACCAGGAAGCGAGGTGGCCAAGCGCCTTCGTGTTGCGCTACCGACCCTTCATCGGGCCGTTGGGGCGTTCCAAAAAGGGGTAGCTCTGGACGAGGGTCCGACCCCTTGAACTCAGGTGCGCCGCAGAGGCGTTCCAAACCCCTGGGTTACGGTGCGAAGCCACATATCGGCGCGCCAGCATCCATCTGCGGAGTTGTGAGCGGTTTTCACACCGATATGGTTCCTACCCTTCATACTTCGTCATGAGGTTCTCGCGCGTGGTGGCCAAAACCGGACGTTTTGCCTGCTCGTGTAGGGAACCTGGCGCCCACTAGCGCCGTCTACCGTTCCAATGTTCCTCATGCCCCGACTCCGCAACCATGTTCCCATCTCGCCTATGGCGATCTGCGGACGATGCAACGGCTCAGGTTCGGTGAGGTGTGGAAATTGCGGAGGCCGCGGGCAGTGCCGGTGTTCCAACTGCGGGGGCACCGGCGTTGCAGGCGGGGCACGTTGCGGCACGTGCTACGGCAACGGTTCAACCCGTTGTGGTAGCTGCAGCGGCGACGGAAATACCCAGTGTCCCGGGTGCTATGGGTCAGGCGTGGTCCGGTAGTAGATTCTGAGAGCGGAGGAGTCGCAGCTCCGGGCAGAGAACGGCGATCATGGCCGAGATGCGGGCCTGATCGGCCCGCAGCCCGAGGGCTGAGCCTCTAGCCCGGCCATCGAACGCCCTCGGGGTCTCAACGACGGTCAGGCGCGGTTGACCCCCAGAGCCCCATAGGCAGAGGTGCATCGAAGCTTGCTTCGGTGGCGCCGCCGCGCTACGATCCGCCCTGCCTTGGATAGACATCCTGTCCTCATTGGACATAAGATCGATTATCGGCCTTTTTGCTGTAGGCGCAAAATGGAAATGTCGGGTTCGCGCAAAGTAGAGATGTCGGGTTGCTGGGCGGCTATGCCGCAGCCCGATGCCTCGCGCAACACTGACGATGAGCCATACGGAGCTGGAGCGGCTGGAGGTGATCCAGCGGGTGCGAGAACGGCGGCTGACGCAGGAAGAAGCCGCGAGGATGTTGGGTTTGGGCGTGCGGCAGGTGCAGAGGCTGTGCGCGGCATACCGGGATCGAGGCGCGGCTGGGCTGGTCTCAGGCAAGCGTGGTCGGCAAAGCAACCGCCGCCTGCCTGATGAGCGTCGTCGTCGCGCCATGGAGTTGGTGCGCGCACGGTACGCAGACTTCGGGCCGACGTTCGCGGCCGAAAAACTGGCGGAGCTTCACGAGCTGACGGTGTCGCGCGAGACGCTGCGCAAGTGGATGGTCGAGGCCGGAGTCTGGGTCCCACGAAAGCTGCGACGGCGTGTGCAGCAGCCTCGGCGTCGACGTCCATGCCGCGGTGAACTTGTCCAGATCGACGGCTCAGATCACGCGTGGTTCGAGGAGCGCGGCCCAAGGTGCACCCTGCTCGTCTTCATCGATGACGCGACGAGCGAGCTGATGGAACTGCGGTTCGCGGAGTCGGAGTCGACGTTCTCGTACTTCGAGGCCCTACGGGCGTACCTCGAGCGCCATGGCAAGCCGGTGGCGCTGTACTCGGACAAGGCGTCGGTGTTCCGCCCTACGGGTCGGGAAGCGAAAGGCGTGTCGCAGTTCGGGCGGGCTCTGGCGGAGCTGAACATCGACATCCTGTGCGCGAACACCCCGGCCGCAAAGGGGCGCGTCGAACGTTCGAATCTGACGCTCCAAGACCGGCTGGCAAAGGAAATACGGCTGCGCGGGATTTCGACCCTGGAGGACGGAAATGCGTACCTCGAGGAGTACAGGAGGGCCCACAACACGAAGTTCGCTGTTGCCCCAGCTTCCGAGCACGATGCGCATCGCCCCCTGCTCGACCACGACGAGCTCGACAAGGTGTTCACGTGGCAGGAGGAGCGGACACTCTCGAAGAACCTGACGCTGCACTACCGCAAGAAGATGCTGATGGTGACGCCCTCGCCCGAGACGACGGGGCTGGCTCGATGTCGGGTGCGGATCTACGAGTGGGACGACGGCCACCTCGAGGTCGTCTGCGACGGCCGCGCCCTTCCCTTCACTCTCTTCGACAAGAACCCATACGTCGACCAGGGCGAGGTCGTCGAGAACAAGCGACTGGGGGCGGCCATGAAGTGGGTCGAGGGACGCCAAGAGAAGCGGGACGAGGCCAGGCTGAAGAACAAGAAGGTGTCGCTCAGAGAAAAGAAATGGATTCGCCAAAAGTCGCCTGCTCAGACCCGGATTCGACCATGAACACGACATCTGTACTTTGCAGACAGGCCGACATCTCTACTTTGCGTTGACATTTGCCACGGGTGGGTAGGGGGCCTCGGGGCGGAAGATAGGCCCGAAAACGGCGGTTCCGGAACGACGGGTGTTCAGGCGTGCGGCGAGTGTTATCGTCCCGGCGCCTGTGACGAAGACCCCGCACGATGCGCTCTTCAAGAGCGTGTTCCAGCAGCCCGAGAACGCCGCCGCTGAGCTGCAGCACGTGCTCTCAGCCGAGCACGTCTCCGCGATCGACTGGTCGACGCTGAAGCTTGAGCCCGGGAGCTACGTCGACGAGAAGCTGGCGGACCAGCACAGCGACCTGCTGTTCTCGGCGAACGCGCGAGCCTCCGGCGAACGTGTGCTCGTGTATTTGTTGTTCGAGCACCAGTCGACGCCCGAGCAAAGGATGGCGCTGCGACTGCTGAGCTACATGGTGAGCATCTGGGAGCGGTTCTCCGGCGAGAACAAGGCGTCGCCGCTGCCGTTGATCGTTCCGGCGGTGTTGGCCCAGGTTCCTGGAGGCTGGTCAGCGCCGACGCGGTTCTCGGGGTTGTTTTCGCCGAGCCTCGGCGAGCTGGCGGACGCCGTACTGCCCGACTTCGCGTACGCCGTCGACGACCTCCATCGGACGGACGACGCGGAGCTGCGCCGCCGTGAGGTCGCCCAGCAGGCTCGTCTCGCGCTGTGGTTGATGCGGGATGCGAGGGATGGCGCCCTGCTCCTTCGGCGGCTCGTGGACTGGCTGGGCGAGCTCGAGGAGCTGGCCCAGACACCGGGCGGTGAGCGCGCTTTGGCCCCTCTGCTCTCCTACGTCGTCCGCGTATCGTCCGACCTGCAGCTGGAGGAGTTTCGTGCCATCCTCAAGGGGCGAGCACCCGCCGCGGAGTCCATCACGATGACCATCGCAGAACAGCTTCTTGCCGAAGGTAAAGCCCAGGGCGTGGCCCAGGGCGTGGCCCAGGGCGTGGCCCAGGGACAGCTCCAAGGGGAGCTGCGTCGAGCGGCCGCGTCGGTGTTGACCGTTCTCGACGCGCGGGGTCTGGTCGTGGCGCCGGATGTTCGGCGACGGGTCGAAGAGTGCAGCGAGCTCGAGGTTCTGCAGGACTGGCTTGTGCGGGCGGCGACGGTTGCGGCGGTGGACGAAGTCTTCGAGGGCTGAGCCCTCCCCTGCCCCCGTATCTGTCTTCATTGGGCACGTGTCCTTTATGGACACAATCATTACTATCGGAATTTTTGCTGTAGGCGCAAAATGGAAATGTCGGGTTCGCGCAAAGTAGAGATGTCGGGTTGCTGGGCGGCTATGCCGCAGCCCGATGTCTCGCGCAACACTGACGATGAGCCATACGGAGTTGGAGCGGCTGGAGGTGATCCAGCGGGTGCGAGAACGGCAGCTGACGCAGGAAGAAGCCGCGAGGATGCTGGGATTGGGCGTGCGGCAGGTGCAGAGGCTGTGCGCGGCATACCGGGACCAAGGCGCGGCAGGGCTGGTCTCAGGCAAACGTGGCCGGCAAAGCAACCGCCGCCTGCCTGATGAGCGTCGTCGTCGTGCCATGGAGCTGGTGCGCGCACGGTACGCAGACTTCGGGCCGACGTTCGCGGCCGAAAAACTGGCTGAGCTTCACGAGCTGACGGTCTCGCGCGAGACGCTGCGCAAGTGGATGGTCGAGGCCGGAGTTTGGGTCCCACGAAAGCTGCGGCGTCGTGTGCAGCAGCCTCGGCGTCGACGTCCATGCCGCGGTGAACTTGTCCAGATCGACGGCTCGGACCACGCGTGGTTCGAGGAGCGCGGCCCAAGGTGCACCCCACCGAATGCCTCCTCGAGTGTCTGATGTACGGGGTGGCCATCCCGCGCGGCGCGCGTCGACGAGCTGTTCGGGCCATACGGCGACGCTACCCATACTGTCGATCCACGCGGCGGCCTCGGGTGTCCCGATTTTCGGGCCAGTGATCCCCGAAGTTCACTCATTATCGGACCGATCCGAAGCAGTCATGGTGTCGACATGAACCGCTTCGAGCAACGAACCCAAAGGAGCGAGTTCGGGAACGAGACGACAATGAACAAGCGCAGAGCAATCACGGGGCTGTACGCCCTCGGGCTGAGCACGACGCTCCTTGCATGTGACGTCGACGCGAGCGACGAACCGACAGGCGGCCCCGAAGACACGGTCTTGCAGTCCGCCGGGGCCCTCGAGTTTGGAGACAACGACGTCCTGTTCGTCGGAGACCGCGAGGCGGGCCTGGTGCACGCCTTCGACTTCGACGACGGGACCTTCGACGACCAGTCGGACTTCGTCCTGGGGCGAGCCGTCACGTTCGAAGGACGGAACATCGTCAAGGACATCGACGCGAAGCTGGGCTCGCTTCTGGGCATCGACCCCTCCGAGGTCATGATCAATGACCTCGTGGTGCACCAACCGACCAAGCAGCTGGTTCTATCGGTCCATCGCGGGACCGGCCCCGACGCGGAGCCGCTGCTCTTCAAGGTGGACCAAGGGGAGCTCGAACAGCTCGACCTGGGCGCCGCCGAGCACACCTCGATCGACGTGGGAACGGTGGACCCCGACGCCAGCCTGGAGTTCGGCCTGGCGATTCAGAACTACGCCATCACCGACATCGAGTACTACGACGGCGAGATTTTCGTGGCGGGCATATCGGGGGACGACTTCTCGTCCACGATTCGGCGCGCCGGCTACCCGTTCGATGGCGAAGCCTCGCTGACCTATACCGAGATCTGGCACGCCGTCCACGCCCAGTTCGAGACCCGGGCCCCGGTCCTCGCGCAGGATATCCAGGTCATCGATGGTGAGCCGTTCTTGGTCGCGGTGTACGCCTGTACCCCGCTGGTGCGATTCGCCCTCGACGACCTGGTTGATGGCGCTCAGGTGCGCGGAGATATGATCGGAGAGCTCGGGTTCGGCAACACGCCGGTCGACATCATCACCTACACGGACCCGTTCCTGCAGGCGCCGGTCTTCTTGGTCACCAACACCCACCGCTCCGCCACCCGCTTCACACACAGTGACGTTGCGGCCGCGGCCCCCCTGGCCTACGAGCCGCCCAACGTGTTCGACCAGGCCGGAGTGCCGATCTTCGACATCCCGCTGGTCGGCCCGCAGCAGCTGGTGACGCTCGATGAGACGTGGGCGGCCGTCATCGAAGAAGACCCGCTCGATCCGGGTACGCTGCAGCTGCGGACGCTCGCCGCACCGTTCTTCTTCGATCGCTCGGACCACCTGGTGGAAATGAACTTCCCCGGAGCGCCCGACCCGTTCGGCTACGCTGATGCACCGCCCAAGGGATGGGAAGAGGAGGAATGAGCGTCCGTCGATTGCGTCGGATGACGGCTGCCGTGGCGATGTTCGTCGCCACGGCTTTGCCGGCCTTGGCCTGCAGCTTCGATAGCACCCCCGCTGCGCAGCACGCCGAGGACCCCTCCACCGTCGTACTGTCCAACCTGAGCTCCGCCCAACGCGGCTCGCTGATCTCAGAGCCTGCCAAGGCGCGCCTCTTCCTCGAGGGGCGAGACGTCGGACCCGGCATGCAAGCGGTGAGCGCATCGCTGCACGACGCTGCGGTGGTGCTGAACTTCAGGTACCCGCTGGATCCCCACGCTAGCTACGAGCTTCACCACCCAGCGCTCGAGGGGCTGCTCGACATCGACGGTGCGCCCCGCGTGGCCACACCACCCACGGTCGAAGGGGTGGTGCCCGATGCTGACGTCCTCCCCTCCAATGTCCTGCGCCTGTACATCGAGTTCAACGAACCGATGTCATCGAAGTTTCGGATGTCCGAAGCGGTGGAGCTCGTCGACGTGGAGACCGGGCTGTCCGTCGACGCGTCGCTCCTCGACATCGAGCGCCCGCTCTTCGATCGCACGAACACGCGGCTGACCGTGATCTTCAACCCTGGGCGGACGAAGCGGGGCGTTGGCAGCAACCTCGACGGCGGTGCTCCTCTGCAGCCCAACCGACGCTATGCGCTTCGGATCAAGGCCGGCCTGCTCGACGAAGAGGGCGACACTTTGCGCGAGGACTTCGAACACGTCTTCCGCACCGTGGAGCCCAATCGCAGCGCCCTCGACACGGCGGGCTGGAACGTCCGAGCACCCGGGGTGGGAACGCGGGACCCGTTGGTGGTCGAGTTCGACCGATGGCTCGACCCCTACCAGGCCGAGAACCGGATCGTCCTGGCCAATCCCCACGGACGACGCTTTCCCATCCACGCCGAGAGCTCGGGCAAGGAGCTCCGGCTGCAACCAACCGAAGCGTGGCAGCCGGGTTGCTACACGATGGCGGTCTCGGCCGAGCTGGAGGACGTGGCGGGCAATCGCACGATTCGGGCCTTCGACGACCAACACATGGGCACCCGGACGGCGACGCGCATTCGGACCCCGCTGGGGGATGCGACCGCATGCGACTAGCTCGGTCCGAACGCAAGCTCGGCCGCGACCCGGAGGTGGTCGGAGAGGTCCGTGCCATCCTCGGCTTCGACGAACTCCGGCGGCACGCGCCAGCCTCGAACCTCGAGGGCGACCCGGTTGCCGTCGCGGGCCAGCACGTTGTCGATGCGCTCGTCGCCGCAGTCGACCACGAGGCAGGCCCAGCTTTTCCCAGCCGCTCGGCCGCCACCGCGACCCTCACCTGAGTTCTTGAACTCTGGCCCCGATCACACCCTCGCTCACCGCGAGCGCGTCGGCATCCGTACGCGCATTGGCACACCACGGAACTCCTCTAGCGTCCCTCAGACGCCCGTCCGGCCCTCGGCGCGCCGGGTTCTGTCCTCATCCGCCCCACCCCTGGCTCCGCTGGGCACCGCCCGCGTTGCCCCTCACTCGTCTCCGGCCATCTGCGCCGATGCCGGCTCTTCCCAGCTAGTTTCACTTAATTAGTTCGGCGCTAGCGTTTCTATGCCGGTGTGCCCGCGACGCGGGCGACCAACAGTGCGTGGGCCGCAAGGTCGGCCGGCGCTCGCCGATGAGCACCTCGTGCACACGCTGCGGCGCGTGCACGCCGACATCGCTGCGCTTGAGCCCGCCGATCATGACGACGGTGACCACGAGATCGATGTAGCGATGGACTCGCCCTGTTCATCGCGCACGGGCCCCTCGGGGGTCGACAGCTGTGGCATCGCGGAACTCTGCTTCGACCGTCCGGATCCCGGTGACGACCCGGGCTGAGGCAGCGAGGTTTGTGGCGCCAGCCTCACTCCCGGCGCTGGACGGCACTCGATGCGCGGAGGAGGCGAGCGCGGTCAAGCTCAAGCCGCTGACCGAGCCACATGGCGTCGTCGGTGTGTTCCACCCAAGGGTCTCCATGGAGGGGGTGAACGAGGACCGACAGCGAGCCGCGCTCGGCACAGATTTCCGCCAGCAGCTGGCCGAGATCGGAGGCCGCTACCGTGACCTGATACATCGGCAGTGGGTGGAAGGCCACGGGTGACTCATGCACGCGACCGAGGACAACGTCCGGATAGGTCTGGCCGATGTGAGACCTCAGCCGCAGAGCGTGCTCGCGGGATGTCGCGTCGAAGTAGATGTGAAGATGATACGCCGGGGTCCGCATGACTAGCCTCCAGTCACACTGCAACCGATGACCCCGCGACCAACCGAGCCACGTCCTCACAGATCTGCGCTTCAGAGCGACCTGAGCCGCACGCGTTCAGGATCCGCAGGTCGTGAAGGTCGAGAAATCCCAGGACGTGCCGAAGGTAGGGGGTCGCGGAATCGACTTCGGAATCCATCAACCGCTCCGAGAGCTCGGAGGCAGCGGTCTCTTCCGCGGTTCCGGAGACGTAGCCGAAGCGGCGTAGGGTGGCCTCGTCGAGCTGCGGAATGGAGTCGCTGAGGTCGCGCCGAGTCAGTTGGACCTCATGCGTCCGCCCGAGGGTCTCAACGATCGCGTCCGCCCAAGCCCGACTGTTCGAGCCCCGGTGGCGGGCGCTCGCGTCAGTACGCAAGACCTTCATCGCCGGCCCTTCACAGCGCGGTCCATCCGCCGTCAACGACGATCTCTTCTCCGACCATGAACGATGCGTCGCCCGAGACCGCAAACGCCAGCGCTCCGGCGATCTCATCGGGCTTCCCAAAGCGTCCGAGCGGCACGTTGCCGACCACCTGACCGGCCATGGCCTCGAGCTGTTCGGGGGGCAATCCCAGCTTCTGATAGATCGGCGTCTCGACTGGCCCCGGACTCACCGCGTTGACGCGGATTCCCCGGGGCATCAGCTCGCCCGCGAGGGTCCGCGACAGAGATCGCAGGGCTGCCTTCGACGCGGCGTAGACCGTGGAGCTAGGCATACCGACCTGGTTGTTGATCGACGTGTTGAACACGATGGCGCTTCCCTCGTGGAGCATGGGCAAAAGCGCCTGAACGGTAAAGAAAGGGCCCTTGAAATTGACGGCCATCTGGTGGTCGAGGCCGGCCTCGTCGAACGCCTCGAACGGTGCGAAGCCAGCGATACCGGCGTTGTAGATCAGCGCGTCGACACGGTCAGTGTGGCTGCTGAGGGCGTCTACGAAGCGGCCTCGGCTCTCAGCCGAGGCGACATCGAGCTCGAGGGCAGGTGCGTCGCCGAGCTCGGCCGCGGCCTGCTGGAGGCGCGTACGGTCGCGGCCAGTGATGATGATGCGCGCGCCCTCTTGCTGAACACGTCGCGCAGCAGCAAAGCCAATGCCGGTGGTGGCGCCGATGATGAGAACGGTTTGTTCCTCGAAGCGATTCATGGGCACACTATGACTTCGCATCACCACGTTGATAACAGCTCGACATTGGAGAAGACTGTCCCGATAGTCGGGGCAATGGGCCAGCTTGAGAATATGCGGGTTTTCGCGCAAGTAGCGCGAGAGGGGAGTTTCCGGGGCGCGGCCCGCAGTCTGCGGCTCTCCAGCACGGCCGTCTCACGTCACGTCTCGACGCTCGAAGAGCATCTGGGTACCCAGCTCCTCGTCCGCACGACCCGTCGCGTCAGCCTCACCGAACCCGGCCGCGCATATCTGCACCGATGCGTTGCGCTCCTCGACGATATCGACGAGCTAGAGCGCGACGTCGCGGATGCCTCATCACAGGTGCGGGGGCGACTGCGCGTCACGGCGGGCGTGTCTTTCGCACAGGAGCACCTCGGGACTCTGCTGCCGACATTCGTCCAGCAGCACCCCGAGGTGGAGGTTGAGCTTCAGCTCAGCGATCATCACGTCGACCTTGTGGGCGAGCGCATCGACGTGGCGATTCGAATCGGTCGACTCGAAGACTCGTCGTTGATCGCGCGTCGGCTCGCTCCATGCCGGCACGTCGTCTGCGCCTCTCCCGAGTATTTGGGTAGCCATGAGTCGCCGCGGGCCCCCGAAGAGCTCGAGAACCACCAGTGCATCATCGACACCAACCAGCCGCCCCAGTGGTGGCTGCGTGGCCCGCAGGGCGAGTCGACGCATTCCGTTCGGGGCCGCTTCGTAGTCAACAGCGCTCACGCGGCTCGAGACGCCGCCGTCGCGGGCTTGGGGTTGGCGTACCTTCCCACCTTCGTCGCGGGGGACGAGCTGGCGCGCGGGCAGCTCGTCCCGGTTCTCCACGGCTACGAAGCCCGGGCCATGCACTTGTACGCCGTGTACACCCACAATCGGCACCTGCGTGGGTCGGTGCGAGCTCTGGTCGACTTCCTGGTCGCCCGGTTCGGGCCCGAGCCCCCGTGGGACGCCTGGACGCGTACCTGAGCCCCGGGTCCGACCCTTATTGACGCGAAGACGGTCCTCCCCTCCCCCGGCATCGGACCCGTGTGCTGCCGTATCGGCCGCTTGCTGAAACACCGGGCGCCCACCGCCGCCCACACTATTGCTGACGCGCGATGGGCACCCGGAACCTTTGCCTCAACGCGAAGCACGCTACCACCGAGTCCGCGTCGTTCGTGGCGACTGGGCTGGGTCGCGCTGAGAGCTTTGGGCACGTGAGAGCACCGAGCCTGGTTGTGTTGGGTGTTCTCCACGGGGGCTAGAATGGGATGTCGTCGTCCGCCCCGAGGGACGGGCTGGCGCCGGGGGCGTTGCCGGAGTTGCTGGGCGCGCTGAACTGGGAGGGCTCGCTGTCCGCGGCACCGGGTCCGCGCCCGCCGAGGAACTGCACGACGTCGGCGATGATCTCGGTGGAGTAGCGCTTGATGCCCTCCTTGTCCTCGTAGCTGCGGGTCTGGATGCGTCCCTCGACGTAGACCTGGCGACCCTTGGAAAGGAAGCTGTTGCAGTGCTCGGCTTGCTTGCCCCACACGACGATGCGGTGCCACTCGGTCTCTTCGACGCGGTCGTTGGTGGTCTTGTTGGTGTACGCGCGCGTGGTGGCGACGCTGAGCTGGCAGACGGCGCTGCCGCCGGAGGTGTAGCGAATCTCGGGGTCGCGCCCGAGGTTACCGACGATGATTGCTTTGTTGACTCCGGCCATGGCGGTGCTTGGAAGCAAAAACGGTAGCAGGTGCGCGGCGGGCTAGATGCCGAGCTGGTCGAGCTGGGCCTTGAGCTGGTCCCGACGTTCTTGGTGGCGCTTGAGTTCCTCCTCGGCGAGGACGATGCGAGCGTCGAGGATGAAGGCCAGGTCTGGGAGCCTTTGGAGGCTCGCCTTGAACTTGTCCAGGCGCTTCTGGGTGGCTCGGATGTCGGCGTCGACGTCGATGATGAGCGAGGAGAGCGTGCCGCGGTCCACCATACGGAGACGAGTCTACCTGGAGTGGGATGGCGGGTAGACTTGCTGCCGATGAGCGCCCCGGTGGTGGAGAAGAAGCGGAGCAAGAAAAAGAAGAAGGGTCCTGCGCAGCCGAAGGCGAAGATGAAGCCGCCCGTACCGATGCGGCCGGAGGTGGAGGTTCAGCAGACGGTCGCGGGTGCGAGGAAGTTGGCGAAGGTGGAGGAGTTCACCGAGGCGCTTCAGATGATGGTGCAGGCCTTCGAGGGGCTCGACGACGCTGAGGGAGTGGTTCCGTGGGAGCCCGGTACGCTCCTGG
>JBOEGF010000067.1:0-48658 GCA_050633305.1 Nannocystales bacterium
AGACCGGAGCGCGGGAGACCCACTGAAACCGGCCACCCCGGCGCGCTTCCTCGACCGAGCATTCCAGCCGTAGTCCCGATCGGGACCCCCGTCTATCCCGCAGCCCAGACCGGCGCTGCGGGCGGCAGACCCAACGAAACCGCACCCCGGCGGGCTTGCTCAACCGAGCACCCAGAGAACTCGAGCCGAGCTCGGAGGCCACCGACTCCCGCTGTAGTCCTACAAGCCGAGTCCGGGGATCCCGGGCAAGCGGGTGGCGGCGGGGTCTCGAGGGGCCTGGAGCCCGCGAGCTACGGGACCGGGAGGTGATTCACCACCGGCGCAGGAGCAGGATTGAGGCTCTCATCATTGCCAGCCCATGAGGCCTGGAGCCTGCGAGGGATGTGGTGGCATCCACGGGGCAAGCGGGTCGCGGCCAGTCCTCGAGAGGCCTGGAGCCGGCGGTTGATCGGGACTGCGGCTGTATGTCGTTGAATCCTGCGGATTCAACGCTGTGGGGGCAGGACGACTGCAAGCGGTGGGCGAATCCTGCTTGGGGCCGGGGTCTGGCACTAACGCTTGGGAGGCTGAGGACCAACGCAAGCAGGGGGAGTCCCGGAGGGATTCGCCCGCGGCACCTGAGTCTAGGCGTTGTTCGCGCACGAAAAAAACGCGACTCCCACAATTGGGAGCCGCGCTACCCGGAGACCACGGACGCCGGGTCGCCCACGAAGGGCGAAGGGGTGGCGGGAGCAAGTTGTCCCCGCCGAACGTACTCGCACTCGCAATGACGGGCGGTGTGCACCCCGGTTGCGGATCCACGGCCAGAAAATCCGCGTGGCCCTATAGGGGGCCCGGAGGGACGGCCATGGCATGCTGCGACCAGGAGCGACATGTCGATTTCTCGCAGGGAACTCATGCGGCGCGCGAGCGCCCTCTCTTTGAGCGCGGCGTCCTCGCCGCTGGCCGGCTGTGGTGATGACGGTGGCGGAGCCGGGCCGGAGGGCGGAACCACGGGCGCTGCCACGAGCGGGACAACGGCCGAGCCCGCATCCTCTTCGGGCGACATTCCCACGAGCACCGCCGCGGATTCGTCGTCGAGTGGTGGCGACGACGGCTTGCCTCACTACGAATATGACGGGGAGCCGGGGCCTGAAGACCTCTTCTCCCATGGCGTCGCTTCTGGCGACCCGCTTGCGGACGCCGTGATCCTCTGGACGCGACTGACGTCCGAGGACGATGGCGTGCTCGAGGCGTTCTTCGAGGTCGCGCTGGATCCCGAGTTCGAGATGCGAGTCGCCGCCGACTACATCGACTCGGTGCCCGACCGAGATCAGACGATCAAGTTGGACGTCGAGGGCCTCAGTCCGGGGACGACCTACTACTACCGCTTCTTCTCTCTGGGCCGCGAGTCCGTGCCCGGCCGGACCCGAACCGCCCCGGCGGGCGAGGTGGATCGGATCCGTGCCGCCGTGTGCTCGTGCGCGAGCCTGGCCCACGGGTACTTTCACGCGTACCGCCGTGTCGCGGAGCGAGCAGATCTCGATGTGGTCATTCATCTGGGCGACTACATCTACGAGTACGGGACGGGCGAGTACGGGGAGCTCCGGGAGTACGAGCCTGCGACAGAAATTGTCTCGCTCGCGGACTACCGCACCCGCTACGCGCAGTACCGACGCGACGCCGATCTTCAAGAGCTGCATCGACAGCATCCGATGGTCGCGGTGTGGGACGACCATGAGTCCGCCGACAACGCGTACCGAGATGGCGCCAGCAACCATCAGCCGGTCACCGAGGGCGAGTGGGAGGATCGCAAGGCCGTGGCGTTCCAGTCCTACGCGGAGTGGATGCCGTTCCGTGAAGGCGCGCAGGCGGTGATCTACCGGGCGTTGCCGTACGGCGACCTGATGCACCTCATCATGCTCGACACCCGCATTGTGGGTCGGGATGAGCAACCGGACGACCTCACGGACCCGGAGCTGCTCGACGACCCGGATCGGCAACTTCTGGGCATGGAGCAGGAAGCGTGGATGGTCGACCAGGTCACCAACAGCACGGCACAGTGGAAGCTGATCGGCCAGCAGGTCGTGATGTCGGAGGTGATCTTGGGCGAGGGGCCGTTCAACGCCGACCAGTGGGACGGCTATCGTGCGGCTCGAGGTCGTTTCTACGACCTCGCCGGATCCACCGGCAACGTGGTCGTGCTGACGGGGGACGTCCACTCTTCGTGGGCATTCGACCTTGCCGTCGATCCCGCGGGGACGTACGACCCCAGTGACGGAACGGGATCCGTGGGCGTGGAGTTTGTCGTGCCCGCAGTGTCCTCGCCCGGGTTCCCGCTCAACGCGGGGCCTGCTCTGCTCGCGACAAATCCCCATCTTCACTGGATCGATATCCGCGAGCGTGGCTATGTGCTCCTCGACGTGGACACCGAACGTGTTCAGGCCTCGTGGTGGTTCGTCGAAGAAGTGGAGTCGGCCGATGGTGCTGGTGAGAGCCTCGCTGCGGTGTGGGCGGTTCGAGATGGAACGGATCACCTCGAAGAAGAACTCGAGGCCGCCGAGCCTCCGGCGGATCCGCCCCCGCTCGCACCGTGAGACACGACGCCCGCACTGGAGCGGAAACCACAAAAGAGGGCGCCCCACGAGAGGCGCCCTTCTTCGAGTCCTAGGACGTTGCGTCTCAGCCCGGAGCGGGCAGGGCTTCGGGCGGCACCAGGATGAAGACGTCTCGGTCATCGAGGTCTCCACAGTCGTCCGCGAGGACCTGAATGTTCGCCGTGAAGAGGCGAGCATCCGGTCCCTGCTCGACGAAGTCGTTGAACGCGGTGACCGTGAAGATCACGTCCGTGTCGGGGACGACGTTTTCGAATGTGGTCGGGGTGAGCGTGGGGTCGGGCACGCCCGGCAACGGGACGACTCCGTGGTCGAACGGAGTCACCGCTTGGATGAAGTCTGCCGTGGTGGTTCCCATCGGAAGGGCAACGCCGTCGACGTCGGTGCCGCCGCCGGTCACCGCGCTTGTGACGTCGAAGCGCCCGTAGGCTGCCAACAACGGGACTGCGCTCGCGAATGAATCGCCGACACCATTGCCGCTCGCGTCGGCCGTGAACGTCATCGGGCACAAACCCTCGCCGTCCGCGGCTCGACCCGTGCCGTTTTGGCCGGTGCAGCATTGGCCCGCAGCACATCCCGGTGGGCGCCCGACGACGTCCCAAGCCTCAGTGGGGACTCGTGCATCGGTTGCGTTGTTGAACGCGAGCCCATCCTCGTACGCTGTGCAGGACCCCGTACCGCCGATGGCGATCTGAATGACACGGCCGCAGATGTTGTTCATCGCGTCCATGGCCTCGGTCTGGCTATGGGCTGCTGCTGCAACGGCTCCCGAGTACTGACGGCCACAGGTTGCGACATCGGTGTCGTGGGTGACGTTGTCCGTGATGGACACGACGATCGGCAGAGACCCTTCTCGGAAGCCGACGCCGCCAATTCCCGAGTTGTTTGCCGCGACCGACGTGGGCGCGGGTCCAACCAGCCCGTCGCCGGTTGCGATCTGGTAGAGCGCCTCGACACCCGACTCCGGGCCGTCGTTTCCGCCGGCCGCAGAGTAGGTGTTCACCGCGGTCTGCACGAGCGCGACGTTGTTGGTGATCTCCTGCAGCAGTACGAACGGCTGGTCCGTCCCCGCGGTGCCATAGGGGCTGATCGGGAAGTCATCGAACGAGCCAGCCCCAAACTGGGTGTTCGGTACCTCGGCAAGGATGGCCGGGATGACGTCGCTGGCCAGCGCGCTGCGGAGGTTGTTGATCTCCCCGGCCATCGACCCGGTCGTATCCATGTTGATGAACACGTCCATCGACTTCACGTCCGTGTTGAACGTGAGCGGCTGGTCTTGTGGGCCGTCCTTGTCTTCAAACGGCAGCACAAAGAAGAAGTCGTTGGCGAGGTCGTACGCAGCGATCGTGACCTGCGCTTGGCCCGTCTCCCCGGCGACATCCGCCGTCAGGATCGCGGACTCGAAAAAGCTGTCCGCGAATCCGGGGATCTCTAGGGTCGCGCCATTCATCGCACCGACGGCGGCGTTGGACACATCCCACGTCGCGTCCCCGGTGACGTCGATGGAGCTTCCGTCGCTGTAGTTGGCCGTGACAATGAAGTCGACCGAGCTGCCGCTGTTGAGATCGAGTTCGAGAATGGTCTCCGGAGGCGTCACCTCGAGGAACAAGAGCGTCGGCTCGTTGTCCGTATCGCTGGCGTTCGTGTCGTCCGTGGTTCCTGTGTCCGCGGTGTCGCTGTCGTCGGTGTCCGTCGAACCACCCGTGGTGGTGTCGCTGTCCGAGCTCTGCGTGTCGGAGCCCATCGAGTCGCTGTCGATCGTGTCTGAGGAGGCGTCGGTGCCGCCGTCTGTGCCCCCGTCGGTGGCGGTCGCGGAACCGATCGTATCGATGCCACCCGACCCGTCATCGCCGCCGGGCGCAGTCGCCCCGTCGCAGCCCGCAATCAGCATCACGCCGAGAAGCGCGCCAAAATAGCCAACCTGATGTTTATAAGCTCCGCGATCCATGTTGTCCCCAGCACATGATAGTCGCCGAATGATGCCGCGCATAGTCCGAAACTGCGCGTCGGCCGGGCCGCTCTTCGTTCAGGTGCGCCGTGGCCGTACATTCACGGACTCCGGCTTGCCGCGTTTTCGCGTGCGGCAAAGTCGCCCGTAGCCCCCACCGCTAGGGGCCCGAGACCGCTGCGGTTTTCCGCATTGATGTCGTTCCAGCTTGCTAGACTCCACACCGGGAACGCAGTGCGCGTCGTCAACGATCGCAGACGACTCCCTCGGGTCGCCTGGAACGGCCAGGCCGTGATTCAGACCCGTCGGGGCGAGGTCCGTGGAGTTGGGCTCGATTTGAGCGCTGACGGGATGGCCGTGCTCGCTGCATCGCCAGGCAAAGCGAAGGAGCGGGTCCGTGTTCACATGCAGCTCGGCGAGTTCCCGCTCCTGACCGACGCTCGCGTCGTTCGGATGACGAAGCGCCGGGATGGATACCGATGGGCGCTTCGCTTCGACCGCATGGATGAACGGATGCGGGCGAACCTGGAGGCATACGTCCGGCAACAGCTCGCGAGTGCAGCACGAGTGCGGCAAGCCCAGCTCTACTCGCAGCGACTCAAGGGGGGAGCGCTGCCCACCCCGCCGAGCGCGACGCCGCCTCCAACGACTCTGACCCCGGCACCTGCGGGCGTACCGACACCCGCTCCCGTCGATCCGCGAGTCCGTGCCGGGATCACCCTGCCACCGATCGAACCCAAGGACCTGGCGGTTCCTGGGGGGGGTCGTGGAGGGCAGGAACCGCAGGAGGATTCGCTCGACGGCTTGGCGGAGGTGTTGCCACAGCGGCCGCTGGAGATCGAACTCCCCTCGATGGCCCCAGGTCCAGACCAGCCGGTGTTGGACATCGGCGACGCGCCGCCGACCGAGCAAGACGTCTACGTCCCGTACCAGTCGAGTTCCGCGACGGACGAAGCCGCGCTGTTGGGCGAAGGACCGATGACACCCGCTCCGGAGAGCAACCCCCCAGCGGTCGCAGCGACGCCTCCTCCCCCTCCGCGTCAGGTCGAGCGCAATCCCGCGGAGGTCCTCGCCCCCGGGGTGATTGAGATCTCCGACGACGAGGACTTGTCCCTCGAGGACATCTTGGCCGAGGTCGAGGCCGGCGGGACGCTCGTGCCTACTGGGAGCACGGACACCCCTGTCTCGGACCTTCAGATGCCACCCAAGCAGGACGCGGCCAAGGTGCCGACGATGGGTTTGGGCGATGTTCCGGTCCTCGACGACGACATGGGGGACGAGGAAGAAACCCTCGCCCGGGACTCGGCTCCGGTGGCTCGGACGGTGGTGAAGGTCGACGGTGCCGCTGCGTTTGTCGGGACGCCGCAGGAGCCGGCTTTGGACGCGGCGCTGGTGGCGGATACCCCGGCTTTGGATGCAGGGCTGTCGGAAGACGCACCGGCGATGGATGCGGTCTTGCTGGAGGACGCGCCGGCTTTGGATGCTGGGCTCTCGGAGGATGCGCCGGCGATGGACGCGGTGTTGTTGGAGGATGCGCCGGCCCTGGATGCGGGCCTGTCCGACGATGCGCCGGCGCTGCTGGGGGCGCCGATGGGCACCGCCCCGGCTTTGGATGGCGCGCTCTTGGATGACACATCGGCTCCCCTCGCGGAGGGTCTGGGTGCTGCGTCGGGACCTTCGCGGGACAGTGCCGCTCTGGCGTTGGACGCGGGGCCCGTGGGTGGGGGGGCTGCGCTCGTTGGGGAGCCGGACGATGCCGCAGCCGCACTGTCGGGTGCTCCGCTGCACGATGGCCCGGCACTGGACAGTGCCCTCTTGGGCGACGCGCCGGTTCTTGGAACTCCGCCCCCTGAGGTCGTGCCGGTTCCCTCCGGTGCGCCGCTGGAGGAAGAGCCCGGGCTCGACGCTGGCCTCCTCCAGGATGCGCCGGCGCTCGTCGGTTCACCAGTCGAGGCCGCGCCCGCGCTGGGCGACGGATTGTTGGACGAGGCTCCGGCGCTCGCAGGTGCTCCGTTCTCGGCTGCGCCTCCCTCGGCTCGCGCCACCCTCCTTCCAGGCGCTCGGGAGTCCTCCACATCGAACTCGGCACCGGAGTTCGGTGGGGCGCCCTTCAGCACATCGCCGCCGCCGGGGGAGAACTCCGCGGAGATCTCGTTGGCCGACCTCGCGCCTGCGATGCAGCGAGCCGCGGCGCATGCGACCGAGGTCGCGACCGAGCCCGAACCCGCGAACCCCTACGCGACCCCCCCACCGTCGAGCCCGCAGCCCTACATTCCGGTGCCTGCGGACCCTGAGCCCGCGGAGCCCCCCGTTGCCCGAGAGGCCGATGCGCCTCTTCCATCCGGCGTCCCGACTCCACCTCCGAGCCAGGGCCACGCCTCGGTGCAGGACACGACCCCGGACGAGGACGAAGAATTCCCCGAGCCGCCCGCGCTGCTGGACCCGGTCGACGGAACGGAGCCGGCGCCTCCTGCTGCGCCGCCGTCGACGACCACGTTGTATGCCGACGATGCTGCGCCGTTCGACCCGTACGCGCCTAACCCCGACCCACCCGCGGGGGCTGCCAAGGCGCGGTTGGGCTCTGCGCCTCGGGCGTTGGGGGAACTGCCTCCGGTGGTCGAGGGGCTGTATACACCCACGTCCAACCCTGCGATCCACGAGGGATCGGGGGCATACCAGAGCGCGTCGTTCGAGCCGTTCCCCAGCGCCGAGGCTGGTCTCTACGGAGGTCGGGAGGACGTGACCTTCGAGCAACAGCAGGGCAACCCCCGCCAGCGCCTCGCCGTACTGCAGCAGGACGACAAGTCGACACACAAGCTCGCGCAACAGCACGACCTGTTCCTTGGTGACATCGAGGGCGTGACGTCGGGGGTGGACGTCCCCGCAGTCCCTGCGGTTCCAGAACCTCCGCAGGCTCCTCCTCCAGATGCTGGTGCAGATGCTGGCGCAGAGGATCTCGAACACGATGCCGCGGCGGATGCCGACGAACTCGACTTTGCGGAGCTCGAGGAGGTCCTCGATGCGGCGGAGGCGGACGCCAAACAGTCCGCCGCCGCCAAGTCCGCGGTCGATGGTCTCGCAGCTGCGAGGGCCGAAGCAGAGCAGCTCCAGGCCGCCGTTCCCGACCAAGAGTTGGGAGCCAATGCCCCAACCTCCATGCATGGCCTGCCGGAGCTGGCCGAGATGGCGCCGACGCGCCCGATCGACGTCCATGCTCCGGAGGAGTTTACGCCCGCCCCCCACGACCTCACGCCGCCCCCGCAGGATGTCGCGGCCGAGGACCACACGCCGCCGCCCCAAGAACTCAGCCTCGATGATGTTGGGCCACCCGAAGGCGGGCGCGCATCGTCGACGTCGAACAACCGGGTCGCGCCGACGTATCCCGAGTTCAACGTCATCCCCGACTACGATCAGCCGCTGGAGTCAGACGGTGCTCCGTCGGGTCCGGAGCCCGCGCAGTCGGGAAACACAATCGTCGCTTCGTTCGAAGACCTTGGTCTCCCGGCACCCTCCTCGGACCCGGTCGCACGACCTGCGCCCTCTGCTCCGAGTGACTTCGCGGTGCTGCCGAGCTTCGGAGGTCCACAGATTGGCGCCGGATTCACGATGGTCGCCGCCTTCGATGCCGGGGAGGAGGCGGACGTGGGTGCCAGCAGCACGATGATCGCGACCGCGGGCGACATTGAAGCGTGGCGGTCCGCGGGGGTCGCTTCGGCCGAGCCGCCGAGCGCGACGGATGCCATCGTTCCGCCTGAGTTCGAGGAAGAGCGGACTGGCATGTACACGCCCGCGCCGGGTTCGCTGCCTCCGCTTGCCCCCGCACCTCAGGTTCCGGTGGTTGGCGCTCCAGGCCTCCAAGACGAGGCGCTGACAGCCATGCGGGTGGGGCGTGATGCTCAGCCTACGGGCGCTGGGTTCGAGCTCAATCCTCGAGGTCCCGCGCCGGTTCCGGTGCCGTCCGACCCGACGGTCGCGGTTTCCGTGGGTGCGCCGGGTCCGTCTTCACGGGGTCAAACCAGCCTGGACAAAGGGGGGCGGCCCGGGCCTCCTCCCAAGCCGGTCGTCGCACCGCCGCCGCCCAAGCCCGATCCGTCCGCCGCGCCTCCGCTGCGAGGCAGTGGGTCTGTCGCGCCCGCTTCGCCGCCGACCGCCCGCCGTTCACTTGTGGAGGACGCCTTGGCGGACCTCAAACGCAAGACCGATTCGAGACGGAAGAAGCGCGAGACGCTCTCGCCCGTCGAGGAAAAGGCCCGGGCCCTGGCTGCGGAGAAGAAAGCCGCCAAACAGGAGCGTCGTCGTCGACGGCTGGGCAAGGCCGAGCTGGTCGACCCCGCGATCGCGGACCTGTACAAGGCCGCAATGACCGACCTGTCGCGTACGCGAGATTGAACCTGATGACCTACGATTTGATCGTGGTGGGGGCCGGACCCGCGGGGGCCGCCGCTGGGGTGACCGCGGCTCGTGCAGGGGCACGAGTGCTGGTGGTGGACCGAGCCACCTTCCCCAGGCCAAAGACATGCGGAGACGCGCTCTCGAACCGAGGCGCTGAGGTCGTCGATCGCATCGTCGGTAAAAAGCACGCTCTGAGCCAGGTTCCGCACGCGGTCGTTCACGGTGCGGTCGCCGTATTTCCGGATGGCGCTCGGATCCGGCGCGGGTTCGGGGGACACGACGGATACATCGTGCCCAGGTACGCGCTCGACGGTCTGCTTCGTGCCCAGCTGGAAGGAGCCGGGGCCGAGGTTCGCGAGGGCGCTCGGGTTGAACGGCTGCTCTCGAGCGGTTCGGATATCGTCGGGGCCCAGGTCGAGGGGGAGCGACTGTTCTCCCGCGCTGTGATCGCCGCGGACGGTCCGGGATCTGTGGGGTGGCGAGCGCTTGCCGTCCCCTACCGTCGCGGGCGAAGTCTTGCGGTGGCGATCACGGCGTACTACGAAGATGTGGATTTCGGGGAGGACGTCGGCCGAACCGAGCACTACTTCGAGTCCGACCTTCGCAGCGGCTACGGCTGGGCGTTTCCTCCCGTGGAGGGCGAGTCGAATGTTGGCGTCTATCAACGCTCCGATGCGTTTGAGCACGGCCCGCGAAAGCTCGGGGCTTGGCTCGAGGCGTTCGTCGAGCGTCACCCCGAGCGTTTTCACCGGGCTCGACGGGTTGGAAAGACCCGCACCTGGTCCCTTCCCCTCGCGATCCGGCCCGGTCCGCCCGGGGGTGCTGGCCTGCTTCTCGCCGGGGACGCCGCCAACAGCATCGATCCTCTGTCGGGTGAGGGAATCTGGCAGGCCCTCGACTCCGGGGAACTCGCGGCGCAAATCGTGCTCAAGGCGCTCGACAGCACAGGCCTCACGATGCGCTGGGTTCGGCAGTATCAGGCACAGTGGACCGCCCGCATCGGGACCACATCGATGGTCCGCCTGGGTATCCAGGACGCCATGGATCGCTTCATTGGGAGCGGTCTGTATCGTAGCGGACTCGCCCGCGGTTTGCTCAAACGCGCCTACTCCAGCGAGGCGTTCGAAGTGAGCAAGAAACTCAAGTAGTGTCCCTGCGATGAAGGCCCTCCGCACGCCTCGCGAGCGCACGCGCTTTGCGATCGCCGTGCTCGCCGTGTTGGCGATGCAGGTCGGGTTGTTCTTCTACTTTGGCGGCGCGTTCCTTTTTTCGGATGTGCCCTACGCCGGCCTCGATTTCGATACCCACATCACCCAGGCCTACCGCGTCGTGGAAGGCCTGGAAGGGTTCAACCGGACCTGGGTCTACGATGTTCAGCTGCTCGCGGGCGCACCCAACGGGGTGATTTTCGACGCCGACAACAAGGGCTGGTCGTTGGTGACCTATGCGGGCAAGCAGCTCGGGCTCTCGCAGGGGTTCTCGTTCAACCTCTTCATCTTGGCCGCGCATGCCGGGGTGGTGCCTCTCGTCTATGCAGGGGCGCGTCTGCTTCGCGTTGGACCCTGGGGCTCTCTGCTCGCGGCCGCATTCGCGGTGTTGTACTGGAACTTCGATTCTTGGTCGCACTGGTGCTGGTACGTCGGCATGATCGCCTACGGCCTTGCGAGTCTCGTGTTCGTGCTTCCGCTGGGCTTCTTCTACCGTTGGTGTGACGAGCAGAAGCGTTGGCAACTCGCAGCCACGGCGGTCAGCCTCGCCCTGGCGCACTTGGTGCACCCGTACACCTTCTTCATCCTCGCGTTCCCGATGCTCGCCTTGTACGTGAGGGCGTCTCCTTCGCTGCGGTGGCGAGGACACGTTGGCGTGTTGGGGGTCGTCGCCTGCGTTCTGCTGGTGAACGCCTATTGGCTGATCGATGCTGCACGGTTTTGGCACTACATCTTGGACTCGTCGCTGTTCGCGAACACGGGCCCCAAGAGTGCCGTCTGGGACCTGCTCAACATTCTGGTCGAGCCCGCCGCAACCGGCATCATCGGCAAGCGCGCTGTCTTTCGCACGCTCGCGCTCCTCGGTGGCCTGAGCATGGCGGTCGTTTGGTGGCGGCGCGGCGACCCGCGTGCCCTCCCGCTGGGCGGCGGCCTGCTGACGCTGATCGTGTTCGGCTATCTGGGAGGCTGGACACCGCTGGCCCAGACTCAGCCCTACCGTAACCTGCTACCCGGCGGTTTCCTCGGGTGCATCCTCACCGGGGCGTTGGTCGAGTTCGCGGTGAAGGAGCGGGTGTTTGCTCGGTTCAGCATCGGAGCCCGGTGGACCGTCGGGCTGGTCTCGGTGCCCGCGTCCATGCTGCTGGTTCACGAGGCGCTGTACTACTTCATCGACGACCTTCCCACGCCTGCGAAGCTTCCCCACGGCGAAGCCGCACAGCTCTCCGCGATGGGCTTTCCACAGCATGCGCCGTACGACTACGGCGATTGGCACGTCGACCCGATCGCGGACTGGGTCCGAGAAAAGGATGACGGGACTGGGCGGTTTCTGGTCGAAGGCTGGAGCTGGGGCGAGCAGCTGGCTTGGAAGACCGACGCTCAGATCATGGGCGGGTTCATCTGGCGCAACATCCAGCACAGCTGGTCCAACTTCTTCCGTCGTCGCCCGCAAGGCATCGCGAGCCCGAAGGAGTGGCAGCAGTACCTCGACACCTATGCCATCCACTGGGTGATCGTCACCTCGCCCCGTCATGCGAGCCCCTGGTGGAATCATAACCCCACGCTCGAGAAGGCGGCCGACCTTGGCGATTTCCGGGCGTATCGGGTCCGGAAGCCGACCGGATTCATCGAGCGTGGACCCGGCCGGGTGGATGCCTCGACGAACCGGATCGAGGTCTACGGGACCGACCCCTCCCAGCCGGTCGTGCTCCGATATCACTGGCTGGAGACGCTGCGGTGCCTCCCCGACTGCACGATTGAGCGGGTCGAGGTGCCCGGGGATCCCGTGGGCTTCATTCGTGTGGCTCCGGGGCACCCCAAGGACTTCCTCGTGTTCAACAAGTACGCGTTTCCCAACTGAGCGCGGGTGTGTGACCATCGAGTCCCAGCCTCGATGCGGGCCGAACTCAAGATCGCTGCAGACGTCGCCTGGTACCGGCTGCGACGGTTTGAGATGGCCAACCTTGGCGCCGCCGGGGCGATCGCCGTGGCGCTGGCGCTGCCGTGGGGCGACGTGTTCGTGCGGCTCGCGTTCGGTGCCCTGCTGAACGTGTTGGTCTACCTCAACAACGATTACCTCGATGTCGCCGAGGATGCCGCGTCGCCGACCAAGGACCGGACCAAGACGCGCTTTCTCGCGGAGCACCGCGGCGCAGCATTGCGGGCCCAGCTGGGTCTGCTGCTCGCCCTTGGGGTCGTCGCTTGGCTGTGGGGTGGGGGATTGGTCTGGCCGCTGCTGTTGGGCGGGGGCATCTGTTGGGCCTACTCCGCCGTGCTCAAGCACCGCCCGTTCGTCGACGTTGTCGCGATGATGGTCTGGGGCGTCACGATGCCGTGGGTCGCGGTGCCACCCGACTCGGCGCTCGGCTGGGCGCTGCTCCTACAGCTGGGACTCTTCTCCGGCGTGTTCGAGACCATTCAAGTCATGCGAGACCATGACGAAGACCGCGACACCGGGGTGCGCACCACTGCGGTCGCGTTGGGCTTGCCGCGGACCCGATGGCTGCTCAGAGGCCTCGTCGTGGCGGCGGGTGTCTATGCCGCGGTGACCTTCGGATGGTGGCTGGCGTTGTTGCCTTGGAGCGTGCTCCTGCTCCCGATCCCCAACCGAGACCTCTCCGGATACTGGAACCGCGTCCGCCTGCGTCTTGGCGCGACGCTGCTCATCGAGTGCGCCCTCGTGTATTTCGGCGCTGCGATCGGATGACCCCACAACGTGCGCTGTCGGGGGCCCTCGCGGCCATCGCCGTCCTGTGCGGTGTCCTGTACATCCCGGGCCTGGACGCAGGGTTTCTCGCCGACGACTTGTTCCAGATCTCCATGCTGGAGAAGCGCATGGGTTCCTACTCGATCGCGCACTTGTACGCCTTTGCGCCCGGGGATGCGGCGACCAACGCTGCGCATGTACAGCGGGGCAGCCTTCCGTGGTGGACACACCCTGAGTTTCGTTTCGTGATGGTGCGGCCGTTGTCGAGCTTGCTGCTCTCGCTGGACCATTTCGTCTTCCCCAGGCAAGCGTTCGCGCACCACGTGCACTCCGCGGTGTGGTTTGCCGCCATGCTTGGCAGCGGCTACCTCCTGCTTCGCCGCCTGTTGGGGTCCTGGATTGCGGCGGTGGGCATCGGCTCGTTCGCGGTCGACGAAACCATGACCTGGATGGTCGCCTGGTTGGCCAACCGTTGCGCGCTGGTGTGCACGGTCTTCGCCTTCACCGCGCTGTGGGTTCACATCCGAAGTGCGCGCAACCCTGACGCATTCCGAGGCCGAGGACCGGTCGTGGAGCTGCTGCTGTGGCTCGGGGCGTTCGCGGGCGGCGAGTATGCCGTCGGCGGTGTCGCGTACCTCGGTGCCTTCATGTTGCTGGGTGACCGACGGGCCCCGAAGACGCGCATCCTCTCCATGTGGCCTGCTGCGGTCGCACTTCTCGCGTTCGTGACCGCGTACATCGTGCTCGGCGGGGGCGTGTACGGAGGCACAACCTATGTTGATCCGTTCCGAGAAACGGGGCAGTTCTTCCGCGTGATGGGGCATCGCGTCCCGCGGATGGCGGGTGAGGTGTGGTCCAACTGGGCCGGCGAGAGCGAGCGCTTCTGGATGCGGTATGCGGGCAGCGGGCTGAGCGAGCGGGTGATGCCCCCGGGGATCAAAGACCTCGGGACCCAGGCGTATCGCCACGCCGCATTCGCGATGGTGACCACGGCGGCATGGGTCGGCCCGGTGTGGTGGCTGGCACGCCGACATTGGACGCAAGACGAACGCCGAGCCGTACGCTGGCTGGTCCTGGGTTCATGTTTCGCCCTTCTGCCCATCTCCGCGATCCCCCCGGCGACCCGAGCCTTGATGCTGCCCAACTTCGGCGCTGCGGCGTTTGTGGGCGCATCCCTTGTCGCCACCGTTCGCGCCTGGAGGACGGGTGACTCGCGCTTCCGTCGGGCGGCGCTCACCGGGTTGGCGCTGCTCATGGGCTGGCTGCATTTCGTCCGCGAGTTCGGCTACACCAGAGAGCACCTCGACGCGATCCTCGGAGCTCAGCGCGCCTACGCGCAGTTCTATCGCAACGAGGCTTTCGCGGCGCTCGACCTTCGCGACAAGCACGTGGTCGTGGTGGCGACTCCCGGACTCGTCACCGGGATTCACGGGGTGAGCATGATGCACGTGTTGGGCATGCAGGCGCCGAAGACGTGGCACGTGCTGGGGATCGGCCCGCGTCCGTACACCCTGCGCCGCGTCGCGAAGCGAAAGCTCGAACTCAGCAGTGTGGGCGGGGCGATGCACCACACGCCGCAGGAGATCCTCTTTCGCAATCCATACGACGCTCTGAAAAAGGGCGACCACGTGGAGGCGGGGCTGTTCAAGGCCACAGTGCTCAACGACCGGAACGGATCCGGACCAGGGTCGGTCCTGTTCGAGTTCCTGTGGTCGCTCGATGACCCCAGGATCGTTGTGGTCGAAGTCGGTCCAACCGGCCTCCGTCCGTTTTCTCTTCCGGCGGTCGGGAAGGTGGTCCCGGTCGCACCGCCTGCACTGCCCGAGAGCCCCGCGGCTGGACCGGTGGATTGACCGGTGCGCGGCCGCGAACGATGATGCCCTGCATGCGGGCACGAAGTATGGGGCTGATGGTTGTGTTGGCGTTCGGCTGCGGTGACGACGTCACGCCAGCGGCTGACGGCGGCAGCTCCTCCGGCTCGAGTACCCAGACGTCCACCAGCGCAACGGACGGGCCCTCGACGTCGAGCACCACTGGCCCGACGTCTACGACGCAAACCTCCCAGGCCGACGCATCATCCGGGACCGGCTTCGAGCCGCCCGAGCCCGCCTGTGGCAATGGGTTTGTCGAGGAGGGCGAGGAATGCGACGACGCCAACGATGACGAGGAGGATGGATGCACCTCCTCGTGTGCGCTCCGCTGCGGGATCGAGTGGACGACCGAGGTGCTGCCGCCGACCGATACCTCTGTCATCGATGCCCAAGACGTCGCGACCAGCGCGGACGGGGGTGCTGTGGTGGGCGGACTCCTGCGCGAGATCACGACCGATCAACGGGGGAACCAGACCATCCTCGACGACGAAGGCGTCGTTCTACGGGTTGGACCCGACGGTGAGACGTTGTGGAATACCGCGATCGAGGTGGACGGCTTCGATGCCACCGTCACTGGCGTCGCGGTGGACGATGCTGGCAACGTCTATGCCGCCGCGACAGTCGACGCGATCGATACCGACGCCGACATCCGGCTGTACAAACTCGACCCTCGTGGTGCGGTGTTGTGGTTCTCCGAGTTCGACTCGGCGGTCGACACAGCCGAAGACCTCTCGTTTGGTGTGGCGGTCGGGGGCGATGGCAACCCTGTGATTGTCGGCCAGGTCCGAGCAGGCGAGGGGGACAACGATGTGTGGGTCTCCTCCCGTGACGCCCGCACAGGCGATGAACTCTGGTCCTCGACGTGGTCGGGGGAAGGCAGTGGGGGGTTTTCCACGGACACCGCCGGCCCGATCTCCATCGCGTCTGACGGCACTGTCTTCGTGTACGCCGACGAGTACGTCGACTTTCAGAACCGACTGCCCACGCTGCTGTCCTTCGATGCCGGCGGCGGCCCGGCGACCGAGGTGTACACACCCGAGATTGGGGTTGGTGGCGCGGAGTTCACTCCACTCGATCTCGCGGTCGAGGCGGGAGGCTCGTTGCTGCTCACGTCCGTCCGTGTACTGCCCGCGGAGAACACGTTCCAGCTCGAGCGTGTGGACGCCGGTTCGGGCGAGGTGACGTGGAGCGTGGACGCACAGTTCTTTGAAGATGCATCACCGATCAAGAACTCGACGGACTTCAACCTGGTCGGTGCCCAGCCTCTCGAGGGTGGTGGGGTGGTCGTGACCGGCCTACTCCAGCGCTCGGCCAGGGACGCGGGGTGGGTCGAGAGTTGGGTGGGGCGCCTCGATGAGAACGATGCGATCGACTGCGTGTTTGTGCGCGAGAACCCGCAGCTGTCGTTGATTCCCGGTTCGCTGTTTGGCCGGACGATCTCTGCGGCCAGTTCGGGCCGCGCCGTCCTCGCCGCCCAAGAGGTCTCGGCTGATGGTGCGCAGTCGCTCTGGGTTGGAGCGTTCCGGCCGGATTGAGCGCGTCCCGCGTGGGGAGCGTTCGGCAGCCCAGCCCGTTCTCGAGAAAATCGGGGAGCCTGGGAGACCCAATCGCGACCGGTCGCGTTGAAAGGCGTATGCGACTGCCCGCTTCTGTTCTCGGCCCCCTGCGACTCGGTCTGGGTGCGACTGCGCTGTTGGCGGGTGGGTGCGATGCTCAGGAGACGCGGACGCTGGAACCGGCGACCGCAGCTGAGCCGGTCCGTGTGGTCCCCGCGGATGATGCGCCGCAGGTTGCCGCCGAGGTGGTTGCAGTGCTCGAGCGTGCCGCCGCGCAGGCGCCTGCACCGACCCGGCAGGCCGTACGGGAAGTCGCCGCGATCACGTCACCGCTCGTTGCCGAAGTGTCTGAGGACCTGACCGCGTTCGTCCCGTTCTCGGAGCAACCCGGTGACGCGAAGCCGATTCGGCCCCGCATCCGGACTCGTGTTCCGGCCCGGCCCCGTGTCGCATCGCGGCCGGTGGAAGTTGCGAGGCCCTGGAGCCCTCCAGAGGTCACGTCCACACCGAAATGGGATGGCGGCAACTGCCCGGCGTGCGGTCGCGGCTAACATGGCGTTCGCATGCAGGTCGGCCTCTCGTTGATGCTCGACGACGCGTTTCGACAGACGGCGCTGCCCCTGTTCGAAGCGGGAGTGGTCGACGCCATCGAGTACAGTTTTGAGCTTGGCTGGGCCGGGCCGCGCCCCTCGTGGGCAGAGGCGCTGCTGCGGCACTACGGAGGTGCGGGGCGACTGTGGGGACACGGTGTGACCTTTTCGCCGTTGAGTTCGGATGCCGCGGAGCACCACGCGGCGTGGCTGGCACGGGTGGCGCAGGAGTGTGCGGTTCTCGAGCTGCAGGGGCTCAGCGAGCACTATGGATTCATGGGAGCGGGCCATGACGACGTTGGGGCGCCACTTCCACCGCCTCCTCTACCCGAGGTCACCGAGCTGGGGACGACGGCACTGGGCGCCCTGGCGGTCGCGAGCGGCGTCCCGGTGGGCATCGAGAACCTGGCCCTCGCGCTGAGCCCTCAGGACGTCTACGCCCAACCGCGACTCATCGCGCAGATTCTGGACGCGCTGGATGGGTACCTCGTCCTCGACTTGCACAATCTGTGGTGCCAGGCGACCAACTTTGGGCTGGACCCGCTGACGCTACTGGGACGCTATCCACTGCATCGAGCTCGGGTCGTGCATCTCTCGGGTGGCTCGTGGTCGACCCACGCCACGACGCGGTTTCGCCGAGACACCCACGACGGCCAGGTGCCGGAGCCCGTGCTCGCGCTGCTGCCAGAGGCCCTGTCGCGTTGCTCCGATTTGCAGGCGGTGATCCTGGAGCAGCTTGGACCGAGTCTGGACGACCCGGGGGCCGCTCAGGGGTTCCGGGAAGACTTCGCCCGCGTCCGGGAGGTTTGCGCATGAGCGCGCTCGCGCATTACCAACGACGGCTTTCGAGGCTACTGCTCAAGGGCCACAGCCCCGAGTCCATTCGCCAGGCCCTGCTGGAGGACCCCGCATTGGAGTCGCTGCACGGCTACATAGAGAGCCTCCAGGATGCACCGCTCGAGGTTGCGGTCGAGCTGGCAGCCAAGTGGGGCCGCCCGCTATAGCAGGTCGTTCGGCGCGTCGGGAACCATGCCGGCCCGAATCGCGGATAGAGGCGCCGCCCCATACGAAAGCAATTCGTCGTGAAACGCCTTGGCGTCGAAGGGGGTTCCTTCGGCCTCCGCCTTGGCCTCGAGGTCAGCGCGCATCTTCTTGATCACCAGCTTGCCGGTCGTGTAGGCCAGATACATCGGGTCAAAGGTGCCGCGACGTGATTCTTGCTCTGCGTTGCCCTCGCTCTGGAAGGCCTTCTCCACAAACATCTGCCGACAGCTCTCCACGGTCATGCCTTGGGTATGCAGTCCGATGGCGCACAGCGATCGAACATCCCGGAGCAGTGCATTCTGGAGCTGCCCCACGTGCACGGCTGGGTCGTCGGTGAAGCCTGCGTTCCACATCATCTCTTCGGTGTAGTGCGCCCAGCCTTCTCCGGTCGCGTAGTTCCACAGCGCCTTGAGCACGGCGGAATCGCTCTGTTTGAGGTGCAGTGAGTGCAAGAAGTGGCCCGGCCACACCTCGTGGATCGTGATGAACAGGAGGTCGGCACGACCCGGCACATAGTCCCGCTGCTTGGCCTTGGACCACGAGGGGTCCGGCGGGCTGATGTAGTAGAAGCTCGGCAACGGCTTGGTCTCGAAGACGCCCGCGCTACTGAGGAACGCCGCGTTCCACCGCATGAACGGTGGCGTCTCCACGACCTGGGCCTTGTCCTCGCTGGGAATCGTGACGATGTCCTTCTCCTGGAGGAACGCCCGCATCTGCACGGACTGTTCGGTGGCTTCTTCGAGCACTCGGTTCAGCTTGGGCTTGTCTCGCTGGACCTTGGCGATGACGGCTGCGGTGGACTTCTTGGTGGAGATCTTGGCCGCGGCTTCCTTCATCGCCGCCAGGTTTCGCTCGAGGTCGGCACGGATGACGGCCTCGAGCGCGGCCAACTCCACATCGATGCCCTGGGTGCTCGACAACATCCGCTGGAACACTTCGGGGCCCAGTGCGAACTCGTCCGTCGCTGTGCTGCTGGCCTCTTCGAGGTAGCCGGCATAGCCATCGAGTGCGGTCGCCATGCCCTCGAGCGCCTTGCCCAGGCGGGAGGAGAGGGGGCCGTCGGGCAGTGACTCCATCGCGGCCGGCACGTCGGTCCGCGCGAAGGAGGCCGTGCCGCGAGCTTGAATGAGCGCGGTCTGAATGAACGTCCGCGGGAGGTTCGAATCCAGGTTGGTCTTCGCTGCGCTCAGGTGCGCTGGCACAGCCTCGGCGAACGAGATGATCGCCTCCGCACGTTGCTCGATGGGCGCGTAGTCCCGGCTGACGTACGGCGTGAGGTCGAGGAGTCCGACGTAGAACATCGGGTTCTTCTGCGGTTCGCGGAGCACCTCGATTCGAAAACGGACCTCCTCGAACGTGGTCAGCAGCGCCGCCCGCTCGGCGCGTTGGTGGGCATCGAGCGCCCCGGGGTCGAAGCTCTCGAGGGTTTCGATGGCGGTCGCCGTGCTCTCGACCGTCGCGGCCAGGCCCTCGGCCGTGAAGTCGGGGAGCGCTCCGTCGTACTGGTGCAGGCCGACTTCAACACCCACCGTGGGGCGGGAGCCCAGGTACTGACTCAGCAGCATCTGTGCCGTTTGCTCGAAGCTCGGTACTTTGGCTTGGACCTGGGCCGGCTCACTCTCGGGCGCAACCGGGGGCGGCGTCGTCGGACTCGCGTTGCAGGCAAGGGCAGTGGCGAAGGTCCCCAGGGCGATTCGTCGCATGGCCGGAGCACGCTACGCGGCCCCGTCTCGCAGCACCAGCCGAATCACCGGACGGCTCCTCTACCGGATCGTACGAATCTCGTCTGCGCCCGCACGGAAACTCGACCCGGGTGCAGACACGTTGACCGCGGTCATCGTCCGCGCAGCCTCTGTGAGCGGGACCTCGATGTACCTCGCGTTGTGTCCGTGGGGCACGGGCAGGACTCGGGCGACCGTTTCAACACTCCCCTCGGGCGTCTCGAATCGTGCGGTGCCCGAGGCCGTCGAAGGGTCGACCCGGCCGGGTTGTGTCCACCACTCCGTGCTCCCGTCCTCGTGCACCATGCCCGCAAGCACGGCGCCCGGATCTTGGGAACGGTCGGCAAGGTCAAAGCCGGTGAGGGTTTCGATGACCTCGAGCGTTTGTTCCCAGCCGTAGTCGCTGACCCACTCGTTGGAGCAGTAGGTCATGTAGTCGCGGCCGCCCGAGGGACTGCGAAGCTCGAAGTCGTAGATGCCGAAGCCCCACACCCCGATGCGTCCGCCCGCGTGCGGGTAGGCTGCGTCGATGCCCGCTTCGCCGCCGCTGCATCGCACGTGCCGTCGGCCCTGGGTGTGCCCGACTTCGTGCACGAACGTTTCCGCGGCCGCGGCTCCGCTGCCGTTCCAGCGACCGGTGGAGATACGCTGTTGGCCGTTGTCCATCGTGGGCGGGCCCGCGATGGCGATCGCTTGTCCGAGTAGTCCCGGCGGATAGCCATCGCAGGGGTCGACGAGGCCGTAGTAGTAGACGCTGGGGTCGGGGTTGTCGGCTGCGCGTGCCCGAGCCAGTGCAGCCAACAGCGGACTGAAGCCGCCGCTGTCGCCGATGGTCTCGGTGTAGACCATCGGCTCGCGAATCTCGAACGTGGCCGCCTGCACGGGGTTGTTCTGCTCGAGTTCCATGCGCATCGCGTCGACGTCGGTCTCGGTGATGTCGGGCGTTCGGGAACAGCCTTCGAACTCGTGCTGAACCGGGACCAGCACGACGCGCAGCTGAAGCGGAATGTCGTACAGCCCGAGCGCGCCCGGTCCCGCCAACGGGACGACCGGAGGTGGATCGCTGAGCTCGCCTGGAGCTTTGCTCCCAGGCATTTCGAACAGACGCGCGCGGTACATCATCCCCGGCACGACCTCCTCGGGTTCGAGCAACCACTGAAACGACGCTGCGCCTGCGCCATCGCTGCTCTCCCCATCGACGAACTGCACGAAGTCTTGCTCGACGCTCGTTCCGTCCGGGTAGCTGATCGTGAGCCGACCCATGATGTCGCGAGGCTCGAAGTTGGCGTGCAGGCTCCAGAAACCGCGCACCAGCGTTCGGCGCCCCGAGATCACCCGAGTGTTGTAGTCCTCGGGTGCGACTTCCAACCCACCCGCGACGACCTCGACTTGCGTGGCTTGGTTGACCGTGAGCCGGTCCAGACGGATGTCGCGAGCGAAATCAGGCACCGCTTCCGGTTCGTCACCTGTGGAGGTCGAGTCGTCTGCAGCCGATGTCCCCGTTTGTGAGTCGTCTGTCGTCCCGCTGTCCGATGTGCCGGCGGAGGTTCCCGATGTGTCGGTCCCTGAGCTTCCACCCTCGGTTTCTCCTCCCGAGCCCGCGTTACCCACATCGTCGCCACAGGCGAGCAGCAGGATTGCCGAGAGACTGATCACGGTCCGACGCATGAGGAGCACGGTACACCGGGCAGGAGCGCCAAAGTGAGGCGGTTGCGGCGCTTGGTATGCCGGAGTCCCACCCTGACGAGAGCGCAACCGTTGGGTATCGTGCGGCTGGCCCCAGGGGGCTGTCGGGAGCGAAGAAAGCATGGGTATCAAAAAGCTGTTGTGGATTGGGTTGGCGACCGCAGCCGTTGGGCTTGCGGGATGTGACGACGCTGCGTCTGGGGGGAGTGCTTCGGAGGGTGCAAGCTCGGGGATCGATCCCACCGCTGGCATGCCGACCGGGACCACGACCGGAAGCGGAGCCACATCCACCACGGGAACATCGACCTCCGACTCTGATCCGGGCGTACCGACCAGCACCACGGAATCTGCGGGTGACGAAACCGTCGGCCCGCCTGTCGTCTTCGACGTGAACGACCCAACCGGTGGAGCCAGCGGCTGCCAGGGCGCGCCCAACGACCTGACCCTCACCGGAACCGTGTGGGCGCCCAACGGCGTCATCCCGGTCAGTGGCGCGCTTGTCTACACCAGCGCGGGCGCACCCGATGGGATCCCCCAGGAGGTCTACTGCGCCGAGTGCCAAGAGTTGGACTGCGACGATCGGTTCACCACCACCGCTGCCGATGGGTCGTTCGAGCTCGGGACCTTCGCCCAGGGCGCGAACTACCTGGTCGTGCAGAAGGGGCAGTTCCTCCGATACACCCCGATCAACTACGGCACCGGGGCCGAGGCCGTCGAGGACGAGCTCACCACGCTGCCCGGCGAGAACGATCCCGACAACGGGCTGTTCATCCCGCTGATCGCGGTGGGAGATGGCTCCTACGACCGACTCGAGGATGGCCTCGGCAAGTTCGGACTTGGCGACACGCTGATCTCGAACTTCGAGGAGCAGCTCGTTCCCGGCACCGAGCCCTTCGACCTGTACGACAACGGCCGCAACCCGACGACCGACGGGTTCACCAGCCAGGGCACCTTCGCGCAGCTGGTCGCGAGCCCCGAGATGCTCGCGCAGTACCACATGATCTTCGCGCCCTGCAGCGAAGACGACTACGTCTCGGCGCTGACTCCGGCGAACATCCAGAACATTCGCGACTGGGTTGCGGCAGGCGGCCGTTGGTACGTTTCGGATTGGTCACAAGAGTGGCTGCGCCTCGCGTTCCCGGAGTACCAGGAGCTCAGCTGTCCCGATGACTTACTCGGTGGCGAATGTGACAACCCAGCGTATGACTCCCTGGCGAGCGTGTTGGACGATGGCCTGCTCGAGTGGCTTGAGGCCCTGCCGGAGCCCCTCAAGGACATCAACCCGCTCAACGACGAGTCTCATCCAACGCTCTTCGAGTTGCCACAGGTTCAGACGGTCGACAACTGGTCGGACATTGAAAGCATAAATCCCGTGCTGGTCGATGACGGCAAGGGCGGCCTGGTCGACGTGGGGTACAAGGTCTGGCTCGAGGGCGCTGGCGGAGACGTGGGCAGTACCCACCCGCTGACCGTTACCGGTCAGTTCGGCTGCGGTAAGATCCAGTTCACGAGCTACCACATGGCCGAGTTCTTCGACTACGTGGGCCTGAGCCCGCAGGAGCTGGTGCTGCTGTACACGATTCTGGAGATCGGCGTCTGTCAGGAAGCACTTCCGCCTCCGCAGGGATAGTAGGTCGAGTCCCAACTCGAAGAGAGCCTCGTCGAAACCGGCGGGGCTTTTTCGTTTTCGGCTCGCCACGTCAGCCCCGTGCGTTCGCGGCTCTTGTCGTTGTCAAGTTTCCAATCCGCCGAGGGACAGGTGTCACTATGAGCAGAGAGCCAGACCGTTGTCTCGCACACTCCTAAAGACCTGTTGTCCTCTTGGGACGTATGCAAGCACTTCTGTGTTGACACTGCCGGAGGACACCCGTATCCGTACGTTGTCCAGGCTGGACCATGTCCGTGCGGAGTGCACGGCCGCGTGAGCCTCCCTGCCGCTGGCGATGCTTTCCATCTCCCCAGGCGGTTTTCGGTGTGCGCACAACTCAGCCGGGCTCAGGAGGATCCCATGACCACCAGAAAACTCGGAAGATCTGCCGTTGCGGCGCTTTGCTCGCTTACTCTCGTCTCTGCATCGTGCGGCGGCTCGGGCGGGGGTGGTGCGCAAGACCTTGAGATCGAGGGCGGCACAGAGCTACGAACCGTAGTGGGAGACTGGCTGCCTGAGCTCGTTCAGCTTCGGTACGATGTCCCAGATTTCGATGACTCTGCCGCAGTCGGCGCGCTCCCGGCACGATCGTGGGTGGACGATGGCGGGGGGGCTCACTACGCGATTCCGCTTGACGTGGCTCCCGGGCCTGCCGGCTACGCACCGTCGCTGAGCCTCAGTTACTCCAGCCAGGGAGGAAACGGAACGTTCGGAGTCGGGTTCTCCGTGGCAGGCACGGCGATGGTGACTCGGTGCCAGCGCAATCTCGCCAAGGACGCCTACTACGAAGCATTGACCTTGGGAGTGGAGGACCCGATCTGCTACGGAGGCGAGCGCCTTGTGCTCTGGCAAGGGACCTACGGAGCCCCCGGGTCGACCTATCGGCTGGAGTCCGACCCCTCCAAGAGGTTCAGCTACAAAGGGCATCTCGACGAGCCGCAAGAAGGCGTGCAGTGGTGGATGACGACCGCCGGAGGCGAGGTCTACACATTCCGAGGGATGGGCGGGGCGCTCGACCGTTGGCCGCTCGTCGAACGGAGTGACGAGGCAGGAAACCGGATCTCCTACGCTTGGTCAGTACTCCCGGACAACGAGGTGGTCCTCTCCGAGATCAGGTACGGCGGTACGGGCACGCCGGACTCCACGCGAAAGGTCATCTTCAACTATCAGGACGAGGACCGGTCCGATGCTCGCGAGGGCTATGTCCGCGGTGACCTCTATCGACGGACTCAGCTGGCGAATGAAGTTCGGGTCGAGGCCCCTCACGGTGAGCTGCTCACCCGGTACGAGCTGGAGTACGAGCTTCACCCGCACTCACTTCAGAGCATCCTAAAAAGCGTGACGAAGTTCGACGCGCAGGGGGTGGCGCTGCCCGCCACTGAGTTCGACTGGACTGTTGCCGACGCTCCGCCGCTCGCGGAGGGGGCGATTGGCGCGGTGGACTCGGACGTGGTGCACCCCAGTTTCACGCCATCGAAACTGCGGCGGAGCCAAAGGCTTCTCGTGGGCGATTTCGAGGGCGATCAAAACGACGAGGTGTTGGCCTACCATCCCGACGACGAAGACGAGCACGACGCCAGCTTTAAGCTTCACGGCGTCGTGTCCGGGCACGCGGTCGATGTGTTCTTCCCGACCTCCACGATGCCCGAGGCCTGGGAGCCGCCGACGCCGCCGTATCCCTACCTCTGCGGAAATGGCGTTCTCGACCCTGGCGAATCGTGCGACGGGCAGACGCTCAGTCCGTCGTGCTTGGACCTAAACTCCTCAGGTACGGCGATGTGCAGCGATTCTTGTCAGTTTGACTACAGCCTGTGCGCAAGCTGTGAGTCGTCGTCTGCCGCCCACTGTGAGCCTCCGGCGCCCCCGGTATTCGAGCCGATCACCCTCACCAATCTGCATCGGGTCCGACCTCCCCTCGGGCTCATGAACATCAACTACGCCCACAATGATCGCCGCAGCAACCTGCTCATGCCGCACGCCAACGGCGAGGGCGTAGACGAGTGGGGGATCCCTTGGGCAGACCGGCTCGCCGTCTTCGAGATGTACAACGACCCCTCGGACGCGTGGCAGCAAGGAACTTCGGTGATCTTCTCAGCCCTCGGCGGAAACCCCACCGCCGCTCCGGTGTACTCGGTCGTCCCACTAGAGTTCAACGGGGACGGACGTGACGATCTGTTTCTCTGCCAGGGCTACGGCTACAAGACCTCTCGGTGGCATCTCGCGCTGAGCAAGGACGTTGTCGAGTCAGGCGAACTCGGATGGGACTTCTATGATACTGGCGTCGGCTGCTCTACCCACGATGAGACAACGATCCTCCCCCATCCGCGTGGAACCGAGGTGCTTGCAGTCATTCAGAGGTTCCCGACAAGTTTGCAGGACTATCCTGTCGGCTTCGACGACCCGGAAGACTATTGGGCTAGCGTCTTGCCGATCGCCGAAGAGGATCGCGGGGGATACCGGGTTCTGGACTTCGACCCCGCGACAGGCGTGGGAGCTCTCTCAGAAGAAGTCCTACCGCGAGATCTCTACCAGAGATGGTCGGACCTCAACTGCAACAACGGGTACATTGCTGCAGGTCTGGGGGAGCCTTCGTTGGGCGTGGGGGCCCCTTTGTTGGGGGCGGGACTCAGTCGAGACCTGCAGATCGACCTACACGGCGACGGACACCGGGACGTCGTTCGGTTCGAAGTTGAAGGCGGCGACGACTTCTCCAACTTCGCGGCGATTCATTTCGAGAATTACGACACCGGGGCTGGCTTTACCTATGAACCATCGTGTGTGGACGGGTACCAGGAAGGGATCCTCCGTGTATACCGCAACACTGGCGAAGGGTATGTCGCGGCAGAGGAACCTGCCTTCGTGTTCCCAGGGCTAGCGCACGAAAACCTGTTCCTCAACTGGTACGGCGCTCAGACCGTCGACTGGAACGGAGACGGCTTGACGGACATCTTGCTCCCCTCTGACGGGGTCCCGGATGATCCCGACGCCCCGACACAGGACGAGGATTGGACGGTTTTGCTCTCCAACGGGGACGGTGAGTTCACGCCGCTGGATGTACAAAACGGCGTCGCTTGGCCGCACTACATCGAGGGAGCGGGAACGGCGGCCAACGCTGATACGTTCGAGAACACACGTGTCCTCTCGCTCCGCTCGGGCTCCCGTGTCAAGCAGCTCTTCGTGCGCTCGGGCCAGCCAACGCAGGACTGGTCCTCTGCACAACGTGGAAAGGGCGCTCTGCTAGAGCGCGCGACCGACGGTCAAGGACTGGAGCATAGCTTCTCCATGGTCCGGACGGGTAGCGGATACGTGGTTCGGAGCCGGGCCGTCAACACGCCTGGAACCGGCGTCCCTTATGACCTTCCTTCGAACACCCGCACGTGGAGCTACGAGTACTCGGATCCTGTCCGCGACCGCTACGGCATGCGCGATATCGGGTTTGCCTGGGTTCGAGAGACGTTCCTCGGCGAGCGCAACGGGTTCCCGTGGAGTCGTAGTACGCAGCTCCGCACCTACGACCGAACCTACGACGCTGGGTTGAGGGACTACCCTCGCTCTCGACAACCCACCCGTGTCGAAACCGCGTGGGTATCCGACGACGGCGACCCTGAGGAAGAATGGCACATTCAGTGTTCGCGGGTGGATGAGTGGAAGGTTGAGGTCCAGGCCCTTCCCGGCGGCGATATCTGGCAGGCGTATCCGGCTTACACCGAGTCCTTCTCGGCCGCTCTTCCGGCGTCGGAATACAACCGGCTGAGCCCGGGACACGAGTCGGGGCCAGGCCCGGACGGGCAATGCGACGACATCTCAGAGTGGTCCTACCTGACTCACTCGACAGCAGAAGTCGAGCGCGACGACTTTGGCAACGTCGAGTTCTCTCGAACGGCCGTGCTGCGCGGGGTGAGCGAGGAAACGGCAACCGAGACGGTCTACAGCGACTTCGACTACGACGTCGGCAACTGGATCGTCGCGGCTCCGCAGTCCGTTGTAACCACAAGCTACGTAGGCCCGACGGACCAAAAAACGCGAGAAGTCGCCATCGAGTACCAGCCAGCGTCGAACATGGTGGCTTCGGTGACGCGTGAACCTGCGACTCCAGAGGAGCAAACGACAACGTTCGGCTACGAGAGTCACGGCAACGTCAACCTCACCGTTGTCTCCACCCCCACGCAGGGCTCTCGATCCATGTCGATGGTTTGGGACGCGGAGGGCGTGGTGCCGATCAGCCAGACGAACGATCTTGGGCAGGTCACCAACCTGGTCTTCCATAGTGGAACAGGCTTGCCAGTCGCCACGGTCGACGCGAATGGACTGACCCAGAAGGCCACGTACGACGGGTTCTTCCGGCCTACCGGAAGTTCGTTCCACAGTTCTCCATTGGGCCCGAGTGATGGCGCAGACGCGTCCGTAGAGTATCAGGCGAGTCTGGTAGACGGCGCAGTCCTCGACGTTGTCGCAGGGGCCCAAGGCCAGGAAACACGGACATCGTACGACCGTGCAGGTCGTGTGGTCCGGGAACTGTGGCACGGGGTCGCGAGCGTTGCGGCCGACGTCGAGTTTCCCGTCAGCCCCGCTCTCGAGGGCCCGGAGGTCTGCCGCTGGTATGAGTACAGCTTCCACGGCCAGGTGCTCCGCACGAGTGAGGCCACGGCGTCGTGCGGGAGCCCGCCGACTTCGACGGAGGCCTGGAGCCGGAACGAGTTCGACAACGGCGGCCGTCTCCTCTCGACGCACTGGTACGACGACGAGGCTGGCCTGGAGGTCGAATCCTCCGTCGAGCACCTCGACATCCAGTGGGTTGGGGATATCAGCGGCGAGGTCCCGACTCCTCAGGGTGCTGCTGTCGTGATGCGGGACCCCGAGAACCACCCCACAACGCGGGTGGTCGACGCGCTCGGTCGGGTCAGCGCCAGCGTCGATGCGCTGGGTGTCATGACCTGCTTCGACTACGGCCCGTTTGGGGAGGTCGACGCGGTCCATCGAAACTGCGGCGTCAACCCTCAGGGCCCCGTCGAAGTCTCGACCTATGGCTACGACAGCCTCTCGCGACTCGTCACGTCGACCGAGCCTGCCAATGGCACTCAGATCCTCTCGTACACAGAGTTCGACGAGCTCGATATCGCGCTCGACCCCAAGGGCCAGATCCTAGACCACGACTACGATTCGCTCGGACGCATGACGTTCCAGCACTCCACTGTAGATGGCACGTCGAGCTGGACGTACGACGATGGACTCGTGGGCGCGCTCGTCGAGCAGGAAAGCGCGGACGGTGTCCGCCAAACGTTCGAGTACGACGAGTTCGGTCGCCCAGAGAAAACCCGTCACTACATGCCCAGCCTCGAGTCCCCGGGCATGTGGGAGGTCGATTCGAGCACCGCTTGGCTGTTTTCGTACAACTATGATGGTCTTGGCAGGCTCTCGGACATCGTCTATCCGACCACGAACGCGAAGGTTGGCAACGACCTGCCCGGTGAGGTCAGCCCTGTCCAGAAAACGTTCGCGGCCACATTCCAATACGACGGCTCGAACAACCTGCGCTCGATTGCCGGTGCGGGGCGTATCCTGTGGGCACTCGACGACGCGAATGAGGCAGGCTTGCCACTGATCGAGCGGTTCAACGACGGAATCACCGGATCAGCGTCGCAGTCAAAAAGCACTCGGTATCAGCCGCTCACAAACAGGGTGCTCGAGATCGGAGTGGAGGCCGCGAACGCGCCGGTCCAAAACTTTGTCTACGAATGGACACCTTCCGGAGACCTGCACCGACGGGAAGAAGGGACCACCGGACAGTCGGAGACGTTCGGCTACGACGCCCTACACCGCCTAACCGGCCAAGACGGCGGCACCGCGGCGACCTATGATGCCCTGGGGAACATCACGAGCCGCCCTGGCGTCGGCAACTACGAGTACGACGCAGATACCGGCCATCTGAGTTGGTACGGCTGGTCGGGCAACACGGTGCCGCACGACGCCAACGGAAACGTTGAGCAGCTCGGAAACGTCGGTATCACCTGGTCCGCGCTCGACAAGGTTCGGACCTTGTCGAGCGGTGGCCAAACGTCCTCGTTCGTCTACGACGCAACGGGTGCTCGGTCCCTGCGACATGGCGAAGACGGCTACACGATGACCATCGGGGGCCTGTTCGAGCTTTCGGACCAGCCCGGCGCCAAGCTCAACTCGCGCGACACCAAGGCGCGGTACTTCGTGCCCGTGGGCGGCTCGGTCGTCGAGGTCCGCGACCAGCTTCTCTCGAGCCCGGACACGCCTGGGAAATGGAAGCGCGAGGTGTTCTACCAGTACAACGATCACCTCGGCTCGGGCTCACTGCTGGTGAACGAGGACGGGGATGTCGAGGAAGCTGTCTCGTATGGCCCGTGGGGCGAGGCCCGCGCCTGGGAAGACTGGACGCTGGATGCCACCCCAGAGGAGTTGCAGAACTTGGCCTCTGGGTTCACGGGGCACCAGCCCGAGTTGGATATGGGGCTGATCAACATGCGGGGGCGGATGTACTCCCCAGTGCTGGCTCGGTTCTTGAGCGTGGACCCGGTGATCGAGTCGGCTGCGGATGCGCAGACTTGGAATGCGTATAGTTATGTTTCGAACAACCCGCTGCGGTATGTGGATCCTTCGGGGCTCTGTCGAGAAGCGACAGACTGGAGCGAGCCGAAAGACAACGGGCACGGAACTATTAACCGCTGGAGGACCGATGGCAGTGACTGTGACAGGGGCAGCGTTCCTCAGGAGGTTCCCCCACAGGACACCGGACCGTCGGGAGGTTCGACGGGAACGGGCGATACTGGCGGCGGTGGTGGCAGGTCCGGGGCGGGCGGAAACTCGGAGAGCCCCAACGGCGCAGGCCAGGGCGGCCCGAGCTATGAGGAACTCCGCTATATCGATAATACCTGGCCCATAGTGGCGGTTCACGACGCCGTATGGCGGGTCGGGGAGGAGAACAGACGCCGGAGAGAGCCGGGAGCGTGGGATAGTGTGACGGCAAAGCTCGGAGGCTACGTCGATTGGATGGTTGGAGAGTCCACGGGGGGGGGCTTGTCCGTGGTGGGCAGCCCGTGGGTCCTGCTCGGACTACTCGGGTTCGCCGACAAGCAGTCTAGTACCTTCGAAACCGCCGAGACGGTTGGGGTGGGCATGTCGCTGGCTGTCGGGGCCGGGGAGTTCAGCTACGGAGCTTGGCGGTTCGGCGCCAACTACTTTGGACGACAGGCAATTCGTACCCTGCGACCTGCTTGTTTCGCCGGAGGTACGTTGGTTCACACGGAGGAAGGCCTAATACCTATCGAGGACGTCAAGGTCGGCGACCTCGTTTGGACCAGAGACGAGCAAACTGGTCGGAGTTCGCTACGCCCCGTCAAGAGGGTGTTCGTCACCTCCGATCGGAAACTCCTCGAACTCACTCTCGAAGGCGACGGCGATATTAGAGAACGGATTCGGACTACGGCGGAACATCCGTTCTGGACGAGGGGCGGTGGGTGGGTTGCAGCTGCGCAACTCGGTCTGGGTGACGAAGTCTTACAGCGCTCGGGCGGTTGGCTCCGAGTCGGGGCGGCGACCTGGGAGCAGGAACGTGCTGTTGTCTACAACTTAGAGGTGGATGAGTTCCACACGTACTTCGTCGGAAAGCACGGGGCGTGGGTCCACAATGAATGCATCCAGATTGCGCTCGGCCTGGACATCCCCGGGGCGGGGATGAAGGCGCTTGCGCAGCAAACGGGTGCCTCTTGGTGGAGATTCTGGGAAAGTGCTGGCGTCACGCGGAGGGTTGTCCAGCGTAACTTCGGACGAGCCTTCCACCAAGCCGTGAAGCGGGCTGATCGAATTCACTTCTCGCTGGACGGAATCGCGAATCCCGCGGCGGCAGCGCGTGCAGGCGCAAGCGGGTTCACTATCGGGAATATGACCAACGCAGAGCTCCGCTACATCGCAAGCAACCCGGACATCTTGGCCAAGACTGTCTTCTACCGTGGTGGTAAGATCGTCCCGTCGCCGTTCTGAGGGCACCAGATGAGACCCACATACTCCGAAAAGAAGCTTAAGTCTGCCCGAACATTTTTCTCTCGATGGAAAGGCGCCACCGGACAGATGTGGGGGATGACGCCCTCACATCGGTCTTTGAGGATCGTTCTCGGGCGTGGCGAGCCTCACGTGCGGAACCTTGTCGTGGATTGCGCCCCCGTTCAGATCTGCGGGCCGGTGGAGTGGGCAGATGCAGAACTCAAGGTCGCAGCGATGGTGCTTCCAGACGGGACCGACGGATTTCGAGTCACCGACAGCGGGTGTGGCCTGGAGGTCCACTGTTTTGCACTTGAGGTGGCGGAGAACGTCAAGCTGTGACAGAGGCGTCCCGGCGTTCTCCGAGTGTTCTGGGTCCGTAGCGTCGAGAAACGGTTAGCTTTCCTCACCGCGGGCGAGCGGGGTTTGACAGTGAGCCCTTCCCTACGACGACCAACTCGGTCGGGTATCGCCCTCGCGGTGGTCCGTGTCACGACGTGGTTCGTCGAACGGATACCTTCGTCCTACCCGTACCACTGAACCGCCCCGGAAATTCCGGAGAGCTGTTTACGTAAGTCCAGCGACCGCGGCTGGGGTGTTGTTGAGTTGATGATAGCTGCTTTCGAATTCGAGTGGAGGCACATAGTGAAGCCGCCCGAGCAACCGGCGGTTGTTCCACCAGTCGACCCATTCCAAGACGGCGAACTCGACTTCGCCGGCGTTGCGCCACGGGCCACAGCGGTGAATGACCTCCGCCTTGAACAGGCCGATCACCCTCTCGGCCAGAGCGTTGTCGTACGAGTCACCGACCGTGCCGACCGACCCGTCGATGCCCGCCTCGGCGAGGCGGTCGGTGTAGTAGATCGACAAGTATTGCGACCCGCGATCGCTGTGGTGAACGAGCGGCTCGGTCGGACGGCGGTCGAGGAACTCTTGCTCGAGCGCGTCGAGTACGAGGTCGGTGCGCATCGATGTGCTCACGCGCCAGCCCACGATGACCCGTGCGAAGACGTCCACGATGAACGCGACGTACACGAACCCGCGCCACGTCGCGACGTAGGTGAAGTCTGCCACCCACAACTCGTTGGGTCGCGTCGCCTCGAAGTGCCGCTCGACGAGGTCGTCAGGGCGGGCCGCGTCTTCGTCTGCGATGGTCGTAACCTTGAACGCTGGGCCTCTCGTCGCGCCCCGCAGGCCCATCTTTCGCATGAGCCGCTCGACCGTGCATCGGGCCACATCAACGCCCTCGCGCAGCAGCTGCTCCCACACTTTGCGGGCTCCGTACACGCCGCCCAGGCTCTCATTCCAGACGCGCCTGATATCTGCCTCAAGCTCCTCATCTCGCTTCGCCCGGGCACTCCGCAGCTTGGGCTCCAACCGCTTGGCGTGGTGCTCGTAGTACGTCGACGGGGCGATCGGCAGCACCCTGCAGATCGACTCGACCCCGTGTTCGTCGCGGTGGTCTTCGATGAAGTCCACCATCACTTCCGTCCGCGGTCGAGCTCCGCCTGGGCAAAAAACGCGGACGCTTGGCGAAGGATCGTGTTCGCTCGCTTCAGCTCCTTGTTCTCGCGCTCGAGTTCCTTCAGCCGTGCGCGTTCATCGGTCGCCAGCCCTGCTCGCTTGCCAGCGTCACGCTCGGCCTGCTTGAGCCACTTGTCGAGCGTCTGCGGGGAGCAGCGCAGCTTCTTTGCAATCGACTCGACGGCTGCCCATCGCGAGTCGTGATTGTCCATCGCCTCGGTCGCGAGCCTCACCCCGCGTTCGCGAAATTCGTTGGAGTACCTGCCCATGTCTTTGAGTTTCTCTCTTTCTTGAGTCTCCGAGAAACCCGGGGCGGTTCACACTGCTACCTCCTACGACGTAAGTCCTCGCCGTGCCGGGCTGAGGGTAAGTCCTCGCCGTGCCGGGCAGAGGCACCGACTCCTCGCGTAGCGGCGGCGTGAGCCGCTGCTACAGGGTGAGTTCGTTGGGCAACATCGCCTACGGCTGCAACCGAGCCCGGCGAAAGACACCCGGTGGGCTGCCGTGCCAACGCTTGAATGCGGTCGCGAAGGCCGGCTCGCTGCCATAGCCAACGCGTTCCGCAATCGTCGCGACGTTGAGCTGACTGCTCGTGAGCAGCTCGACGGCGTGGTCCATTCGCACGCCCGTCAGGTAGCGCAGCGGCGTCACGCCGATGAGGTGTTGGAACTTGGCCGAGAATGAAGACCTCGACATCCCTGCGAAGCGGGCGAGGCTGTGGACGGTCCAATCGCGTTCGAGTTCGTTGTGGATCACGCCGAGGACGGCACCGATCTGCGGGCTACGAGCCGCTTCGAACCAGCCTTCGAGTTGCTCCTGCTCCGCGTAGGCGCGCACGATCAGCAAGAACAGGACCTCGGTGATGCGGCCGATGACTTGGCGCGAGCCTGGGCCTGGCTGCTCGGCTTCCTCGGTGAGGCACTCGAGCTGGCGAACCATTGCGGGCATCGTCCGCGTGTTCCCGGTACAGAGGACAAAGCGCTCAGGCAGCGCATCGAGGACAACCCTGCGGCTCGGACCGGCAAGGGCGACTCCCGCACCAAGCACTTGTGCGCGCTCACCCTGGCCCCCGACCTCGAACACCACCGCGCCTGGACTGGAGCCGATCGCCACGGCCTCGTCGAGCGCGATCGGTGTCGCATTCGAGTCGTCGTGGACGATGCGAGGGACGCCGCACCGCATGAACAACACGTCACCACGCTCGAGCCAGAGCCGTTCAGCCTCTCCCTCGAACTCGACCGCACAGCGGCCCTCGGCCACGTAGTGGATCGCGGGCACGCCTTCGCCCGTGATCGCGACCGACCACGGTGAGCGGAATCTTCCAAAGCAATGAAACGAGCAGCGCACACGCAGGCTCGCCAGCACGACCCCGAGTGCTGCGGATGTGGCGCCGTCTTTGTCTGTCACGGTGGACTTTCGCGAAAGTATTGTGGACTGACTATTATTGTTCGTCCACCGGAGCGCCACCATGGTGAGCGCGGATGGCACGATCTCATCACGACCTGCGAGGTTCCGTCTCCCTCGCGCTGTTCGTCGTCCTCGGCTGCGGCCAAGAGCCAAACGGATCCAACGACACGGAGCCCGGTCCTCAGTCGACCGATGCCGGAGTCGGGAGCGAGGCGGGTACCGGGAGCGAGGCGGGCACGGGGGGCGACACCGACACCGACACCGACGCAGGTGAAGACGCGTACGACTTCTTCGATGCCCACGCCGCCTACGCGGACCTCCATGGCATCTCACTGCTCGCCACCGGCACCCGCAACTCGCCGGGACAAGGTCCGAGCGCCGAGGAGCCCTTGCTCGACTTCACCAGCTTCGAGGCGACGCTCGCCTATGACGTCGACGCCGACGCGCTGCGGGTCGATTGGGCCCGCACTGTCCGCGAGCCGATCATGGGCGCGTACGACTTCTCGGAGATCGTCGCGGGCACGCAGGGCTACATCGAGGGGGTCGACAACCTCGCGTTCTTGCCGCCCCGCCCGATGACCCCGCAGCGCGCCGCGGCGGTACGCAAGCAGCAGCGTCTGCTCCATCCTGCGGTCCTTCTTCGTCGGGCGGTCAGGGATCCGAGCACGGTGACGATTCTTCCCGACGAAGACCTCGACGGAGCCCCTGTCCACGTGGTGGAAGTCGCTGACGACACGGAGCCCGTGCGTCTGTTCGTCGACGCTGACTCCCGGTTGCTGGTGCGTGCGGAGACATTCGAGAGCGACCCGCTGCTCGGAGACATCGGGATCTCCGCGAGCTACACCGAGTGGGTCGAGTTCGGCGATGTTGAGGTCCCAGGCCGTGTCGAGCTCTCCATGGACGAGCACCCAATCCACACCCAAACCCACGCGGAAATCGAAGTCGATCCGCCGTTCGCGGCCGACACCTTCGCGCTCACGGAGCCCGGTCCCGAAGACTCGGACGCCTATCGCAGCGGCGATACGCGCTCCCAGTGGCACATCCGCTTCGGTCACCTCGGCATCCCCATCGACGGCCCCACCGCAGTCCTCTCCGACTTCGAGCTCGCGCCCGGCGTCGTTTACCTGACGGGCGCGACCCACCACTCGTTGGCGGTCGAGCTCCCCCGGGGAGTTCTGCTCGTCGACCCTGTGATCGATTCGAGTTTTGCCACCTCGTTGGCCGAGCGGATCGAGTTCTACTTTCCGGGCAAGCCCGTGACCCAAGTGCTGTGCACGCACCACCACTCCGACCACATCGGAGGCGTCCGGACGTTTGCGGCACTCGGCGCCGAGCTGCTGATCTCCGAAGAGCATCTCCCGTTCCTCGAAGAGGTTGTCGCCCGGCCCCACGCGCTGGCCCCCGATGCGCTCGAAGGCTCGCCGCAAGAGGTCGTCTTGACCCCCATCCCCGCGCAGGGCATCAGCATCACGGGCGCCACGGTCACCGTCGAGCTCCTCACGATCCCCAACTCGCACAGCGACGGGATGCTTGGGGTCTACCTCCCCGAGCTGCAGCTCTTGTTCCAGACCGACCTCTACAGCCCGCTGCTCTTCCCTGCGGGGGTCCTGTTGCCCGAGCCCCAGCTGACCTGGTCGACGGAGCTGCACGCGGCACTGCTCGAGCAGGGCGTCGAGGTTCAGCAGCTTGTGGGCGGGCACGGCCTCGGGGTGGGAACCTATGCGGGCTTGCTGGAGAGCATCGGGCAGTGAGCTGCGGTCGCTTGCAGAACGCTTCTCGATTGCGCCGACAAAACCGGTCGTGTCGCCGAACGCCGGGCTCACGCAGGAGGGGGAACCGACTGTGCCGGCGTGTCGGAGAACCAGGCGTCCACCATCCCGACGTCCTGCGGTGGCTTCCCCTCGAAGAACGCAAGAGCGTCCTCGAGCTCTTGCGGGTCGGCAGGCAGCGTGTCCGAGATCCAGGCGTTGGTCTTGATCAACGCATAGTCCACCACCGCGAGCGCGGCGTCGCCAAGCGTCTTTCGGTTGGTGTCGGCGGTTTCTCGGGTGCGCTCGGCCAAGCGACGCGCGGAGACCTCGTTGCGGGTACGGACCGCGACTTCGAGGGCGCCCAGCAGGGGTCGCATGAGCTTGATGTGTCGCTCGCCGTACGCGACGGTGAGACCCTCGAGCGCTTCGTCGTAGAGTTCGAGTGCCTCGTCGAGACGTCCCCGCTGTGAGTACCCGAACGCGAGGTTTCCAGCCATCTGGGCGAGCGAGGGGTGGCCCGGCGGCAACTCTTCGCGGGCCGTCTCGTAGGCTCGGAACTGATACTCAGAGGCGCGGGCTTCGTTCTCTTCCTTGCAGGCGGCAGGGTCCTCTGCGTCCACGCACGGAACCCGCCCGTAGTAGATCGCGAGGTTGGCCGTGACGACGTAGTAGTCGGGGAGGGCGGCGTGGGCACGCTCCAGGGCCTTGCGCGCGCGCTCGAAGTCACCAAGCTCCATGGCGTAGGTTCCGAGGTCGTTGAGGGCTCGGGCGAGGTCGACGGGGCTCCCTCCCTGCAGCGACTCGCCGAGCGTGATGGCACGGTCCAAGGTGCGAATCGCTGAGCGCTTGTGCCCCTGAAACCACTCCATGTTTCCGCGGGTGAGCGTGAGCAGCATGGCGACGTCGGTGCGTTCGAGGCCGTGCGTTTCGAGCAGCGCCATGCCCTGGTCGAGGGCGTCTTCAGCCTCGTCGTATCGCGCGAGGCGATCGAGAAGGTGAGCGCGGTCCTGAAGCAGACTGGCGCGCCGCATCGGTGGCATCTGCGGTCGGTCGAGCGCGAGTGCGGCATCGATTTCGGTCAACGCCGCCTCCCGATCTCCGCGCGCCCGAAGCACGTCGGACGCGACACGACGGGCTTCGACGTGGTCGTTTGGGTCGACCCCGGCGCGCTCGAGCCGTGCGCGGGCGATCCGCAGCCAGTCTTCCGCGGTGTCGGACTGAGCGGCTACGGGTCGGGTGCGCGCGAGTTCGAGTGCGATGTCGGCTTGTAGTCGGTCAGGGGTCTGGGACGCGTCGTGCTCGAGCGCGGTCAATACCCGGGCGGCCTCGGTCCGCTCTCCGGCAGTGTCGAGCATCTTGGACCAGCGCAGCCCGAGCTGAGCGCGAGCCGAGCTCCGGAGTGCCTCGTTCTGCGCCCCCGTCTGCAGCAGTGCGCAGGCCCCCCGCAGATCGCCCTGTTTGCGGGCCTGCTCGGCACTGGCGATCGTCTTCGCCACCTCGAGTGACGGATCGAGGCCGACAAACCGCGATTCGACGGCCGCCACCAGGACATCGATCGGCTCGCGTGAAGCCGCCGCTGCGGTCGTGGCAAGAGCCGCCGCCAGACCCAGGCCGACCAGAGGCAGGACCCACCGGCGCTTCGTGGTGCCCTGCATGGCGTTGTGAAGCGCGGCCAACGAGGACCAGCGCGCCTCGGGTCGAGGCAGCAGTGCTCGCTTCAACGCGCGACGCACCGCAGCGGCAAGCCGGTCTCCACCGTGCGGAGGGAGCTGCCCCGTGAGCGCCTCCCACACGCTTGTTGCGAATGCGTACTGGTCCGAGGCAAACGAGACGGAATCGCCTCCGCGTTGCTCGGGCGGCATGTAGCAAGGCGTCCCGCCAGGCGCTTTGCCGGCGTTGCCTGCGGAGTCGGCGAGCAGCGCGAGGCCGAAGTCCGCAACGAGTACACGGCCATCGTGCGCGACCAGTACGTTGTCGGGTTTGACATCGCAATGCACCAGCCCGGCGGCGTGCACCGCGGCCAGCCCTCGAGACACGGTGCGATAGGCCTCGAGGACTTGGGCTGCGGAACGGCCGTGTTGCCATGTGCGCAGCGTCTGCCCCTCGACGTACTCCATCACCAGGTACTCGCGCTCACCCCGTGCGAGCACATCGAAAACCTCGACCACGGCCGGATGCGAAATCGACGCGAGGGCCTGAGCCTCCCGGCGGATCCCCCCAGACTTCGTGTCGGCTCGGCGGAGCGCCTTGATCGCCACACGGCGGCCGAGCCGGGTGTCGCGTGCCTCAAAGACCAACCCCAGACCACCCCCGCCGATCACGCTGTGTAGGCGGTAGGGACCCAGTTGGGCGTTGAGGAGCTCGCGCATGATGGCCAAGTCCTCACCGAGAAGCTCGGAGACCGAGACTTCCACGCGCGAGTGCGTGGCGGTCGCGCACACGCGCCCCGCGGCGGCCATGAGCTCCGCACACTCGTCACACCCGTCGATGTGCCGCTCGACCCCGTGGCGTCGGGCTGTGTCGAGCCGGTCTGAGCACCACGCGGCGAGAACCGAGGGGTCGACGCAAGCATCCGAAGGGAAGGGGTGTTGGCTCATGGTTGATCTCCAAGGGGAGGAAGCGCGCCTATACTGCGCGGGTGGTCGAGGAACTGCGTCGCCTGTGTGCAGCCGAGTTCGGTGTCGACGCGAGCTCCGACGATGTCGTTGCTTCGGTGGAGCGTCTGGCCGAGCGCGCGCGGAGGCAGCACGGAGTGCGCATTCCGGCGGCGACTTTCGTGCCGCGATGGGCGGCGTCGCTCCGGCATGCGCGCACGCAGGACGACAACGCGATGCTGAGCGCCGTCGCGACCGATGACGTGTATCTGACGGCAGGTGTCCTCGCAGGACAGAGCGATGCCGTCGAGACGTATCGAGCGCTCATCGGGCCGGACCTCGACCGTGTCGTGCGGAGGCTGTTGCCCGAGAACGAGCGCGTGGAGGCACGACAAGAGCTCGAGACCCGCATCCTCGTGGGCGACGACTCGCGGGGCCCGGCGCTCGAGCAGTACCGTGGATCGGGCGGCGTGCGAGCCTGGAGTCGAGCTGTCGCCACGCGGGCGGTCATCGACATGCGGCGACGCCGAGACCGGCGGCCCCAGGTTCTGCCGTGGGTCGACGAGCAAGGCGAGGAGGCGGGCGACACCGACTTTGCGCTGGCGGTCGGCGAGCACGTCGCCGCTGTCCGGGACGCAATGCGAGGGGCGTTTGCGAAGCTGTCGGTGCGCCAGCGAAACCTGATCCGTCAAAGCGTCCTTCATCGCATGACGATCGATGAACTCGGCGCGCTGTACGGCGCCCATCGAGCGACCACCGCTCGATGGGTACAGCGGGCGCGGGCCGATCTGTCTCGGCATCTCGAAGAGAACTTCGCCGAGCGCGTGGGCGCCACACCGTCCGCGGCGGCGAGCCTGCTGCGTTCCCTGCGGAGCAAAGCCGACGTCAGCATTCGCAGCTTCCTGCCCTCGGCCCTCGAGTCGGAACACGAAGACGCCTGAAGCGCGATTTCCTCGTGCGACTTCCCGAGCTTCGGGCGTCCATGAAGAGTGAGAGGTCTGCCGAAACGCCATGCGTATGCCGAGTCGCACCCGCAAGACGGGGCGGCGCCGCTGGGGTCGCGCACGCACCTTGTGAGAAACGTCACCTTCGGGACTTCTGAGCGGTGCTGCGACAACATCGGAGTCGGTCGTCACTACCGTCGATGACCCCAGCGCCGTGGATCCAACGCACCGCTCTCGCCCTCACCCTGGTCGCCTTCGGTTGTGACTCCGCCGATGACGCAAAGACCAAGGCCGCGGCCAGCGACAAGAAGCCGGCCGCGTCCAAGGACAAAGCAGCGGCCAAAGCCGAGTCTGCCAAAGCAGAGCCTGCCAAAGCAAAGCCCCCGAAAGCGGAGCCCAAGGCGGAGCCGGAGCCCGCGAAGGGCACGGTTGTGCTCGAGGAGGCTGAGCTCGAGGGCCTTGGCAAGATCAAGATGCCCAAGGGCTACAAGAAGCTTCACGAGAAGGGGTGGAAGTACGACCTGGGCGACTTCAAGAGCATCAGCGTCTCGTGGGAACCCCACGGCGCGAAGAGCCTCAAGGAAGCCAAGAAACTGTCCAAGGTGCTGGCCAACGCGCCGACAGAGAAGACGGCAGAGACCCTCGAGAGCGGCTATCACGAGATCGAGCGGGTTCGAGACTCCGACGGGTTTTCTTTCGTCGCTGTGTTTTCCGACAGCTGGTACGTGAAGTGCTCGGCCCCCCTCGACGCGATGGAGCACTGCCGAGACATCGTCCGCTCGAAAGAGTGAACTCCCCGGGGTTCGTACCCGGAAGCTCATCGTACCGCTTGCCCAGCTATCGGCGTGGGGGAGCCGATCGTGCGCGGCGGTGCTGCGCCCGCTTGAATCCCTCGCAACCCTGGCCGCGCCCTATCCTCAACGATGCTCGGGGGCAGTTTCGACAACGTTCGTGGCGGATTCGAGGTCGCCTATGCTCAAACCGTGGTCTTGCCCCTTATCCGCACAGCCGTGTCTCTCAGCGTCGCGTCGGCGGGTTGTCGGCGACTTCACCACCGTGGTCGGGCTACTTCGTGCTCATACACGTGGAGGGGCGGCCCGAGCCGTTCGTCGCGAGCGTGGTTGTCGCGGGGGGGGGGCTACGCCTCAACCCCCGTGCTCCGTCCGCGTTGGGGATCGCGGACTGCGAGGGGTCACTGGACGTCGACAACATCGCGGAGCTCGGCCCGTGGGACGCAATGTGGGACGCGATGACCGCCCTCGTTGGGCCAACCGCCTCGAAGGAGTACCAGGCAGCACCGACTTCTCGTCCGTGAAGAATTCGTGTCCCGTGGGGCCCGGTCAGAACTCCTCCGTACACAGAACGAAGTCCTCCGGGGCCAGCTGCCCGCCGTCCCTCGGGCTCCCCGCCGATCGCATCCACTCGATGTCGGCCTCGGGACACCGAAGTCGATGGATCGACTCTATCGTGTCCCCCTCGCTGGGCCGAATCACCAGGAGCCTCAGCCCCGGCGACGAACCCCACATGGAGCGCAGCTTCGCCTCGGCCTCCTCCACGGTGGTATCCGGGCCTCCTTGGTAGGTCATCTGCCGCCAGGCTCCGCTTGGACTCTCGACCGCTGCGTGGACGACGACTGCGCCTTGGCTAGGGTCCGGGCGCAAGTACAACGAGTGCGCCTCGATTGTGGCAGCCAACTCCCCGGGCGACTTGGGGGGAAGATCGCTCCGTGCTGAAATCGAAAGGCGATCCCCGGTCGCATCGTGATAAGCGAGCAGCGGCTCGCACGGCGAGGCCGTGGATGCTTCGACATGCCAGCTCTCGAGTCCCACCAGAGCGACGCCGGGCGTTTTGAGAACCGCGCCGTGTAAGCTGTCGGCGAGGCGATCGGGTCCCGACCGTCCCTCTCTCCTCGGCGTCGCTTCGAGGAACTCGATCCGCCGAGCGAGCTCCTCAGCGCTGTGTGGCGGAAGATAGCTCCCGAGCATCGCGAGAACCCGGGGAAGGGCGGCCGTGTCGTAGCCGCTACGTGCGAGCAGTTCGACAGCGATCGCGTCCGCTTCCACCTCGTCCTCGAACGGGCTGTTGGACACGGGACCGCCTTCGAACACGGCCGCGAGCGATTCTCGACCATGGCCCGCGAGCTCGTGTCCCATTTCATGGGCCAACACGGCCGCGAGCTCTGCCTCGGATCGGACTCGATGCAAGAGGCCGACTGCGACGTAGACGAAAGACCCCGGCAGACCGAAAGCGCTTGGCCGGTGCTCATCGACCAAGCGAAATTTCCAGTCTCCGCCCGTCCGGGCCGCGAGGCGACCACCCACTGACGCTACGTATTTCCGGAGCTGGGGGTCGGGACTCGGCGAGACGCAGGACATCACCGCCGAGTCGAGAAGCGAGCCGAGCGTGCTCCCGCCCGCCGGAGGCTCAGGCGATGACTCCTGGTCTTGCGCGGTCGGTGGAACGGCGGGAACCGAGGCGCCCGCGCATCCGGAAACTGCCAGGGACAGCAGCGCGGCTGCGCCCGTCCGGAGCTTGTATCGACCGATAGGAGACCGACCCGTCATGGTCGCGTCAACAACCATACCAGCCGAAGTCTGCCTGCCGGCCCGCATGGGCCGAGATTTCTCCGTATCAGGCATACCACCCCCAGTCCTTCCCTTGCTCCCCGTCCGAAGCTCGCGTTGTCGTGCACGCCGAGGCGGCACAGCCGCACGGCAGGGGCAGCCTTGCATGAGTCGCGCAGCGTTCGTGGCATCGCGTCGACAGCGAGTCCGTACTCGCTCGACATGCACACCCAGGGATTGCGTACGTGCTGACACGGGGGGCGCGGAGCGGCGGCTCTTTTCTTCGGCCGTCGGCCTCCCCAAGTTGTTGCGACATCGGCTTCGGCCGGGTGTCCGGAATGACAACGCGCGAATGGGCGAGATTGTGCTGGGACTGGACTGTGATTGAGGTGAGCCCACATCGCATTCCAGACTTCCGCTGCAGCCCCTCACCGCACAACAGTAGGCCTGTCTCATGAATGCCACCACCCGCCAGGAAAGAGCACAGCTGATGCGACGCCGTTCTTCGACACGTTTGTCGCCTGCGATTCACGACGCGTCGCGTACCGCGGACGCAACCTCTCTCGCCCGACCATCGCGCGTCCCTGGAGCAGGCCGAGACCGCGGGCCCTTCATTCCCGTTGTGGGAAACCGGCCGCGAGAAGAGGAGGGCCGGGGGCGGGTCAGGCCATATGTGGAGGTGCCGTTCACTCGAATGCGTAGAGGTCGGAGATGCTAGTTATCAGCGATCAACAGATGGACGCGCTGTCCGTCTCGAGGCTGCGACAGGGGCTTCCGTCTCTGCTGGAGCAGTGCTTCCCTGACGAATGCGCGACCCTGGGGCGCGCGCTCGTGACTGCGCGGGTCCGAGCCGCGGTCACACGGGCAACGTTGCACGGGTTCACGGCTCCCGAACATGTGACGAAGTTCGTCTGCATGACGTTCCTCGCAGGCGCTCGCTTCGATGAGGACCGCGCTCTCGTTTGGGCGGTACGTGCGGTTGCTGCCGGACGCCATCGCACCGCCGACGCGAGGATGCAGGCACTCGAGGACGGGCTCAACGAGCACCTTGCGACACGTTCGGGAGGAGGCCGGCGTGCCGCTGTCTGACTATCTTCCCAACCTCGGCTCGGTCAAGACCTACGCTGTTCAGACCTGCTTTGCCCGCTATGCCGTTCAGGCGAGACTCGATGTGGGAGATGGCGATGTGTTGCTCGAAAGTCCGGTCCCCACACACCCACACCGGCTGAGGATCCGGCCGCATATCGTCTATCGCTATGGCGGAGGTACGGTGAGTAACTTCGACGGGACGGCGGTCATCAGTTGCAGTCACGCAGGAAACGTCACCCTTTACAACGCCGCGCAGGGCGGGGCGGTGGTCGCCTGGGGCTCGGATGTCCTCGCGGTCTCGAATGCCGGGACACCGCTGTTCGTAGAGGGCGTGACGCAGGGGGGGGCGAGAATCACGCTGACGCTCGGCGCGACGGGCAACACCCCGGTTCATCAGGCCACCGCGGCGGGAGACGTTGACGTTGTCGACTTCACCCTGGAGATCACCGCCACGGACGGGACAACGCCACCCAAGTCGGTTCTGCTGGCTGCAGACGCGAAGTTCCGTGCAGCGTTGACGGGGGGATCGGGTGGCACGACCTACCTTTGGTCGATCCGGGGCGATACTCGAGGGCTAAGCTACCAAGGCGGCTCCCGAAAGAAGAAGAGTCGCGAGGTGCGCCTCGCGACCACGTACAGGAGCGACATCAAGAACGACCGGTCTGTGCAGGTGAAGACCACCAGCCGAGGCCGCTCTCTGGTGAAAACACACGACTACACGATCGTCGATCCTGCGCTGCGAGCGGCAGACGGGGGGGACCCCATCACGTCGATCCTCGTGGGTCAGACTCGGGAGTACAAGGTCGTTGTGACGCCTAGCGACTCGGACCTCGCAGGCATCGCGTACGAGTTTGCGGATGGTGGCGACCCACTGGACTGCGAGGCGAGGGTCGATGCTGCAGAGATTGTCGTCGTCAAGGGCAAGGCCGCCTCAGATGCGGGAAAGGTCGCTGCTAAGACGACTCTTGGGGGGAGCTCGAAGACTGTCGAGCTGGAACTCGACGTCGTTGAGCTGGCCACATCTCCGCAGATCATCCCCTTGCTGTACACGGATGCGGCCACGTGCAGGTTCAAAGTCGCGAACACTCATGAAGGCGACACCCACGCCTATGCGTGGACAGCCTCGGGCAAAGGAAGCATTGAGGGCACGAGCACCGGAGAATCCGTCAAGATCAAGACGGATGCGTCGGGACCAGGCGTGGCGGTCGCCAAGCTGAAGTACAAGCCCAACGGCGGGGACGAAATCTCAGCGAGCGGTCGGGTTGTGTTCCTCCGTCTGGGCCTGACCAAGATTCGCACACAGAGCGACAACACATGGACGACCTACACCGCTGGCAACGGGCCCGGAGACAGACCCTTTGAGGTCTTGCTCGCGCTCTCGAGCGACCCTGCGCCTTGGAACGTGGGTCGCCTCGACGCGTTCGCGAGGCGAGAGCCCGAGAACGTCATGCACGGAACCTACGAGCACCTGGGGACCACGTCGTGGACTCCGCCACGCAATGGCCATGTCCGCGCGGCGGGGGCTCAACCCGACGACCATGGAGAGGACGAACCCCAGGTCAGGCTTCTCGCACTTCCCAAGGCGCGCAACCTGGGGCCTCCGGCCGATCCGGGCTACACGGATGAAACGGTCGAATATGCATACAAGATGAACAGCTACCTGCCCGACACGCGCACGGCCACAGCCAGGGCCGAGTTCAATGTCCGCGTGCACAGGTTCGGGTGCTCGTCCGTACGATGGCGCCGCAGAGGAGGGGGCGTCAGCTGGGACGATCGCATCCAACAGTGCACCCATCATGTCGATGGAGGACAACACTGGCATGGGCAAGGCCCCACATGGATGGCGGGCACGCACGGGCGGCTGCGAGGCGACCGCGACATCACCGCGCCCGGCGGCCACCAACACGGCGGTCGCTGCCATTGGTGCTCGGGTGCAGCAGGCGAAGGCGTGTCCGCCTGTCCGCGCACGGTTTGGCACTACGTCGAGCCGAGCGCGACGGTTCTGACGCGAGCCCGTTTGGTGGCGAATGCGCTGCGGACCTTCGCCCGCGGTGGGACACCCGCACCCAATGCTGCCTACAATGCGCTCCTCACGGCGGGCGCGCGGGCTCACATCAACCGCAGGAAAGGGAGGATGCTCGCCGTGCTGCTAGACAGCACAGGCAGCTACACCTACGCGCTGTCGGGGGCCTGGGATGCAGACGGGCCCTGGAAACCCAAGATCCCGGGACTTGACTCGCGGGATACCTCTCGCACCTTCGAGGGCTACTCGCGAAGCTCGGTCACGTACCGCAACGTGCGGGCTCCGTTCAACACGGCTCCGTTCGACAGTTTCGGACGCACGGGTCGATGTGCCGCACCTGCGGTTCTGTACGCGGCCAAGCTGGCAGGCCTTCACGACATCAGGATGCACGAAGTCTGGGTCTCTAGAACCGATGACCCCAACGAGGGACACTTCAACCATGGCCACGAGATCGCGTCCTGCCAGTACTGCCGTCGAATTCTAGGCGCGATGTTGTGTGAACATGGTGCGCGGTAGCGATTCGGATTGAGGGGTCCCCGATGGATGAGATCGACGAAATTATCGCGTACTGCACCAGGATCGAGCCCGGGTTCCCGCAGGGCTTGCACGGGAGCTCTGCGGCGGATATCGCCGCGTTGGAACAGGCGCTGGGGAAGCCATGTTCGCCTCTGTACCGCAAGTTCTTGTCGACGATGGGCGATGGGATCGACGCCTTGCAGATGGGGAGCTACAGCACGCGGCCAGCGGAACTCGCGGACCGTGGTGCCGACCAACTCCGCGGCTTGGTCGATGGCGTGGAGCTGTTCGCGGTCTCGGATCTGGACGACGAGGACATCTTCTTGGTCGCTAGAGAGCCTCGCGAGACGTTGATCGTCGCGCACGCGTCCTCCAACGCCCACACTCCACCATTCGACGCCGAGCAAGGGGGCATCGTCGCGGGGTCACTGTCGCAGCTCGTGTGCCTCCCCGTATTCAGTCGTGTCCGTGTCTTGCCCCTGCGCTACCGCGCGGAGTTCGTGGCCACGGAGGTGGGTCCAGACTACCTGGTCCATCTGAGTCGTGTCGCAGCTGACGTGGGCGCCAAGGCGGCCTGGTTCAGTGACAGCACCGCGTACGTCGGTGAAGTTGAATCGGTTGTCATCGTCGGCAAGCAGTCACCCACGTCGTACTTCTCGCTGGGAGTCGCTGCGGACGACGCTTGGTCGTGCGTCGCAGTCCTGGCCGCGTTGGCGCGCGCGTTCGACGAAGCCCAGCTCGGGCTCGACCGTACACGATAGTCGCCGCATCGGGTTCCTCATCCGGGCTAGGGACGCCCTCTAGGGGAACGCGTAGCGGCGGACGAAGACATTGTCGTCCTCGCCGATCACCTCTTCGAATCCAACGACGAAAAGAGTCCCGTCGGGTCCAAATGCGAGGTCCCGACCCACGTCGTTGAGGCCCGACTCGTGGCCGTAGGTGTCGGTCCAGATCGGATCCCCCTGCGTCGTCCAGGCGGCGACGAACACATTGAACTGCTCGCCGACCACACCGATACCGCCTGCGGCCGCGACTCCACCCTCGAACGCGCGAATTCCATAGATCACATCGAATCCGGGGGTGGTGTCCGTGAAGACAACGTCATCCAGGGTCGGGGTCCGCCGCTGGATCCAACGAATCCCGCCCGCTGTCACACCGTCGGCGTCGACATCGAGCGCGAACACTTGGTCGGGAAGCGCGGTTTCGATGGCGAGAGGCTCGCCCTCTGGCGAGAGTCGGCCCAGGATCCCTCCCTCCGACCCAGGGGCTTCGGAGGAGAGTCCACCGAAGACCACATCGCCATTGGGGGCGAGGGCCAACTTGCGGGGAAAGTCATCGTCGTGGCCCGCACCCGTATACAGCCACGACCACAGCTCGGCTCCGTCGGCGTCGTACTTCGAGATGCGGATGTCGGTGCCCTCGTCAGGTTCACGGGAGCTGTAGGCAGCATAGACCTGTCCTTCGTCGTTCACGGCGACATCGTGTGCATAGTCCCGGTTGGCGATTTCGCTGCCCTCGTCGGGACCGTCGTGGGTCAGGCTCCACACGGGCGCAATCCCCGGGTCGAGGGGTGGATCGGGGAAGTCGAAGCGAGCGAGTGTTCCGTCCTGCTCCTCACCGACGGTAAGCGCACCGGTCACGAGGATGTCACCCGTGGGGTGCAGTGCGATGGCGCTGAGGGTGTGCTCTTCGGCGAGTGCCGGGTGCCACGCGGGCATGAAGCCGGAGTCGGGTGCGTAGGCGAGCACGAGCGGGGCGACGGTGAGCGTCCCCTGACCGCGCACTCCGCCTGCCATCCACGCGACCCCATCATCATCGACGACGACTTCGAACACCCCTTCAGTTCCACTGTGAAAGCTGCTGGTCCCGAGCACTTCGAAGGCGATTCGACAGTCGAAACGGCACGCGTCTCCGTCTTCGGTGTTGCCGTCGTCGCAGGTCTCGGTGCCTTCGACCACCCCGTCACCACAGACGGACGCGCCCGCGGACGAGGAGCTCCCGTCGCCGCCGGACGTACCGTCTTCGGTGTCCGGTAGCCCGGTGGAGGACGTCGACTCGTTCCCTGCTCCCGTCGTCGATGGCGGAAGACTGGAGCTCCCGGTGGTCGGTTCGCCAGAAGAGGAGTCGTCGTCCCCAGTCGCGGTGGGGACAGCGGATTCGGAGCAGCCAGCGAGGAGGAGAAGAGTGCACAGAAGCGGGCGCGGCAAGGTCACGCGGCACCCAACGTCGAAGCGCGGGCTCCGCTTTCACCAATTCCGTCCCAAAGCACGCCGCGCGATGGATTCACCGCAAAACGAAGAAACCTGACCTGGGTGCTAAGGCCGGGCGCCTGTGGGCGATGCGGTGCGGTGCTGCTCGATCAATGCTCGGGTCGTCCGAGGGTCATTCGTCAGCACCGCATCGACGTCCATGGACAGGTACCTGGGCAGGCGTCGATGAAGATCCGGGTCGAGGGGGCAGACCCTCTGGCCGCGAGCGTGGGCTCGTCGCACGTACGCGGGGTTGATCGCGAGCCAGGGCCAATACGGACCAAGCAGCTCCGTGGTCGAGTTTGCGTGGGGCCGGGTGATCGCAATATGTCCCGCGACCAGGTCGGGGGCTTGCCGCTTGATCGCCCGAATGAGGCCGAGGTCTTCGGCGATGATACCCGCGCGTTGTGCCTGGACGCGCGCACCCAGCACGCGAAGAAGCTGCGCGAGTGGTCCGGGGTGACGAAAACTCGGATCCTTGATCTCCGCGACGATCACGACGTGGGGCGGGGTCTGCTCGACGAGCTGTTGCAACGTCGGGATTCGTTCACCTGCAATGCCGTGCTCGGTGTTGAGTCGGAGCGTCATCAGCTGGCTCTGCGAGACGGCGGTCACCCGGCGGGGGTCGCCGGTCATGCGCTGCAACGTCGCGTCATGGTGGCAAACGATCTGGCCGTCGGCGGTGAGCCAAATGTCGGTCTCGATGAGGTCGGCGCCGTGCCGAACGGCCAGGTCGAAGGACGCGAGACTGTTTTCGGGCGCGAGGTCTGAGGCTCCGCGATGCGCCATCACCCATGGCCGAGGACCCTCCAAGCTGAGCCGTTGCACAGACACGTGGAGCCCGATCTATCGGGGACCGGGACGGTTCGCAAGGCGACGAGGGCATGGGCGCTTGAGGATGGGTCCTGTTCGACGGGTATTGGCACCATCCAGCAGACCGACCCCGTCGCGCTTTGCCTCCCGTGAGCGTGATGTAGTAGCCCCCGCTTTAACCGGACACGTCCGAGACGACGAATCCGATGTCAGACGAA
>JBOEGF010000068.1:0-120 GCA_050633305.1 Nannocystales bacterium
CGGTCTGGCTTGAGAGCTGGCCAGCGGTCCAGCCCCGTGGCGGTCCAGCTTGAGGACGGTCCAGCGGTCTGGCTTGAGGGCGAGCCGGCGGTCCAGCACGGTAGCGGTCTGGCTTGAGAG
>JBOEGF010000068.1:158-21760 GCA_050633305.1 Nannocystales bacterium
GAGAGCTGGCCGGCGGTCCAGCTTGAAAACTTGCTGGAAATTTTGTTGGTCGGGTTGCCTAGGTTAGGTGGTTCCTCGTGATCGTCACCGTACTCAACCAGAGGGGCGGGTCTGGAAAGACCACCGTCGTCGAGAGCCTGGCGGTGGCATGGATGCTCGCCGGAAAACGGGTTCTCGTCATCAATACCGACACGCTTAAGACCGTCGATAGATGGGCTGCGAGAGGTGTTGTTACCGGTGCCGCGCATCTTCCGACGGTGATCAACATCCTCGAATGGCGCCTTCTCGCAAGGCAGGCCCGTGACGTGGCGAGCGGGTACGATCGTGTCCTCATCGACACCCCTGCCAACTCCACTGAGGTCCCTCTGGCGGCGTTGGGCGTTTGCGACCTGGCTCTTGTCCCGGTTCGACCTGGGGGCTCCGACCTCGACTGTGTCGAGGCCTCGTACGCCCTGATCGAAATGGCTTCAGCAAGTATCAACCCGTCTCTTACGACGCGGGTTCTTCTGAACGGCGTGACGATGTCGACGAGGATTGGTCGTGACCACCGTGGCGCCATGGAGGAGTTCTCCCGGCTCCCGCTCCTGAGAACTCAGCTTGACGCGAAGACGGTCTACGTCGAGGCGCAGACCGCCGGCGAGACGCCCCTTACGTACGGCCGAAACACGGCCGCAAAGAACCAACTCCTGAACCTCGCCCAAGAGATCGACGAAATTCTGGAACAACGAGATGGCTACAGCAACACCACGGATCGCCCCGAAGACGATAGATGTCGAGACGCTGATCGAGCAGCGGCTGGGGATCCCGGCCAGCGCAGCGTCGCCTAGTCTGGTTCCCGCCCCTGGGCCGGCTCTTCAAGAAGAGCCGGAAACGGAGAACCCCGCGCAGGTGAAAACGAAGCGAGCGAAGACGAAGCGAGCGAAGAAACCTGCTCCTAAGCCCGAAAAAGAAGGCGATCGTCGACAAGCATCGACGTACATCTCGAAGGAGCTGCACACGACGTACAAGCTCGCCTCCGTCCGGGGAGGCTGCCACATGTTCGAGTTGTTCGAGAAGGCCCTAGAGGCCTACCTGCCGCAGTTGCCTTGAGAGGGTGGCGAGTCTTCCAGCTCGTCAGATCAGAAGCGGACAGAAAGCGGCGTAAGGTTCGTGAGACGATCGTTGTGCCGCTTCTTGTTGACGCGTAGCAAGATCACCCCCGTCACGATGCCAGCGACGCCCAGTGCAGGTGCTGCGTAGGCGATGTTCGGCACTCGGTTGCTGTCGTTGGCGATGGCGACGGGAAGGCCGATAGCGGAGCCAAACAAAATGCTGCCTCCAACACAGATGGAGGCGATCCCTCCGGCAAAGAGAGACGTGTCCTGGTGTGCTGGCCAGGTTTGCTCGTCAACGATGATGGGCTCTGGTTCTGCGGGAGGGGCGGGCTCAGGAAGGGGCGGAGGCGGTTCAGGAGGCAGGTCCAGCTCGAGTACTGGTTCGGGTTCCTCGAATATCGCCGGAAGGTGTGCTGCGAGTCGCCGATCGAGTTCGTCGAGGAGTTCGGGAGCTGAGCACGAACACTCGAAGGTCTCCACGCGTTTAGGTGCGGACTCCGTGTTTCTGGCAGCGGAGAGCTGAACCTCGTAGTCGGTCGGCCTCTTCTCGGACCTTCCGATTCGGATCAAAAGGAGCCTCGGAGAGCCGCCGTCTCCCACCGAAAACCCTTCGTCTGCCAGGACGGTCGCCACCCGTTCTGTGACCACCTCTCGGACTTGGTCGTCATCCTCTGCTCCAAGGGCCGAGGTGACCCGCACTGTGACGGCCCTCGATGTCGCCGATGCTTCTGGAGAGGCCTCGTCCGCAGGGGAGGGTTGGACGACCCTCAGGAGAAGCGAGAGCGCGATCGTATTCATGGGGTATCTGCCCCAGCGTGGTCGGCTGTACCGTCGACGTTCGGGCGAGCGTCGCCCTCGAAGTCGAACGGCGGGTCGCCGATAAGCCACGCGGCGATGTCGGCGAACTCTGTTTGACCTGTGGGGCTCAGTCTAAAATCTCCTCCCGCGGCGTTCACGAACCAACCCGTGTTGAGAGGTCCGACGTTTTCGTTTTCGGCGCCGGCAAGAACTCCGTCTGACGCGCTGTTAGAGGCATCGATAACGCCACACGAAACGGAGCTGGCATCTTGGCCAACGAGGATAGAGTTTCGAACCAGAGCAGAACCTCCGCTACAGGTCAGAGACTGAGGGCCGCTTCCGTCGTTGGCGATGACGCTCGAGTAGAGGAGCGTTAGGTCCCCGGCGGTTTGGATGCCTTCTGTTGCAGCTAGGCCGCTTCCATTGAGGCCGATGATGCAGTTCCTGAGCTGGGCAGACGTGCCCGAGGCGAGGGTGACGCCGCCGCCGGCGTTCTGGGCGACCTGGGTGCTGTCCGCGAATAGCGATGCGCCCGAGGTGACGGCGATGCCTACGTCGTCGCTGTCCTCCAGTCGAATGCGATGGAGGAAGGCGGTCGTGCTGTTGCCCGTCACGGTGAGAACAGGGGCTGTGTTCCCGTTGATTGCCCGAACGGCGGAGGAGTTGGAGACGATGGCGATGGTTTTGCCGCCGTCGACGGCTGCGGTGTGGAGGCCCGAGCCGCCCGTGATGACGATGGCGTGCTCGGCTCCGTCGGCCACGGTGTCGATGGCGTTCTGGAGGGCGTTGGCAGAGCTGAGGCTGACTTCGGTGACGGCTTGGGGGTCGAAGCAGGCGCCCGTGGTGAGGTTGCAGGCTGGGCTTCCGATGTCCTGGCACTCTTCGTGGAAGGAGCAGGCGACGCACGTGTTGCTCTCCGCATCGCACAGAGGCGTCGTGTCGCCGCACGCACTCGCATCCTCGACGGTGCACTGGACGCAGGCGTCGTCCACACACAACGGTGCGGCTTCATCCAGTCCTGCGCAGGCCTCGTCGGGCGAGACATCGACCGACGCGGAGCAGGGGGAGCACGTCTGCTCGATGCAGAAGGGGAGGGCTGGGTCCATGCACTCGGGGTTGCCCATGCACTCGGGCCCCGTCGTGGTCGTGAGGTCGTCGGTCTCGGCGTTGGTCTCCGTCTCGTCCTCTGTGGTCGAACTCGGTTCGTCCGTCGTCGACCCACTGCTGCTGGACTCGGTAGGGTTGGTCGGATCGACGCAAGCGTCTCCGTTGTCGACGCCGCACGGCGAGGAACACTCTGGAGGAGGCGCCTCGGCGACGCAGCCGTTGCTGAACTCGCCAAGGTTTGCAGCCTCGAAACACTCATCGAACCCGAGGACGCAGTAGGGGTGCTCCGGGTCTTCGCGGGCGCAGTAGGCGTCTCCGTCGTTGTTGCCGCAGTAGTGGGGCAAGAGGTACGTCTTGTCGGAGCATCCGGCGAGGGCAAGGACGGGGAGAAGTAGAGCGAGACGGTGCATGGCTAGAACGTTCCTGTGAGCACGATGCCAGTGGTGCCGAAGGTAGGGCCGAGAGTGACGCTGGGTTTGCTGTCTCGCTTCTTCTGTCGCCGGGCGTCGACGATGACCATCGTCAGGCCGGCGGCGAGCGCTGCTCCGCCTGCCGCCGTCAGTACGATGCCGGGAGTGCGCATGGGGTGAGTGTCGGTGCCAGAGCGACGGCCTTGCGTGTCTGGGGCTGCGTTCGTCTCCTCGCGTGTGAGGAAAAATGCTCCGCCTCCGACGAGACCAACGCCAACGACTCCGATCGCGACCCCGCTCCACCCAACCGCTGAGAGCGCCTTCTTTCGAGGCTGGTCCTCTGTCGTTGGTGTCTGGTCTACGGGGGGCGGCGGGGCCTCTTTCTTCGGTGCAGGTTGCTCCAACAGCGGGACAAGGGTTGGCATCTCTTCGATGATGCGTTCGGCTGCCCCTGGGGCGAACTCGCAGTCCTTGCAGATGAAGGAGCGCGTCTCGGCGGGTGCATCGGCTTTCGAGATTTCGACCTCAATGCGGATGTCGGTGCTGTCGTCGCCACCCGCCCAAGAGATGGTCGCCTTGAACGTCGCCGCTTCTCCCATGGTGATGAGAGGGATGTGGTAGGCGCGGAACTCTTCGCCAAGCCGCGTTGCGATGATGTCTTCCCATAACGAAGCATCTTCGGTGCTGCTCTGCTCGGAGATGGCGGATGCATCTATCTCGAGGCGGGTGTTGGGGAACAGCGCCTCGGGGTCCTCCGCGGGGGCGGCAGCGACGATGCTGGTGGCGAGAAGGTTGTGGAGGAGCATCAGGGGGCGGTCCTAGGGAGAGAGGGAGATTCGCTTGTTGCAGAACTTCGCGGTGCGATGATCGCCGACCTTGGTCGCGAGTTCTACACACGCCGCGTACTTGCCGGCGTTTCGTAGTGCTTCGAGGCGAAGCTTCCGGCGCTCCTGCTGGTCGGACCAGCAGGAGGCGTTCTTGGTGGCTCGCAGAACTCCGCTCCAGTCTTGGCGTTTGGTCGCAGCACGGGCCTGTTTGCTGCGTCCTGAACAACTCGTCTTCGGTGCCTCGATGGGGTCTGGCGGGCGCACGGAAGGAGTCGAGGGGTGATCCGGGAGAATGGTGCGGGCGGCGGACGGGGGCAGCTCGGGGGGTGTTTTGGGGCGCGCGGGCGGATCGAGCTTCGCCGGGGCGGCGAGGGGGGGCGCAGGCGGGGGCTCTGTTGTTGCCGCAGGCTGTTGGGTTGGTGCCACAGGGGAGATGAGGGCCGCCTGAGTGGGCGCGCGGGATGGGGGGCCCGGGTTCAGGATCGGGGGTGGCTGCCCGTTCGTTGGCATCATGAGTTTCACGAGGGCTACGACGAGGAGCAGCCCAGCAACGCCGAGCACAGCGTAGGGCAGAGCGCGGGATGGCCCATGCTTTGGCGGGGAGGCTGGTGTGTCAGCGGGAGCGCTTGCTTCTGCGAGGATGCTGTCTGGAGTCTCGAAAACCTCGGTCATCGCAGGGATCGGCATGGCCATCGAGGCGAGGGATTCTTCCAGCGTGCGGATCACAGAGGAAAGCGGGGGGCGTTCAGACGCGTCGGGCTGAATGCATGCGTTCACCAGGTCGATGAGCCTCGCGGGAGCGTCGGGAAACTTGCTTGAGGCGAGGAGGGGAGCATCGAGGTGATTTCGAGATTGCAGCGCGATGAAGATGTCTCGGTCGATGTACTCGGGAAAAGGCGCTCGGGCAGTTAGCATCTGGAACACGAGGACGCCGAACGCGTAGATGTCCATCGCGTGGGTTGCGGGCTCGGCTCGAGCTTGTTCGGGGGACATTGCTTGCGATGCTCCTGCGACCTCTCCGTGGCGCGTTCGCCTATCGGGGTGGCCGCGGGGGACTCTGGGCGAGTCCGACCATGCGCTGTGACCGAAGTCGATGAGAACGACTCGTCTGCCTTCATCGTCGACCAGAACGTTCGAGGGCGTGATGTCGCGGTGGATGACGCCTGCGCGGTGGCACTCGCGTAGCGCCAATGCCACCTGCATCGCGATGTCTGTGACGCGGCGTGCGGAGATAGGAGCTTCAGCGATGAGGTCTGCAACGCTCTCCCCTTGGATTTGTTCGAGTGCAAGGTATGGCCAGTCGAGCCCCGGAAGTCGCCCGTGCTCGATGAGTCCAATGATGTTCGCGTGCGGTCCAATGCGGCGCAGGGCCTTTGCTTCTTGGTCGAAGAGAGCCTCTCGTTCGGGGCGTCCCTTGTAGCGCTCGATGAGCACCTTGAGTGCGATGGTTGTGTCGTTCCGGGTGTCGTGGGCGGAGTAGACGGTCGCGCAGCCCCCTCGGCCGATCTGGGAGATGACCGAGTAGTGGCCGAGTTGCATTCCCGAGCGCGGTCTCTGTGTTGCCTTGGTGGACTTTGGGCGAGAGGGGGCCTCGTCTTCGTCCTTCAGGGGGGCGACCGTCTCGAGTTCGTCAGCAAATGCAGAGGCTGTGAGAGGCCGATCTTCGGGTGCGTAGGCAAGGCATCGGTCGACAAAGTCAGCAAGCGGTCCCGGGAGACCTGGCCGGCGTCTGCGGATGGCGATTGGCTTGGCGTCTGGCTTGGATCGTCGCTGGATGGACTCGCGGGCAGACAGGTCCGAGTAGGCGCAGTCGCCTACGAGGGCCTCGTAGAGCGTCATTCCCATCGCGTAGACGTCCCAGGAAGTCGATGGCTGGCCTCCGAGGATTTGCTCGGGGGCCATGTAGTGCCGAGTGCCTGGTAGCTCATGGGCGCGGGTCAGGTTGCTCGATGAGGGGGGTGGCTGCTGCTCGCCAATCCGTCGGGCGTGTCCAAAGTCAAGGAGCGACACGGTGTCGTCGTGTCCGAGCATGATGTTGGACGGCTTGATGTCGCGGTGCAGTACGCCGGCCTCGTGAACTTTGGCGACGACCCTGGCGAGTTGCACGAGCACAGATGAGGCGTGCTGAGGAGAAAGCGGGCCGGACGTGAGCTTGTAGTCGAGTTCTTCGCCTTCGAGAAAAGGGAACGCGATGTAGGGGCGCTGGTCGAGTTCAGGGAGCGTGCCGTGGTCGAGGGCAGGCGTTATGCCGTCGATGTAGCGGAGCGCTCGGCCGAAGTTGAACTCGTGTTCGAGTCGCTTGACCTCGTAAGGATTTCGAGCGCGAGCGGCAAGAAGAACCTTGAGGGCAACTTCTTGTCCGTTGGCCTCCCGGGCTCGATAGACACTCGCGCTTCCGCCAATGCCAACGCAGGCGATGACCTCGTACCGACCATCAAGGACGAGTGTGCCGGGCCGAATCTCCTCTTGGATCATCGGCGTCCCTCTTGGAGTCGGAGGCCTGATTTCTCGACCTGCACAACATAGGAGCGCCCATGTTTGAGCAAGATCCGCTTCTGAGACCACGTTTTGTCCGGCGGAAATCTCCATCGAACCTTGACGGAGCCCGCGCGGACTTTGAGCGTCTTCGTTGACGAGAGGTCGATGGTTTTGCCTCTGACTTGGATCTCGGCTCGGCTGAAGCCCGCGCGGAGCGTTAGCTTGCTTGTGCCAGGGGCGGTGGGAGTGGGGTTGCTCTGCTCAGGGGTGGCTTCTGGTTCAGGGGGTTCTTCTGCCGTGGGGGTCTCTTCTGCTGGTGCTGTTTGGGGGGCGGCTATCGGGGCGGGGGCTTGGGGTTGTGGCTCTGCGGGGTCCGGTATCTCGAGGGGGGGTGATGGTGCTTCCTTCTGCCTTGTCTGCTCGGGTGGTGCGTGCCGGGGCTTTTGAGGTGCGGTTTCCCGGGGCGGCGATGCTGTTCGATGGCCTTCGATTTCAGAGGTGTTTCCGATGATCACGAAGGCTGTGAGTGCCGCGAGGGCTCCTGTCGCGATCGTGGCGGCGACGACAAGGGGCCAGCGTCGAGGTGTTCGCTCGACAGGAGTGTCTTCTGCCGTCGTGGTGTTGGCCGTCGTGGTGGGAAACTCGGGCGGCGTGGGGAGGATTTCGGTTGGCGGTCTCGGGTGTGGAGGAGGTTCGACCTCTTCGATCGCCTGCATGAGCGGGACTGTGTAGCCTCGCTCGTCACGGACCTCTGCGTCTGTTGTGTGGAGGCGGAGGCGTTCTGTCGATGGGATCGGTGTTGGCTGGTTCGCCTGGGGTGCTGGTGCTGCCTGGGGTGGAGGCCGCTCGTCTTCCTCGCGAGTAAGTGCCACGGGGAGACCCGATGGGGTGTGCGGGCGCCGTGGTTTCACTGTCGGGAGGACCGAGGCGGGGTCCGGGGCGGGGTCCGGGGCGGGGTCCGGGGCAGGCGGGATATCTGCGGGGTCGAGAGTGGGAGGGCCGAGAGGACTGTGGACCGCTTTTGCAGCGGCCATGGTCTTGAACAGTTCGCTGGGGACCTCGAAGCCTTCGTCGACGATCGTCGAGCCCGAGCGTCGGGCAAGGAGCTCGAAGTGGCGGGTAAAGAGAGCCTTTAGGGCGACGTTCCGGGGTTTTGAGTGCTCCTCGAGGAGCGTGAGGACATCCGAGAGCTTGATTCGCTCCTCGGGGTCGGGGTGAAGGCCTCGCTCGATCAAGGTGCGAAGAAATCCAGGCACGTTCTCGCGAGTCAGGGGGGGCACGTTGCCCTGCATGACCTCTGCCCAGAGTTGTTGCTGGCCGAACCCTGTGCGAAAGGTTCGGCCCTCCAGCATCTCCCAAAGAATGGTGTGGAGCCCGAAGACGTCCGAGGCGGCGCAGGGCTCCCCGGCGGCATGCTCGGGCGCTAAGTAGTTCAGCGTGCCCTTGATGATGCTTGCGCTGCTTGCTCCCCTCTGGAGAGTTTCTTCGGACCGGACGATACCGAAATCTATGAGGTACACGTCACCCGACCCATCGATCATGACGTTTTTGGAGGCCATGTCGCGGTGCAGCACGTTCATGCGGCGGCCTGCGTAGGTGAAGACGTGGGCGTAGTTGAGTGCGAGTGCGACCTCTCGGAAGATGTGCGCGGCGAGCTCGAAGTCGAGCTGCTTCCTTTTGTTTGAGAGTTCGTCGAGGAACTGGCGGAGGCTGACTCCGGAGAGCAGTTGCATGACGACGTACGGGAGGCCCTCGTGGATGCCCCACGTGTCGATCTTTGGAATCCGGCTGCACCGAAACTTCGCCATCACCTCGGCTTCGTTGCGAAAGCCCTGGAGAACCTCGTCATCATGGACGACGGCGAGTCGCGGGAACTTGATCGCTACGTTGATGGCCTCGCCGTTGTCCAGGACCTTGTGGGCCTTGAAAACCATGCCCATGCCCCCAGTGTTGAGCTGCGGACCGATCTTGTAGGGGCCGATCGTGGCGCCTGGGGTCACATCTTTCATGGCATCCGGCCGTCGGTGAGGATCTCGCGCATGCTTCCGAACGTCAAAGCAGGATGCGTGCCACTTTCTCGCGCAGTAGTGTTGGCTCATGGCGTTGAAACCGCAGCCCTCTGGAGCCATGCGCGTGCCCGTGGTGACGCAGCATCACGAAAGCCCGTTCGATCGCGTGGAGACGCTCGCTACGGGTGTTCGGCTGCTTGTCGAGGAGGGGCCTGATGTGGGAGCGGAGTTCGTCTTGAATGGGCTTGTCGTGTCGGGCGGTCGGGGGGCCGGGCAGGATGTTCGACTGATCGACCCGTTGGTCAGTGAGGCCCACTTCGAGCTAAGGGTGTCCGAGCAAGGGCTTGCTCTTCGAGACCTTGGTTCCCGAAACGGAACCTGGGTGGGGCGGGCGCGGCTTCTGGGGGCCGTCGAACTCCGTGAGGGCGCCTCGTTCTTCGTCGGCGAGAGCCGGGTTCGGGTGATGGCGATCGAGCAGGGGAACGTCTCTGTGGCGAGGGGCGATTCGCTGTGTGGGATGTATGGACGCAGCGTCGCGATGCGAAGGCTGTTTGCCTTGTTGAGAAAACTGGCGCCTACGGATCTTGAGGTGTTGATCGAAGGCGAGACAGGGGTCGGAAAGGAAGGGGCAGCACGTGCGCTTCACGATCTCTCTGGCCGGAAAGGACGGTTCCTGGCGTTGAACTGCGGGGCGGTGCCGAGGGAACTCGCAGAAGGCGTCCTGTTCGGTCACAAGAAGGGGGCCTTCACGGGGGCGAGTGAGTCTGCGGGGGCTTTCGAGTCAGCCGATGGTGGGACCCTGTTTCTGGACGAAATCGGGGAACTTCCCATCGATCTGCAGCCGAAGCTCCTTCGCCTCATTGACCAGCAGGAAGTTGCTCGCATTGGCGAACACGAGGCTAGAAAGGTGGAGGTTCGGGTCGTCTGTGCGACGCATCAAAACCTCGGGCGGATGGTCTCGGAAGGGAGGTTCCGCGAGGACCTCTTCTACCGGATCGCAACGATGCGCATCGAAGTCCCTGCCCTTCGAGATCGTCGGGATGACATCGCCGGGTTGGCGAGCTTGTTCCTGCGCTCCCACGCTGAAGGCAACGGCCGCAAGTTGATGCTGTCTGAAGATGCGGTCGACGAGCTAGAGCAGCTGGAGTGGCCGGGCAACATTCGGCAGCTCAAGGCGGTCGTGCGGCGTGCTGCGTACCTGGTTGATGGCGACGAGATCACAGCGAGCGCGCTCCGAGGCCTTGGGGATCGGGAGGTGGGAGCGCGCGATGGGGTGAGTGGCGGCCTGCTTCCGTTGCGTTGCGCCACCGACGGGTTCCAGCGCGAGTATTGCGAGAATCTGCTGCGGTTCACCGAAGGCAACCTTGAGAAGGCGGTTGAAATCGCCGACTACTCAAAGCGGGGGTTCTTGGAGTTGCTCAAGAGGCTTGGAGTCGCTCGGTAGGGAGGAAGCGTTCTTCCTCGGAGGAAGCGTTCTTCCCCGGAGGAAGCGTTCTTCCCCGGAGGAAGCGTTCTTCCCCGGAGGAAGCGTTCTTCCCCGGAGGAAGCGTTCTTCCTCGGAGGAAGCCGTAAGTCCCTGGATTCCCACAGGCGGTTGTTGCGGACCGAGAGTTGCTCTGTGTGTCGGTGTGTTCGTCGGACGCATGAAGCAACGCAGGGTAGGGCCTCTGGTACGAGGGGGGCGACGAGTCGCTCGGTGTTGTCTGAAGAAGGCCGAGGATCTGGCGATCCGGGTCGCCTTTTCAATGTCTGTGGGAAGCGGTGAGTCGGCAGCAAATGCGCTTCGCTGGATCAGGCAGGCAATTGTGGGCGCGCGTGGCTGCTGAACGAAAGGCCGCGGAGGGATGGGCGGAGCTCGAAGACGCCGTCGGTCGTCGCGACTGGGTCGTCGCGTTGGGGCTCGCCCAGGCGTTTGAAAGGGACTGGCAGGAGGTCCGGGGGTTCGTCGAGATCTTCGTCGGGCTCGGAATCGACACTTGGGCTCGTCCCATCAACAAGGCGATGAAGGGCCTGCTGGATGCTCTGTCCGAGGGTCCTGTTGACCCCGTTGTCGTTGACGGGGCTATGTCCCGGTTTCGGGTGTTGATGCCGTGATGCCGTGCGATGTCCCAAGGGGAACCGTCAGTTGCGGGCCGCTGCGACGAGAACCTGATGGGTCGTGGTTCTACGGCTCTGCTTTTCTCGGCCGAGACGGAGACCCACAGCGAGCGGTGGTCGAGCTGAGCGAGCGGGTGGGGTGGGTGGCGATGAGGCTCGCGGAGGCGCTGGACCTGGCTTGCCACGAGCTGCGAAAAAATGGCGGCGAGGCAGAGCTTCATCATGCTCTTTTGGCGCTCAGTCGCTTCCACCGATGGCAGGCGACGGGGTCGTGGTGAACGTGGTAGCTATCGATGGGGAGCTTCCTGGGCTTCTGGATGGTGAGTCGACGCAGTGAGCGCTCAGAGCCAATGCTGCATTGTTGCCCATGGGGCGCGGACTCCGGTGGGGCTGAGTGCACCGTCATCCGCTGCTGCGGTGAGAGCTGGGATATCGCGGCTCGGAGGCCATCCGCGTTTCTACGACATCGACGGAGAGGCGTTTGTCGTTGGGATGGATCGGACGCTCGATGAGTTCGACTCCCGCAGGCGTATGCTCGCGCTTGGCATCGCTGCGCTCAAGGAGTGTCTCGCGGAGCTTCCTGTGTCGCAGGGGGTTGCTGTCCCGGTTTTTATTGGGGTCCGAGATGCAGCACTCGGTTTCACGAAGGCCGACTCCGAGTGGTTGGCGAGCGGTCTCTCTCGTGCAGTGGAGTCGCGGTGCAAGGCCCAGGTTCGCGTTGTTACAGGGGGGAGTGCCGCTGGTCTTGTTGCTGTTCAACAGGCAAGGCTGGTCGTCGAGTCGGGAGCTGTGCAGCTAGCGATCGCCGGAGGCATTGATTCTCATCTCGACCCGGTGTTCCTCGAGCGCCTCGATGAAGCAGGGCGCTGCAAGTCGGTCGGGAACAAGTGGGGATTCCCTCCCGGTGAGGGGGCTGGGATGCTGGCGATTTGCTCGTCGTCTGTGGCTCGGGCGATCAGGCGACCGTCTCTGGCCGACATCGTGTCCGATGGGATCGCGATCGAGCCAGCGTTCTACGGCAGCGACCTTGTTTGCACGGGGGAGGTGTTGACGAGCGCGATTCATGACGCGCTCGGGTGTCTCTCATGGCCGTCAGAGGCAGTCGCGACGACCTACTGCGACATCAACGGCGAGTTCCACCGCACGGAGGAGTTCATGTACGCGACTCAGCGCTTGCCCGCCAACGCATTCCGGGCGGTCGAGACCTTTGTGGCGCCGGCTGACTGTTGGGGGGATGTGGGCGCAGCGTCAGGGCCTCTTTTTGCGGCCCTGGCCATCGAGTCCGGTCGTCGTGGATACTCCAAGGGGCCCTATGCTCTGCTGTGGGCTGCGTCGGATAGCGGGCAGCGGGCAGCTCTTCTCCTTCGCATCCCATGAACGAGGAACGATGAAAGTAGCCGTCAACGCACCAAAGACGCCTGTCACGAAGGGGAGCAGCGGGCTCTCCACGGCAACAGTGCCGAACGTCTGCAAGATGCCAGGCCCCCCTGCTCCGTTTGTTCCGGCGCCACTGCCCAACCTGGGGAAGTCGGGAGACTCACCGAAGGGGTATACGAAGAAGGTGAAGGTTCAGGGGAAGCCCGCTGCGATCAAGGGGGCTTCGTACAAGAGCATGGGAGACGTCGCGAGCAAGGGGACGGGGGGAGGGCTTGTGAGCGCGCAAACCCACGGGGTTACGAAATTTGTAGCCCCGGGTTCGATGGACGTGAAATTCGAAGGCAAAAACGTTCACTTGCTCGGAGACGCCACGACCAACAACGGGTAGCGAACCATGGCAGCTCCAAACTCGGCGGCGGCGATCACTGCGCAGCTCACAGCGATGGCGGGCGGGCTTCCTCCGCTGGATATCAAGTGTTCGACCGCTCCGGCGGGTAACACCGAGAAGATGGACGACTGCGAGAAGGAGCAGATCTGCCAGAAGTGCGCCGATGTCAACGATCAGGCATCAAAGGGGAAGCTCAAAAGAGGCGCTTCTGCCGATGACCGGGATGCTGGGAACAACGCGGCGAAAACGTTCAAGCGTCGGCAGGGGATGCGGTTGCGCGGGAAGGGGCCGCGCGGGAAAAAACTGACGCGCAAGGTGAGCCCGAGTGGGTTGAAAAAATTCACCTCCGACTGTGCCTTCGACAATTGGAAAGAAGGGCGTCCCCCGCCTCGTCCCGGACCGAACCCTAAAGCTGATCCTAAAATGCCGGGGCTGAGCGCCGATCATATTCACGAGATTCAGCTTGGAGGGTCCGCGACGTCGTCACGTAACCTGCGGATGATGTCGAGCAAGGCGAACGAATGGGTCGGTCGCACTCTCCAAGACTACGACCCCGCGAAGCACCAGGGGGTCAAGCCAGACTGTTGCAAGTAGAGAAGCTAATGAAAGATCCAGATGTTCAAACCCTGGTTTCGGAGTTGCGCGGCGCGTTTTCTCGACTGGAAGTCCTTATGTTCGACGAGGACTACGCGGGGATTCTTGGCGAAGGGTGTTCTTCCGCTCAGATCGATGAGGCATCTCGGGCTCTCGGGAGGGCTTTGCCCCCGAGCTATCAGGCGTTCTTGGAGATGCACGACGGGTGGACAGACTTCATCGGTGAGGCGCCCTTGCTGGCTGTCGAGGACCGTAGGGGCGATGTGTTTAAGCGCCGGGTGAAGGAGATCGGCGACCACTTGAGGTCGTTTGGTGACCATGACTTCGTGCCGCACGCGTTCTTTCTCCTCGCACATCCGGACGTGTCCACAGTCCTCTATCTCGACAAAGAGAAGCCGACCGAAGGCGGGGAGCTTGAGCTGGTTGAGTACTCTCTCCGTGAGAACGAGCTTGGGCGGTACTCAAGCTTTGCTGAGTATCTGAAGGGCAGACTGAAGGTGACCCAGCGTTTGATCGCCCGCGAGGAGGGGTAGGGGGGGGTGAGCGCGGCTGTCCTTCATCCTCGAATCCGGGCACCGGTCGTTGAAAAGGGGAACGTCGTGTCGCAGCTCGTTCTCGATCTGACCGTGTATCTGGTCGAGCCGTCTGTCGACGAGTTCGATATGATTTTCGACCTGTACCAACAGGTGTGCCCAAAAAAGCGGATCGTGGCCTATGCGATGGACGAGACCGTCGACTGGGATGACGTCGAGTCGCCGATCCTCACTCGCCGAGGTCGAGATGCTGAGCGACTCGGGATCCCATTTCCGTTTGTGGAGGTCGTTCGCCAGAGGATTCGGGATGGCCGAGATTTTTCGTTTCAGCTTTGGGATGCGTGCGATGTCGATAGCTTCGCGCTCAGTGTGCGCCGTGTGCGGGTCGAAGAGGAGAAGCACGCGTTTGCCCGGTTCTTGTTCCCTGTCGACACCGACCCGGCTGTTTTGAGAACGGTGGCGTCGGAACTCGCCGACGCTGTGAGGTTGTACTCGGGGCACGGCGGATACTGTCTGTCGTACGACGCGTGGCGGAAGTTTCGGGGGTTCTCGGTCAACTACGGTCGCGCGAAGAGGTGGTGGGGGCTCGACCTCGAAGATCTCAACGGCACGTTGCCTCTGATGAAGGACCGCATCAAAGGGGCGCAGTGGATTACGATTCTTGGCTCCCGATTTCTTGAGCATGTGGAGGCCGTCACGCTCTTGGATACCAGGTTGAGCGAAGCGGTGACGCGGGAGCGATGCATGCACGGTGCCGTGCTGGTTGCAGGACCCCGGCCAGTGGTGGGCGACCAGCACCAGCCTGATCCCGGGCTCGATGCCTACGAGTCGGTGGCGCTTGCCGTGGAGTCGATCACGGTCGATCAACATCCCGATTTCGATGGCGAGCACTTCACGAACAACGGCGACACCGTGGGCTGGCTGAGGCGTTTCGTAGACTCAGATGGGTGGCGCTGATGTGGCAGATCGAAAATCACACGCCTTTTAGGGCTGCCGGGACCATCGTTGTGGACGGCCATGGGCGACGTTCGTGGGTTGTTGCGGTTAGGGGAACGTTCGACGTCACGCCTGATGGGACGGTCGAGTTTGCGGAGGAGCAGTCAGACCCTGTTCTCGCTCCGGTCTACCGGGGGAAGGATGGCGAATCGAGCCTTCTCTACGAGGCGGATGTCGTGGCAGAGAAGCCGCTCGTCGACATCCTCGTCAATGGATCAGCGTACGCGCCTGGGGGGAAGCCTGTTCGCTCCGTCCATGTGGGGCTTCGGACCTCGTTCTTCCAGAAAGCTCTGACGGTCGTGGGAGATCGAGTGTGGGAGGGCGTCGTGCCAACGCCGAGCGAGCCGCTTCCGTTCGCGACGATGCCCGTCATTTACGAGCGAGCGTTTGGCGGGTTCGACCAGTCGAATCCAGACCCCATGCATCAGAAGATGTTCGCTCCGAACCCGGTTGGGGTAGGGATCGCGACGAGACGGGGGGACCTGGTTGGCAAGCCGGTCCCAAACGTCGAGATACCCGGTGTTGGGCCACGAGAGGGCTCTAGGGCGGCGGGGTTTGGGCCCGTGTGCAGCTACTGGGCTCCGCGGGCGAAGTTTGCCGGGACTTACGATGCAAAATGGTTTGCCGAGCGGAAGCCGTTCGTTCCCGAGGACTACGACCCTCGCTTCCTCTGTTGCGCGCCGGATGACCAGCAGGTGAGCGGCCGGTACGAAGGGGGCGACCGTATTGACGTCGTGAACATGAGCCCCGAGGGCGTGTTCGGGTTCGAGGTGCCGCGGATCACTCTGGGGTTTAGTTCCTATTTTTCGACCGGTCGGGGTCCACAGGCTGTGGAGCACCATCGGGGAGCGCTCAGGACCGTCATCGTTGAGCCTGACAAGAGGCAGTTCATCCTCGTGTGGCAGACGACGCTGGAGTGCCACGCGAAGATCGAAAACCTTGATGAAACGGTGGTGCGGATTAAGCGGAGGGTTTGACGGAAGGGCTCCGCGGGGGAGTGCTTCGGTCACGTTTCGCCGTTAAAGCGTGATCGAAGCCGAGGCGGAAACGTGACCGAACGGCGGAGCGGAGCGGTCGAGTCTCGGGGTCGACGTCGGCGCTGGGCGTCGTACGCTGGGGCGTGGACAAGGCCGCGGAAGATCTGCGCGAGGCGATGGATCGGTACTTCCGGGTGCAGGCCGTAGCGTTCGTGCGGCGGAAGGCGAAGGGGCCGGCCGATCCTGGTTTCGAGGCGTTGACCGACGACGAGCTGGGGGCGTTGGAGGAGCTGGTGTCCGCGATCGAGGACGTTCGCGAGGCGCAGGCCACCTGGGTCGCGGCCGGGCGGCCGTCGCTGGGATGAGCGTTTTGGCTTTTAAACGGGATCGCCGGATGCGATCATGGTCGTCATGACGCAGCTCGCGATCGACTTCTCCGCGCCGGTGCGTTCCTCGAGGTCCGTCGGCGAAGGGCGCGGCGTCCGGGAGGCCATCCTCTATAGAGGCGGGGCGGGACCTGCCGCCCGAGGTCTACACGCGGGACGAGGTACAGCGGTTGCTCGGCGGGCCGCTGGGGCGCAACGAGAAGACGCAGACGCGGAACCGAGCGCTGTTGGTGGTGATGTGGCGGGCGGGGCTGCGGGTGAGCGAAGCGCTCGACCTGCGGATGGAAGACCTGCGGCCCGACGAGGGGGGTGTATGGGTGCGGCGAGGCAAGGTCGGCAAGCCCCGGCTCGCGGGGATGGACCCGGAGTCGTTCGAGGCTCTCGGGCCGTGGCTCGGTCTGCGGACCAAATTGGGCCTCGGTCCCGGTGGGCCGGTCTTCTGTACCTTCACCGGCAATGCGGTGCAGCCGAGCTACGTGCGCCACATGTGCCGGCGGCTGCGATCGAAGCTGGGGCTGTCGAAGCGGGTGCACGCGCACGCTCTGCGGCACACGCATGCACATGAGTTGTTTCGCGAGGGCGTGGCTGAGAAGCTGAGCCAAGTGCAGCTCGGGCATGCGTCGTTGGAATCGACCGACAAGTACCTGCGCCGTATCGGCGCCAACGAGGCCGTGGCGGTTGTTCGGGCGCGGGGTTGGTCCCATGGGTGAGTGGGCGACCGGGGTTCTTTCCAGTGCGATCGGATCCCTCGTCGGTGTCGCGTTGTCTCTTGGTGCTGCTCGATGGATGGCTGCTCGTAAAGCGCACGGCCAGCTGTACACGACGCGACGGATCGAGGTGCTGGAGGGGCTTGCCGAGCTTCTTCATGAGACGGCATGTTTGATGGACAACATCGAGACCGGAACCGGTCCTAAGGCTCCGCGGGGCCAAGCCGAGCTGTACCACTGCTGGGGGCGGCGGGCTGCAGTCGCGCGGTTGTATGTCTCCGATGAGCTGTACCAAGAGGTGCGGGTGTTGGAATCTGCCTTGGGGTCGATCGAAGATGCTCTCTCGCACGGTGTCCGGTGGGAGACCTCCTTCGGGTTCAAGGACTTTGAGAGGTTGTCGGAGATGCTCGCCGAGGCACTGGCAGGAAGGCATGAGTGGGGGGCGGGAGACGGGTGAGGGAGTAGGTCATGGACAAGCTCAAGCACGCGGATGTCCGGATCGTCGATGACGCTTTCATTCGAGGCGGCTACGTCTTGGACTTCAGCAACACGACGTTCCAGGAGTTCTTTGACGACGAGTTTGATGTCGACATCTATTCGGATAGATACGGCGTAGACGGAGGTTCGAAAGGCTGGCGTCTTCGGACCTTCGTCAAGGTCGAGTACGCCGAGCGACCTCTCCTCGTAGCCGAGGTGCTTCGCGCGCTTTGGTCGCACAGCGAGGACGAAGCATTCGAAGGTCGAGGCACTGCGGAGGGACAGCCTGACGAGGATGGGCTAAGGCGAAAGCTCTTCAGGCTCGTGGCACGCCTGGAGTCCAATGGGCCAGCGCCAAGCGCCGTACGGGAGGAGGGGGAGTTCGAGGCAACTGGGGTGAGGAAGGACTACGCCCTTGATCCAAAGCCGATCGGTCGCGGGGGAGCGGCTTCGGTCTTCGCCGCGACGCACAAGGGTTCTGGCGTGCGAGTTGCGCTCAAGAAGATCCTCCACGCGCATTCTGAGGACGCGCGAGCACGGATGCAGCGCGAGATCGAGGTCTGCCGGGCGCTTGCCGAGAATGATGGCGTCGTGGACCTCATCGACGCCGACCCTGGCAACACGTGGTACGTGATGCGGCTGGCAGATGGCGATCTGAATGCCTTCCGTGGCCGTCTCTCTACGGCGGATGTGGTGGAGCTCTTTCAGCAGATTGGTGCTGGTCTCTCGGAGGCGCACGAGAAGGGTTTTTTGCATCGCGACTTGAAGCCCGCGAACATCCTCCGATTCGGAGCAAGATGGGTTGTTGCCGACTGGGGGCTCGTTCGTCGACCTCGGGGGGATACGACCTCTGATCGGACGCAGATTGGTTCGTTCTACGGGACCGAGGGGTTTGCTGCGCCCGAGGCATGGCGGGATGCGCATCGGATGGGGCCCGCTTCCGACGTCTACGCTCTTGGGCAGATTCTTGGCTGGATTCCAGACGGAGCGAGCCCCGTGCCGAACTTGCCGCCAACGAACCCCGGTCGATGGTCGGTGCCAGTCGGTTCTGCGACGCAGATGAACCCGGAGCATAGACCGGGCCTCGAGGACCTAATCCTGGCTGTCGCCAGAGCCGGGGCACCGCCTCCTCCAGGAGAGATGGTTGACGAGATGGCGAGCGCTGCTCTCGACCCCGACCGCGCTTCGACGATCGATGCCGAGCTGGCTCTGTCGCTAGCGAGGCAGGTGCCAGGTCAGAGGATGCTCTTCGACATCTTGCCTCGCTTGTCGTCGGGTGCACTGCGAGTTGCGATCCGGGCTGAGCCCGCGCTCGCCATGGATGTCGCCCGGGCGTACGGTATGTCGGGAGAACTTGAGTGGGGGCGGCGAGACTTCGACTACGCCAATGAAGTTGTTGAGACAGTCCTGTTGTTCGCACACGAAGCGGCCGGGATGAAAGACGCGTCCTTGCTCGCCGTAGCTACGTCTGCTTTGCTGGGGCTCGACGAGAGATGGGACAGGTATCCGGCGCGAGAAGCCATCCGTGGATGGCTTGCAGGTCTCTCCGGGGAAGGCGCGCGAGTGGTTGCGAAAGCTCTGAGTGGCCGTGCTGCCGAGCAGAAGAGTGAGCTGATGTCGGGGATCTCGGGGCGTTCCGATCCCGCTATCCTGGCGGCGCTGCGGTCGTAAGACGGTTCTCGACGGCTGTGAAAAGGGAAGGCGGAGTCAGATGGTGGTTGCAACACGGGCATTCCGAGGGGAACAGAAATGATGCAACGAACCTACTCAGCGTCGGATCGGCGAGAGCTGTGGCGTAGATGGCGAGAGGGAGAGTCCCAGGCGGACATCGCCCGGTCGCTGAGCCGCAACCCAGGAAGCGTCCATGGCTTCCTCATGGCAAGTGGAGGAGTGGAGCCCAGGGCCCGCAAGCGGAGTGCTCGGGCCCTCTCGCTCAGTGGCTCAGTGAGCGCGAGGAGATTTCTCGTCGGCTCGCCCAAGGGGTGGGGATTCGGGCAATTGCCCGCGCTCTGAGGCGTCCTCCGTCGACGGTCTCAAGGGAGGTTTCTCGAAATGGCGGCGCCCGCTCGTATCGCGCCGCAGCAGCCGACCAACGGGCCTGGGATCGGGGTCGACGTCCGAAGCCTTGCAAGCTGGCGAAGGAGGGGCGGCTGCGCCGTGTCGTGGCAGGGAAGCTCGCCAAGAACTGGTCTCCCGAGCAAATCTCGGGGTGGCTTCGGAGCGAGTACCCTGGCGAGGAGCGGATGCACATCTCTCACGAGGCCATTTACCTGACGCTGTTCGTGCAAGCCCGTGGGGCGCTGAAGAAGGAGCTGCAGACCCACCTGCGTTCGAGCCGTGGGCTTCGGCGTGGCAGGAAGGCGACGAACGCAGGTCAGGCTCGCGGCCAGATTGTCGACGCCATCTCGATCAGCGAGCGGCCAGCGGAAGTGGAAGACCGCGCCGTCCCCGGCCACTGGGAGGGCGACCTGGTCTTCGGCTCCGGGAGGACTCAGATCGCGACCTTGGTCGAGCGACACTCCCGCTTCACGCTGCTCGTCAAGCTGGCCGGGCGAGATGCGACCGCGGTCGCCAAGGCGCTGATCCGGCACATCCGGAAGCTCCCGGTCGAACTGCGCCGCTCGCTGACCTGGGACCGTGGGGTTGAGCTGGCGAAGCACAAGGACATCACGCTGGCGACGACGATGAAGATCTACTTCTGCGATCCACGGAGCCCTTGGCAAAGAGGGTCGAACGAGAACACAAACGGATTGCTCCGACAGTACTTTCCGAAGGGGAAGCCCATCGACCATTCGCAGGCCGCGCTGAACAAGGTGGCGAGGGAGCTGAATTCCCGACCTCGCAAGACGTTGGAATTCAGGACGCCTGCTGCCGTTTTGGCTGATGTGTTGCGCTGACCGATTGACTTCGCCCCCCCTTTTCACAGAGGCTTCAGCCGGTGAAAAGGGGCCGCCCTGATCGGGTCGGGCTCCGAAATCGAAACCCGACCCGATCGACGGGCATCGTCGAACTCGGGGGGCGGCGAAGAGGAGGGGGGGTCCTACTTCGGATCTTTGCCTTGCCGGTCTAGCTCGTCGCGAGTCCGTTCGACCTCTTCCTTGTGGTTGGTCTCCCGTGTTGCCTCTCCTCCACGGTCGCGGCCATCATGGTCATGGTCCCGGACGGAGGTGCCATCCCGATCCGTCTCGACGGTTGTCTTGCCGTCGTTGTGCTCGATCGTCGTCTTTTCCGGCGCCGCGGCTGCGGTCGACGCCCCGGCGAGCAGGACGAAGGCACCGGCGATGGCAGTGGTGAAGAACCGTCGCGTCATCAAGTTGCTCGTCGACATATTTGCCCTAACGCAGCCCATGACGAATGGGTCTTCAGCGGTTTCGATTTTTTGCTGCCGCTGCGAGGAGGGGTGTGCGAGTGCTCCTCGCACGAGGCTCGTCGTCATAGACGGCTCGATGGGGCTGCTGCGCGCTCTGCGTCCGGCCGGTCAAGGAAGTTGAACATAATGTCCTTTATGTCCAGGTTCGAAGGGGGCCGGTCGGGTGAGGTTCGTACTCTCGGCCTGGTGCAACGAGCGTGGGTAACCGGCCATCACGTGTCGTAGGAGCCGTCCCAGGGCTCGAAGAACGCGAGGTCGTTGGGGAGAAGATCAACTCTCTCGTAGTCGTCATTTCGGTCTGACATGTCGACGAGTCCGAATCTCTCGCCGTCGATCTCGACTTCGAATAGACCGACGGAGATGTCGCCGTAGTGGACACTGTCGAGGGGCTCGATCAGTCCATCCAGCTTCCGCTGCGCACGATCGACGACGTCGCGCTCCCCGTCGGCCGTCGTTCCCGCGAATACGGCTTCGGTGCGGGTGTGTTGGCCTGTCGTATCGAAGGTGTGGAGCACCGCATACCAGCGTTTTTTTGCCGGCCAGTCATCGGGCGGAGGCATCGGCAGCGTCGCAGTCACAAAACCCATGAACTGCCCGCCGGCAAAGGTTCCGATGCGGTCGGTGTGATAGCCCTCTTCACGTGCGATTGGGATTGTCCTGGGGATCGCCATGCGACCGGATCTTGCACGAGAGCCGCGCCCCTATCCAGGCCCCCTTCATGCCTGGACTCCGGGGAGTCACCTCTGTCGTGGCCGGCATCATGGGTGGAGTGCTCAACGCGAAGCGCTCCGAGACTTCGGCAGTCACAGGATCCACAGCGCGACGAAGGGGCCAAGGTTCATGGTCGAACTCAATATGTCCGGGCGGAATTTTCAGGAAATCGGGCGAGGTTGCCACCCGTCAAGCGCGCGAAGATCGCGAGCCTGGATGATCCGAAATCGGTGTCCGATAATTATGGCGCGATCAACCGGTCAGCG
>JBOEGF010000069.1:0-3594 GCA_050633305.1 Nannocystales bacterium
CCCGCCAGGGCGAGGACTTACGCCTTGGCGTCCCGCGCTGTTGAGGGCAGGTGTGATGGGTTGAGTCGGACGGTCGCGTGGCGGTCCCAGCGACGGGTGTTGCCGTGGTCTCCGCGAGCGCCTTATCCTTGCGCTGGACCTCTCGTTCGAGCCGCCGAATCTCGCGCTGCTCTTGCCCTTGGGCGTGGCACCTTCCAACGCAGCGACGGCGGCCTTGTGAGCCTCGGCGCGCCATGTGTCGAGTTGAGCGGAGTCCAGGCCGTGACGTCGCAGGTTCGCTCCGAGCTCGGCCTCGCTCTGCTCGCCGTGACCGCTCCGCAGCCCGTCATTTTTCTGACCATGCTCGCCTTGAAGGCGACCGAATACGCCATGGTCTTCGTCTCATTTCTCGCCCTCACTGCCGTAGGCTCCGGCTTCTACGCCGTCGCCCGGTTCATGCGGCAACTACCCTGACCAAATTGGCCCCGGCGCAAGTGCCTGCGGGCCTGCAGAATGAACCCAAGTTCGTTGACATACCCCCTCACACGTTGCTCGCATCCCCGCGTGCAGTTTCGCCTCGTCGGCCATGCCTTGACTTCATTCGTTCTCCTTGCCTGTGCCGATGACTCGTCGTCACCCGAGGCAGGGCAAACGAGCGGATCGTCCTCCACGCACAGCGGCACGACGGCCAACGACTCGGACGCGTCGGGGAGCGGGGCGACGACGGGGTCCGCGGACTCGACCGAGACCGGGGAGGCCGACGACAGCGGCGGGACCAGCTCCGGTGGGGAAACCGGGGGAGTGTTTCCCGCGGATACGCGCATTGCGTTCATCCGGCTGGTCGGAGGTGGCTATCAGACGTTCGTCGCTGAGGCGGACGGGAGCGGAGAGGTGCAGCTCACCGATGGCACGAGGAGCACGCTCGACGTCGCGTGGGCGCCCGACGGTCAACGCCTCACTGTCAGCGATGGGTCGGTGTTGCGAGTCATCGAGGACGACGGCGCGAACCCGTTCGATGTGATGCTCCCCGAGCCCTACGTGAGCGTCCGCCGAGCGAGTTGGGCCCCGGACAACGAGACGGTGGTGTTCGACGCGGGGAACGGCATCTACACGACGGTCGCCGAACCAGGCAGCGCACCCGCCCCACTGCTGATCGTCAACGTCAACGACGGCCCGGAGTGGTCTCCCGACGGCTCGTCCATCGTCTACACCCGGGGCATCGGCACGCCCGGCATCGACCAGGACGGCGTCTACCTGATCGATGCCGATGGCGGCAATGAGCGCCTCCTGACCGCGGTCGAGTGGGGGCAGCTGACGTCCGCAGCCTGGTTACGCGATGGGGAGACCGTCGTGTTCAACGACCGCGACGAGAACGGCATCTTGCAGATCTACGCCGTGCAATCCGATGGGTCCGGTCGAAGGGCTTTGACCGACGAGCCGTTCGACGTGGCGGCGCCGCGCAGGTGTGCGGAGCCCGATTGCGCATTCGTCATCGAGTTCGGCGAGGACATCGAGAGCGGCGCCTACAGATTGAACACCGTCACCGGAGACCTCACCCTCGCGGTCCCCGATGCGATCCTGGTCGTGACTGTGCCCTGACCTTCGGCGTTCCGGGACGCGCCCGACCCTAGTTATTCCTGGGGCGTCCCTTTAAGTACGGGGATGTCGAGACTCGTGGCCCGCGTAGACGGGCGCGGCGGAGCGCGCCACCGTTGGCGATGTGAAGGCGCGTGGTTCGAGCGTCACCAACAACATGCGGGTTCGTTCGCAAGGCAACATAAGAGCAACGATCGGCCTTTTTGCCGCATGGATCACTCGCCCCCGAACACCACCCGCACGAACAGGCTGTTCTCGAGGAACTGGGCGGGAATCTCTCCCACGGGATCGCCGAGTCCGGTCTCGTTGGGGACCCGGGCATCGAGGGAGATCCACCTCCCGCGGTTCTCGAGTTCGAGCTGCTCGGCAGGGATCTGGCTCATCATCGCGGCGACGGTCCGGTGCAGATTCACCGCCTGTTCCTCGTTCGAGACGTGGATCTCGATCGAGCTCCGAGTCATCCCAGACGCTGATGACCGCGTAGACAGCGACCAGGCTACTTAATACGACGTCAGCTTGGGAGTCGCCGCGGATTCATACGACGTCAAACTCGGAACCGCCTACGACATCAAATCGGCCGCTAACATCGGAGTCCATCGACCTGCTCCCGCACCAGCAAGAGGTCCTCGACACGCTGCGCGTGCATTCTCAGCAGGGCGGGCCATGCCTCGTCGTCGGCGAGCCCGGCACCGGCAAGAGCGCCATCAAGCACGCTTTGTGCTCACACGACCCCAAGCGTCTGCTTACTCCGGTCGTCAACCGAACGCTGCACACCTACCACTCTGTCCTCCGCATTCTGTGCCAAGCCTTCCAGATCGAGACCCACGGTCGCGACTTCAAGTGCGAGAAGCGGCTCATCGAAGAAGCCCACAAGCAGAACAAGCGCGGCAAGATGCTCGCCCCCATCATCACGATGCGCACTTGATGCCTACGGCCGCCCTTCGCGGTATTCGGCTCGTCTTCGAGGACTTTCCCAAGAACCACAACCTCGTCCTTCTCGGTCAACCGCAGCTGCTCTACACCCTGTCCCTGACGGTTAACGAGGACATCCGCAGCCGCGTCACCTACTCGGTCAAACTGGCCAAGCTCGCCCCCGACGACATGCGCGCCTGGATCCTTCGCGAACTCGACCGCGCCACACTCGCCCACAACGTCTTCACCCCCGAAGCGCTCGACCTCATCCTTCGCTCCGGCGAGGGCGTCCTCCGCCGCACGCGGAACCTCTGCGTCTCGGGACTCCTCGAGGCGGTTCGCGATCGCGTGCGCGTCGTCGACCTCAAGCAGGTCAACCGCGCGCTTCTCCAGCCCCATTAGAGGCAGCAGCACGACGTTCCCGACCTCCCGTAGCGTCACACGGACGAGGCCCGGGTCCGCCTCCGCGAATCCGGGCTCATCTTGCCCACTTCGTCGTAGAGCGGCTTCGCGTGTACGACGCCTGGTAAGTCCTCGCCCTGGCGGCAGAAGCACCTGCTCGTCGCGTAGCGGCGGCGCAAGCCACTGCTAAGCGGTGAGTTCGTTCGGCAGCATCGCCGCACCAGGCGTCTTGATCGCGCGAACGGCCGCCTTGAACAAGTACTCGACCGGGTTCACGCCGCAGAGCTTCGCCGACTCGACGAGGCTGTACATGATCGCCGCCACCTCCGTCCCTCGCTTCGAACGTGAGCCGTAGTGGTTCTTGCGACCAAGAACCATGCCCCGAAGCGCACGCTCGGTCTGGTTGTTGTGGATCTCGACGTGCGGGTCGTCGAGGAAGGCACAAAGCCCCTTCCATCTCACCAGCATGTAGTCGACCGCTTTGCGCAAACCACTCTTCGGCAGTCCACGCTGGGTCAGCGCCCAAGCCTTGAGTTTGTCGAGTAGCGGGCGCGAGTGCTTGTCCCGCTCAGCCTTCCGCAGATCGAGCACCGCGATCTTCGCATCACCTTCAAGAGTGTCGGCCTTCAGTAGCCGTTCCTCGATGGCAAACAGCTCGCCGATCATCTCCAGCGCCTCGCCGCACGGAACCGGATAGTTCGGCTC
>JBOEGF010000070.1:0-16221 GCA_050633305.1 Nannocystales bacterium
CCGCCGTCAAAACGAATGCGCCAATCGATGCTCGGTACGAAAAGAAGACATCCACCAGCGGCAGCCCGTACTTCGTCCTCAAGGCCGGCAACCACGAAGTCATCGGCACAAGCCAGATGTACACCTCGACGGCCTCCCGCGACGACGGGATCGAAGCCGTCAAGCGCACCGCCCCAAGTGCCCCGACGACAGACCTTCTCCGCCTCCTCTGAAACCATCGATCGAGAAAATCGATCCATTGCCGCCGATGATCGAAATCGATCGCGGGACCTCACATCGGCTGCAATAGAGTCACAGAAAATTACACAAAGTGTGACTCCCTGGCTTTTACGGACAGGTCGATTTCGGTTTTAACCCGCGATCGCCCGTGGCAGGGTAGGAGGGCGATGCAGCTCGCGCTCTTCAGAACTCCGCCCCCCGAGCGTCGGCGAACGTCGGCCTCGGTGAGGGTGGGGGGACCTTCGGTCTCCAAGAGGGGGCTGGAGGTTCGGTTGGCGCGGCGGGCCGATGCGCCGGCCATCGTCAGCGACCCACGGCTGTCGTTTCTGAAGCCGGCGCCGACGAGCCTTGAGAAGGAGGGCAGGGGGGAGGTCGACGCGAAGACTGTTCGGCTCGACCGCCGCGTCGTGGAGCCCGTCGATGTCGAAGCCGAGCTCGACGAGGTCGTCAACGAACTCGATATCGGGGCAGGGGAGGGCTCGGCTGAGCTGGCGCCGCATCCGACTCGCGGGAAGCTGCTCCCGCCGGAGGTGTTCACCGAGGCCGAGGTACGGGCGCTGATTGGGGCGTGCTCGACTCGTGGGATCACCGGGCACCGGAACCGGGCGTTGCTGGCCATCCTCTGGCGGACCGGCGTCCGGATCTCGGAGGCGCTGGAACTGCGGCCGCACGACGTCGACTTCAAGAACGGCACGGTCCGAGTGCGCCTTGGGAAGGGGCTCAAGCCACGGACCACTGTGCTCTCGGACCTCGACGCGCTGCCACTGATTGAGCGCTGGCTTGAGGAGCGCGGAAAACTGCAGGCCGTGGGGCAGGGGGCATCGCTGCTCTGCACCCTCAAAGGGACACCCACCGACCCGAGCTACGCTCGGCATCTTCTGCCCCGGCTGGCCCAGCGGGCCGGCTTGGAGCGGCGGGTGCACCCACACGGGCTGCGACACACGCACGCGGCCGATCTGGCGCTCGCGGGTGTCCCCGTACTGGCGATCCAGCACCAGCTGGGACACCACTCGCTCACCACAACGGCGGGCTACCTCCGCAAGGTCGGGGTACGACTCGACGTCGCCCGGATGCTCCGCCCCTCGACCTGACCGGCGAGCGCTCTCAACACGACAGTTGCTTCGCAGCTTCCCACCGTCTCTGCTGGTACCCTGCTTCCGCCGAAGACAACTCGGACTCTGGCCGACCGCGCTATGCCGCCCCGCAGCACCCCCGACCTCGAACACGCAGTCGCCCCACAGAACGGAGCCTCGACTTGACCCGGCCTTGGAGCACGGGGGCGACGTGGCTCAGGTGGGATCCTCACCTGCATGCCCCCGGCACACTCCAGAATGACGGCTTCAAGGGGGACTGGGACGCCTACCTGACCGCCATCGAGACAGCCACGCCTGCCCCGTCGGCCCTAGGAGTCACCGACTACCTCAGCATGGATGGATACAAGACCATGCTCGACCACAAAAGCAAAGGACGCCTACCCAACGTCTCCTTGCTTTTTCCGAACATCGAAATGCGCCTGACGGTAGAGACCCGGCGGGGCAACGGTATCAACGTACACCTCCTCGTGTGCCCGGAGGATGGTGACCACGTCGCCAGGATTGAATCGCTGCTTGCGGGGCTCGACTACAAGAACTTTCGAGAGCAGATTTTCCGGTGCACGCGCGACGATCTCATTCGACTCGGACGTGAACATGAACAGAACGCGCAACTCCCAAAAACGGCGGCGCTACGAGCCGGAGTAAACCAGTTCAAGGTCGACTGGCGGTCGCTTCAGCGGCTCAAAAACGACGACAAGTGGTTCAGAGACAACGTCCTCATTGCCGTTGCAGCAGGCAACGACGGGCTTTCCGGGCTCGGCAAAGACGCAGCGTTCTCCGCCGAACGAGAGGCTATCGGAACCTTCGCCGACATCATCTTCTCCTCCAACGAAAAACAACGAGAGTACTGGGCGGGCCACCGCGCGGACTTCAAGAAGAAAGGGCTCATCGAGAAACCTTGCCTTCACGGCTCCGACGCCCACTCTCTCGCCGCCGTATTGGCCCCCGACTTGGAACGCCGATGCTGGATCCGATCCGAGCCCACCTTCGACGGGCTCCGTCAGACACTCGTCGAGCCAGAACGCCGAGTCTATATCGGACCAACCCCGCCACGAGGACCGTCGGAAGACAACGTCATTCGCACCATCGAGATCAAGAACGCCCCTTGGATGCTCACGTCTCGCGTCTCGCTGAACGATGGACTCGTGACCATAATCGGAGCCAAGGGGTCCGGCAAAACCGCGCTAGCTGACCTCGCCGCTTTCGGCGCGTTCGCAAGGGATGAGCCGGCAGGGGAAGCCTCCTTCATCAGCAAGGCTCGCGAGCACATCTCTGACGTAGAGGTGCAGCTGGAATGGGGGGATGGCTCTCGAACATCGAGCCCGTTCACTTCACAGGATCACGACGAAGAACCGAGAGTCCGTTATCTGTCCCAGCAGTTCGTAGAGCGCTTGTGCTCGAACGCTGGCGTGGCACAGCCACTCGTCGATGAGATCGAGGCAGTGGTGTTCTCCGCGATCCCCGAAGAAGACCGAATGCACTGCTCGGCGTTCTCAGAGCTTCGTGACCTGGAGCTGCGCGACCCTCTAGCCGCCCGAGAGAATGAGCTGGATCGAATCCGCCGGTTGACCGAGCAAATCAGCATCGCCTACCAGGAACACAGCGAACTGAAGCTCGCCAAGGCGAAACACGCCGAAGCGAAGCGGCTCAGAGAGGCCTGCGAGAGCGCACTGAAACAGCTCCCCCCACCGGGAGACCCGAAAGCCACAGCAGCACACGAGGCCGCGAGCCGTGCCCTCTCAGCCCTCCGAGAGGAGATCGCCCAAGCAGAACGAAGGCGAAAGAACCTCGACGACCTTCGCGGGGCACTTGACCGAATGCTCCGCGCTGCGGAAGACGACCATGCTCGTATTCAGGAGACCTTTGCGGACCTTCAGCTCGTCGACACGGAGTGGGACCAGCTCAGACTTCAGAGACATGATGGTGCCCTCGCGATGCTGAAACGCTTGGACAAAAAGGTAGCCGACCGACTTAAAAACCTCCGAGCCTACGGGATGAAGGACCAGCCCGACCCACTCCCGAGCGACCCCGTCGGGATTACGCAGCTCGCAGCAAGGGAAGAGAAGCTCGGGAAACAGCTCGGGGCCGACAAGGCGAACGCCAAGCGGCTAGCCAAGCTGAAAGGCGAGCAGGCGCGTCGACGTAAGACCGAGGCAAAGCAGATGAGCCTCGTGCAACACGCAGAGAACGCCCCCTCGAGATGGTCAGCCGCCGATACGAAGCGAATGGAGTCCTATGAACGGATCTTCGCCACGCTGGACGAAGAGAAGAGCAAGCTGGAAGGGCTGTACTCACCGCTGCACCAACAGCTGCCCCCCGACGGGAAGCTGGCCTTTTATGTCCACCGTCGGGTCGACACCACCGCCTGGGCTGCGGCTGGAGAGCGCATCCTCGACCTTCGAAGACCTCCCTTCTCTGGACGCGGGACCTTACAAGAGGTCGCGGACAAGCATCTGACCCCCGCATGGACCGCCGGATCGGCAACCGAGGCAGCAGCCGCCTTGAAAGGCTTCCTCACCACCTATGCAAAATCCGCCATGAAGGCCCGTCGCGAAGGGGTCTCGGCTCAGGACTTTGGCAACTGGGCGTTCTCCACCGAGCACATCCACGTTGAGTACGGCATCAAGTACGAGGGAGTTCCAATCGCACGCCTCTCTCCGGGCACACGTGGCGTCGTCTTGCTGACGCTCTTCCTCGGACTTGACAGATGGGACGAGCGACCACTCATCATCGATCAGCCAGAGGAAAATCTTGATCCGAAATCGGTCTTCTCTGAGCTGGTCCCCTTCTTCCGACAAGCAGCTACCCGGCGGCAAATCATCATGGTCACCCACAACGCGAACCTCGTTGTGAACACGGATTCGGACCAAGTCATCGTGACATCGTCGACCAGGGACGCTCCGGACACCCTGCCGAACATCGTCTACGAGGCAGGCGGCTTGGAGGATCAAGCCATCAGGGCCGCCGTGTGCAGTCTCTTGGAAGGTGGAGAAGATGCGTTCCGACGGCGGGGGAGAAGGTACGGAATGCCCGGGTGAGCGACCGCTAGCACGCCAGCCTAGCTCGGCCATCGGCCAACCGGACCGGCGACGATGAGGTCGAACTCGCCATCATCGCGTCGAACTCAGTCGGCCTTTGGCGGCGCTGACGTGCTCCTCAAACCTCAAACGACGCGACCTCTGGCGAAGCCGGCGAGCTCGGAGCGCCCGCTGGTTGTCGAGCGTCTGCTCCTCCGCGCTTCGTGCCTTCCCGTGCTTACGCGCAGGTAAAACGTACAACGTAAAACGTCGCTCGCTTTCGCATCGCGCCAGCGTAATTTTCCGGGCGGATCGGCGGATCTCGAGCCTGCGGGCGTCGTCCGCCGGCGGCCTATCCGGTGCCGGCCGCGACGCTCCCCCTCTTCTTCCGCGAGCGCTTCGGTTTCGCTGCACTGACAAACCCTGGGGCCGGGAGCTGTAGCTGGGGATGCGCGCGGAGCAACTTCGAGCGCGGCAGCACTTCGGACCACAGACCGAAGACCGACGCGATCGCGTGGTCGAGTTCGAGCGTGCCCCTGGTCCGGGCGAAGCCGGGCGAGGGCTCGCACCTCACCGCCCGGCGTGCCGCTTCCAGGGTGTGTTGCACGCCCGCGGACCAGCCGGTCCCGCCGTAGACCAGCACGCCCTCGATCCACATCGCGTCGAGGTCGGCGAGGGCATACGGGATCTTCTCGTCGGTCGTGCCACCCGTGGACTGGAACTTGGTTTCGACCCCGAGGGCGAGCTGGTCACTCTCGCGCAGCACGAGGAGATCGAGCCGGCGCCGCTTCCCAATGATCGTTTTTCCAAGGTCAACCTCGACGTAAACCTCAAGGCCAAAGCGCCGAAAGTTCGCGTCGATGTACTTGGCCACGTTGTCCCGGTACGCGTCGCCCATGCCCTGATCGTAGGGCGGTGCACCGGGGCCCGGAAACTGAACGCACCTCGGGGATCACATGAACACGCGTGTTCGCACTACGCCCGAGCCGGTGGGCCGAGCACGATGTGGGCCGCCACGTCGTCCGCGACACGCACCACGGAGCCTGCCCCTGGCCCTCGGGCCGCCCGGCCATGCTGCAGAACGAACATGCGTGTTGATGTGAGACACGGCTACCGCGAGCATTCCGCTCGCCCCCACGTCCCCCATAGACGTGCGAGCATGAACCATGGTCGCACTCAAGGAGTCCTTGCGCCAACATAGCGCTGGACGGGAGGACCCGAGGGCTCGTTGTATCCGTTCAACCTGGCGAAGTCGAAGCCGGCTAGCAGGGAGACACGGTGCCGAGTATCTCTGAGCACTGCTGCTGGAAGTGCGCCTGGGGCCCCCTGAGGGAGGAGATCAAGGCAAGAGGAGCGGTTGAGACGTGTGAAGTCTGCGGTTCGTCGAGGCGCAAGACACTGGACGCAGCAGAACTCACCACGCTGCTAGAGCCACTCGCGATGCTCTACGACGACCCCGTGGAGTTCATGCCACTCGAGACGCTGAAGTATGAGAGCCACCCGACTCTCGCCGAACGGTTTGCCGAAGAGTGGGAGCTATTCGAGTCGGATGATGATGCGCGAAAGGTCCTTTCCCTCTGCTTGGATGACCATCACCCGAAACACAATCCTGATCAGTCGATGCTAGATCCAGACCGGCAGGTCTACGACCAGGAGAACTGGCAGCTAGGCGAATACGCGCTCGTCCAGGAGCTCAGGGAGTGGTGGAGTTCCCTGAAGGACGAAGTGCGGCATGAGAATCGCTATTTCTTGAAGAACTCCATTAACGAGATTGGCGACCACATCTGGGTGGCCGAGATGACGATTGGCAAGCGGAGCGCCTTGTACCGTGCACGTGGAGCGCCCGAGAAAGGCGCGTTCACGGCGCGGGAGATGGGCTCACCACCTCCGACCAAGGCTACGGCTGGTCGGGTAAACCCGCTCGCGATCTCCTACCTCTACCTTGCCTCGGACGAGGTGACGGCGGCGTCGGAACTGCGACCTCATGTCGATGATGAGATCTACGTTTCACGGTTTCGGCTCAGTCGGGACGCGAAAATCGTCGACTTCCGGAGCCCATTGGTCGGCTCTCCATTTCGCTGGGGGAATCGTCTGCGCGAAGTCGTACGGATCATCCCCTTCCTCAACGAACTCGGCCGCGAGATGAGTCGGCCAGTCTCGAACGCTCGGCGGGACATCGACTACCTTCCAACCCAGTACCTATGCGAGTGGATCAAGTCGAAGGGCTACGACGGGGTCGCCTACGAGAGCGGCGTCAGCAAGGGCTGGAACCTCGCCCTCTTCGACTCGACACTCGCGCACGCTGGCCGACCCCATCGACGCAGAGTGGCCGGCGTCACGGTGGACCTTAAGACCATGTGACCACCCGGCCTCGCTCTTGGCGGTCGAGCCCAGACCCAGCGTGCAAGCCGTGGGGAGACGGCGCTTTCTGGGCTGATGCTGTCGGGCGCGACGGAGGACACCGGCATGTCGGGAGCCAGGCGTCTCTTAGCGCCGGGTTCCGCTCCGATGTTCCCCATGCCCCGTTCTTCGGCTGCTGGAACACGCTCTTAAAGAGCGCGTCGAGCGAGGCCTTCGTCACTGGCGCCGGGACGATAACACCGGACGCACAGCTGAACACCCGCCGTTTCAGAACCTTGAATTTCGGGCCTATCTTCCGCCTCAAGGCCCCCTACCCACCTCTGGCAAAAAGGCCGATAACCTAGATTATGTCCAATGAGGACAGGATGCACCTGTAGGACATGCGCAAGCGTATCAACATGCGCCGGAGTCAGCAACGCCGCAGCCGCCCAACCTGCACCTCGTTCCGAGCCCCGGCGCTTGCTCTCGCACAAACCCCGCTGGCCGCCCCCTGCTCGCCCCCTGGCCAACTATCGCCGTTGGCGCACAAGGCTGAGGCCACGTTCGTCGCGTTATGTGCGTCACACACGGACAGGGTTCCGACCCTAGCCCACGGAGAGCCATCCCCACCCGCGACGAACCCCGGCCATGGCGGAATGCGGCGTGCTCCACGACGAAAACGCCCGTCAACCGAAGTAGAATGCGCAGAACAGCTCGAGCAGGGCCGTGAGCCCGGACGAAGTGGCCCGAAGGAGGCCGCCTGTCGACCGCAGTGAGCGCCGTGTCTGCGTGCGCGGAACGGACAGCTTGACGACGCCACTGACTCGCCCCAAGAACCCATACGTGCTCCGCTGTGCTCCCCTGCTCTCCTTTGGGCTTGCAGTTGGCTGCCTCATCGACAACCCTGAGCACAGCGGACTGTCGTCGACAAGCACCTCCTCCACCTCCTCCACCGCCTCAAGCTCAGCCGAGGTGACGACAGGGTCACAAACCTCAGCGGGCACAGTGACGGAGCAAGGAACCAGCACGACGCCTACGGCAACCACTGGCCCCGAATCCGGAGGCGTCACCAGTTCCTCGTCGCCGACAGGCTCCTCGACCGAATCGTCCAGCAGCGGCACCGTAGACAGTGCCGACAGCACGCTCGAACCCGGCGACCTCGGGCTGCCGTGCGCCGCGAGTTCGCAGAACTGCGAGATGCTCGCATCCGGCGCGGAATGCTGCACCGCCCCTGAGTGCTTGGACACCTGCATGGTGGCGTGTCTGGTGGCCCCCGACTGCCCCTTCGACAACATGGGGTGCGAGCACGGCTACTGTCTGTTTGAGTGTACCGGCGACGACGACGACTGCATAACCTGGCCAGGATTCACGTGCCAACACACAGCGACGTACTGCGAAAACGACGAACTCCCGTAGGTGATTTCCTCTATCCAGACTGAGGCTCGTCGCCATCCCTGCCATCGTCACCTGAAGCAGGGTCGATGGAACCCCGATGGATTCCCCGACGCAAAAACGCCCGAACGCAAAGGAACCGGGGACGTTCTCCAGAATTCTGCGCTTGAGTGCCGTCCAAGCCATGGACGCTTGCGGAGTTCCCGGCGTTCGCGATGACGGCCCCCCCCACGGAGCGAACCACGAACTGAGTCGACGATGACGCACGCAGCACACCTCAAACTCCTCCCTGCGCTCCTACTCCTTGGCTGCCCGAGCACGGTCACCTCGGCCGACCCGGCCATGGATACAGCCGAGACGTCGAGCGGGACGGTAGCGACAACCGGCCCGGCAACAACGGCGGCAACGGCCACGACCAACAGCTCGAGCGGCGACGGCTCTTCGTCGACATCCGGCGTGACCGGCAGCAGCTCGAGCGACCCTCCTCCACAGGAGTGCACCAAGCCCGGGGAATGTGACAACGGCGACATCTGTGACGGTGTCGAGGACTGCGTAGACGGGTTTTGCGTTCCGGGCACGGCTCTGGAGTGCGAGGGCGACGGGGTGGACTGCACCGTGGACGGGTGCGACCCCAAGCTCGGATGCACGCACACACCGAGCGATGTGCGTTGCGGCTGTGAAGAGACCTGCGACCTCGAGCTTGGCTGCGGCGACTATTGCGTGCCCACCGAGTGCACCGGCATGCAGTACGCCTGCGGCAACTGTATCGACGACGACCTCGACTGTAGGGTCGACTCCGCCGACCCCGATTGCTTCGGGCCGTGCGACAACAACGAGGAGGGCTTCAGCGGAGATATTCCCGGGCAGCAGGAGCAATCGACATGCCTTCAGATGGATTGCTATTTCGACTTCAACTCCGGCGCAGGCAACGACGAGTGCTACTGGAGCCACTCGTGTGACCCGCTCGAGCCGTCGGGCTGCACCTACGACGCCGAGCACAACACCCCGGGGACCCCCAGTTCCTGCGGTGAGCTGTTCGATGCGCAGCTGCCAGAGTGCCTAGACTACTGCCTGCCGATCGTGCCCAACGGATGCGACTGTTTCGGCTGCTGCGAGGTCCGGGTCGCAGAGGGAAGCGAGGAGACGGCCACCGTTTACCTCGGCACGCAGAACGCGGACGGCGAGGGAACCTGTGACCTCGGCGCGATCGACAACCCGGAGCTCTGCCACCCGTGCACGCAAGTCGAAGGGTGCGTGAACCCCTGTGGTGAGTGCGAGCTATGCCTGGGCGATGTTGTGGTCCCCAAGGACTGCGAAGAACAGAACTGCCCCGATGATTTCCAGGCCTGTGGCCTGGCTGGCCAGGACCCGTGCCCTGAGTTCTTCTCTTGCATCACGGGTTGCTGCTTCCCCAGCCCGGGCTGACCCAGCCCATGCGGAACATTGGTACTTGGTCCGGCGCTGACGACCGCCGGATACCCACATGACGCAAGACCCCCGCCCCAGGCCGGGGCATGGGGAACATCGGAACGAGAAACGGCGCTAATCGGCGCCGCTTCCGCCCTCTACTCCGTCAAAATCGGATGCGCTCGATCTCCCCGCGCGAGACCACCTTCGCCGTCCGGTCGTAGAGCTTCGTCGTCTCCGTGCTCGCGTGGCCGGCCATCTCAGCCGCGGTCTCAATGCTGCCACCGCCAGCCATACACCAGTCCGCGGACGGACAGTGGTCCATCGACTACCTACGCGCTTTCGCAGGACAGCTGGACCACCCGGATCACTTTCCAGAATACCTCCAGGAACACGCGACTCGCATCGAAGGCGCACTCGGGTCCATCCCGAAAAAGAACGTCAGAGCTCGAACCAAGATGGCCTGGCTAGCCAACTACCACAACCAGGTGGTTTCTGAACTTCGCGAGGACTGGCTGACTGAGCTCGGCACCCTTCGAAGCGACCTGCTCTGCCCCAGTGCAACAACCGCACACTTCGGAGAGGCGGAAGCAAAGAAGCTTCTGGACGAAGGCGAGTCGTGGTTCTCTGACGGGACAGAGCACCCCAGCTAGCGATCACCATCAGAACCGAATCCGCTCGATCTCGCTGCGCGAGACCGTCTTCGCCGTTCGGTCGTAGAGCTTCGTCGTCTCCGTGCTCGCGTGCCCAGCGATCTCCGCCGCCGTCTCAATACTGCCGCCGCCTGCCATATACGCTGTGATCCCTGACGCCCGGAAGCTGTGGTTGCACACCAACACCGGATCGATACCCACCGCTGCGCACCGTTTTTTCACCATATCCAGCACATTCGACGGCTTCAGCCGCCTCCGGGTCAGCTGCCGCTCTCCGTCTTCACCCAGAGCCCGAGCGACGCTTCGAAACAGCGGCGTCCGAGGGCCTGCCGGGGAACGCCGGACGAAAGCATCGATCGCCTCGCGCAACTCGTGATGGCACGGCACACGCGTCTTCTTCCCGCGCTTCTCGTGGAGCAGCAGCGACGCCTTCACCCCCTGCACCTCGTAGTGCCGCCCGTCGAGCTTCGTCACCGCACCGACCCTCGCGAACGAGAACAGCATCGTCGATACGATCGCCCGGTCTCGCAACGCCACCACGCACTCGCCCTCGAACGAGTCGAGCAACGCCCGTATCATCTCGGGCTCGAGGACGGGGGTCTGCCCCTCGCGCTGGGACACCCGCGGCCCCCGAACAACCTTGAACGGGTTCCAGTCGAGCACCCCGCTGCTCGCGAGGTAGTCACACAGGTTCGACAGCGCCGACAACCGTGCCTTGATCGTCGTCGGAGCCTTCCCCTCGACTTCGAGGCTCTTGATGTACGCCGCCGCCTCGGAAGGCTCCAACTCGGCCAAGCTGAGCCCATTCGCCGCCAACCACTCCGAGAGCTGCGCCGCCGCGTGGGCATAGGCCCGCCGCGTGTGGTCGTTGCGGAGATGCGCCGTGAAGAACTCGACGAACTTCCGCTCCGCCTTGCGCCCGAGTTCGCCCACCGCCGCCGGTACCAGCCCGCGCGTATCGAGTCGCACCAGATCACCCATCGTCTACCTCCCGCCGCTGCAGCAGCTCGTCGATCGCCACCCCGGCCTCCTCGACCAGCTCGAAGGCTTCGCCGAGCCCGGCCTGGTCGTCGTCGTCGAGCAGTTCAAGGACTTGACGGAGCTTCCGCTGCGCGAGGCGTTTCCAGTGCATCGGCGTACCGGCGCCGACACTCGCTGTCTCTAGCGTGGTCCTCATCGTCCAAACCTCCCTTCATCGACGCGACCGTCACCAACTGGCCACCGCAACGCGTGCGTCGAGAACGGCTCGTCGCCGTCGAAGCCGGCGACCGCCCGGGCGCAGAACGTCACTCCGTGGATCTCGGAGTACGCATCGAGCACCCGCCCGCCGTCCCGACTCTCGATCCGCACGGTGAACCACTCGCCGGGCCCCATCCGCGGTTCGTCGTTGTCGTCGTAGCCGGCAACCACCACGCCCCGCAGCTCTAGCGCAGCACCGGCGTGCACGGGCTCGCCGTCGACGAACCACCGACGCCGCGTGTCATCCCAGCGAGTCGCCATCGCTCTCCCCTTCCCGGCCCAACACCTCGAAGCGCTCGACCGCCATCTCCAGACCCACGGACAAAAGGGCGCGCATCGTCACCCCCTCGCGCTTGCAAACCGGCCCGTGGGGAACAATGGAGCAGGATCCGGCGCTAAGCGGCGCCACTGACGCTCCATGAAGACGAGCTGCCGCTTCGCCTGTGGCTTCGGAACGCTCGAAAGCATCAGCCCAGGATGCGGCGCACCGATGTTCGGCCGATGCCGAGCCGCCTGGCGATCTCCGATTTGCTGAGCCCCTGACGGTGAAGCTTCCTGACGTCGCCGGCCTTCTGCTGTGCGGTGTCGGGGCGCCCGTGGGGCCGGCCCTCCTTGCGAGCGTGGGCGATGCCGGCTTTGACCCGCTCGCGGAGGATGTCTCGCTCGAACTCGGCGAAGACGGCAAGGAGTCCTGCCATGGCTCGCCCGCTGGGCGTGGTCAGGTCGAGAGCCTCGGTGAGGGAAATGAAGCTCACCCCGAGCTCGCTGAGTTCCTGCAGGCTCCCGAGCAGATCGGGAAGAGAGCGCCCCCATCGATCGAGGCGCCAGACAAGGACGACGTCGATGTCCCGGCGGCGCGCCGCCTTCATGATCTCGTCCCGTTGGATTCGCTCGCTGGCCCCCGAGCCAACGTCTTTGATCTCCACCGTCGCCGACCACTTTCGGCTGCGGACGTAGGCACGCATGGCCTTCATCTGGAGCTTCAACGTCTGCTGATCGTGGGTGGACACCCTGGCGTAGAGGCCGACCTTCATGAAGGTCACGAGCCTATCTGACCCCTGGCCAAAAACCCCCTTGGAATGGGGACCCCAGAAGCGGTGAATTCGGCCAGCAGGAGGCTCGTTTCGAGCTTGTTGCGGGAGTGGCCAAAAACTAAAGTTTTTGGCCAGGATGTAGCAGGCGAAATCTGCCCGCACGAGCGGGTGACGGGACAAAATCGATGCCAGTCGAGTTTCTGACAGACGAACAGGAGGCTGCCTACGGAGGCTTCTCCGAGCCTCCTTCCCGCTCAGAGCTGGAGCGGTTCTTCTACCTGGACGACGAGGCTCGTCAGATGGTTGATCAGCGGCGAGGTGACCACAACCGGCTTGGGTTCGGCGTCCAGCTCGGCACGGTTCGGATGCTCGGGCGTTTTCTCGACGACGCCGCCGCCGCTCCTGAGGCCGCGATCAACTACGTGGCCGAGCAGCTCCACATCTCCGATCCGGCATGCATCGAGCTGTACGGCGAGCGACCGAAGACCGTGCTCGAGCATGAGTGGAAACTTCGTGAGGCCTATGGCTATCGAGACTTCGCGGCAGCCGAGACCGAAATCGAAACATGGCTCGATGCTCGAGCGTGGACGACTGGCGAGGGACCAAAAGCGCTGTTCGATGCCACGGTCGAAAAACTACGGGAGGAGAAAGTGCTGCTGCCAGGCCTGACTCCCCTGGCAAGATTCGTTGCCCGGGTGCGCGAGCAGGCCGAGGCCAAGATCTGGGCTGCGCTGTTCGACCTGACGACTAAGGAGCAACGACACCGACTCGATGGACTCCTCGATGTCGAAGAAGATGCTTTCGTTTCGTTGTTCGAGCGTCTTCGAAAGGGGCCGACACGGGCATCTGGTACGCAGTTCAAGGGGGCTTTGGCACGGGTCGCCGAGATCGAGGCGCTCGGATTCACGGACGTCGACTGCTCCGTCGTTCCGCCCCGAAGGCTCATGGAGCTGGCCCGGTACGGACGCTCGAGCAAAGCGAGCTACGTCAGGCGACATCCGCCGCGGCGGCGGTACGCGACGATGCTCGCCACGGTCGTCCATCTGCGCGAACGCGCCATCGATGATGCGCTTGATGTCTTCGACGCCCTGATGGCGACGCGCCTCGTCGCGCGCGCCAAGAGGGAGACGACGAAAGACCGCGCGAGCGCCTATCCGACTCTCGCCATCGCATCCTCGAAGCTGGCGATCGTGGCGAGAGCCCTGAGGGATGCCAACGCGGACGCCTCGGCCTCCGAGATCCGAGAAGCGCTCGCCGAGACAGTCGACCCAGGAGCGCTGGACGAGGCACTCGCGACGGTCGCGAGCATGACACCGGCGGAGGACTCCGATCTCCACGAGGAGATGCGCGCCAAACTGGTCCAGCAGTACCGCGTCGTAAGACCGTTCCTTGCTCCTCTTGCAGAGGGCCTCGAGTTCACGGCGACGGCCGAAGGGGCGCCATTGCTGGCTGCGATGAAGAAGCTTCCAAGTCTGTTCGGGCGCAAGAAAGTCCCCCGCGAGGAGGTTGACGAAACCCTCCTGGCGGGCTCCTGGCGGCATCTGGTTCTCCGTGCGCCAGCGCTGGAAGCTGGCGAGGTCGACTGGCGAGCCTACGTTTTGTGCGTCCTCGAACAGTTCTGGAGGCACCTTCTTCGTCGGGATATCAGTGCCGTTCACTCCTCCCGCTGGAGCGACCCGCGGGCGAAGCTCTTGGCGGGGGACGAATGGACACGCGTGCGACCGACGGTCCTGGCGAGTCTCGATCTCCCCGAGACGCCAGACGAGCACTTGAACGCCTTGTCTTCACGTCTCGATGAGGCGTACCGCATCGTGGGTGAGCAGCTCGAAGACGATGGAGGCGTCACCGTCGACGAGGACGGCCAGCTTCGCTTCGAGGCTCTCGCCGCCGAGTCAGAGCCGCCGAGCCTCATCGCGCTGCGGGCCGCCGTCAAACGCATGTTGCCGCAGGTCGAGCTGCCTGAGGTACTGCTCGAAGTCGCTATGTGGACGGGATTCCACCAGGCGTTCACTCCGTTGGGAGAGAGCGCCAGTCGTGTGAAGGACCTGGAGCTGTCCATCGCGGCGCTTCTGGTCGCGCAGGCGTGCAACATCGGATTTAGACCTGTGGCCAAAGAGGGCGTTTCAGCTCTGAGCCGAGCTCGGCTTTCGCATCTCGAGCAGACCTACCTGCGTGTTGAGACCATCAAGCGGGCCAACCAGGCGTTGCTCGAAGGGCAGGACAAGATCCCGCTCGTGCGTGCCTGGGGAGGCGGCCACGTCGCATCGGTCGATGGCCTGCGGTTCGTCGTCCCCGTCGCGACCATTCATGCTCGCCCGAACCCCCGGTACTTCGGTCGTCGAGCAGGGGCGACGTGGCTGAACATGCTCAATGACCATGCTGCAGGGTTGGCGGCGAAGGTCGTCGCCGGCACCCCGCGTGACTCCCTGCACGTTCTGGATGTCCTCAACGACCAGGATGGAGGCGTGCGGCCGCAGGTCATCGTGACGGACACCTCGTCGTACTCGGACATCGTGTTCGGCCTGCTCTCACTCTCAGGCCGCACGTACGCCCCCCAGCTCGCCGACCTCCCAGACCAGAAGCTCTGGAGGGTCAACCGCAATGCTGACTACGGGTCGCTCAGCACCGCCGCTCGAGGGCGAATCTCTGTCAGCAAGATCACCCGGCACTGGCCCGACATCCTCCGGGTCGTTGCCTCGATTCACACGGGAACCGTTCGCTCGTACGACATCATCCGCATGCTGCAACGCGACGGGCGGCCAACACCGCTCGGTGTCGCCCTGGCTCACTACGGCCGCATCCACAAGAGTCTCCACGTGCTGCGGTTGGCCAGCGACCGCGGCTATCGACGGCAGATCAAGGTGCAGGCGAACCTCCAGGAAGGGCGTCATGACCTGGCCCGTCGACTCTTCCATGGCGAACGCGGTGAACTTCGGCAGCGGTACCGCGACGGGATGGAAGACCAGCTCGGAGCGCTCGGGCTCGTCCTCAACATCATCGTGCTGTTCAACACCCGGTACATGAACGCGGCCCTTGAGAAGCTCCGCGTGGACGGCTTTCCCGTCGACGAGCAGGACGTCGCTCGCCTCTCGCCGCTCATGCGCAAGCACATCAACATCCAGGGGCACTACGCGTTCGCGGTCCCGAACCTCGGAGGACGCCTTCGGGCGCTCCAGAGCCCAGATCGAGAACTCGACGACGACACATAGCGGTCATGGCGCCGCTTAGCGCCGGATCCTGCTCCATTGTTCCCCACGGGCCGACACTGCCTCAGCGAGTACTGCGTCGACGAGGTCTGCTCGACCGGCGCCGACGGGAGTGCGTGCGGCAGTGATGCCGATTGCGTCAGTGAGATCTGCGTGGATGACGTCTGCTCCGCGGGAGCGCCCGGGGATGCGTGCGGTAGTGATGGCGATTGCGTGACTGAGATCTGCGTGGATGATGTCTGTTCCGCGGGCGCCAACGGGGATGCGTGCTCGTGGGATGACGACTGCGTGAGCGACGACTGTGTGAACGACTTGTGCGCGTGAGCCGAGGCGGGAATGGGCGGGCAAGCTGCGAAGCGCCACTGCTCAGTTCCGTCCGCCGACCCCCGGAGTTCGGAACCCTCGCGGTCGCGTGCGGGGGGCGCCGCTTGGGCCGTCGAGACCCCCTGGCATGATGGCCCAAAGTTCCACGACCTTGACTGGTGTCCGCCGGATGGGGCGCTCGCATTCGACGCGATCTACAGGTTCTTTGCCCGCGGCTACTCGACCTCGAGTCCTAGGTACCAGGTGAGCGACCGGCGGCCCTCGCCGGGCAGTTTTCCGATCTTCTTGATCCGCGC
>JBOEGF010000071.1:0-22476 GCA_050633305.1 Nannocystales bacterium
GCCCTCGCCGAGGTGCTCTGGGCTCCCTCGCTGCGGCCTTTGCTCACTGGCGTGGTGCGGTGACTCGTGTTTAGGGGACCGCGCCGGGCGTTTTCAATCGGGAGGTTCGCCGGTAGTCTGCGCCCGATGTCTTCGGATTCGACCCGACGCACTGCGCAGCGCTTGGAGCTTCACCAGACCTTGGCGTCGCTCAATGCCCACCCGCACGCCGCCCGCGAAGGCCAGGCCGGGGTGGACGCAGCGAAGGCCAAGGCGGAGAAGGCAGCGGAGCGGATCGCGGCATCGGGTCGCCAGCTCGCGATGGACCGCATCGAGCAGCTGCTCGACCCAGGGTCGTTCATCGAGCTCGATCCGTTCGTCACGCACGCTGTCTCCGACTTCAACATGTCGTCGAAGAAGGCGTACGGCGATGGAGTGATCACAGGGCACGGGACCGTCGATGGACGCACGGTGTTCGTGTTCGCGCAGCAGGCTGAGGTGTTCGGCGGAAGCCTCGGGATGGCCCACGCGCGCAAGATCTGCAAGATCATGGACATGGCCACGGAGGTCGGTGCACCTGTGGTCGGGCTCAACGACAGCGGCGGCGCGCGGATTCAAGAAGGCGTGGAGTCACTGGCCGGCTACGCCGAGATCTTCAAGCGCAACGTTCTCGCCTCGGGTGTGGTGCCACAGCTCTCGGTCATCCTCGGGCCCTGTGCCGGCGGAGCGGTCTACTCGCCTGCGCTCACCGACCTGGTGCTGATGGTGGAGGACACCAGCTACATGTTCATCACCGGGCCGGACGTGATCAAGACGGTCACCCACGAAGAGGTGACCAAAGAAGAACTCGGCGGGGCAGGGACCCACAACGAGAAGAGTGGCGTCGCACACTTCCGGTGCGCCTCCGAGGCGGGCGCGCTCGCGATGGTCCGCCAGCTGCTCGCATTCCTGCCCTCCAACAACATGGACGCACCGCCAGCGATCGCGGCGGCCGATGACCCCGCACGACCGTGCGTGGGTCTGACGGACCTCGTTCCCGAGGACCCCACCAAGCCCTACGACATTCGGACGGTTGTCAAAGAGGTCGCGGACGGAGGGCAGTTCCTCGAGGTGCAAGAGCACTTCGCCAAGAACATGGTGGTGGGCTTCGTGCGGCTCGACGGCAAGCCCGTCGGCGTCATCGCAAACCAGCCGTTGGTGCTGGCGGGGTGTCTCGACATCAACGCCTCGGTCAAGGCGGCGCGCTTCGTTCGCATGTGCGATGCGTTCAACGTTCCGCTGCTGACGCTCGTCGATGTGCCAGGCTTCCTACCCGGGACGGACCAGGAGTACGGCGGCATCATTCGGCACGGTGCCAAGCTCCTGTATGCGTACACCGAAGCCACGGTGCCCAAGGTGACGCTGGTGACGCGCAAAGCGTACGGCGGGGCCTACGATGTGATGTCGAGCAAGCACATCCGCGGCGACATCAACCTGGCGTACCCCACGGCCGAGATCGCCGTGATGGGGGCCGAGGGCGCGGTCAACATCATCTTCCGCCGCGAGCTCGCGGCTGCCGAAGACCCCGAGGCGAAGCGGAAGCAGCTCGCCGACGAGTACCGCGAGTTGTTCGCCAACCCGTTTAAGGCGGCGGAGCTTGGGTTCATCGACCGCGTGATTCGGCCGGAAGACACCCGCGCCGAGGTCATTCGCAGCTTTGCGATGCTGGTGAACAAGCGTCAAGAAAACCCGCGCAAGAAGCACGGCAACATCCCGCTGTAGTGCGGTTCCGCGACCGAGTACAACGGCCGTCGGCTGCGCCCGCGTGGACCCTTCTGGGCGTCCGCGGCGCTCGGATTGCTCCAGGCGGCCCAAGGCGCTGGCGCAGCCTGCTGAACGTGGCACCATGAAGGAGATGCGGTCGCTTCTCTTGTTGGCCCTGGCCGGGCTTGGCGCATGCGCCACGCCGGGGGCGTCGGCACGCTCGCTGCACTACGTCGACGACGCGTTGGTCTACTCCAACCCGCCGTCCGCGTTGGCGTACGAGGCATACCTTCGAGCACGCGTTGCATTGTCCAGTGAGCCACCCAGGCTCGAGCAGGCGCGCGCGGAGATCGAGGTCGCCCTCCACTACGACCGTCGCGCTCCCCATCTATGGTCGACCCAGGCCGAGATCGCAGCCCTTCAGGGTGACGACGAAGCTGCCGTGAACTCGGCCGAGCGAGCGCTCGCTCTGCGTCCGGGTTACGCCCCAGCGCGGGCGGTGCTGACCGACGTTCGTGGTGGTCCCCGGGCTGCCCACGTCCCCGGCTGAGGGACGTCGGTCTCCGCCGTACTGCACTGCGGCCCCATCGTGAGGGGCTGGTGCGCGGCTTCCATTCGTGGCAGGCCGACCATGGCTGGCGGCCCGTCGATGTGGCCTCAGACCGTAAAGGGGTTGTTGTGGGGGGCCGCATGTCCGGCGGCCTGCCACCGGGCGAGTTGGGCCTCTTCCCTCGCTTTGGCTTTCTTGGCGCGGTGGACTCCCCACCCGCTTCCCACGAGCCCGAGAGCCCCGGCCACCAGGAGAAACCACGAGCGCTTTGGGTGGGGGGTCTCGTCGAGTTCGATGACCGGTTCGTCGGTACGAAAGCCCCGTAGCCCTTGGTCGAGGAGTCTGCGGTCCGTCGAGTCAACGCGCGCCGTCATGCCCGTGCGCGGGGTCTTGAACAGCGCCGTCGAGGCCGCGAGCGGGGTGGTGTCCGGGGTCGCCTCCGGCTCGTGCTCTGCTGCATCGAGGGCTTCCAAGACGGCGGGGTCGTCGACCTTCAGGATGCCCGCTTGCTCGCCCGTGCGTGGATCGCTCAGAGCGACAACAGGGAGTCGCTTCCGCGGTCGTCGAATACCAACACGGAGTTCTCGAAGTCGGGCTCGCACGCAGACACGTCGACCCAGGCGCCGGGGCCGAGCTCGGCGGCTAGACCATCGCGGCACGGGTGGATCGTGGGGGCGGGGTTGTCGCTCGCCTCGAGCGTGCCCTGGACGCCGACCAAGAGGCCCAACGTGCTGAACGCGAGGCCCAACGCGGGCGCGGTGAAAAGGTGCTTGTTCCGCCGAGGCGGGTGTCCGAGCGGTGGCACCACTGCGGCGTATCACCAGGCGCGGCACCGGGCCAAGCGCGGAGGGCTCAGAGGTACGTGCTGAGGTAGAGAACCAGGCAGTACCAAGGCATCCCGGCGAGCAGCAGGGCGCGGCGGGCCTGCGAGATGCTGGGGCGGTCGCCACCTTTGATCAGCGCAGCCACGGCAACACACCACGAGAAGGCGGCTGTGACGACGGCCAGTGCGAACGCCTTGAGGACGTAGGGCGCGAACATCGGCAGGAGCGCGCCGAGTCCGGCGACGAGGGTGAGCCCAACGGGAACCGTGGCGCTGCCCAATGCGATCCGGGCCAACCAGTTCGGTTGGTCCGAGGCTGCGGACGAAGGCTTGCGCAGGAAGGAGACGACCCACGCGAGCAAGAAGGTGAAGGCGCCCAGGAGCGCAAATGCGATGCCGCCCAGCGCGAGGATCTCTTGGATCCGCTGCAAGAGCTCCCGAAGCCGGTCGAGGTCGGGGAGTCCCAGGAGGACGTAGTTCGCCAAGACCACCATGGAAGCAGTGTAGCACCGCGGTTTGCTCGCGCATGAACCGTCGGCGCCGAGTGCGGAGGTCGACCGCGCAGGGCGGCCGGTTTCGCGTACCGTGCCCGCGATGGAGCCTCAGGCCCTAGTCTTCGACTTCGACGGGACGCTGGTCGACAGCATGCCGATGCACTTCCGCTGTTGGCAGCTCGCGCTAGAGCCATTCGGGCTCACGTTCGACCACGAGACATTTCAGAACTGGGGCGGGGTCCCAACCCGCGAAATCGTCGGCCGGCTGAGCCGAGCCCAAGGGGTTACGGTCGATGTGGAGGTCGTCATCGATGCGAAGGAAACGCTGACCCGCGCGCACGCGCATGAGGCCGCCCCGATCGAGCCGGTTCTCTCGATCGCGCGGACTTCCCGCGGCGTTCTGCCGATGGCGATTGCGACCGGTGGTCCTCGCGCGCTGATCGGGCCGCGCATGGAGGCGCTTGGCATTCACGACTGGTTCGGCGCGGTCGTGACTGCCGACGACGTGACGCGCGGCAAGCCCGAGCCCGATCCGTTCCTGCTCGCGGCCAAGTTGCTCGGCGTCGACCCGACCCGCTGTCGCGCCTACGAAGACGCGCCGTCCGGACTCGCCTCGGCCCGCGCGGCGGGCATGGAGGTGATCGACGTCGCGACGCTCATCGGCCCAAACGTCGAACCGCGGATGTGAAGCTCGACTGGCTGCGGAATCCCGCCTGAGCAGCGGCGTCCGATACGGCCAGCATGCCGTCGGCGAGGAGCGCTTGGCAGCGACGAACTTTGCGGAGCTGCAAGTACTCGCTCAGCGGCACGCCGATGGTGGCACTGAACTCGGCCTTGAACGCCGAGCGTGGGACGCCGGCGATCTCGGCCAGTTCACCGAGCGTCCATGCGTGGGCTGGGTTGCCCTCGATCGCCTTGAGCGCGCTGCGGATCCCGAGGGAGGCGAACATGCCGAACAGGCCGAAACGGTCGTCTTGGGCCCCCGCTGCTCGAACCAAAATCTTGCCGAGTATCGCCTCCGCAAGCCGGGCTGCGACGTACCGGTCGCCGACGCCGGGCATGAGCACGAGCTTGCTCGCCAGCAGCATGATCTCGACAAGGTCGGCCTCGGGTCGGTCGATCACGGCATGCCCGGTGACCTCGGGTGCGTTGTCCTCGGTCGCGGGTACGTCGAAGGGGAGTGTCATCAGGCGTGCCTCGACCTGTCCCCCGGTGGCATAGTTGTGCACGGTGCCGTGGGGCAGGTCTCCCTCGTGCTCGATCAGGTGTGTGTCGTCGATCGGTAGGCGAGAGCCAACCGTGTGGGGGACATCGCGCGGCAGGAGGAGCATTCCTCCCTGCGGGATCCGCACCGGCGACTCGCCCAAACCGTCCACGAGTGCGCTGCCTTGGACCATGCAGTGCACGACCGCGTGCTTCGAGCCTGGGTACCGGACGCCCCACGGGCCGTTGAAGGACCACTGCTCCACGTACGCCGACTTCGCCCCGGATGCGCGCGCGACGTCGCTGAGCGGATCCGACGGGGCGTGCGTGGGAGCGACGCGGTTCGACGAGGCGCGAAAGAACGGCATGCCCCGGAGCGTACCGGGGCGTGGGGCGGTCCATGCCCAGCGGAAACGGTTCTGCGCCGGTCCGCCTTGCCTCGGCTCTCACACTGGAGTACATGGTCGCACATGGTCCGCTCCGGTTTGCCGCTCGCTCTCGCCCTCTCGTTGACCGCGTGTGGGGCTGCCACGGCCGAGTCCGGCTCCGCGGCTGAAACGGTCGGCGGAAAGGCCGACGGCATCGGCGACGGCGAGCTGTGTCCTCCGACCGTCGCCTTGAATGCGGGGGTCGGTTCGGCGAAGCGTTGCTACGAGGTGGGCTCGGGGCAGTTCGTCCCCACCGCCTGCTGCGAAGACCTGTGCGTCGGCGCATCGATGCGCGAGCAGAGCAACGGGGACCGCTGCGCGTGGACCTCTGAGCCTGGCCTGGAGGGCGCGACTCAGGGTCAGTTTGCACCGCAGCTTTGCTGTGACCTCAACGAGGACCTCGCGTGTGGCCGTGCCACGAGTTCAGGCGATGCGTGTGTCGATCCTCAGACGGGCGCCGTGGTCGAGGACGCTTGCTGCGCGGACGAGCCTGCCGCTTGCCACCCCTCGATCGCCTCGGCGATCTCCGGGTGCGTCTACGCGCAGGTCGAAAGCCTGAGCGAGGAAGGGCTCCCGCTCCCAACCCAGCGCGCACTGTTCGAGGCGTGCACCGCAGAGCTCGATGGCGTTGCGGGTCTGATCGACCAACGGTGTGCGTTCCAGCCGGAGCTCGCGTTCTGCGGTCTCGACTTCGAGACGGTCGCGAGCGAGTTCATCGCGCCATGTGCCGTCACTGAGCAGGACCGCTACGGGTGCTCGTTGGGCCTGACCTACGCCAGCACGCCGATGCAGGCTCACATCACGACGGTGGACCGGGTCGAGTACACCTTGGCCTCGGCTCAGGGCGCAGGCCCGACCCAGCAGGCTCAGATCGCGGCCGCTGCAAGTGGGGTGTACGGCGAAACACTCACCTTGAGCGAGGCGTTCGACAGGGTCGACGCGGGCCGCATCAACGTGGTCGAGTTCTACGACCTGAGCAACAACGCCGCATACACGGCGATCGAGTTCGGTGCGGGAGACACGTCGGTCGGCGCGTTCTTCCTGGCAGGAACCACGCAGAACATTGCGGACATCGGTGATGGCGACATCCTCAACTGCGACGCCCCGGTGGGGTCGGGCGGGAACCTCTGCGCGCACAACGACGATTGCGCGGACGGCTTCCGCTGCCAGGGGAGAGCCGACGAGCCCAACCCGATCAGCACCCCGGTGGGCCTGTGCATCGATGTGAACGCGCCGTCATCGTTCGAGGACTGCACCAGTCTCCGCGGCTGCGAACAGGGCTACTGCGCTGGCCTGGTCGCCTTCGACGGCACGGGCATGTGCTCGCCCGGATGGATGTTCGGGGAGCGCAGCAACGACGAGTTGCTGGCCGTCGATGGAACTTCAGCGCGCAGTGACGTGCTGCTCTACGGTCAGGCGAGCGTGCCGATGGATCTCGAACTGACGCTCGAGCTGTTCCACGACATCGATACCGCGGACCTCACGGTGGAGCTGTTGATCCCCGGATACGAGGGCAGTCCCGACGAAGACCGGCCCCGGATCACGGTGTGGCCTGCTGAAGGCGTCACGACGCCGCACCCCACAGGAGGCCTCGTGACGATTCCGGTTCGAGCGTTTGGCGACGAGTCGATCAACGGAGCCTGGACGGTGATTGTCAGCGAGGACGGCCTCGATGGTGTGGGCGGCGGGGTCTTCGGCTGGACGCTGGGCTACAGCAGCCGGTGGGACTGAGTTCACCTCTTTTGCCCCCCCGGGTGCCCGCTACGGGGTCTTGGCCTCGGGTCCGTTCGGGCGCTCGACGAAGTAGCGCGTCTCCTCTTGGTCGCGCTCCCAGTCCGCGCGCGAGCCGTAGAAGATGTGGTTCTTGAAACCGGCATCCAGCGGGTCGTCGAGCGTGCCCGCGGTCAGGTAGATGTTGTTCTCATCTTCTTCGGCCGGCAGGGGCGTGCCACACGTCTTGCAACGCGTGATCGTGTAGCTGGGGCGTAGTGCGTACGTGACCCGATGGTCCTCACCGCTGAGCCACTCGAAACGCTCGCGCGGAACGACGACGATCGTGTTGCCTGCCCCCCCGCTGGCTTTGCGGCAATTGGAGCAGTGACACATCCACACGCCGTCAAACTCGCCGTCGATCGCGTAGGTGAGCGCGCCACACAAACAGCTTCCCTTGCGTCGCATGAGCAGAGTGTATGTCGGCGAACCTCCGGACGAGCAGCTCCGAGCCCGCGTTCCCCGCTCCCGACGTGCTTCAAAAAAGCAAAGGGCCTCGCAGTTCACCTGCGAGGCCCTTCTTCAGTACACACGGCAGGAGTCGAACCTGCGACTTTCGGCTTCGGAAATGGTGAAAACGGGCTCCCATGGAGTACCGCCAAGGGCCTAAAACTGCCCTGAACCTGTCCCTACGAGGGGGCCCAGAGCGCTTTCAGCTGGCGTCGATGGTAGTCGTCGGTAGCTTGTTGGAGACGTCTTATGCCCCCCGAGCGTCCCCTGGAATCACCACCTTCTGGCCGTCGAGACCGTCCGTCCCGGTCTCGCGTCTTGTCCGACCGGCAGCTCCAACGCCTGCCGATCGGCGAGCACGCCGTGGGTCAGGTCCCCGGCCTCGTCGTCCGAGTGCGGGCGAAGAGCGTGAAGATTTTCGCCCTGCGATACCGAAACGACGCTGGGAAGAAACGCATCCTCACCTTGGGTCGGTACCCCGACGAGTTGTCCTTGGGCGATGCTCGCGCACGGGCCAGCGAGGCACGGCTTGCGATTCGTGAGGGGCGGGACCCGTTCGCGGAGCGCACCGCGCGGAAGCGTGCCGCGGAGGAGAACGGGGAGAGGACGATCGAAACTGCAATCGGCTGGTGGCTGGATGGTGTCGAACGCAGACTCTCGCCCTCGACGCTTCGGACGTACCGGACGTCGGCACGCAAGTTCGGTGACTGGGCGAAGCGTCGCGTGTCGCTCGCGTCTGAGCTGGACCGTGGGGCCCTGGCGAACTTCCGGGCGTTCCTCACCACGCAGCCGAAGGCTCTCCCGGCCCGCGGGAAGGGCCGCGGCCGCAAGCGGGTTACAGAGGCCCGGTGCTCCCCGGTCGGAGTCAACCGCGACCTCCGGTGCGTGAAGACGATGCTCGGTGCGTTGCGGAAGGCGGGCTGGCTACCGCTGCTCGACAGCGACGCGATCACGGACAACCTCGCGGCTCTGCCGATCCCGCACGAGGCCCCGCGGTACTTCTCCAAGCTCGAGATCCGCCAGCTCCTGGCCGCCTGCCAGGAGCACGACGAGTCGATTTTCAAGCAGACCAGGTTCGAGCATGCCCGTGGGCTTCCTGGGGGGACGCCGAGACACCCTCCGATTCGCCCGTTTACCCTGTTCCTCCTCCTGACTGGATGTCGCCGGGGCGAGGCTTTGTCGCTACGGTGGACGGACGTGGATCTAGATTCGGTTGACCAGGATGGGAAGCCTCTGGGGGAGCTGCGCCTGCAGGCTTCTGACGTAAAGACACGAACGGCGCGAACGGTCTTCCTCGACCACACTCCCTTGTTGCGCTCGATGCTGATCGAGATGCGCGACAACGCGAAGGGAGAGCGGGTCTTCGAAGGCCTCACCGCCGGAGCTGTTGAGTCTGCGCGCAAGCGCTTGTTGCGAGAGCACAGCGCGATCGCGTTCCTGTGGAAGGACTTTAGGTCAACGGCGGCGACATACCTGACGAATGCGTCGGGGATCTTCGGGTCCGCGACGATTCACCAGTCGGCGCGGCAGCTTGGCCATAGCGCGGCTGTTGCTGAGCGGCACTACCTTGGCGTGCTGCGCGGGATCCCGAAGACGGCGAGGACGCTGGAAGAGGCGATGGGGGTGGAGGGGTGAGGTCACAGGACGAGCTACCTGAAGTGCACTGGGCCGTTGCGCACCAGCGTGCACCCGCCGTTGACCCCTTCGCCGCGCCGCCTTGGGCCGTGCCGCATCCGGCGGAGCACGAGCACGCATGTGGCGGGTCCGACGAAATGCCATCGGTGTCTTGCAACCTCGGCCCGTCGTTCAGACCGGAGGGGTTGCCGGACTCGGAGTGGGAGGAGCGTCCAGAGCATGTTGACCCTGAACCCAGGCTAGACGCCGCGCGTCGCCAACTCGTAGAGGCCGCTGAGAGACGTGGACTCGCGGAGCGGTTCTCGGTCAAGTTCTCGTGGGCGTCGAGGGCAAGCGGCGCAATCGACCAGGAGGAACTCGTACAAGCTGCGCGGATGGGGATCGTTCGCCGTGCAGCGAGCTTCAAGCCGAAGACCGGAACGTTCGAGGGTTGGTTCCGCAGTGCGAGTGCGAGCGTTTTGGTGGCGAGCGAACGGTTCACAACGTGGGTGCGCCTGGGGGCCAAGGCCGAGATTCGGGCGCTCATCGACTCCTCCGGACACGACGTCTCGCTTGACCGTAACCATCGCGAGAGGCTCCGCAGGCAAGAGAAGGCGGCTGAGCTGTTCGACACGATCATGGGCCGGGCGCCTACGACGGATGAGCTTGCCTTCGTGCTCGGCACCACGCCCGATAGGGTCGCGCCTTTTCCTGGGCGAGCGGAGCCGCAAACGGAACTCGGGCGGGCAGAGCCCAGCGATCGGAGGGGGGTCGCCGGCGATGAAGACGTGGGGTGGGCAGACGTTGTCGCGAATGGACACCGCACCTCCGGAGTACTCGAAGAATGGGATTTCTCCGCTCCCGAGGCACTCGAGGAAGAATGGGCTAACACGGCTTCTCCGGTGGTAGTCGATGCGGAGACGACCCCCAACTCGCAAAAGGCCCAAGGCGCAGAAGCCCTTGAGCCCGCAGACCGGATATATCTCCACGTGTACGGTCGCCGGTCCCCCTTTACTGAGAGGCTTCGTAGGCTGGCGGGAGAGCGGGCGGTGGCAGGGCGGAAACGACTCGCTGCCGCATTTGAGCGCGCCTCGAGGGCCCACAAAGCTAGCGACCCCGACTTCGCAGATGCCGCAGAGGTTTTCCGCCTCGCGTGGCTCTCGTGGGAGAGGGAAGTCGCATGGGAACGGACCCAAGCGCTAGCACCCAGAGCGAGGCCGCTGGCGCAGCCCTCGATGTTGAATCCTCAGACGAGAGAGTTTGGGAAGGCACTCGGGAGGATCTTTCCGCAACTCGGAAAGCAGGTCCCGGCCGTACAACCGCGGCCGAACGCGCGCCGCGCCGCTCGTACGTGGGTGTCCGCGGTCTTGGACCAGGCGCCGGGGCTATCCTCGAAGTCGCTCGCAGCGTTCGTACGCGGGGTCGAGGGTCTCCGCGCCGATGGGGCCGCGGGCGGGCGGACAGTAGTGGAACTTGCGAGGAACGGCCGGAACGTCTCGGTGGTGTTCGCCAACGGCGAAGCGCTACACGGCCGTGCGGTGGGTCGAGCCCTTGATGAGGAAAAAAAAATGCGAGGGCGGGCCGCTACCGGGGCACCGGAAGCCAGTGTGTAAGTAGAGGCCCCGAGCGATGGTGCACGCGGCTTCTCAAACGTCGACACCGGGCGAGAGCCCAGGAGAAACCGCCATGCACACACCTTCCCACACGCCAGCCCCCGCGACAGGCCATGTCCGAGTCCGCCCCTCTTCGATCCGCCGCGCTCGCCAGATCGCGCCCCGCGTCGGTCTCGTCGTAGACGCCGGCGGGAGGGAGCGCGTGCCTACGCATAGCGACGTGCTTCGCGAAGCGGTCCGCCGCGGGTTGGAATCGCTGGAGGCCGAGTTCTGCGGGGGGTCGCGATGACGCTCGAACTCGACAATCTGCCGCCGATGCTGGTCGCGAGCGAGGTCGCGACGCTACTGAGGATCAAGACGAAATCCGTTTGGGAAAGACGTCGCCTGGGCAAGCCGCCGCAGGCGGTCAAGGTTGGTGGCCGACTGCTCTACCCCCGCGACGACGTCCTGGCGCTGCTGCGACCCACCGCGGAGCCTGCCGCGAACGACAGCGGTACGGAGGTTCGGCATGGTTGAGGTCGACTACGAAGCCCGACGGGCCGAGGCCGACCTCGTGATCCTGCGCTCCGATGTCTGGCGAGCCCAGGCGCATGAGCGCGAGCTTGCCCAGCCACTCGCCGACTCATTCGACGAGCGGTTGGCCGAGACCTGCCGCGAGTTCCCCGAGGTGCCTCCGGCCGAGGTCCGCCGAGGCATGCAGCAGCTCGACGCGTGGACCGTCATGCGGATGGGCCAGATCGCCTGCCTGGCCCCGCTTGGGCACCTGTCTTCCGTCCGATAGCTCCACGTAGGCGGTGTGCGTCTGCGTTGGGCCTCCCCAGCGAAATCGCTGCTGGGGTCTGTTGCTCCCCGTGGTTCGGGCCCACGGGGAGCAAGCGTATTCCAACCTGCCCGCGCACACAGGCCGCCCGAGTGCCTGCACACCACATGACGACCACACCGGACTTCGTAGAACACTACAGAGCTAACGGTTGGGCCACGATTCGAGCCCACGCCGCTTCCAAACAACCCATCGGAGCTTGGCAGGGCCGCACGGACGAGGCCGAGGACTTCGGTCCGGGGGAGAACGTCGGGGTACGCCTCGGCGCTCCCTCGGGCGGTCTCGTCGATGTCGACCTCGATTGCGACGAGGCGGTCGCACTCGCCCCACTGTACCTCCCGACCACAGCCACGTTTGGTCGCGCCTCGAAGCCGAAGTCCCATTGGGTCTACCTGTGCCCCGAGCTTGACCGGTCCAAGAAACCGCCGAACACCGGGGTAGAACTCCGAAGCACGGGGCTACAGACCATCGTGCCGCCCTCGATTCACACCTCCGGAGAGGCCATCGAGTGGACCGATGCGTCGCCGGTGGCAGCCGTGGCCGGGACGGAGCTGCTCCCTGCGTTCGGAAGACTGGTCACCGCCACGGTGCTGGCCCGTTGCGCCCCAAAGCTCCAAGAGGGCAGGGGGATTCACCACGCGGTCCTGGCCGTCGCTGGAGCCATGTGGCGTGAAGGCGCTACAGCGGAACAGGCTCGGGCGGTCATCCTCCCAGCGCTCGAGCTTCACGCGGGCCCCGACAACGGGCACAGGTTCGAAGCCATTGACGCGACATGGGACGAAGGCAACGACCGCAACCGTTCGGGCTGGCCCACGGTCAAGGAGTTGTTCGGCGACGTCGCGACCACCGCCCTGAAACGCTCGGTAGAGCTGTGGACAGAGCCGGCACGTGTTGAAGAGGACGAAGGCCGGCCTCAGGTCGACCTCAACGGCGATTTGGGCGAGGCAGTCGACCAGGTCGTCGAGATCCTCGCCCGTCGCCCGTCAGAGCGCGCGCGCCTGTTCCGAGGGCAGGGAGCCCTTTGTACGATTGATGGGCCGTGCGACCACAACCGTCTCGCCGTCGAACTCGCACGGCTGATCGCATTCGTTCGCGGAAACCAAAAAGGAGGCTCGGTGCCGGCGCTCCCGCCACGAGAGTTCGTCGCGCGACTGGCCTCCGTCTTGGCTCTGGACGAGCGCATCCCCGAGCTACGGGGCACGTGGTCGGGTCCGCTGCTGCACGCCGACGGGTCGGTCCGCACGGAGGCCGGCTACGACAGCGACACCAAGTTGTGGTGCGAGGGGTTCGCGGGTGGCCCCGAGACCGGTACGACCCACGAGGAGGCAGTCGCCGCAGCCCAGAGGATTCTCGGGTTCGTTCACGCCGGGCAATGGCAGGGGCCCGAGGACGTCGGGGCGTTCCTCGCTCACGTCCTGACGGTCGCCGCCCGGCCGATGATCGAGGGCAGCGTTCCTGCTTTCGTCTACAGTGCGTCGGCGACTGGGGCCGGGAAGACGACGCTTGCGAGGATGGCGGGCCTTCTCGGCGGGGGGTGCTCGGACTACACGGAGCCCAGCGTCAACGACGATGCTGAACTCGCGCGGCGACTCGACGAGCACGCGCACCGTCCCGCGGTCGTCCTCGATAACCTCCGCGGCGTGTTCCGTACGGCTCTCCTCGAGGGAGCCGTCACCGGCGGGACTCTCCCGGTTCGCCGGCTCTATATCGGCCCTGTTGTCGTTCTGTGGCGTGCTGTCCTCGCGATCACCTCGAACGGCGCGGAAATCGGCCGCGATTGGGTCCGCCGCTCGCTCCCCGTCCGGCTCGCTCCGGCGAAGCTCGACACGAAACGGGACCTGCTCGAGGAAGCCGAGGGCGACCTGCAGCTCCGCGCGGACGCGGTGACCATCGTGCGTGCCTGGCTCCTCAGCGGCGAGGAGCCGGCGTGTGCCTCGCTCGCTTCGTTTGCCGAGTGGAGCCGCGTGGTGGCGGGCGCGGTCGCGTGGGTTGGCGGTGGAGACATCGTGACCACCTCACGGGCGGCCGCAGAGGAGCTTGCGGCGACGGACGAGGACGACAGCGGGATCCTGGATGTCATCGCCGACTGGCTCAAGAAGACAGGCCGGACAGACTTCTCCAGCCGCGAACTCTACGATGCCGCGCAGCTGCCCGCAGCACGGCTCGGCCCCCTGGGGGAGGCTCTGGGCGAGTTTGCCAGCGTCCGGAAGCTCGCCCGGCGACTCGCACGAACCCACGACTCGCGTCGTGCCATCACCTACAAGACCGTCCGGGGTACCCGGCGCTGGATGATCGTCGATCGCTAAATATCGCTATTTCGTCGGTGGTGGCTCGGGTGACCACCCCCCCTACTCAGCGTGATCAGTTTTTCTTATATAGGGGGAGATGGGCGGGTGGGTCACCTGAAGCCACCTAACCCACGAATAGCGCTATCTGATCGCTATTAGCGATAGCTCGCGCATGTCCTTCGCAGGCATGCACCCAACACCCACGCGCCCCGGCTCGGTCTTCCCCGCGCCGGATCGCGGGCGTGCCTACAACCCAATGAACGAACCCACACAACCGAAACTCCCCTGGTCCTCCGTGCGTGAGGCTGCCGCTGCCGCCCTCGAAGACCTCGACAACCCAACGGCATGGCTGGCCCTGCTCGACGCCACCACGAGGTACCAACAGGCGGCCTCTGCCGGCCTCAACCGCGGCACCCGTTTCCGCCTGGTCGCCTCGATTGCAGGTCGACCGGATGGCACGACCGAGGAGCGGCTCGCTGCTTGCTCCGCCCTTGCGTCACTCCCCAGGCCGGCCGCCGCGGTTGCGCGCGTGCACTGACCCCAACCCCACGAACGCCCGACACCATGATCGAAGACACCACGACCGCCGAACCCCTCGGCCTCGTCGAACTCGCCGCAGAATCCCGCACACTTCTGGTCCACGTCGCTGAGGACCCGGAAGAAACTCCCGAACGACGCAATCACGCTCGAGTAGGACTCATGCGTATCCTCGACGACGAGGAACTGGACACGCTCCAAGCAGCGATGTCCGGGAACCGAGAGGACGTCCGGCTCTACTGTGGCGTGATGGCCTACACCCTCCTCGGCCCCGAGCCCTCGCCTGAGGAGTTCCGCTACTACGCCAGCGCAGTGCTGGATTCAGGTGCCAATGGCTAAGGGGAAGCGCGCGCCATCGCCCCCCCGCACGGATGCTGTCAACTGCCATAGCCGACGAGGCCGACGCGTCCAGCTGTCCGAAGATGCCCTCCTACGTGCCCTGGAGTCCGGCAAGGACGTTGACACCATTGCCTCCGCCAACAGGTGCTCTCCCCGAACGGTCGCCCGTCGCATCGCCGCCGCACGTGCTCTCCACGGGCCAGGCTGGGGTAGGCCGTCAGACCCCGAACCTCCACCAGCGCCCAAGCTCCCCCCGATCCCGACCAGCGGCGTTCCCGACTGGGCGGGCCTGGTAGACGCCGGGCGCGGCGTCGTCTGGCAGGGGATCAACGGAGAGCTGAGCCCAGACCCCAAGGACCGTTTGAGGGCCTGTGAGGTCGCTTTCCGTCATGCGGACACGCTCCGGTCCGAGGACCGCGGCCACGAGGAGGTCGACCACGCAGACCTCCTCGCACGCATCGAGGCGGCAACGGCCCCGCCGGAGCCCAACGTGTCCGAAGGGGACCTGGCCCCCGAGGGCACAGGCGCACCGGGCGCATAGGGCCGAGGCGGCAGGCGCTGGGCCTGTTTCGACCGAATAGGCCCAGCGCTGATCATGGGCGATCGCCCATAGCCGCCCAGGCACGCCGGTTGCGGCCCATCCGGTCCCGGTTACCACCATCCCATGCCCCGCGCCGTCGCCTACATCCGAGCGAGCACCGCCGACCAGACCCAGACCCTCGACGCCCAGCGCGAGCGGATCGCCGCCTGGGCCGAGCGCGAAGGGGTCGAGGTCGTCGCCTACCACGTGGACGCAGGGGTCTCGGGCACCACGCCCGCCCACAAGCGCACTGGGCTGACCGACGCCCTCCTCGACGTCGAGACACACCGCGCTGATCTCCTCGTCGTCACCACGCGTGACCGCCTCGCCCGGTCGGCTCTCGACGCCGCCCTCCTCGACCGCGACCTCGCCAAGCTCAAGGCCCGCGTGGTCGCTGTCGACGGCGACGCAGCCAGCAACGCCGACACCGATGAAGGCCGCCTGGTCCGCACCATCCTCGACGCCGTCGCCGAGTACGAAGCGGCGAGGACCCGAGCGCGCACCCGGGCGGTCCTCCGCCACCGTCGCCAGCAGGGCCTCCGAACAGGCGGCCGCCTGCCCTACGGCTTCGACGAACTCGAGGGGCGCCTCATCCCGTACGAGCCCGAGCAGAACGCACTACGCCGGCTCTACGAACTCTCAGACGCCGGCATGTCCCAGCGCCGGATCGCGACCATCCTCGACGCCGAGCGATGGCCCACCCGTGGCGAGAAGTGGCACCGCTCCTTGGTGCGGCGCCTGCTCGAACGACGGGCCGAGAACGTCCCGGCGGCCGCGGAGGACCGCTGGGTCTATGGGTCAATGGGTCTAGCGTCGCGGCAGGATCTCTTTCCGGAGCAGCACGATCAGTTCCCCCAAGCACGCATAAGCTCGAACTAACGGGTCTTCCCCTCCGCCCTCAGCATCGACAGAGGCCGCGACGCTCACGAATCGGTGGATCAGCAGCCCTGCGTCCTCTGAAACGTACAACATTGCAGCAAACGCAGCTCCTTGCATCGCCGTCGTGGCTTCTCGGAACGCCTCGCCGGCCTGGACTTTGATTGCTGTGTCGGCCGCGACCACGCCTGCGGCGTGGTACATCCCCGCATCGCTCAGGAAGACAGAGGCCTGCGAGTAGAGGGTTTCGACAGTCTCCAGTCGCCTGGCTTCGAACGCCTTGGTACGTTCCGCTTCAAGGGAGAGGGAGTGTCGACGCAGGTCGTCCGTCTCGTTCCGAATGGCGTCGACCTGATCTCCCACGGTCTTCAGATATGCCTCGGCGTCCTTCCGAAGCGACATTTCGTGGCTTAGGAGCCGAGTCTTCGCGCCTTCGTCCAGGTCTGTCTTCACCGCAGCTAGACGAGTCTTCATGCCCTCATCCAGCGTCGTCTTCACTTTGGCCAGGTCCTCGGCGGTAGTCCGCTCGATGGTCTTCTTGACGAGGTGCCAAAATATCCCGAGCACCCCTAAGAAGACCAACGCCGCCAGGGGCGTGACGCCGAAGCCAGTCTCGATCAGCTTAGCTACGTCCTTCATCCCCGGACCGTAGAATACTCTAGCGCACTGCGTGCGTTCCCGGTAAAGCTCCCAACTCGTCCGCGATCAGCCGGGCTCTACAGCTTCGGTGGTCGGGCTCGTCCCAGGCTGCGAGTGCGGCGTCTCTCCAGTCGGAAGGGTTTCCCCCTCGACGTCGTCGCTGGCATCGGGCGACCGTTGCCCGGATCCTGGGGAGGTGAGGCCGGTCTGGACAGGGGAGAGCAGCTCGCCCCGCAACGCGACCAGGAGGCGGCCGATCGTCCGATGGGCGTCGTCTGAGGTCGTAGCGACCTGGCCGAGAGCCATCATTCGTTCGTCGCTGCCCGGGGGCGCGCCCACGAACTCTGATATCGCCTCACTCGTCTTGGAGAACACGCCGCAGGCCTTGAGCAGCACCTTGTAGAGGTCGCGGGACAGATAGAGCGAGGCAACCCGGGCTGACTTGTAGACGTCGGCAACAACGCGCGCGCAGTCACTGCGGACCCGCTCCATGACCTGCTGAGCCTCGCGGGGAGGGAGATCCTCCTCGGCGGCCTCGACCGAGATCGCGCCCATGGTGAGAAGGTGGAACAGCTCGTTTGCCTCGGCTGCCAGCTCCGCACAAAGCTCCGCCCGCCTCGCCTCGAAGTTCCGCCGTCGCTCCGCCTCCAGCCCGAGCGAGTGTGCCCGTAGCTGCTCCGCCTCACGCTCAACGCCGCGCAGCTCCGACCGCAGCGCCGCCAGGCTCCGCTCGTGCTCCCGCTGCTGCGCGGTGAGCCGGTCCGCGATGTCCGCCTTGTGGTCCTCGAGCTTCTTCGCGAGGTCGTTCCGGTGTCCGTCGATCCCCTGTTGGATCGCCGAGTCCAGCCCGCGCTCGAACAGCTTGCGACCGACCCAGACGCCCGCGACTACGAGGCCGGCCGCGACAACTGATCCCCCAACGTAGTCCAGTACGAGATCGAGCGATTCGAACACGGACAGGACTCTACCAATCCCGGGGCCCCACCGGCCCCTCACCCGAACCGGGCCCACCCGCACGAACGCGGAGCCCACAACCCACCGTGGAGGAAACCCAGATGCCCGAAGGATGAAACCCAAGAAGACCCCCCGACACACCACCGAACTCTCTGAGTTCCTGATCTGCAAATGCGGCGACCCGTTCTGCGACGGTACCGACCCGGCCGGGAAGCTGAAGCCCCGGCGACCGGCCGACTACATCGAGAAGAACGAGTCAGGAACGTTCCGAGCCGCCGCTCGGGCCCGCATCGACGGACTCAAGAAACGCCGTCGCCGATACGGCTGAACGACAACCCGCCGGCCTCTACCTCGCTCGAGGTCGGGGCCGGCTTCTTTCGACCCAACCCACGAACCGAACCATGAGACCCGAAGAACAAGCCCTTCGAAACATCGGCATGCCCCACCGTATCGATGTTCCCCCAACCCTCACCACCGAGATCGCCGACACCCTCGGCCTGACACCCGCAGACACGCAAGCGTTGGCCGACCACCTCGCCCAACGTACTCCGCATCCGAACGGCGCGCCCGAGTTCGACGTCGGCCAACCCGTCGCTCCGTTCGCAAGGGCACTCGCAACCAACTACAGCGACGACGGCCTGAGCCGCCTCGCTTCGCTGCGCGGGCTACACCGCCAACGGGACGAAGCGGACGCGGACCTGCGCACCCGCCTCATCGCCGACGCGGGTGCCCGCGTGCTCACCGGTGACCAACTCACGACGTTCGCGACCCTCCGCGGCTTGACCCGTGGGCCAGACGAATCCGATCCGGAGTTGCGCACACGACTCCTCGCCGACGCCGTCGCTCGCCTCGCGGCCTGAACCACCCCATGCCGAGAAGTAGAAAGCCCGAATCCAATCTTGAGAGCGTGGCGGACGAACTCGCCCACGCCCTTGGCTCGTCTCCCGAGGACAGACAGTCGCTACGCGAACACCTCGCCCGGCCGATCCCCGATCCCGACCGCGTCATCACCCACGACCTGGATCACCCGATCGCTGGCTTCGGTCGGCTGTTGGCCGCGGCCTACACGGGCAACAGCCTGAGCCTCCTTGCGGCCAAGAGGAACCTGCACCGTCGCCGCGACGAATCCGACGCCAGCGTACGCGCCCGACTCTGCGCGGACGCAGCGGCTCGTCTTGCGTCAGAAGCCGAGGTGCGTCGTCGCCTCATCGAGGACGGCGAGGCTCGTTCCAGAGTCGATGCCATGGAACAGGCCCGCCCGTTCTCGAAGAACCACTACTTCAACACCTAGCCCCACCCAACGCCCGCCATGACCAACACGAAGAAGAGAATCCACCCACTCTGCGAAAAGTACCCAGACGTCTCGAGCCCCGAGGCACACATCGCTTCCTTCGAAGCAGCCGCCCGCGACGCGGAGTCGTTCGAGGACGAAGACGTCCGCGAGAAACTCTGGCTCGGAGTTCAGGCCGGGGGAACGATCAGGAAAGTCGGTTCCAAGTACGCCATCGTGGTCGACGTGCCTGAGAAGGCGCTCCGACACATCGCCCGGTACGAGCACGGCGAGAGGATCGGGTACTGGGATGGACACATGAGCCAACGGATCTGGAACGAGCTGTTCCCGAACAACGAGCTTGGGCAGGAGCCGATTCCGGACCTTCCCCCGATGCCCAGTGTTGACGCGCTCGCGGCCGAACTCGCATCCGATCGCGGGCTGTTTGGCTACACCACCGACGACGACGGCCTCATCGTTCACGCTCCGTTCGGTGGCGAGCCTGCCGGCGCGCAGACTCGTTTCGCGCTGAGGACTCGGACCTGGCCCGGGTCTATCGCGGCAGCCGCAGCCGCGGTGTCTCAGCTCCAGGGGTATGCGGCGCAACGAAACGAACTCGTCCTCGCGCTTTGCGGAGACGACACTCGGGCGGCCTGGTGCTCGTCCATGCGCGAGCGTGTCGAGGTTGTCGATGCGGTCGCACTCGGGGAGCTGCATCCGACCTCGGATGAGGAACTCACTCGTTGGGCGTTCGCGGACGCGTCGCGCTGGCGCCTCGCCCGGGCATCGTTCCTCCGTCTGCAACCCGCCGCAGAATGAAGCGCTATCGACGATATGACTTCGTTTGCCCCTTCGTGTTCCGGGACGAGGCTCCATCCCGGACGGTTGGGTCAGCGACCCACACGGACGAGGGCTACCTGCAGGTCGACGGCTACCTCGCGCGCTCGGGCCTCCTCGAGTACTCCGACGGCGTCGAGAGCTGGACGGAGTACCGATCAAAGCAGGAGGTACACGAGGCTGCGGCCTCCTGGCTGCGCACGCCGGTCACCGACGAACACCCCGAAGAAATGGTCGACTCGTCCAACTGGACGCAGCTCGCCCGAGGCCATCTCCTCCACTCGGTCAGCATCGAGACGCTGGCGGACGGGGAAGACTACATCCGAGCTTCACTGCTCGTGACCGACTTGTCGCTCGTCGACAAGATCACCAACGCTCGCGGACCTCGCGAACTCTCGATCGGATTCACGGCGGCAATCATGCCGACCGAGAACGGTCTCGCCGACGACGGCACCCGCTGCGACGCGGTCCAACTCTCACTCGAAGGAAACCACGTCGCAGTGGTCTCCAAGGGCCGAGCAGGCCCCGCGGCGCGTCTCCTCATGGACGGAGCCGCCTACCTCAGCATGAACCCACGAATCGACACCTCCAAGAAGCTCGTACAGATCGTCGGCCCCGACGGTCGGCCCTTCCAGGCCCCCGCGTGGCTCGCTGCGATCTACGAGAAGACCCTGGTTCCCAGCCAGCCGCAGCCGGCCGCACCGGCAGCCCCAGCGGCTCCGCCTCCTGCACCCGCACCTGCGGCACCGGCAGCGCCGCAGGCACCGGCCATGGCCCAACTCGACGTCGCCGGGGAGTCGGTCGAACTCCCGCAACAGCTGGTGTCTCAGCTCCAGGCCTTTCTCGCGACGCCGGAGGGGCGGGCGGCCGAAGACCGCGCGATTGCGGAACGAGGACACGCGGCGGATGCCGCGGAGGTAACCAAGGAGTTCATGGTTCGCAGCGGCTTCGACGGAACAGGGGACATCTCCTATGCAATGTTTGAGGCATTCAAGCAGCGCAGGATGGCCGCTGCCGCTGCCGACGCGCCTCGACAGGACGCAGCGGACGAAGACGAGGTCGACGAGGACCATCCCGCGGTTCAGTTCATGGTCCGCAACGGCTACCGCTGACGGAAGCCGGCCCGCCGCCACGTCACCTTCGGCGTGGCGGCCCAGAACGAGGACTGGATAGACCGCCGGCGAGGAGCTAGTGGTGGAGCGTGAAACGTCTCGCGCTTTCTTGTGTGCTGGTGCTCGGCTGCGACATGTCCGAGGAGGACATGCTCGCGGCGGAGGCGACGGAGATTCGATTCAGCGAGTCCGCTCCGGGTGACCCGGTGCGGGTCGACCCGTGCGACTACACCGACGACCCCGGATTCGTTCTCACGCCCGACGAGGTGTTGGTGCCGGACCTGTGCCTCTCCCTGATCCCGAACGTCGAAAGCTGTTGGGTCTCAGACTACGACGAGCCCAACGACCTGGACCCACTCCCCGGAGCACCCGAACTCGACATCTGGTGCGAGTTCGACTGCGACGGGGAGGGGCTCGAGGTCGCGCGTGTGCTGGCGAGCTTCCCTGGCCCCGACGAGGGGCCAGAGCACTACGCTATTCCGAATCCGTGTCTTTGAGTGGTGGGGAGGAGGAGTGACGCCTGGGATGCCTGTTCGCGTCGGACGCTGTGCTGCGGTGTCCAGAGCAACTTGGCCAACTCGCTACCTGGAGCGAGACGCTAGCCTCTGCTCACACATCTTCGCCGGCATCGGAGTCTTGGGCGTTGAGCTGTTCGACGGGGGATGGGAGCGGAACGGACTCTTTCTGCTCCTCGTGGGCCGGCACTCGAAGGTGCTCGAACCGGTAGATCGCGTAGAGGACCAACGAGGCGCCGAAGAAGCAGAATACGAGGCCCGGGCCGCCGCGGCCAAGCGTGAACTCCACCCCTTGACCGGCCGATTCCGGAAGCTTTGCGCGGATTTCGGCTCCGCCGAGGAACACACCTTCGATGAACAGTCTGTAGCCCAGGTACGCGAACATGCCGCCGAGGCCAGCGACAGATACAGGGAACCCGTTCTTCTTCGGGTCAAGGAGGGCCCCGAGTATGCGTTCGGCTGGTGATGCCATTCGTAGATATCGTGAGCCTAACAAGCTTGTCTGGAGGCCACCAGGGCATTCCCGACTAGCGCGCCCTCCGGCCGACGACTAGTCGCCAGATTCCTGTGAATCCGCTGCGCGAACTTGGCAGCGACGGACGTCCCGGAGGAAATCCGGCATTTGAGGTCCGCAGATCGGTGCATCGCCCCCTAAGTGGAAGGTGTCGTCGTGTCGTTCGACATTCTCCGCGCCCACTAGGATCTCTAGACGCCGCGCGAGTTGTTCGGCGTCCCAACGTCCCCGTGCAACTAGGCGGACGGACAGACCGTCGACACACACGACCTTCAAAACTCTGCACCGGTCGTGGGGGGGAGTGGCAGGCAAGCTGTCGGGGCGGGCGACCTCGTCGCGCTCCCCACCGTCCACATCGTCCGGTGGAGAGAGCACTACTCCTCGGCCGGTCTCGTCGCGATCTCCACCGTCCACATCGTCCGGTGGCGCCAGCACTACGCCTTGGACGCCAGTATCGACCATCCCCGAGTTTAGTTGCCGATAGTTCTCTTGAGAACCGGCGATCCAGCGTAAGTCCTCGCCGTAGCA
>JBOEGF010000072.1:0-29955 GCA_050633305.1 Nannocystales bacterium
GTTTTTCGGGGGCAACTCCAGTCCTCCTTGGCCATCCAGTGCCAGCAGGAGGCGGTCGATCCCGATCGCCCATCCGACCCCGCCCGGGTACGGGCCTCCGCCGGCAACCTGTTTCTGGGTTCCTAGAGCATCGCACTCAACCTCGAAACCAAGCCCCGTGTAGTAGGAGAGCCCTCGTTTGACGGCATCGCGGACTCGATACCGCAAACCCACAGTGTCGAGTACGCCGACGAGTTCCTCGCGCACCTTCGGCAACGCGGTGGCGGGGTCCTCTCCGAGGACTTCGACGCCGAACTGAGTGAACTCCCGGTACCGCCCCCTCTGCGGTCGTTCGTACCGGTAGCAACGGGCGACGTAGAACACCTTGTGCGGCCTTGCTCGGTTCTTGCTCCAAGACGCCTTCCACCGGTCTTGGATGATCCCCGTGACTTCGGGGATCAGACAGATCGGCCGACCACGCTTGTCCTCAAACGCGTACATCTGTCCGAGGATGTCCTCGCCCGCTCGCGAGACAAAGGTGTCCTGTCCCCAGATCGAGGGGATCACGACCTCCTCAAAGCCTCGGTTGATGAAGATACCTCCGTACCGAGTCGATCAGGTCGGTGTAGCGTCGGGCCTCGGCCCCCTCAAGAATTCTCGTTCCACGTAGCATGTGTCGTTCTCTCCCTTGCGCTGCATCAATGCGCACCGGGGATGGACGACCGACTCTTGTTGATTGGGGGTCCCCGCGCGCACAACCTCGTGCCGCCTGGGACTCGCTTCCCAGACGACCTACGGGTGGAAATGCACCGGGGCCGTCACTCTCATTTAGATACGGTCGGAGCGGCACTCCGTCAAGGGAACAGCGCGGACCAATCGTCCGAGGCCACATAGGACCCGATACACAATCCGCTGCTGCACCCGGAACGAGTCGAGTCCCCGCCTCTGGGTGGGGGTTGAGGAGCCGGAGTCAGGCCACTCGGCTTGAACCGCTCTACCCGAAGTAGTCGGGCTCGTTGCCCGGCTTCCATTTGATGTTGCAGCCCATGCTCGGTTTCTGCTCTTCGGCGACCGCGTTGCCTCCGAGCACCGCCTCGAGCGCCGCGTATACGTTCGCGCCCGTCACCGCAACTTCGTTCCCGGGGCGGCTGTCGTCGAACTGCCCCCGGTACACCAGCTTCTGGTCACCATCGAAGACGAAGAAGTCCGGGGTGCAGGCCGCTTGGAACGCCTTGGCGACGCTCTGGTCCGCGTCGACCAGATACGGGAACTCGTACCCGTAGACGTTGGCCTCACTGCGCATGCGGTCGGGCGAGTCGTCGGGGTACTGGTCGTAGTTGTTGCTGTTGATGCCGACCATCGCGACGCCCTTTTCGGCACAGTCGCGGCCAAGCTTGGCGAGTCCGCTGCGAAGGTGCTTCACGAACGGGCAGTGGTTGCACATGAACACGACGACGAGGGCCTTGGCGTCCGCAAAGTCGGTCAGGGAGACGGGCCGGCTGTGCGCGTCCGGAAGGCTGAACGCAGGAGCTTGGGTGCCCAACGAGAGCATGCGGGAGCGGGTCATCACCATGGGCCGCGGAGTATAGACCCGGTGCCCGCGATCTCAGGGCTCGCCGACAATGTGCTTCTTCACGGTTCGGCGGTCGAGTTCGACACGGCGTGCGACCTCTTCGTAGGTGCCGTGGCGGGCATGCAGCGTCCTGCAATACAGCGACACCAACCCTTTCGCGGTGAGCGCTCCAGCGTCGACCCCCTCCACGAGGGCCCGGCGGTCGTCGGTGGCCGCCGCCGCCGCCTCGCCACGGAACGTGTTGCCCATCAGAATTCGCCGGGTCGCCTGCTCCAGCTCGCGCACGTTGCCCGGCCAGGCGTAGTCCGCTCGGACGCCGCGACGCAGCTTGGTGGCAACCTCGTCAACCAGCCCCGAGTCCTCGTCGCCGAGAATCCGGGCCAGCAGATTCTCCACGAGGAGTTCGAGCTCGCCGCCGTCCTCGGCCAGGCGTAGCCGCAACGGTGGAACCTCGATCACGTCCGAGCAGAGCCGATAGTAGAAGTCGTCGCGGAACGTGCCCTCGCGACGCATGGCGGTGAGGTCCTGATGGGTGGCGGCGATGACCCGACCCCGAAACGGCAAGGCGGTGTGGCTGCCCACGGGCGTGAAGCTGCGCTCTTGAAGGACCCTCAGCAGCTTAATCTGCACCGGGGTCGAGACCTCACCGATCTCGTCGAGGAACACCGCGCCATGGGGGCTGCACCGCCCCAGGACCCCGTCGTAGCTGTCGATCGCTCCGGTGAACGCCCCCTTGCGGTGCCCGAACAACTCGGACTCGATCAGCGTGGCGGGATAGGCTGAGAGGTTGATCGGGATGAACGCCGAGGTGAACGCATCGACGAACCGCTGCCGCCCCGGGTCGTAGGGGATGAAGCCGGAGCGTCCGATCGCCGCTGCAGCGGCCCCTTTTCCACTCCCTGTAGGACCGAGCATGATCGTGGAGAAGTCCTCCATGCGATCGGTCAGCAGCGAAGCGTAGCGGCCGATGTCCCCGGTGCAGACGTTGTTCCATAGCTGCTCCCGGAGCGAGCGCATGCAGGGCGCACGACCGACCAAGCTCTGATCGATGAAATAGAAGGCTCGCCGCATCTGAAAGAACACCGCGACCATGTGTGCGGCGGCGTCCTTCCGAAAGCCGTAGGCCACGAGCTCGTCCATCAGGTTGGCCGTGAACGGGAGGCCCTGCCCGCTGGGGTGCCCTTCAACCTGCGCCTCGATGAACGCGTCGAACGGGTCAGCGTAGCGGTGGAAGAGCAAGAACAGCACGGCGTGTTCGACCCGCTCGCGTGCCTCGCCTCGAAAGCGCCGAATATCGAGCGACTCGCCTCCGGCGACCTCGACCAGGCGTTCCTGAACCCGCTGCACGACGCGCGTCAGAATCTCGGCCCGAGGCGTCGATGCATCCGCGTCGGCGAGCTCGAGATCCACGGCGTGGCGTGCCTCGGAGAAGGGGTTGTGAAACACAGCCGCCGAAACCCGCGCCAAAAACTCAGCGTCCGCCGAGGATAGCTGACCAGACATTGCAAGCACCCCCATGGTCACAGAATGTACATCACGCGAATCCACCCGCGCTCTTTCACCAATGATTTCAAGCCACAACCCCGGGCACAAGACGTGCTCTTTCCCCGGGCATGACCGCCACACGCTCGACGTATCTCACCCGCGAGTTCCTGCCCGCCACATGGCGTCGAGTGCGCGAGTCGGTGCTGCACACGATGGTCCGAGCTTTGGTGCACACCCTGTATCGCTTCAAGAAGACCCAGCTTCGACACGTGCCGCAGGGGCCGGCGGTTCTTGTCTGCAACCACGTCAGCTTCGCCGACGCTGTCATCGTCGGCGCTGCGTTTCGCCGGCCTGTGCGTTTCGTGATGGACCACCGTATCTACAAGCACCCCGCGCTGCGGTGGTTCTTCGACGCGGTCGGCGTCATCCCGATCGCCCGAGCCAAGGACGACCCGGAGTTGCTCGCACAAGCCTACAACCGCATCGCCGCGGCCCTTCGACGGGGCGAACTCGTGTGCATTTTTCCCGAGGGCATGATCACCCATGACGGGGCGCTCAACCAGTTCCGAGACGGGATTACGCGCATCGTGGAACGGACTCCGGTCCCCGTCGTGCCCATGGCCCTCAAGGGCATGTGGGGCTCGTTCTTCAGTCGCCGCGGCGGCCCTGCCATGCGCGGGCTTCCTCGACGATTCCGCTCGAAGATCGAGCTGGCCGCCACCGCCCCACTCCACCCCACGCAGGTCAGCGCCGCGGAGGTTCAGGAGCGCGTGGCAGACCTGCTGGAGGGTCAGCCCGCGGCCAGCAGCTCGCGCAGCTTGTCCGAGAACGCGGCGTAAGGGGTCTCATCGGGAGGACCCGAGGCATGAAAGAAGCTCTGACGCTGCGGATCGTCACTGAGCTGCACGACGGTGCTGCTCCGAGTCCCGTAGTTCCGGCCCCGATCCAGCACATTGACCCCCTCGAGCGGAGGGTCGTCACGGTGGGAGAGGAGCTGACGCCATGTCTCCATCGTGGGAAGCCCAGCCTCGGCGAGCGGACGGACCAGCCTCGGCAAGAGCTCGAGCCGCTTGGACGGCGCCGCGTCCAGGCTCCGCTCGGTGAGCACGTGCAACCCGGGCTGCAACCGATGCCGCGACAGCTTGTGGCCGTCATTCCACACCAAGTGCGCACTGGTCCGGTCCGCGACGAGCAGGTGGAAGGGGTTGTGAAGCGAGGGCGCCGATAGACTCACCGCGTCCGCGGCATCCACGGCGGACGCACCGCGCAGCGCGTCCAGGACAAGCTTTCCTCGCGAACGAGCTTGGGGGTTGGGCGACGGGGTAAACCGGTTCGTCAGACCGGCGAACACTCCAAACGCATTGACCCCAAGCCAGGTCCCTCCGGCTTGGACGTCGAGCGGGGCAAGCACGCGAACACCGTCGTTGTCCCGCAGCGCCGGGCTCTCCGCGGGGCGCTGCAGGTTCTCGTCGCGGTTTGCCGCGACGACCAGGGGCGCACCCGCCCACATGGAGACGGCGATGATCAGCGTGCACACCGGCGCTACGACTCCTCGCTGGATACGACCGGAGGCTGCGCAGTCGTGCTGGGAGTCGCGGCCGCCTCCCGGTTGGCCATCTGCTTGCGCGCCTCGTTGTAGCGACGCTTGACGATGTCCCCTGCCACTTCACGACCGCCCAGGCCGAACGCGAGCGCGGCGCCCAGACACAACGCGCCGAACAACAGGCCGAACGTCAGCAGCACGAAGTCTTCTGCGACATCAAGCTGGCGCACGGCCATCGTGAACGCGAACACCAGCACGGCGTACCGGGCGAACTCTCCCATCCATTTGCCGACCTCATCTTCTCCGCGAGCCCGGATCAGGTCCCGGACGTAGTTGCCGATCGCAAAGCCAATGCCGACGACGAAGGTGGCCACGGCGACGTTCTTGATGATGTAGCCCAAGAACGAGTTGACGTAGGCCGACCACATCACCAGCTGCAGGGTGGTCAGTGCTTGTGCCACCCCCATGAGGATGACGCCGACTTGCACCGCGAAGCCCAGCATCTCGCTGTACTCGCCCAAACGGTCTTCACGCTCCGAGAGTTTCTTGAAGCCGAGGTTCTCCATGAAGCGGTCGAGGCCGATGTTGCGCAGGGCCCCCGACACGAGGCGACGCAGCAGCTGTCCCACAAACACTGCGACCACGACGATCACAACGCCGACGGCGACCTTGGGAAGCAGATTCCAGAACTGCCCCATCATGCCCGTGAGCGGCTCGCTGAGCGTGGTGAGACCAAGCTCGTTGAGCGCTGCGATCGTGGCTTGAACGACGATGAACACCATCACCGCGGTCGCGACCACGTCGCTCGGGGAGGTTTTCCCCGTGACGCGATCCAGTTGCACACGCTCGGCGAGCTTGTCGAACCCGAGACCTTCGAGGACCTTGCGAACGACGGCCCGAGCCAGGCGTCCGCCGAACCATCCAACCGCGACGAGCAACGCTGCGAAGCCGACCTTGGGGAGCACGCCCACGATGTGGTCGATGGCCCCGTGCAGCGGTTCCGCAATGGGTGTGATCTCCAGAGCTTCGAATGCACCGGCGATTCCCACCAGCATGATCAGCCAGAAGATGACGCGTCCGACGGTGCCCGAGAATGCGGGTTGCTTGTCCCCATCTTCCGCGAGTTCGGCAAATCGAGCATCCACCTTCAAGCCGTCGAGCGCGGCGGAAGTGACCTTCCGAAGGATCTCTCCGGCGAAGTACGCGACGATCAGGATCAACGCGGCTTTGCCGACACGCGGCAGCGCTTGGACCACCGTGTCGACCAGGCGCTCCAGTGGGCCCGCGACCTGCGAGAGGCCGGCGAACTCCAGCACGCCGACGACCACCAGCAACATCACGATGTAGTAGGCGACCTGAGCGATGAAGCGCTCGATCGCGCCCTCATCTCCCTCGGACTTTTTTCGGTCGCTGAGCAACATCGACACGCCGAGCTTCTCCGCGGCGCGGTTGTCGAGGTCGGTGCGCGAGAGCAGCTGGAAGACCGCGTAGCTGATCATCTTCGCGACGATCCAGCCGCCGATGAACAACAGGATCGCCAAGAGGATCCGTGCGCCCAACTGAACAGCCGGGTTGTCGGCCATGAGCCCGAGCTGCGAGAGGCCATCGTCGGTTGCGGCGGGCGCAGGCGCAGCCTGGACCACAACCGGCACCATCAGGGCGACCATGCCAGCGAGGTACGGGAACAGAGCGGAGGTCGCGGGGAGTGGAGATCTTGAGGTCATAGAGGGGGCCCTCCGGGGGTTGAACCGCTGCTACCACGAACAGGTCCGTGCAACCCCGTCCCGAAACGCCCCAGCGCACCACGCGCAGTTTGACGCCCGAGCGGGGCCCTCCTATCGTCGCGCCACTCCGCGATTTTCGGGCCTATAGCTCAGTTGGTTAGAGCGGCCGGCTCATAACCGGCTGGTCCCTGGTTCAAGCCCAGGTGGGCCCACTACGTTTTTTCGGCATCCTGCATGAACCCGCAGATTCAAGCGCTCTTCGATCTCCAAAAGCGAGACCGACAGCTTCATGTCCTCGAGCGAAAGCTCGACCTGATTCCCAAACGTCTCCTGGAGCTCGCGGATGACATGAAGCGTCTCGAGACCATGCTCGCGAGCGAGCAGAAGAAGTGCGAAGACACGCGCGCGTTCCAGCGTACGCATGAGGTCGCGCTCGCCGAGGAAGAAGAGATGCTCAAGAACTCGCGCGCCAAGATGGGGCACGTGAAGAACCCTCGCGAGCTCTCTGCGATCCAGCGGGAGATCGACTCGACGCGTCGCATGGCGACCGCTCGCAACGAGGAGATCGCCAAGATCAAGGCGGCGCTCGAGGAGACCGAGTCGAAGCTGAGCGGAATGCAGGCATCGTTCGACAGCGTGCGTACCCAGGCGGATGCTGAGACCGCGCGACTGACCAAAGCCCAGACCAAGCTCGAGGCCAAGCTCGCCAAACTCGAGACCGGTCGAACCTCCCTCAAGGGTGAACTCGAGATTTCGACGGTCCGCACCTACGAACGGATCCGCAAGCGGGTCGCAGGCTCGGCCTTTGTGGCGATCTCCGAGGGGCGATGCACTGCCTGCAAGATGCAGGTGCCGCACCAGACCGGTGTCTCCCTGCGTAAGGGCGAGGAGATTCACAGCTGCGAGAACTGCGGCAGACTCCTGTACTGGAAGGGGCTTTTCCCGGACGACGACGGCGCAGGGGATGCCAAGACCAAGACGAAGGCTGCACCCGACAAGCGTGCTGCGCCCAAATCGGCGCCCTCCGTCTGAGACTTCTGCAAAGCGGACGCAAGACAAGAGCCGTGCCCCATCGGGGTCACGGCTCTTTTTCGTGGGAGGGCGGACCGAGGTGCTCGCCCGTCCTGCGAGTTCAGCGAGCGAACCGGGCCGCACGACGCTGCGCAGCCACCATCGGATCGAGGCGCTCTAGGAGCGCCGGGTCCAGGCCCGCAGCTTTCAGGTCCTCGGCGGTCAGCTCCGCCAATCGTTTCCCGGCTTCGCGCTGCGCGGCGACGAGGGCACCAACCTTGCCGTAGGCGTCCCGAAACGCCATGCCACCGGCGACGAGGCCCTCGCACAGGTCCGTCGCGACCGCGTCACCGCGCACCAGCGCCTGCAGGCATGGCTCGGGCAGCAGCTCGAAGTTGCTCAGCGAGATCTCGACCATCCGCAGGCAATTGATGACCCCATCGACGGCGGCAAAGATGACCTCTTTGTCCTGTTGCAGGTCGCGATGATATCCGGCGCCCAACCCCTGGAAGGTCACCATCAGCTGGACCAGTTCGCCTTGGCGCAGCGCCGATTGGCCACGCACCAGCTCGAACAGGTCCGGGTTGCGCTTGTGCGGCATCATCGATGAACCGCCCGCGATCGCCCCACCGAGTTTGACCAAGCCGTCCGAGGCCAGCTCGATGATGTCCGCACTGAATCGACCCAAGTGCAGGCCGAGCCTCGCGCAGACGAACACGAGCAGGAGCGCATGGTCGCGTTGCCCGATCGCGTCGAGCGGGTTTGCCGGAGCAGCGTCAAACCCCAACGCCTTGGCCGAGACCGCCGTGTCGACGGGAAGCGTCGTGCCCCCGACCGCGCCGCCTCCAAGGGGAGACTCGGCCAGTTCCTCGCGTACCCCACCGAGCAGTGCGCGGTCGCGCTGCAGTGGCAGGGTCAATGCGCCTTCGAGCCACAGCGGCGCCATCGTGGGGATGGCGACTTGCCGGTGGGTGTACGCGGGCAGCACGACAGAGGCATGCCGCTGCGCCCACCCTCGGGCGGCGCTCAGCACGGCATCGACCTGGGTCTCGACGCGACCCACGGCGTCGCGACACCAGAGCTTGAGGTCGGTCGCGACTTGGTCGTTGCGGCTTCGGCCCGTGTGCAGCTTGCCCGCCACGTCGCCGACGGCCTCACGCAGCCACGACTCGATCGCCATGTGCACGTCCTCCTCGTCGGCGCGCAGCACCACCTCGCCGGAGGCCACTTTGCCAGGCAAGGACTCGAGCGCACCGATCAGCGTGTCGGCCTCGGCATCGGTGACCAGACCACCGGCGCGTAAGCCCTGCACGTGCGCGACGCTCCCGCGACAGTCCTCGTCGAGAAGACGAATGTCGATCGGGAGCGAGGTGCTCCACTCCAGAAACTCAGCATCGAGCGCACCACCGGTGGCGGCCGTCCGGGCGATCGACGTGGACTCGCTCTTGGACTCGCTCATGCGAAGTCGAACCACTCGCGAAGGGCAGCAAGGCCGGCCGGATCGTTGGTCTTGATCTTTCCTCGGGCGATGTCGATCGGGCCCGGCATCTTCCCCTTGACGACCATTTTCTCGAAGAGCGCAGGTGTAGTTTTGAGGACTACATCGGCGTTGTCGATCGTTTTGCCGGACTCCACGCTGCAGACGTCGCCGTCGATCTTGACCGTGTACTTATGGTCCCCCACGGAGAAGTAGAAGGACCGAGGAGAGGTCGCAGAGCCCTTTTTGTAGCGGCTCGGCATCGCATCGAAGATCTCGGGGATCGTCATTCCGGGCGGAGCGTACCAGCTCCGTTCCTGGGTCCACAGCGCGACCCGCGTCACGTTTCGGCTTTTTTTGCGGTCCGACGCACTCGGCTTTGCATCGTTCCCTTTGTACCCTCGTCTCAAGTCCATCTCACGGCCCGCGGACGGCGGCCGGAGACCTTGGAGCAACCATGCGACTCACCGCCAAACTCGCCCTCTTCGCGGCCGGACTCCTGGCCCCCCTCGCCATCGCGCAAACCGCCCACGCCGGCATCGCAGCTTGCGGCAACATTCACGTCGAGGCTGAGGCCGAGTGTGAAGTCCGCGGCGGAATCGAATGCGAGGGCATGTGCACCCCGCTTGCTGTCGAGGCGCAGTGTGCCGGAGACCTCACCCTGGAGTGCCGCGGCGGATGCCAGGGCGAACTCTCGGTCGACGTGGAGTGCTCGGGCAGCTGCGGTGCAGACTGCATGGCCGAGTGCGAGGCTGACCCCCCAAGCTTCGACTGCCGCGGCTCATGTTTCGCGGACTGCCAAGGTCGCGCCGAAGCACAGTGTGCGACCGGTGACAGCGAGTGCTTCGCATCCGCTGAAGGTTCGTGCGAAGCCGAGTGCTCCGTCACCTGCGATGCCCAACCTGCGCAGGTCGATTGTGCTGCCAGCTGCGAGGCCAGCTGTGACGCGTCCTGCAGTGCATCGGGTGCGGCGTACCTGGACTGCCAAGTCGAGTGCCAGCGACCGCAGTTCCCCTCGTGCCAGGCCCAAGTCGAAGGCGGCTGCGAAGTGGCCTGCGAGACCGAGAAGGGCGCTCTGTTCTGCGATGGCAGCTACGTCGACCACGACGGAAACCTCGACGAGTGCCTCAGCTCGCTGCGTGCCGCGCTCAACGTGATGGTCAGCGGTTCGGCCAGCTGCGACGGCAACAGCTGCGAAGCTGAAGGTGCGGTCAGCTGCAGCTGCACCGCGGCCGACTCTCAGACCGATGCCCAAGGCGGAGCGATCTTCGTGCTCGGCGGTCTGTTCCTCTTCGGCCTCTCCCGTCGCCGCAACGACTAACGCGCGAACCTCCCCCGAACGCGTCCGTGCTCTCGAGCCGGGCGCGTTTTTCGTATGGCCGCGATACCCTCGGATCTGTGAGCGGCCGATACGATGGACAACAACGCGGCGACCGAGGCGACTACGAGCGCTACCTCGCGGGGATGGACGCCTCGATGCAGCAGAAGGTCGCCTTGACCGCCGCCCACATGCTTGGAGTCGGTCGTATCGCGGACATGGGGATGGGTTCGGGGACCGGCTCGGAAGCCCTCGCCGCCCTCTATCCGGGACTGCACGTCACGGGTGTGGACGTCAGCGAAGAGATGGTCACGCTGGCCCGCGAGCGCTTCAAGCTCCCCAACCTCGACTTCGAGTTGGGCGACATCGCCAAACCCGTCTTCGAAGACGGAACGCTGCACGGCATCCTCAACTCGTCCGTCCTCCACCACGTCACGTCCTTCGGCGAGTACGATCACGACGCCGCTGGCCGAGCGCTCACCGCTCAAGTTCAACAGCTCGCCGACTACGGGGTGCTGATCGTTCGCGACTTTCTCGACCCGGGAAGCCAGCCCGTCTGGCTCGAGGTTCCCAGCGACGACGGAGACGACAGCGACGACCCACGCACATGCTCGTCCGCGGCTCTCCTGCGCCGGTTCGCGAAAGAGTTTCGCTCCCTGCATGCCCAGGCCGGCTTCCCGCTCGAGGACCTCGGCTCTCCCACACCACGGTGGCACCGTTTCGGGCTCGACCATCGCATGGCCGTGGAGTTCATCCTACGCAAGGACTACCGACGCGACTGGGAGTCCGAGGTGAAGGAGGAATACACGTACTTCACGCAGGAGCGTTTCGAGACCTGCTACGCCGGACTCGGCCTACGGGTGCTGGCCTCCTCCCCGATCCGCAACCCGTGGATCGTTCGCAACCGCTACGTCGACAAGTTCCGCCTCACGACCCCGACCGGTGCGTCGATCGAACTCCCCGCGACCAACTACGTCATCGTGGGCGAGAAGGTCCCCGCGGGCATCGGGGTTCGGATGCAGCCGACGGGGCCTCGCGATGCGATGGGTTTTCTCGAGTTGAGCCACTATCGCCATGAGAGCGGGGCCGTCATGGACCTGGTTTCGCGGCCCAACCTCACCGTCGATGCGATCCCGTGGTTCGAGGACGACGACGAACTCTTCGTCCTCGCGCGAATGAGCTACCCACGGCCCGTGCTCGCGGCGGCCCCCACTCAAGCTCTGGACGGCTCCACGCCGCCGGGTTGGGTCACCGAGCCCCTCACACTGATGGCGACCGACGCCCCCTTGGGTCAGACGATCGAACGCGCGCTCGAAGACCGGGCAGGTGTCGAGGTCGAAGACATCGTCTCGATGGAGCCGGGCAGCCGTCTGCTCCCCTCCCCCGGTGGTCTCCGGGAGGAAGTGCGCTCGGTCCTCGTCCGCATCGAGCCCCGCTACGCCCAGGTCGATGTCCCCGACGTGTCGGGTTTCTCTTCCTCGGGGCGCGTCGGAGCCTTGGAGGCGCGTCAGCTGCTCCGCGCCGCCCAGGTCGGAGGCCTCCCGGATGCCCGCCTGGAGCTCAACGTCTACGACCTTCTCCGCCGCCGGGGTCGTGACCCTGGGCCATGGATCGGAGACACACTCGAGCTGCCCGAGCGCCCCTCCTTGGCCAGCGCAGGCCCGGTTGACGGTCTCCAACGACCCTCCCGTCGTGTTTTTTCACGCGCGGTCGCCAGCGAAAGCCGGGGTTTTCTCAGCCTCGAATGCCAGAGCTTCGAGGAGCTCGACAGCCACGGCAAACTCGTCGCGAAGCGAGACTTCGAGTACGTCGTGCCCAATCCGTTGTCCGCGCGAACCATCAGCACGGCGTTGCTGCGACGTATGGATGGTGCCGTCTACATCGCTGTGGACGACGACGACCTCCCGGCGGCGCAGTGCATTCGAGGGAACTCAGAGTTGTGGGTGACGCCTGCGTGGCGCCTGCCCCACGGGGTGACAGGCCTTGCGAACGGCGTCACCTTCGTCCGCGAACGCCTCCGCCAAGAATACGGAGTATCCACCGGGGACACCGCCTGGCTTGGTGGCCGTTACCACCCATCGACAGGGGCGACCCCGGAGGTCGTGCACCCCCTCGCGCTCGAGGTTTCACAGCTCGAACCCGGGCACCGCGCGCTCACGTGGGTGCCCGTACACGAACTCGTGGCATCCCCCCACTGGCTCGCCGACGGGCATCTGCGCATCGCCGTGGAGCGATGCGCTCACCTGCTACGGGGGTGAGAAGTTGTTGCAGGCATCGACGATCGGCTGGACCTGCGAAAGCAGAAACGCCGAGTAGTCCATCTGGCACACGTCGTGGGTCGCACTCGTTTGGAACCCGCTGGTGAACGCCTTGAGCCGCGTTGCGTCGGTGTCGTCGGCACACCCCGCTGCGCTCATGTCGGGCACGATCGAAAACACCGCGATGTCCTTTCGGATGCCGTCCTTGAGTGTCGCCAGCTGGTCTACCCACACATCGGGATCGCCATCAGACCCCCACAGCGTGGGTTGCTCGACGTCGTCCTCTTCGTCGGAGACGATCACCACCACGAGAAGCGCATCCTCCTCGACGAAGTCCGCGTTGAACCCTTCGGCGGTCTCGCCGGTGAGAGCCTCGAGCAGCATGTCCATCGGACGCTCGTTGGGGTCGCCAGCCTCCCCCGTCGCGACGGCGCCGTTCAACTCGGTTTGCAGCGTGAGGTTGTTGTCGGCAGAGAGCGGATCCCAACGCATGTAGTTGAAGCCGCTGGAGTACGGAACCGCGTCCACGCCGGTGGGCACGACGAACTCGGGCTCGTCGGTCGTGATGACGGCGATGCTGACGTTGCCCATCGCCGTGAGGGCTTGCTGCGCGACCTGAGTGACGAACGCGAATGCCGTCGCCTGAAACCGGATCTGCTCCGGCCCCATGCCGATCGAGTTGTCGACGACGAACAAGAAGTTGACCCCGATGCACGGGACGATCGGCTCGCCGCCCGTGGATCCGGTCGCATCGGTGTCCGTCCCCGGGTCGGTGTCCGTCGCGGGGTCGGTGTCGGACGTTGGATCGGTGGTGGTCGGGGTGGTCGTCGTGGGCCCGCCGGTGCCTGTCCCCGTCGTGGACATGTCGGTGTCGGCGTCCGTGTCCCCGGTGCCAGACATCGTCGTCACGGGGCCAGATCCGGTCCCGCCCGAACAGAACATGCCGCAGTCCTGGTCCGGACCCCCGCAACCCGCTCCCGCGGCCGCAAGCCCTCCCAGCAACGCCGACAACGTGGGTCGAAGCATCACACCTACAGCTTAGTACACCCCCGGCCCCGAGACGAGTGAGCTCGGGTCGGCGCGCCGGGTGTCGCGCGAGCTTCAGTTGTCGGGCGCGCCCTGGATGATCCAGGTTCGGATCAACTCGAGCTGGCTCTCGTTGAGGGGCTCACCATTGAGCGGCATGCGATCGCCCATCACGCCCGCTCCGGTCAGCTTCGACATCAAGTAGCTGTTGGTCGGGTTGACCGCCGTCACCAGCGGCACATCGGGGTTCTGCATCGAGGCGACGTCCAGCATCGCATCCCGCGACTTGCCCGCAGTGAGGTCGAGCCCCGCGGCGGGGTTGTTGGTGCTGTGACACGGAGAGAACGAGCAGGATTGGTCCAGAATCGGCTGGACGTGGCCGGACAGGGTCGCGCCCCCTCCATCCGGAGGCGTCACCAATTCGGCGGCGTACTCACAGTTGTCGTAGTCGATGACCGAGTTGGTCTCGGCGCCGCCTTCGTCCGCCGTGCCCTCGATCCAGCACGCGATCGCGATGATCTCGGACGCCGTCAGCGGCTGGTTCGCCAGCGGCATCGGGCTGCCCGGAACGTTCCCCTGCAATCGCTGCAGCAAGTAGGAGTTCCACGGATCGCCTGGCTTGATCTCCTGCATCGAGTCCTCGCTGGACCCGCCGTAGACTCCGTCCGCATTGGGGTCGCCCGGCGTGACCGCCTCGAGGACCTGAGCATGGGTCGCGAACTCGGCCGTGTTGACCATGTCGATGAGGCTCGCGCCTTGGACATAGGACAGCGCCGCGCTGACCGTGCCGACCGGTTGCATGACCCCTCCGACCATCCGCTCGATCACAGCCGACTCTGGTACACCAGGGGTGAGCATCGAGGCGGGCATGGGCTCACGCAACGTGAGCGTGGCTGTCCCGCCGCCCATCCCATCGTCGTGGACTACGATGCCGCCGATCTCGACAGCATGTCCGATGTTGGCTCCGTCGGTGAATCGCAACACGTCACCGATCGGCTCGCACGCGTTGAACACCGATTCGGGGTCGTTGTAGATCTCGTTGAGGTTGCACGGTCGACCAATACGGTCGATGACACCTTGTGGAGTCCGAAGGTCCGGGTACTCCATGTTGTTGTGGCAGACGTTCTGGAACGGCGTGCAGGTTCGTTGAACGACCTTGACGTGAATCTCCTCGTACGTCGGGAACTCCAACTTGGCTTCCTCGATGTACGCCTCACCCTCGTCGTTGTTGGGCGAACCGCTGGTGCCCTCGTCCGTATCCACGCCCCCGGACTCCGCCGCGTCGGTGTCACTGACGTCGGTGTCCGCAGACTCGGTGTCGGTCTCACCGTCGCCAACGCCGACCCCGGAACCGCCGCTTGCGAAGCTCCCCCGCGCGCCGGGCCCAGCCTCGCAGCCCAATGCCGCGGTCCCCAGCGCAAGCAATCCAACGACCGTGTAGCGACCCATCATCCGAGGCCGATTCTACAGCACACAAAACGACAAAGGCGAGGTGAGCCTAGCGCGCACCTCGCCTTCCATTTCTCGGGGATGACCCGGCGCCCTCGAATGCCGGGTGTCGCGCCGAAGCACTACGCGAAGAAGTCTTCGATCGGAGCTGCGCCTGGGAAGACCTCGGCGTAGTCGATGTCGAGCCAAGCGAGCCACGTCGCGAGGTAGTTCTGGGTCGAGTAGACCTGGGACCCAGCCACGAGCGACACGTCCTCGGGGTTCGTCTGGCCCAACTGCATGCCACCAGCGGCAGCGCCCCCCATCATGAACCAGGCCTGGTTGCGCATGGCCGGGGTCCCGGTGTGGTCGGATCCACCGCCGGAGTTGTAGCCCGAGCCCATCATGTTGTCGCGACCGAACTCGGAGACCGTGCACACCATGGTGCGGTCCCAGTAGGTCCCGCCTGCGGGGTGCGGCAGGTTCTTGAGCAGGTAGTTGAACCCGCACAGAACACGCTCGAGCGTCTGCGCGCTGGTCGTGAACGCGTTCATCTCGTTGGAGTGCGTGTCCCAACCGTTGTCGCCAATGACCATCGCCGTCGATCCTTCCATGAGGAAGCGGGACGCCAGCGCAGCGTTGCGACCGAACGTGCTGGTGCCGAAGATCGCGGCGAGCTGCGCGTTGGTGTAGCCGTACTTCTCGGCCGTAGGCTCCGCGGCGACCTTGAGCGCAGGGTCGGTGAAGACGTTGCGGAAGTGCTCGACCGCGTCCTTGCCCAACGCGAGCCGGGACATCGTCGTGCGGTCGGACGCGCTGTGCGTGTTCCGCATGTGGTTGTCGAGACCGGATTCGAACGCCCGCGCCCAGTCGGGCTGCTGCTCCCCTGCCTCGCCGTCTCCGGACTGTGAGGCGAACTCGGCAAAGCTGGTCGTCTTGAGCGGCTCGCTGTCCCCTGCGGGCCGAGCGAACGGAGTGGTCGCATCACCGCCACCGATCACCACGGGTGGGAAGCTGCCGAACTCGGCCACTTCGGAGCCGTAGTACTTATGCAGCTTCATGATGTGGCTCATGATGCCGGGGCCGCCCGCGTTGTAGCCGCTGGCGATCCAGTTGCGGGCCACCGTGTGACTGCCCTCGCCCGACGCGGAGTCCGGCGTGTGGTCCATCGCCACCGACACGGCCATGTCCGTGGCGATGTCGGTGATCGACGGGAGGGATCCGGTCAACCCACTGCCCACATCGAAGGGGATCGCCGCATTGGCGAACACACCACCGACGCTCCACGCTGCCGCGGAGGCGTGCTCGTTGTACGGGTTGTAGCGGCTGGCGACCCCTGCGTTGAACATCGGGACCGTCCGCGCACCACCATCCAAGTTGAGGATGATGAGGTGGTTGTCCTTGTCGCCGTAGTCGAAGTTTGCGCGGGCCCGGTTGGGGGAGAAGAAGTAGGGGGCCGCCACAGCTGCTGCCGTGCCGCCGAGACCCATCTTCAGGAAGTTACGCCGATTCGCTTTGATTCTCGTCATCGTCTGTATGTCCTTCCGAGTCTCGAGTCCCTAGTAGAACAAGAAGTCCGACGATTTGATGACCAGTCGGCAGGTGTGTTCGGCGAACTGCGCCGGGTTGCAGGTTGAATCGTCTCGGCAGCCATCGACCCCCTCGGCGAGCGCCTCACTGGCCGTCTCGGGAATGGGTCGAATGAGTGCCGCGGCGTAGATTTGGTTGGCCGCTGCGGACAGCGATGCCTCGTCCTCGTCGTTGGGGTCTTCGATGAACTGGTCCGGGAAGATGGGCGAGTCGGCCGTGGCCGAGATGCACAGGTCACGGGTAAGCGTGGCCTGCGTGAGCGCGGCGATCAGGCCTGCTCGGGTCTCCCGGAACGAGGAGTCGCGGTCGGGACAGCCACCGAGGAGCCGGGCCGTGTCGCGGAACTCATAGTCGGGCGTCGTGCCGTCGGTGGTCGGGTAGTTGTGCGGCTGTGTCCCGAGCACCTCGGGGTAGCGATGGTCACACGACCCGGGGACCTGCCCCACGAGACGTTGGGTGGAGCGAAGCCATGCCTCGGCATCCATCTGCTTGGTCGGCCCGTGCCAGAACGCGGGGTCCCAGTCGGCGGGGTCAGGCTTGTCATCCTCGTCGTAGACGTTCGTCGCCGTGTACACGAGCGCGGTGAGGATCTCGCGGTCGACCACCCGAGCGTTGCCTGCATTTTCTTCGAGCAGGTCGACCAGTGCCTGCCGAGCGGCGGGGACCATCGTGCCCAAGTCGTAGCCGAGGTAGCGGTCCAACGTTCGGTCGATGTACGCCTCGTAGAACTCGCCGCTGCCCGCGATGCGCTGGCCCGGAATGCGGACCTGGTCCCACTGTGCCGGCGTCAGCATGTCGACGTCGATGACGTTCATCTCGGGATCAACAGCGGCGGGGTCGGGCTGCGCGACCACCACTTGGTCGCCGGCTTCCCAGTAGTCCGAGCTGCACAGGGCCGAGTTCACGCAGTTGTTGGTGTTGAGCACCACGCGGTTCGTCGCGCCCTGCAGCGGGTCCGTAAACGGTCGCTCTTCCCACATGCGGAACAGCGGGAAGAGGTCGAGCCGCTCCGCGCCACTGGCATCTCGACCGAAGTGGCTGAGGAAGTTGAACCCGATGAGATCGAGACCATCCCAGCGACCGAGGAACGCCGGGTGGGTCACCGCTTCGAGTGCGAAGGCGTCGAGCGTGATCTGGTCGGCGGGGTTGACCGCGTAGACCTGTCCGACCATCGCATCGAGGTCCGCGATGTATGCGTGGTAGGTCAGCTCGCTGTTCATGTGGAAGACGTCCGCCCACATGCGCTGGCTGATCACGACGTACTCAGGGCGCGCCATGAAGTCGTCGACGATCTCGTCGACCGTGCGGTTCTTGCAATCCACCTCGTAGTCGACCGAGGTGGGGGAGATGCCAAGAAGGTCGATGTAGAGGCGGCGGCACATCTCGACTTGGTCGGATGGCTCGGGCTGGACACCAAGGCCCTGCACGTGCTCGCACATCGCTTCATCGATGACGTTGTCGAACGTCTCGTCGTCGCAATTCGTCACCGGTGGGTCGTCGGTGTCACCACCGGACTCGTCACTGCCGGACTCGTCGCCGCCGGTCGAGGCATCCTCGGAGTTGGTGGGATCGTCGCCGGTCGGGTTGGAAGAATCCCCTGCCGACGCCGCATCCGTGTCGGTGTCGCCGGCCCCCGCCGGATCGTCACCACACGCGGACGCGGCCACCGTCATGGCGAACGCGATCGAAAACCTGAGTGCTTTTTTGGTCATGTCGACTCCCCTGTTTGGCCTTCCGCCAAAATCCGAGCAGGCCCGCTGCGCCCCTCGAATGTGTCCGCGTGCGGCGGGTGTGTTGATGCCTCTCCCCAGGCCACCTTCCGCACACGATGCGACACGTAAGACACAGCTCACGTCTCGCTTTCCGGCCCCATTGTAAAAAACTTTGGGGGCCGCCGGAACGGTCATTCGCGGGTATCTGCCGCAGTTTTCCGGGGGTCGGCAAAGCGCTGCACACCTCACTCCGCGAGGCGAACTTCGCGATCGTCGCGGCGCGATCGCACCACGGATGCCCACGCAGGCGCGGGTCCGCTCGGTCCCAACACGCGCCGGGCTCGCTCGGCCACGAGTCGAACCGCGGGGTACGGGTCCCCCTCTACGAGGCCGTCCAGCAGCACCGCGCCCCACGGCACGCTCGCCGTCGCTTCCGCCGGCCCCCACCCCAAATGCCAGGCAGCGAGCGCCCGTTGGCCAGCGTCCCCCGCGAGCAACCACTCCGCGATCGCAGGCACGCACCCGGGAACCCCCGCCTCGACGCTCGATTCCGAGCAGTCGATCGCGCATCCCTCGGACATGCAGCCGACCCCAAAGTCGCGCTTCAGTGCCACTGCCGACCAGGTCAGGGTTTGGTTGAGGTGGCACAGGTTGCACGCGAGCGGTCGCCCGGTGCCCAAGCTCGCGTCCACCGAAGGGCTCGTCACCGTGTGACTGCGGATCGCCCCAAGCAACCCGTAGGTCGTGCGCGGCATGTGGCAGTCGAGACACGTTGGGCCGGCGGCCGCCGAGTGCTTGGAGTGACGCGTCGGATCCGCTGCGATGTCCTGATGACACCGGCCGCACGCCACGCCCTCGGCTGCCCCTTCCTTGAGCTGCCCGTCGCTCCACACTCGCCCGTCGACCTGGACCTCCGACTCATGCATGCGGTGGCAACTCGTGCATCCGAAGTCTTTGGACACCGCACACGGCGACTCCAGCTGGCCGTTGAACTCCCGGCCCGAGACGCGAACCTCGCCATCACTCCAGTACCGCTGCGAGAAGAAGTCCGGGTCGGCGTCGAGCAGCGCATCGGTCCATGTGCCGTGTTCCCGGAGAGGGTGGCGTACCACCCTGCCCCAAGCGGACACAGGCGCCGGAGGTGGAGCATCGCGGCCGTGCGCAACCCAAGCAGCGTCGTCGTGAAACACCGAGATCGAGTGGCACTGCGCGCACACCTGCGAAGCCGCTGCTGCACCGCCCTCGCGCGGGTCGAGGATCGTCGGGTCGCCCTCGAGCGGGTGCTCGGGGTCGGGCTTCCGGTTCTTCCAGGCTTCCGCGTGTTCGCGACCGGGGCCGTGGCATGCCTCGCAGGCGATCCCAAGCTCCGCAACTGTGGTGTTCACGGCTCCCGCCTCGGCATCGAATCCCGGCGCCCCGTCGACGGCGTGGCACTTCACGCACACACGATTCCACGTGTAGACGGCCTCGATCGCCTCCCCACGGGACGCGTCCTGCTCGGCGGGGGGGCGAAGCAACGTCCATTCGTTGGGGACCCACCGCTGCTCGGGCAGCAAGAACGCGAACGCAAACGCTTCCAGGGTCTCCTGTGTGGCCCGGACCCAGTACACCTGCATGTGATGGGAGCCGGTGATGAGTTCAACCTTTCGTTCCACCACACCGCCGTCGGCCCCGGGTTGGGTCACGAAAAACCGGTCGCCACGTCGTATCGCCCGATAGCGCCCTGCCTCGTCCAACGCGGCCCCGTCGAATCGACCGAGGACAGCCCCTGAGCTCGGTCGTTGCGTCATCGTCCGGTGGAAGCTGCGATGCCAGGACGCGTGGGTGGGCTCGTGGCACTCGGCGCACCGCGTCGAACCGATATATCCGCCATCGTCGTGCAGGCCGACGGCGTCCGCCTGGACCACCTCCGGCTGGGGAGCGGTCTTCTTCGGCGAGTCGCTTCGGCACGCACAGAGCAAGAGGAGCGCGCCCCCCCACCACCACTCCCCCGACCGCATCCGCTTCATCGTACTCCTCAGTCGCCACGAAGCCGGCGAGGGCCCCCAGACTGGGCCCAACGCACCAGCGCATCAATGCACGCTCGGACGGAGGCGGGTTGAAGCGTCCTTCGAGAGAACACGGCATGCAGCATCAACTCGACCCCGACCTCATCGGGAAGCACACGCACCAGCCGACCTGCGTCCACGTGGCGACCCGCGCTCACGTCGCTGAGCAACGCGATCCCTGCGCCCGACAGCGCCGCTTCCATCAACACGCGGTGGTCGTTGGAAACGAAACGCCCATCCACCGGGATGCGCCCCCCTTTCCAGCTCGGCCACGACGTCGACACGTCGCCATGGGGGTCATGTCCACGCAGGAGGTCGTGCGCCTTCAAGTCCGAGGCCGTGCTCGGCGTCCCGTGCGATTCGAGGTAGCCCGGTGACGCGACCGCATACACATCCCGGGCACCAAGCCGACGGCAGACCAAGGAGGCGTCGCCGATCCTCCCCGCACGAACCGCCACATCGACACGATCGGCATGAAGATCCGCCCACCGAACCTCCCCGAGCATCTCGACCGACAGCTTCGGGTGTGCCTGCCTCAACTCCTCGAGCGAGGGCAAGATGTCCGTCGCGATGATCGGCGGAACCGAAACCCGCAGCCACCCCACCGGTTCGGCCCGTTCCTCCTGAAGCCGCGCCTCGATGCCGTCGACCCCGTCGAGGAGCGGTCGAAGCTCCTCGTACAACCTGCGGCCCCGAGGCGTGACCTTCACCTGTCGCGTCGTGCGGTGCAGAAGCGCCAGGCCCAGCCGCTCCTCCAGCGCCGCGAGGTGTCGTGACAGCGTCGGCCGCGACACCCCGAGCTCCGCTGCCGCATCCGTAATCGTTCCGCGCTCCACGGCGAGCACAAACGCTCGGTACGCGTTGAGATCCACGCCTACTCGTATCAGGGATGGACGAGTCGCGTCGAACATTCGCCCAAGCGTGCGGCCGCGACACGGGCTAGGCTGGGGCCGCTCTCATGACCGCCACACTCTCCGCCGCCATCGTCGTTGTCCTCCACGTCGCCTTCGCGGCCGCCGAAAGCGTCGGCTGGACCGCCTTCGCCCGGAGACTGGGGTACGACGACGCCCGCATCCACGCGACCCGCCCCCTTGCGCTCAACCAGGGCGCGTACAACTTCGGCGTCGCCGCCATGCTCGGCTGGGCGGTCTTCACCTCCAACTGGCCCACCGCCCAGCTCCTCCTCATCTTCATCGCCGCCATGTCCATCGTCGGAGCCCTCAGCGTCCGGTGGACCATCTTCGTCATTCAAGGCGTCCCCGCCCTCATCGCGCTCGCCTTCGTCGCATCCGCCTCCTGAGCGAGCGGCCGAGTGCGGGCCGCGTCCCCCCCCGACCGGGCGCCCCTCCTCAATGACTAGTTATCCGGAGCGCCCTGGAGGATCCAGGTACGGACCAGCTCCAGCTGGCTCTCGGTGAGCGTGTCGCCGTTGATCGGCATTCGCTGCCCCGAGGTCCCCATCGAAGTCAGCTTGACCATCAGGTAGCTGTTCGTCGGGTTGAGCGCGGTGACCAGCGGGATGTCGGGCGCCTGCATGGCGGCGACCTCGAGCAACGATTCTCGCGACTTCCCCTCGGTCAGGTCCAGACCCGCAGCGGGGCTGTTCGCGCTGTGGCACCCCGCGAATGCACAGGACTGGTCGAAGATCGGCTGGATGTGACCCGAGAGCGTCGCGCCACCACCGTCGGGCGGGGCGACCAACTCGGCTGCGTACTCGCAGTCGTCGTAGTTGATGACGCTGTCGGTCTCCGCGCCGCCTTCATCCGCGGTGCCTTCGATCCAACAGGCGATCGCGACAACTTCGGATGCGTTGAGGGGTTGGTTGGCCAGCGGCATCGGGCTCCCCGGCACGTTGCCCTGAAGCCGCTGGAGAAGGTACGAGTTCCATGGGTCGCCCGGCGCGATCTCCTGCATCGGCTGATCCATGCTCGCGCCGTAGATGCCGTCGCGGTTGGGATCGCCGTAGGTGACGTCGGTCTCGAGCAAGGACGCGTCGTCGTCGAAGGACATGCTGTTGACGACCGTGACGAGTTTTCCGCCCGGCGCGTAGCTGAGCACGGCGTCGAGCGTTCCGACGGTCTGCATCATTCCGCCGACCATCCGCTCGATGACGGCGGTCTCCGGCATGCTGCCCGAGATCATGCTTGCGGGGATGGTGTCCTTCACCGCAATCGCGACCGTTCCACCGCCGAGGCCATCATCCGTCACGTCGACGTAGCCAATCTCCACGACGAGCCCGTCGTTGCCACCACCGAGGAAACGAAGCTGGTCCCCCGCAGGCTCGCAACCGTTGAACACCGACTCGGGGTCGTTGTAGACCTCGTTGAGGTTGCAGGGCCGACCGATGCGATCGATGACGCCCTGCGGAGTACGGAGGTCCGGGTACTCCTTGTTGTTGTGGCACACGTTCTGGAAGGGCGTGCACGTGCGCTGGATGACTTTGACGTGGATGTCCTCGTACGTCGGGAACTCCGTCTTGGCTTCCTCGATGTACTCCTTCACATCTTCGTTGTCGGAGGGCTCGTCGGAGTCGCCGCTCGAGTCGGAGCTGTCGTCCCCCGCGCCGGTGTCCTCGTCATCGTCGCCGTCGTCCTGTTTGCCGCCGTCGTTGGAATCGCCAGCCGTCGCGCTCGTGGAGGCACCGGTTCCCGAGGCGAACTGCCCGCCGTCGCCGTCTCCCCCATCGCAACCGCCGTTGAGTAGTGCCAGCAGTCCGAGTGCCCCAAGCGTTCCAAGCGTTCCGTTTCTGGTCATCACGTACCCTGCCCCTGCGCCCCTCACAGAATCCGACCTGTCAGACTCCACCCCACGTTGGTTTTTCCGGGGCCGGTCAAAAAAAGTGAGTTTTCGGGCGCACCGCTCTTAGAGCGCCGAAACAACTCGCCTTTTCGGCGGTACTTTCAGTCGATCGGCGGCAGCGTATCGGTGGACGTGCGCGGAATCGCGCGCGGAGGGCGACGCTGGTCCGTATCGTTGCAGACCAAAGCGGCAATGACGGTGATGTTGTCGTCCCCACCACGGCGGTTTGCCAGGTCGGTGCAGACACGCGGGAGATCGGCGTACCAGTGATCTCGCGCAAGTGCCGCGATCTCGTCGACCTCGACGTAGTTCGACATCCCATCCGAGCACAGGAGGAACGCGTCGCCGGGCGCAATGCTGGCCGAAGTCACGTCGGCCTCGACATGTCGCTCGAAGCCAACCGAGCGCGTGATGATGTGCTTGAGGTCGGAGACCGCGGCCTCTTCTTCGGTGAGCAGACCGGCCTGGACCTGCTCGTTGAGCCAAGAGTGGTCGTTGGTCAACTGCCGGGCGGAACCGCCCCGAAGCAGGAACGCTCGGGAGTCCCCCACGTGCACGACGTACGCGCGCTCACCGTGGAGGAACATCCCCGTGAGCGTGGTGCCCATGCCCTGCAGGCGTGGATCCGCCGCGGCCTGGTCGAAGATGCGTGCACTTGCTTCGCTGGCCGCCGCCGCCAGGACTTCCGAGATCGTCGCACCGCGCTCGTTGGGTGGCACGGCACTGAGCGTGGAGACGCCGCGCCGCACAACCTTGTCGACGACGTCGACACACAGCGCCGAGGCGTGAGCTCCACCGGCGTGCCCACCCATTCCGTCCGCAACCAAGTAGAGGCCCAGCTCACCATCGATCAGGTGGCTGTCCTCATTGTGACTCCGGACGCGACCTACGTCAGTCGCCGGCCAAGCGATCACGCGCACGGTGGACGCACCCTATCAGCCTCTCCCGTCGCAGACCACCACTGTCCGCGACCGTCCACGACGGGCGAGCCTTCAGACCGTGAACGTCGTCGGCTCATCCGAAATGGTGACCTCAGACCCGTCGTAGCGGATTCGCTTGGCCTTGTCGTCGACCACGGAAAGGATCGAGACGGGTCGTCGCCACACTCGCTCGAGGTTCCGTAGCGTGTCGCGAGCGTAGTCCAGCTTGAGGTCATCCCCCTCGTGACGGTGCCCCAGCAGCAACTCCCCGCGGTTGAGGTCGTTCGCATCCGTGACGTAGATGAACGGCTGCCCGAAGTTGGTCAGCTGTGAAAGCAGCTTGGTCTTGACTTTCTCGAACTCGCGCGTCTCGATCTCGAGTTGTCCACTGCGTCGGTTCTCGGCAAACGTGAAGAACTTGTTGTCGCGGCAGAAGTCGAGCGTGAAGAACTCGTCGATGAACGTGACGTCGTTGTAGAGCTTGCGGACCTCGAAGATACGCTCGCGGCCGAGTCCGAGTTCCTTGTCCCAGTGGCGACGCTCCTCGCTGTCGGTGCAGTTCTCCCACTCGGGTCCGAACTTCCCTTTGTTCCATCGGTCTTCGATGTCGCGAAACAGCTCCACGCCGAGCTTGTAGGGGTTGAGCTGGCCCGGTGCGGTCGCAAAGACACTGGAGACGACGTCTGCGTAGTCGATGATCTCCGGGGCCTTCAGGGCACGCTCGGTCATGATCCGGGAGTGCCAGTAGCTGGCCCACCCCTCGTTCATGATCTTGGTCTGCATCTGCGGCAGGAAGTAGTAGGCCTCCTCGCGGATGATGCCGAGCACATCGGCCTCCCAGGACTCGAGGGGCGCGTGCTGGATCAGGAACCCTAGAACGTCCCGTTCGGGGCGTTGCGGGATCTTTCGCCGACTGGCCTCCTTCTCGGCCGCCGCCCGTTCCTTCTGCTCGGCGATGAACGCCGGTGGGTTGACGTAGTCCTCGAGGTAGCCGCGAACGTTTCGGAGCCGACCATGCGGGTCGTCATCGGCCGCAGCGTCGTCGCCGTCGTCGCGGCCTCGCTCGCGGACCGGCGCCCACGGATCGATGAGGTTGTCGATCGACAGGCAGGTGTCGATGAAGGACTCGACGGTGGAGACGCCATGACGGTCCATGTAGCGGCGGACTCGGGCCGCGCTGTTGGCCATCAGGTCGATCATTCGCCGGTCGGTCCGGGCGAAGTAATTGTTGTTCTTGAAGAAGTCGTTGTGGCCGTAGACGTGGGCCATCACGAGCTTCTGATCGACGTAGCTATTGCCTTCGAGCAGATAGGCGTAGCAAGGGTCGGTGTTGATGACCAACTCGTAGATCTTCGAGAGCCCGTAGGTGTGGCTCTTGATCATGTGGTCGTACTCCATGCCGAACCTCCAGTGCGGATACCGGACGGGGAAGCCGCCATAGCTGGCGATCTCGCACATCTCTCGGTAGTCCAGCATCTCGAAGATCTGGGTGGAGTAGTCCAGGCCGTACTCGTCGGCGTAGCCCTGGATCTCGATCTGCATTTCGCGGAGGTAATCCGGAATGGGAGCCACTTAGCGACCGCCTTTGAGGAACTCTTTGATGGAGTCCATGATGTCGTCTTTGCCCGTGATCTCCGAGGTGATGAGCTTCTCGTCACTGGGGAACGCCGAGCGGATATCCTTGATGAACTGGCCGGAGCCGTAGGGGCTCTCGACCTGCCCGTAGCCGAACTGGTTGCACGCCGGGATGAGCGTGTTCTTGAGCAGGCTGACGCAATTGCCGGTGTCGTCGACAGACCAGTTGTCGCCGTCGGAGAAGTGGAACGCGTAGATGTTCCAGCTCTCGGGCGGGAACTCCTTCTCGATCAGCTCGGAGCAGACTTTGTAGGCCGAGCTGATCATCGTGCCGCCGGACTCCCGGGTGCTGAAGAAGACGTCGCGCTCCACCACGCGAGCGGTCGCGTCATGAATGATGTACCGGGACTCGAGCCCCTGGTACTGGCTGCGCAGCCACGTGTCGATCCAGAAGGATTCGATGCGGACGATTTCCTTCTGCTCATCACCCATCGAGCCGGAGACATCCATCATGTAGATGATGACGGCGTTGCTCTGCGGCTTGGGATCGGTCTTCCAGGAGCGGTAGCGCTTGTCCTCGCGCACCGGCGTGATGATCGGCTTGCCGGGCATGTACGTGCCGCTGGCCAGCTGCCGTTTCAGCGCTCGCTTGAAGGTGGCCTTGAACGAGCGCAGCGACTCGGGGCCGGTGCTCCGCAGGCTGACGTAGCGGTCTTTGTCGGTATGCAGGCTGTCGCTGCCCTTGGGCTCGATGCGGGGCAACCCGAGTTCTTCGCCCATGATCGAGGCAAGCTCGTCGAGCGTGACGTCGACCTCGAGCGTCTTGCCGCCTTCGCCCTCGCCCGCCTTGCCGGCCCCCTCGCCCTCTTGCCCCTGTCCCTGACCGACAGGATCGCCAGGCTCGCCGTCCCCCTGGCCAACGCCGGACTGCTCCCCACCGCCCAAGGTGAACCGCGGGATGTCAATCGAGGGCATGGGGATGGACACGGTGTCCTTGCCCTTTCGAGCAACCATGTCTCCGCGCGAAATGTACTTACGCAGGTTGTCGCGAATCTTCCCTCGGACGATTTCCCGAAACCGGCTGTGATCCTTGTCGATACGTGAGATCATGAGCTGAGCTCAGATCGATCATATCAGGCTCGATGCCCTGCCGTGTGTTCGGGGCGCCGAGGCGAGACGCTCATCCGTCGACCCGGCGGGGCGGTCCCGCTTGCAACGGACCCATCCTGGGACGCATTTCCGCGGTTCAGGGGCTCACGGCGTTCTTCGCTCGAGGGCCTCCATCCGCGAAGGCTGCCCGGCCTCCCACCACGCCGCGGATTGAAGACGCATGCCCTCCGCCAAGCCGCGCACCGCGCGCGACAACGGGCGCCGAGTCTGCCGCCGTCGGACAACACCACCGGGCCACGCGGGCGAGGGAGTCCCGCACTGCCCCGGGGCTACACTTCGCGAATGCGTGTACGCGCGGCGCTCTACTGGATCGCCCTCACAATGTGCGCTTGCGGTGTCCGCCCCGAACTTCACCCGCCCAGTCGAGAGACTCGACCGCGCTGCGACGCTGCCATCGACGACCCGTTCCGAGAACTCGAGCAGCTCGATGACGCCGATGTCGTCGCTTGGATGAAGCGAGAGAGCCGAGACACCGAGGCGGCGCTGAGCAGTCTCCCTGACGTCGAAGGTTTCGCCTCCGCGCTGCGGGCAATCGGCGACGTGGAGGCGGACCCGATCGGTGTGGAAATCGTCCGAGGGAGCCGGCGTTTTCTTTGGGGGAGCGATGGGCGGCTGCGGTTGGCGTCCGAGGGACACCCGACTCGGGTGCTCTACGACCCACAGACGACGCCATTCGATGGATACAACGTGATCAACTACATCCAGCCCAGTTGGTCCGGAGCGCACGTGGTCGTGAGCCTGACCAAGGAGGGCGAGGAAATCTCTCGGCTGCGAGTTCTGGATGTGGACACCGGAGAGCCTCGCCCGGAGACCATCTCCCACGCATGGCCATCGGACGGAGGCGGCGTGCACTGGTTGCCCGATGACTCGGGGTTCGTCTACCTCCACTACCCTGTCGTCGATCCAAGAGCCGACGGTTTCCTGCACGACATGACGTCGGTGCTGTATCGCTTGGGCGAAGACCCCACAGTCTTGCATGAGGTGTTCTCCGCCACGCAGTCGCCAACGCTGGACATCGAAGCGCACGACTACCCGATGGTGTTCATCCCGGGCGCGGACAGCCGCTACGCCGTCGCCTTGGTTGCGGGAGCAGCATCGTTCTCCGACCACTACCTCGCCCCCATCGAATCGTTGCACGCCGGCGCGCCGACATGGACTCGAGTCGCTCGGGCACAGGACAAGGTCGCTCAGCTCGCGATTCTCGGAGACCATCTCGTCGCCCTTTCTGCCCGAGACACACCGCGCTTCCAGATCCTCGCGACGCCAGTGGACGCAGGTGGGCTCGAGCACGCCGACCTCTGGGTCGACCCCCCGCCGGGGGAAGTCCTCACGTCGATGGCGGTCGGAGCCGAAGGCCTGGTGTTCGCGACGGGGCGAGATGGGGTGGTCGCTTCCCTGTACCACCGCGCACATGGAGGCACGGTCCGACCGTTGGCTCTTCCCGAGGCCTTTGGCGAGCTGAGGCTCGGGGAGGACGACTGGACCCCAGGCTCCTCGGCGACCTCAGACAACATGGTCACCGTGCGCGGCGGCGGATGGCTCTCCCCTCGGGTCCGGTACCGTCATCGCATTGGGAGCGACGCGTTTGAGATTCAGGGTGGCCCGACTGCGGCGTTTGAGGACCTCGTCGTCGAAGAACGCTCGGTCACCACCCCCGACGGCGCCACCGTCCCCCTGTCGCTCATTCGCAGGCGTGACGTGGAGGCTGGCCCCGAAACGCCCATGCTGCTCTATGGCTATGGCGCATATGGGATGACTGCGGTCCCGGTCGTCTTCCCGCCACTGCTCGCCTGGGCCCGACGTGGGGGCATCGCGGCAGTGGCCCACGTCCGTGGCGGCGGCGAGCGGGGCACAGCGTGGCATGAAGCCGGGCGAAAGCTCACCAAGCCGAACACGTGGCGGGATCTCATCGCGTGTGCCGAGGACCTGCACGCGGCGGGGCTCGGTCGTCCGCAACAGACGGCGATCTGGGGCCGGAGCGCCGGGGGGCTCATGGTTGGACGTGCGATGACAGAGCGTCCCGACCTGTTCGGTGCGGTACTCGCCGACGTTGGCCTGCTCAACCCGATTCGGCTCGAGGCGTCGGCCAACGGCGACAACAGTGCCAAGGAGTTCGGCAACATCAACGACCCCGAGGAGTGCCAGGGACTCCTCGAGATGGACGCGTACCTCCACATCGACGCATCCGCGCACTATCCCCCCACGTTGGTGGCCACCGGGATCCACGACGCACGCGTCGACCCGTGGATGTCGACCAAGTTCGCCGCCAGGCTACAGACTGCACAAGGCGGCCCGGTCCGGCTCTGGGTGGACTACGCGGGCGGCCATGGCCTCGACGTCACGGTCGAGGCCGCCCGCGCCCGAACAGCGCGGCTCCTGGCCTTCGCATGGGAGCACACGACCGCCGCGGCGAAAACGGTTCCGTCCGCGTCCAGCACGCTAGGGGGTGTCCTCAATTCGACTCCAGCCAGAGCATCGAGCAGGCGAACTGGACCAACGCCAGAAAGTTGCGGCCGGTCTTCTCGTAGCGCGTCGCGATGGCACGGAAGCGTTTGAGACGGTGGAAGAAGCACTCAACCAGGTACCGAGTCGCGTAGATCTTTCGGTTCAGCTTGAGCAGCCGCCGCTTCCGACTGCGATTCGGGCAGATGACCGGGCGCATCCCGACGGCTCGGACGGCGTCGATGATCTCATTCGAGTCGTAGCCCGCATCGGCGAGGAAGTACTTGCCGCGCGCGTGTTCGAGGAGGTCCCTGGCGACGGTGCTCTCGTGTCGTTGGCCTTGTGTCAGCTGGACATGCAACGGCCGCCCTTTCGCCGTCACAATGGCGTGGAGCTTCGTTGAAAAGCCTCCGCGAGAATGTCCCAGAGCATTTCTCTCGATCCCCCTTTTTCGCCGGCGGCATCGAGATGCGCTCGGACGATGGTCGCGTCGACAATCGATCCCTCTTGGTCTTCGTCGTCGAGTTCGATGGAAAGTGCGGCGAACATGATCTCCCAAAGGCCCGCCGCCGACCATCGGTTGAACCGGTTGTAGACCGTCTTCCACGGCCCGAAACGTTCGGGAAGGTCGCGCCACGGGATGCCCGTCTTGGCGCGGTAGAGGACCGCGTTGATGAACTCGCGGTCACCGATCTTCGGCTTCGGGCCGGGTCGACTTGCGTCGAGAATCTGCTCAAGCCGCTGCCAGTTGGGGTCGCTCAGAGCATGACGTCGCACCAAGATCTTTGATCACGGACGGCCCAAACGGGCAACTCAGCCGCTTAACCGATCGAGATAATTCAGGTTCTCCGTTCACCGAATTGAGGACACCCCCTAG
>JBOEGF010000073.1:0-1132 GCA_050633305.1 Nannocystales bacterium
ATACCGGAGGCCCTTCGCCGCCAGCACTATTGCTGACGCGCGAGGGGCACCCGGGCCTTTTGTCCTCTGGCAGAACAACGCTACCACCAGACCCGAGTCGTTCGTAGCGGCGTGGCCTCTTGGTCGTCAGGGCTGGCTGCGCTGAGAGCTTCGAGCGAAACGGAGGCGCTTGGGGGTGAGTGCTCCCAGCTTCGCCAAGAGGACGCTAGAATGGGATGTCGTCGTCCGCCCCGACGGGGTTGTTGTTGCCGGAGTTGCTGGGCGCGCTGAACTGGGAGGGCTCGCTGTCCGCGGCACCGGGTCCGCGCCCGCCGAGGAACTGCACGACGTCGGCGATGATCTCGGTGGAGTAGCGCTTGATGCCCTCCTTGTCCTCGTAGCTGCGGGTCTGGATGCGTCCCTCGACGTAGACCTGGCGACCCTTGGAAAGGAAGCTGTTGCAGTGCTCGGCCTGCTTGCCCCACACGACGATGCGGTGCCACTCGGTCTCTTCGACGCGGTCGTTGGTGGTCTTGTTGGTGTACGCGCGGGTGGTGGCGACGCTGAGCTGGCAGACGGCGCTGCCGCCGGAGGTGTAGCGAATCTCGGGGTCGCGCCCGAGGTTACCGACGATGATGCTTTGTTGACTCCGGCCATGGCGGTGCTTGGGAGCAAAAACGGTAGCAGGTGCGTGGCGGGCTAGATGTCGAGCTGGGCCTTGAGCTCGTCCCGACGATCTTGGTGCCGCTTGAGTTCCTCCTCGGCGAGGACGATGCGAGCGTCGAGGATGAAGGCCAGGTCTGGGAGCCTTTGGAGGCTCGCCTTGAACTTGTCCAGGCGCTTCTGGGTGGCTCGGATGTCGGCGTCGACGTCGATGATGAGCGAGGAGAGCGTGCCGCGGTCCACCATGCGGAGACGAGTCTACCTGGAGTGGGATGGCGGGTAGACTTGCTGCCGATGAACGCCCCGGTGGTGGAGAAGAAGCGGAGCAAGAAAAAGAAGAAGGGTCCTGCGCAGCCGAAGGCGAAGGTGAAACCGCCCGTGCCGATGCGGCCGGAGGTGGAGGTTCAGCAGACGGTCGCGGGGGCGAGGAAGCTGGCGAAGGTGGAGGAGTTCACCGAGGCGCTTCAGATGATGGTGCAGGCGTTCGAGG
>JBOEGF010000074.1:0-21900 GCA_050633305.1 Nannocystales bacterium
GCTGACCGACTGAATCCGCAATAATTATCGGAACTCGATTTCGGACCCCGGTGGTGCGGGTCGATCTGGTGCTCCGACGGGTCAGCCTGGGCGAGCGCGGCGCCTCAGACCTCGTGGTACAGGCCGACCATGCTCACTCTCACCCGCAAAGTCGGACAGCGGACCTTCATCGGGGCCATCGAGGTCGAGGTCGTCGACGTGGGAAGGGATGAAGTCGTGCTTCGGCTGTCCGGGATCGAGGACGAGTCGGCAGTCAAGCTTGCCGACGCGTCAGACGAGGAGCCCTCCCCTCGCCCGCGACCAGCAGCTCGTCGACGGGTGATGCAGTCGTCCCGACAGAGCGAGCCGGTCATCATCGAGAAGCGGCGAACCCGACGAGGCTCGTAGCGCCACCGGATCGGCCCTGAGCACTGGCTGTGAAAAACGGGGGTCCCAGTGCCGCGTGAGAACGACACCGCAGCATGGCCCCCGAGGCCATTCAGCTTCGCGGGCGCCCGCCGGGAGGACCCGTCGATCCACAGCCGCGTTGTCGCGGCTTCTCCCCGCCACGTCGTCGCAGCTCGCGCTGGCCGAACATCACCCCCCCTCATATACAGACCCCGACGTCTTCGAATCCAGGGGGTGCGCCACCTTCATACCACGGGGAGCAAACCGTACCTCCTAGGCACCCCGGGCCACTGAGATCACAAAGCGGACTGCAAGCCCCTTCGTTGCACACGAGGCCAGGGTCGCAGGTGTTGGGTGCGGAGCAGGAGGCTCCCGCTATCCCCAAGCCGCCGGATCCATCGCTCAGACAGACGAACACATCGCCGACTGCGTAGCAACCTTCGCTCGCGCCGCAACTTTGCAACAACGGGTCGCAGGCGGGCACGCACAGATTGAGAACACCGCCGTTTAAGATCCCGCAGCTCGTGCTGGGATCGTCGCACACAGGGGCTGCTGGGCTCCCTGAACACATCGTGAAACAAGTGCCCTCGTTGGTGCCCGGATCGACGTCCCAGCACATCGCATTCGCCGCGCAGGTGTCGAGCCCGGACACCCCCCCGGTCCCCTCCACGCTGCACGTCTCCCCGACGTCATCCGGATTGGGATCCACGGGAAAGCAGCCCACCGCGTTCCAGCTCGTGCCTCCGTCGTCCGCCCACGGATTGCATTTCGTACCCGCGGGGCAGTCTTGCAAATACGGGTCGCAGTCAGTCACCCCCGCTGTCGTCGAGGGGTCGTCGCCGCTGGAGTCCGACCCCGGCTGCGGTGTGGTTGACGTGGTGTCGCCCGAAGTCGTCGCGGTTTGAGACGCTTCCCCCTTGGATGCGCTGCTCGTCGAGGTCGAGCCGCTCGTCGAGGTTGAGCTGCGGGAGGTGTTTGCATCCGTCCCTGTCGTGGTCGATCCCTCAACGTCGATCGCGGGTGGATCCGAGGGATTGAAGCAGCCAGTCATCGCACCAATCGAGAACAGAATAATCGGCAGTTGGACCGAAGCGTGCATCGTCGCGGAGTATAGTCGACCCTCGATCATCAGAGGCAGACTCGCCCCAGGCGCAAGCTCTGCCCCTACTTCGAACCGAGAGCCGAAGCGGGGCTCAGAGCATCCGGCCGGTCGGTATCCGCCGTCGCTTAGGGTGTCGGGGCATGGTGAACATCGGAGGATGGGCGCCTCGCCCCCTCCCCCTCATCGACGAACCGCGATTACACACCGGCGCGGAGAAATAGCACGCGATTACCAAAGGGCCCCGGCGCGTAGGTTGTCAGACGGCCGAGAGATAGCGGAAGACGGTCCGAACGCTGACCCCCATGGCGTTGGCGATTTCCTCAGCGGCTAACCCCCTCTCTCTGAGTTCCTGTGCCCTAGCTGGCGCCGCCTTCGTGGTTCCCTTCTTTCGCCCACGGTAGGCTCCGCGCTTCTTCGCGACGCGGATTCCGGCAGCCTGCCGCTCGCGCCGATACTCGAGTTCGATCTCTGCAACGCCAAAGAGAACGCTCGCCACCATGCGACCAACCGCTCCGCGGAGGTCGATGAGCTGAGTGACCGACACGACCCGAACGCCGCGTTCACACCAATCCGCAAGGACGCCGATCCCGTCGAGCTGCCGCCGGGAGATTCGATCGAGTTTCCAGACGACGACGGTTTTGATCGCCCCGCCGAAGACCTCTGCCTGAAGACGGCTGAACTCGGGGCGGTCTAGCGACTTGCCGGTTTCCTTGTCCTCGAACCACTCGACGGCCGCCGCCTTGATGTCGTTGCCGCGGAGCCATCGGCGAATCTCCGCGCGCTGGCTGTCGTTCTTCTGCCCAGCCGACGAAACCCGGCAGTAGCAGGCGATGGTCTTCTTGCGGGCCTTGGCTCGTGCCATGCGCCAGATAGAGTAAACGCTTTTCGGCACGTTTCACTCGGGCCACCACCACCCCGTCAGCCTTCGAATTCGACGCTCGACCAGAAGCCACCCTATTTGGCACGAGCAAGGGGCCTCGGAGCGTGGCTGCTTCGGCGTCGGGCGACCTCGCCCGCTCCGGTGCTACGCTCCGCCCGTCCGTGGCCAAGACGACCAAGACGCCTCATGACGCGATCTTCAAGAGCGTCTTCCAAGAGCCCGAGCACGCCGCCGCCGAGCTGCGGCACATTCTTCCCGGCGAACTAGTCTCCGCGATCCGCTGGTCGTCCCTGAAGCTTGAGCCCGGCAGCTTCGTCGACCCCAAGCTCGCCGACAAGCACAGCGACCTCCTCTTCTCCGCCGCTGCCGAGGCGTCGGGTGAGCGCGTGCTCGTCTACTTGCTGTTCGAGCACCAGTCGACCAACGATCCGAGGATGGCGCTTCGGCTCCTCGAGTACATGGTCAGCATTTGGACTCGACACACGAAGTCGCACCCAACTGAGCCTCTCCCCCTCATCATCCCGGCTCTGCTCGCCCAGGTTCCTGGTGGGTGGTCAGCCCCGACCCGGTTCTCGGAGCTGTTCGCGGCCGGGGCCCGCGACCTCGGGCAAGCCGTCCTCCCCGACTTCGCCTTCGCCGTCGATGACCTCCACCTCGCCACCGACGACGACCTCCGCCAGCGCGCCCTCCCCGACCAGGCCACGGTCACGCTGTGGCTCATGCGCGATGTTCGGGACCGCGCCACGCTCTTCGCACACCTCGCAGGCTGGGCCGACGTCCTCGAACGCGTTGCCCGCAGCCCCGGCGGAGACGACGTTCTCGCCCTTCTCCTGCGCTACATCGCCGTTGCTTCTGGCGACCTGCAGCTCTCCGAGTTTCGTGACATCCTTAAAGGACGAGCCCCCGCCGTCGAGACCATCGCCATGACCATCGCCGAACTACTCGAAGCCAAAGTCCTCGCCCAAGGGGAAGCCAAGGGCCGAGCAGAAGGTCGTGCAGAGGGCCGAGCAGAAGGTCGCGCAGAGGGCCGAGCAAGCTCCATCCTCATGATCTTGGCCGCTCGTGAGCTTCACGTGACCGACGCCGTGCGTCGCCGTATCGTGGACTGCACCAGCGTCGAGGCTCTCGATCACTGGCTCATCCGCGCGGCCACGGCGGCTTCGGCCGACGACATCTTCGAGGGCTAGCAGAGCCTCCCGTCCCCCTGTGAAAATGGGGGTCGTTTTCCTAAACGCAGGCTACCGGCGGGCCCCTACGGGCTCTCCGCGGCCCCGCCATCGGCGTGTGTAAAACGGTCCTTTTTCACAGCGCAGATCAGAAGCGCTTGCCCCCCTCAATCGCTCTTCTTGTCGATACGGTCAAAGCTAGTCGCCGGGCTTCATCATTCCGTGGCGCTGTTCGATTACGCAGATATCCTGGAACAACATCTGCGCCTCAAGGCAGATGTCGGCATACACGGTGTCCAGCTCTTCGAGATGCTCCGAGTCCCGGATCCACGCCTCTTCGGCGAACAGCTCTTCCAGCTTGGCTTGCATCACGCCAAGTTCAAGCGTCACCGGTTTCTTGCGCTCGCCGTAGCGGAAGTAGGTTGCTTTGTTCTGTTCGACTTCCGACAGTTGCTCGCCGATCTCTGTCAGCTTGACGAGCAGTTTACGCGGCTCATGGTCGATCGTGCCCAACGCCGCTCGAAGCTCGTCCACCAGGACGTCGAAGCGGTGAATGAATTTCGGCTCCTCGAGCGCCGGTGGCTTTGCCGTGCTCGGGTCTCGCCTCAGCTGCTGCAACCAGGCTCGGTCCCGTTTGATTTCGTACGCCGACGCAATGAACTCCTTCACCGCGAGTTCGAACGCGTGCCGCTGCAGATAGGCGATGGGCGCCGCGATCACGTCGAGCCTGCCCGTCGCGGCGCTTGCGATGAGACGGCGCGATCCGAGGAGGTAGGAGTACGAGACCCTTAGCTCGTCGAATTTCCATCCGAATTGGGTCGTTGTTTCTCCGGCGCGCGTCTCGCCCCAAAAAAGAATTCCGGCGTAGAACTCGGGCTCCTTCGGATTCATCGCTGCAAGTCTGCGAGCTCCGCGACGTGTTGCCTAGCAGCACGAGCACCTGCGCAGCGGCTAACAACCATCCCGCGTCGACACTCGACACAGGCCAACTCGTCCCTCCCATTCGCCCTCGCCTCCCCAAGCCCAGACCGCCGTAAGGATTCGGCCGGCTCGCCGGTCGCAGCGACGACCGCGAACGCCTCGGCTTCGATCACGCTTTAACGGGGAAACGTGACTGAACCTCAGGGCCGTCTGATTCTAAAGTTCGCGCCGCTCCATTCAACCATCCAACCCGCTTCTCGAGCCTCCTGCTCGACGGCACGGAGAACGTTCTCTGAGACATGCACCCAACCCCGCCGGACGCTCCCTGGTGTCCTGGTGTCCTGGAGACGCTCAACCCCGACGTTGGTGTCTATCAAGTATTCGTCTGCACCCGTATCGAAGTGCGCTTCGATGGCCTCAACGATCGAGACTCGGAGCTTCTTCTCCTCGGGTGGAATCTCGATGGCCGAAGGAGGACGCACTACACCTCCCTCCTGGTCATCGACTCCGTCTCAACGTACTTCTGGAGAGCCTCCTTGAACGCCTTTCTCGACTCGGTGGCCAGCATGCTGTGCTCGGCCGTGTGTGTTTTCTGAATCGAGGTCGCCACCACCGTGGCCACGTTGGAGATGTAGGCAGCCAGTTTTTTATCGACCTCATCAATGGTGCTCATGGTCGATGGATCACACCACGCGCCAGCGATTCCCTACGCACCGATTCGAGAAACACTGTTACTCCCCTCGCTGGAGCTTCCCGGAGGCAACGACGGTCAGCCCAGGGCAAGCGACGCCGTAGAATACCAAGCCCAGATCCCAATGTTCTACGAACCCCTCCGTACGCAGGCCCACTTCGAGAGCCGCATCAAGCTGAGCGATAACGGCGCGACCGGCACGCCAGAGAGCATCCACCTCGACTTCAAGCACACGATAAAGATGGGGGAGCAGTCGGAGCAGCGGGAACTCGCACGGGACGTCGCCCAGTTCGCCAACACCGACGGCGGCAGCCTCATCATCGGTGTCGACAGCCCGAAGGACCCAGCAACCGGCCTCGACACGGCCAAGGCTCTCGTCCCCCTCCCGGACGAGGGGAAGCTAGTAGATTGGCTCAACAGGGCGCTGAGCAACTACCTCTACCCAGCCACTCACCGCCCACGCCCGCTCTTCTTCAGCCCCTGGGGCAAGAGCAAGGTGGCCGTGTTGAACGTGGAGCCCTCCGATGTGCTCCTTGCCGTTTTCCGGCAATCCGAACCACGTTCAGGGATCGAGTACGTCTACCGAACGGACCAAGGCAAGGAGTGGTTCACCCCCGAGGAAGCTGCAATGCGACTGTCAGATGCAAGGACGAGAGCAACCAGGATCAAGATGGAGCGCATCCTCCACGCACGCGCAGCGAACGAGGCAGCAAGAAAGAACCGTGTCGCCCTCGTCCACCCGATCGCTTCTTGCACGCTTGACGCGAACAACCGCGCAGAACTTCGGCCACAGCCAGGCTTCTGGGCGAGCATTCCAGAGCTGCACGAAGATGAGTTCATGCTCATCATCTTCGACGGCGCAGGGAATTGCGGACTGCCCCCCATCTACGTGCCCTACCACTACGTCGAGCACGCGTGGAAGCAGTGCGACGGCATGCTCGCCCTTGAGCTGAAGTTTCAGATCGCGATGGCGCCATCGCGGGACGGATGGAAGCTGTACCCCCCCGAGCGCGGACCGTCTCGTTGAGGCAAGCGCGTACCAACCTTCTCAGCACCCAGATCGCCCTCGACTCGGTCACGCTTCCCCCCAAAAGCGTGACCGAACACGCCCCTGATCTCGACCGCTACGACGAGGTGCTGGAGTCCGCCAGCCCACCGCTACCCCGCTACCGCTCCCCGGTCCGGGCAACGCTGCGTTGTTCCGGTTCCACGCTTTTGGTCGGAGCGAGGTGCATGGGAGGCTTGAACGTGGCATCCGGGCCGCTGGCTCGCTGCTGCGGGAGACCTCCGGTCCGGGATCTAGACTAGCTCCACTTCCGCAAGAACGTGTTCCACAGACGAACAGTGCCTGGCTCGTTCAGCGTAGAGATCGAACCCGACCACAGTTTGAGCAAGTACTCGCTTGGGTCCGTGCTGAGCACGGAGAGAAACGCTCCCTTTGGGAAGAGATCCTCCGCGCGAGCTCTCTTCAGAGCAAGCACAAGACCGTCGAAGCAGCTATCGACATGCTGGAGGAACTCCTCGTCGCCCGTATCTTCATCAGGAAACCGAGCGTAGAGGTTCTCAAGAGCGCCTCGCATATTGGCGTTCGCTTCCGTGAACGGCTCCATCTCTTCATCGCATGGCCAGTCGACCGGCGTGAACAGAAGATCGGGGTCTGCACTGCCCTGTATCTGGTCGACCGTAACCATCATGCAATAGAGAGTCCCCAGTTCATCGTCGGTGCACAGGGCAACCCCGGCAATGTCACTTCCCACGTTTCTCTGAAGAAAGACGTCGCGCGCTCGCACCAGCCCGTCGAACACGAGTTCATCGAAACGTGCCCGTTCGGTCATCTTCGCGCCGCCTCGCTCAAGAACGTCCGAAGCAAAGAACCGAAGTCTTCGGGTGTCCCTCCAGCTTCATCCAGGAAGCGCAAACGCTGAAGGATCTCTTCCATGGCAGCGGTAGTGTGCCCCTTGTTGGGCGCCCAGCCAAGGTTTGCCAGGCCCCAGATGGGGTCGACGCCAGCGCGGCGGCGAACGATATCCTGTGCGTCTGCCACGACCTCAGCTTGGCGGCCAGGCATCCCCTTCTTGTACACGCCATGGTGAGCGTGCGGACGATACATTCCTCGGGGAGCCGTAGTTCCCGTCAGGCGCCTCAAGTAGCGCCCCCACTTGAACGAATCCGACGGAAGAGGTCGCCAGGGCCCGTGAAAGTCACCATGACGTGCAGGTGGGAGAGCTTTGTAGGACGGCCCAGGTCCGAGCGGGATAGCTCCGTTGACCCGCTTCACCGAACTGCTTGGCACTCGCGTCAGCGCCCGGACAGACTCCGGCGACAGGCTCTGCGACGGCGTCCACGCTCTCGGTCTCGGCGCAGGTAGCTCCGCCGCCATCGCCCCCACGCTCCGAAACGACCCGCTCCTCGACCGCGCCCGTCCGGCAACGATCGCCTCCGAAAGCGCAGCAGACTCGCCGCGGGCGATCGAGGCAACTGTCGACCAGCCAAACTCTCCAGCCGCGACAGCTGCACGAACCTCCATGGCCGCAGCGGCGCCGCCGTAGACCATCCCCGCAATCTCGGCCCCCGAAGAAACAACCTCCCCAGCCGCAGCGACGCCTCGCTCCAAGTTCCCCGTCTCAACGGCCTGAGCGAGGTGCTGCACCCCTGTGTCGAACCGTTGTGGTGCCGAGAGGCCGGAGCCCAACAGGTGCGATGAAGCGACAGCGCACCCCTGACTGAGAAGCAACGGAGCCGTCGCACCGCGGACATAGAGCTCCGCCGCATCGCCCGCAGTGTCACCGGCAAGCCTCGAAACTGCGGCGTTTGCTCCCGACGCAGCCGCCTCCCGCCCCGATGAGATCGCGTCCCCAGCGGCACCGTATCCAGCACGCAGGGATTCGCCGGCGCTCGCGAGCCCTTCGATAGCGCTCGTTTCCACATCGGCAAACCAATCGCCAATGCCCTGCGTGCCAGTTCGATCAACGTGGCCAACGGGATCGCAACGACAGTAGCCATAGCGGTTCAGCCCGTCTCCGAGCCCGATTGGGTCCGCGCTGCACCACCTTCCCAACCAGCTCGCGAAGTACCGCCACCCGTGCTGTGCGAGCCCCGTCTCCTCGTCCCGCTCCATCCCCGTGAACCGGTACCGGTTCACATCCACATCAACGTCACTGCGGACAGCCCGATACGCCGTCGTCCCGTACGGGTGGTATTCCTCGTACGACACCACACCGCCGTCCGCGTCGACCTCGAGACTCGTGCTGCCAAGGTGGTTTCCCAGCGCGTAGCGGTACAGCGGTTTCGGCTTCGATACCGCCTTCCGATCTCTGCGGAGCTTCGTGTCAAGCGTTAGCCCACCGGGCGCATGCTCGGTGAACGTTGCCTCGTCGACCTTCTCTTCATCAAGCGGGTCGCTCCCGACGAACTTCCGGAACTCCTCGACCCCGCCGACGTAGACCCGCTCCTCGGTGCGGCCTCCTTTGACGGTCCACTTCCGAACGCGAGCGCCATCGACGTACTGGAAGAACACCTCCGTCGTCCCGCGACGCACCCGGCGGAGCTGGTCGAACTCGTCCCACTCCATCTCGTCGAGGTGGGGCATCTGCATCCGTCCGAACTCGTCGTGCGGGTACAGCTCGGGTGTAGGCGTCTTCCCGACCGCACTGGCTCGCAGCCGATTGCCGTGCTCGCTGTACTGATTTCGTCGCGTCCAGGCCCCGGCGCTGTGCCGCACCGCGAGCTGATGACGCAGCTCCAGCAGGTTCCCGTGAACATCGTAGCGGTACCGCTGCGTGTAGTTGCGAACCGCCGTGACGTCGTTTGGCGCCGCCACCCGCTGCAGCGCGGTATCGGTCGGCCCTCGCCCCGGACCGCCGCCTGGCAGCTGGCCATGGTGCTCGCGTCCACTCGCCTCGACCAGGCGATAGAGCGTGTCGTAGCGGTAGCGCGTAACCGGCTCGACACTCTCGCCACCGGTCGTCACCGTCTTGTGCGCGCCGTCGCGGATCCGGACGATGTTCCCGGCAGCGTCATAGACGTATGACAGCGCCTGCAGCGTCTTGCTGCCGGCCTTCGACGTCATCGACGCGAGCCGCTGCGTTTTCGGGTCGTAGGCGTAGGCCGTGCGCGCCTTGCCGCGCTTCACCGCCGTCGCTCGACCGAAGATGTCATAGCCCTCGACCTCGTGAATGACCTCCGCGCCTCCTCCCTCCGCGTCGATGCGCGAGACCTGCTTGGGCAGCCCCTCCTCTGTGTACTCGTGCACATGCCGAGCCCCGTGCGGGTTCTGCGACTGCACGAGCCGGCCCTGCGCGTCGTACTGGGCACTCGACTCGAAGCCACGCTGCGTCTCCAGCAGGTCGGCCGCCGCCGCATCGAGTTCGGCCACCGACGTGCACCCCACCAACACCGTCCAGTCGGGCCGCTTCGTCGGGTCGGCAGGGAGGACCCTCAGTGTCCGCTCGACCCCGCCTTGGTGGTCGTACTCGAGCAGCGACTGCAGACCGCCGCCATCATAGACCCGCAGCAGCCGGCCCTTGTGATACGTCGAGGCGTTCACGGCCTCGCCGGGGTCGACCTCGGGCGCCTCGTCGACCCACACCCGATGCTTCACCACCGCCGAGCTGCCGTCGGCATCGGCAACGACGAAGTCGCTCACCGGGCGCCGCAGAGCGTCGTAGCTCGAGAACATCCCATGCCCTGAGCCGACCGGTCCACGCCGGGCATAGAGCACCGACCCATCGACGTTTGGAACGCTCGCCGAAACACCGCCGTCAACACTGCGCGCTTGCAGCTGCAGGCCGCCCAGGCCGAAACGCCGCTTCTCAGCAACCCGGCCGTCGGCGTCGATGGTCTCAACCGCATTCCCGGCCGCGTCGAAGTGCGTCCGCGTGACCACCATCCGGTGCTGCGTCTCGTCGCGCAGTTCGGCGAAGACCGCGTGCGTCCGGCCGAGAGCATCGAACCGGACGTGGCTCCCCGTCCCCGCGTGCAGCTCCAGGTCGGCCTTCTCGCGGTCGTCGAGTTCGCCCTCGAACCCCTCCTCGCCGGCGGTGTCGTTGCGATCGAAGACGACCTGCCCCCAGGCGTCAAACTCGGTTCGCTCAACGGTTCCGTCCCGGTACTCCACCCGGACCGGGCGCCCCAAGTCATCGTAGTGAACCTTCTTGACCGGGTCTCCGCTGACCACCGCGTAGCTGGGCCCGCCCTCGCTGGGGTCGAAGCTCGAAACAGCCTTGCCCTTGTTGTTGACCGCCTGGTGCCCGCCCGTGCGGAACCGGGCCCCCTCGATCTTCGTGCGGGTCTGCAACGCCGCCCCCGACCCGCTGTAGTAGGTGATGCTCGTGTGTTCGTGCGCGCTCGCCTTCGGCTCGGGCAGGCGCTTGTGCTTGCGGAGCTTGAAGTGCTCGTGGCGGGTGTGGACCGTCACCGAGACCGGCTGGGCATCGAGGTCGTACTCGATGCGGGTCGCGGGGTCGTCTTCAGTGGTCCCCTCCCCGTCCACGCCAAAGCTCCATGTTTTCGTGACACGCCCCAGAGCATCGAAGCGCACGTTCGATTCCACGCCGTTCGCCCCCACGACCCGCTTGGCACCAAGCGTCCGCAGGTCGAACTCCGAGCGCACCGTATTGCCGAGCGCGTCGCTGGCCTCGACAGCGAAATAGGCGTCCTCGTCATAAGTCACGGTCGACGCGTTGCCGAACGCATCGAGAGCGCGCTCCAAGAGGAAGAACTTCGACGGATCGTGCTCGGCCGTCCCCGAGGGCGCCCAGAGCAGGCCCGCATCCTTGACGTAGGGCGAAGCATCCAACCGCTCTTTCGCGAGACCGTCTCCGCCAAAGACCGAACCCCATTGCGCATCGCTGAGAACCGCGCTGTGACTGGAGTGAGCAATTCCCGTCCGGCCGATGCCCGAGGGGGCCCCCGAAGCCTTGCCACCGAACGGCCCCGCGACGTCGTCGTCGAAGAAGTACGTCCGGTCGTGACTGAGAAGCTCGCCACCACCCATCCCGCGCAGCGCCCCCATCGAGAACGGGGCCGCGGAGTCACCGGACTGTCCCGTGACCGCGAAGCTGCGCGTCTCGGCGACCGCCCCGACGCGATAGTGGTCGGGCTTGTCCTCGTCGAAAACGGTCACGACCTCGCTCCGCACAACCTCCGTCCGCAGCTGCGGGTCGTCGGAGGGAGCGTCCGAGGTGGTCAGGTCCGGGTCCGGCGGCGCCTCCGGGCCGGCGTCGGGTTTCGAGATACCCGAAGGGTCGTCGATCTCCCCACTGTGCACGTCGACCCGCACGGTCCGGGTCATCCCCTTCGACCACGCGTCGTAGACCCCATCGCCTTTGCCCAGCAAAGGCCCCGGCGGGGCAGGCTCAGCTTCGGTGTCGAACAGAAACAGCTCGACCCGGCGGTTGGCGGGCTCGGCCGTGTCGTCGGGCGTCGGCACGGCGAGAAAGCTCTCCCCGGCGCCCACCGTTTTCACGGACACGCCCGCGGGCAGCGATGCCCCCGCATGTTGAAAGTAGGCCTCGACAAGGGAGGCCCGCTGCTCCGTAAGCCCCGAGGCCCCCTGCCCCGCTGCGAAGGCCTCGAAGTCCGCATGCCCCAGCGCGGTGGCCATGTGGCCATCCTCAACCTCGCCCCAAACCCCGATGCCGCTGCCCTCGTACTGCGACAGCCACACCGCGACATCACCACGCAAGAGCGCCCCGACCGTCTCCGCGCGGGCGACCGAGAGCGCCGCATTGTCGTCCAGCTGCCCTTCGGTGTCGGTGTGTCCGACCACCACCACCTCGGCGCCGGACCGCTTCTGATGCAGCGCCTGCGCCGACCTCAGCCCCGGCAGCGCCGCGGGCAAGACGAAGCTCTTGGCCTCCTCGAACATCACGCCGACCAGCTCGACCCGCACCCCGGTGTCTTCCTCCGGGTCATCAGGCCCGATGGGCTCGACGGGATTCAGCGGCAGCGAAGGCTCAGCCGCCGCCTTGCGCCGCGGGTAGGCCACCTCGATGGTTTTCAGAGGCACCCCGAACTTGTCCACTTCGAGCACCGCGCTGTGGCTCACCCGGGGGTCTGGCGTCTCCTGGCGCTCATAGCTGTACGACAGCGACTGCTCGGCCACCGTCAACAAGCAGCGGTGGTCATCTCCGCCACCCACGCTCTTCACATCGTAGCCGTGGACGGAAATCGCCAAAGGCCGGTCCGCCACGTCCTGGGCCGCCGCCTTTGCCTCGTCGTCCGCTCCCGCGTCGAGGCCCGGCCGTATCTCCGCGTACGACTCGCTGCGCAGCAGCATCCCCTTGAGCGCTCGGGCGACCTCGGGATCCCCCGCGCCGGGCTCGGGGAGCGAGACCACGCTGGGGTCGTAGTCCTGGTTGTACTCGGTGGCGTAGAGCTCGGACAGCGTGCCAGCACCCGGCGGCACGATCCCCGTGTGGAACCACGAGCGGGTGAACGTCCGGGGGATGGCGTCCTCGAGGGCGTAGGACTGCCGAACGGACGTCTTCTTACCGCTGCGCTTCTCCGCCTTCGCGGCCAACAGCGCCAGGTCCTGCGCATCGCCCTGCTCGATGAAGCCAAAGCCCCGGAACTCCCGCTCCCGCGGGTCCCAGAACCCGTGGCGGTAGACATACGACGACGAGAAGTAGAGCTCGGCCGCGTGGTCGTACGACTCGAGTTCGGTCACGACGGGCACACACAGCGGAAGCCGCCCGATCGGTGAGGCCTCTTCGGGCGAGGGAAGCAGCGCCGTGCTCGAGCGGTAGGTGAAGAACGTCTGCAAGCCGATGTTGTTCTCATCGACCGCCAGCAGCATCTGCCGCACCTCTCCCTGCTCGCCGGGGAAGAAATCGATGCTGGTGACAACGGCGTTCGCTTCCTTCTTGGCGAAGACGAACGACCCCGTCCCCCGCCCCTCGATCCGGCACAGCGACGAGAGTCCGAGTTCCTCGAAAGCTGGAATCGGCAGCGGCGGCTGAGCAACGAACCCGTTGCCGCTCTCGCCGAGCCAGAGCGTTGCCTCGCCATCCCCCACGACGAGGATGTCGACACCACCGGTGCCTTGCACGTCGAAGGCCCGGATCCTTCGGGGGTCGATCGCCGGCCCCGCCAAGCCGTCTCGCGTCGGCAGAGACGTATCCGGAACCGGCAGCGGAAGCGGGTCGCCGAACTTGCCGTGCCCCAGCCCTGACCACAACGTCGCGTTGCCTTGCTGCAGGTGCACCAAGTCCGGCAAGCCATCCCCGGAGACGTCGACCAGCATCACGCAAGCGTCGGGGTCAGCGAGCGCATCTTCGGCCTCCGGAGGCATGTCCGGCGTTTCCACGGGCTCCCAACCACGCTCGAGGCCCTCGAAGCGCCAAAGCTCGGGCTTCGCTCCCTGCTCGGCCACCACCAGCGCATCCGTCCGTCCGTCGCCGTCGAGGTCGCCCCACAATACCCGGGGGAACCCAGTCTCCTCGTCAAGGTCCGCCTCAGGCGGCACCGACGGAACGATGACGCCAACCGCCCAACCATCGTCGTCCGGGTTGCGCTCCCAGACCTGCCCCGAGCCGCCCGGCCCGAGTTCGACCAACGCTGGGCGACCGTCGAGGTCGAGGTCGAAGAACCGCTGGCGGTGCGCCTCGTGACCTCCCGAGGCGGACGCTCCAAACGCGAGAGACTCCGGTGGAGCGTTCGTCTGCGCATCAACCCGGCGGTGAAAGGAAAACGCACCAAGGTGCCGCACCAACAGGCCCGCAACCGCCCGGCCATCGAGGTCGATGAACTCGGCATCGGTCAGCTTCTTCGAGAGGTCGAGCCCTTCGAACGCGGGCAACACCCGGACCTGCGGAGCGATGGCCTGCTCGGTGTAGACGAACGTCCGCGGCGGCGCGGCCAGCTCGCTGCCGCCCTCACCGATGCCAATGTGTTTGACCTCGGTCAACCGCGAAGCGACCTCGTCCAGGTCGTAGGAAAGCTCGACGCGCGAGACCAATAGGGTTTCCCCGCCCAAGCGATGCAGCACCCGAACGCCCCGGCACAGCCTCCGCGTCCGGACCTCAAAGCCTGCCCGGCCCGACGAGAACGGGTCAGGACGCGCGAACCACGCCCCGGGGTCTTCCTGCGCGAGGTCTGCCGAGCCCGGCTGGGCTTCCCAGTCCAGAAGCACCTCGAACAGGAAGTCCTCCGGCGCCCCCTCGACCAGAGCTTGCATCCCCGCCTCCGAGGCCACGGGGAACGCCTCCTGCGGCGGTTTCCGGTTCGCGTACAGGACTCGTACCAGCACGCTCTGGCATCCCGGCGCCCGGCCGCCCTCGACTTCGGTGTCGGTGGCGTACTGATAGACCACCGTGTTGCCCAGCGGGTCGATCTGAGCTGAGAGGTTCCAGCGGAACACTCGGGTCTCGTCGTCGGGGTCGGCCACGCGTGAAGCTGCGTCGAACCCGAAGACCGAAACCACGTTGTTTCCGCTCGTGACGCGCCAGTGCGAGACGCCCCCCTTCTCCCACCGCTCGATACGAGCAAAGCCCCCCTCGAGCCGTGGCTGATACCGGGTGACAGCGTAGCCGCCCTGCCCTTCTCCGGCCCCGATCTTCACCAGCTCAGCGGCGTCCGAGAAGATGAAGACGTCCGACTCGGCAGCATCGTCGTACGTCGGCACCCCTCGGGCGCTCTGCCCCAAGTGGGGACGCGTCGTGGCCCGCTGGAAGTACGGCACACTCAGCGCCCAACCAAGGCCAAACGGCCCGTTCTCCCCATTGCTGTCGTACCCGAGCCCCAACCCAGGTGTCAGCGTGCGACCCGGCGGCAGCGGGAACGCAATGCTTCCCGTTGCCGAGCCCATCACCGCGTTGACCGAGAACTTCTCCCCGAGCTTGGGGAGCCCGACCCCGCCCTCGGACCCCGCTGCCTCCGGCGTCATTGCCTGTGGGTCCTCGTCGCCCTCGACGTGGATCACCAGCTCATGGTGCTTGCCCGGCTCGGCCGTCACCGGCGACGTCTCCCCAGTGGGCAGCAGCCGCACGTTGTGGGTCACATCAGGGCGTGAATCAGCCATCGGGGCGCTCGCAGGCTACCACCGACGTCACCGGCCCCCGAAGCGAGTTCAACGAGAAGGGACAGGCCCCTGCCCTTCTCGTCAGACGCGATTGCCTCCGCCCTGATTCCTGCCCGACACTCGTGCTCCGCGTGGCGCTCAAACCGATCAAGCTCCGCCTCGACGGCGAGGACGTCCACCTCGTCCCGGCGCGAGACGTGGACCGTTGGGGAGGCTATATGAACGGCCGCCACGGCGCCTGGGAACTGACAACCGCGGAGAACATAGGCGACATCCGCCAAGCCCTCATGTGCCCACCGTCCCAGGACACCGAAGGTGTCTACACCGAGCTGCGCAAGCAACTCGAGGATGGTTCGGCGCTGTTCTTTGAGCTCCCGCCCAAGTCGGTCCCGTTCGACAGTCCGCCAGAGGTCGACATCCGCGACCTCATCCCCGACGGCCGCGACGACCGAGACAGCAAGAACCCCGACGCCCACGGAAGCCTGCACTGGCTAGAGGTCGTCTGTGTATCCGCCAAGGGAGAGTCGTTCGCGGGAGCGAAAGCACGAGTGCGACTCCCCGACGGCCGCACTGAGCACGTGACGCTCAGCGGGACTTCGTCCGTCCGCTTCGACGACCTCACAGAAGGTGGCACGGCCCTCTTCGAGCTTTCCGGAGACGCTGTTGCTCGGGGCTCGCTCCGGAATCCGGAGGGTACTCGATACGACCTCGGCGCCTCGATCGGCCTGTCAACGCGACGCCAGCATGTCCTGGTCGTCCATCCAAACCCCCGCGCGTTCGTTTCCGTCGAACTCTTCGTCGAAGACGAACCGGTGAGCGCAGGGAACTACACGCTGACAACCAAGCTCGGAGACCAAGGTGGCCCCCTCGACGGCAAAGAGGCCCGCGCCGACGGCTTTGCGCTCCCCTCTTCGGCGACCTACAGCTTCGAACAGGTGACCCTCCCGCCGAGGCCGGCGAAAGAGGATGTTCCGGGCAAGCCCGACGCCCCTATAAACCCCGACGACTCGGGATCCGTTGGCCACGACCCGATCACCCACGAGCCCAAGCACCCCCCCGTTCCAGAGGACGCTGTCCGGGTCACGCTGCGCCTTGAGGACGGCTCCTCGCTTCCCGGAAGCATCCAGCTCTCCCACGCCAAGACAGACGAAGCTGAGGGCGAAGAGGCGGAGTTCACCGGGATCCATTCAACCGGGACCCTGCGCGCTCGATCGCTCCGGATTCCCGACTAGCGAACCCCGGGGAGCGGCCCGAGGGCAGTGCGCAGCATCAAGGACACGGACCAGAGAACCCGCCGCGCACAGATCTGCACCGTCTTCTCAGGCGATGCCCTCCTCCTCTGGAGTTCACGGTCTGGGACCGTACTCCTCAAGAATCTCACGCATTCGCAGCATCGCCGCCTCAAGAGCCGCCCGCGGAATCGGACGAATCGACAGAGCAGCAAGCAAGGCTTCGAGCGCATCGTCGAGCACACACGACCAGCCATCAACCCCCGGGCCTGCAAAGGCCTCGGCAAGGCCTCGTACTTCTCGCCACTGCGCGTCGAACTCCTCGGCAAGTCTCGACGCAACGTCCCAATCTTGACGCTCCACAGCATGCTCGAGATCGGACCACTCCCCTATCGATTCTTCCAGCACGACCCGGTCTCCCCCTGCCGTGCCCCAGCAAGACCCGCTGAATCGTCCACCGCTTCACGCTGACGTCTCGCGAACAGTTTGAAACGGCGGCCTTCGAGAGGAGGGCAACTCATGACTCACATGTCGACCGTCGGGCCACTCCGTTGCAGAGTTTTTTTTTCCCGATTTCAGGTCGCCCCGCCTGCGTGCGTTCGCCTCCGTCGATCTGTTCGTCGAGAACGAACCGGTCACGTCCGGGAACTACACACTGACGACCAAACTGGGGAACCATCCCGACGCGCTCGACGCTCGACGGAAGCCAAGCCCACGCCGAAAGCTTCGTGCTTCCGTTCCCTGCGACGAATCTCTTTGAGCAAGTGACTCTGCCGCCGAGGCGCACGCACAAGACAAGCCCAACGCTCCTCCTGCAACCCGACAGCCCCGAGCCGTTAACGGCGATCCGGCGATCCGATCACGCTCAAGTCCAAGCCCGACCCCGTCTCAGCCGATGCGGTCCGGGTCACGTTACGCCTGGAGGACGGGCCATCTGTCCCCTACAGCATCCAATTACCCCACGCAGGGCGGAGGACGAAGCCAAGGGCGAAGAGGCCGGGTCCGTTCAACAGGGACCCTGCGTGCCCGCTCCACATGCCCGGATCTCTCTGATACGGAACGCCCCCGGTCTATCTCATACCTGATGGCCACTTTAGAGACTGATACGAGCGAGCCAAGCCGGGCCCTGGAGGATCACCTCGTTGCCGACTAGAACCGCATCCGCGTCCGAGAGCCCGTAGATATAGGCGCCCTCTGCACTCGCGTCGCAACCGTAGACCAACACCCCCGCGCCGGGATCCGGCGAAGCCTCCCAGACCACGTCGAGCATTTCGTCGATGTGAGCGACCCACGCGACCGTGCCTTGCTCCTCGACCCATTCGTAGCCACAGAGCACCGCGCCGCCCGCTGGTGTCTCGACAACAGCCGCAATCCGTCCGTCGGCTCCTCCGGTTTCAGGAACAAAGTGCCGCTCGACCTCGACCTCGCCGTCCGGCCCGAGTACCGCGATCCGGAACCCGTCTTCGCCATCCCGCACGGTCGCAGCCAAGAAGCGACCTGAAGCCTCGGCCTCCTCGAAGCCAAGCCCCGGAGCCACCTCCCACGCGGGCTCACCGTCGGTGGTGAGCTGTGCGAGGCAGGTAGATGGCTCACTGCAGTCCGGCCGCCCCGACAACGAGACAAGTGCCCCGCTGGGGTGTCCGCCAACGGCGGTCACAGGAGCAGCGAAATCGTGGCGAGAGCTTAGTTCACTCCCGGCGGATGAGAAAGCCGCCACCGTTGTCGGGTTCGTGGTCGCCCAAATACGGTCTGTCGTGTGGAGGAACGGCGCGTCAGAGCCTGTGGCAGCAGCACCAAGGACCCAATCCTCGGTCGGGGACCCATCATCGACGCTGAACGTCGCAGCCCTCCACAGCGGGCCGTTATCGTATCCGACCACCAGCGCATCAGGAAGAGCGTGGGGTCCGTCAACGAGAGGGAACTCGGTCTGAACGCTCCAGGCCAAGGCCATCTCCTCGGTGACGACGTAGATCTCCCCAACAAGGTCTTCCCCGGGACCCGCAGCGAAGACGCGGCCGTCACGGACAGTGACGCCGCCCGCTCGAGTCGCACCAGCGGGTACGCTGGCGCGAAAAATGTTCTCCAGCAATGCCGTGATGTCGCCGCCACCGATGTTGACCGCAACAGTCAGATCATCCTCGGCCTCGTCCTCGCCAGCCACTGCCACTGCAGAGAGCTTCCGGTCACCGTTGTGCTGACTCGCGAACGGTAGCGCCACCTCGAACGGTGGCTCGCTGAGTTCCGCGATCAAGTCGGGCCCCTCGTAGAACGCGACCCGGTCCGCTCCCTCGGCATCAACCGAAAGCACCATGGTCTCGTGTTCAAGGACCGTGGCCGGCTCCGCGAATCCATCCAGGGTGAGCGTGATCTCCAACGCCCCGGGCTCGCCCGTGACTGCGGTCGTCTCCTCGACTCCAGTCGAGGACGCACCGCTACTGTCGGCTGTCTCACCGTCTGTGGCGGGACCCCCCGAGCCCGACGAGGAGCTCGACGATTCCATGTCCATCGAGTCTTCGCTCGACGGCACGCTTGGAGCGAAGCAGGCACAGAGCATCAACGGAGCGACCCAGAAGCGACGCATAGCGGCGACGCTCCCACGACCCCAGCTGAACCGCAAGCACCCGAGCCATCAGGAGACAGCACGCGACGGTACCGGCTAGGTCCAACGGCCGGCCATGTGACGAAGCCATCAACCGGCCACCAGCCCCTCTTGCTCGCGGTCGGGTAATTCGGATCAACGGGGGCCTCATAAGGGCTTCCTGACGCGGCACGCCAAGACCGACGTCCTCCTCCTCGACGACTGGGGGGGGCTCGCCGAGGTCGGCGCCAGCGAGCTAGGCTATCGACGGCCGCGACGAACTTCGGGACATGCCCGGCTACGGAGTAGACCGCGGAGACAGCCTTGAGCCAGTCTTCGCTGTCCCATGAATCGCCGTTTTTGTCGTTCTGTCGGGGCGAATCTCACCGAACGCCGCCAGCATGCCCGAGAGGTCGAGAGCGAAGCTGATGGTGGACATCGCCGCCGTCAGCCCTTGAGTGGATGCCGTGATCTTCGTCTGGAGCTTGTTCGCCGTCTCGGTGATCTGCTTCTTGGCTTCGCGCTTGAGCGCGTCTTCAAACGCCATCTTCTTGCCGGAGTTTTCCCCGGAGGCCTGCGCCAGGTTTTCGGCGAGCCAGCTCTTTTCCCGCCACGCCAAACCCGATCCTGATCAAACATCCCCGCCGACGCCGTCCCCTCGGAAGGGGTGGAGGCCGCAACCGCTATGAGTGCGTAGTTCGAGAGCGTTCCGACGATCGAGGCCGGGCTGCCCACCCACTTCACCATCTGTGCTCGGCCGTTCTTGTACGCGTCGGTGCGAGGCGCCATGGTCGCAAGCGCAGGGAAGCTCGCCTTCTTGTCGAGCTTCTTCAAGGTGGCGATGTCGAAGCTGTTCGCGGCTTCGGCCAGCGTCTTCTTCACGCCATCGAGGCCACCGACGTCGATCGGGTCGCGGACGAATTCTGACCGCGATTTCCACGCTGCGCCGCCGCGGGAGCTCAGGCTTGGCGAGCCTCAAGCCATGCCTTGAGTGCCCGCTCAAGAACATAGGACGCCGTTCGCTCCTCCGTCTCAAGGTACGCTTCGAAGCGTTTCCCAAGTTCGAAGGACACAAAGCCTGTCACACGGCGAACGACGCGACCACTCGATTGCAAGCGATGACTTCGGGGAAGCTTCCCGAGCTGAGGCTCCTCTGCACTCGGTCTAGGCGCGACCTGAAACGGCTTGGACCTGGCTCGCGTCGGTTTTGCCGGCGCTGCCACTGCGGGTGCCGGTGTCGCTTCTGGTGAGGCCTCTGCCGGGTCGTTGAGAAACGCTTCCTGCTCAGGAGTCAGGCTGAGGGAAGGTTTCTTCTTCGCTGAACTACGCGACATTGCTCGCCTCCATTTTCAGACCGCTCACGAGTTCGGTGACCAAGGCCTCGATCTCAAGCGCCGCCTTGCCGGTAGCGTTGTAGTCGTGAAGCCCCTCTCCCATCGAAAGTGCGGCAGGGAAGTCAACACGGTCATGGATAACCTGCGAAAGAGGCTCCACCCCGGCCAACTCAAGTTGCTCCACGACCTCGCGTGCAAACTTCCGACGAGCGTCAGCTCGGTTAACGATCGTTGCGACAAAAAGCTCCGGCCGGATGCCGGATGCACGCCGTAGAGTTCGAAGCGTGTCCGCATTGCCCCACAGATCAGCGGGACTGGGCTGAACGGGAACGAGCACAGCATCCACGAGCATCGCCAAGGTCTTGACGAGACTCGTTGTGTGGCCTTCGACGCTGAGCCCTCCGACCTCTCGCCCAGGACAATCGAAAACGACGACGTCGTATCCTGAGAGACTCGAGAGGACCTCTGTGATTTGCTCGGGGTGAACGCCGAGCACAGAGGGACAGGGATGGCCGTTGGAGCGGGCGGCCTTTTCGAAGTCCCTCGCCGTTCCTTGCGGGTCGAGATCCAAGAGCACGACTCGGTGCCCACGCCGGCTGAACTCGCATGCCGTGAAGACGGAGAGCGAGGATTTCCCGCTTCCGCCCTTCTGGCCGCAGAACGCAATTCGTCGCATGCAATGGGTTCTAGGCGGACTTGGTCGAGGCACAAAAAAACCGGAGGATTTCGAGGAAGAGACGCTCTTCCGCTTCCTACTGTACGGCTGCCCATGTGTGCTTGAGTTAACTTGGGTCGACCGAGGTCGACCTGGCATCGAGCGGCTTCGTTCAGCTACTCTGGTTTCGCCTGATCTCAAAAGCGGAAGTCTTGGTTGGTCCAACTGCATGAGCCGCTAAGGCCTCGGAGGTAAAACGGGCGGAACTCGACTCAATCCCGAGTAAATCAACCCGAGGCTTGGGAAGAGCCGGTGAGCCTCATTGGCTCTTCCCAAGGATGGCGGCATGTGCTTGAGCAATGCGTTGCTGAAAGAGAGCCGCGTCGATGTCGTCGGGAACCCTTGCGCCACGGGCCTTCCGGCGCCGCCAAACGTCGAGCTTGGCAGGATCGAGTCTTGCACCGCCGTCTAAAGCCCGCGCTCGGTCGCGAAGGAAATCTGCAGATAGGGCAGGGGAGTCACTGCCGCTTGTTTTTGGGAGCAGAGGCGAAGCCGAAGCTAGGGTTTCGTCGCGTTGCGAGACCTTCGAGCTGGGGGGAGAAGGGGGTCTCCCCCTTCGGACCCTTAGTCCCCCTTCCCCCGAAGGGGGGGGGACGGGGTTGTCGGCATTTTGTGCCGGGCAGTTTAACCTCGCCTTTTCGGGAGGGCTTTCAGGCACAGCCGGCCTCTGGGGACGACGGGTCTTCTGGGGCTGCGTCCGGGCTCCCTTGTCCTCACCACGGCTGCGGTCTACTGCTCGCTCCCCGAGGTCCCGCCGGGCGTACCGGGCTGACTGGCGGCCCTGTGCCGCTCGCCGCCTCGCCCCGCTCCGGGTGTATCCCGCGCGTCGGGGAATGCGGTACCCGCGCTCAGCGCGGCGCATGCACGTCAGCGGCA
>JBOEGF010000075.1:0-36162 GCA_050633305.1 Nannocystales bacterium
GTCGGCCGCGAGAAGTCGATCAACGCCCTCGAGGAGGCGATGGCGGACGACCGTCACATCCTGTTGTGCGCGCAGAAGAAGGCGAAGGTCAACGATCCCAAGCCCGAGGGCATCCACGCCTTCGGAACGATCGGCACCATCATCCAGCTGCTGCGTCTCCCCGACGGCACCGTCAAGGTGCTGGTCGAAGGCAAGACGCGTGCGCGCATCGAGGAGTACCTCGACACCTCCAAGTTCTTCCTCGTCGAAGCCGAGCCGATCGAGTCGCCCAAGATCGACCCCGACGATGACCCCGAGCTCGCCGCCTTGATGCGCTCGGTGCAAACCACCTTCGAGAACTACGTCAAGCTCAACAAACGCGTGCCGCCCGAACTCGCGGTCAGCGTTCAGAGCATCGACAACCCCTCCCGACTGGCCGACACCATTGCCGCGCACGTCAACTTCAAGCTGACCGCCAAGCAAGAGCTGCTCGAGACCGAAACCGTCCGCGCTCGCCTGGAGAAGCTCTACGAGCTGATGCAGAACGAGATCGAGATTCTCCAGGTGGAGAAGAAGATCCGGACTCGCGTCAAGAAGCAGATGGAGAAGAACCAGAAGGAGTACTACCTCAACGAGCAGATGCAGGCGATCCAGAAGGAACTGGGCAGCCAAGACGAGTTCAAGAACGAGCTGGCCGAGCTCGAGGACCGCATCCGTCGCAAGCGGATGTCCAAAGAGGCCACCGAGCGCCTCAAGAAGGAGCTTCGCAAGCTCAAGATGATGAGCCCCATGAGCGCCGAGGCGACCGTGGTGCGCAACTACATCGACACGGTGCTCGCGCTTCCTTGGCAGGACCGCACCGACGACAAGCTCGAGCTCGACGAAGCCGAGAACATCCTCGACGAGGACCACTACGGTCTCGAGAAGCCCAAGCAGCGCATCCTCGAGTACTTGGCCGTGCAGAAGCTCGTGAAGAAGATTCGCGGGCCCATCCTGTGTCTCGTCGGACCTCCCGGTGTGGGCAAGACCTCGCTCGCCAAGTCTCTGGCTCGCGCGACGGGTCGCAAGTTCGTGCGTATCTCGCTGGGTGGTGTGCGAGACGAAGCCGAGATTCGCGGCCACCGTCGGACGTACATCGGCGCGATGCCGGGCAAGATCATTCAGGGCCTGCGTCGGGCGGGCAGCACCAACCCGGTCGTCCTGCTCGATGAGATCGACAAGATGTCGATGGACTTCCGCGGCGATCCCAGCTCCGCCATGCTCGAGGTCCTCGACCCCGAGCAGAACAGCACCTTCGTCGACCACTTCCTCGACCTCGACTACGACTTGTCCGAGATCCTGTTCCTTTGTACGGCCAACTCGCTGCACACCATCCCGCTCCCGCTCAAGGACCGGATGGAGATCATCGAGCTGTCGGGCTACACCGACGAGGACAAGCTCAAGATCGCCAAGCAGTACCTCGTGCCCAAGCAGACCGAGCTCAACGGTCTCGGGTCCGTCGACGTCAGTATGAGCGACGGTGCCGTCAAAGAGCTCATCCACCACTACACCAAGGAAGCCGGCGTCCGATCGCTCGAGCGCGAGGTGTCGGCGGTGCTTCGCAAGCTCGCGCGCGACTACGTGCTCGAGGAAAAGAAGAAGAAGGCGTTCAAGGTCGACGCAAAGGTCGTGCAGAAACTGCTTGGCCCGCGGAAGTTCCGCTACAACAAGGCCGAGGACAAGGACATGCTGGGCATGGTCAACGGCCTCGCCTACACGACCATGGGTGGCGACCTGCTGCAGGTCGAGACCACGATCACCTCGGGCAAGGGCAAGGTGACGCTCACCGGCAAGCTCGGGGACGTCATCAAGGAATCCGCGACCGCTGCGATCACCTATGTGCGGGCCCGTTCCCTCGCGTTGGGTCTCGACCCCGACTTCTACGAGCACGTGGACTTCCACATCCACTTCCCCGAGGGCGCGGTGCCCAAGGACGGACCCTCCGCTGGCGTGACCATCACGACCTGCTTGGTCTCGGCGCTCCTTCGCGCCCACGTCCGCCGCGACGTTGCGATGACCGGCGAGATCAACCTTCGCGGCAAGGTGCTGCCGATTGGTGGTCTCAAGGAAAAGGTGCTCGCAGCGTACCGGGCCGACATCAAGACCGTCATCTGCCCCAAGGAAAACGAGAAGGACCTGCACGACATTCCGAAGAACGTCGTGCGGGCGATGGACTTCAAGTTCGCCGAGAACATCGACCAAGTGCTCCGATGGGCACTCGCCGACCTTCCCGACGCGCATCCGAACGCGCAGCTTCGCAAGTTCCTCGCGAGTGAGGACATCACGGGCGAGGACGACTGGCGAGAGGTTCGCGAGTGGACCCTCGAGCGGGACCGGAAGAACCGCGAAGCAGCGCAGTCCGGTCGCGAAGTGCATTAGAGGCGCCCCCGGTGCCACGCGGCGCCAAGCGGTGCCAAGACAAAAGCCCGGGTCGTTCGCGACTCGGGCTTTTTCGTTGGGCAGCGAGCCAGTGTGGAATCGAGAGGGCTGGGGCCGAACTACGGTCGACGCTGCGACTGTTTGGGCTCGTGAGCGCGCCCTTCGAGGGCAAGGCGCGCGGGGTGGGCGGGACCGAAGGCTTGGCGCGCGCTGGCCAGGGCGAGCACCCGCTTCTGTTCGACGCCAGGGCTCTGGGTCTCGAGCGCGAGTGCAAGCTGCGTGGCGCGCAGCTCTGCGAGGGTCAGCGGAAGCGCCGCGATCGAGCCCCGGCCGGTCCTCTCCACCCGGTTGAGGGACGCCTCTGCCTTTTCGATGTCCCCCTGCTGCAGTTGGGCTTGGGCCAAGACGATGAGGGGGTAGAGCGTGGCGGAGGGGGAGCGCGCTGCAGCGTCGATGGCCTGCAGTGCCCGACGGATCGCGGTCTGAGGATCGCCTTGGCGGAGGGCCAGCTGAGCACCCGCGCGGAACGTGTCGGCCCGGTCCCAAACAGGGGCATCGAGCCGGGGGGATGCGATGGCCAGGCTCGCTTGCTGGTACGCGGTCGCGGCCGACTCGAGGTCCCCGGCAAGGATGAACGCGTCGACCCGCGCACGTCGTGCGCTGTGGCTGACAATGCCCTCTCGGTCCTGAAGGGCGAGCTGGCGGTCGAGCAGGCGCAATGCTTCCTGTGCGTCCCCACGCGCCAGCGCGCTCACGGCCGCGGCAGCCAACGCGGTTGTGAGCCGCGGGCTGTCGGGTCCCAGCCTCGCCTCGACGATCGCGATCGCTCGGGTGTGCCAGTGCTGGGCGAGCATGTGCTCCCCGGCGAGCCGGGCGACCGCCCCTGCGGTGCTGAGCAGGACTGAGACCCCGAGGCTCTCGTGTCCGTAGGCCTGCTCGAGGACCGAGATCGCTGCGTGTTTGTGTTCGAGCGCAGCCTTGTAACGGTAGAGGCTGCTCAGTGCTCCGCTGACGTAGTCGTGGGCGTAGGCGACCTCGGGGTGTCCGGGGCCGAGACGGTCGCGAGCGAGTTCGAGGGCTGCCTCGGCGACCGCGAGCGCTCGAGCCGGAGTGCCAACCCGTCGTTCGTGTTCGGCGTGGGAGAACTCGATGTTGACGAGCGCGGAGTCGTTTCCGAGGCGGAGCGCTCGGGCTCGTGCGTAGTCGAGTCGAGCCTGGAATTCCCTGGGCGGTCGCGCTTCGTGGACCAGCACTTCGAGGTGGAGGACACTCGCCGCCAGCGCAATCCGGTCGTGCCCCTGGGATTCCGCCTCGAGCTCGAGCATTTGCAGGGCATCGAGCGCTTCGGTGCGTCGCTTCGACCTCCAGAGGATCCGGGCCCCTAGGAAGTCGGCCTCGAGACCCAAGGGTGGGTAGAGCTCGACGTGTGGGCTGGCGCGGACGACCTTTGTGATCTCGCGGGCGCGTTCGAGTTCGCCGACGCTGATGAGCATCGAGCCTCGCGCAAGCGCGGCGCGGTGGCGGCCCACCGCGATCGCGGATTGCGGGTCTTCGGGGGGCGCGACCCGCCCCCGAAGGGAGGTTTCGTTGTCGCAGCTCACGGCAGGTGGTCGGCTGACGACAAACTCAACGCTGGTCGCGGCCGTCTTGGCATCGAGCTCCTCCAACACGCTCACCAGCGCCGTCAGCTCGTGGTGCTCCGCCTGCAGACAGTCGAGTCGCTGGGCTCGACGGGCAGGGGACTGCCCCTGTTCCGTGGAGCAGGCGCGGCTCAGCTCATTCGCCCAACGCTCGGCCTGCTCGTCGAGGTGCTGCAAGACTCGGCTCGATGCGTTGGCGGGGTCCGACAGCGCCGCGTTGGAAAGCGCGAGTGTGACCGCGTCGCGCTGTGATTCCGTGATGAGCGGCGTTCGGGAGGTGTCGAGATCGCAGAGTCGGTGCTGGGGCTGCGGGTCCGTGGCGAAGATCCCAACAAGTGCGCCGGCGACGGTGATGCTGCCGGCCGCGCCCACGGCCCAGGTCCGCCGGCGGCGTCCGGTGTTCAGGCCTCGCTCGAGCGTGTGGAGCAGGGCTTCCATGCTGGGATGCCGCGCCTGGGGTTCGGGCTGGAGTCCGCGAACGAGCAGCTGGCGAACCCACCGGGGCATCAGCCGCAGCGACGCGGACTCGGCAGTGGGGAATGTCGACCACGGCATCTCGGCCGGCTTGAAACGCCCCGCGAACGGACGTCTGCCCACGAGCGCCTCGAACAAGGAAACGCAAAAGGCGAACTGGTCGGCTGCGGCCTCAGCCGGGCGGCCGGAGAAGAGTTCCGGTGCCATGTATCCCGGAGTGCCAAGGACCGCGCCCGTCCGCGTCACGTCTTCGGTGGTGTCTGAGAGTTCCTCTCGCGAGCACAACGCCTCTTCGGGCAACTTGGCTCCACGTACCAGTCCGAAGTCCGAGACGAGCACCCGACCATCCCCGGCGACCAACACGTTGTCGGGCTTGAAGTCTCGGTGGAGCAATCCGCTGGCGTGAGCTGCGGCAAGGCCGCGACCCGCGTTCGCGTACGTGCGCAGGATGCTCTCCTGCTCGGGACGCGGACGGGTGTACTCGCGCCAATCCCGGAGCGTCCCACCGGACACATACTCCATCGCAATATAGGTATGCCCGCGCTCCTCTCCGACGTCGTAAACCCGGACCACATGCGGGTGCGTCAATTGCCCCAGGGCGGCCGCTTCTCGCTGGAGCCGGCGTCGCTTGGCGATCCGCTCGACCTCCGAATCGGACGCAGGACTGTGCAGCACCTTGACCGCGACGTCACGCCCGAGCGCGGGGTCCCTGGCAAGGAAGACGGTCCCCATTCCGCCGCGTCCAATCTTCCGTACGACCTCGTACCGGCCCAGTGAGACGCTGCGCGGTGCGTGATCTTCAGACGTGTCCGGGAAGAGTCCCCGGCGGGCCTCGACTCGAGCCAACTCGGACTCGAGCTCGTCGGTCGACCAGAGCTTCCAGCCCTCTTTTTCGCCGTCCGTGTCGGTTGAATCAACTCGTGTCATGACGCACTACGGTGCGAGAGCCGGTCCCCCCAGCTGGGGGTCGGCCGGCCCTGCATGCTAGCGTAAGAATCGTGCGAAGCGACTTTGAGCTACTCGTGGCGTGGGGCGACGGGGATGACAGAGCCGGGAACGAGCTGTTCGAGCGCCACTTCGACGCCGCGTTTCGGTTCTTCCGCAACAAGGTGGGCGAGGAGGCCTCTGACCTCGTGCAGCAGACCTTCTTGGCCTGCGTGCAGTCCCGGTCGTCCTTTCGCAAGGACGCCAGCTTCCGCACGTACTTGTTCGTCGTCGCGCGCAGCAAGCTCTACGATTTCTTGCGCCAGAAGCAACGGCACGACGCTCGCCTCGACTTTGGCGTCAGTTCGATCCTCGACCTCGGTCTGTCTCCCAGCGGTGCCGTCGTTGCCCAAGAAAACCACAAGCTCCTGTTGCACGCGCTCCGGTGCCTGCCGATCGAGCTCCAGGTCACGCTGGAACTCTACTATGTCGAGCAGCTACGAGGCCCGGCGTTGAGCGAGGTTCTCGGTGTGCCGGTCGGGACGGTTCGCAGCCGCATCCGTCGGGGACTCGAGCGCCTCAGGGCGGCGATGCTCGAGCTCGAAGCATCTCCGGAACGTGTGCAGACGACGTTGTCCGATCTCGACCGCTGGGCCGCCGAGCTCCGTGCGAACCCTCCTGGCTAGCGCCCTGCTGTTGGCAGCTGGCCTGCCCGTCAGTCGACGATGTAGCGGTCCCGCCACTTCGCAGTCGGGAGCGTGCAGCGGTCCGAACGACCCAACCACTTGTAGCGGTTGCGACCGATGAACGCGTAGAGGCGATCGAGAACCCACGGGATCGGCGGCACGCGGAGGACGTGGATGCCCCACGCGAGCCAAGGAAAGAGAATCCCCCCGACCTTGGCGATGGCACGCCAGCCTCGGTCGATGGAGCCCCGATCGTAGAGGGTGACGCCGGACATGAGCTCGGCGGGACTGAGGTCCCCCAACAGACGCTTGGCGGTCGCGCCCTGCAGGGCGGCGTGGCGGAGACGGGCGCCGGGGTCCACGCGGATGGCGAGCTGGACGCTGCGGTTACATAGAACGCATTCGCCGTCGTAGAACAGGACCTGTTGAGGGTCGGTCATGTGCGGGGCCTTCGATGGGTTGTGTGCTCGATGGCACACGCCCACCGTACCGCCGGTTCGGCGCCTTTCAACCCCGTAACCGACGGCGGCGGAGGGTCGAATCGATTGACCCGAGCTCGAGCGCTTCCGCCACCGGGGACGCGTCATGACGATTCCACATCTGGTCTCCTCCTCGATGAAACTGATGCTCGTGCTGTGTGCGGCCGTGGCGCTTCCGATGGTGGCTGCATGCGACGACGAGGCCCAAGACGGATGCGTGAAGGGACAGGCCTGCGTTTGCGAAGACGAATGCAGTGAGGCGTGCGAGGGCTCGGGCTGCGGCTACACTTGCGAGGCCGGAGCGGACTGCGACTTCTCCTGCCCCGAGGGGGGGTGCTCCGTCGCATGTGACGACGGAGCGGCGTGTGACCTCGACTGCCCGGGCGGAAACTGTCAGATGACCTGCTCGGCCAATGCCTCGTGCAACGTGACCGACTGCGCAGGAGGGGCTTGTCTGTTGACGTGCGACCCTGCCTCGGCGAGCTGTGAGAATGCCTGCGGTCTCGAGCAGGGCTGCGTCACCAGCTAGCGCGCCGTCAGATCGCGACGGACTCCATCGCCTTGGCGCATCGCACCAACTCGTCCTTGAGATAGGTGGCAGCGCGGGTGCGATGGAGGTCGGCCCGGAAGACCAGGTGAATCGAGTCTTCGAAGACGGGCAGCGTGTGGTGAAGCCGTCGGAGTTGGTGTGGTGTGCGGTGGGCGGCGATGCGCCGAGGCAACAGGGCGGGGCCAATCCCTCCCAGGGCCAGACTCTTCACCAGCCCGAAGTCGCCGCAGTCGAGCCTGCGCGGGGGAGCAAACCCTCGGGCGTCGAGTTGCTCGAGGAGCGCGACGCATTCGCCGACCCGGCTCGGATACACCAACGGGTGACTCTCGAAGTAGCTCCGCGCGTCGTCGAGGTCGGCGAAGCGGGAGCCCTTCGCACCGTAGTAGTCGGCGGCCTCGGCCGGTCCCGACTCCCCCTCAGGGGCGGCGACGAACACGTCGATCGCATCGCGAAACAGCTCGGTGAGGACCACGTCCGGGTGGGGCCTGGGGTTCACCACGATGCCGAAGTGGACGTCCCGAGACACCACCGAGTCGAGGACGGACGACGACGACGTGTTGTGCAGGGTTACGGTGACGTCGGGTGCATCGGACAGGACGCGTTCGAGAAAGCCCGGGAGAAAGTACGCGCCGAGGGACTCATGGCAGCCGATGACGAAGTTGCCCGTGAGCTGGTGGTCGAGCCCCGAGATACGCTCCACGGCTCGGTCGAGCACCTCCATCACCTCGTCGACGTGACGCAGCAACTCCTCCCCGCTAGCGGTCAACGACACGCCGGCGCGATGGCGGAGGAACAGCGTCGTATCAAGGGAGGCCTCGAGTTGTTTGACCGCGACGCTCACGGTCGGCTGGCTCACGCGAAGCGACCGCGCCGCACCGGTCATGCTGCCGGCGCGGGCGATCTCCCGAAAGTAACGCAGCTGCGTCAGGTCCACCGCCATAGGGTAGCGCGCTACTCGGGCTGGATGACCGGGGGCGAGAAACCCGTGGGGCAGAACTGCTGCCCGCTTGGGACGGCGACGGTCTCCGTGTCGTCATCGATGGTCTGGAGGAAGGCGACGAGATCTGCGCGCTGTTCGTCCGTCGGCGAGAAGACCTGGTTGCCCGAGCGGAGGTGGCTGCCGAATTCGTCGGAGAGCAGCTCCTCCAAGGACGCGGCCGCGCCGTTGTGCAGGAAGGGAGCGCCCATCCCGATCCCCAGCAGGGAGGGGACGTTGAAGCCGTCGAGGCCCTGCGCGTTGCCGCCGTTTTGGCGGATCTCCGCCGCGCCGTGCCCATCCGGACCTGCGGCGTCGAAGGTGCCTACGCGCCGCACGACGCAGGAGTGTCGGTGCGGTGGGCCGTTGGCGTCGACGTCGATGACCGAGAACGTGGATGTGTCGGTGCTGGCGAGCTGGTCCGCTCGGACGTCGCCCACGTTGGCGACGCCTGCCTCGGCCAACGTGACCGTGCTGGCGTCGGAGTCGAGCAGCGGGTTGTAGTAGCGCTCCGACAACGTCCACAGCGCTCCGCCGTGGCAGTTTTGGCAGCCACCGTCGAGGAACACCTGCCGTCCCGCCTCGGGGTCGCCCGCGGTCACTGTGCGGGCGTGGGGGCTGCGGAGGCTCCGGATGTAGTCTTCGATGTGGTCCCAGTCGTCGGGCGTCGCGCCCCCGGCTGCCGCGGCGGCTGCACTGCCGCGGTTGAAGCCGTTTGTTGGATTGGCCACGCCGCCGGGTCCCACGAAGTCGATGCGGGCCGCGGTGTTCGGTGTGCCGTCTGCGTTGAGTCCGGCGTCCGAGACGATGGCCCCCGTTCCGTTCGCGACGCCGCGGGTGTTGAGCTCGAAGTCGTGAACCTCGTCAAAGATCGCGCTCCAGTTGAGAATGCGCTGCACGGATCCTGATGCATCGAACGTTGCGGTCAGGTCGACGGACTGACGCGGACCCGCGGGAAAGGTCCAGGTCACATTGTCGGTCGTTCCGAATGGGTGGCACGAGGCGCAGGAGACCCAGCCGTTCGCGGACCACCGAGCCAACCCGGTGTTGAAGAAACGCTGCCCTGCGAGGATGTCGGACTCGTCGGCGGCTGCGGGTTGGGGGGCCGACTCGACGTCCGCCACCGTTTCCTGCGCCGCGAGATCGGTGACGGTGACCGACCGGGCGACCTCGTTGTAGACGTACGCGGTCGTTCCCGTGATCGCGATCCCGGTCGGAGACAGGGACGCGGGGAGGAAGCTCGCGCCGGAGGGGGAACCTGCGACTGGCGGCGAGACCGACCAATCGACCCGCAACACCGAGTCGGAGGCGAGCGAGGCGACGTAGCCGAAGTCGCTGTTGGGGGCGAAGGCGATGTCGGCGGGGATGGCGACGAAGCGCTTGGGCGCGAGTTGTTCGTCAACCAGAGCATTGAGGTTGACGGTGCGGGCCTCGTCCACGGCTCCGCTGTCGACCTCGATCGCGTGGACCAGCCCTTGGACGTTCTGACGGAAGTCAGTCGTTGTTCCCAGCGGCTCCGGTGAGGCTCCCACCGAGGTCACGTAGAGATGAGCGTCGTTGAGGACGCAGCCGTACAGCTGGTTGGGGAATGCACCGGAGCCCTTCGCGGCCGGAATGCCGGCGTCAGCGAACGCGTCGAGGGCAATCTCTTCGACCGATCCATCTCCCGCCGACACGGCGAACACCCGAGCCCTACGTCCGGTGTCTGTCGCCTCCTCCCCGGTTCGGTCGAGCGCGTAGAAGTCGGTGACGTAGAGGGTCTCGTCATCGTCGTCGTCGTCGAGGTCGTTGCTGACGCAGATGGCGTACGGCGCTCCACCCAGTGCCAGGGTGTCGAGCACCTCCATCGCAGCGGTGTCGATCACGCTCACCGAGCCGTCGGCCCAGTTCGAAACGTAGAGGCGTTGTCCGGTGGGGGAGAGGGTTCCGATACTGGGCTCGGACCCGACGTCGAGGACGCCGTCGACGGCGGGTGCTTCACCGTCGGCATCGACGATCCGACTGACGGAGCCGGAGCCCCGGTTGACGACGAAGACCTCGGTTCCCGCGGCGTTCCAGACGACCGAAGTCGGTTCGTCGCCCACGGGAACGCGGGCGAGCTCCACCGGCTCCGCGGCGCCGTCGATCTCGAAGATCGTCACGTCCCCGGTCGCTTTGTTGGCGACCGCGAGTCGGTCTCCGGCCTCGTTGGCGGCGATGGGGCCCCCCTTCGTTGGCCCCGCCGCGACCGTGATCTCGGGGTTGCCGGTCGTCTCGGTATCGGTCGGGTCGGCGCCGGTCGAGCCTCCGCTGGATCCGGAGGGACCCTCGCTCGTCCCGCCCGTCGAGCCTGTGGGCTCGGGGTCGGGGTTGCCGGTCGCGGATGTTGGGTCGTCGGTCTCCGCAGCCGCGGTGTCGTCGGAGGTGCATCCGAACAGCGCGAGCAACGAGGTCGAGGCCAGGAGGACGAGGGGGTCGAGGTTGGTTCGGCACACAGGCAAATCGTTTCTTTCAGGTCAATGCCGTCGGTGGACGTGCGCACCCCGACCGACACACCGGCCCCCTTGCGCTCGTGGACACGAAGCGGGGCTCGATCTGTTGGGTTTCGCCGTAGGGTACGCGGTGACGACGAACCTCAGCCTGTCACTGCCATTCCTACCGGACCACTATGGATGCAGCATGGCTGCAATAGCCTTGGTCTATCGGTGCTCGGCTCGGGCGCTTGTCGGACGTAGGTTCCCCCCAACGCCCGAACCCGCCCGGCGGGGTTCGCCCGGCTAGCTCTTGGGCTCTGGGTCGTCGCCCAGGTTGAGCTCTTTACTGCGCTGCTCGATGAGCTCGACGGTAGAGTCGCGGAGCGCGGCGGGGATCCCCAGCGCGATGAGCCGATCCTTGAGCATGGCCTTGCCGCGGAACAGCCGGCTCTTGACGGTGCCCTTGGCGATGCCCAGTTCTTCCGAGATCTCGGGGATGGATCGATCCTCCCAGTAGAACAACTCCAACGCGGCCTTGAACTCCAGGGGCAGGAGTTCCAAGGAGCGCAGGAACAGTTGCTGAACATCGAGCCGGGCGACGGCGGCGCTGGGCGATGTACGAATGTCCCGGATGCCTGCCTGAGATGGGGTGACGACATCGCCACGGGCGCGTCGGCGCTCCCACTCCCGCATCAGCTGCCGCCGGGCGATGCCGAACAGGTAGGCGCGGAAATCGCTACGCACTCGGTCGCGCCCTGCGATGCAGGCCTCGAACGTTTTCTGGGTGAGGTCCTCGGCATCTCCACCGGAGTGAGCGTTGCTGAGGTTGGCGTCGAAGAAGCGGTAGACGCTGACGAAGTGGCGTCTGAGCAGCTCGTCTCCAGATTGGGTGTTGCCGCCGCGCCACGCGTCCAAGAGGTCCGGATCCGACCGTTTCTCGCCGCTCACAACCAGGTTCTAACACGATTCGGATTCCGGAGGATGCGGCCGCAAGGTCCCCCAACGTCGCCTGGCCGCGTACACTCGGCCGGGATGAGGCGGCTTGTCGTTGTCCTGGCGGTGCTCTTCGTGCTCGCCATCATTGCGGCGTTTGGGCTTTCTATCCTCGACCAGCGCATTCGTGTCGAAGCGGAACAGCAGGCGGCCGAGCGCCTCGGTCGAGAGCTTCCGATCGAGGGCACGCCCCGGGTCCACATCGAGAGTTTCCCCTTCGTGCTCCGCGTGTTGAACGACGGGTCGGTGGAGCAGCTCGAGGTCTCGATGCGTTCGCTCGAGTCCAACGGTGTCCGGGTGGACGAAGCGAAGCTGACCATCGAGGGGCTGGTGCTCGATCGCGACGCCCTGCTCGACGACCACGAGATCAAGCTCGTGTCGATCGAGCAGGCGAGGGTCGACGCTTGGGTCAGCGCCGAGGACCTCTCGCGGGTCGCGAAGTTGCCCGTGGAGATCGAGGAGGGTGAAGTGTCGGTCACGTATCGCGGAAAGGAATACACAGGGACCGCCAAGGTCTCGAAACACGCGGTGTTGCTGCTGGTCGACGGCGTCCCGCCGATCCTCAGTCCGCTTCCGTCGACGGACCTGCTGCCGTGCGAGCCCGACCTCGACATCGACGGCGACCGCATTCATGTGGCGTGCACGGTCGACGAGGTACCCCCGGCCGTGGCCAAGGTCCTCGCGAAACGCGGCTGATCGGCCGCCACGGGAGCCTGAACCCGGGCCAGAGTCAGACGAGGCCGGTACGTCGGCGCAGGATCCACTCTCCGCCAAAGGCCAACATCAGCAGGAGGGCCGAGGCCCACCCGTTCCACAGGGCGAGGTCGTCTCGCCCCTCGACCTTCATGTTGTCGCCAGCACCCTCGTCTGCGGACGCGGTTGGCAGGTCACCGGGGAGTTCTTCGTCGTCGCTCGCATCGACGAAAGCCCCCTTCGTCTTGGTGGCGAGTCGCTGCAGTCGGTCCATGCCGGGGTCGGCGTCGACCTTGGCGAGCTCGCGACCGGGCGGCTCCACGATGAAGACTCTGCGTGCTTCGTGCAGGCCGGGGTCGTCCTCGGAGGCCATGGTGGCTGCGGGCGCTTCGCCGAGTTGACGCGTCGCAGAGGCCACATAGGCCCCCACGGGGAGCGCCTCGAGTGCCTCGGTGGCGTTTCCTTGCGCATCCGATGACCAGCGGCCTTCATGGATCGCATCGGCGTCTGGCCCGTCGTCGAGCCGTTGGAGGCGCCAGGGGATCTCGATATCGGGTTCGGGGGCGTAGGCGGCGGATAGCGCACGTGCCTGGAGTTCGACGGTCTCTCCGACGCGGTACCGCGGCTTGTCGGTCTCGAGCGAGAGGCGGCCCGAGCTGTCGTCACGCAGCAACCAGCGAATCGCACCGAGCCACAGGAGATCGTAGGGCCGAGCGCCGTCGATGAGCGGGAGTCGAGGTGCGAATCCCATTCGCCAGGTGGAGCCGGTTGCAAGGAGCATCACCCGACCTTGACCGGGCTCGGCGACGGCGAGCAGCGGCGCCGCGCTCCCGTCTCGGCCACGGTCGTCCGGATGCTCGAGCAGGACCGACGCCCCCACGCGAGAGGCCCACGGAGCGAGGGGCATCGCGTTGAATGTGTCGAGTTCGGGCAGAGCGTCCCATCCGCCCTCGGCACCATCGAGCCACGCGGTGATCGGGTGGCGCCGGCCTGCCTCGGAAACCTGCGGCCGGTAGGGCCCCGCTCGGTTGTCCGACGGGGTTCGGGTGTCGACCGGGAGAATGCTGCTGATCGCGCGTGGGGCATACCCGCCGTCGGCGAGCCCGAGGTCGCCGCCGATCATCACCAGCGCTCCGCCGTCGAGGACGTACTGGGCGATGTTGTCGACGTAGCCGCCCACCTGGTGCTGGACTGCGTCGAAGTTGTGCAGCACGACGAGGTCGAACGAGCCGAGCTGCTCCTCGAAGAGTTCGTCGGTGGGGAAGGGGATCAGCGACAGCGGAGCGGTGGTGTCCTCCCGGGCGATGTCGTCGAACCCGCGCAGAATGTAGTAGCTCAGCAGCTCAACGTTGGGATCGCGACGCAGCAGGACCCGAAGCGCGCGGACGTCCCAGTCGGGCCGACCCGCGACATGGAGCACACGAACTTTGTCGCGGAGCACCTTCTGCACGAAAGCCTGCCGGTTGTTGTCGGTGGTGGCCTCGCCCTCCAGCGGCTCGACGACGATCTCGTAGACGAACTGACCGATTCGATCGGGTGCGACCTCGAACCGGACTTCGTGAGGGACGCCGTCTCCGCGAAGAACCAGCGGTCGCTCGAACACGACCTCTCCGTTGCGGCGAAGCTGAACCGTGGTGGACTGGTCGCGGAAACCGTGGGCGACGAGGGTGGCCTCGATCTCGGTCACGTTCTCCACGAACGCGAACTCACCGGCTCGAACCTCAGCGACGGAGATGTCGCGAATCTCCGGGGCGCCGAGGCTGACCGTGGTGATGGGCACGCCGAGGGCCTCTGCGACAGACAGTACGTGTTGGTCGGTCGCGCGGTCGGGCGCGACCAATCCGTCCGAGAGCACCACGACACCGACCACGGGGATCCGCTGGGTTGGATCAGCCTCCCCAAGCTCCGAGAGTGCGGCGGCCAGATCGCTCCCGCCGCCGTTGGGTGTGCCCTCGAGGGTCTCGGCGACGGCCGCCGACAGCGGCGTGGTGCTGAGATCGAAACCTCGGACGTCGACGAGCAGGCCCTGCTGTGCCCATTCCGCGCGGGCGGGGGCGCTGCGGGCCCAGACCGCCTCGAGCCGAGCCTGTCGACGTTGTGCAGTCGTCTCCGTGTCGACTGAATCTGCCAGGTCCATGCTGGCGGAGCGGTCGACCAACACAACGACGCGGCGCCCCAGCGGACTGACCTGCTCGATGCGGAGCGTGAGCTCAAAGGCGATGCCCACCACGGCCGCGATGGAGACCAGGCGGAGCAGCAGCAGCGCGCTGGCGCGTGCCCGCGTGGTACCCAGCGGAGGCTGCCGGAAGGCTCGGATGCCTTCGACGGTGGCGAGCACCGCTCCAATGACGACCAACGCGATCGCCCACAACGGTGGCGTGAAACCGGCGGCGAGGGACCAACGGGCGTCCATCGGCTATTTCCACCGCCGCGAACGCAGCAAGGTCTCCACGTGGGCTCGGTCGGCCTTGTAGTCCGTACAAGTCGCGTAGAGCAGGATGTTGACACCCAGGCGAATCGCCCACTCGCGCTGGTCGCTGCCGCCGGGGCTGCACGGGTACGCTGCGAGGCCGCTCTCGGTCTCGGCGAGCGCTCCACCGAGGTCGTTGCGGGTCAGCATCACCTTGAGCCGGCCTTCTTCTTGGACGGCGAGCAGACTGTCGTGGACTTGGGTGCGGCCAAAGGGGAAGTCGACCAGGTAGAAGCTGCGGTACACGACGTGCTCGCCCGAAACCGGGGCGAGCTCGGAGCCAGGCATGATGCGCCCGAGAAGCTCGCGCACTGACCGGGTGAAGGCGAGGTCCGCCCCGCCGTCGGCGGCGTCGAACAGAATGAGCCCACCGAGGTCGATGAAGCGCCGTAGGTTTTGCTCGGCTTCGTCCTCGAGCTTCGGCAGGGCCCCCTCACCGGCGACGTAGAGGAACGGCGTCTCAAAGAGCGCGCCTTCGGTCGGTCCGACGGTCGAGGGTTCGGCGACGGGCTCCAGCCGGGTGCGGAGTCGGAGCTCCCGGGCCAGGACTCGCATCGCGCCGGGGCGCGGCGACCAGCTCCCTGGGTAGCGTAGTTGCGGGAGGTCGAGCCGGATCGGATCTCCGCTGGACGGTGTCCAACCGCTGAAACCGCCCGGTGCGTGCGGGGGCGGGGCCGCGAGCACGGTCGGCTCCGGATCGGGTAGGGGGAACCGGAGTCCCGCCCGGGCAGGGGCTGCAGGGGTCTGGGCCCCACGGGCGCTGCCAAGCGCGCATAGTGGTGCGCTGGCGGCCAGACCTCGTAGAAGCCGGCGGCGGGTCGTCCTCGGCGGTCGCATGCGGATTCGGTATCCCGTATTCTGCCCATGATCACGCCGCCGTGCACCTGCCGGCGTCGTGGGCCTGGGTCCATGAGCATCCTGGAAGTCCAAGACCTCCGCAAGACGTTCACGCGAGGCTTTTCGCGTCGAAAGACAGAAGCGGTCCGCGGAATCTCTTTCTCCGTCGACCCGGGCCAGGTCTTCGGGTTCCTAGGGCCCAACGGCGCCGGAAAAACGACGACCATCAAAATCTTGATGGGGCTGATCTTTCCGACCGCGGGCCGGGTCTCGGTGCTCGGCGCGCCGGCGGGGGATCGCGCGGCCAAGGCACGACTCGGATACCTGCCGGAAAACCCGTACTTCTACGACTACCTCTCGGCGCCAGAGCTGCTCGACATGGTCGGCCGCATTCACGGGCTGGACCGCGCTGCTCGTCGCAAACAGGTGGGCGAACTCATCGAGCGGGTCGGCTTGGCCCACGCAGGCAAGCGCCCGCTTCGCTCGTTCTCCAAAGGCATGCTGCAACGCTGTGGCCTCGCCCAAGCGTTGGTCGGGGACCCCGAGCTTGTCGTTCTCGACGAGCCCATGTCGGGTCTCGATCCGCTTGGCCGCAAGGAGGTTCGAGACCTGCTGCTCGAGCTTCGCGACCGAGGAAAGACGGTGTTCTTCTGCACGCACATCTTGGCGGACGCCTCCATGCTCTGCGATCGGGTCGGGATCATCGTGCAGGGCGAGCTCCGGGATACGGGGCCTCTGGGTGAGCTGCTGAGCCCGAAGGTGCAAAGCGTCGAGGTTGTCTGGCGGGCGCCGAGCACCGAAGCAGAGTCGTCTGGGGCTTCGCTGCGAGAGAGGGAAGGCGAGCACAAGACGACCAGTGAGGGAGAGGTGTTTCGGACCACCGACCCCGATGCCGCGCAGGCGTTTGTCCGCGCGGTTGTCGAGTGCGGCGGAATGGTCGCTTCGGTTCACCCCCACCGGCAGAGTCTCGAGGAGCTATTTGTGTCTGAGGCCAACGCCCACCCCAACCCCGAATCCTCGCCCGATGGGGCTGGCGGGAGGGACGTCGCGTGAGCCCGTTCGGTCAGTCGCTGGCGCGGGTTTGGGCGGTCGCGCTCAACACGTTTCGCGAGGCGATGCGCAACCGTGTGCTCGCCGTGCTGCTCTTGTTTGCCGTGGGGTTGATGGCCTTCAGCCTGGTGCTGGGCGAGCTCTCGCTGCACGAGGAGGTGCGTGTCATCAAGGACCTGGGCCTCGCGGGGATCAGCTTCGTCGGCATCCTCATGGCGCTGTTCCTCGGCGTGAACTTGCTGAGCAAGGAACTCGATCGCAAGACCGTGTTCTTTGTGATCCCCAAGCCGCTGCATCGCTGGGAGTTCTTGCTGGGCAAGTTCGTCGGTCTCGCCGTCACGCTTGGCTTGCTCACGGGGCTGATGGCGGTGGTCTTGGCGATCTTTGTGGTCAGCAACGGTGGGACACACGGCGTCGCGATGGTGCGGGCCGAGCTTCTCGTCCTCCTCGAGTTGCTCCTGCTCACCACCGTCGCGATGCTCTTCAGCGCGTTCAGCTCGCCGTATCTGTCGGCGATGTTCACCGGCGCGCTGTGGATTATCGGTCGCAACACGCCTGAACTTGCGGCGTTCGCGGGTGGCAAGCTGGAGGGGTCTGCGTTGGGCACGCTGCTTGGCGTGGTGGCCTCAGCCGTCCCCGATTTCCACCTGTTCTACATCTCGGGCGGCAACCTCGAGGGCAACATCGTGTCGATCCATGAGGGGTTCGTGAGCTGGGCCTACGTCGCGCAGGCGGCTGGGTACGCTGGGCTCTACGGCAGCGCCTGCTTGTTGATGGCGGTTGCCTTGTTCGCCCGACGAGACTTCACGTGAGCGAGGGCGAACGCAAGCCCATGCCCGAGGCCCGCGCACCGACGGCGTTGCTGCGACAGGTTGTGCTTGGCGTGGCGGCAGCGACGGTCCTCATCACGGTCCCCGTTGCGGTTCGTGCGTGGGTCGACGGTCGGGCTGCCCTGCAACAGGCATTGCAGACCGAGGACGTCGGCTTGCGCATCGAACGGCTCGGTCATGCGGCACGCTGGCGCCTGCCGCTGGCTTCGCATGATGAGGACGCTGTGGATGCGCTCGTCGAGCTCGGCGAACAGTCCGAGGCTTCGGTTTCAATCGCGGCCTACCGAGAGGCGCGCCGGGCTCTCCTGGCGACGCGGGCGTGGGGACTGACCGATCCGGAGCGTTTCGAGATGCTCAACGAACGTATCGCCTCGGCCATGGCAGCCCGAGAGGCGACCGAGGGGACCGACGTGGGCGGGCTGGGCGATCCCTACGCGTATCACCTGCAGCTGCTCGCCCGTGAACCTGGGCCCGAGCCGCTGCGTGCGGGCGGGGCCGCGTGGGCATTCGTGGCGTGGCTTGGCGCGCTGGTCGGGTTCGTCGGGCGGGGTCTCGACAAGCGCGGGAAGCTGCAGGCCAAGCCCGCGACGCGTTGGGGGCTGGCCGTGCTGATGCTGCTGGCCGTATGGACGGTCCTGCTGGCGACGGCGTAGTCGACTACGGGGCTGCCGCGCGGAGCATTTGCCGTCCCCGCTCGAAGCAGCACAGCGCGGGTAGAACCAGGATGGCGGCGATGACCATCGCAGCGGCGATGGTGCCGTAGATGCCGGCAAGGAGCAGTTGTGGCCACGGGATGGGAAACATGTCGGGTCCTCCTTCGGGGAGGTACCGAGCCTGGCTCCGTCGACAAGCTTGGTCGACGCGAAACCCGCCCGCAGAATCTGCGACCCCCGGGGCACCGTGGCGGGTGGCCCGAGCGAGCGCTGGGGTCACTCCGCCTGTTCGGTATCGGCGTCGGTGGCTTGGTCCAGGGCTCGCACCTCCCGCAGCAGGTTGCGAAACGCCTGGCGGCTCTTTCCCTGACTTCGGTCGCGGCTGGCCGTTCGAACGAGCTGCCGAATCCGTTGCCGGTCGGCCGTGGGGTAGGCCTGCACAAGCTCGGAGAGCGCAGCGTCTCCCTCTTCGAGCAGACGGTCGCGCCAGCGCTCGTAGCTCTTGTCGCGCTCCGAGGTGGCTCGGTCCTTGTTCTTGAGGTCGTCGACGCGTGCACGAAGATCCGCACCATCGAACCGGCGCAGCATCGTGGAGATGCGGCGCAGCTCTCGGACCTTGGCGCCCTTTCGGATGGTTTGGCACGCGGTGAATGCCGCGGCGACCTCGGGGTCGAGGGCCAGCTTGGCGCGTTTGGACTCCGCGAGTTCGAAGATGTCCTTCGTCAGCTTGCCGAACGCAGCGACCTGGTCCTTGTGCAGTCGGCTGGACCGGCGGATCGTCGTGTCGAAGACATCCGGGGGTGGCTCTCGCTCCTCCTGCTCGTTGAGGAGGGGGCGCTCCCACTTCGTCGCCGGTTTCTTGGTTCCCCAGCCGACCGCGACCTTGGGCTGCGGAGTCTCGGGCTCGGGGCTCGGTGGCTCCTGCGAGGCGTCGAGGTCCGTATCAGCCTCGGAGTTCGACTCGCCCTCGGACTGGGGAGCCTCGGCGGGGGCCGTGTCCGCCGCGTCGGGGATCGCGTCGGGGTCGACGGGTGGGGAGCGCTCGTCGTCGCCGGGGCCGGTCATGGCCGGACGTTCGGCTGCAAGCCAGGGGAAGTCAAGACACGCCAGCGCGCGCTCAGCCCGGGGGGACGAAGTTGTCGCAGGCTTCGTCGATCACGCTCGTCGCGTCCATGAAGATTTGGCCGAAATCCCCCGTAATACAGCCGTGGAAGCCGTTCTCGCCGAACATCTCGGTGAACGTCTGGATGTCGGCCGGGTTGAAGAACTCGTCCCCCGGGGGGCAGGTCCCGCCGTTGATGTGGCTGAGGGTGACGACCACGATGTTCTCGGCCAACCCCTGCTTGGCCTCGACCACGGTGTTGTACCAACTCGTGGCGTCTCCGGAGCTGCCGTCGAGTTCGGGGTCGTTGGGGCCATCCCACTCGTCGGAGATGATCACGACAACTAGGAGTGCGTCGTCACGGAGGAAGCCCTCGTTGCATTCGCCGGGGGCGGCGTGGTCGCCTCGGACGGCGGCTTCCATCGCGTTCATCGGCCGCTCCACTCCGTCGCCGTCGACGCCAACCTGGGCCGCACACGCGAAGCTCGACGACAGGTCGTCCACCTCCGTCATGTAGTTTCTTCCGTCGGCGTAGGGCCCACAGAGTTGGTTGCTCGACGCGTCGCCTGCGGTTCGTGAGACCAAACCGCCGAGCACTTGGCAGGCGGGCAGGTTCCCCTCGTAGGCGTCGGTCGTGACGACCCCGACGTGATACTCGTCGACGTTGTCCAGCGTGGACTGAATGCCCGTGATGAAGTTGGGGAAGTTGGCGATCAGGTTCGCCTGGTCGTCTTCCATCGACCCGGAGTTGTCGACGACGAACAGGAAGTCGACCTTGGTACAGCCGTCTTCGACATCTTGTTCGACATCGGGTTGGACGCCGAGGTCGAACTTGGGATCTTCGCCCGTCCCGGTCGAGGGGAGCGGGTTGTCGGTCTCGGCCGGTGGTCCGGTCTCCTCTGCGGCGGTCTCACCGGTCGAGCCGGCCGACATGCTCGAGGTTCCGGAGAACGTGCCCAACGTGGTCGGGGTCTCGGAGGTCCCGGCTTGGCCTTCGGGCCCAGAACATGCGGCAACGACCCAAGGAAGTGCTCCCAAGACCCATCTGATCGAACCCAGCCGCATGCCCGGATGATGCCATAGGCACCCGGTGTCGCGGTCACCGCACTCGATGGGGGTGCAGGTGATAGGTTTCGCGGCATGACGTCACGCGCGGCGGTCGGGGTGGTGCTCGGGGGCGGGGCGCTTCGCCACAGGGCCACGGGAGAGGCTCGCTTCGTGCTGGGGCAGGTCGATCTGGATGCGGCGGAGCCGCAGGCCCAGGAAGCCGAAATTCGCTTTCTCGCGCACGGGATCACGCCGCACCCGACGCGGCGGCGCGAAATCGTGATGTTCGAGAAGCACGGTCCGGGGTGCTGTGTGTTCGACTTGGAAACTTCGCAGGTGGTGCGCTCCATCGCGTGCGCGCCGCACCGACAGTTCTACGGGCACGGCGCGTATTCGCCGGACGGGAGTTTGCTGTACTGCACGGAGACCGATCTCCAAGACGGGCGCCGTGGGTACATCACGGTGCGGGACGGCGCGACGTTCGAAACCCTGGGCGACTTTCCATCCCACGGCCTGGCGCCACACGACTGCCAGTTCGCGAACGACGGCACGACGTTGGTGATCGCCAACGGTGGGTCGGGTGCGGGGCGAGACGAGGACCCGCCGGGCGTGGCGTTCGTAGATGTGCGAGACGGCAAAGCCTTGGACGTGCTGCCGATGCCCTCGACCCATGTCAACGCTGGCCATCTCGATCTCACGGCAGCAGGAGACCTTGCGGTGGTGAGTGCGCCTCGGGATGGCTATGACCCGGCGAGGGCGTGCGGCGGCGTCAGCTTGCGTGCCGAAGGCGCAGCGTTGAGCACTGTGGTCGGTCCGGAGGAGGTCATCACGAAGTTGGTGGGGGAGACGCTCAGCGTCGCGATTCATCCCGGGACCCGAGTCGTGGGCGCAACCACGCCCCTGGGCCACTTCGTCACGTTCTGGAATCTCGATACGGGCGCGTTGGTGGGCCAGTTGCGGGTGCCCAACCCCCGAGGCATCGCGCTGTCGCTCTCGGGCGAGGAGTTCCTGATCAACTTCGGCGGACCCCCACGGGTTGCCCGCGTGGACGCCCGCACGCTCCGACCCGTCGATGCGCCAGGAAACCAGCGCGGCTACCTCTCGAACGTGAGTGGTTCGCACATCTACGTCGACGACGCGTCCGCGATCGCGGCGGAGTAGACCTCGCGGTAGCCCCGGGCTGCGTGACCCCAGCCGAAGGCACGCTGCATCGCTTGTCGTTGCAGGCCGGCCCAGCGGTCGCGGTCCGGGTAGACCTTGAGCGCTCGCATGATCGCGTGTCGTAGCGCGCCCACGTCGATCGCCTCGAACGCAAATCCGCAGCCTCCACACGAAACATCCGCGACCGTGTCTGCGAGACCGCCTGTGCTCCGCACCACCGGGAGTGCGCCGTATCGCATCGCATACATTTGCGTCAGACCACACGGTTCGAACCTCGAGGGGACGACGAAGAGGTCCGAGCCGGCGAAGACCCGATGCGAGAGGGCCTCGTCGTAGCCGATGTTCACGCCGACCCGGTCGGGGTGCTGGCGTGCCAAGTCGCGCAGTGCGGACTCCAATGATGGCTCGCCGGAGCCCAGGACCACGACCTGGAGTGGGGAATGCAACAATTGCGGCAGCGCTCCGAGCAGCAGGTCGATGCCCTTCTGATCGCTGAGTCGACTCACGACCCCGAGCAGCGGCACGCCGCTTTGTTCGGCGAGGCCGAACTGTCGCTGCAACGCCCGTTTGTTGGCCGCGCGCGCACGCAGGTCGTCCGGGCCGAACGTGGCCTGCAGGGTTGGGTCGGTGCGTGGGTCCCAGGCGCGCTCATCGATACCGTTGAGCAAGCCGTGCAGACGGGCCGAACGCCCGTGGAGCAGGCCATGCAAGCCCTCGCCGCCCATCTGGGTTTGAATCTCCTGCGCGTAGGTCGGACTGACCGTGGTGATCCGGTCGGCGTAGAAGAGGCCGGCCTTGAGGAACGAAAACGTGCCGTAGGCCTCTGCACCGTCCACCGCATAGGCGGCTGCGGGGAGTCCGACGGTGGAGACGACGTCCGGCGAGAAGCGGCCCTGGAAGCGTAGATTGTGCACCGTCGTGACGGTCCCCGGCCGGGCCCCTCCCCACCAGTGCAAGGTCGCCGGCGCGAGGGATGCCTGCCAGTCGTGCGCGTGGACGACCTCGGGCGCCCAACCGAGCGCGGCCCCGGCGTTGCTGAGCATCGCCGCGACACGACCCAGCAGCGCGAACCGTTGCGCGTTGTCGCCGTAGTCGACACCCCTCGAGTCGAGATAGGGGCCGCCCTTCCGGTCGAACAAGCTTGGAGCATCAACGAGCCAGACCGGTACCTCGGTGCCCGGCAACCGGCCCTCGAGCAGGCGAGCCGGGCCGGTGGAGAGTGGGTCGCCCAGCTCGTGGCGGACCGTGGCATCCGCCAACTCTGCGCAGCCAGGGTATGCGGGCAACAGCAGCCGAACGTCGTCCCCGGCGTCGAGTTGGGCGCTGGAGAGTCCGGCCGCGACATCGGCGAGCCCCCCGGTCTTGACCAGGCCCGTGGCTTCCGAGGCGACGTGGAGAATCCGCATGCCCGGGACATTAACAGCCCGAAGTGATGCCGCGGCCACTCGATGAGAAAAAGTGACGCCGCGGACACCGAAAGCGCGGGGGTTTCGTGGCACAAACAGGAGGGATGAATGCCGGCGACGTTGGAGATGCGGCCCGTTCGACTTTGGCGGTGGTGCTCGCCGGAGGTCGGGGCTCGAGGCTACGAGCGCTGACGGCCAACGAGGCCAAGCCGAGCATGCCGTTCGGCGGCAAGTTTCGCGTTGTCGACTTTCCGTTGTCGAACTGCATCAACTCCGGGATCCGCAAGGTCGCCGTTGTCACCCAATACCGTGCGCACACACTGATCCGGCACATCCAGCGGGGGTGGAACTTCCTGCGGGGGGAGCTCGGCGAGTTTGTGGAGCTTTGGCCCGCGCAGCAGCAGACCGAAGCGGGGAGCTGGTACCTCGGCACCGCCGACGCGGTGTACCAAAACCTCCAGGTGATCCGGCAGCACGGTCCTCGGTACGTCCTGATCCTCGCCGGGGATCACGTCTATCGCCAGGACTACAGCCGGCTGATTCACGCCCACATCGAATCGGGCGCCGAGGTGACCGTCTCGTGCGTAGAGGTCCCGCGCCAGGAGGCGACCGCATTTGGCTGTGTCGATGCCGACGATACCGGCGAGATTGTCGGGTTCGTCGAGAAACCGTCCAACCCACCCGCGGTCCCCGGCCGCGAAGGTGTCTCCTACGCTTCGATGGGGATCTACGTCTTCGACATCGACGTCTTGCTCGAGACGCTCGAACGCGACGCAGGGGACGATGGGTCTTCGCACGACTTCGGACATGACATCGTCCCGTCGCTGGTGGGCCGCCGAAAACTCTACGCGCATCCGTACCGAAAGAGCTGCGTGCTGACCCACGGCGCGACCGAGCCCTACTGGCGTGATGTCGGCACGCTCGACGCGTTCTGGGATGCGAACATGGAGCTCATCTCGGTCACGCCGCAGCTCGACCTGTACGACTCGCGCTGGCCCATCTGGACGTATCAGGAGCAGCGCCCTTGCGCGAAGTTCGTGTTCGACGATGAAGACCGTCGGGGGATGGCCGTGGACTCGCTGGTGTCGGCCGGGTGCGTCGTCTCCGGGAGTACGATCCGCCGGTCGATCCTGTTCACCGACACGCGTCTGAACTCCTACAGCGAGGTCACTGGGTCTCTCATCCTTCCGCGCTGTGACATCGGTCGACGGGCACGTCTGCACAACGTGATCGTGGCCAGCGATTGCAAGGTTCCCGAGGGCATCGTGATCGGTGAGGACGCGGAGGCGGACCGCGAGCGTTTCCATCGGACGCCGGCCGGCATCACCCTGGTCACTCCGGCGATGCTCGAGAAACTCCGCTAGGGGGCGGACTTACAGCGCCACGCGTCGTGGCAGCTGCGGCGTCACGAACCTCCATTGTGGCGGGGCGGTCAGCCGCCGGCCGCGGTGCTTGAACACCCGGTAGCGGGACTGCTCCACGGTCGCGCCGGCGTTGTAGATGGCCAGGGGGCGCGGGTGGCTCCGGTCGAGGCGGTGTGTCGCGACGTGTCGGTGCCCGTGCAGGATGATGTCGCACCGCCCGCGGGCAGCCTCGAGCACATCGACGCCGCTGTGGAGCGCGTCGGTGAACGGTAGCCCGACCCAACGGCTGAGGCGTTCGATCGCGCCTTCCTCCGGGAGCGGGTAGGGATGGTGGTGCATCAACGTCACGACGAGCTGGTCCTCCCGGGCACCCGCGAGCGCGTCCTGGAACGCGAGCAGGTCGGTGGGGGTGAGGAGACCGTGGCCGCAGAACGCCTGTCGGTTGTGGGGACCGGTGGAGTCGACTTGGACGACGAACAGCGCTCCGAGGTCGCGCGTGAGCACGCGGCGGCCCTTCATGACGGAGTCCGCCACGTCATCCCCACAGCGGTCGTGGTTGCCAGGAACGAGCGTGAGCCGTCCTTGCTGCAGCAGGGGGGCAAAAACGTCGATGAAGCCCTCGAACTCCTCTTCGCGACCTCGGTGGGTGATGTCGCCAGTGCAGAGCACATGGTCGATATCCGCCGCCAGCAGGTGCGATACGAGGGCGTGTGTCCGCGCCTCGACATCGTGTCCGGAGCCGAAGTGCAGGTCTGAAATGTGGGCGAAGGATGGCATGGCCGTCTCGCATGGCGGCAGTAGCACGGCCACGGCGACGCGGTTGTGACAGCGGTGTCTCGAAGGCGACGCCGCGATCGCGGTCGTGTGAACACTGCGACCTGTCCATAGGTGTCACGTTGCTGTGGCCTCGCGTGTCGCCCGGTGTTGCTCCGTTGGCGCAGGATGCTCGCGTCCCTGGACCCGCACATGACCACGCCGATCGTGACCTCGTTGGCAATCGTAGCCGCCGCCTCGGCGGCCGTGACCGCGCTCTCCCACGCCTGCGTCCATCTCCGCCTTCGCAAGCGCCGTCTCCGGATGGACCGGTCGTGCCCCGGTGTTTCGGTGCTCAAGCCCCTCAAGGGCATTGATGAGGGCCTGCGCGAGAACCTTCGCTCGCTTGCGATGCAGGCGTACGCAGGACGCTTTGAGCTGATCCTCGGGGCCGCAAACGTGGACGATCCAGCTCTTGATATCGCGTTGGAGGTCCGCAGGGCGTTCCCCTCGGTCAGCATCAAACTCGTCGCTGGCCGCGAGGGCACCGGGCTCAACCCGAAGGTTCGACTTCTCGAGGTGCTGAGCGACGTCGCAATGCACGACACGATCCTGATCTCCGACAGCAACGTACCTGTCGCACCGAACTACTTGTCGACGCTCGTCGCCGAGATGGATGACCCCGCGGTGGGGCTGGTCTCGAGCATGCTTGCCGGGGATGGCGAGCGAACCGTCGCGGCCGGCCTCGAGAACCTTCACCTCAACAGTTTCGTGGCCGGTGCCGTGTGCGGGGCGGATGTCCTCGCAGGTCATCCGTGTGTCGTCGGTAAGTCGATGCTGATGCGTCGCAGCGACCTGGCAGCCCTGGGTGGGTGGGACCTGGTTCGCAACGTGCTCGGGGAGGACTACGTGCTCGGGGTCGCATTTCGCCGGGCTGGACACCGAGTCGCGTTGAGTCCCCACGTCGTCCGCACCATCAACGGTGGGTGGGGCCTCTCGCGCTTCGTCAGCCGTCACCTGCGCTGGGGCCAGATGCGGCGGTGGATTTCCCCGACGGCCTACTGCTTCGAACCGCTGCTCAACCCCGTGCCGCCGGCACTGGCTGTGATCGCCGTGCACGGGTGGCGCTCGAGCGGATCGATGGCGTTGGTGTGGTGGGCGGTGTTGTCCGTCCTGTTCAAACTCGGCTCGGACGCTGTGCTCTCCTATCGGTTGCGGGGGCGATGGCCGGACCCGCTGGACCTGATGCTGGTTCCGCTCAAAGACGTCGTCGTCTCAGCGCTGTGGGGACTCGCCTGGGTCCGACGAGACTTGCACTGGCGCGGAAACCGGGTCCGCATCGGGCCCGGGTCTTCGCTGACACGGCCCCACGACGAACTACGGCCGGCGGTGGTTCGCGAGAACCCTCAGGAGCGGTCGTGATGCAGGCTCCTCGGTCTCGTCCCCTCATCGCCGCCGCCGAGATGGGCTATGGCCACCTTCGTGCGGCTCGACCTCTCGCCCAGCAGCTGGGCACCGAGCTGACCTATGTCGACCGGGAGCCGCTCGCCGGGCGTGCGGAGCGGGGCGTATGGGAGGCCGTCCGTTGGGCACACGCCTGGTCTTCGCGGGGGTCGGAGCTGCCCGTCGTGGGTCCATCGGTTCGTCGGATGCTGGATTCGGTGACGATGATTCCGCCACTTCACCCGTACCGCGACCTTGCCGGACCTTCGGTTGCGACCCGGGCGCTCGATTCGCTCATCCATCGAGGCTTTGGAGAACCGCTCGCCCAGCACCTGCGGACGACGGGGGCCGCCTTGGTCACCACGTTCTACGCGCCCGCGATCGTGGCGGACCGACGAGGCATCGACAATGTGTTCTGCGTGGTGACCGATGCGGATATCAACCGCGTCTGGGCCCCACTGGACGCACGCGAGAGCAACATCCGATACCTCGCGCCGAGTCGCCGAGTGGTCCGCAGGTTGCGGGCGTTCGGGGTCCCCGCGAGCCGCATCGAGTTCACCGGGTTTCCGCTTCCCCACGCGCTGGTCGGTGGCGAGGAACTGAGTGCGTTGCGCGGCAACCTGGGACCGCGACTCGTGCGGCTGGACCCCAAGAAGCGGTTCCGGGCCTCGTGTCACCACGAACTCGCGCACTTCTTCACCGAGCTGGGTCGGGACCATGACGGTCAGCCGCCACTTCTGACCTTCGCGGTTGGGGGAGCTGGCGCGCAGTCGGGTTTGGTCGATGCGTTTCTGCCCTCCCTACGCCCGCTACTCCTCGCGGGCCGGATTCGCCTGGCACTTGTGGCGGGCACGCACTTCGAGGTTGCGGCCCGTTTCCGACGGGCGCTGCGGAGGTTCGAGCTCGACGCCTGCATCGGGGACAGCGTCGAGATTCTCTCCGCCGACGGTCTGGATGCGTACTTCGAACGGTTCGAGGCCCTCATTGCGCGTACCGACATCCTGTGGACGAAGCCGAGCGAGCTGACGTTCTACGCCGCGCTGGGGATCCCGTTGCTACTCACGTCGCCGGTCGGCGTGCACGAGCGCTTTAACCGCCGATTCGCACGGGAGGAGGGGGTCGCGCTCAAGCAGCGGGATCCCAAGCACATCGGTGAGCGGCTTTCGGAGTTGCTCGCCGATGGGACGCTGGCCTCCGCGGCGTGGTCTGGGTTCCTCCGCCTGCCCAAGTTCGGCACGTACAGGGTCCTGGAGGAGCTTGGTCTGTCGGGCACAGCGCCACCGGCGCTACAGGGCGAATTCGCCGACACATAATCGTCACATTCTTGTTGGGTTCTTGTTTCGGCGCCGGCGCCCCGATGCCAGGAGAGCCCGCTACCTTCTGCTCGTTCTGAGACTCAAGATGTCGAACGGCGACGCAGGTATTCCGACCCTCATGAAGCAGATCCCCGAGGTTATCGCCCGGGAGCGTAACTTCTTGATCGTCTTGATGTGTGGGTTTCTGGTCTCGGCCGCCACGTATCGCACGCCCATGCTCGCGGCCTGGGTCGGCTTCGCCTTTGCGGGGTATTCCGCGATTGCCAACGACAGCATCCAGACGATCGGCACCTTCATCACCTCCAACCGCAAGACGGCGTGGTGGGTGTTGTGGCTGTTCATGGGTGGCATCTTCCTCGCGACGGCGACCTACAGCTTCGTGACGTTCGACGGGGACGTCAGCTACCAGCGGCTTGCCTCCAAGGGCTTCGAGACCGCTCCGGCCGAGTTTTCGTTCTTGCAGGTCGCCGCGCCGCTGTTCCTGCTGGTGCTCACCCGCTTGCGCATGCCGGTCAGCACCACGTTTCTGTTGCTGACCAGCTTTGCGACGGATGCGAGCAGCGTCGGCAAGGTCCTGACCAAGAGTCTCACCGGGTACGTCCTCGCTTTCGGGGCCGCGATCATCATTTGGATGCTCGTCTCCCGAATCATCGATCGCTGGATGACCCGCGATGCGCACCCCGCTTGGCGGGTTGGGCAGTGGGTCATCTCCGGCATTCTTTGGTCGGTCTGGCTTCAGCAGGACGCCGCCAACATCGCGGTTTACCTGCCGCGTAGCCTCAGCCTGCCGCAGTTCTTCGTGTTTGCGGGCGCCATCTTCTTGGGCCTGGGATTGCTGTTCCGGATGGGCGGAGAGAAGGTCCAGGAGATCGTCGACGAGAAGTCGGGCGTCGTTGACGTTCGTGCGGCGACGATCATCGACTTCGTCTACGCCGTCATTCTCTACTACTTCAAGTTCGTCTCGAACGTCCCGATGAGCACGACTTGGGTGTTCATCGGTCTGCTTGGCGGCCGCGAACTCGCGATGGCGCTCCGCGGATCCTCCGAACACCGCTGGACGTTCGCGGCGAGAATGATTGGCAAGGACGTCCTGTTCGCCGGCATCGGTTTGACCGTCTCCATCATCTTGGCGGCATCGGTCAACGACCCGTTCCGAGCCGAAGTCGCCGCGTTCTTCGGCTTGTAGCTTCGCCAGGGGGGCTGCCCTCAGTCGGGCAGCCGGATCCGCAGCGCGCCGCCGAGGCCCTCAAATACCTCCATCCACTGCGTCGCTTCGTCGTCTCCCTCTTCGGCGGCGCGGGCATGGATCGGCCGAGCGGTTTGCAGGACCCGGTAGAACTCGTTCTGCGGGGTCGAGAGGTCGACCTCGAATGGCCCGCTGTGGGCGAGGTCGGCTAGGACCCGAAGCCTTCGAAGGCGCCCGACCCGTTCGGGCGCTTCGACCCACCGCGCGGTTGCGCTCTCCATCGTGCGCTGGAGCGTGAAGTTGAGGCTGACTCGGTGAAGGTCCACACGCAGCGCTTCGGCCTCTCGCATGAGCTCTCGAATGCGGCCTGGGTCGAGCTCGCGCGCCGTGAACTCGGAGCGAAGCATCGTGTTGAGCACGAAACTGGCCAGGCCCTGGAGTGGTTTGGGCAGCGGAAGGTCGAGGGTCGCGAGGTAACGCAGGAGGGGAGAGTGCTGGTTGTACAGCCGGGCGCTGACCTCTTGGGCATCGTTGGTGGCGCTGTCGACGACAAGCTCCAGCACCCGCTGTTGCTCGTCGCGAAACAACGAACGCATCGAGTACTTGAGCTCGCCGAAGTGTGCATCGAGCAGTCGGAGCACCTCGGGCATGTCGGCGCTGCGAAACGAGCCCAACACATCCCGCAACATCGCGTCGTACTCGGCCTCTCCCCGGAACCCGCGCACGCCCCCGCTCATGTTGTGGTCTCCGAGGTGAACGAACCCGAAGCTCAACTCGTCGGCTTCACGGGTGATCTGGGAGACGACGACCACTTTGCCGAGCGCGAGCCGGCTTCGGCCCAACGAGGCTGTCCGATAGTCGAGTTGCTCGACCGCGTACGCATAGACCTCGGCCCGCGGTTTGTATGACTTGAACAACGAACTCACCGCGTAGTGAGCCACGAGCCGAGGCAAGTCGACAGCAAGGGGCTCGGCGTGGCGCTCGTACAGGACGCGTCCGTCGCCTTGCTCGGGGAGGTTGGACTTGGCTTGTGCGAGGCGCTCGACGAACGGCTGCTGGAGCGCGACGTCGGAGACCTCTTGGGCCAGCTGTATCGCGCGCGCGGCGTACCGAATGATCTGGGTCGTCTCGATGCCCGAGACGTCGTCGAAGAACCATCCGCAGCTCGTGTACATGAGCATCGCGTGACGCTGCATCTCCAGGAGCCGCAGGGCCTCGATACGCTGCGGTTCGGTGAGCTTGCCGATGGCGTGGGTCTTGAAGAACCGTGCGGTGGCCTCGTCGGTTCGTTCGAGGATCAAGGCGATGTAGCCGTCCCGGGCGCTCCAGGGGTCGCGGAGTAGGGCGCGTGCTCGGCTCTCGAACAGGCCAGCGACCTGCTCGCCCAACCAATCCAACGCTTCGCGCAAGGGCGCCCGCCAGGACTGCGTCCACCCCCGATTCGAGCCGGTGGAACACCCGCAGTCGCTGCGCCAGCGCTCCACGCCGTGCGCACAGCTCCACGACGTTTCCTCGAGGATCTCCACGTCATGGGTAGGTGGGTGCGCCTCCAAGAAGGCGCCGTAGTTCACCAGTTCGACGCTGGGGTCGTCTTCGAATCGCCGGAGCGCGTACGCCAGCGCCATGTCGCCATAGCGATGGTGGTGGCCGTACGTCTCACCATCGGTGGCGATGTGCACCAGCTGGGTCGCACTCTCGTCGGCTGTGAACGCGCCCATGAGCCGGTCGGCAAACCGGTCTCCGCTGTCGAGAAGGTGTTCGAAGGCGACGGCTTGCGAGACGGGGCCGTCGTAGAAGAACAGCGTGATCTCGCGGCCCGAGGGGAGCGTGCATCGGTACGGTTGTCGAGGATCGACCCGTCCTCCGGTCACGTCGCGCCAGGCCTCCCCGGGAGCTCGAACTCGTTTGGCTTGGTGAGGAGCAAGCAGGGTGAACTCGATGCCTTCCTCGGCGAGCGCCTCGAGGGAAGGCGTGTCGGCGGCCGTCTCAGGAAGCCACATGCCGCGCGGTGCATGGCCGAAACGATGGGTGTAGTCGGCGATGCCCCAGCGGATCTGTGTGCGACGGTCGGCGTCGTTGCACAGCGGAAGGATCGAGTGGTTATACGCCTGTGCCAGCGCGGAGCTGTGTCCCGAGAAACGCACGCGACTGGCCCTCTCCGCTTCGAGGATCGCTGCGTAGGCCTTGGGGGTCTCACGCTCCATCCATGCCAGCAGCGTCGGCCCGAAGTTGAAGCTGATGCGTTCGTAGTTGCTGGCGATGCGTTCGATGAACCCCTGAGAATCGAGGATTCGAGCCCAGGCATTGGGGCCATAACACTCGGACGTGATGCGTTCGTTCCAGTCGTGGAACGGGTCCGCGGACTCCTGCTGCTCGACGGTCTCGAGCCAGGGGTTCTCCCGCGGGGGTTGGTAGAAGTGCCCGTGAATGCAGACGTAGCGCTTGTTCATGCGGATCCTTCGGCAGGGGTCAGGCAGGGGTCAGGCAGGGGTCAGGCAGGAGTCAGGAACAGGACGGAGAGCGGAGGCAGACACAGCTCGAGGGAGTGTGGATGGCCGTGCGCGCCCTCGTCACGGGTGTGGGCACGGCCGCCGTTGCCCATGCCGCTTCCGCCGTATTCGTGGGCGTCGCTGTTGGCCCGCTCGGACCACCACCCGCCCCAGGGGACGCCGACGCCGTAGTTGTAGCGGGGCACCGGGGTGAAGTTGCAGACCACCAGGGCAGGGGTCCCGTCCGCGGCGTAGCGCAAGAACGTGAACACGCTCGCCTCCGCGTCTGCGAAGTCGACCCACGCGAAGCCTCCGGGGTCGCAGTCGCGCTCATGCAGCGCCGGAACGTCGCGGTGCAGCCGGTTGAGATCCGCAACCCACCGCTGGATACCTGCGTGTCTGGGGTCGTGGGTGAGATGCCAGTCGAGGCTTCGGTCGTGGTCCCACTCGCGCACCTGGCCGAACTCGCAGCCCATGAAGAGGAGCTTCTTACCGGGCTGCCCGTACATGTACCCATACAAGGCCCGCAGGTTCGCAAAACGCTGCCAATCGTCTCCTGGCATTCGGGTGAGGATCGAGCCTTTGCCGTGCACGACTTCGTCGTGCGACAGGGGCAGGACGAAGTTCTCCCCGAACGCGTACAGCATGCGGAAGGTCAGCTCATGCTGGTGGTGCCGACGGTGGATCGGGTCACGCCCGAAGTAAGCCAGCGTGTCGTGCATCCAGCCCATGTCCCACTTGAAGCCGAATCCGAGGCCTCCGGTGTGTGTGGGTCGGGACACCATCGGCCACGAGGTGGACTCTTCGGCGATCGTCTGCACACCGGGGCAGTCCCGGTAGACGGCCTCGTTGATCTGTCGGAGCGCGTCGATGGCTCCGAGGTTCTCACGCCCACCGTGTCGGTTGGGCACCCACTCGCCCTCCTGCCGGCTGTAGTCGAGGTAGAGCATCGAGGCCACCGCATCGACTCGGAGTCCGTCGGCGTGAAACGTGTCGCACCAGTACCGAGCACTGCTCTGCAGAAACGAGCGAACCTCGTGCCGGTCGTAGTTGAAGATCGCGGACTTCCAGTCCGGGTGAAACCCTTGCTTGGGGTCGGCGTGTTCGTACAGGTGTGTGCCGTCGAACTCCGCGAGCGCGTGTGCGTCGGTTGGGAAGTGTGAGGGGACCCAGTCGAGCAGGACGCCGATGCCGGCCTGATGCAGCGTGTCGACCATCGCCTTGAAGTCCGCGGGCGTGCCGTACCGGGCGCTCGGAGCGAAGTAGCCGGTCGTTTGGTACCCCCACGAGCCGTAGAAGGGGTGTTCCATCACCGGGAGCAGCTGCACGTGGGTGAAGCCCATGTGGGTCGCGTACTCGGCCAGCTGGGACCCCAACTCGCGATAGTTGAGCGAGCGGTCGCCGTCTTCGGGCACCCGTCTCCACGAACCCAGATGCACCTCGTAGATCGACATCGGCTTTCCCTGGCCGCTGCGGGAGGCCCGGCTCTCCATCCAGGCTTCGTCGTTCCACGCATAGCGCCCATGCGCGACCACAGATGCTGTTCGCGGGGGCTCTTCGGTTGCGAACGCGAACGGGTCGGCGCGATCGCTGCCTCCGCTCGGCGAGGCGACGTGCAGCTTGTAGAGGTCACCGGGACCGACGCCTACGATGAAGCCCTCCCAGATTCCTGAGTCCGCGCGCGCGCGCAGCGGGGCCTGCTGCCGATCCCAGACGTTGAAGTCCCCGATCACCGAGACGTAGGTGGCCGAGGGAGCCCACACCGCGAAGTAGGTGCCTGCGGTCGAGGCGTGCTCCATCGGATGCGCGCCCAGCTTGTCGTCGATGTGGGCGTGGGTGCCTTCGTTCCACAGGTAGATGTCGTCATCGGTGAGTCGTGAGACGTCGTAGCGCACCTCCCCGCGATGGGTCGCTTCGTTGCGAGCGCGCGCGAGGGCGCGCAGCGGGTCGGTGACGGCCGGATCTTGCGTCCATGTCTCGAGATCGTACCGGGCTCGGTTCTGCCAGTTTGCATGCTCGCGCCAGGTCCCCGGGATGTTCTGCGCGTGGGTTTCTCCCCAGAGGTCCTCGAGGTTCACCAGGACGTCGTGGGCTTGGCTGCGCCCGAGGTGCTTGAGCAGTGCGCTCAGAGCCGCGGGTGCTTCGCTCCCTGCGGGCAGGCCCGTCCTGGGTCCGAGGTAGCCGGTCAGACACTGGCGCTGCCAGTCGCGATGTCCTGCCATCGCGTCACGCTGGCCCTCGTCGAGAAAACCGAGGTCTTGCTGGGTTGCGAGGTCGGAGCCGCTCCAATAGGCGGCGAATGGCGGCATGTCGTGCGTGTTGAGCGAGGCCATGTCACCGGGCTGCGCAGCAGGCAGTGCATCGCTGGGATCGGGCTTGGCCTGGTACTGCACGACGTGCATGCCCGAGATGCCGTGGGTCTGCATCGCGTGCGTGACTTCGTCTGGGACGGTTCCCAGGTTCTCGCCGATCAGGGCTACGCCGCTCTTGTGCGACTCGAGCGAGAGCAGCGCGACCAGCTCGTCGGCGGGGTAGCGCAGGTACATGCCCTCGGACGCTGGCGCGTGCGAGGGGATCACGAACAGGCGGTGCAGTCCCATCACATGGTCGATGCGCAACACGCCCGCGTAGCGCATGTGGTTCTGCAACACGGCGATCAGGTACCGGTAGTGGTCCTGTCGCTGTCGCTGCGGATGGGGCGGGGGGAACGCCCAGTTCTGGCCGCCTGAGAAGAGCGCGTCCGGAGGGGCGCCGGTCGAGAGCCCGGGCACGAACGATTCACGATGGGCCCAGGTGTCGAAGCCATCCCCGTGCACGCCAACGGGCAGGTCGAGGTACAGCCCGCTGCTGCGACCTCGCGCGTGAATCGACAGCGCTTCGAGCTGGCAGTGGGCCGCCCACTGCACGTAGGCGTGGTAGCGGTAGGTCTTCGGGTCGTAGGACCCCTCGGGGAGCACACCGTCCTTCAGTGCCTGGGGCCAGTCATGCCAGGACGTACCGCGTGCCGCAGTCGTTCCGCGAAAACGGGCGTATCGATCGAGCTCGGGGCGCGCAGCGAGGAAGGCTTCGAGGGCAGCGCGACGGGGTCCCTTCCAGCACGCTTCCGCCATGGGACCCAAGGCACGACGCTTCAGTGCCATCGCCTTCGCGTGGTCGACATGGCTCGCCTTGCGCAGGGTGTCCCGGGCGATGTTTGCGGCCGCGTCGGTGAAGGCCGTCTTTGCAAGGCCGCGGTACTCGGGCAGTGACTCGACGTCGAGGTAGAGTTCGTTCCAGGCCAGACGGCTGACGGGTGCGTAGGGGCTGGGCTCGAAGGGCTGGTCGAGAAACGTCGCCAGCAGCGGGAGCGTCCCGACCATGTTGCCGCCCGCATCGCCAACCCAGTCGATCAGCGTGCGAAGGTCGGTGAAGTCGCCGACGCCGTGGTCCCGCTGGGTCTTGAGCGCGTACAGGGGCGCGAAGAGCCCCCATCCCCGTTGTCCGTCGGTCGTGTAGACGCGACGAGGGGCGCTGATCAGCAGCGACTCGGTGCCCGAGCCGTCGGAGGTTTCGATGGTCAGCGTGTAGTGATCCGGCGGGAGCGGCGAAGGCAGCGGCAGGCGACGCCGCACGAGGGGCGTGCCGTCGGGGGTGGCACTGTGCTCGATCGCAGCATCGCGAAGCATGCCCTCGGTGCTCACCTCATGGGCGGTCGAGCGTGCATGCAGGCGGTATCGGCCGGTCACGCTCTGTGGAAGCTGCACCGTGACGCTCCCCTCGCCATCCCAGGCCACAACGACGGGGGGTAGGCGCTCGGTATGCTGGCTGTACTGAGCACGGCGCAGTCCATCGTCGATGGCCGCCTCGGTCTGCACGTCGACCCCGAGGGCCGTCAGTGCCTGGGCGAGCGGTTCGGGGCGTGCGGCTTGGTGCGCGCCTGTGATGTCGGTGTATCCAAGCTGCATCCCGTGCAGCTCGGCGAGGTTTCTCAGCTTGCTGAGCTTGTCCATGCGCGCATCCGGTGGCGCGTCGGTTGTATCGGCTGCCGTGCTTCCCGGAAAGGCTCGCGCGTGGACGCTGCGCGTAGCCCCGCAGTGCGCCCGGTTGGACCCCGATCAGTCCCGCAGCTCGCCGATCAGCAGCACCCAGGCAGTGGTGCTGCCGTCCTGGCTGCGCGCGAACCCCGGACCAAACTCCGCGGCGGTCGAGCTGAGCAGGGCCTCGCACTCGGCGGGCGAGGCGAGCCAGGCCTCGAGCGTGGCTTCGGGGTCGAGGAAGTCGGCGGCGAGCAGCTCGTGCGACGGCACTCCCGCGTACTGCGCGAGGTCAACCCGCGACAAGGTTGAGCTGCCGTCGTTGCCATCGTGGGACAATGTGCCTGCCTCGCTTTGGTCGACCGCGTGTCGGCGGGCGGCGCAACGCAGAGCGGGCGCAACTTCGAGATCGGGGACCGGATCTCTCGTTCGGTCGCCGCACGTGGCCCCCGTTGCACGCACGTCGTTGATCGCATCGAGTAGATCGTCTTCGCGGCTTCCCCAGTCGTGGGTCCACAGCGCGGTGGCCTGGCAGGCGGGTGCTTCACCGACATCGTCCTCGCGGACCTCGTCGATCACACAGCTGCTCGCGAGGAACAGCGTGGCTGCGGCGATGCCCCAAGCCTTCACGGCGCAGAAGGTATCACGGTGCGCCGAAGTTCTGCGTCCACACGTGACCGTACTGGCCACCGGGGTAGTAGCCGACGCCGAGCTCCGTGAAGGACGCGTTCATGATGTTGCTGCAGTGCCCATCGCTGTCCATCCACTGCTGCATCG
>JBOEGF010000076.1:0-16339 GCA_050633305.1 Nannocystales bacterium
TTGTGCGAAGGGAGGGACTCGAACCCTCACAGGAGTTATCCCACCAGATCCTTAGTCTGGCGCGTCTACCAATTCCGCCACCCTCGCGGGGGGAGCGGTTGATAGCACTCCCGGAGCACCGTGGCAATACCCTTTCGAACGAAAGGGTCGAATGCCGGGCGAAGCCCCCCGAACCGCTCCTATTCCGCCTCCGGTTCGGGCTCCTGCTCGTTCTTCGGGTCGAGCGCGGTGCCGACCTCGTGGAGCTTGAGCAGGTTGACCGAAAGCCGGCGCTGGATGGGGTGCGCGAACGTCACGATGACGCGCGCGCCAGGGGCGAACAGCTCCCGCCGCAGGATGGTCTGGTCCATGTCGATCAGCATGGACTCCACGTCGTCGCTGCTGGGGCTGAAGAGCAGGGGAGTCACGCCCCAGTACAGGGCGAGCGCCTGGTACGTGTCGGCGTTCGGGGTGAACGCGATGATCGGCAACCGAGGCCGATACTCCGAAACCAATCTCGCCATGCCGCCGGACTTGGTCACGCAGCAGATGCCTTCGGTTTGAGGCCAGCTCTCGGCGGACGTCACCGCTGCCAGAGCGATCGCGTTGGTGGTGTGGCCGAGCTCGAGGTCGACCCGAGGGCGGCTCCAGTTGCGGGGAGCGCTCTCGGTACTGCGGATGATCTTGTCCATCGTGCGGACGACGAGGACCGGGTGGACGCCTGTGGCCGTCTCCCCACTGAGCATGACCGAGTCGCTGCCGTCGAGCACCGCGTTGGCGACGTCCGAAGCTTCGGCCCGAGTCGGCCGCGGCTTGGTGATCATCGAGTCGAGCATCTGCGTCGCCGTGATGACGAGCTTACCCGCCCGGTTGCACATCTCGATCGCCCGCTTCTGAATGATGGGGACCAGCTCCGGGCCCATCTCCACACCCAAGTCGCCGCGCGCGACCATGACACCATCGGCTGCCTCGACGATCTCCTCGAGTCGTTCCACCGCTTCGGGCTTCTCCACCTTGGCGATCAGCGGTACGATGCGTCCCTTTTGGCGCATCACCTCGCGGGCGAGTTCGAGGTCCTCGGGGTTGCGTACGAAGGAGAGCGCGACGAGGTCGGCCCCGAGCTCGAGTGCGAATTCGAGGTCGATGCGGTCTCGTTCGGTCAACGCGGGGACAGCCAGCCTGCGGCCCGGAATGTTGATGCCCTTGTTCGACGAGAGCAGTCCCCCTTGGACGACCGTGGTGAGCAGGACGTCGTCGACCGAGCTTGCGACGGTCAGCTCGATATTGCCGTCATCGAGCAGGATCCGATCGCCTGTTTCGCAGTCGTTGGTGAGGTTCGCGTAGGTCGTGGTGACCTTCGCGAGGTCACCGGCCTGCTCGACCGGGCCATCGGGGTTTGTACAGATCGCCAGCTTGTGCCCTTGCTCCAACAAGAAGCCGTCGCCGGGGATCTTCCCAACGCGAATCTTGGGGCCCTGAAGGTCGGCCAGGATCGCGACGGGCGTGTTCCGCCGGCTCGCCTCACGACGGACGGTTTTGAACGTCCGAGCGTGCACATCATGGCTGCCGTGGGAGAAGTTCAGCCGCGCCGCGTTCATCCCGGCGTCGATGAGCGCGCCGACGACCTCCGGTGACTGGCTCGATGGACCGAGGGTGCAGAGGATTTTGCAGTGCCGGCCTGGTCGTTGCATCGGTGGAGAATGGCCCAGATGGCGACGAAAGCCTACGTTTGTAGGCGGGCGCAACTTGCGCAATACGGTTTTTTATGAAGGATTCACAGAGCTGGGGACATGAAGTCACCGCGATGTGACCGTTTGACACGTACATCGCCATTCGAGGAGTCTTTGATGATGACCAAATGGGGTTGGTTGGGGGGTCTCGCGCTTGCGGGTTTGGTGGCGTGTGACTCGGCGGAGGAGGACAAGCCGTCTGAGACCGGGCTCACGACGTCACCGGGAACTGCGAACGCGAGCGGCACCGGAACCGGTACGGGGGGTGGGGGCGGTCTCGAGGGGTCGTCGACCGGGGGACCGGATTCCGGAACGACCACCGGCGCCCATGGATCGACCGAGCCCCCTCCCGAGCCGCCAGTTGTGTTTGACTTTGGTGCCTTGCCCGACGTGGGCGCGTTCTGTGGGGCCCCGAACCCGGTCTCGTGCGACGATGCGGACGACGATCCCTGGCACGCCATGGGGCTGAACTGCCCAGGCGGTCCCCAGGTTGACGGGACGTTCAGCGGTGACGCGGACCAGCTCTACGTGCACCAAGGCAACTTCGGAACCTCCGATGCGTTCCCACCTCGGGAGGGCGAGAGATTCGCAATCCTTTCGAGCGGCATCGCCCAGCAGATGGTCACGACCGTTGGCGGGACCATCTCGAACTCGATGGGGGGAGGGAACCTTCCGGACCTGCCTCCACCGATGACTCGGACCGAGGTTTCGCCCGGCGGCGGGGATACGTGCATCGACAACCCCGCGCTCGTCGGAACCGGAGACTGCTCGAACACGGTCGAAGTCCAGTACTCGCAGGGCGGCACCGCAAACGACTTGGCGATTCTCTCGCTCTCGGCGGAAGTCCCCGAGAACACCTTCGGCTTCACGTACGACTTTGCGTTCTTTTCCGTGGAGTATCCCGTCTACTATCAGAGCCAGTTCAACGACATGTACGTTGCCTGGCTCGAGTCGGAGGGGTGGACCGGGAATATCTCGTTTGACGAGTTCGGCTCCCCGATCTCGCTCAACGCGGGATTCCTTGACTACAAGGACGCACCCAACCCGACCGACTGTCCGGCGCCTTGTGTCGCGCCTGAGCTCGCCGGGACCGCTGCGCAGGGCCATGCGGGTACGCGTTGGCTGACGACCAATGCCCCCGTCACGCCCGGAGAGACCATCGAGGTCTACTTCGCGATCTTCGACCTCTCGGACACGTCTCTCGATTCAGCCGTCCTGCTCGACAACTGGCTGTGGACCTGCGAAGGCAGTCCTCCGGTCACGATCCCAGGCTGATCCCCGGTCCGGCGGAATTCGCATCACCTTTGCTCGTGCGCCCCAGCCTCGGTACCGTGGCTGGGTGTCCCGCTGTGCATTGGCTGTCGTCTGCCTGACGTCGTTGGTTGCGTGTTTCAACCCGGACGACCCCGCGATGGGGGCGACCGAGTCCGGGGCGACGGACGGTTCGTCAGGAGAGCCGACCGGCGCTTCGATGACGCAGACGACGTCGGGCCCAACAGTGGGGGGGTCCAGCGGCGAGGACACGTCGTCGACGGACCCCACGCTGGCCGAGACCGGCTCGAGTGATACCTCCAGCGGTGGCGCTGAGATCCCGCAGTGGGGCGAGGGGAAGCCCCCGGACTTCGGAGACCTGGGCGACGAAGGCGAGGGCAGTGTGCTCGTGGTTCATACCCTCGACACCGAAGATGCAGTCGACGTGTGGTTGGTGGGCGAGGCCGAACCCATCGCGACCGGACTGAGCCCGCGGGACGCAATCCGACTGGACGGGGTGCCTCGGGATGCACGGCGCGTGGTGTTGGCAAGAACCGGAACCCTCGATGCGGTCGCGTGCTCCCAGTGGTTTCCGCTTCGGGCGGACGAGCAGTGGGCAACCGTTGCAACGCTTGGCGAGCACGACTGCACCGCGGCGGCCGACGGCGCCACACCCACTTTCCAGCAGGCCCAGGCGCTGAGCGGCAACACCGTTCGGTTTGTGCATGGGGCGGTGGCCGACCCGCTGTCGGTCGACCTCAACACCGTTCTCGAGCCCGGGCCGCTCGAGCCTGGGGAGACCGTCGTTGGTACCGACCTTCCCGACTGTGAAAACTCCGGGTGTTCGGTCACCTACCGGCTCTTCTCGCCCGGGATCGGTGGTGCTCGCCAGGTGACCTTCGCGACCGAGACGGTTGCCGACGTCCCGCCGGCGGGGGAGATGCTCTTCGTGGTGCTTGGCGACGTTCGCCAAGAATGGCCGCGTGAGTCGGACTCCCTGTCGATGTTGTCGGTCTCGATCGAAGGCGATGTCCGGCCATTGCTACGCGACCCCGAGGTCGCTTTCGCGGCCCCCGATGCCAGCGCCGATGTCTCGTTCACCGTCCCCGCACCCCCGTCGGTCTTGGAAGTGGCCATGGCGGAGCCCTGTTTCGGGGGGGACTGTTCGCTCGGAGCCGTCGCGTTCCGCCCCGGAAGTCAATCCTTCGGCGCCTCGGGGCCATCCGGGCAGGCCAACGATACCTACGAGCTCGAGGCCGGCCAGCGCTACGTGTTGATCTACGCGCCCAGTGGCGGATTCATGCTCGTGCGCGATGAGTTCTCGCGCGCTGACCAGGGCGCCTCATTCGGCCGGCTCGTCAACTGGACCGACGACCTCCTCACGCTGGGCCGAACGTTCAACGGCATGGCCCAGGCGTTCGAGAACATGGAGAACGTCCCCGCGGGCGATGTCAGTGAGGAGAACGAGGTCCCCGACGGCAGCTGGGACCTGTTGTCCTCAAGCGGTGGTGCGGCGCTGCAGACCGGGTGCTTTTCGTTTGGGAACACACCCGCGCCGTGGCGCGGCCTGTTCTGGCGCCGAGGGCAGATCAACGTCGATACCTGGCCACCGACGCTGAGACCGTTGGGGCTGGTCTGCTCCTAGAGAGACGGACCGCGAGCACCAACACCCGTGTTTTTGCGGACCGTCACTCGCAGCCGATGCGCTGGTCGTCGATGGCGAAGTCGTCGTACCAGGCGGTGAAGCCTGGCGGCGCTCTCTGGTAGTTGGTCCAGCCGAGCGTGATCGTGGAGTAGCTGTCGGGGATTTCGCTCTCCGTGAAGTTGCCCGGGCCGTTGACGAAGGAGAACAGCTCGTCGCCGTCGTAGTAGAAGGCGTAACTCTGGTCGGCCGCGTCGACGTGCCACTCGGCGCAGTGCCACTCGTCCTCGTAGTAGCGCTCGATCCAACCGGTTCCCTCGCCGAACTCGGGGCCCGAGGGCTGCACGTTGAAGATGAATTGCAGGCGGTTCTCGATGCCCTCGCCCGTCGAACTCGCCTTGATCGAGTCGAAGTATCGGTACTCGGCCTCTCCGATGTTGGGGCCCACGCCCATCAAACTGACGTGGGTCGAGTGCACCAGGCCTGCGTCGGGGATCGGCTGCGCCACGCGGTAGAACACGCGTCCCCAGTGTGATGGGCCGATCATCGAAGCGTCGTGCTCGATGCGACGTCGCCACTGTGGCTGCGCGTCCGTACGAAGCGACCGCGAGCCGAGGTGGGCGAAGTCGTCCTGCACGCTGACGAGGTCGCCGTTGCGGGTCCAGTCTGCCGGAATGCCTCCGACCTCGTCGTCTTCGAAGTCGAGGCAGAGGATGTAGTCGTGCCCCTCGCAGCTACGCGCTGGGTCGGAGCTGCCCGTGCTTTCGGTGGAGGTTTCGAGGGGGCCGCTCTCGGTGTTCGAGGTTGAGGTCGAACCGGTCGTTGCGCCGTTTGTGGTCGGGTCCGGCGCGGAGGTCGTGGTGCTGGTGCCGGTGGGGGTCGATGCTCCGGTACTGGAGGTCGGGACGGTTGCATCGGTCGCGGAGGGCTCGGTGTCCGCACCGCCGTGGCTGTCGTCTCCGCATGCGCTCAGCAACAGCGCTGCTGCCAAGATGTACGTCGTCCCCGGGTGCACCGACCGAGCAGACCATGAGCGTGAGCGCGGACCAAGCATCGCAGCCGCAGTTTCTGCGCCCGGGGCCCGCGTGGTGGGCCACGCTACCGTGAGGTCATTCGATCCATGCGCAACACGAATGGGTGAGAGTCTCGTCGACGTGATTGCGGTGCTGTTTCGCCCTCAATCCTACGCCCGACAGCTTCCGCCCGACCCTTGTCGCGACTTGTCTCGACTCGCCGGCCGCCTCAGTTCACCAACGTCCGGGCTTCCTTGGCCTGGTACTTCTTGCCGTCGATCAGATACGTCGGCGTATCGATGACCCGAGCCTTCCTCGCCGCGTTTGCCTCGGCGGCAGCCCAGTCCCACGTCTCGTCGCTGTCGAGACACGCATCGAACGCGTCCAGGTCCATGCCGAGTTCCTCCGCCGCAGGGCGTGCGGGGACGAAGCCCTTGCCCGCGACGTGGGCGAACAGCCAGCTGTCCATCTCCCAGAACTTGCCCTGCTTCCCCGCGCAGTGGGCCGCTCGCATGCTGGAGCAGATCTGGGGCTTGTGGATGGTGCACTTGTTGCGCGGCTGATGCCGTCGGACGATCTTGATCGAGGCGCCGTCGACGAGCTTCATCTTCATGAGGTTGGAGCTGATCGCACAGTGCGGGCAGTGGTAGTCGACGAACTCGTGCAGCACGAACTCGGGCTGTTCCTCGCCGATCCACTGGTGCCCATCCTCATCGATGCCGGTGGGCTTGGGCGGGCCGTCGGTCCACAAGGCGAACACCCAGTACGACGGGACGAAGATCGCCGCGAGGACGAGGAAGAACGCTGGAATGCCGAGCGCGGTGATGAGCGTCTTGCGGTCGAGGGGCGGGGGCTCGGGCATGCGCCACGCGACGACTGCCAGACCGATGGCGACCACGTGAACGCCCTCGCAGAACATGCACAGCGACCCGACGTGCAGCCATGATTCGAGGAAGAGCGCGACAGAGGCGACGGCCGAGAATGCGGCGAGTGGGAACAGAAGTCGGGATCGCCGGATGGCGGCGATGAGCATCGAGAGGAATCCGAAGAACCCCCACACGGGCGTGGGAACGCCCAGGAAGACCGAAAAACGCGACAGCGCCACCTGACCGCAGTCCAAGGTGGCGCCGACCGTACAAAAACTATCGGCCGTCACATCGAGGTACGTCTTGACGTGGACGTACTCGAGGACAGCCGAAAGAAGAAGACCGGCCGTGGCCAGCGCGATGGCGATGGAACGACCGGCCTTGGGACTCATGAGCTGAGTCTAGCTGACGGATCAGCCGCCGATGCTGAGCATTTCAGCGCTGAATGCAGCCTGCGCCGAGATGGTGCCGGCGGCTTCGGTGCCGAGGCCTGCAAGGATCTCGACCGACTCCACCATGGCCGGGATGACGCAGTTGATGCGGCCGACAGGGATGTCCGCGAACAGATCACCGCTGGCGCCGCCTTCGATGATGCCGTTGAGCTGTCCCTGGATGTTGACCAGGGGAGCTGCGAGCTGGAAGTTGCCGTTGGCGTCGGCTTCGCCGATCACGCCACGAAGCTGCGCGAACCCTTGAAGGATCGCGGCGCCGCGGGCCTGAAGCTCGGTGATGCGAGCGCGGAACGCAGCCTGTGCGTTGATGTCGCCCGCAAGCTGAGCGTTGAAGTTGAACGCAAGCTCGAGGGAGGGCGGGGTGCAGCTGAGGTTGGCGCTGCCCTGTGCCGAAGCGGATGCTTGGCAGTCGGCCGAAGCGTCGCACTCTGCCGAAGCGGAGGGAGGCGTTGCAGTACCTTCGCAGGAGCCGGAGCACTCGCCGCTGCACTCGCCGCGGCAGGTGGGTGGCTCGCCGTTGCAGTTGAAGTCTGCCGAGGGCTCTTCAACGACGCAGGAGCCGTTGCAGGTTCCGGAGCACTCGCCGCCGGCTGCCATCTCGCAGGTGCCTTCGCACATGCCGTCGCACTCGCCTTCGAAGCCTTCTTGGGTTCCCGCGGAACCTTCGCAGGTGCCTTTGCAGGTGCCTTCGCAGCTGGCGCCCACTTCAAGGGCACAGGAGCCCTCGCAGGAGCCTTCGCAAGCGAAGCCGCCGCCCATGACGGATGCTTCGCAGCTGACGGCGCCGCTGCACTCAGCGGAACAACCGCCGCTGCAGGTACCTTCGCAGGCGACGGAAACCTCGCCGGGGTCGACTTCGACTTCGCAGCCGGCCTGGACTTCGCAGCTGGCGCTCGCTTCGACCGAAAGGCTGATGTCAGCCGAGCAGCGGGGCGGGACGTAGTTGAGGCTGATGCCACCTTCGATGGAGCCCGAAATCTGACCTTTGATGTCGGCCATGAGGTCGGCGACGATCTGGCCATCGATGGCTGCGTCGGCGGCGATTTCGAAGTCCCATGCCGCGGCGAGGCCACGGATGTTGGCGTCGAAGTCGGCGCTGACGGAGACGAAGGCTCCGTCGAGGTCAGCGACGGCAGAGAAGAAGCCGTCGAGTTGGGCACTGCCCGAGATGGAAACTGCACCCTCGGCGACGAGGCCACAGGGTCCGCAGGGGCCGTCTTCGCCGCAACCGGTGAGGGCGGTAGATGCGAAGAGAGCGACGGCTCCGAGCGAGATGCTCTTGTTCTTGAAAGTAGTCATGATTGTCCGATTCTCCTGATTCATCGACCGACAAACGTCGGTGGCACCTTGACGACCGGTAACGGCAGGTAGGCCGGATGGGGAGTGCGGCGTCCGAAGGCGCCGGGATACTCCCATAGGCCGATCTGAGAGGCAACAGAGTGGCCGTTTCGTTTGCGAGGGTTGGGGTGGCCAGTGTGACCTGCACCCCCCGGTCGAAGGTGGGGTGTGGGCCGGGTGTTTGACCCTGCTGGTGAGCGGTTGTTCAAAAGTCGGGCCGTTTTTTACGGGACCCTGTCCGCAGGGTTTGAAACACCCCCGCTCCGACGAGCAGGGGTCTGGCGTCGGTAGTCGACGAGAGTGTGAGCCCGGATCCACGAACCCCTGTTTTTGCTAAAGGAGCGACGTAAACGGGGGCTCTGGGTGGGTCACGAAACTGCCGCTCAGCCCAAAACGTCGATGAGCAACGGGCAGTGATCGCTCACACGTTCGAGGTCCAGGTCGGGGTACGCGGAGGTGGACGTGATCGGTGCGCAGTCGCTGCGGGAGCACTGCAATCCTGGGGCGACATGCACCGCTGGGGCATGCGGGGGCGCCCCTTCGATGAACACGTGGTCGAGGACGGAAGGCTCTTCGAACCGGTCGAACCGTCCGCCTTCCCAGTAGGCTGTGCACGGCAGGCGGGGTTGGACCCGTTGTAAACCGACGGTCGAGAACGCTGCGCACAGGGAAGAGATCTCGTCGGCCGGTGACCCGCCCCGCCGACCCGTTGTATTGAAATCTCCGACCACAAGGCGAGGCTGGGGCACGTCCTTCAGCATCTGGACGAGCGCCTCATGCTGGACCTGCCGGACGGCATGCCCAGCCGGGGTTGCCTTGAGGTGCACCACGACGATGCTCCACCGCAGCCCATCGAGGAACAGGGACTGCACGAGGGTGGGCCGAAGCCCCGGATTCAGGACGGTGCACGGGTCGGTGTGCGGCGGGGCGGCCGAAATCGGGCCGCGTCTGGCGATCACCAGCTGCTGGCCGTGGGCCCCGCCATCCCCGGACGCGTCGAGGACATAGTCGGGAAGCAGGGGTTGCAGCGCACCGGGGTCCAAGACTTCCTGGAGGCAAAGAACATCGGCATCGAATGCCGCGAAGTGCTCCGCGAGCCGGTCGAGATCGTGCCCCGGGGCGTGTCTCGAGGTTGGGGCTGTGGCGCCGCTGAAGTTACGAAGGTTCCAGCTGACGATCCGAATCGAACCGGGAGGTGCGGGGTCCCGCCGCCACCAGGCGTGGGCTCCGACGGCGCCCCACGCCGCGAGTCCGATGAGCATTGAGCGTCGGGAGACCGCCACGACCTACCCGGTCGACCGGCGGCGGCGATCGTTGCATCACCCGGGCTCGAACTCGAAGCGTGTGGAGTCGATGCGAACCTCTCGGATCGCGGATTCGATGGCGGGGCCTTGCTCGCCGCTGTCCAGTGCGATGGAGTACCCGCCCGAGAGTCCCGCGACGTCGGCGGCGGAGGTGACCAATCCGGACGCGATGACGAGGGAACGTCCTCCGCCAGGAAGCGGCTTGCCGCGGCCGCTTTGCCCCAACACGCTCAAGCCGAGCGCATCGTCGAACGGCGCTTCCACGACCACGTCCGCCTGGGACACCGACTGAGGGGATTGCTCGAGCTCGAGCTCGAGGCGAACACCCCACCGTCGGCGTTGGGCGCGGCTGGTGATCGTGTCGAGGAGCGCGGCCGCATCGAACTCGTACACGCCATCGGGGTCGAGGCCCCCGAGGCTGAAGACCGGGATCGACAGGTGGTAGGTGACCTTAAACGACTGCGACGTGGGAGCGGAGTCCGCTTTTCCCACGCCGAAGGCGAGTCTGATGGCGACGACCGTTGGAGGGTCGACCGTCTGGGGCCCCGAAGCAGGATCGATTGCCGCGGTGCTATCGGGCAGACGGGGAACGACGACTCGTGCCATGGCCGGGAGAATACCCAAACCGGGGGCGAGCGTCGCCAAGACGTCCTCGCTCGAACGAACGGGTCTACCGCTCGTAGAGCTTCTTTCGCTCCCGACGCTTCCGTCGGCGCTCGGCTTCACGGAGCTTTCGCTTGCTCGCGACGCTGGGCTTCTCGTAGTGGCGACGACGCTTGATCTCCCGGAGGACGCCTTCGCTCGCGAGGAGGCGGCGAAGCTTGCGGATGGCACGCTCGACGCCACGGTCGTCGACCTTCACTTCGAGGGGGCGACCCTGTACGGGCTCGTACTGGGCTTGAATGTCGGTGCCGACCTCGGTCTCGGCAGCTTCGGCGGGTTGCTCTTGCGGCGTCGTCATGATGAGAGGCCGGCACATATAGGAGGGGATGCCGCGCCGGTCAAGGGGCCCCCGGTGGCTTCCGCGTCGATTCAGGCGTGCGCTCCGCCCAACGCGGCCGTCGATCCGCCGTCGACGACCAGGGTATGGCCGCTGACGTGGGATGCGCGCGCGAGGAAACACACCGCCTGGGCGACGTCTTCGGGGCTGCCGATCTGCCCTCGGGGGATGCGAGAGAGCAGACGGGCCCGTGCTTCGGAGCCCTCGGGGGCTCGGCCGTCGGCGGGCCAGGCGACCGTTCCGGGGGCCACTGCATTGACGCGCAGTGGGGCGAGTTCCGCGGCGAGCCCCCGAGTTGCGGTTTCGAGCGCCGACTTCGCGATGCAGTGGTCCAGCAGGCCGGCCCAGGGATTGCGTGCGCCGAGGTCGACGATGTTGACGACGGAAGCAGCCGGAGCGTTGCGGAGCGCGGGGAGGCAAGAGCGGAGCAGGGAGAGCGGCGCGACCAGGTTGAGCTCCAGGACCCGGCGCAGGTCGTCGTCGTCGCGGTCCCCGAAGGCCCCGCGCTCAAAGGAAGCGGCGTTGTTCACAAGAAGGTCCAGGCGCGGCCCGAGGACCGAGGCGAGGTTCGCCCGCTGCTGCGGCTCGAGGAGATCTGCGCGGTGCACCCCCGCGATCGCGTCGGGGTGCTCGGTCGCGAGCGCTTCGGCCTCGGGCAGCGAGTCATGACAGTGCACCCAGACCCGGTAGCCGGCTCCGATCAGGGCTTCGACGATGCCGCGACCCACACGAACGGCGCCGCCAGTGACCAGGGCGACTGGGCTCTGAGACATCGCTGCATGATACGGCTGCGGCGTTCCATTGACACCTGGGCCTCTGTGCGCAAGCGTCGAACGCAAGTGTCGGCTCCCAAACACAGACTGTCGCTCGGCGACATGACCGAGGGTGCCGGCTGTACGCCGCGGACGGTCCGGTACTACGAGCGTCAAGGGCTGCTGACGGCGGAGCGGACCGCGGGCGGTCACCGACAGTTCGCGCCCGCGGAGTTGGAGCGTCTCGAGTTCGTCATCGCGCTGCGGGAGGCGGGGTGGTCGCTCGAGGATGTGACCGCGCTTCTGCAAATGCGCGACACCGCGGCGAGCGATGCCGATGCGACCGCGTCGCTGCGCACCGTGCTCGACGAGCAAATCGAGGCACTGCACCGGAAGCTCGAACTCTTGCAACGGCTCCGGGACGAGTTCGGCGAGACCGCCGAGTTGCTCACGGTCTGTGGCACGTGCACGGCGGTGCAGCTGCGGGTTTCGTGCGAGGGCTGCGAGCGTCTGCCGGACCTCGGCGCGCTGCCGCGTCCGTTCCGTCAGATCTGGCGGACGCGTGAACTCGGCCGTGGCGCTCCGTTGTTTGAGGACACGCTCGCCGACGAATGACCCAACCGCGGGGCGTGGTATGAGCGAGCGATGGCCGAGGACGCCGATGCCGCCCTGCAAGGAGCTGTGCGTGCGCTGATTGACGCGTGCGAGCTGGACGCGAACCACAAGGACCTGAAGGGCACGCCGGCGCGAGTCTCGGCGCTTTGGCAGTCCTCCTTTCTGCGCGGATACTCGATGGAGCCCGCGGAGATCCTCGGAGACCTGGTGCTTGGGGAAGCGGCGACTGAGCTGGTCGTGGTCCGCGACATTCCGTTTCAAGGCATGTGCCCCCACCACCTGCTGCCCTACCTCGGGACCGCGAGCGTGGCCTACCTCCCCGGCGACGGCCTGCTGGGCTTCGGACGGCTCGCGGAGCTGGTTCGTTGCTTCACCGCGCGGCTCACTCTCCAAGAGCGGGCCTGCAACGACGTTGCCGATGCCCTGATGGAACACATCGGTGCTCGGGGAGCGGGGTGCGTGATGAAGGGGGAGCACATGTGTTTGCGAATCCCCGAGCAGCGGCACAGCACGTCGGTGGTGACCTCGTCGTTTCGCGGGGAACTGCAGGGGCGAACCACGATTCAGGATGGGCTGTTCTCATGACGTCCAAGGCGCTGTACGTGTTGCGCCACGGGGAGCCCGAAGACCGCACGATCTTCTACGGCCAACTCGACGTGGGTCTCTCCGAGCGGGGGCATGGACATGTGAAGGCTCAGGCTGACTTCTTCGGCACCAGGCCCCTGGGGACGATCGTCAGCAGTGACCTCACCCGTTGCACGACCGGGGCCGCAGCGATCGCCGCTGCGCAAGGTGCCCAGGTGCGGACCGATGCCGCGCTTCGCGAGATGCATCTGGGCGTGTTGGAGGGGGTCCGCATCGCGGACGCGTTGCAGCGCATGCCGGAGTTGGCCGGTCGTTCCTACGGGGACATGCTGGACTTTGCGTTCCCCGACGGAGGCGAGAGCGTGCGAGAGGTCGCCGCACGGGCGCTGCCTGCGGTCGAAGCGGCGGTGCGCGAGGGCCTCTCCCGCGAGGGGGACATCATGCTCTATGTCCACAACACCATCGCTCGGTTGGTCCTCGCCGCGGCGACCGGCCTGGGTCCACAGGGGTATGTGCGCTTTGAGCAACGCTACGGCGCAGTCAATCGCTTGCGGGTCGAAGCGGGCGGGCCGTCACCGTGGGCGCGCAGCGCTGTCGTGTACAGCAATCGCGCGGTCTGACCCCGATACGAGCCCGAGGATGGCCGTTGTGTGGGTGGGTGCTCGCGCCCGGTCGATTTCGATCTACGCTGTGCCTGGGATGCTGGATGACGACGAAGGCCTTGGAGCCGAGCTGCTGAGTGCAGTGCCGATCTTCCCGCTTCCCAACGCCGTGTTGCTGCCGGGCATGGTGCTGCCGCTCAACGTGTTTGAGCCGCGATACTTGGAGCTGGTTGACCACGCGCTCGAGGGGAGCCAGCACATCGGCGTGCCGCTGCTCCGCCCTGGCTACGAGGACGACTATGAGGCCCGGCCGGAGGTCGAGAGCGTGTTCGGTGTCGGGCGGCTGACCTCTCATCAACGGCTGCCCGATGGCCGGCGGTTCATTCGGCTGGCAGGAGCTCGTAGGCTGCGGCTGGTTCGGGAGCTCCCTCCCGAGCAGAGCTTTCGGCTCGTCGAGTGTCAGCTCCTCCAAGAAACGATGCCGGGGAAGCCGTCCGGGCTCGATGTCCTCAAGGCCCAACTCGAGCGCATCTGCGCCACGCTGCGTCCCGACGATGCCGAGCTGGTCGATTCGGTGCTCCGCATTCCCGACCCACGGGTTCTCTCCTACGCGGTCGCGGCCATCCTTCCCACGCTGGGGTTCACATCAGCGAGTGCGTCGAGTCAGCACTCGAGCATGTTGACGATGCAGCAGGCGACGCTCAACGCCGCCGATGCGGACGCACGGGTCGAAGTGCTCAGCGAGTTCGCAGCCGAGCTCTGCGCTCGTTTGCTCGACGACGGCCGTATCCCCAAGGCGCTGCTGAACTGACTCTTGGCGCGATTGTGGCTGTTTCACACGGCGGGGGTGTGCGACGGTTTGTGCATGGCTTCTCTGTGCGCGCGTTCTCTCGGTGTTTTCCCCCTCGCAGGCCTGCTGCTCGTCGGCTGCGGCGACGACAGCAGTCGCCCGGGTGTCGATACGGATACGGACACAGACGGCTCTGCGACGTCCGTCGACTCGACGGGGTCCACGACGATGGCCGCGTCCTCGAGCACTGGTGAGCCGAGCACGACGGCCGACCCCGCGACCTCGAGCACCACCGGAGTCGCGGACACCAGCACCGGCCCTGCTGTGGATGAGCCTCCCACCGTCACGCTCACGGTGGCCGGGCAGGCCCGCCCTGCAGCGCTGACGGGCGCCGACCTCGTTCCACTGGAGGCCGAGGCGGGGGACGACAGTGCGGTCGACCGGGTCGAGTTCTTCCGCGACGGGGAACTTGTTGCCACCGACGACGAGGCTCCCTACACGGCGGAGGTCTTGCTCACCAGCCTCGACAATGCGTCCATCGATTTTCACGCCGTCGCCTACGATGACGCCGACCAGTCGACGGATAGCGAGGTCGTGCCGCTGTCCGTGGAGGTCATCGGAGCCAACATCGTGCACGTGGCGACGGACGTTCTTGCCGCTGGCGGGCTCGCATACGCGCCCGGCGGCGGGGTCCAGCTGGGCGAGGACGGAACGGTCTACGTCGCGACCTCGACGCTCGATGAAACGGAGAACGCCTTTGGTCTGCGGGCCGCTCAGGTCTCGGCAGACCTCTCGACGGTGAACTGGGAGGTGCGTGTGCCCCAGGACGTCGTGATGGACGGTGATCAGATCCTCGTCACCGGGGAACCGCTGCTGGTCGAGGACGCGGACCGGTTGTTGATCGCAGGCACCGGCTTCATCTCGGGCAGCAGCGGTACGTTTGAGGCCACGGTTGTGAGCGTGGCGCTCGACGGAAGCTCGGCCACGGTCCCCTACAACGAGGTTGGCGCGGACGACCAGACGTTCAACATTCCCGGGCTCGTCGCCGGACCCCCGAACGACATCATCTTGCATGGCCCCGGAGACACGCTCAGCCGCATCTCCGCTGGAGTTCCCGTGTGGCAGGTACCCACGGTCTCGTGGGATGTCTCGGACCTGGGCGCGACCCACATGTCCTCGGATGCGGGGGGGGACATCTTGCTCGACGCGCTGAGCTGCGGCGCAGACCCATGTACGTGGACCGTCCACAAGATCGCGGCGGCCGATGGGGCGGAGATTTGGCAAAACTCGCTGCCCGTCGATGTCGACCTCTCCGACTTCCACGTGGGCGCGTCGGTCACGGCCCCCAACGGGGACGTCGTCTTGGCCTATGGTCAGTCCGCCGATGCCGGAGGCGACATCCAACTGGTGCGGTGGGACGCGGACGGCAACCCCTTGGAGACCGTGGGCGTTGATTCGGGCGCGGCCTCGTTGACCGTCTCCGATGTTGAGTTCGACGCGCAGGGGCAGCTCGTGATCCTCGGTTCACGAATCGAGAAGGACGGCGCGGATGCCAACCTGCTGCGGGTGTCTCCTGAGGGCGGGGTCTTGTGGTCGCGGTCGTTCGGCTTCGGAACCGAACGGGACCTCAGCCTGGCGTTTGCGCTCGACGCCCGTGGTCGCGTTGTCGTATCCGGCCTGGCCGACCCGCAGGTTGGATTCTTGGTGTTCGGTGCGTCGCTGTGGCTCGCGACCGTCGACCTGTAGGCAGACCCCGCAATCAAGAGAGCACACCTCACAACCGTGCGGGGTTGCGAGATGTGCTCGGAGACCAGCGAGGTTCAGGCTTCCGCTTCGGCGGCGGCGTGGAAGCGTTTCATCTTTCGCTTGATCATCTCTTTCTTCACCATGCCCACCATGTCGATCAGGAGCTGACCGGTGAGGTGATCGAACTCGTGCTGCAGGGCCCGTCCTAGAAGCCCCTCGCCCTCGATGGTGAACGTCTCCCCCTCGAGGTTCGTCGCTTCGACCTTGGCCCAGCGCGGACGCTTCACATCGACAAACACGTTGGGGAAGCTCAAGCATCCCTCCTCGGAGATGGCCAGGCCCTTGCCGCTCTCCACGATCTTCGGGTTGATGCAGACGACCGGGGGGCTGTCGTCGTCGCCCCCGCCGACCCGACCGTCGATCAGGAAGATGCGCTCCAGGCGTCCCACTTGAATCGCCGCGATTCCGGCGCCGTTGAGCGCATACATGGTGTCCGTCATGTCGCGGACGAGCTCTTGGATGCTCTCATCGACCGACTCCACTTCGAAGGTGGGCTCGCGGAGACGGGGATCGGGATATTTGACGACGTCGAGTACGGCCATGAGCTACGCGTCCAGTGCGTTTCAGGGGCAAACCTGACGTAAAGGTAGCTTGGCGGTCAAGCGGGTGCTAGA
>JBOEGF010000077.1:0-956 GCA_050633305.1 Nannocystales bacterium
TGCGGATTCAGTCGGTCAGCGCGACAGCCTGCAAAGACGTAGGAAACGAAATGGGCAAGCGAGGACCGAAACCGAGAGCATGGACAAGAACAGAGCGGCAGGAGCTGTGGCGACGATGGCACGCCGGGGAATCGCTGCCAGTGATCGCCCGAGGGCTGGAGAGACGGACGCAGAGCGTGCGGAAGTTCTTCGAGCGATGGGGCGGGATCCGACCCCCTGAGCGACGGCGACGCCCCGGGTACCTATCCCTCGAAGAGCGGGAGGAGATTTCCAGGGGGCTGGCGCAAGAGCTATCGGTCGCGGCGCTCGCTGCTCGGCTCGGCCGAGCTCGCTCGACAATCTATCGCGAACTCGCTCGAAACGGCGGACGAGGCGTGTATCGAGCCGCGGCAGCGGAGACGCGGGCCTGGGACCAGGCGAAACGGCCGAAGATATGCAAGCTTGCGGCTGATCCCAGGCTGCGCAGGCTGGTGGCTGCCAAGCTTCGCAAAGACTGGTCGCCCTCGCAGATATCGGGCTGGCTGAAAGCCCGGACCCCCGCGTCGTCAGAGCCTTACGTGTCGCACGAGACCATCTATCGGACGCTGTTCGTCCAGGCTCGCGGAGTCCTCAAAAAAGAACTCATCGCCCATCTGCGTTCGAAGCGGGTGATGCGACGCGCCAAGTCTTCATCCCTGCGAGGCAAGGGCCGAGGCCAGATCGTCGATGCGGTCCCGATCAGCGAACGACCTGCGGAAGCGGACGATCGAGCTGTCCCTGGGCATTGGGAAGGCGACCTCATTCAAGGGGCCCGTAGGCACGCCGTGGCGACCTTGGTCGAGCGCAGCACGCGGTTCGTGATGCTCGCCAGGCTCGATGGCAAAGACGCACCGTCCGTCACGAAGGCGCTGATCAAGAAGATCGGAAAACTGCCCGGCGAGGTCCGCCGGTCGCTCACCTGGGACCGAGGACTCGAG
>JBOEGF010000078.1:0-7221 GCA_050633305.1 Nannocystales bacterium
GCTGACCGACTGAATCCGCAATCTTTATCGGATACCGATCCAGACCGGCCGATGATCGAAATCGATCACGCCGGGCGGGTCGGGTAGGGGTGCTGCGGACCCGGCGCGTCAACCGCGCTCAAGGATCGCCGTCCAAAGCCCTCGACCTCGATCCCGCCATATAGAAGGATGGTCGAGATGGATCGATCGCCGACGGAGACACGTGAGACGGTTGCGATGTCGGCGGAGTCCATGGTCGGCCTTGCCCGCGAGCGTTTGGAGGCCGCGCTCAAGCTTCTTGGGTCGTCGAGCGAGGTGGCGGTGCCGGACGACGTGGTGGTCGGAGCTGGGATCCTGGCGCACGAAGCGGGCGACGCTCTTGAGGAGTTGTTCGAGCACCGGCTGGCGAAGGCGCTGGAAGAGGAAGAGGAGGGGGGCAATGACGGGTGAGCTGGTGCGGCTCGACACGAAGGGGTTGGTGCCGGCTGTGGTGGTCGAGCTCGGGCGGAAAGCCGAGCGGACCTTCGTCGAGTTTTTCACCGCTCACCTGAGCAACGACCACACTCGGCGGGCCTACGCTCACGCGGCGGCCGACCTTTCGGACTGGTTGGCGCTGCAAGGTTGGTCGCTCGCTGGGCTGGAGCCGGTCGAGGCGGCGACTTATATCGAGTCTCTAAAGAAGGAAGGGAAGGCGACGTCGACGATCAAGGCGCGGCTGTCGGCGCTGCGGAATCTCTGCGACTACATGGCGTCGAAGGGCGCGCTGGAGTGGAACCCGTTCTCGGTGGTGCGGGCGCCTCGGGTGAGCGCGGGCGAAGGCAAGACGCCGATCCTCGAGGCGGAGGACGTGCGGGCGTTGTTCGGCTCGATCGGGATCGAGGATGTTGTCGACTTGCGGGATCGGGCGATCCTCTCGCTGATGCTCTACACGTTCGCGCGGGTGGGGGCGGTGGTGAAGGTGGATGGCCGGCACTACGAGGCAGGCTCCGCTCGGGCGAGCATCGCTCTGCACGAGAAGCGTGGGCGGTTCCACCGGGTGCCGTGCCACCACCAATTGCACGAGGCGATGGAGGCGTTCTTGGTGGTGTCTCCTGTCGGACCGCGGACGCCTGTGTTTCGTTCGGCTGACCGAGCGCGGGATGATGAGGGGCGCCGGCAACTTACGCGGCGCCGACTCCAGCCGCGGAACGTACTGACGATGGTGAAACGCCGTGCCGCGGCGGTGGGGCTGCCGGGGGAATCCGTCTGTAATCACAGCTTCCGCGGAACAGGGATCACGAACTTCATGGAGAACGGCGGTGCGATCGACGTCGCCGCGGGCATTGCTGGGCACTCCTCGACGAAGACGACGCAGCTCTACAACCGGTCGGCGCAGGCGGTGCAGCGGGATGAGATCGAGCGGGTGAGGTTCTAGTGCTTGAAGAGGACGATGAGCTTGATCTGCTTCGGCATCGGCGCGGCTGGGATTCATTTCTGCGGGAGGCGAACGCGTTCTTGAAGTCTGGCCCGGACTACTCGGGGTGGCACGTCGACAAGGGAGATGTCAGGGAGTTCGTTGACTGGCTGGCTGCGCTCGATCATTTCATTGCAAGTGTCCGAGTTATCTTCGAGGAAGTGGTCGGCGAGCCCATTCGAGAGGAGATATCCGAGTGTCCTGGACAAGGATGGGCGACGCATGTCCCCATGGCTGCGGAGCAGGTGCGGATTGTCGTCGTCGGTGAGATGCCTCGGTCGTACTGTCGTGCTGGGGAGTTGCTTGTGGCGGCGGTTGGGGAGCTGCTCACCAAAGAGCTGGGGGCAGAGGATTGGCCGAACTCGTGGCCCCCGTTCGAGGGGCTTGAGGAGCTGTGGGCAGTGGCTCATCAGGTCCGTCGGTGGGTGCGGCCTACGGTTGCCGCGTAGGACAGCGTTGGGAGGCTGCCCGCACGTAGTAGGGGCCTTGGAACTCCTTCGCGCCGTCTTTCGAGCCGGTGTCCGCTGCGGCCCGCGTTCGCGCGGTTGATATTGTATCTTGCGCCTGTGGGCGAAGACGACGAAGACGGCGAGGTGCGCGACGTCTATGCTCACTTCGGGCTCGCGCTGTACATGGCGCAGGTGCTCGAGCATGGCCTGGTCAACACCATGTTGTTCCTCCGTGCCCGCGGAGCGTCGCGAATGGAGGAGGCGGAGATCGACGCATTCTACAACCGTCACTTTCGCCGCACCCTCGGGCAGTTGGTACGCGGACTGTCCGAGTATGCCGAGGTCCCTGAAGGCCTCGTGGGTGTGCTCCGGGACGCCTTGCAGAAGCGAAACTGGCTCGCTCACAGCTACTTTCGAGAGCGCTCTAAGGACTTCATGACCGGGGATGGGCGCACGTCGATGATTCAGGAGCTGCAGTCGGCTCGCGATCAGATCCACGATGCAGACCAGAGGCTTGAGAGCTTCTTAGGTCCAATCCGTAGGCGACTCGGACTGACCGACGAGATGCTTGAGGAGGAGTACTGCAGGATGCGAGCCGAACTCGGCGCAGGAGGCTGACGCGTGGCATGGCGACAAGCAGGCGAGTCGGTCCAGGTCCAAGCCGAGAGGACTTCGTCCTATCGAGCGCCAATGGCGGCCCGACCGAGCGACGTCGTCTGAAGCGCTCGCTGGGTCGAAGCACATCGGAGAAAGATGTTGCGCTTAGGCTCGCGGACGGACGTGGTGAGGCCTCTCGAAGCTAGCTAGGGAGCTTCAGCGGAGGCAAGGGAGTGGAACCTTAGAATCCTGCGTGGGTCGATTGGGATGCCGAGATCTTGGGTGAGGCGCCCGAGCTGATGATCGGCTGCGAGGTTTCGTGCGAGCCGTGCATGTGTGGACCAAGCTCGACAAGGACTGACCGCGACGCGTCCGCGGTGACCCGGCGTTCCATCGTGGGACATGGAGCGGCTGGAGCCGAGCGTGAGGGCGTGTGACTATCACGCCCTGTGAAGACCCTTGCCCCTTGGTCGCTTGTCTGCACCTTCGTTCTGACCGTCGCATGCGACGATGGCAGCAAGGACGCCGAGATTGCGCGGTTGAAAGCTGAACTAGGGAAGACGGAAGCCGCAGCCGAGGCGGCCCCTGACGTTGCCGCCGCTGGAGCCCCGGTGGTAACGGCGAGGCCCGAACCGAAGGTGACTGCACAAAAGATGTGCGAGCACTTCGGCGAGTTGGCGAAGGCGGCCGGAAAGGAGCTGGACGTGGTCGATTGCGTAGCGCAAGGCCAGCCGCACCAAGACTCGCCCAAGTTCCAGGAACAGGCCCGCTGCATCTTGAAGGCCCGGACGTATGCCGAAGAGCGGTTGAAATGCCAAGGCAAGGAAGCCGTGGTGAAGACCTTTAAAGGAAAGGGGCAGCAGACCGTCCGCCCGTTCACTATCGGCGACAAGTGGGAAATCCGGTGGGACGCGAACGGGGCCATCTTCCAGGCGATGCTGTACACCGCGGATGGTGACATGGTGGACATTGTGGCCAACCAGCAGGGCAAGGGAACCGGGTCCGCGTATCGGCCGAAGGGTGGAGAGTACTACTTGCAGATGAACGCGATGGGAGGCTGGACCGTCGAAGTTGTCCAGCTCCCGTAGTGCTGACCGGACGGCCGGGGGGGGTGCCGGCGACCATCTCGCGTCCGAGCCGAAGCGAGCGTCCATACCGCGGTGGCCGAGTCTTGAGGTCGACACGGCGTATGGGGGGCGTCTTGCGCAGCAGCTGCTCAGGGCGCGCTCCCTGAAGAGGTTGCTCGCAGCCGAGAATGGGCCCATGGGGAACAACGGGAATGGATCCGGCGCTAAGCGGTGCGACGTCCGCTAAACGTCGGTGCCCTTGAAGGAAGAACCGAGGATTGGCCTCCTCCGCAAGAAGCCCGAAGCGCCTTCCTACTGGTCGAATCCGGTGTCCTGGCTTGCTCGGTGGCCCATGGAGTCCGGACAAGCTCACGCCCCATCATGGGCACCAGCGTCCACAGTCGCGTCGAGCATCCGAGTATCTTGGACCGGAACCTTCGACCTCTCCCCGTTGTTCCCCATGCCCCGGAACCCCGGTAGCCTTCGCGGATGTGGGTTCCAGCGGTCGTCGCCATCGCGGCCTGGGCTTGGGAGCGTTACCGTCGCCTCGATTCCGAGAAGCTGGTTGCCAAGCGCGACAGCCAGATCGAAGCGATGTCGGAGGAGTACGGGCAAGACTTGGAGGAGCAGCGGGCCCTCACGGTGGCTGAGGGGGACGCCCTCTACGAGGATGAGCTTGAACGGTACAAACTCGGATACGACGAGCGCTCGTGGTGGACGGACCGACACCAGGCGGTCGTTGACGCTTACCGAGAACGGGCCCTCGAAGCTGGAGTGACCGCCGAGGAACTCGAAGCACTCCGACTCGACGCCGTGAGGGCCTTCGCGGAGAAGCGACCACGCCCCGAGTAGTCCGTCATCCGGTTCACCCGGTCTCGAACGCATGCGAAGTGCTCGACCATGCATGCGCTGAGGCCGGCGTCGGTGCACTCCTCGAGGTCGTGCCTCGCGCTCGTACCGCGCCGCCAGGCAAGCGAACCCCGCGGGCGGCATGTCGACGAGGGGGTCGTCGGTGCACTCCGGCCACGCGGTGTCGCAGGCTTCGAGGTCGCGAACCCACTGGCTCATGCAGGTCGCTGGGATACGCCGAGTTCACGCAGGCGTTGTCCACGTTGCCGCACGTCATGCTGCATCTGCGCGGGTCGAGGGCGCCGGTTTGTTTCGCCGCAGGTTGCTTAGCGTGTGTTTCGATACGATCCGGCCTGGCACCCTTGAAGGGCCCGGGAAATCTTGCGGCCCAGCCCGTCGATGATCAGGCGACGATGAGCGTCAGGCCGCTGATGCGGCCACGGCGGCCCTGGAAAAACATCTCGGGCAAGCGCGTGCTTCTGTTCGACCTTGAGCAGCCCGTGACGGATCCTTAGCGTGCAATTCTCCACGAAAAGGCCTGGCACCCTTAGTCGAGCAAACGGATCGTGAGGGACACCGTCGCCTCATCCTCGGTGCCCGAGGCCATCGAGAAACGATAGAGCCCGGTCGTTAGGCTCAGCACGTGTGCCTGGTCCGCCGCGAACGGGAATCCTCCCGCGCGATCGACTTCATTGGGAACATCGCCGTTCGAAGGGAGCGTTTCTGGGATCGTGTCGAGGACGTCAACCCAGCACCCCTCAACCCACACCTCCGTCCCGCCCTGCTGCCTCACTTCGTAGTCGCCGGCCTCGAGCCACACGTTGCGATGAACCGCGGCGCCAACATCACCGGAGTAGTTATAGCCTTCGAGCTGGGAGGCGTCAGCGCAAGAGAAGGTCGCCTCCACCTGCCAATCGCCTTCGTCGGTTTGCTCGATCTCAGGATCACTGCACGCGTCCAAGGGCGGGTAGCCTGCCGGCGCCTCGGCCTCGTACTCGGCCGTGAGTTCCTCTGCAGTGACCCCGTAGACGGCCTCGATATCGAACCCGCCACGGACGAGGTCGGCGTATCGCTCCCACCCGCGCGTCTCGACCAGGTAGCGCTGGAAGTGGGTCGTCTCGACGTAGTTGACCAGCTCCTGCGCCTCCAGGAGTTGCGGGGTCAAGACGACATTGGGGTCCCGGCGCGTCCCGGTCGTGCCCGCGAGAAGCTCGGCGTTGCCTTCGCTCCAGAACGTCGAGGGGAAATCCACGTCTCGCATGGCCGCGTGGGAGAGCTCGTGTTCCATGGCAAACCATGGGGAGTACACGTGGTCTGGCGCTCCGCGGTAGCAGCCCCATGCGCCGTCGCAAGGGAGTTCATCGATGTCCATGATGAAGACGTCGATGCGGCTGCGGGGCGGCAGCCGCATCTTCTCCTCCACGAAGCCCACCTGCCGATCGATCGCATCAAGGTCGGCGGCACAGGGGGCGAGTTCATCCCGCGTCACGCCGATCCGAGCCCTTTCGGACTCGAAGTCGAAGGGAGGCAGCTCGTCCTGGTCCGTGCACCCGGCGGGCACCAAGCACATCGCCGAGGTGAGGGCTGCGAGGAGCGAACGGGTCATACGATCTCGTAGGTTACCGTGATGGTCACGCCGCCGCGGACCACCTCCAGGTCAAAGCTTGTGGTGGTCCCCTTCAACGCTGTGTAGGCAGCGAGGTAGTCGTCGGGAGTCTCCAGGTCATAGCCGTTGACCGCCTTGATGACGTCACCGTTGCGCAGTCCGAGATGGAACGAAAGGTCATCGCGACCCATGCTGTGCAGCTGGTAGTAGCCGCCGCTGAGGATCCTCGCGCGCGCGGAGTCGCAGTCGAGCACCGTAAGGTCGGCTTCGAGGTCGTCCAGCAGTTGTTGGTCAACCTCGAACTCCCGAGTGTTCCGGTTGTACGCGACGAGAGCGTCAGGGTCCCAGGGGCCGCAGTTGGAACCTTGCCCGTCACCTCCTTCGTCCGCGCCATCCGATCCGCCGGAGTTGTCCGTGCAGTCTTTCTTCTCCGTCCAGCTCTGGCAGTTGAGCTGCACGCCTGCGGTGAGGTCGTCGGGGGCGCAAACGGGACCCTTGTTGGTGCACTTGTAGGCGTACTGGTCGCACTCGTTGCAGACCAGGTCGCCGTTGTTGTTGGTCGAAGGACCTGACGTGCTGCCGCATCCCTCCGTGGTCGCGAGCCCAACTCCAAGCGCACCAATCCCTGCCATGAGCACGCCGATCCGCAGAATCTCGAAACTTCCTGTTGCCATGCTGGGTTCCGTATCGGGTGGACCATGGACCCGCAATCGATTCGTGACGGAGGCGCAGGCATGTTGCAAGGCCCATCGGCCGCTGTCCAGGATCGCGGCCACTCCAGCTGGGCCCAGACGGCGCGGAACTGAGGGCCCCGACCCGGCGGTGAGGAGGGCAACTCTAGGGGGCGAGGCCTCTTTTGTGCGTGCCGGCGACAGGACGACCTGCGCAACCGTTCGTTTCGCAACGACTCGCCGGGGTCCCGGGTTTCAATGGCTTACGCGATGCAAGGATCGTGCTGTGTAGCCCAGGTCGAGGCCGCTGGTTTTTGCTTGCCTCGCCGCAGGCCGCTTAGCGTGTATTCCGATACGAGCCGTCTGGCCGTCCTGGCCCCTTGAGTGGCAGCCACTAGATGGCCCCGGGTGTAGCCTTGAGAGGATGGCTCTCGAGAGAGAAGAGGAGTTCGGGGGGGAGTTGCCGGGACCGGGTTTTCACCTCCACTTCATCGGTCTCGAGATCGAAGAAGAAGACGGAGACGGAGACGTGTTGCCGATCGCCAACATC
>JBOEGF010000079.1:0-1058 GCA_050633305.1 Nannocystales bacterium
TTCTCGTCGCCGAGGTCGAGGAGCGTCTGGCAGTGACGCATTACAGCGGCGATGATTTGGTCGGCGGACTTCGTCCAAATGAACGGTTTCGGGTCCTCGTTGTGCTGGTCGATGAACTCGCTGATGGCATCCTGCAGTTCTCGAGTGGAGCGATGAACGCTCCTTTTCAAGGCGCGTTCGGTCAGGAGCGCAAACCATCGCTCCACCTGGTTTAGCCACGAGCTGTAGGTCGGGATAAAGTGGAACTGGAATCGCCTGTTCCGCTTGAGCCACCTCTGGATCTCGGGTGCGGAGTGCGTCGCGTAGTTGTCCATGATGAGATGGACTTCGAGGTGCTCCGGAACCTCGCGATTGATCTTGTTGAGGAACTTCCGGAACTCGACGGCCCGGTGCCTGGGATAGGTCTGGCCAAGAACGGAGCCGGTCGCGACGTCGAGCGCCGCGAAGAGGGTCGTGGTCCCGTGACGAAGATAGCTCGGCGTCGTGCGTTCGGGTTTGCCGAAAATCATCGGTATGACGGGCTGCTTGCGCTCCAACGCCTGGATTTGAGACTTCTCGTCAACGCACAGCACCACCGCGTGGTCGGGTGGACTCATGTACAAGCCGACGACGTCGCGTACTTTTTCGACGAAGAAGTCGTCGGTGCTCAACGTGAACGTCGACTGGCGGTGGGGCTGGAGTTTGAAAGCGCGCCAGACTCTGCTCACCGAACTCTGGCTAACGCCGAGCTTCTTCGCGAGCCCGCGCGACGACCAGTGCGTTTGCCCCTTGGGGGTCGTCTCCAAGGTCGTTCGGACAATGGATTCGACGACTTCGTCCCCGAGTCGTCGTTCCACCTTCGGTCGAGGAAGATCGTGCAGCGCCGAGAGCCCGCCATCGAGGAAGCGTCGCTTCCAGTTGGATACGGTTGCAACGGCGACTCCGAGGTCGGAGGCGATATCACCGGGACTCTTTCCCTCCGCACACGCGAGGACAATTTTCGCCCTCACGACAAGCCGGTGCGAGACGGTCCGAGAACGGGCCCATCGTTCGAGGTCCGCACGGTCGCTCGCATTGAT
>JBOEGF010000080.1:0-1272 GCA_050633305.1 Nannocystales bacterium
GAAGGGAAGCTTCACGACCGATGACTCTCATCGGCCAAAGTCTCATCGGCAGTGGGGCGCCTGGTCGCCACAGCGCATCATCGACTGGGCCTCCGAGATCGGGCCCAATACCGGCCGCGTCGTCGAGCGCATCATCACCGACCGGCCGCATCCCGAGCAGGGCTACCGGTCTTGTTTGGCGCTCATCAGCGACACTAAACGCTATTCCCAAGAACGGGTCGAAGCCGCATGTGCACGCGCCCTTCGGATCGGCGCCCCCACCCGCCGAAGCGTCGTCGCGATCCTTCGCAACAACCTCGACCAGGTCCCAGAGGATCCCGAGGACGAACAGCTTTCCCTGCCCGTCGTGCACGAGAACGTGCGCGGCGGTGACTACTACGCAACCGAGCCCTCCGGTTCGGCCAACCCTACGGAGCAACACGATGCTGGACGAACAGACACTGCAGAAGATGCGAGACATGAAGATGAACGCGATGGCCGAGGCCTTCGACGAACTCCAACACGAAGCGCCGAGCAACCAGCGCAGCTTCGCCGAGAAGGTCGGGCACATGATCGACCGCGAATGGATGAGCCGAGAGAATCGCCGTCTCGCTCGCCTGCTTCGAGCGGCAAAGCTGAACCACGACGCGACGATGGAGGACGTGTGGACCACCCAAGGGCGCGGGCTGACCAAGGCCGTGGTTCGTGACCTCTCGAAGTGTCGATGGGTCGCGAACAACAACAATGTGATCTGCGTCGGCAAGACCGGATGCGGCAAGAGCTACTTCGCCGCCGCGCTTGCCCAGGCCGCCTGTCGTCACGGCTTCCGCTCGTTGTACGCCCGCGTCCCGCGGCTGCTCCAAGAACTCGCAATCGCCCGCGCCGATGGAACATACTCTCGCGTGCTCGCTCGGCTCGCGAAGCTGCATGTCCTCGTCCTCGACGACTTGCTCATCGCGCCACTCAAGGATGCCGAGCGTCGAGACCTTCTCGAGATCCTCGAAGATCGCTACGACCGGTCATCAACCGTGATCACCAGCCAACTGCCGACCGGCAAGTGGCATGCTGCCCTGGGCGACCCCACCGTCGCCGACGCCATCTGCGACCGGGTCGTCCACAACGCTCACGTCATCAACCTCGCTGGCCCTTCAGGCCGCAAACGCAAAGGTCTCAAGACCAAAACCTGAACCACCACGCCACTCACACGGTCGCTCCGCTCCCGGCCTTGCCCAAGTGCTCCGGTCCGCGTGCCCAAGTGTCCGGTCCGGCTGCCCAAGTGCTCCGGAATACGCA
>JBOEGF010000081.1:0-11428 GCA_050633305.1 Nannocystales bacterium
GGCGCCGTCGGCCGGGTTGGGCGGATAACGCATCCGGTTTGATAGTTCTACTTCGTCAGCTCGGCGTTCGCGTCACTCAAGGGCAGGGAGACGTCGATTGGACGCGCATCGTCGGGGATGAAACGTCCATACAAGACGGGTTCTGCCTTCGCTGTCGAGCCGCCGATCGGGACCGAATACTGAAGCAGGCCTCTCTGTTCCCAATGAAGCTCCGAGCCTGGATGTTCCTGCGCACTCAGGTCCGCAATGCGCACCAGAGCATCCGCCTCAGAGAGTTCGGCGACGAGTGAGGTGCCCGCGCCCTGAAGGTCGACAGAGGTGAGCTGCATGGTTCGGATGTCGCCGTTCCATCCGATGACAATCTCGACGGCCGAAGCAGGGATCGGAAGCCCAGCGTAGGTCGGGGCGAACGAGAAGCGGTGGGACCGGACCTCGGCGCGGCATTCTGGTGTCTCCTCCGTGCAGTGCTCCTCATGAGTCCCCCTCGTGACGAACATGAGCTGATGCGTAGCGTTGTTCGCCAAATCGAGTGCTTGGAGGTTCGCGAGGACATCGAGGGCCATCGTCTCGGCCACGGTCCACCCGATTGCATCGGCAGCAACCGGAGCGGAGAGCTCGGTGACCCGCTTTATGGTCAGGCGTTTGCTGTCGGCGTCGTACCGGGCCTCGGTTTGTGAGGTCCGAAGCAGGAACGCTGACAAATCCGCGCCTTCAGAGGCATCCGTGGCCCAGCGCAAGAGGCCGTCTTCAGTCGAAGCGGCGGGGTCGAAGACGCAGGCTGCAGCGAACGTTCGACTTGCGAGTTCGAGGGGGCTCTCACGGGGGTGGTCAGCTCGTAGTAGGGGTAGCTCAGATCCGACCTCTACCGGACGGACATGCGCCGTCGAGCTTGGAGCGGTCGGCTTCCTGACGAGCTGGAAGGCTTCGTCGCAGTTGTCGAAGGCCTCTGTGGTGCTGGGTCCGCAGGCCGCCCCTGGGAAAGCGAGCATTGATGCAAGGGCGAACTCCTGAGTGCGACCGCTGCGAGGAGAGGGCCTTCTTCCCGCGAGGGCGGTGGTTGTGTGTCCTGGACGGCGCATCGAAACCGTTAGTCGCACGAGGAGGGGGAGAACCCTGTGTCGCGCAGGAACTCGGTTGCGGTGCATGAGGTTGGGCTGGCGCAATCGCTGGCGTCGTTGCACTCGCCGCAAACGCCAATCTCCGTCCCTTCAGGGAAAGTGAACGTTGAGCAGCGTGCACTCGCGCAGTCACCGTCTTGGTCGCATATTTCTCCGAGCCCGCGTGTTGACGGTGCGGCGCATTCGCGATGCGCAGTTTGCTCTGAGAAGCTAAATGAGACGCCGCAGACCTCGCCTGTCTCGCAGTCGTTGGACGAGTCGCACTCGCTGCATGAGCGCAACGTGTAGCCGAGGGCGATCGCTGCGATATCGGCACAAGTATAGCCGGGCTTGCACGCGCCGTCGGTCTCGCATCCCGAGCCGAGTTGGCCCTCTCCGCAGGAGGATGGTTTTGGTGGGGTCGAGAGGATGCCGGGAGGTGTACAGCCGAGCTGGCAGTCAGCGTCGCTGTCGCAAGCGCCGCAGATACCTGGTGTGCCAATCAAGGCGAAGCAGTTCTCAGATTTGCAGTCGCTATCGACGGTGCAAGCCTCTCCGTCCTGTCGCAGCCGGGGGGTACGAGAGGCCGGGGGAAGGAACGCGAAGGCAGGGTCTTGTTCGTCCAGCGAGATCGCGGCAACTCGGGCTCGAGTTACGTGCGAAGGCGTCTTGAAAACGACCTTGGCCTTGGAGAGTGGTGCCATCGAGGCTACGAGAGCATCTGCGGGGAGGAAGTAGCCGGTTTGGCGGTCCGAGAGGACTGTTTCGAGAACGGTCATGCCGGCGGGGACGGAGCTTTCGGCCTGCGTCCCCATCAGGGTGAAGGCGTCCGAATCTGAAATGAGGGTCCGGAGCTCTCCGGTCGAGAAGGCGTCGATCTCCTGGACGCGAACTCCCTTGACGTTGCCATTCCGAGTCACGGTGACCCCGACCAGCGTGTTGAGCAGGGGGATGTCGCTGACGGTGCGGTAGTAGTACGGCGTGTAGTCGCTGACGGTCGAGTATCGCTCCTTCTTTTCGACGTCGGCGAGTGTTCGTCGTGATGCCCTCACTCCTCCGAGGGCATAGGGGCCGGCGTCGATGTGGCCGTTCGATTCTAGGCTGGAGAGGATACCTGCCGCGATGGTCGATGCCGCGTCTTTGCCGATGCCCATTTGCAGAGGTGAGTTTGCGGGGAAGGAAAGCAGTTCGTCCGAGCCGGGTCGTTTGAGCGCGGTGTTGGTGACGAGAAGCTCGTCAAAATACTGAACGTAGCTGGCACGGATGTACGGGAATCCTGAGAACGGCGCTGCGATGTGGCGCTCGAACTCGCCTTTTCGAAGAGCGTCTTCAGCCCAGGATTGAGCTTCGGAGGCCGGCAGGCTCGTGCCCGAGAGCGTTTCTGCGACTCCCAGCATGTGCTCCGCAAGCTGGACCGCCGTTCGTTCCTTCCGGTGTAGCTCGAGCATTGGAACAGGTGTCCCCGCCGGGAGGGGGCGGAGCGAGGCTCGCTTTGTTTCCGAAGTGGCGCGTTTGGGTTTGGCTTGGTCTCCGCAGCCGAACTGCAGAGCCAGTGTTGCGCAGAGAAGACGCGCGATCGATTGGAGCTTGGTCATGGCGGTCTTATCCCTAGTCCTTAATAGAAGTCGCAGCCGCTGGGGATCGGGTCGAATAGGTCGAAGGAAAACGTGTCATCGACGAGAAAAAAGCCGGTCGCGCCTCCTGGGGGGGGGAGCTTATGCATGGTGTAGAAGTTCGCGTCCGACGCTCGGTCTGTGACGGTTTCCGGGGACTCTCCTTGTATGCCTCGGGTGATCGTGATCGGCTGATTCCAGGAGCTATAGTCAGAGTTTATTTCCAGTGCGGTACGCCAAGCCATGTTGTTGTCGACTCCAGATCGCACGAGCCCCGCGAAATCCTCGAGTTCGTCATCTAGAATAGACGGGCTGTCCAGGAAGGCCAGGTGTTGCCAGGACGCGCTCTCGTCGAACGAAAGCTGCCAAGAGGTCCAAAGACCACTGTCATGCCAATGCCCGGCGCCCACGCAGCTCGCTGCGTAGATCCCAATTCTCGTTTTTGCGCCGCCCAAGCGGCCGAGTTTGATGTGGTGGTGAAAAAGCGGATTACATCCTGCATTGGGATTCCCTGGGTCGAGGATCGTGTAGGCTAGGGCCGGACCGGCGGGTGTGCTGGAACCACCATGGCCGGCGAAAAGGAAGACCTCCGCGGAGTCGGCATACTGGTCGTCTTGGCCCTGGACGTTGCCGAACATCTCGGTCGACTCCGCCACGTGGGATGGGAGTGGGCAGTCTTCTCCGGCGAGGAGGCAATCACTCGAACCATCGTGTAGCCGCTCGCCGACAAACTTGGGCTTGATGCTCGTTTCGAAAAGGTGGGTGACTTCATCGACATCGCCCGAGAGGCAGTCGAAGTGGTCAAACCGTTCGCATTCCTGGATGTGATAGGTGAAGTCCGCATCCGTGTCCCCGTACCCAGTCGGGACGTCCCAGAGGAGGTCGTTGACGTCGCATGCTGTGCAGCCGAGGATGCTCGCGGCGAAGACCATTCGTCGAAGCGCTTTTTGGCGGTGTGGAAGAGTTTTCATGGGAACAGACGCCGCAAATTGCGGGAGGCACAGGGCAGCGGGCCGCCGCTTGTTGATCGTGAGGTTCAGTGCCGGGGCAGTGCCTGTCAAACACTACCGTGGATCACGGACAGGGCTGCGCGCACCATGCCTGGGAGGCAGCGCCTGATTTAGGGAAGTTCAGATGGAGGAACGGCAATTTAGGTTGTCATCGAAAAGCCGAGGGGGAATCCCTCCCTTGTTCTTACGGGCCGGTTAAGCTCGCCGCTCGAAGGCGTCAGCCCTGGGTGGGTCCCGCCTTGCCCCAAGACTGATCGGTCATCGTGATCACCAGCGGATGAAGGGGGCCAGGCCGGATCGTGTAGAAATACACGCTAAGCGGCCTACGGAAGAAGGGTTACACCTGGGCCCGTCCTCTCTCTGCTTGGGGCGCCCTACTCCGTCACAGCACACATACAGGCTTCCTCATCCCCGTTTCCACATGTCACCAGGAATCTGTCGTCAAGACCCAACTCCACCCAGCGCTCACGAAACATCGGGCCGTCTAAGTCGGGGTTGTCAGAGAAAAACATGGTCAGGAAGGGAGGATTCGGGCCGAGCTTGTCAACCAAACCATCAACCGAACGAAGGCTTTGGTTTGACGCCACCCCCAACGTGACCGCTGACTCCAGGACCGGAAACGCCTCGGCACCAAGTTCCGCAAGGGAGTCGTTTCCGATTCTGGTTTCGGGAGACCCGCAGTGCCCGATTGCCATCGTTCCGATTTCTTGCAAGGAATCGAACCGAAGCTCGGTGAGCTGGTGATTCCCAACGATCTCACTCTGGCTGGTGTTGTACCCAGACAGCTCGTCGATCTCACCGACAAGACTCTGAACCCCGAGCCCCTTCGTGCTCACGAGTTCCGCATTCCCCGAAAGCACCAACGACTCAGCAGCAACAAGATTTTCCAGCCCTGAGAGGTCGCGAAGCTCCGTCCGCTCGATCACCAGTCGGCCGCCAACCTCCTCCAGGCAGGCCAGAGCACCCAGAGATTTCACCCCTCCAGAGACCCTAAGCTCTCCCTCGATGCGACCGACCCCCTCCAGAGCCATCAGCGCCTCCTCGCTCGAGGCGCTCACATCTCCGGCCATGACGCCCGCACACTCTTCGGGCTCGCCTCCATCCCCCTCGCCACCACCGCCCGTGGCTGTGCCAGGATCTTCCTGGCAAGCCAGGGACGAGAAGAAAATCGATCCTAGAAGAAGGGAGCGTTTTGTGGTCATCGGAGCCTTCCTGAAATCCGCGAAGCCGGGGCGCTAGTCAGCATACTGCGAGCAGAAATTGTCGTCATTGTCGTCCACGCCCTGGCACTTCGTCCCTTGGAGGTTGAACGTCACCGCACACTGCGTCTCTGTCAGGCACGGGTAGACGCAGTTGCCAATGCCGCCGATAGGCCGGCAGGCCTGCATATCGGGGATCGGGCACTCCGCGTCGGAGACGCAGCCGGGGCCGACCTGCGCGCAGCTTCCGGCGACGCATGCCCAGTTGTTCGGGTAGGCCCCCGGGCAGCTATCCAGCACGCAGCAGTCGGCGTTGGAGTTGCAGTTCTGCTCGCAGACCACGCCGTCATCCTGAGGAACCCCCTCGGTGCCGCCGGAGCCGAACGAGTCGTACGGCGTATCAACTCCAGAGGCGCCTCCGCACCCGGCAGCGAGTGCAAGGGCAAGCGAGAACAAAAAAGGCCTAGTCATTCGTCTGCACTCCGTTTTTCACCGCCACGTCAGCAAAGCGGTCCCGGTAGGGGTAAATCTCAGCGTGGGCAGGGTCATCGAGGTTGACCTGGAAGGCCAAGTAGATGTCGTTATTGGCCCCAAGCCCGGAGGCCTCAAAGATCTGCATGACCGTAAGGAACTCCGGCAGCGAACTCGACATCGCGAGCGACGGATCAGGATCCGCGACAAACCCCCAAAACATGCGGAGCCAATCGATCTCTGTCGAGATCTGGCGTCCCAACAGATCGGGATCGTTGATCGGCGTGTTCCAATCCGCGGGGCACATGTCCTGCGTCCAACGAATCGCACCTCCGCTGCTTGCGGCACTACCGATCAGGTCGACCTGGTAGTCGTCCTCGTTCACGAGGTCGTTATAGGAGGGCTGATTTTCAACGATGATGTCCTTGTAATACTCGAACTGAGGCGGAGGAGCCGTCATGTAGACGTCGTTGAACGCAAGAGCTGCAACGAAGTGCGCAAACCCTTCCGCCATCGCTGCGGCAGAGAACTCCGCCGAGCGAATCCCGTGCAGGTCGTTGATCTGGGTAGTGTCAACGGCGTTGGCGAAGTCGCAGTCTGGGTCCTTGGCCTGAACTGGGTCGTCGTAGTCCCCTGAACTCTCATCTTCGTATCCGTAAGCCGTGCTGATCGTGTCATCGGTCCAGTTCTGCTGGTACCAGTGCCCGAATTCGTGGGCGATGATGAATTTCCGTTCCCGAGCCAGAGGACCCAGCATCATGTGCGTTTTTGTCGCAAAAGCTCCAAGCTTCTTGTGTGCGAACGTCTCACCACCATCCCCGTGAACGCGAAGCGAACGCTCCCCGAGCAGCCCTGCGTGCTGGTCCACGTTCTTGAAGATGGCCAGATTCCATCCGTGCATGTTCGCGACCGGGCCCCCGATGGAAACGGGTTTATCAAGCCCAGCAAGCGGAACATTCGGGAGGTGGACGAGCCACGGTTCCATCTCATCGTCGAGCTCGGCGGTTTTTGTTGGGAATGTAGAAATGCGCACATTCCCCTCCACGCCGACGTAGCTGTCGGGGTAGACCAGCAGCTTCAGGCCACGCGTGTGGCGTGTTTTTGCTGTGAAGCACCCATTCGCGTTCAAGTACATGTCGCGAGCGCCTTCTGCATCCGGCGTCACGAGTCGAATGCGCGATCCGGCTGCTTCGACCTCTGAGATGACCCCGAGATTCCCGGTGTCGTTGTCGACCGCATCGACCTCGAGGACGACGCAGATTTCGACATCGTGGCAGGCTTCCGCCTCCCCACCGGTGAACATCGCCACACAGAACGCGCCTACGGCGAACAGCCCCTGTCCCAGCTTCCATTTCATCGTCGTCATCCTCATCGCGCCTCAAACACCCCAAGGTAGTGAGGGTTCGACCCTCCGTTTGCGCTCGCCCGGTAGGCGACCAGGTCGCCTCCGAAGAACACCTGATCCCTAGCCCCTTGTCTGTAGAACACGAGCGTGTCCGTGTTCTCGACGTGGCCGTAAACGATCGGCGCAACTGGGGTTTCGACAACCTCGCCTGCCTCTTCAACGCGGCTGTACACCGACAGCCTCGCCGAGACGGGCAAGTTGAGGAACGCCGGGTTGAGTGTCGCCAAATCCACGCCAGCGGGAATGAAGTCGCTGGTCTGAAGCCGGATCGTCCCCGTTGCACCGGCGCCGACCGTTTTCGCCGGATAGGTGACCTCGGTATCGACGCCTGAAACCCGTACGGTCGCAGTGACATACACCTTGACGGTGGCATCCCGCGTGTTTTGGAACTCCAGCTCCAGCACGTCATTCGTGGTGGACCAACTGGACGTGTCGGAGGGGAGGTTCGCCCAAACGGCAGGAACACTCGCCGGCCGGGTGAAGCGCCCCGCGGCGAACAGTGGATTGCAAGGGGCCGTCGTGTCTCCCCCCACGACGAAGTTCTCTACCGACCTAATCACCACCCCAGCCGCGAGCAGTTCGCTCTGCGTCATCGGGCTGACGATGGTGTCGCTCCCAGGGCCACCGTCGATTAACTCTCCGGGCTCCGCGTGGCATGGACGCGAGACCTCGAACGTGTCGTTCCCGGCTCCTCCAAGAAGAAGGTCGCGACCAGGCCCACCGACAATCTCATCGTTCCCCGTCCCTCCGAGAACGACATCATCTCCTGCCCTTGCCCTGATCTCATCCGATCCCGTGCCGGCAAGCGCAACGTCGTCGTAGTCGGAGAGGGCGATATCGTTGTTGGTGTCGCCCGAGGCCAAATGGACGGCCCTTGGGGCGCAAAACATCTCCAACGGAGCGGTCACACAGCCATAGCGATGGCAGTCGAGGTGGTTGCCGACCGTAGTGATCCCCGACGACGTCCCGCGTAGGACATGCCGCCCAGTGCTCACCCCAGCCTCGCAGGCATCCCCTGGAACGAGCACGGCGATGTCGTCAAAACCGTCGTTGTTCTCGTCGACCACGCTCAACTCCTCTCCAAAGCGGTCGTACGTCTCTGCGCTCCCCACAACGCCCGAGGTGTCCTGGTGAAACGCCTGGTCCCCCGAGGTGCTCAGCCCCGAGGTGCTCCCGTCCATGATGTAGAGGAATCCCGCCTGGGCAATTGACCCCACGCTCTCCCCTGGCGAGGCAATCGCCAGGTCGTCACATGCTCGGCCCGATGAAGTGTCCCCGTTGAAGTTCCCCGCCGCGAGGGCGCCTCCGAAGTGGTCGTTCGGCTCCACCGCACCATTCACGCCGGCAATGCCTTCGTGCCACCAGTCGTCAACCGTCGAGACCCCCGCAGAGCTTCCATACAGCACGTGAACAGCACCAGCGTTCGCGCCACCACTGAGGTCTTCTCGTGGCACTCCGACCACCAGGTCGTCGTACCCGTCGCAGTCGAAGTCTCCGACTTCGAGCGTGTCCCCCATGTAGTCGTACGCCTCGGCCACCCCATCGACGCCGATCGTGTCCTGCGTCCAGACTTGGTCCCCAACCGTGGAAAGCCCCGTGTTTCGGCCGTAGAACAAATGAACGGCGCCGCCGCGGACATCGCCGGTGTCAGAAGCCCCCGGGGTGGAGACAGCAAGGTCGTCGTAGCCATCGTTGTCGAAGTCTCCGACAGCGAGCGCGGTTCCGAAGTACTGGTAGCAGGCCCCCGTGCCCAACACTCCGGGCGTGTCCCGAGTCCAGCTCACCACCGAACCGTTCGAGCTGATGTGGATGACTCCCTTGCCACAGTCGTCCTGCGGAGACGACACCACGAGGTCCTCATCCCCATCGCCGTCGAAGTCGCCCTTGGCGATCGCCCCCTCATACTCACCGACCGCAGCGTTCGCCGGGCGCGGTACGAAGGACATGCTCAGCGACAGTCCTCCCCATAGGACCCAGCTACTCTTCTTCATCAACATCATCATCCTTCCGCTCCTCGGTCACCATGGACAGTCGTTCTTCGAGCGCCTCATGCTCCCTGCGCCCGCTCGGTGTCGAATACATCTGGGCTCGCAACTCGGACAGAGCCCCCTCCGCCTGAGCTGCTATCCGAGGAGACCCTCTGCCAGCCTCGAGCTCCTCGACAGCGCGGGAGAGGTCGCTTTCAAGCTTTGCCCGCCGCTCCGCGCTGGACAGCTCGTCCCAGTCGCGATCGTCATTGTCTTCGGACTGGATCTCACCGTCCTGCTTGCGAAGGCTCCCTCCACGAGTTTCTCTGTCCGCCAACTCCGCCCCGAGCGTCTTCCGAGACCGCGTCGGCACCGCTAGCTCCGCGCTGCCTTCGGCTGTGCCAGTCGGAAGCTGTACGGCGACTCCCTCCGTCGGACGCAAAAGAAGCACGTATGCGAGAACTCCCAACCCAAGGGCGCACCCCAAGGCAATCCAAGACCGTATCCTCGTTTTCAAGATGAACCTCATCGACCGGTCCTTCCGTGACCGCAGGCACCTAGAAGCGTAGGGACACTCGTGGCCAGGAGCAAGGATGACGACACCATCACGCTGATGTGTCCTCTCGACTGGACACTCGCGCCGCTCGATAGCCTCGACACCTACAGGTTTCTCCGCAGGGCCGGCCACGAGGCTCGCGAGCGCCCTGGCCTGCGAGCAATGCAAGGCCCCGAGTCGAAATCGGTCGGAACCACCAGGACGACTGGTGAGCCGTCCGACGTCGAGCCCAGAGGACTCACCAGGACCGCTCATGATTCCTCCCACGGAGGAGGCATCGCCAGCACCTCAGCCTTCGCGGCTTGGACCGCGACCTATCCATGGAAGTTCGTTTGCATCCGTTCGACGATCCTCGTCGTGACACGGGCCACGGCAGCCCAAGGCAAAGGTGAAACCGCTAGTGCCGATGCGACCGGAGGTGGAGGTTCAGCAGACGGTCGCGGGGGCGAGGAATGTGGCGAATTTCACAGAGGCGCTTCAGATGATGGTGCAGGCGTTCGAGGGACTCGACGCTGAGGGAGCGCCCCTGGGAGCCCGGTACGCTCATGGCGTGGGCGCAGGGGCAGCGCCGGGAGGTCGAGTTGATGGCGTTCCACAGGTCCCCCGGCGCCAGCGAAGCGCGCAGGGCTCGACGACGAGTTCACCTGCGGCAGCGTCTCCTCGACTTTTAGGGATGCCGTCGCGGCAGGCGGTCAAGGTCGCGAGTGGGAAGACGGCAAGGAGGGCTTGACGCACGACGCGGATCCTACGCCTCGTGGGCACGGCCGGGCCACGGGGGGTGGTGGAGCCGAGTCTGGCTCCATGGACTGTCATTCATCGTCGAGACTCTGCTCGACCTGGGGATCGGCGGTCGCGATGAGCCCGAGGGCGCCGACGAGCTGGATGAGGTAGTCGTCGTAGAGTTCGATGCCTTGGGGGATCCGCCTGTCCTCGAGGTGATACCGTCGAAGGGACACGCGCCCGTTGTGGCGTCGGGTCACGCGGAGGCGGTGCTCAGCGCCGAGGTCGACTTCAGAGAACGTCTGGCCGGAGCCGTCTTCGTGCCGGGCTGGGAACGGGTCGTGCTTTTTCACGGGGCAGAGACGAGATTCGCTTGGGATTCGGTTCCAAGTTGGCAAAAAGCTCCGACATGTCGGATGACGCGGGCGTTCGATGCGTGTCTGGTCTCGGAGGGTTTGAAGTGATGGCCGTGCGGTGGGTGCCGGACCACGCTGAGTTTGTGAAGATCGCAACCACCGCTCGTCCCTTCGTCTTAGGCTGTACCCGTCCGAGGCCTGCGCATCCCTACGAACCATCACGCTCCGATGGTGACCCGGTGAGTGTCTCCATCGGGTCCCGAGCAGCATGGGAGGGGACCGTCGAGCTTCACGCGCGCGCGCGTGAAGCGATCGCGAAGGGGGATGACGGGATCCGGAGGCTTGGCGACCTCGTGTCGACGAACCGTGACGCCGTCCTTCGCATGCCCGAGATCCACGAGTACCTTGAGCACTTGCGTAGAAAGGGGAGCGCGAGTGCGTGGAACCGGATCATGGGCACGCCGCGAAGCCGGGGGCGTCCACGGGTCGACAATGTTGGTCTCGTCCTGCGTGTCGACAAGTGCATGGACGACCCTGAGGTGGGTTCCGTGGCAGAGGCTGCGCGGAGGCTGGAGCCGGTGCTGTGCCTTAGCCCGCGGGCGATCCAGAACGCGTATTCCAGGTACGAGCCCCTGGTGCGAAAAATGCTGGCTGGTTACGCCAGTCCAGCGGGAACGATGACGGAGCGGCCCTATACAGCCTTGTTTAGTCGTGCGGGTTGAACCAACGCGCGAACGTGAGAACTACGATGACCGAGCAAGATCGAAACAGAAACCATCCTTCAAATGAGGGCGCACGTCCGTCACGGCCGCCCGTGAGCAATGCACCGTCCAAGCAGCATGGACGGCCGTCAGGAGGCGGTCGCGGGAGCAACCCCCCGAGGCGGAGGAAGTAGAGGAGGCTGTGCGGGTGCTGATGCTAGAGGCTCCTGCCGGAGCGAGCTCTGAACGGCGAGGTTCTCAATGCCCTCCCCTCCCCCGGCATCGGGCCCGTGTGCTGCCGTATCGGCGGATTGCTGAAACACCGGGCGCCCA
>JBOEGF010000081.1:11477-11640 GCA_050633305.1 Nannocystales bacterium
CTGGGCTGGGTCGCGCTGGGAGCTTTTGTAGTAGCCCCCGCTTTAACCGGACACGTCCGAGACGACGAATCCGATGTCAGACGAACTCCGAAACTTACAACCAGCCCAACCCGGCCGACGGCGCCGTTACACGGCCGAGCAAAAAGCGGGCCTTGCTCGACGA
>JBOEGF010000082.1:0-2551 GCA_050633305.1 Nannocystales bacterium
GGCTGAGCCTCGTTCCGCTGTCCTGCTCGAAGGGACAGGTTTGTATCGCGACCTCTTCGAAGTGCGGCCCGGCGCCTGTGGCGGCGGTCGCACGACAGCTCGACCTCGACAGCGCTCGCGCACCGTACGCGAGCCCTCGCCGCGACCCTCTCCGCAATGCGTCCTATCCACACAGACCCAACGGCACGCGACGAACCCAGCTTCTGAGACCCACTCGCCCTACTTTTTCAAGGCGACTGTTTCGCACAGCGAACAAGCCGCCCCTGCGCCCCGATCACCGGGGCCACCCAACGAAAGATTCCAAGACAATGTCCAAGAACAACAGCAACAAGAACAACGGTGGCAACAACTCCGGCGGCTCGAACAACAACGGTGGTGGCATGCCATCGAAGAACCCCGGGAAGCCCTCGGGCGGCAACCGAGACAACAACCCTCCGCGAAAGAAGTAGCCACGGCGACCGTCCTTTGACGGCCGTCGCGATTCGACGCCAGGTTCGAGCCTGGCCAGAGTAGAGGCTCCCGTCTTAGGGAGAAACACCTCTGCTTCGTGGAGCCCCCGCATTCGAGCGGGGGCTCTTCCTTCGAGCCGTCACGGACTCGAGTTCCCGTAGGCAATGCGCCCACGACCTTCTCGAAGACCGCAAGAGACACTCCAGGCTCAGCGCCCAGACAAAACTCGGGAAGAGGAAAGCCGGCGACGGGCAGCACACCAACCTCTCGCCGTCCCCGCGGCATCGTCACCACCCTTGCGCCCGACGGCATCCTTCAAAGCCGAGGAGACGCTGCCACGGGTGAACTCGTCGTCGAGTCCTGCGCGCTTCGCTGGCGGTGCGGAACCTGCGGCTGAGCAGGCAGCCCCATTAAGACGGACAGCGTCAGCGGACCCACCACACGCGATTCGCCCACGTCGAGAACGCCAACACACTCAAGTCGTCCCACGCTTGCAGAGCCTCGTGCATCGGGAACTCGACACCGCTGGGGTCCTCGAGGCTCACCACGAACAACGCCATCAACTCGACCTCCCGGCGCTGCCCCTGCGCCCACGCCAGGAGCGTACCGGGCTCCCACGGTACAACGCCCTCAGCGTCGTCGAGTGCCTCGAACGCCTGCACCATCATCTGAAGCGCCTCGGTGAACTCCTCCACCTTCGCCAGCTTCCTCGCCCCCGCGACCGTCTGCTGAACCTCCACCTCCGGCCGCATCGGCACGGGCGGCTTCACCTTTGCCTTCGGCTGCGCCGGACCCTTCTTCTTTTTCTTGCTCCGCTTCTTCTCCACCACCGGGGCGTTCATCGGCAGCAAGTCTACCCGCCACCCCACTCCAGGTAGACTCGTCTCCGTATGGTGGACCGCGGCACGCTCTCCTCGCTCATCATCGACACCGACGCCGACATCCGAGCCACCCAGAAGCGCCTGGACAAGTTCAAGGCCAGCCTCCAAAGGCTCCCAGACCTGGCCTTCATCCTCGACGCTCGCATCGTCCTCGCCGTAGAAGAACTCAAGCGGCACCAAGAACGTCGGGACCAGCTCAAGGCCCAGCTCGACCAACTCGACGCGGAGCTCGACATCTAGCCCACCACGCTCCTGCTACCGTTTTCACTCCCAAGCACCGCCATGGCCGGAGTCAACAAAGCAATCATCGTCGGTAACCTCGGGCGCGACCCCGAGATTCGCTACACCTCCGGCGGCAGCGCCGTCTGCCAGTACAGCACAGCAACGGCTTCCTTCCTAAGGGGCGCCAGGTCGAGAGGCCACCAGCACCACGCTCACTCGCGGGGCGATTCGCCTCCGATAGGGGGTCCCGGAAAACCGGACCACCAGCCATACTTCGCCCCCCCCCACTTCGCGGAGACTGACATGCAAAACGTACAAGACACCCTCAAAAAACTCGGGTCCGACGTCACCGGCTTCCTGGGCGCAGCGCTCGTTGACCACGAGAGCGGGATGGCGCTGGGCACCGTCGGCACCGGCCTCAACCTTGATGTGGCCGCGGCTGGCAACACTGACGTGGTCCGCTCCAAGCTACGCGTCATGAAGGAGCTTCAGATCGACGGCGGCATCGAGGACATCCTCATTACGCTAACCGGACAACTCCACCTCATCCGGCCGATCGGCGAGACCCTGTTTCTCTACCTTGCGATCGACCGCAAACAAGGGAACCTCGGCATGGCCCGCCACATCATGGCCAACGCAGCTCTCGCCATCAAGATCTGAAGACGGGCCCGGTGCAGCCCTCCGAGAGTCGACCCCACGCACCGCGTGGGGCGACCCACCCCACGAACTCGCGCAGGGGGGGGGGGGCGAAAGCTCCCTGTGCGATCCGGCCGAGTCGCTACGAACGGCTCGGACTCGGCGAACTCCTCGCTCTCACCAGGTCGCGAGCGTGCTCGGCTCGCCTTGCACCGCCACTCTCATCGCGTTGGTTCAGAGTTCGGGCGTCTAGTCCACTACGAACGCCCCGGGTCTGGTGGTAGCGTTGCTCTGCCAGAGGAAAAGGTCCGGGTGCCCCTCGCGCGTCGGCAATAGTGCCGGCGGCGAAGGGCCTCCGGTAT
>JBOEGF010000083.1:0-1939 GCA_050633305.1 Nannocystales bacterium
TGGGAGCCCGGTACGCTCCTGGCGTGGGCGCAGGGGCAGCGCCGGGAGGTCGAGTTGATGGCGTTGTTCGTGGTGAGCCTCGAGGACCCCAGCGGTGTCGAGTTCCCGATGCACGAAGCACTGCAAGCGTGGGACGACTTGAGTGTGTTGGCGTTCTCGACGTGGGCGAATCGCGTGTGGTGGGTCCGCTGACGCTGTCCGCCTTAAGGGGGTGCCTGCTCACCCGCAGGTTCCGCACCGCCAGCGAAGCGCGCAGGACTCGACGACGAGTTCGCCCGTGGCCGCGTCTCCTCGGCTTTGAAGGATGCCGTCGGGCGCGAGGGTGGTGACGATGCCGCGGGGACGGTGGCTTTGGGGGCGGCGACGACGGGAGCCGACGAGGGTCTTGGGGCGCACGCTGTTCTTGTCGGCCGTCGCGCCGAGGCGTTGCACAGAAAATAGCCGCGACAGCTCAGGCGGCGTCGGCATCGCGTCTGAGGACGCGGTGTCCAGCGCGAAATTTTTCTGCACGGAATGGCGCGCGACCGGACTCGTATTGGAAGCATGAGACCGCGGCCCTTGAGCAAGTTTGACGCAGCCTCCCTCGATGCCTTGGTCGAGGGCCTTGCGGACCCGACGGCGAGCGGTACGTCCTCGTCTCGAACGCTGGGGGTGGACGAGGTCGGGGTGATGGTTTTGAGGATCGAGCGACTTGGGCCTCGCACGTACTCGATGGCGCAGGGCTGCAAGGAGGACGGAGAGATGGTCCGGGACCCCGAGGTCGAACTGTTTCGGGATGAGCAGGGGCGATGGTTCCCAGTCTCCTTCCGGCAGGACGGCGCAATGCCGATTTACACAGTGGCGCTCGAGGTGGATGCGTCCGGCATCGCCGCGGTGCATCGGCGGCGGTACGTGAGCCAGAGAGACTTCATGCGGTTGTGGCTGCGAAGCCTACGAGCGCAGTACGGCATCAAGTCGCCGTTGTCCCCTTCCCTCTTCGTCACGGCTCAGTCGTCCGCGACTTCCTCGACGTCCGCGGCTTCGTAGAACCGAGAGACCTTCAGGACACTCGGGATGCCCGAGGGCGAGATGAGCGTGCGCTTCTGCGCCCGCGTGAGTCCCGAAGGACAACACACAGGCCCGTCTATCCAGGCGAGAAAGCCGAGGTGGCTCAGCCCGCGCGAAGACGTTCCATGAGTTCGCCGAGTCCCAAGGGCCTCATGGGCTGACCATGAGGGTCAGGGAAGACGACTGCACCGTTCGAGGCCACACCGAACTGACGGATGTAGAGCCCACGCCAGCGTTTGAGCGCAGCGGTGGCGTGAGGCGGGAGGTGATGCGGGAGCAAGCGCCCGTCGCGGGCTGGGACTTGGACGCGGGCGGGCGTCGGGAAGGAGAGGTCTTCGCCGAACTCGATGTCCCCCCACCGGAGACGCTGCAGCTGAGCCTGCTTCAAGGTCGAGTGAGTCGAGACCTCGGCGAGAGCCGCGTCGCGGGCGATGAGGAACCGCAGCGCGCGAGCCCTGGTGGCAGGGTTGGGCTGCGCGGAGTCCATCCCTTCTCGAGTCAGGTCTTCGGACCGTGTGCTCGAGCGCTGGCGGAGCTCGGCGACCTTGGGCGTGGGCATGCCATCCAGACTGCAAGCGACCGCGCGCTTGGCATTGAGGTGACGGGCCCAGCTGCGGAGGGTCGAGACGCATCGGATGACCGAGGCGTCCCGTCCGGGATGGGTCTGGATGAACTGGAGCACGACGCTCTGTGCGTACGCCGAGCCCTTGCGAAGAATCCCGAGCACGACGAGGGCCGCATGGGTGTGGGCAGTTTCGGTGGGAGGGGCCAGCTCGGCGCCCAGGACGAAGGCCGCGAACACCCGGAGGTCGTAGTGGCGGGCGAGGATGGTGTTCTCGGTGCGGTCCCTGCACCACCCTCGCTTCAGGTTGCCGACGCGTCGGCGCTGTGG
>JBOEGF010000084.1:0-4172 GCA_050633305.1 Nannocystales bacterium
GGACCGCTGGACCGCCGGCCAGTTCCCAAGCCAGACCGCTACCGGGCTGGACCACCGGCTCGCTCTCAAGCCAGACGACTCGACTTCAAGTTGAACCACTCAGTCGGGCATCTCTCGTCCAAAGCAGGCCTCGAAAGCTTGCCGCACGAAGGTTTCCTCCTGCAGCGATGCAGGTGCCTCGTCATGCTGGAAGACTTTCGCGGGACCGACCTCGTCCAAAGCCCGCGCTCGGACGCAAAGGAAATGCTCAGAGCCCGATTTGTCACCGGCTTTTGTCGTCAAGTCCGCCCGATCCTGGGCATGGGGTGGTGGCTGTTCGAGGTGGTTGTTGTTCCGAGAAGGCCGTTTTTCAGGAGAAAGCCCGGGTTCGGTATAAACAAATTTTTCCTTCGGTCTTCCCCTTCGGGATTGCCGACCGGAAACCGGACGGCAATTAACCAATTGAGAGCGTGGCTCCTCCGAAACAGCTCGACGAACGCCCCGAATCGAAGCGACCTCTCGCCGCAGGGCAGCCCCTTCGGGCTCCCCACGGTTGGCTTGGCCAACCTGGGCCGCAGCAGCGACCTCGGCCGCCTCCGAGGACCACACCGGTAGCTCGAGGGCAGGGGGCGGCTCTCCGAGCGACAGGCCATCGAAGTCCCCCCTCAGCAGGGCCTGGGCACGCTGCTTGCTCTGAGCCTCCACGGCCGCCTCTTCCTCGGCCAGGCGAGCGCGCGCAAGCACCTCGGCCGCCCGAACCACGTCGGGCGTCGTCGTCACCCGTGGGGGTAGGCCACGGTGCCGCTTGCGGTTCCGGTCTCGGTTCACCTCGTTGCGTCGGCGCCTTCGCGCCTTCCGAGGCGCCAGCGTCTTCCGATGCGCCGCAGCAGCGGCGGGGCTGTCCTCTCGGCGGATGCATTTGTTCAGCAGTCCAAGCGCTTGTTCGAGCGGAGTCGTCCCGCGCTTCGGCGCGCCGGACCCGTCCTTTTCCCCTGCGGTCCACCACGGACCCAGGATGTACAGGTTCGTGCTCCGCTGGACCGGGGCCGGCCCGTGCTCACCCGACTTCACCGAGCGCATCCGCTGCAAGATACCCATCTCCTCCAAGCGAGCCACCGCGGCCCACCACGTCGACGCTGCGCACCCCTTGAGCGTGTACGCGTCCGAGGCGGACAGCCGCAGCGTCCACCGGCCCTTGACCAGCATCAGCTCCAGCAACGCCACGATGTACAGCGCCACCGCCGACCGGCACCCCTGCGAACGGAGCACCTCGGTCATCATCGCCGATACGGCCGGCTGTCGGTCGAGCCCGTACAAGTCCAGCATCCCGAGGGATCGGGCGTACACCTCTCGCTGCACGGCCAGGTCTCGGGCCGACAAACCACGATAGCGACGCTTGTTCACCCAGCCCCAAGCCTCCCCGAGCTTCGGGTCCGACATCCCACGCAGCTCCGCGTCGAGCTCGGGGGGGTGCTCGAACGTCTCGTCTTCGCGCCGCGTGCTTTTCTCCTGCCACGTCAGCAGCGACAGCTCCTCGGCGCTCCGCTTGCAGTCCGGGAGCTTGTCTCCGTCCTCGAAGGGGAGGGCGCGCTGGAGCTTCGCAAGCAGCGCATCGACCTCCTCGGCCGGCGTCTCGGGCTCAGGCTTTGCGGGGGCCACGGAGCCCCCGCTGAACAACCGCGTCTGCCCATCGACCTCGAACTCCTCGAGCGGGAGGAGTGGTTCTTGGTACCCCTCGGCGAACGACTCTCCGTAAGACCCCCGATGCGGCGCATCGACAACGTCCGTCGAACTCAGCGTCTGCGGGCCCTCGCAGCAGGACTCCTCAGACTCCACAGGGCGCGACGAGCCTCCTAGGTCGCCTGTGGGCTCGGACGTCTCCACGGGGTTCTCAGGGGGCTCCTCGGAAGCAAGAGCAGGGCCCTTGAGGTTGCCCCCTCTGGCCTCCGTGGGAGCCGACGGCGCGGCTCCGGCCTCCCTGGGCATAGGATCCGCCTCGGCCGCCTCACAGCAGCTCTCTGGCGTCTCTTCTAGCGTTTCTGCCTCCCGCCGGGCGAGCATCCCTTCGAGCTGGCTGGCCAGCGCCGGGTCAAGTCGGCGGAGCTTGTCGCGGTCCCGGCGCTTCATCGTGCGCCCCGGACTGCGGAGTTTGCGGGAGAGATCTTCCCCTCAGCTCCGATCACTCGAACTCGGGACACACCTCGATCGACACGACCGGACGACGCCGCAAAGGCGTTCGTACGGCCGCAGAATTCTGCGGCTTCCACAGTCCGACCTCAATTCCGATGGGTGAGGTGGCTGTGAGGTGCAGAGGGTTTCGATTCGAGCGGAGTTCGTGCTACGATTTTCACGTCGAGCTGGTGCTTCAGTTCGGCAGTGCGCTCCGGGGTTTTCGGGGCGTACGAACCCCGAAGGCTTCTGAAACTAGGACTTCAGAGCCTGACCCCGGAAGAGACCAGCATTCCTACGTGCTGGTCTTTTCGCTTTAAGGGGAGCGCGTTTTTGGTGTCCTCATCGGACCAGAACGGTGGCGGCCTGTCCAGGGTAATCCCCGTCATGGCCATGGGGGTCAGGACGGACTCTCAGGGGCCGAGGCGAAAGCATCTTCGCTATGTTGCCCCCCTTCGAGGCGGCCACCGAGCAGGCTCCTGCCGCTGCTCAGCGCCGAGATCACTCGCCCCTCTGTCGACTGCCCCGATACCCACTCCACACCGACCGCAGCCTCGGCCCCCAACGAACCCTCCCGCGCTCGAGATCACCGCGCCTCATCAAGATGAGGCGCCCCAGGGAGCCCGGGACGCTGCTCGCGCGGGCAAGTGAACAAGACACCGATAGCCTGGGACGCCTTGGGTCCTCTGACCTTCTTGACCTGGACCATGCGCGTCCGCGGTCAGCGCGTCGTCTTCACGCGAAGGTCGACGCCCCGAGCGCGGGGGAGCACCACACTGCGGGCGGCCTCGTGCTCGCATGACTTCGATGTGGTTCCGTCGCAACCGCTGCCCCGGGACGTACCCCGAGCGACAGCCGTCCTCGACGCTTCGGGTATCAACAGCAAGAGGGTCGCGCAGACCGTTATTGCCCTCCGTCCCCTCGAATTATTGCCCCGGTTCGCTCTGCGCCTGCGGGTATCAGCAATAACGGGCCATAACCGCCCGGATTGCTCCTCCCGAAAAACCGCTTCACGGTGAAGGAGGGCCTCTCGAGACCGGAGGCTCACCCGTGTACGCGCATCTCGCCCCGCCCATGAGGGGCACCGAGCGCGAAAACCCAACGACTGCCGAGCACGGGATGTGCTCGGCCGGGCATACCGCCCACCGAACGCGACAGGAGCCGCGACCCCATGATGAAACCGCCGTTTGACTGGCACGCCGCCGCACTCGATGTCCCTCCACAGCGCCGACGCGTCGGCAACCTGAAGCGAGGGTGGTGCAGGGACCGCACCGAGAACACCATCCTCGCCCGCCACTACGACCTCCGGGTGTTCGCGGCCTTCGTCCTGGGCGCCGAGCTGGCCCCTCCCACCGAAACTGCCCACACCCATGCGGCCCTCGTCGTGGTCGGGATTCTTCGCAAGGGCTCGGCGTACGCACAGAGCGTCGTGCTCCAGTTCATCCAGACCCATCCCGGACGGGACGCCTCGGTCATCCGATGCGTCTCGACCCTCCGCAGTTGGGCCCGTCACCTCCATGCCAAGCGCGAGGTCACCTGCAGCCTGGATGGCATGCCCACGCCCAAGGTCGCCGCGCTCCGCCGCCGCTCGAGCACACGGTCCGAAGACCTGACTCGAGAAGGGATGGACTCCGCGCAGCCCAACCCTGTCACCAGAGCTCGCGCGCTGCGGTTCCTCATCGCCCGCGACGCGGCTCTCGCCGAAGTCTCAGCTCACTCGACCTTGAAGCAGGCTCAGCTGCAGCGTCTCCGGTGGCGGGACATCGAGTTCGGTGAAGACCTCTCCTTCCCGACGCCCGCCCGCGTCCAAGTCCCAGCCCGCGACGGGCGCCTGCTCCCGCATCACCTCCCGCCCCACGCCACCGCGGCGCTCAAACGCTGGCGTGGGCTCTACATCCGTCAGTTCGGTGTGGCCTCGAACGGCGCAGTCGTCTTCCCCGACCTTCATGGTCAGCCCATGAGGCCCTTGGGGCTCGACGAGATCATGGAACGTCTTCGCGCGGGCTGAGCCTCGTTCCGCTGTC
>JBOEGF010000085.1:0-1370 GCA_050633305.1 Nannocystales bacterium
CCTTCGGCCCGTGGTTCCGCGAATGGCTCGCGATCCTGCGACCGTCAACGAGGAGTTCGATGCTGGTCGTTGTCGCGCGAACGAAGACGTGCGTCCCGATGAGGTGATGCGGCGCGCTGTAGTATCGGCGCTCGAACTCGACGTGGTAGTCGATGTGAACTTTCGCCTTCTTCCACATCGACGGCTCGAAACGGCGAGGCGGAAGCGGGCCCAGTGCAGGCTTGTCGATGCTCTCAAACTGGCTTCGGCGGCTACCCTCGAGCTTCTGAAAGGACCTGTCGTTGAGTTCCTCGAGCAGCTCTGAAATCGCCGCGTTGAGGTCTTCGAGCGAGAAGAACATGGTGTTCCGAAGCCTCGCGAGGATCCACCGCTGTGCGACTTGCACCGCGACCTCGACCTTGGACTTGTCCTTCGGCTTGCGAGGCCGCGCTGGGATGATCGCGGTGCCGTAGTGTTCTCCGAACTCTGCGAACATCGGGTTGATCTCGGGATCGAGGCGGTCGGGTCCTGAGACCGCACTGCGAAGCTGGTCCGGCACGGTGATCTTCGGAACGCCGCCGAAGTACTCGAACGCACGTGCGGTCGAGGCAATGAAGTCGTCGCGCTTCTGTGACCGCGTGGCCTCGGCGAAGGTGAAGCTGCTCGCGCCCATCGTGGCGACGTAGAGCTCGACTTCGATGACTTCGCCGCTGATGCGGTCGACGATGCTCGGCCTGAGGCCGGAGTAGTCGAGGAATGCCTTCTCACCCGCGCGGTGGTGCTGACGCATCGAAGCATCGACTCGCCCTTTGAACTGCCGATAGCGATCGCAAAACTGGCTGTACTGGTACGGCCGGCGCGCCTGTGGGTCGTCGGTCGCGGCGTCGCGGTACTCGACCCAAAGAAGCTGGAGCGTCACGCCGCGGCGGCGCATCTCTCGGTGGACCCAATCGAAGTCGACAGGGACGCGGCCTGCTGGCGCGTTGCGTCCGGGCTCCTTGAACAGGCGCGCCTCGAGTTCGTGCTCGGAGAGTTCGGCCGCACTCTCCCAAGTCAGCCCCGCTTCGCGAGCCCGCCTGAGGTAGGTGCTGACCGAGCCCTTGGACAGGCCCGTGGCCGCCGAGATCTGGCGATGGTTGCGGCCAAGCTCGTGCTTGAGTCGGAGGACTTCTCGAATTCGTCTCATGGTGTGGCGCCGCATCGGACGACGTTGCCGTCGTCCTGGGTGCCACTCACACGTTCAGGCTAAGTCTGCCCAAGTGCTCCGGAATCCTTGCCCAGGTGTTCCGGAATCCTTGCCCAAGTGCTCCGGAATCGCTGCCCAGGTGCCCCGGACTCGCTGCCCAAGTCCGGCCGGAATCCTTGCCCAAGTGCGCCCGGGATACGCAGTT
>JBOEGF010000086.1:0-2143 GCA_050633305.1 Nannocystales bacterium
CTCCTTCACCGTGAAACGGTTTTTCGGGAGGAGCAATCCGGGCGGTTATGGCCCGTTATTGCTGATACCCGCAGGCGCAGAGAGAACCGGGGCAATAATTCGAGGGGACGGAGGGCAATAACGGTCTGCGCGACCCTCTTGCTGTTGATACCCGAAGCGTCGAGGACGGCTGTCGCTCGGGGTACGTCCCGGGGCAGCGGTTGCGACGGGACCACATCGAAGTCATGCGAGCACGAGGCCGCCCGCAGTGCGGTGCTCCCCCGCGCTCGGGGCGTCGACCTTCGGTGGGGCACGCGTGTCGTCGACGCCGAGGAGACGCGCCGATGGGGTCGCCGCCGTGTCCGGAAAGCCGGACAGCGCGGGCGGGCTCAGTGGCCGAGGGCGACACGCTCGTCAACGACAGCAAGCGGCCGCGGCTCTTCTGACCCTCGTCCGCCAGGCGGTTTGATGGCTGAGGTGAGCGGCCGCGAAACCTCGGGCGCCTGGTAGCAGGCGATCTCTGCTTGGCGTTGGGTCGCGTGTCGACTTGGTGGCCGACTCGAGTCCGTCGACGTTGCGAAGACCGATTCGGGGCGGGGCGTGAGACCGGGTCCTGCCCTCCATGGCCATGACCGGGATTGCCCTGGACAGGTCGCCGCCGTTCTGGTCCGATGGCTCCAACGAAAACGCGCTCCCCTTAAAGCGAAAAGACCAGCATTGGCGTGCTGGTCTCTTCCGGGGTCAAGGGTCCGAAAGTCACTTCGGAAGCCCTCGGGTTTTGCACGCCCGGAACCCCGGAGCGCACTGCCGACCTTCGACCAGGCCGACGTGAAAACCGTAGCACGACCCCCGCTCATCTCGAAACCCTCTGCATCTCACAGCCACCTTCCGTTTCGGAACTGAGGTCGGACTGTGGAAGCCGCAGAATTCTGCGGCCGTACGCGCACCCTTGGGGTGGCGAACGGTCGTGTCGATCGATGTGTGTCCTCAGTCCGAGCGACTTGGGCTGACGGAGAGATCTCTCCCGCAAACTCCGCAGCTCGAGGAGGCGTCCGATGAGGCGCCGAGACCTCGACAAGCTCCGGCGACTCGACCCCAAGCTGGCGAGCCAGCTTGAAGGCGTGCTCGCTCAGGGCAAGGACGGGGCCGACGTCCCGCCTGAGACTCCCGAGGCTGCCCAGGACGGCTGTGAGCCGGCCGAAGCAGGCCCGAGGTGCGACGACGCCGGGCGCGAGCCCAGGGCGGCCGTGAGCGCTCCTGAGCGCGCCGGCCAAGCGACGGTCTCGGCTGGGACCGCAGAGCCGCCTCAGGCGCCCGTGAGCGCGTCCGGCTCTGTCGGCGTCGAGGAAGACCCGGCAAAGCCTGGGCGGGCTGAGGGAGCCAGCGAGGAGCCATCACCGCCCTCCCCTGCCGCATTCGTCAACGCCGAGGCCCAAGCCGGCCTCCCCGAGGTGCCGCAGGCGCTTGTCTCGACGGAGGTCGACCCTCAGGCGCGTCTCGCGGAGACCTGGGCCGGCTACGAGGACGACTGCGTCCCCGAGGGCGAACTGGAGCGCCGCAAGGTCGAGCGCGCCGCGAAGCGCGAGGCCCAGCGGGCTCAAGACCGAGCGCACTGCGCCCAGATGGGGTTCTTCCCGCAGGCCTGGTACCGGCGCAAGGGGAGCGGCAAGCACGTGTCCTGCGAGCAGCTGGAGCTCCAGCTCGACGGCATCGAGCGCCGGGTCGGCCGGGCGACCGTGTGGGACGAGGGCCTGTCGGCCACCCGGACGATGGACAACGTCGAGGCCCAGAGCTTCACGGTGCGCGACCTGGGCGACCGCCCCGCGAGCCTCCCGGGGGCACTCCGAGGTCGCTTCCCTGCCCTTACCCGTACCCAGCTCGACCTGCTGCGCGTCGTCGTCACGGCGTACATGGGCGGCGCCCTGGGGGTCTACGAGTTCCAGCCCATCCTGGCCTCGGACCTCGGGATGAGCGAGCGAGCCCTGCGGTACGCGCTCAACGGCGGCAAGGACCGCCCCCTTGGCCTCATCGAACTGGGCCTCGTCACGAAGCGCCAGACCTGGAAGCGTGGCGCGGGCGACAGGCCCAGCGACCACCACTACCTGCTGCTGCAGGCCGGCCCTGCCCTCGTCGACGAGCTGCTGCCGCTGACGTGCATGCGCCG
>JBOEGF010000087.1:0-6247 GCA_050633305.1 Nannocystales bacterium
TCGAGTCCCTCCCTTCGCACAACTCGAGCCTCGTTCGAGGCTCACAGACACTCGAAACGGTTCGCGAGAACCAGAGAAAGCCCGCAGGCAGCCGCCTCGCGGGTTTTTTCGTTCGCCCGGGGCCAACCCCGCCGCCCCGGAGCCGCCCGTGTCCCGGGTCGGACCCGGGCGGGTATCGATTTTCGGCTATTGTCACGGTGATGGGAGCGCGCCAGCTGACCACGCCCCGCGAGGCCCCGGCGCGTGCGTCGACGGTCGTGGGGTTCTATGCGGCGCTCCTCGTCGGCGGGTTCTTCTGGCACGCGATCTCGCAGGACAGCAACGACCTGTGGCGCATCGACCCGACGCAGGGATGGCTCGCCCTCCTGCTCACCCCGCTGTGGGGGGTCGGCTTCGGTCTCATCACGGTCCAAGTGTTCCGTGCGCTGGAGCTCCGCATGCGATGGCTCAGTGAGCTGCACGGCGAGTTCCAGGGGATGTTCGGCCGGCCACAGCCGCGCGAGCTCTTTCTGCTCGCAGCGGCGAGTGCAGTGGGGGAAGAGGTCCTGTTTCGCGGCGCGATGATGGACGCATGGGGGCTATGGGCGAGCTCGGCAGTCTTCGCCCTGCTCCACATTCCGCGACGCCGTGCCCTGTGGCCGTGGACGATGAGCTCGTTTGTCCTCGGCCTGGCGCTCGGCGTGATGACCGAGCTGACCGGGAACCTGGGAGCGGCGGTTGCGGCCCACTTCACCATCAACCTGTTGAACATGGCCTACATCACCCGAAACCGACCCCGAGTTCACGTCGAGCGCGTTCAGCCGCCCAACCCCTAGCCGACAGCGGTCGCCACGCTCCTCCTGAGGCCTATCTCTGCGGGTCACGGCGGCCAGACTCAGGTTTTTTCGCCAGTACGGGCACCGCAGCCATAGTGCCGCCATGGTGCTCTCTCGACGCAGCGTGCTTCGGACCCTCGGGACCGGTCTGGCGACGGCTTCCGTCTCCAGCCTGGGGTGGACGGGGTCGGCCCGAGCCTCGGACCTCGCGCTCTCGGATCGCATCGACCTGCTGTACAGCAACCAGTTCAACTTCAACGCCCGCGGCGAACCTCAGATCACCGTCGGCTTGATGACAGGCCAGCGCAAGATTGAACTCTCCGCACCGGATGGCTTCGACATTCTCCCCTCGGGCGACGGCGGCACCCGCATCCGCGCGGGCAAACGTCTGACCGTGCAACTGGGAAAGTCCGCGCCCGCCAAGCAGACCTACACCCTGGTCCTCGAAGAGCTGGTCGGCAAGCACGCGCTTCGCCCCGACGCCACGATGGAGCGCTGGAAGAAGAAGGGCTTCACCCCTTCGGACGAGGAGATCGGCACCGTCTTCGGTGTGGAAGGCCGGGTGCTGGACAACCGCAGAATGCTCGTCACCTCGGGCCGATTCACCTCCGAGCGTGTCGCCCTCGAACACGCGTTCCAAGCGAAGAAGGAGCACGGCGCGGTCGGCAAGCTCCACCCACGTGTCCACAACCGCGCCGAGGGGCGCATGGTCGCCCGAGACCTTGAGCACGATGTCGATGTGACCGCCGAGGGGGTCCTGTGGTTCACACCGCGCGGCGGTGGAGCCATCACGGTGCACGACGTCCTGTCCGGGACGACGATGGGAACCGGTACACGCTCGGACCGCAAATACCTTGGAAGCATGTACGTCGCCATCGACGCCAGTGGGAAGCTGTCGGTGGTCAACCTGGTCTCCGAGTCCGACCTCCTCGCCGGCCTCGTGCCCGCGGAGATCTTCGCGAGCGCTCCGATGGAGGCTCTCAAGGCCCAAGCCGTCGCCGCACGAGGCCAGCTCGTGACCAAGGTCGGCACGCGCCACCTCGCCGATCCGTTCCTGGTCTGCTCAGAGCAACACTGCCAAGTCTACAAGGGCCGCGGTCATGAACACCCGCGGACCACGAAGGCCGTCAAGCAAACGGTCGGGCTTGTCGCGATGCGGCCCTCGGAGACTCAGCTCGTCGACACCGTGTACTCCGCCAACAGCGGCGGCCACACCGAGCACAATGACGTCGTCTGGCCCGGCGCCGCCGATGCCCAACTCCGCGGCCGACCCGACCCCAAGCTCGGCAAGAGCTTCCGCGAGGGGATCGATGAGGCCAACATCGCGGCCTTCCTACGCAAGCCCCCCTCCTCGTTCAGCCAGCCACCGCCCGGGACTGCCCAGACGCCGTACCGCTGGACGGAGACGATCGACCCCAGCGCCGTCGCGGGGAACACCGGAGTGCCCAAGGACGTCGGGATCATCAAGGCGATGCGGGTCTCCGACCGGGGTCGGAGCGGACGAGCGACCACGCTGGAACTCGAGGGTAGCAAGCGCTCCATCACCATTCGCGGGGAGCTTCGAATTCGACGTGCCCTCGGAGGGTTGAAGAGCTCGATGTTCATCATCGGCGAGACGCGCGACAAGTTCGGTCGTTTCGTCCTCGAGGGGGGCGGCCACGGGCACGGCGTAGGCCTGTGCCAACACGGCGCGATGGGCATGGCGCGAGCCGGCAAGACCGTCGAAGAGATCCTCGCCCACTACTACACGGGCTGCCACGTCGTGAAGCTGTGGTGAGTCAGCGTTTGCGGACGCATTGAACCCGCGCCGCGGGCTCGACCACCAGGTACAGGTGCGACTCGTTCGACTCCGCATCGACCGCGAACGCGTCGTCGTCGTGGGGTCCGCGTTCGCGCGACCAATAGGTCCCCGAGCCGAGCAACCGAGAACGTCGCAGCCGGTTCAACTGCCGACGAGACGGGAGGCGCCACCCCGGTAGACCTCCCACTCGTTTCCGGCGGCACTGGGACTTGGCCTGCGCCCAGTCGACCTCCTCGGTTCCTGGGTGCGCCACGAGAAGCGTGTCCACAGCGCGAATCTTCCCGCCACGAATCGCCAAGTCGATGCGTAGCGCCTCGGAGTCGGTCGGGGCCGGCGGGACCGTCGAGACGATCGCCGGAGCCTCGACATCCTCGGGGCTCTCGTCAGACCCCTGCTCGGGGCTCTCGTCGGACCCGGGCTTGGCGTTCTCGTCGGGCTGCGGCTTGGCGGTCTCGTCGGGCTCGGGCTCGGAGGTCTCGTCGGAGCCGGGCCCCGGGCGGTTGGCCAGGACCGGCTTGGACTCGGCGGACGGCCGTTCGGCGTCGACGCTGTCCCCCTGCGGGGAGGGCTTCACCGGAGCATCGGGCTCCGCAGGTGGGGTGGGTTTTGCGGCAGGCTTTGCGTCCGGCTCCGCCACAACTCGCGGAGTCTCGGCGTCAGCCCTGCGGGGAGCGCTTGCCTTTGGAGCAGGTGTCGCTCGGCTGCCACCGGAAGGTGTTGCCGCGACGGATGCAGTGCGCTGTCCGCCCTCGTCGCCCGCTCCGCCACGCATGACGAACAATCCGAGTCCGCCCAAAGCCGCAGCCCCGGCGATCGCCAACAACCACCCGCTCCGCGATTCTCGAGCTTCGTGGTTGCCCGCCGCGGTGTGGGTGTCGGTCTGGTCAGGCTCGCGGCGCCGACGGCGGGTATCGGTCGGAGTCAGCTCGGTCTGGATTGCGTCGGGGATTGGGACGGATGCCAGCGGATCGGCGACCCGCACACCCGAGAGGCTCGTCGACAGGAGCCCCAACTCGTCACTCGAGTCGCTGCCAGACTCCTCACCGGATTCCGCTCCGACCGGCGGCCCCCACTCGACCCCGACCTGCTCACCAGACTCGGCAAGCGACTCGGCCTCCGATGCCCTCAAGCTCAGCTCGTCGCCGGGTGGCTCGACCGGGTCGGGTACCGTGATCGCGATCGGCTCCTCGAGCCCGAGCGGGCGAGTTTCGGCCTGGTCGGCCTGGAGCAGGACCGGGACACCATCCCCAAGCTCCATTGCCGAACCGGTCGCAGCGGGTTCGGGTACGGTTCGACGAGAAGAGCGCCGCTCCAGCACGGCCTCAGCGGCGACCATCTCCTCATGGAAGCTGCGGGCCAAAGCTTCGGCGTCATCGCGAACTCGCTGCTCCGCCGCCTCTCGTTCGGCCGCCGCTCGCTCCGCTGCTTCCCGGGCCTCCCGCTCTGCTGCGTCGCGAGCGGCCTGCTCGGCCGCCTCCCGTTCCGCGGCCTCTCGGGCTTCGCGCTCTGCGGCTGCGCGAGCCGCCGCCTCCTGGGACTCTCGCTCCGCTGCCTCTCGAGACTCCTGCTCCGCAACCGCCTCCATGGCGAGGGCTGCTGCACTGCCCGCATCGCTCTCGGCGTCTGTCGTATCGACGGCGGGGGCTTGCGGCGTGCCAGGATCGAGACGGAGCTGACGCTCCTTCCCCTCCTCCTCATCGAAGTTGGGAATCGACCCGGACCCAACCGAATCTCCAGGCATCACGACCACATCGCGCTTGGGAACCCTCGAGGCCAAGGCCGCGGATGCTTCGGCCGACTCGGCCGAGCCCTCGGAGAGAGACTCCATGGCAGCCTCGATCAAAGGAAGCGCGTCGAGCGATGCGGAGCCATCGACATCGACGACGAGCAGCTCGTGCTGCGGTCCCTTGCGAGCAGAGAAGAGACCGGAGAGCCGAAGGACTTGGGAGCGATCGAGTTCGCTCGACTGGCACAGCACAAACAGAGCGGCCCCGCGAGTCCGGTCGGTCGCCGAGGACAGGAGGGTTGTGTCGTGCTCGACTCCGGCGATCACCTCCGGCGCCCTTCCACTGCGGTTGAGCACATCGACGAGGTGGACGAGGGAAACCTCGCTGTCCTCCGCACACATCAGCAGCAGCGGTACGTCGGCTTGGGCGTCTTCTCGCACGTCGTGAAGCTCCACGACCCGTAGGCCGCCTACCCCCGAGTATGCCCGAGTGGTCCAACCGCAGACGAGCTTTTCTGCCTGCGGTTTCGCGGCCGTAGCGGCCCCCGGTCCTGCCGCGAAAGTGGCATAACCAGCGGCATGAGCGAGAATCTGCAGCGGGTCGCCGTGCTCGGGGCCGGAACGATGGGTCATGGGATTGCACACGTATGTGCTGCGGCCGGCTACACCACGACACTGTTCGACGTGTCCCACAACGCCGTCGAAGCTGGCCTGTCCAAGGTCACCGCGAACCTCGACAAGGGTATCGCTCGAGGGAAAGTCACCGAGGAGCAGAAAGCCCGAACACTGTCTAACCTCCGTGGAGAGCCGAATTTCGAGGCGGCGGTCGAGGCGGCGAACCTCGTCATCGAAGCGGTCCCGGAGAAGCTCCCGCTCAAACACGACGTTCTGACTCGCGCAGCTCAGGGAGCAGCCGATGGGGCGATTCTCGGAACGAACACGAGTTCGCTCTCCATCGACTCGATCGCCGGCGCTCTCCCCGACCCCAGCAGGGTCATCGGGCTGCACTTCTTCAACCCGGTGCACATCATGAAGCTGCTGGAGATCATCGTCGGCCCCCAGACCGCCCCCGAGGTCTATGACGCCGCCGCCGCGTTCGGCGAGCGGATCGGCAAACAGACGATCAAGATCTCAGACTTCCCCGGCTTCGCCACCAGCCGACTGGGGCTGGTGATCGGGCTCGAGGCGATCCGGATGGTGGAACAAGGGGTCGGAAGCCCGGAGGACATCGATAAGGCGATGACGTTGGGCTACGGGTTTCCGATGGGCCCGCTTCGCCTCACCGACCTCGTCGGGCTCGACGTCCGACTCCACATCGCCGAGTACCTCAGCGAGAAGCTCGAGGACGGTGCCCACTTCAAGCCTCCTGCGCTACTCCGCGAGATGGTCGCGGCCGGCAAGCTGGGCAAGAAGTCGGGGCAGGGTTTCTACAGCTGGTAACCCCGCCGCGGCGGCGGTTGAGGATTGCCCTCGTTCTAGATCGGCGGCGGGAGACGAATCGGGACCATCAGGGTGCCGGCGCCCCCCAGTTCGAGCCCGGACGCCGTGATGTGCCGGGCTCCCTTGAAGACGGAGACCGAGTACCGCCCGAGCGGCGCATCGGCGACCGTGAACACCCCCTGCTCGTCCGTGGTGCGAACGATCTGCAGCGGTGCATCGGAGGCGGTCCCCTCCGGCTCTCGCTCGAGGAACACCGCGGCGCGCGCCAAGGGAGCGGAGGTCTCCGCCGCGACCACTTGGCCGAGCAAGCAGGAGCGCACCTCGACACACCTGGGCGTCACCATCGTCACCCCGCCGAGCGTGTGAACCGGTGTGGTCGTGGCGGGCATCGGCGCAGGCCCACAACCCCCCAAGGCAAGCGCGACGAGGATCCCGGAGCGCTCTAGTGCAGTTCGCCAACGATTC
>JBOEGF010000088.1:0-2053 GCA_050633305.1 Nannocystales bacterium
GATGTTGGCGATCGGCAACACGAGTCGGAGGGAGCTGTTCGAGCGCCTCGACAAGCCCCTCCTGCTGCCGCTGGCGCGTCGCTTCGTCTACGCGCAGTGGCAACCGTGCACCGTTCACATCGACTATCACGTCGAGGTCGACGGCCACTTCTACTCGGTTCCCTACCAGCTCCGCCTCGACAACAAACACCTCGAAGCCCGTGTCACCGCCGCGACCGTTGAGGTGTTCGCGAAGGGAAAGCGAGTCGCATCTCATGCCTGCAGTCATCAGCGCGGACGCCATACGACCGTGGCCGAGCACATGCCGAAGGCTCACCGTGCTCAGCTCGAATGGACGCCGACTCGGATGATCGCGTGGGCTGAAAACATCGGCCCCAACACCGCGGCCTTGGTGACCGTGATCCTCGAAGAGAGGCCGCATCCCGAGCAGGGCTATCGGTCCTGCTTGGGCATCCTGCGGCTGGCAAAGAAGTACGGCGAGCCACGCCTCGAAGCCGCCTGCGGCAAGTCGCTGGCCGTCCGCGCGCGCTCGTATCGGCACGTCGAAGGCGTGCTCAAGAACGGTCTCGACAGTGTCGAGACCGACCAACCCGAACCGCGACCGCCCGTGGAGCACGACAACATCCGCGGCGGCGACTACTACCACTAACCCCAAGGAACAAGACGACATGCTCGAACAACCAACCTACGAACGCCTACTCTCGATGCGAATGCGAGGACTCGCCGACGCATGGCAAAGCCAACAAGGCGACCCTCAGATCGGGCAGCTCTCCTTCGACGAACGGCTCGGCCTGCTCGTCGACGCCGAGTGGGTCCACCGCGAGCGCAAGAAGGTCGAGCGCAACCTCAAGCAGGCCAGGCTGCGACTGGGCGAGGCGTGCATCGAAGATATCGACTATCCGCGAAACCGTGGCCTGACCAAGAAGAAGGTGCTCGACCTCGCCACCTGCAAGTGGGTCGAGCTTCACCAAAACATCGTCATCACGGGCATGACCGGCGTCGGCAAAACCTACCTCGGATGCGCGCTGGCCCAGCAAGCCTGTCGACGGGGATACCGCGTCCTGTACCGCCGAGTCTCGCGACTCTTCCACGAGCTCGCGCTCGCCCACGCCGATGGAAGCTATGCTCGCCTCCTGACTCGTTTGGCCAAGACCGACGTCCTCGTCCTCGACGACTGGGGCCTCGCCGAGGTCGGCGCGACCGAGCGCCGCGACCTCAACGAGATCATGGATGACCGATACGGCCTGCGCTCCACCGTCATCACCTCGCAGCTGCCCACGGACAAGTGGCACGACCATCTCGGCGATCCAACCACCGCCGACGCCATCTGTGATCGTATCCTCAGCAACGCCCATCGCATCAAGCTCACGGGCCCATCTCGTCGCAAGGAAGAAAGCAACCTCTCCGAGTAGCCCTCACCCCAGCGTCGCTTCGCTCCGAACTCCTCGCGGGTGATCACGATGCCCGGTACAGGTGATCACGATGCCCGGTACGGGCACCTCGAGTCAGACGACAAGCCACTCGGGTTCGGAGAACGCCTCGCGCACTACTATGCAAGGTCGACGATGCCCGTCGCTGCGCGGTGGCGAAGATGGCTCGAGGACGCTCTCACACTCGTTCCAGCATGCGCTCATAGAGACATCGTCGCGAGGCTTCGCGCCCGCGACACGGCTCATCGCAGCGCAGTTTGGGAGTTGGCGTGCACGAAGGTCCTGACCGGACTCGGCTACAGCCTTGAATGGCACCCGTCGGCACCGACCGGGGCTTGTCCCGATTGGAAAGTGACGGGCCCGCACGGCGAGTTCTTCTTCGAAGCGCGTGTGTTGGAGGCGCCGGCGGAGGTCGAGAGAGACCGAATCCTCGATGCCCTGAACACGCTCCCGGACTTCGGGTACTATCTCACCGTTCGTGTACCTGGCGTCGGTCAGGAGTCACCGCGGACAGCAGTTCTTCTTCGAGAGGTCAGGGCTCATCTTGGTGCGTATTCCGGGCGCACTTGGGCAAGGATTCCGGCCGGACTTGGGCAGCGACTCCGGGGCACCTGGGCAGCGAT
>JBOEGF010000089.1:0-1022 GCA_050633305.1 Nannocystales bacterium
GACAGCGGAACGAGGCTCAGCCTGCACGAAGACGTTCCATGATCTCGTCGAGCCCCAAGGGCCTCATGGGCTGACCATGAGGGTCGGGGAAGACGACTGCACCGTTCGAGGCCACGCCGAACTGACGGATGTAGAGCCCACGCCAGCGTTTGAGCGCAGCGGTGGCGTGAGGCGGGAGGTGATGCGGGAGCAAGCGCCCGTCGCGGGCTGGGACTTGGACGCGGGCGGAGGTCAGGAACTCGGGGTCTTCGCCGAACTCGATGTCCCGCCACCGGAGACGCTGCAGCTGAGCCTGCTTCAAGGTCGAGTGAGCTGAGACTTCGGCGAGAGCCGCGTCGCGGGCGATGAGGAACCGCAGCGCGCGAGTTCTGGTGGCAGGGTTGGGCTGCGCGGAGTCCAACCCTTCTCGAGTCAGGTCTTCGGACCGTGCGCTCGAGCGGCGGCGGAGCGCGGCGACCTTGGGCGTGGGCATGCCATCCAGGCTGCAGGTGACCTCGCGCTTGGCATGGAGGTGACGGGCCCAGCTGCGGAGGGTCGAGACGCATCGGATGACCGAGGCGTCCCGTCCGGGGTGGGTCTGGATGAACTGGAGCACGACGCTCTGTGCGTACGCCGAGCCCTTGCGAAGAATCCCGAGCACGACGAGGGCCGCATGGGTGTGGGCAGTTTCGGTGGGAGGGGCCAGCTCGGCGCCCAGGACGAAGGCCGCGAACACCCGGAGGTCGTAGTGGCGGGCGAGGATGGTGTTCTCGGTGCGGTCCCTGCACCACCCTCGCTTCAGGTTGCCGACGCGTCGGCGCTGTGGAGGGACATCGAGTGCGGCGGCGTGCCAGTCAAACGGCGGTTTCATCATGGGGTCGCGGCTCCTGTCGCGTTCGGTGGGCGGCATGCCCGGCCGAGCACATCCCGTGCTCGGCAGTCGTTGGGTTTTCGCGCTCGGTGCCCCTCATGGGCGGGGCGAGATGCGCGTACACAGGCGAGCCTCCGGTCTCGAGAGGCCCTCCTTCACCGTGAAACGGTTT
>JBOEGF010000090.1:0-813 GCA_050633305.1 Nannocystales bacterium
CTACTCGATGATCTCGGTCACGATTCCGGCGCCGACGGTGCGGCCACCTTCGCGAATCGCGAACTTGAGGCCCTTCTCGCACGCAATCGTCGAGATGAGCTTCACTTCGATGGTGACGTTGTCACCGGGCATCACCATCTCCACGCCCTCCGGCAGGATGATGTCGCCCGTCACGTCCGTGGTACGGAAGTAGAACTGGGGACGGTACCCCTTGAAGAACGGCGTGTGACGACCGCCCTCTTCCTTCTTCAGCACGTACACCTCCGCGTTGAAGTTCGTGTGCGGGTTGATCGAGCCGGGCTTGCAAAGAACCTGACCGCGCTCGACCTCTTCCCGCTTGATGCCCCGAACGAGCACCCCGCAGTTGTCCCCTGCTTGGCCTTGGTCCAGAAGCTTCCGGAACATCTCCACACCCGTGACCGTGGTCTTCGCGGTGTCCTTGATGCCGACGATTTCGACTTCGTCGCCAACCTTGACGATTCCACGCTCGACGCGACCGGTGACAACCGTACCGCGACCGGAAATCGTGAACACGTCCTCCACCGGCATCAGGAAGTCCTTGTCCAGGTCTCGCTGCGGCTCCGGGACGAAGCTGTCGCACGCTTCCATCAGCTCGAAGATGGGCTTGCAGTCGTCTGCTTCCCACGTGTCCGACTCCAGAGCCTTCAGCGCCGAGCCACGCACGATCGGCGTGTTCTCGCCGTCGAAGTCGTAGCTGGAAAGAAGCTCGCGGAGCTCCTCTTCGACCAGCTCGATCATCTCTTCGTCTTCCTCGGCAAGCTGGTCGACCTTGTTCAGGAAGACCACCATCGC